>NZ_WIOK01000016.1 GCF_009467825.1 Cyclobacterium xiamenense | reverse complement strand
TTGAAAATAAGTGGAACCATATAAGGGCATAGAGAAAGAGCCCCTGGCAGATTACATAGTCTCCTTTGGTTTCAAAATCATATGGTGCAGAACCCATAGTTAAGAAGAGCCCTATGTGCGCTCATGTGCCCTATGTGGTTAAAAAACGAAATTTTTACGGCGCTGATAGGCATATAAGCAAAAATTTAATGGGGCATGATTCTTTTTTGAAGCCTTAAGATCTCGAAAAAATGGAAACCATCAATTCAACCGATGTAAACCCCTTAAATGACCTTATATGCCTTATATGGTTTAAAAAAACTTGAACACTATAAAGCGAGAATGGGATCAAAAAATGTAGCTGCCCTTCATTCAATGCAGGCGAAGTTGAAAAAAGATATAGTAAAAGACCTGATTAAAAAACCTCATCGACTGTTATACGCCAAAACCTCCTTAACCCATGCTTCCGCTTCGGCATTGGTCTCGAAGACCTGGTAGGGAATCGGCTGCCGTTGAAAAGAAAAAATCATTTTTAGCAGGGTCCGGATGGCTGCGCTGGGAATGACATAGGCCGTACCCAGGCAATAGTCTTCCATCAATTGCTTGTTCTCCCGAAGCCAGTCTCCCTGCATTTTCTGGTGCGCAAAGGAAGGAATGCTCGCCCTGCTGGCATCGAAGATCAGGACAAGTTTTTTTTTGTGCCGGTAGCAATTCTTGGTTTCCTCCAGATAGTCCTGGAAATTGCTGTCACTGCTTTTACTCCCCGTAAAGGTGATGCGCACCAGAGGGAAAGCCGACTCATCGACGGTTGCGTACTTCTCCATGGATACCCAACACCCATCGAGGCAAATGGTTGCAAAAGCGACGAAGAATTCAACGCATTCGCTTGTAAATGCTGCGTAACGTGCCAATCACAAACCCCAGCAGCGGATACAACAAGGAAAAAACCCTCGAATGTACGACTCGATTGCTTAATGGAGAAAAAGCGACTAGACCAGGCTTTCGTACCGACTGCCCACCTGCTCCCAATCCACCAGGTTCCAAAAGGCAGTTACGTAATCCCCCCGTCGGTTTTGGTAGTTCAGGTAATAGGCATGTTCCCATACATCAATTCCCAGCAAGGGAATCCCTTGAAAATCAGACAGGTTCATTAGAGGATTGTCCTGATTGGGCGTAGAGCCGACGGCCAATTGTTGGTTTTTATCCACTACCAACCAGGCCCAGCCGGAGCCAAATCGGGTGGCTGCCGCAGTTTCGAACTGAGTTTTGAACGCTTAGAAATCGCCGAACGTGGCGTCAATCGCCTCCGCTAGTTTTCCTTCAGGGCTGTCTGGTGCATCGGGGCGCATAAGCTTCCAAAACAATTCGTGGTTGTAGTGCCCTCCCCCATTGTTACGCATTTTGGTAGAATAGTTTGAAACGTTCATCAAAATCTCCTCGAGGGGTTGGTTTGTATCCACGTTTTCTTCCGCCACAGCATCCCGAAGGTTTTTCGCATACCCCGCTGCGTGCTTGCTGTAGTGGATTTCCATCGTATTCGCATCGATGTGCGGTTCCAGGGCGTCAAATACGTAGGCAAGTGGCGTTTGCTCGTATCCGGTACTCAAACTGCTGCTGCCACCTTCGGCGCTGCGGTCGCTCCCACATGCGTGTAAAAACGCTGTTCCTATCAGGCTGCTTCCGATACCAAAAGCGAGGGTGGCACGGCTACCCTGTGCTAAAAACGAACGTCTGGATACTGGTGCGGTTAATTTCTTCATTCGGTTACTACTATTTTGTTGTCAAAACGTATGAAACAATGGGGCATACCGGTTTCTTTTCAATCAAGCATTTATCCATTCCCGTTTTTCAACCATTGCGCCCCGTAGTTAGAACCAAGAATGCCCGATTTGGTTTTAAAAAATTAGGGTATTTACCCGTGTTTTTTGATTCAAGTTGGGCGAGGTTTATTATCCGCTTTTCTCAACCAATGGATTATACTCCCGCTTTGTTAGGGGTTGGTCCTGCCTTACTTGGTAAGGTCTTATTGGCCGCATGGTTGGAAGGGATCTCCTTCTGCACTTCGCAAGGGCTCGAAGCGGTATTTCGGCTGTCTAGGTACCTACCGAAGCACTCGAGAACGGACCGCTCCTTGTTCGATCCGTCAATTTGTGTAGCAACATGTGTCTTGACTTTAGGGCTTATCCGCGCTGTTGACGTAACTTCTTTCTACTTAGTACTAGCGCAACAAGCAGCAAAGCAACGATCCCTGCCAGCCACCATTGCCAGCGATTGCTCCGATGGAGACCAGCAATGGGTTCGAGATCGCCAATCAACACCAATCCAGCCCAGTAATCGGGAGTAAGTGCCCTGACGCTAGCGCCAGCAAGGTCCCGAAGCTTGGCCTCCCGCAACGCCTGGTCCTTTCGCTTTCCTTCAGCCAGGGAATTCAAAAAATCGTCGGTGATTTCCATACTGGATTTTTCGGCCAACTTCCACAGAATGGTCAACAGGCTCTCCGGTCCGACATACCGAAAGGCAGGTGCGCGGGAAACGATTTTTTCCATGTTTGTGTTACGTTAATGGTTTAGGTTTCTGCCCTTTCAGCGAGCAACCAAGGTAAACAAAGAATTTACACACGCTTCTCGTTTCAAATCGCCTCAATTCACCTGTAGGTTTCCTAAAAAGCTTCACGCTAAACCAAACGACTGATGAAATTACCCCTCCTTTTCCTTTTCCTTTTCCTTTCTTTCCTGTTACCTTTAACGATTTCGTGTACCGAAACCAAAACGCTGGAAGTGACCGCTACGGCCTACAACTCTGTGGAAAGTCAGACCAAAAAAGGAGACGCCGTGACAGCCGCCTGGGGAGACCAACTCAAACCGGGAATGAAAGCGGTTGCTGTATCCCGTGATCTACTGCAAGAAGAAGGGATCGAACACGGTTCGGAATTGCAGATTTCGGGACTTCCTGGAACCTACCGGGTATTGGACAAAATGAATAAACGCTGGAAAAAGAAAATCGACATCTACATGGGTAAAAACGTAAAGCAGGCAAGAGCATGGGGCCGGCAGAACGTCGAAATTACCTGGGAGATCGATTGAATTTACCAGTGCGTAATTGGGTTGCCCGCAAGGTGTACGAATCCCGGATGTATCGAAACACGCAATTGGTTGAAAAAAGTTAGCGTTGGAACACGGAAGCGATACTGCAGTCCTATTTTCGACAGCCATTCCAGGCTCTAACCGGCCTTCGTCCGTAAAAAAGCCGCGGATACTGCCTAAAACCCAATAAGGCAGCCGGGTGGAATAAAGGCGCTATAGTTTTCTCAAAACCGGCCGTTTTCCAGAATCAATGCCGTAGGAATCTCCTCAATTCCCCGAAGCAAGAGATTCGAATATTCGAGTAGGTTATGGGCATAGGCACCCAATACGATATCGTCGTCACCATCTCCGTCCAAATCTCCGACATCCATGGTCAACCATTTACCCTGGGCCGCCTCGGGCAGGTACTTGGGTGCAAACTGCAAGTTCCCTTTGTTTTCAAACAAAAGAAATTGGTGCTCGGGCTGCTCAAGCTCGTCGTAGAAAGCAATGGTGGCCAGGTCCAGGTCTCCATCTCCGTCGTAGTCAACCGCCATGGCTTTCGCTGCGCCGTACTGCGGGTAAAACCAGGCTTCCTTAAATGCTCCCCCACCCGTATTTTCATAGATTCGAAAACCATGGTACGGTTTTGATACGGCGGAATAATCCCAATTATCCCCGTTGCTGATCAGCAGGTCCAACTCCCCGTCCCCATTCAGGTCTTGTAGTTCGAAGTAGCTGCTACCCATGACGGGAGAAAACTGCAGCAAGATTTTTTCGGGTGCAAATTGACCATTTCCCTGATTGTAGAAAACGGATAGGCGCTCGTTTCCCTGGCAAAACAGCGCCACGATATCCGGTTTTCCATCCCGATTGAGGTCGCGGATTTCGACCTTTCGTGCCCCGGCCCCGCCCAGATGAATCGGCTTTACAGAAAAATCTCCGTCCATGTATACCGACAAGTTGCCGCCATTGTGCCCGTAATTGCATAGCAATAAGTCGGGTTCCTTGTCCTGGGTAAGGTCCGCCCAAACACCATACACGGGTCGGGGCAGCTGGGCCAGAACTCCTTTCCACCTATTGGCGGGGATATCCATTTCGTAGACTGCTCCCTGGGAAAGATCACTGGGTGCAATGGAACCGATGGTAAGGAACTGGTAGACATGTGGGGCTTTTCGGAGGAAATGTACGGCAGGGCTGCTGATGGGAGGAAGGGTAAAGAGTTCGTTGTTTCGCGCTACTGCATACAGCTGACCGGTACCCGCATCCGAAAGCAGGAGTTCGCCTCGTTCCTCGTTAATGGCTACCAGACTGGTTTTCGGGCCTTCTATGCCCTCAATAAACAGCTTCTTCGCAGAAAAGCCCGCCAATGGCGCCGGCGCTACTTTGGGAGCCTGCGGGGGTAAGGTGGTTGGTGCTTCGGTAACGTAAAAATCCACGATCGCCTGGAAATCTTCAGGGGATAGCAGGCTGCTTGCAGGGTACACCCCTAACTTTTTGCGTATGGCAATCTCCTCATCCGTTCGGTCTTCCCAAACCCCCAACTTCTTCTGTGCAGACGGGTCACCCATGAGGGCGGCCATCTGGGGCAAAACCTGTGTTTTCCACACCTCTTTCGGCAAAAGGGATGGGGAGGGATAGGCATGGCAGCTCCCACAATGGCTTTTTGCCAAAATCCGCCCACGCAAAAGTGGTACTTGTTGTGCCAGCGAAAAACCGCCACTTAGGAACAGCGACAATGTGAGCAGGAGGCAGGTACGTATGTAAATCATTTGTTGCCGATGGCTGATGGTTTGGTAACCCTTGGAATCTGTACAACCGTTACAGGCAGGTTTTATAGCGTCCGGAGCTTGATTTTTCATTGATTGTTTGAATATAATTCCTGCAAAGCGTATTTTAGGCGTTTACTTGAAAAATTTTGTTATGACTGAAATACAAGAATTCGTCGCCACCTACGCTGATTTGTTGAAATCCGAGGAGGTTATTGTGCATTGCGACACCGAAGGAAACATTTATTCTTCCATTGAAGCTGCCTATGCGGCCAAAAAATCGGGAAAAACCATCGAGCTTATCAACCTCCGGGAGACAGCGATGGAGGACTTGAAAGACATGGGAATCACCAAATCCGAGGCAGAGCAAATGATTCGCCTGCTGGAATTGCTTTACGCCGGTAAAAAAAGAGGTCGAAAGTCCAAACGCTAAGCGGGAAAGAACTTTCCATATCCGCATGGCCGAGCCATATGGCCATGTCGTTTTACTTACCCGTACCGGTTGGTTGCGCATCACTGGAACCAACCCGGTACCCTTGGTGGGCTTTTTTATTTGATCATCCATTTATACGTTTACTAGATACGCTATACCCATGAAAAAACAATCCCTCATTGCAGGCAGCCTTTTACTGCTTGCCGCTTTTAGTTGCAACAATGCTACAAAAGTAGCCGAACAAGAGACCCAGGCTAGCGATGCAAGCTATAGCCTGGTGCAGGACTCAACAAAAGTAAGCTTTGTTGCCTATAAGACGACCGATAAAGTACCCGTTGGTGGACAATTTACCGCCATTTCCATCGCTGATTTGGGTTCGGGAGATACGGCTCTGGAGGCCATGGACGGAACTGAATTCAGTATTCCGGTAAGCAGCCTGTTTACAAACGATCCTACCGGCACCCGAGACCCGAAAATCCTGGAGTTTTTCTTCGGGTTCCTGGACAATACCGAACTGATCTCCGGGGTATTCAAGGTGGGTCCCGATAAACAGGCCGCGATCGACGTTACCTTAAATGGGAAAACAGAAAGCATCCCCCTGACCTACACCGTGGAAAACGACAGCAAGTTTGTGTTTGACGGAGTCATGGAACTGGCCAATTGGGATGCCCTGGGAGCTGTCGCATCCATCAACAAAGCCTGTGAAGCCTTGCATACGGGTGCCGATGGCATCAGCAAAACCTGGAGCGAAGTAGCCGTGCATGCAGAAGTGTTGTTAGCGAAAAAATAACCGATGACAGGCACCTCCTGTAAAAACAAAAATTCTTCCCGCGTCAGGTGTTCTGGCGCGGGATTATTTTTGTAAGCGAAAAAAAGCGACCATGGATCCCTACCATCGAAATACTACCTAAGCTGATTCGCTCTAGGTAATTTTAGCAGAAGTGGCTGGCTTATTCCGGTGCCTCACATAACAACACGGACCAATCCTGCGAATTGCTGTATGCTTCCTTGCTGAAAAATAGTCCGGACGAAGGAACACGAAACCGACTGTTACGGAGTTTTACCGAAAAACGGTTAAAACAGTTGGTAAAATTGGTGACTTGATTTTTAGGCCTGTACAAGCCAGCCTCGATTTCCTGCAGTAAGCAATACCGCTTTTTCCTACCGTTTTAACCCATGATGTCCTGCAAACTTGCAAGGGCATAGCCGATCCCCGTGGTCATGCCCTTGCCTCCCAGGCCTGTGCGGATGTGGATATCTTCTGATACGGCTTCTTCGACGATTGCAGCTTTTTCGGATAGGTAGTAATAGCCGGCCCAGGTAGATGCCATGTGCCGCAAGTCCAATTCGACGATACGGCCGGCCTCTTGCAGGATACGTTCGTTTATCTCCAGGTCAATACCGTAACCCAAGGTATCGATTTCCTTCGGATGCGCATACCGGTGGGAATCGCCAATCAGCAGACTCCCGTCCGGTGCCTGGTTGAATAGGATATGTATCCCATGCTCCTGCAAGGCGCGGTACCGTTCGACCGGGCGAAGCCGTCGGTAGGAAGGACAATAGTGGGAAAAACTTTCGTACCTGCGTATGGACAGGCCCGTTAGCATGTTTCCCGTTAAACCTATCGTGCCAAGCGGACGCGTACGCATCATTTGTAGCTTGCACACCTGCCGCCCCGGGGCGGCAAATCGTTCCGGGAAAAGGAGATGAACTTCTGCTCCGTTGCAGATAACGACTTTATCCGCCGACCACTTTGACCCATGCACGTATGCTGCTGCCCCATCGTTGGTGTCGGTACAAGCAGTAACCGGAGACCGGTACTGCAAGCACAAGCCCGGAAAACGACTTTTCATGTAGGTATGTAGCCGGCTCAACAGACTTTCTGGTTCCAGGCTAAGCTCTTGCGGAAAATGCAAGGCCTCCCGAGCATAGCTGCCTCGAATGGCCGGATACTTTTGTTGTAGATTTCTGCCGGACAAAAGGGAACAGGGGTATCCTTTTGTATCGTAATGGGCCTTTAGCTCGTGCAGGAGCTGCACTTCTTCGGCATCGGAAGCCAGGTAGGCCGAACCATTTTCCTGTAGGGGAATACCGGCGGTTTGTTTGAGTTTGCGGTACCCCTCCAGGCTGCTGCAACCAAAGTCAAACCATTTACCTGCGAGACCGGAGGGAATCACTTGTCCAAAATTGCGCACCGTAGCTCCCATCGGTAAACTGTCCTTTTCCAGCAGGGCCACCCGCAAGCCCATTTCCAGGGCATGGTAGGCATGAAAGGTACCCAGGATGCCTGCTCCAACGACGATTAAGTCAAATCGCTTTTCCATTGCGTATCGTTTTGGCGGGGTCGTATTGGATTTTTTTTCAATTGACGGCTGATTTCTGGGCAAATTTACCCGAATCCCCTGGATAAAGCCAAGCCTTTGACGGATGCCGAAAAGAAAAGGTCAGGGACTCGTTTGGGTAAAGAGGCAAACTAGGAATTGGCCACTACTGCCCTGCGTTTCTTTATCGAGCGCCAATCACCGCAACCAAAGAAGGAGCCCGTGCCCTACCCCATTCCCTTCAATCATGACCGGGCGTACGAAAGCAATTCGGCCTACCTGTGATCGGACTATCCATCGGGAATACTCTTACGGGTACGAAAGGCCAACCAACTCCTCCGACACCTCCCACAGGCGTTTGGCCAGGGCCGCGTCTTTTGACAAATCCGAGCTGTTGGCTTTACCTGGTTTTCCCTTGAGTTCCCGAAATCCTGTCGGCCCGAAATAGTCTCCCCCGGTTGCCTCACCTATTGCGGCCAGAAGACTGGGCTTGGCTCCTTCGCGGGAGCTATGCGCAATAAATGGACCGATGGTGTTGGTCAAAAGGGCAAAGAGGAAGCGAGGCATATGCCTGCCCAACTCCGTCGTGGCTATTCCTGGATGGGCTGCGGTGGAAAGGGTGTCCGTATGTCCGGCCTTTTCCAGTCTCCGCTGCAATTCGTACGCATACAGCAAACAAGCCAATTTTGATTGGGCATACGCGTTTTGTGCCGAATAGCTTTTTTCGCTTTGGAGGTCCTCAAAATTGATTTGCCCGCGTTTGTGGATGATCGAGCTCAGGGAGACGATTCTCGATGCGGGTGTTTTCAGAATACTGGGCAGCAAAAGCCCGGTCAACAAAAAGTGACCCAGGTAATTGGACATAAACTGCAATTCGAAACCGTCTTCCGTCCGGGTGTAGGGAGGCATCATCACCCCCGCATTGTTGATCAATACATCCAAGCGGTCGTAGGCTGCCTGAAATTTGGCAGCCATGTTTCTGACCGACTGCAGGCTGCTCAAGTCGAGCTCCAGAATATCCAGCTCGGCATTGGGCGCTTCCTTGAGAAGGGCTTCCCTGGCGGTGCGGGCTTTGGAACTGCTGCGGCAGGCCATAACTACCCGAGCCCCTTTTTTGGCCAATGCCAAGGTGGTCTCGTAGCCAAGACCTGCGTTGGCCCCCGTAACGACGATGACCCGTCTCTCCTGCGAGGGAAGAGTGCTGATGGTATCCATAGGTAATTTTCTTTTATTTTTTACTGGCTAATTGAAATGAAATCGAAGCGTTTATGAACCAGGAAATGGTAGGCAACGGTTAAGGACGATTTTCTACAAGACCAAGCGTTACCATTTATAACCCATTCCCTCTATATCTTCCTGGAGGTAGCGCGCTCCCCTGTCCATCCCGACTTTAGCGTCTTCCAATTCCTGATTGCATTGCTTGATACCGACAGGGCTTTCCGACAACCGGAGTATAAAAGTAGCTAAATCCGTGAGCTTTTCCTCATCTTCATGAAAGACCTTCTCCATTATCGCCCATTTTCCGTTATCCATTTTTTCCATCGCTATATAATTCTCTTGTATTGCCGAATCGCAGGTTTTAAACCAATGCCGGTATTTCTGATATTTTTCAATAGCGCTTTCCAATGTTTTTTACCGTTCGATTTTGTACTACTAGCTGCTTGATGAGGTGTGGACCGATCAAGCCTGGTCCCCGGCAAGCCCTGCGCCGAATAAAGATTTACTGTATGTTAGGCCTCATTCACATCTCGGCTGGACTCGTACGGGATACCGGCAGAGAGGATAGGTACCTACATCCGGGTTGCCACCGGGTAGACCGGTGAAAAGCGCGGTTTTTCTGGTATAAGAATCAAGTGTCAATGAACTAAATAGGAAGGAAATCCTGCGCGTTGGGGATGGATTTCGGGTTCATGTACCCAAATCATTTCCATGCCTATGGTTTTTGTTAGTTATTGCGGCATACGGCCAACCCGAGCTCCCGAAGTGGCGGCATTGGGTAGGTACTCTTTTTTTCTCCCGTGCTTCTTTTGCCCGGTATTCCCAAGGCGGATACACCTGCTACTCCTGTTCCAAAAATTG
The DNA here is from genome assembly GCF_009467825.1 of Cyclobacterium xiamenense. Classification (GTDB taxonomy): domain Bacteria; phylum Bacteroidota; class Bacteroidia; order Cytophagales; family Cyclobacteriaceae; genus Cyclobacterium; species Cyclobacterium xiamenense. Next base: position 127,512 of record NZ_WIOK01000016.1, on the reverse strand, counting down.
ATCGGTTACCTACTCAATGCAATACACCTATCATGAGCTCGTCTCCCGGTGTATCGGTGACCATCTGCAGATCGTTGCCGTTGGCGTCGATACTCCAGAGGTTACTGTTGTCCTGATCCTGATAGCCATTCATCATGATGCGGGTGCCACCCGCATAATAGTGCGGATACCCGAAGCCGGTATATTGCGGGTCGAACCGGTATAGCTCCATCGGTTGGGCGCCGTCGACAAGTTCGAGACGGTAGATACCTGCTGTAGTCTGGGTACCGCTTATGAAAATAAGGTCCTTGCCATCCGGTGAAATGGCCGGCTGATCGACAAAGATACCCTGAGCGCTCATGTCGATGAAATCACGAGCAGCGCCCGTCTCTGGGTTTAGGAATCGAAGCCTCTCAAACTCACCGGTTTTAGCATAAGAGTAAATGATCTCACCTGTTGCCGGGGACACCACAAAGTCAATGACCTGTGATTCTTCCTTCCAGTGCTCCGTAAGGTAGCGCCAGGTTCCGGATTCGATGTCGTAGGCGGCCAGGTCTCGGTATTTGTACTCATTTCCAACGCCAACGACACCGGGTTTGCTAGTATCATAACCCTGCGCAGGGTTGAACCGCATGAAGTAAACGGTCTTGCTGTCCTTGGAAAAACGAGGCCTACCGGTATCATAAAGGGTTTGCCAGGTTTGCCCGGGCCACCGCGTACCATCGGATGGGATCAGGATCTCTTCGATTGAGCTACAGCGTCTAAGAACCATGCCCGTATAATTTACAGAATCTCCATTAATCCGATCAAAGTCTTTCTGATAGGCGATCCACTCCCCATTCGGCGAGATGTCGACAGCCGGGAGGTTGCCACTGTTGTAGATGCTCTCCCGGCCACTGCCGTCAAAGTTCATCACGTAGGTAGCTATCTCGTAATGGTAAATGATTTTGGGCTGGTCGAAGCAACCCCGGGCCAAATCAGGATCGATGAAACCAGCGATATCAAAATCAGCAGACCTTTCTGCAAGCACCTTGCCCTCGGCGTCCAGTATTTCTACCGTGATCGTTTCTTCGCCTTCCCTCATACCTACACAGTTCATTACCCTACCCGCTACCGTAGGGTTGGTTAGGCCTGTACCGGCATCCTGCATCCGTGCCCGTTCCTCGGTCAATGTCCATCGGTATTGCAGCTCGTCCAGGTCGCCTTCATGACCCACTACATTGAGCCGGAAGGTGGCTACTCCATTGATTGGAAGTTTGTTATCCCTCATGTCACCGGTGACCAAAAAACCGGTCGAGAGATTATTTGCCGGAACCTCTTCCTCAATAGGTTCCTCCTCGTCTACGTCAGGGTCAGGCGCTTCCGTTGGTTGGCAAGCAAAAATCAGCGCAAGAAGGGAAAAAAAGATGCCGGTGTAGAAGATATTTAGTCGGAAAAAACCCGTCACCCAGGTCGTGAGAACTGGGTTTTGAACGAATGCGGATCGAAACTTCTTTGAAATCAGCCCCCTAAATGAAGCAGGGCCACTCGTTGGGTGAAATAACCGATTCTGTTTCATAAGAACCTGAGGTGTAAACCTAAGGACCAGCGAATGAATGATAAATTAGCAATTGAATATACGAAACGAAAAGCCATTTCCAATCAGAATTTATAAAAAAGTGACTCTTCTACTATCCACCTTTTTGTGTACCAATTGGAAAATTACCGTTCAGGCCTGCTCTTAAAGGAAAGATCGGACAGTTCTTTCCGTAGGCGTTTCATGAACCTGTCACCGGGATCTTGTTTTTGGGTGATGTAGTTTGGGTCAGATTCTTTCCAAAGAGGGCTTCCCTGGAACGCATCGTACTCATGATGGCCGATGAGGAATTCGATATCGTGTTTTTTACGCAGGTAACGGATTAATTCAGCGTTTGCCTTGACCTGGGCCCTCGTCAAAGGTGCAGCCGGACCGCCGATGTTTTCGATACCAATGGCCATGTAATTCAGTCCAATGGTATGCCTGGCAAAGGTAGTATCCGGAAGCAGTCTAAAAATTGTCCCGTCCCGATCTACCAGGAAATGCGCAGAAACATTCAGCCGGCTTGCGGAGGTAAGCTCCGGCCTGCCAGCGAGTTGCACCGGATTAAAAACATCAAAGGTTGCCTCCAACGAATAGACGGCTGTCCAATGGACAACCACCATTTTGGGCTCGATCGTGGCGGTTTCCTGAAGGATACCGTGCCTTTTCTCCAGGTATTCCAACGATAGTTGTTGTCGTTCCTCGTTAAAAAGGATTGGTTTCTCGAAAATACGAAAGGTTTGGGCTTCTGCGTAGGAAGTCAGGGCCAGAAACAGTAGTAAAGCAGTCGTTTGAATAAATTTTATCATGGGACCGGATATCAGAAAGATTGTAAATTTAAACCAAATACTCCGGAATTGCGCCGTTGACCGAACAGAATGTTCCGGAAATTAGCTTGCATGCAGTCCCATAATCGTCCACATCTTTCTGGCAGCGTCCATCGGTATTGGAGAACATCCGTATTACTGGTGTACGCTACGACCGTTTGCCGAAAACTAACCGACCCGTTTATGGGATGTATGTTGAACGGCATGTTCCAGGTACGCAAAAAAAGGTCAAAATTAGGTTGTTAGCAGTTTCTCCAACAAGATCGTGTTTTGGTGGGTCAAATAAATGGTTTCAGCCACTCAGCCTTCGCAAGTTATCGCATTAAAAGCTGATCACAGCTCATCGAATTCATCAAAACGGCCCCTTTCACAAAAAAAAACCTGTACAACGCATCGTCTTTGCTTTGTACAGGGTCTTTCGTAGAGAGTGGGGGATTCGAACCCCCGGTACGCTATTAGACGTACGACAGTTTAGCAAACTGCTGGTTTAAGCCACTCACCCAACTCTCTATTTGGCTTGGAACTTACGTGAACCATTCAACCTTTCAGTGAATAGTGACGCAAATATAAACCAATATTCCCCAATTTAACAAAATCAATTCTCGAAAAATCCGCATTTTTTTGGGCCCTTCCGGCTAACCAATTTTAAGCCAGCAGCCTATCCCCCTGCCTTTTTTGGCAAAAGGAACCAATCACGTAATCTGGCTTTTGAAATCCTCCGAATATGCGTTTATTTGCAACTCGTACACGCCGTTACCTATGAAAATAATCGCCATCGGCCGCAATTATGCCGCCCATATCGAAGAATTGCAGAACGAAAAACCGTCCGAACCGGTAGTTTTTATGAAACCGGATACCGCCTTGCTTAAAAACAACGCCCCGTTCTACCATCCGGACTTTTCCCAGGACATCCACCACGAAGTGGAATTGGTGCTGAAAATAAAAAAGGAAGGCAAGTACATCGACCGAAAATTTGCCCATACCTATTATGACGAAATCGGCATAGGCATCGATTTTACCGCCCGGGACTTGCAGCAGAAATGCAAGGAAAAAGGACTTCCCTGGGAAATCGCCAAGGCCTTCAATGGCTCCGCGCCCGTTGGGGCCTTCCGCCCGGCCTCGGACTTTCCGGATGTAACCAATATCAATTTTCACCTGGATATAAATGGAGAACGCCGCCAAACGGGGAATACCTCCCTGCTGATTTTTCCCTTTGATGTGATTTTATCCTACGTATCGCAGTTTTTTACCCTAAAAACGGGAGACCTCATCTTCACCGGTACCCCGGCCGGTGTAGGAAAAGTAGCAGTTGGGGATCGGTTGGAGGCCTATGTGGAGCAAGAAAAATTACTGGAAGTTGAAGTTAAATAAATCCCGCACCCTACCCGTACTCCTTCTTACCGCATTTGCCCTCCTTTCGCAGACGGCAACGAATGACTACCTCTTCCCGATCAAGCCGGGGCAGCGAAATTTCCTGGCGGGAAACATGAGTGAAATCCGCCCCAATCACTTCCATACCGGACTGGATATCAAAACCGAGGGAAGGCAGGGCCTCCCAGTATATGCGGCCGCGGACGGCTACGTATCCCGCATGAAGATTTCCTCCTTTGGCTACGGCAACGTGGTCTACCTCAAACACCCCAACGGTACCTCGACCGTGTACGCCCACTTGCGGGATCTGGAGGAACCGCTGGCAAGTGCCATGAAAGCCAAAATCTACGAGGCCCAACAAAACGAGTGGGAGTATTTTCCGGAACCCGGCGAACTTTCGGTCAGGCGGGGCGACGTGATCGCCTATTCCGGAAACACGGGGAGTTCGGGCGGTCCCCACCTACATTTTGAAATCCGGGACTCCCTGGACCGGGCCATTGACCCCTTGCACGTCGGTTTTTCTGAAATCAAAGACAGCACCTCCCCCATCGTACGGCGGGTGGCCATCAGCCCCCTGGATGCCGATAGCCGGGTAAATGGCCTATTTGAGCGGCAAGAGTTCTACCTCACCTACCGCAATGGCGCCTTCCGTGTGGCAGAAACCATCCGCATTTCAGGGAAGGTCGGCATCGAACTCTGGGCCTACGACCAGCTGGATGAAATGTACAACCGAAACGGCTTTCCCATATACGAAATTCTCGACGGTGCGCAGCCAATTTTTCGATCCGAAGTCAATAAAGTCGATTTTCGTCTGGGACGCCACATCCTGTTGCATACCTACCGCAACCGCTACACCCGCCTGTACAAGTTGCCGGCCAATAAATTTACCTTTTACGAACCGGATTCTGCTTTCAGCGGAGCCATTTCGGCCCTTGCCGGAGAGGTCAAATCCATTACCGTCCGCCTGGAGGATGCCTACCGGAATGAATCCCGATTGGAACTCAATTTCCTGGGTGAGGAAGCCCCCACCCAGCTTCGCAGGTACAACCGCACTTCCGGTCGGCAATCCGTGGAATACCGCGAAAACCAGTTGATCATCCACACGCCGGTGCACGATCAGGGAAGCCTGGCCAGATTTTACGTACACGGCTACAGCATGGAAATTCCCTATGCCTATGAGGGCAGCAACAAGCGAACCTACCTGTGGGACATGCGGCTGGGAGTTCCCGATTCTGTGGACCTGTGTTCAGAAACCCTGATTCCGGAGGTAAACGCCCGCATTCCGGCTGGCAAAGAAATTCACTTCAACGACGGTCAGGTGAGCATGCAGTTTGGGAAAGAAACGCTCTTCGACGACCTCTACCTGAGGCTGCAGCCGTTTCAGGAGGATGGCTTTCCCGGCCTGGCCATCAACGATCCCTATACGTACCTGTGGAATTCCATGCAGGTACAGCTGTATTTGCCCGAATTTAGGGGAAACAAAGCCCAAACGCAGGTGTACCTGCTCCACGACAACGGCTACAAGAGTTTTCAGGGAGGCGACTGGGAGGGCAATCAAATACGGTTTTCCACCCGGAATTTTGGTACCTTTGTGCTGGCCAGAGACTCCCTCCCTCCCAGCATCCGGGCCATCCGGGTCAACAGCCGGGGCTTGCGCTTTGTCATCCGGGATGACTTGTCGGGAATAGCCGATTTCAATGCCTGGGTAGACGGAGAATGGATTCAACTGAGGTACGAACACAAACAATCCCTGATACAATCGGACCCTCCTGCGGGCAAAGTGCTCCAAGGCGACGTGCTTTTAAAAGTGCGGGACCGGGCAAATAACGAGGCCATTTATAGGGGAAAAATTTAATTTATTCCGATATTTGGGGCGTCAAATCAATTAACCAACCGAAAAAAACAGGTATCATGTCAGTAGAAAAAGGCCAAAAAGCTCCGGATTTTGAATCCGTAGACCAGGATGGAAACCCCATAAAGCTTTCCGATTTTAAAGGCAAAAAGGTGGTCTTGTATTTTTATCCCAAAGACAATACACCCGGCTGCACCACCCAGGCCTGCAATTTGCGGGACAACTACGAGGCACTTCAAAAAGCCGGCTACGTGGTACTGGGTATCAGTTCGGATTCAGCAAAATCGCATCAAAAATTTATTGAAAAACACAGCTTACCTTTTCCGCTGATTGCTGACGAAGACAAAAGCGTTCACGAAAAATACGGAACCTGGGTAGAAAAAAGCATGTACGGCAGAAAGTACATGGGCACGGCCCGGACTACCTTTGTCATCAACGAAGAAGGCCTTATCGAAGAAGTCATCGAAAAAGTAAAAACCAAAGAACACACCAATCAAATACTTAACTAATTCCAAATCAATGGAAAAACACACAACCGAACAATTGCAAGCCGTATGCTCTCAGGTACGAAGAGACATTTTGCGCATGGTGCATGCCTGTCAATCGGGTCACCCGGGCGCTTCTCTGGGCTGTACCGAATTTTTTGTTGCCCTGTATTTTGACCAAATGAAGCATTCCAACTCCTTTAATCCCGACGGGATCGGCGAAGACTTATTTTTCCTCTCAAACGGACATATCTCTCCCGTATGGTACAGTGTGCTTTCCAGAAGTGGGTATTTTGACACGGAGGAGCTAAAAACCTTTCGAAAAATCAATAGCCGTCTGCAGGGGCATCCCGCCACCGAAGAGGGACTTCCGGGCATCCGGGTGGCCTCCGGCTCATTGGGGCAGGGACTATCCGTAGCCATTGGTGCAGCGCTCGCCAAGAAACTAAACGGCGATGAGCGATTGGTGTATGCATTAATGGGGGATGGCGAGCAGCAAGAGGGCCAAATATGGGAAGCCGCCATGTGTGCTCCCCACCACGGCGTGGACAACCTTATCGCATCCATTGATGTAAACGGACAGCAAATCGACGGCCCTACCCGGGAAGTCATGAACTTACTCGACCTGAAAGCCAAGTGGGAAGCTTTTGGCTGGGAAGTGATCGTGACCGAAAACGGCAACGACATCACCGAGGTCATCGCTTCGCTGGAAAAAGCAAAAGGTCTACTGGGCCGTGGAAAACCGGTACTCAACCTGTTGCATACCGACATGGGTTACGGCGTGGATTTTATGGTGGGAACCCACAAATGGCACGGCGTCGCTCCCAACGACGAGCAACTGGAAAATGCCCTGGGACAATTGGAAGAAACACTGGGCGATTATTGATCCCGGACAGCTACGATAAATTTCAGTAAAAGAATGGAAAAGACACTCGATACCAAATATACCTACACGGAAAAAAAAGATACCCGCTCCGGTTTCGGAGACGGCTTTCTAGAGGTAGGCAAGAAAAACAAAAACGTGGTTGGCCTTTGCGCCGACCTTATCGGCTCCCTGAAGATGGGCGCCTTTCAGAAGGAATTTCCCGATCGCTTTTTTCAGGTGGGCATCTCCGAGGCCAATATGATGGGCATGGCAGCGGGACTGACCATCGGGGGTAAAATCCCCTACACCGGAACCTTCGCCAATTTCTCCACCGGTCGGGTCTACGATCAGATTCGCCAATCCATCGCCTATTCGGAGAAAAACGTAAAAATATGCGCCTCCCACGCCGGCCTTACCCTGGGCGAGGACGGTGCCACGCACCAAATCCTGGAAGACCTGGGCATGATGAAGATGTTGCCCAACATGACGGTGATCAATCCCTGCGATTACAACCAGACCAAGGCAGCGACTATCGCCATTGCCGACCACGAGGGACCGGTTTATCTGCGTTTTGGCAGGCCTAGCTGGCCCATCTTTACGCCTGCAGACCAGCCCTTCGAAATCGGAAAAGCCTGGAAGATGATCGAAGGATCGGATGTCACCCTATTTGCTACCGGACACCTGGTTTGGGAAGCCGTAGTGGCGGAAGCGATGCTACGCGAGGAAGGCATCTCCGTGGAGCTCATCAATATCCACACCATCAAGCCCCTGGACACAGAAGCTGTCCTGGCATCCGTTGCCAAGACCGGCTGTGTGGTTACTGCCGAGGAACACCAATTTAACGGTGGATTGGGAGACAGCATCGCTCAGACGCTGGTTCGAAACCACCCCGTTCCACAGGAATTCATTGGCGTAGACGATTCCTTCGGTGAATCCGGAAAGCCCGTGGACCTGTTGGAAAAATACGGATTGAATGCGGAAAATATCGTGAAAGCAGCGAAAAAGGCCATTTCAAGGAAATAGGACATAGAATTATTACTACAAAAGCCGAAAAAAGACATTTTTTCGGCTTTTGTGGTTAAAGATCCACTAGGTTAATTCCCGGCAATCCCGTATTTTTAACGCCTAAGCCATACAAATGCCTACACCGCTCTTACTTCGTATCAAATTTGCTTGTTTTGTTGTCTTTTTGCTGCAAAATCCGTTTCAGTCGATCGGACAACAATTGATGTTCGAGGAACAGGCAGACGGCTGGATGCTGTTGGAGGATGGCCAGCCCCGGTATTTTTACCAAACGGCTACGAAAAGTAAAGATGGCATGTATCCACGCGCCAACTACATCCACCCCCTGTACAACACCGATGGAGAGGTCATCACGGAGGATTTTCCGGCAGACCATCCCCATCACCGCGGAATATTTTGGACCTGGCATCAGCTCTGGGTAAACGAGCAGCGGGCGGCAGACCCCTGGATTTGTGAAAACATTGTCTGGGAGGTGAAAAAAGTAAAAACAGCGGTAAACCCCAATGGTTCCGCCAGTCTGGAAGCAACGATTATTTGGAAGGGGACCGGAGCCATTAAGAAAAACCTGATCGAAGAATAGTTGAGCGTTACCTACCAGCGCGTTTCTTCATCGGCCTACAAACTCGCCTTTGATATTGAATTAAAGCACTTGATGAAAGGCATTCGACTGGGTGGATCGGAAGATCCAAAGGGCTATGGAGGCTTTTCCCCGCGCATACGGCTTGGAGATACTCCCGGTTTTTATGACGAAGACGGGAAAGTAATGTCTCAGGAACTTCCCATAGCCGCCGGGCCTTGGATCAACCTGACCGCCGCGGGACCGAACGATCCCGGTACCGTAATTATGGGCGAACCGGATGAACTTCCCGCTTACCAGGGGTGGATTTTACGGGCCAAAAACAGCATGCAAAACCTGGCCTTTCCTGGAAAAGAGCCCATACTTCTCGACGCGAAAAACCCCCTACGGTTCCGGAACCAGCTGCTGGTGCACCGGGGAATCGGACGACAAGAGATTATTGATCAGTACCGTATTTTTAGAAATCAATAAATACTTCTGCTGCTTTCGCGTTGCCTTGCTAATGATACAATCCCTCCATTCGGGACCCATGGTTTTCCTCCCACTGCCCCTTCCATGCAAGATCGCTGGACCAAAATTAAAACTTGGTACACAATTCGCATACGTTTGTTTGTCTCCAACCTAACCGACCGATGAAAACACAGCAACGGCTAAAGAACCGGGTAGTCCTTATCACACGGGGAGAATCCCAATTCGCCGGCGTCCTTTCAAGGAAATTCGCCCAAAATGGAGCGGATGTATTGCTATGTGCGTCGGAAAAGAATGCCGATTGTTTAAAAAACAAACGGGCGGTTGAGCAGGAAAATCGACACTGTGAACTGGTAACAGGTGATCTGCTTCAACCGGGTTTTTGTCAGGAGGTGGCTTCCCGGGTCCACAGCAAGTTTGGAAAAATTGATTTCCTTATCAACAACTCCCTGGCCCCTACCATTCCAGCGGAAGGCGTCCCGGTTGCGTTGTGGAAGAAACTTCAGGAAGTATCTTCCCTAAAAATGTATTCCTTTCAGGAGTTGACAGAGTCGCTAATACCTTTCTTTAAAACCGGCGGCAAAATAATTAATAACCAACATTTTATTGCAGGGCCGGGCTACTTGCCTGAAAAAGAAATTCATAAGAAGCACCTCCAATCCGTTCGGATTCTCACAGCTTTTTTTGCAAACAGGTACCGTGATAAAGGGATTCTTGCGCACGGTGTGCTTTTTCGCCAAAACGACGCAGGCAAGCAAAACCCTGGCGACAATGCCTGGGGTAGCTTACCGGAGGCTTTTACGGAATCCGAATGCCCTTTCCTGCAACTTGCCACTGGAACCCATCGGATGGAAAATGGCAGCGTCGTAGCGATTTCCGGATTCTCACCTGCCTAACAAAAAAGCAATGGTCAGCGACCATTGCTTTTACGTTGGTTAAGTCAATGAAAAAATGGGTTTAGCGGATGGGTTCTACCGCCTTCTGTTGCGCTACTTCTTTACCAGCGGCATCGTACATTTTCTTTACTTCTTCGCCTGGGTTGCTGCTTTCAAAGATAACCTGGTACACTACCTGCCCCTCCTCCATCTTCTGGTGCGCCTCTTTAATGGTCAGTAAACTGACAGCATCGTCCGTTTCGATGGCTTCTTTCACTTTTTCTGGAAGACTTTCCGGATCAATTTTCGTAGTTTCCTGTACCAAGACAGTTGCTTCTCCAGGAAGCGTTGTGGCATTGATCCCGGCAATGGCGAATACGCTCAGGGCCGCAAGGGATAACATGACCTTTTTCATACGTACATTGGTTTATGGTGTTAACTAATAGTTGGTCGAAAACAATACTTTTTATATATTATTTTCAATTATCTTTATTCAACTGTTATGCCAAATAACTATACAGGTAATTAATACGACATAAAAGTCGTCTATCTCGATGGAAAAGAGGAATTTGTTGAAAACAGGCGCCACCGATATTCCGGCGATTTCCGGTGGCTTGGAAAAAACGTGTGAACCAATCGCCCCAAACTGTAAACAAATATACCTAAATGAGATGTTTTTGATCAGCGGTTAAAAAATCTTTCGAAACGTTAAATTAATCCGATCACCGGTCGAAACCTTGGTTTTCGGAAGGGAATGCTCCCAGTGCGTCTGCATGGAACCTTTCATCAGTAGCAGACTGCCGTGCGGAAGGATCAGGGAAAACTTTTCCTTTGGATTTTTTTTGCGTCGGACCTGAAATTTCCTGGGTTCACCAAAACTTACCGAAGCGATCGCCGGATCCTTACCGAGTGAAGCCTCGTTGTCACGGTGCCAGCCCATGCTGTCGGATCCGTTTCGATACCAATTGAGCAATACATGTGTAAACGATAGTTGCGAAAACTGCTCTATTTCATCCAATATGGCTAGCAATTCGTCGGTCATCGGTTGGGGATGCATCCGAATGCCGGAATAGGCGTAGGCGGTGTCATTGATGCCACAAAAAGCAGTCAACCGAGGCTGCAATACCTCTTTACCAAAAATCCGTATAGGCTCCTGCTTCCAACCGGGCATTTTCTTTAGCTGCCTGAGGTACCGATCGGCTATCTCTGGCGCAAAAAAATGATCAAACACGTACATTTCCCCATCCTGGGGCAATAAATTTCGGTGCATCGGTACGGATAATTTTGGTAGATAACTCATTCTGGAACAAAAACGTTTGGGATTTTTCACCTTGAATAGGTAGTGCGAAACGGAAAGATAAACCCAGGCGGCCTTACTCCGTTTGAGGGGAAAGCCTTATATTTGCGCCTCATGATATTGAAGGCGTACCGAACACTATGGATATACAACAGCAACTCACAGAAACCATTGCTCAAGCTTTTCAGGAGCTATTTGACCACCACCTGGATGCAAAAACCCTTTCCTTGCAAGCTACCCGAAAAGAGTTTAGTGGAGAATATACCTTTGTGTTGTTTCCGTATTTGAAAGTCACCAAAGCGTCCCCGGAGGCAAGCGGGGAAAAAATTGGTACGTATTTGCTGAAAAACCTGCCCGACTTGGCGGATTTTAATGTGGTAAAAGGATTTCTGAACCTGAGCCTCTCCCCTCCCTACTGGCTTGAGCGATTCCGAGAGCTTTCCCTGCTTCCGGACCACGGTACCTTTCCGCCAAATGGGAAAAAGGTCATGGTGGAGTTTAGTTCTCCAAATACCAACAAACCCCTTCACCTGGGGCATTTGCGGAACAATTTCCTGGGGTTTTCTATTGCGGCTATATTGGAAGCCTACGGGTACGAGGTGGTGAAAGCCAATTTGGTCAATGACCGGGGCATTCATATTTGCAAGTCCATGGTGGCGTACGAAAAATTGGGAAATGGAGCCAGTCCGGAAAGTTCCGGTATGAAGGGAGATCACCTGGTTGGGCACTACTACGTGCTTTTCGATAAGGAATACAAAAAACAAATGCAAGCGTTGCAGGCGGGAGGAATGCCGGTAGAGCAGGCCAAAAAGGAAGCCGCCTGGATGAAGGAAGCCCAGGAAATGCTGGTAAAGTGGGAAGCAAACGAGCCCCACACCGTGGAATTATGGAAAAAGCTCAACAATTGGGTGTATCAAGGTTTTGAAGAAACGTACCGCAGCCTGGGCGTTACTTTTGATCAATACTATTACGAATCCGACACCTACTTGCTCGGAAAGGATATTGTGCGGGAGGGACTTGAAAAAGGCGTGTTTTTCAAAAAGGAAAACGGCTCGGTATGGGCCGATTTGAGCAGCGAAGGATTGGATGAAAAACTGGTTCTTCGGGCGGATGGAACTTCCGTCTACATGACGCAGGACATGGGTACGGCAGACCTCAAATACAAAGACCACGGCATCGAAAAATCCGTCTATGTGGTAGGAAACGAGCAGGATTACCATTTCGAGGTGCTGTTTTCCATCTTACGTAAACTGGGCCGGCCCTACGGTTCGGGTCTCTATCACCTCTCTTACGGCATGGTAGACCTGCCCTCTGGAAAAATGAAATCCCGGGAGGGTACCGTGGTGGATGCGGACGATTTGATTCAGGAAATGGTGCAAACGGCACGGCAACACACGCAGGAACTGGGAAAAATTGAAGGGTTTAGTGAGGAAGAAGCGGAGGAATTGTACCGCATGCTGGGTATGGGAGCCTTGAAATATTTTCTGCTAAAAGTAGACCCCAAAAAGCGGATGCTGTTTAATCCACAGGAATCCATTGAATTTCAAGGAAATACCGGTCCGTTTATTCAATATACCCATGCACGCATTGCAGCGATCCTGCGAAAAGCTGCGCAAATTGAGTTGGACTATTCCTGTGATCGGTATCGGTCCTATACCGGGTTGGAGGCGACGGAACGGGTAGTGATTGTACAGCTGGCTGATTATGAAAAAAAGGTAGCAATGGCGGCGGAGGAACTGTCTCCGGCTGTAATTGCACAATATTTATTTGATTTGGCAAAAGAATACAACCGCTTTTATGCAGAACTTCCTATATTTAGCGAGACCAAAGCTGAAGTGCAGGCATTTCGGGTGGCCTTATCCGCTGAGGTTGCCAAAACAATTGGCTCCGGCATGAAGTTATTGAGAATAGATGTACCCCAAAAAATGTAACTATGAACACCTTTACTTACCTTCTCGTTATTGGGATGCTTGCCGCTCAAGTATCCCACGTAAGTCAAACCAGTAGTTCTACCGACGACAACCGGTTAGAATCAACCTTAACGCACAGCCCTATGAAAGCACCCGCCGATTTCTATGAATTTATCCTGAATGACATTGATGGAAACCCGGTGGATTTTTCCCAATACAAAGGAAAAAAACTATTGATCGTAAACGTTGCCTCCAAGTGTGGCTACACCCCACAGTATGCCGAATTGCAGGAACTGTACGAGGCCTATAAGGACGATTTAACCATCCTGGCCTTTCCGGCAAATAATTTTGGCGGTCAGGAGCCGGGTACGAATGAAGACATCAAAACATTTTGTACCGAAAATTACGGGGTGTCCTTTCCCATCTTTGAAAAGATATCTGTGAAAGGCGTAGACAAGCATCCGTTGTACCGGTGGCTTTCCGACAAAAACTTAAACGGTTGGAACAGCACCGAGCCATCGTGGAACTTCTGTAAGTATTTCGTTAATGAAAAAGGCGATTTGGTTAAATTTTTCCCCTCTTCTGTAAAGCCCATGGACGAGGAGATTATTAAGTTGATCAAATCCTAACCGCGCTTTGACGCGAATAAGTGCTTGTACAAGAGAATGCCTTTCGCCCATGCGAAAGGCTTCTTTGTACCTATCCTGTTCCATTAAATTTGACTTTTTGCTTTGTCGCTAACATCTACCAGAAAGGCCTGGATTCATGCATTCCGGCTAAGAACTCTCCCGCTAGCCCTTTCCAGCATCGTAATGGGCACCGTCATCGCCTTTCAGGATGGGGCGTTTCGGTGGTCAGTTTTTGCCTTGGCTGCGCTCACCACGACACTCCTCCAGGTTCTGTCTAACCTGGCCAATGATTACGGTGACAGCATACATGGCGCAGACCACGATGAACGAAAGGGTCCGCAGCGTGCAGTACAATCCGGTGCCATCAGTGCGTCTTCCATGAAAAAAGCCATGGTGTTGTTTTCCTTGCTCTCACTGGTCAGTGGGCTTGCGCTTCTCGCAGTGGCGCTGGAAACTGCCTATTTGTTTTTTCTATTCCTTGCCCTGGGATTGCTGGCAATTTTTGCTGCCATTACCTATACTTCCGGTAGCAGACCCTATGGCTATGCCGGCCTGGGGGACCTGGCGGTATTCCTCTTCTTTGGATGGGTTGGCGTCATGGGCACCTATTACCTGCACACCCTTTCTTTTGACGCATCCCTTTGGCTACCTGCTTCCGCGGTGGGCCTGTTAAGTACCGGCGTATTGAATATAAACAACATACGGGATATTGAATCTGACAAGAAAGCTGGTAAAAGGTCCATTCCGGTACGGATCGGCAAGCAGGATGCGGCCCGGTATCATTGGTTGCTTTTACTCCTCGCCCTGGGTTTACTGTTGGCCTACGTATTGGTAGAACAAGCTTATGGGGCTTTTTTATACATCCTTGCGGCACCTGTGGTACTGCGTACCGGCTGGGCGGTAAGCAAGGTAGAGACGCCGGAAAAGCTCGACCCCTACTTAAAGGTCATGGCATTGGGTACCTTTCTTTGCGTGCTGCTTTTTGGCCTGGGCTGGATGATTTTTTAAACAATTGGCCAATTCCTTATTTAATTTCTGTAGATTTTTGTAGTTTAACTGCATGTAAACTATTAATTCGGCAAAACACCTATGAAAAGCATCCTAGTACCGTTTGATTTTTCTGAAGAAGCAGAAAATGCCTTCCAGTTGGCACAAGATATCGCAGCCAAAGCCTCCTGCAAACTGAAATTGGTTCACGTGATCGAAATACCGACAACCCAGCATTTCAATACCATGGGAGAGGTGAATATGGAAGAGAATTTCATCGACAAGATCTACATGGTAGATTTAGTCGAAAAGCGTAAGAAGCAATTTAAAGAACTGGAAGAGGCCCATGCCGTAAAATCCTACGATTTCAGCACCACGATATCGTATGGCAATCCCTATGCCGGGATATCCAGTGAAATCACCGAAATCAAGGCAGACCTTGTCATCATGGGCTCCAAAGGTTCCAGCGGATTGGAAGAGTTGCTGATCGGCTCCAATACAGAAAAGGTGGTTCGGCTTTCCAAGTGTCCGGTAATCACCGTAAAGGCACCGGTAAAAGCAGATCAATTGAAGACCATCGTTTTTGCGAGTGACTTTGGCGAGGATAGCAAAAAAGTAATCAAGGAATTGAAAGACCTTCAGGAACTCCTGAGAGCCAAAATCCGACTTGTTAAAGTGAATACACCCAATTCATTCGAAAAATCAAAAACCTCGCTGGAAAAAATCAAGGCATTTATTAAAGAAAATGACCTGGAAAACGTGCAGATTGACATCTACAACGGAGATACGGAAGAGGAAGGAATCATCGAGTTTGCGGATGAGGTGGATGCGGACATCATCGCCATGGCCACCCATGGGCGTACTGGCTTCATGCATCTGCTAAGCGGTAGCATCGCAGAAGACGTGGTCAACAGCGCCAAGCGGCCCGTTTGGACCATGCGGTTTAAGAAATAAAGGATACCTATGGGTAGGAAAAAAGAGAACGACTGGAAAAAGCGAGATGGGGTAGTGTATTCTACCTCTGATTCATTTGCTTACGAGGACGGAGAGGGGTCGTCCGAGGAAACCCTACCGCCCCAACAGCAAAACCTGCGCATCCAACTGGATAAAAAATCCAGGGGAGGCAAGCAGGTAACCTTGGTAACAGGCTTTGTGGGGCAAGAGGAAGATTTGAAAGCGCTGGGAAAGACGTTAAAGACCAAATGCGGCGTAGGCGGAAATACCAAAGAGGGTGAGATCCTGATTCAGGGGGATCACCGGGACAAAATCCTGGAGTACCTGAAGCAGGAAGGCTATAAGGCAAAGAAATCCGGTGGCTAAGCGACCGGATTTTTTTTTGGTCCTCCCCTGATTAATCCTTAATCTCCACCAACATCCAAAAGCCCTCGCTTTTCGCGAACCTTCCATTTTCGAGGGTTGAGATGCCTGTTCCAAATTGGCGCATCATGGATTCAAGCCTGTCCCCCGTCACGCCTCCCCGAATAGATCTTTTGACGGAATAGTCACAGTAAAACCCTCCCTTACTCAATGCTTCTGTACAAGCTATCTTTCGAAAGTACTCCAGGTAGTGTTCCGAACCTTTCATAAAGGCTTTTTCAAATTATCCTATCTCCAGTGAGGCAACTGCAAACAGGTTCCAGTCTGATTAGCGACCTAATTGGTAGGTGCTCTAAAACCTTTTTTCTTTAGCAATCGCGCAACCAGGTATGCTATTAATCCCCCTGTTTCGGGCGTAGCTCGTATGCCAGCCTCGCCATCTGGACCAGTGAATGCAATCCTATAAACTTTTCAGAACTTCAAAACTGCACCCGCAAAAGCAAACGCAGCCCTACTTTCCTTCCCGCTCACAATTGCTAAAATCTATCGGATTCAGAGTTAATTGATTGTCAATCAAATCTGTTACCCGATAGAAATTTTCAATTAAAATTAATTTGGATTTAATCCAAATAGATTAATATTTGTACCTGTATTTAAAATTGATCTAAATAAATGAAGAAACCGCTGTTGCTACCCATGCTGCTGATTGCGCTGCTTCTTTCAGCGCATGTACAGGCATTTCAATCCGACAAAACATCCATTATCACTGCGGGAGGTACCATCACAGAAATCGTGTACGAACTTGGTTTTGGATCCACGATTATCGCCACGGATATTACATCCACCTACCCCGCCTCCATGCAGCAATTGCCCTCCATCGGCTACCGCAATCAAATCAAAGCCGAAGGTATTTTGGCACTGGGACCGGACCTGCTTTTAATAGAAACTGGCTACCTCAATCCAGACGTGGTCGCCCAGCTCAAATCGGCTGGATTGGAAATACACCAGTTTGACAAACCCACCGACGTTTCCGGCACCTACCGAATCATTCGGGAATTGGCAAATTTTCTGAAAGTTCCTGAAAAAGGAAAGGCACTTACCATACAGCTGGATAAAGACATAGAAGCCTTGGATGCTTATACAGCCGGTCTTTCAAAAAAACCGAAAATGGCTTTTGTCATGGCCCGTGGCCTGGAAAACGTCTTTGTAGCCGGAGAGGACACCTTCGCCGAGTCCTTGCTGCAAATGGCGGCCATCGAATCGGTTGGTAAGGGCTTTAGCGATTTCATCCCGCTTACCCCGGAAGCACTGGTGTCCATGAATCCGGAATACCTGCTGTTCTTCGAATCAAGCCTGCGCTCGCTTGGTGGAAAGGAAGCCGTAAAAAACATCCGTGGCGTCGAACAAACCATCGCCTACAACCAAAATGGAATCCTTGCCTTTGACGGGCTCTACCTGTCCGGATTTGGTCCGCGGGTAGCCAAAGCAGCATTGGAACTGGCCAAAAGTGTAAACCGCAACTAACCATGATTCAAAACCTGAGTTATTCAAAAACCGCTCAGCAGTCCCTCGTACTGGCTGTTCTGGGAATCGGACTTGTATTGCTTGGGCTGCTTTCGATCACCATTGGTGCGTTTCCCATCCCTTTTGGCCATGCCGTTTCCATTTTGTTGAGCCAGTTGGGCATTGATTCGGGAACCTTCACCGAACAAGAGGCCAACGTGCTGTGGCAAATCCGCTTACCCAGAATCTTGCTGGCCATTCTGGTCGGTGGTGGTTTGGGGGTATCCGGAGCGGCGTTGCAAGGCCTTTTCAGAAACCCCCTGGTAGAGCCCGGACTCATCGGCGTAAGCAGCGGGGGTGCCTTGTTTGCGGTCATTTTTATCGTTTTCGGCTCCTCTTTCCCCTGGCTTGGACGGATATTTGGAAGCTTCAGCCTGCCTTTGGTTGCCTTTATTGGCGGCTTGATCAACGTAATGCTGGTCTACAAAATGGCCAATCAGGGAGGAAAAACGGATATTTCCCTGCTCATATTGGCGGGCGTCGCCTTGACTGCACTGTCGGGCGCACTAATTGGTTTGGCCATTTTCTATGCAGACGAGGCCTCCCTGCGAAATTTCACCTTCTGGAGCCTGGGAGATGTGGGCGGAGCGAATTGGGACAAGGTAAAAATAGCCTTTATCCTGATCTTGTTTCCCGCCCTGCTAATTATCAATCAGTTCCGAAACCTCAATGCCCTGGCAATCGGAGAAAACGAAGCCTTTCACATGGGAGTGGACGTACAGCGCGTAAAATACATCGTGCTATTTATGAGTGCGCTGGTGGTGGGTGTAGGGGTGTCGATGACGGGTACCATTGGGTTTGTGGGGCTAATTGTGCCCCACCTTTTGCGGCTGTCTTTTGGCGCCGACCACCGCCTGGTCCTTCCCGGAGCATTTCTTCTGGGCGCATTCCTGCTCAATGGAGCGGATTTGCTTGCCCGGACAGTGGTCATGCCCGCAGAATTGCCCATCGGGATCATTACCGCAATCCTTGGCTCTCCGTTCTTTATCTGGCTCATCCTACATGTAAAAAAACTCAACAGTTGATATGTTAGACGCGCAACACATTCAGTACCATATCGGAAGCCGGCCCATCGTGAACCGGGCAAGCATTCAGGTGCTTCCCGGAGAACTGACAGCCATTCTCGGCCCAAATGGTGCAGGAAAATCGACGCTTTTCCGGCTGCTATCCGGCGAACTATCCTGCAATCAGGGTCGGATTACCTACAATGGGCAGCCAATAAAAGGAATGAAAACCAGGCAGCTGGCCTCCTTGCGGGCGGTCATGCCACAGCACAGTACGCTTACCTTTCCCTTTCAGGCTAAGGAAGTCGTATCGCTTGGCCTGATGTACAGCCGGCCCAATAACCCAAAAACCATCGAAAAAGAGGTCATGTCGGCTACCCAAACCTGGCACCTGAAAGATCAGTTGTATGGCAACTTATCCGGAGGTGAAAAGCAGCGGGTGCAGCTGGCACGGGTATTGGCACAGATATGGGAAATCAAGGCCATTCCCCGGTACTTGCTTCTGGATGAACCGACTTCCAGTATGGATATCGCCCAACAGCACCACATCATGCAAATCATCGGGCAACTCAAAGAGCGGAATATTGGCATTTTGGCCATACTCCACGATTTGAACCTTGCGGCAAATTATGCCGATAAGGCCCTGCTCCTCAAACAAGGCCGGGTACTACAGCAGGGTACGGTACGAAAGGTAATGACTCCGGAAAACCTGCAAGGAGTGTTTGACTACCCCTTGTCTGTTCAGACGAACGGCCCCGGCGCACCGATTTATATCAGCAGCCTGCCATCAGCTGCTACTTCCCCTACGAATTATACGTATAAACTCGCTTAATTATGGAAACTACTCTGAAACATTCCGCCGGGACTGCATTAAAAAAGGCCTGGGAGGAACTACGATCAACGCAGCCGAAAACGAGAATACGAGACGCCGCACGCATCCTTCAGGTGTCCGAACTTGAACTATTGCTGACTACGAATAACCCGGCCCCCATCCGATTGAAAGCCGATTGGGCGAATATCCTCCTTTCCTGCAGGGAGTTGGGAAAAGTGATGGCCTTGACCAGAAACGACGGCTGTGTTCTGGAACACAAAGGTAATTTTCAAAAAATCTCCATCCACGGCACCGCTCCCCATCAAATCGCTACGGTAATCGGACCCATCGAGCAGCGGGTGTTTTTTGGTAAGTGGAAATACGGCTTTGCCGTGGCCACCGACACGCCGAGGGGAGTCATGCGTAGCCTTCAGTTTTTTGACCAGTCCGGCGAGGCTGTGCTAAAAATATACCTTCAGGAAAAAAGTAACCAGGATGCCTACGATAATTTGATTCGCGCTTACCGGAGCGAGGAGACGCTAGAGGGGATTCAGGTGCAGGCTTTCGAGAAAGAAACCCACGCTACTTCCGTGGATCAGGAAGCTTTTGTGCGGGACTGGGAAAACATGAAAGATACCCATGATTTCTTCGGTATGCTCCGCAAATACAATATCCACCGGCTAGACGCTATCAAATGGATCGGTAAAAAATGGGCCTACCCAGTGGATCGTCTATCGGTTAGGAAAATTTTGGACGTGGCTTCCGCAGAAAAATTGCCCATCATGATCTTTGTGGGAAACAAAGGGAACATTCAAATCCATCAGGGAAAAGTACGTACCATCCGGCAAATGGGAAACTGGCTGAATGTGATGGATCCGGACTTCAACATGCACCTGGACGAGTCCTGCATCGACTCGGCCTGGGTGGTGCATAAAAATACCGACGATGGGTTGGTATCTTCCCTGGAGCTATTTGATGCAGACGGGGAGATGATTGCCCAGTTTTTTGGGCTCCGGAAGCCAGGCCTTCCGCAGAAAGAACAATGGAAACAGTTGATCGACCAACTTTAATACTTTCCCGGTGGTCCGCCGGCCATCGGGAAAAATTTTGCCTCTATGTGTAGAATCAATCTTAATAAAAATAGCTTTACCCGCTGGCTTTTGGGCTGCTTTCTCTTTCCGTTCCTCACCCTTGCTTCCGATCCGATTTGCATCCGCGATCAGGCAGGTAATCCCATTCCGCATGCCTATGTAAAAATCGGGCCGGACAAGGTCGTTCCCGTAGATAGTACGGGATCTTTTGAACTGCCGGATAACCTGGAAGCCGACCAGTTGATCGAGGTCTTTGCGATGGGATTTGATGCACGGCAGATTCGGGTCAGGGAAATAAGCGAATTGAGTAGTTTGCGCTTGACAGAAAAGATTGGGCAAATGGGTGAAGTCGTCGTCGCCGCCACGCGTACCGACCGCAGCGTGGAAGATTTACCCATGCCGGTAACGGTCATTTCCCGGGAACAAATTCAAGAAACCGGTGGCATGCGCCTATCGGAAGTGTTGCGGGAGCAAACGGGCCTTCAGGTAGTCAGCGACCACGGTGCCGGGCTACAGATGCAGGGGCTATCTTCCGAATACATCCTGATACTTCTGGATGGTGAACCCCTGATCGGTAGAACCGCCGGAACCTTTGATTTGGATCGAATTTCGGTGACAAACATCGAGCGGATCGAGGTTCTCCGTGGCCCGTCCAGTGCCATCTATGGAAGCGAAGCCATGGCCGGCGTGATCAATATCATTACCAAAACTAACGGCGAGCGGTTTGCTGCATCCCTGGAATCCAGGTACCGCTCTTTTTCCACCATGGATCTGAGTGCGGAGACGAGCTTTAATCAAAACGACTGGTCGGTTCAGGCCTACCTCAACCGTTTCCGTACGGATGGATTTGACCTGAACCCCGATGTTCCGGGAAATACACAGGCACCCTTTCAGGCCACGACCGGGCAGGTTAAGCTAGGGAAGAAGTCCGGTAGATGGGAGTTCAGACTCTATTCCCGAATGTATCGGGAAGATTCGGATAATGTCCTGCAACTCATTGAAAACGGGGCGGGTCGACTGGCCGACATGAGCTCCGAACGACGGGATGTCAACCTCAATCCCACGGTAATCTACCGGCCCAACGAGCACTGGCAATTGACGCTTCGGAGCATGACGTCCTTGTTCGAAACGCATTCGCTGACGGAGATGCAAGAAGACGGTTTCGTGGTGGATGCACAGGATTTTCAACAGCGATACCACCGTACGGAGTTTCAATTGGACCGTCAATTGGGAAACAATCACTTGCTAACGTTGGGGATGGGACAGCTCCTAGAGACGGTTGACGCAACGCGCTACGAGGACCTAAACCGCTTTGATGCCGGCTATTTGTTTCTTCAGCATCAATGGGATCCAACGGACAGATGGAACATTGTTACCGGTGTACGAGGTGACTTGCACAGTCAATACGGAGAAAGAATCAGTCCGAAAATCTCGGGGATGTACAAATTCAGCGAAAAATTTAGCTGGCAAGCGTCACTTGGGGCTGGATTTAAAGCCCCCGATTTCCGGCAGCTATTGCTTAATTTCAACAACGCTTCCGCAGGATATTACGTTTTTGGGGCGAATCTGGTGCAAGAAGGCATCGAACGGCTTCAATCGCAAGGACTGGTACAGCAGGTACTGCTGGACCCCTCTCAATTTGGCGCGTTGCAAGCAGAAAGCTCCCTGGCAATCAACACCGGTTTTCGCTGGAAACTTTCCAACGACCTGCTCTTTCAGGGAAATTTCTTCCAAAACAACATTTCCAACCTGATTGAGACGGCTCCTTTCGCCAGACTGACGTCCGGTCAAAATGCCTTCTCCTATTTCAACGTTTCTCGCGTTCGTACGCGGGGAATCGAGCTGGATTGGACTTGGCGCCTAACAAAAAATCTACAGGTATCCGCAGGATATATGTATTTGGATGCCAACGATTTGGATGTTTTGGAACAAATCGACTCCGGAGAGTTATTTCGTCGGGACGCAGATAACCGAACCCGACGGGTGGGTCGCAGTGATTACGGAGGCTTATTCAACCGAAGTCGCCACAGCGGTAACCTGAAAATCAGCTACCAGGAGCCCCTTTCCGGCATCAACCTGGCCCTTCGTGCCATTCACCGGGGGGCGTTTGGGTTTGGCGATGTGAATGGCAACCTTATTCTCGACGATCCTGCGGAATACGCGCGGGCATTAACGAGTTGGAACCTTAGCCTCAGCAAAGCCTTCCGCAATGGCCTATTGCTGGAGACGGGAGGATTTAATCTATTGAATCAACTCAACCGATACGATCCCACCAATCCCGGGAGAACGCTGTTTGTGGGAGCAAAAGTACCTTTTCATCAACTAGTAAAAACAAAATAAATACCTATTACAATGAACAAATGGAATACACTGTATGCAGGCATCCTTTTGCTTGCTTTGAGTACGAGTTGTGGAGAAACCGAAGTAGAGGAGCCGGAAATTACGCTTCAAGCGGTAATGGTCGAAAACCTCCATGCTCCGGGTGACCTGATGGACCGAAGTACCGGGGTCATTACAGAAGTACGCCCGTTTCGCTACTTCAGTCTGGAAGACAACCGGGTCGTGGATAGCGAACAAGGCGACTGGGACATTGGATTCAAAGGAACGACCATTATCGTGAACAGCGGTAGCAGTGGACCCGGTACGGCACAGGCATCGGTAGTTACGGGCACCTTTGACGAAATTACCAGTGTCCCATCGGCTGCAGATTTTAAGCGTGATGGGGAAGACGGCATGGCCATACCCACTGGATCCGGTAATGGTTGGTACAATTACAACCCCAGCAGCCACATTATCAGTCCTATTCCAGGCCGGATAGTGCTGGTCCGCACGAACAAAGGCAACTACGCCAAGGTGGAAATTCTTTCCTACTACCAGGACAATCCCCCACTGGCGGAAGTGGATCCCCGGACCACACCCAGTCCTTACTACACCTTTCGGTTTTTGCTTCAGCCGAACGGATCCCTTGATTTTTGATTTTTCGGTACGACCTCAAGTCTGCTCCTGAGAGCAGATTTGAGGTTTTCTATCGCCCGGCGATACGCCTCAATTGCTATCTTTCAGCACGAGATTAATCCCGCAAGATTTCACCCCTTTCGTTTGATTCGTTGCGGGTCGGAAATTAAGCTGAGAACTGGTACGTTTTACTTACCGAGATGCCTGTGATACGGTGCATACTTCACAAGACTTTACTATATTTGAAAACGTCAATTTAGGTATGAGTCGAAGTTAACCTAGGTAATCAACCTTGTGTCGACAGGATCGGCATGGGGGTATCCCGATTGTTTTAATTGTTTTCCGGAATTATATTTTTTCACCCCGCCCCCTTCCGGACCCATGCGGAGGGGGGTATTTTTCAGTCGGGCAAATATTTTTTATTTTACAACATTTTTGCTACTTTCGCATCGGGTCTACTTTTTTATTGGAGACTCCACTATTTTATCAAAAGGGACTCGGATTGTGTACGTTAGGGATTTTTTTCGAAGATGAAGATAGCCATAGCTCAAATCAAAACCATTGCTGGTAATTTTCCCGTCTCGCTGGTGCACCACGAGCGGTTTATTTACACGGCTTGTAAATTGAATGCCGACTTACTGGTATTTCCGGAGTTATCGTTGATGGGCTATGACCCAAAACAGGCAAAAAAACTTGCCATGGAAAGAGACGATAAACGGTTGGACCGATTCCAAGAACTCAGTAACCGGCAACAACTTGTCATTGGTATTGGCGTTCCGGAGAAAACAGCTACCGGTGTAGGCATCAGTACCTTTTTTTACCAGCCTCAGGCACCTCGACGCTGTTATTCCAAGCAGGTACTACACCCGGATGAATTCCCCTATTTCGAACCGGGTACCAAACAGGTTTTTTTACGTGCAGGGGGTCTACGTATTTGTCCGGCTATCTGTTACGAAAGTCTCCTTCCCAGCCATGCAAAGCAGGCATTTACGCAGGGTGCCGACTTGTACCTGGCAAGTGTTGCCAAAAAGGAAGCGGTCGTAGCAACTGCGGCGAATCACTATTCCTGGGTTGCCCGAACCTATTCCATGGCAGTACTGATGGCCAATAGTGTGGGCAGCTGTAGCGGCTTTGAAAGTGCCGGTGCGAGCGCTGTCTGGACTAAAACAGGGAAGCTTGCCGGACAATTGCCGGAAGAAGAAGAAGGAATTCTCGTTTACGATACGGAGACCGAAGAAGTACAAACCCAGCCCATGGTCCATTGATTGACGGCAAATACATTCACTTCGTACGCCAAAACAAGGCACAGCTCATGCAGAGATCCGGGTCTGGTTTCAAAAAAAAGAGAAATTGCAAAACGGTTTACCCCCACAAATAGCGGTTTAAACCCTGGAGAAACCATTTTTAACGATTATTTCACAAGTGAAATGTCCTGACGGGTATCTTTGACCTATAAAATTTGAAGAACCTTTTTAAACAGTATACAAATGAAAAAGAACAGCTTATTACTACTCCTCGGGACCCTGGCCGCACTGGGCGCCTGTGATCCCGAAAACGAAATGCCGAATCCAGTAAATCAAGAAGGCATCGAAGGTTTAACAATTCCGGCCGGATTTGATTTTAGCACAACGCAATCGGTGGAATTGAACTTTTCCGCGGTTGCCGGGGACAATAGTCCAATTCCAAACGTGGTGTATCGGATTTACGACGAAAACCCTAACCAAGACGGGAAGCTCCTGCAAACGGTGCGCTTGGATGAGACCGGTACTGCCAGGAGCACAATCGATCTACCTACCTATCTGGAGGAAGTATGGGTAACTTCTGCTTTTGTCGGCGTATCGCCGGTGGCTATTGTACCCGTGACAGGAACACAGCTAAACTACAGCTTTGATGCTGCCAATCCAGGGCTTCTTCCCGACGCGTATTACGATTCGTTCGTAACCAATGAAACCGCTGCCAACGGACGCGTGGCTACCGTAAACGAAGAATTCATGACCCTGGGTTCCTGGGATGATAAAGGAACACCCGACTATTTGCTGGAACCGGACCGGATACCCGTTGAATTGTTGAAAAACATCAACGCAAGTTTACCCGAACAAAAAGATGTCCGGGATCACAATTCCAAGTTGTTGGACAATAAATTCAAGAAAGAGTTGTACGTGAACGAAGATGCCGAAGTATGGGTGACGTACGTACATGTGGGCGGCGGTTTTCGAAATGCGATTGGATACTATTGGTACAAAGAAGGAGAAGCGCCGAAAACTGCTTCCGAAATCAAAAACCAAACGATTATTTTTCCAAATGTACAGGCAGGTGTCATAAAATCTGGAGACAAAGTAAAGTTGCGGGGACCGCTCGACGGAGCCTTTGGTAAAGGTACCTACATCGGTTGGTTTTTGATCTCAAACGGTTGGCAACGAAATGGACTTTCTAACGGCAACGGTATTTTTTACGCGGATAAAAACCTGAATACCGAAAACAGCGAAGAAGCAAACCGGGAACAAATGGTGTTTCTGCACGATGCCTCCCAACAAGTCTTATTGATGGGATGGGAAGATATCCGACGAGATTTGAAAGGATGCGATCACGACTTCAACGATGTGGTATTTTATGCTTCCTGGAATCCCCTTACCAGCGTGGACGTATCGGACTATGCACCTGTAGAAACGCAGGAAAAGGATAACGATGGCGATGGCGTCGGCGACGAACAAGACGAATACCCAGAGGATCCCGAAAGAGCATTCAATAACTATTCTCCCGGAAAAGACGCCTATGGGACGCTTTTATTCGAAGATTTATGGCCTGGTTTTGGTGACTACGACATGAATGACCTGGTCGTAGACTACACCGTCAACGAGGTTTCGGATGCCAAAAACCGCATCAAAGAAATCCAATTCACTACAGTAATCCGAGCTACCGGTGCTGGATTTCAAAACGGGTTTGGCATTCAACTACCGGTCTCGTCCGATCAGGTACTGTCGGTAGACGGACACAGATTGACAACGGGAGGAATCAAAAATTTGTCCTCTGGCGTGGAACAGGGTCAGGACCTGGCAACGGTGATCCTAACCGACAATGTGAATCAAGTACTGCCGTTTATGGCAAATGTTTCGCTGGAAAACCCACACCATGCAGAAGATTCCATTCGGGTAAAAATCGTATTCAAAGAATCGGTACGCAAAGGGGATTTGGGTGCTGCTCCCTACAACCCCTTCCTAATTATCGACCAGGATAGGGACAGGGAAGTTCACCTGATGAACAAGCAACCTACAGATCTGATGAATAAAGATTGGCTGGGTACCGGAGACGATAATAGTTCAGTCGACGAAGGCCGCTATTTTGTCAGCAAAAAAGGGTTCAATTGGGCCTTACACGTCCCAACTAGCATTGCCTACACCCAGGAAAAAGTGGATTTTACCAAAGCCTATCGCCGGTTTGCTGATTGGGCAAAATCCGGTGGACAAAACTATTCCGACTGGTACCTGCCTACCGATGGACAGGTAAATGCGGAAGCACTGTATACGAAATAACTGCTCGTCGGAGTTCACGAAATAAGCTGTGGTCTCTTCCTTCCGGGGAGAGACCTTTTTTTGTTTTTTAGCCAATTTTAAACGTTATGGTTTCCAGCGAGTTTACTGTCTAAACACATGGAATGTCGGGAAAAACAACCATTTTCTGGAACAATGCCTACCGTGCCCTACTGTCGGAGAAAACGAAAGAAAGGAGTGAAAACGCCATTATTGGCATCGCCGTGGCAGGCTTTATTGTTCACTTGTCGTTAATAATTCTATCCACTCTTGGGATTATTAAAACGGAGGATGTACCGGGTTTACTCGACAACCCCATCGCATCGATTTACACACCCTTCTCGTTCATTCTTGTCTACGAGGTCTATTTATTGGTGTATTTTTTGCCAAAATCCATTACCTACTACATCGGAAAACAATACGAAATCATTTTGCTCGTCTTGATTCGCCGCCTGTTCAAAGATCTCGCGCAGCTCGATCTGGAAAATAGCTGGTTTAGCAGCAAAGACGACCTGCAATTTACCTACGATATTGGGGCTACTCTGATCATCTTCACCCTGATTTTCGTTTTCTACTACTTAAATGGCAAGCGGAATGCCGTAAAACAGGGGAAATTGCCACAACAGGAACAAACGCAGCGATTCATCGAAACCAAAAAGAAGCTAGCCATTGGTTTAATCGTAGTCTTGTTTTTTCTGGCAATATACAGTTTTGGCGACTACTTTAGCCAACTCTTCTTTGATGTTTCCCTTAAGGTAGAGTCCATCAAGGATATTAACAATATCTTTTTTGACGAGTTCTTCACCATTTTGATTTTAAGCGACGTGTTACTGCTCCTGATCTCCTACACCCATACTTCGAGCTTCCGGTCTGTAATCCGAAATTCCGGTTTTGTTATTTCCACCATTCTCATCAAGCTTTCCTTTTCCACAGAAGGCATTTTAAACAATATATTGGTTGTCGCAGCCATTTCCTTTGGGGTCTTGATTCTGCTGATCCATAACTTTTATGAAAAAATCGATAACCTGGAAAAGATGGAGGAGTAACTTTTCTACCCAAAACGCCTGCTGCTTGTTTTTAGAACCCCCCAAAGGAGCGATACGAATTCACTTGGAAAGAAATCGCTACCATTGGGAAATTTTTTCCGGCTATTCGGCCATTTTTTCACCATTCATTTGGAAGAAATTCTATATTTATACAATACAATTTTAAAAAAGTGGATATCCACAGTACAAATGGCTGAGATAGTTTCAGCCTGAGTACGGCATCTCCACCGGGGTTTATCGAAGTAGTGGCGCGGCCTTTTACCGGTAGGAAGTACTCAGGTGAAGGAGCGTTGCATGCAGCATTGATCAAAGACACCGAAATCCAATTTCAACCATCAAAACTACATACCGATGAAAATTTCATTTACGCTTATTCTGCTTTTATTTGCTCTTACTCTTTATGGCCAGGCACGGGAGGAAGCTGCCATCAAGAAAGCAATCGCCGCTGAAACCACCGCCTACATGAACCGTGACTACGCAGCCTGGGCCTCCCATTGGGACGGTAGTGAGGAAATATCCTTTCTGGTAACCAACATGGGCCTGCGGTCCAGTAGCTGGGAGTATGTGAGTGATAACATGAAAACCGACATGGAAGCCAATTCCACGCCTATCCCGGCAACCTTGGAAACCTCGGATTTTGACATTTCCGTGTCCGGAAATCAGGCCTTTGTCGTTTACGTGCAGACGATGAAATTTGACGATCGGGAAAGCAAAACCTATGAGGTCCGGAATCTCCGAAAGGTAAAAGGACAATGGAAATTGGCAGCCATGATTTCAAGTGCATACGGGGAAAATTAGTCGTTTTTAAAAACGATTGTATCTGTTTCGTTGGATCGTAAAAACCAGCGTAAAAAGGTCGATTGCCCACAAACAAGGAAGCATTTGGATCACTTAAATTCATCTTGATTCGGAGTGAATAGAGAAAGGAACCGATCCCGGTTCCTTTCTCTATTCACTGCTTTGCAAATCGTGCACTTTATTCCACGTGCGTTCCTACGCTGCTGCCAACATATTGGGGCGGAAATTCGAGCCTTGCGAGGCGGTAAGTCTTCTTATGTTGCCCGTATATCACCATTTCGTGCTCATCGGTCTGCGTGTTTACCGGGGTGATGGTCATGAGGTTTCGGTTCCTATTCATGGAAAGCGAGCTGCGGATGATGGTTCCCTGTCCGTGCAGCTTTGCAAAGGTCATCATGTGTTCTTTGTAGCTTTTTGGCGAAAATCGCTCCACTTTTCCCTGTCCGCTGTAGCCAAGATTATTCACGTTGTCGTTAAAAACGAAATACAGGTTATCGTTTACCATCGACACGGAGTAGGAAAAATAGAAGGCAAAATCATCCGTAGATTGCTGATTTTTCACAAGCTTTTGTGCCCACTTCCTTTCCCCATTGGGATCAAATTCAGCCACTACAATACTACCATAGGTATAATGAAACCTAACCCCAGTAGATTGAACACCCGTATTCGGCGAAGTACTGGTGGTGCTTGTCCTGGTTTCTCGCCTGTCCTCTCCCAAAAAAATCACCGACCCATCCCTTTTTATGAGGATATCGTCCAACGAGAAATAGACATCCTCCGAGCTTTTGCCGCTATCCATTTTCCTGGACTTTCGTTTCGCCTTGCCTTCGGAAAGACCACGGGTAAGAAAAGCCGCATCAAAGGGTTCGATGTGTTGTTCCAGGACAGTCTGGGTAGTACCATCCATTTTCAAAAAGTACGTGCCCCCGCTTCCCTTGGTAGCGGTGGCCTCATGCGTATAAAAACCACCAAAGTACAGGTGCCCGTCGGGATTTACCTGAATGGCAGCCGCATTGACCTGGTTTTCCCGCAAGTCGATTTGTTTGTGTAGTGCCTGCTTTCCATTGTCGGTAATGCTTACCAGGGTGAAAAAATACTTTTCCCGCTTAAACATGGCAGCAATTCCACTACTGGCTGGCATGCTTTTACTCAGCAGATGCGCATTTCCATTACTGTCAATACGCGTATTGACGATTTCCAATTCATCGGAACTGGCATGTAGCGTTTCCTCCCGCTTCCAAACGGGGCTAAACTCCTGATCCAAAACCAAAAAACGAACCTGTTTTTCATTTTTTTGCAGGGTTCCATTGTCGAGAACGATCAGGAGTCGATTCTGCTCGGGTACCAGGTCGAAGTGAAAGAGGGGTTTAGTGGCCTTTAAGCTGATTCCCAACCCTCCGATTCCTGGTTTTACCCCGGTGGCACCCGTCTCCAAAACAAACGAACTTTTGCCAATTGGGCGAAGGCTGCCGGGATCCAGGGCTACCCTGTACAGCCCTTCCTGCGCTCCTTTTCCGGGATCCGTTGAATAAAAAAGCCAAAGCTGTTGGTTCCAGTGAAGCAGCTGCTCAAACCTGGGCTTGCCAGGTAAATCCAATTTGGATAAGTCCACACTTTTGACGAACTGCAGGTTTTGATCGTATTTTTCCACGTGCGGAAGCTTTTGCGATTCCCGGATCTCCTGAACGTATTTTCGTTTGATCAGGTAATAGCCGGTTTCGTCAGAAGCGGCGACCTCGGATAAGGTCATTTTCTTGGTAAACTTCATTTCATTCCCCCATTTAACCTGTGTGTTATCCGGAAGTTGTTGGCCAACTAAAAGTAAATGAGCCATCATTAGACAAAGGAAAAGTGTTGTCTTTTTCATAGTTTAAAGATTTAGCACTAAAATTTGATAAAGAATGGAAGTAAAATAATTGCTTAAAAACAGGGGATTCGACCGTTGTGTGTCATGGTTTTTTCCCATCTCCTACACGAGCACCAGATCCCATTGATCCATGGGGATTTTCTTTTCATAGCTGTTCTTTTAATAGTTTAAAAAACAATTTTTATGCAAAAAAATACATTTATTATAATTTAAAAAGCATTTTAAAAAATAGTTTGAGAAAAATAAAGCCCAGCAAAGGAAACCAATTACTCTACGTTTAACCGAATAAATGCCATTTCGTCCGCTATATTCTCAAAAATCCAAATCTTTCCGTCCTTTACAAAGTGTTTTTTTGGAGGCGCTTTTAGTTCCGGCACAAGTGATTCTGCCAGTAGGTCCAGGTTTTCGTCAAAAATACTGAGGCACACCTCTGCTCCCATAGGCGTGTACTGACCGTACTCGTTTTTTTCCTGCCCGAATTGCTCCTTAATGGAAAACCGAAAGAACCGTTCGTGAGAATCGTCCCATATCAACCTGCCGTAGAAAATATCCTCCCGGGATCTTTTTATGATTTCTTCTTTCGCTCCCGAAGTTTCTTCCACTTGCGCTGGCGGCAGGTAGCCCCGGCGCTCACCTAAAAGCGGCGTATTCCAACGGACTACCCTTATGCCACCAGTGTTTGTATCAAAAACCAGTGATTCATTGATGGAATTATTTGCTAGGATGATTTTGTCCTTGCCAGCGACTGGGTATACGCCTACGCCAAAACTCCCCATAAACTGACCGTCATATAGGATTTCCATGCTGTAGTCTTTGAGCGGGGCCAATTCGGGCAAGGCTATTTTTTGAAAACTGCGGGTGGACAAATCAACATCCAATACAAAATAATCCTCCTCCTTCCACTGCATGATCACTGCCAATAGGCGGCCGGGCTGATCCGGATCCTCGAACAATCCCATGGGGAGGGTTTCCCCGCCGCCCAGCAGATCTGCCGCAATTTTTTCCAATTCCAGGTCTTTTACTTTTTTGGCGTTTTGGTCGTAAATGCCGTACGATTGATTGGACCATACCAGAAATTGCTCTTCGGAGTTGATGCGAAAACCGGAAAAATAAACCGGCATGCGCTCCGGACCTTCCTTCTCAAATTGGATCTTTTTTTCCAATTTCAGCGCGTCCAGGTCGATGCGTTCGGCTACGAGCTCCGATCGATTGAAATTAATTAGGTAACGTTTGTCCGGAGAAAGGTCCGAAACGAACAGATTGTCCCGTAGAAAGAGAATTTCATCGCCTGGATCCACATAGACCGTATCCAGGGAAAAAGTAAGGGTAGCCGAATAAGGACTTTCCCTTCCTCGGTGGTTATTGCAGGCTACCAGGCCTGCAACCATGGCTGCTACAAGTATCAGTACGCGCATAAGATACTATTTATCTAGTCAATTTAGTAAATTATTCCTTAATCTATTCGTTTAATAGTAAATTTTTTGCGATCAGCAAAAGAAACTGTTAGAAAAAAAGCTATCCAAACGAAGGACCTCAGCCAAACCCATTTTCCATGACCGATTCTTTGCCTACGATCGCGCAGTTGGATTTGATTATTGGCAAGCGATGGGTATCTTGTCGGTGTTTTATTTTGATCCATGACCACCAACACCGCAAACCTCCGCACGGAACTACTGGCTGGCTTGAGTACCTTTCTGGCCGCATTTTACATTGTCATTGTCAATCCTGCGATCCTATCGGATGCGGGAATGCCCTTTGGGGCAGTAGTGACGGCCACGGTGCTGGTTGCCGGTTTTGGCAGCCTGATGATGGGGCTCTATGCCAAAAACCCCATTGTGGTCGCCCCGGGAATGGGTATCAACGCCTTTTTTACCTATTCGGCGGTCATCCAATACGGATTGACCTATCAGGAAGCCCTGGGTACGGTTTTCTGGTCGGGCGTTATCTTCCTGCTTCTTTCTTTTTTCAAAACCCGGGAAAAGATCATTCAATCCATACCGGAAGCGTTGAGGCACGCCGTATCTGCCGGAATAGGCTTGTTTATTTGCTTTATTGGGTTTCAGAATGCCCATTTTATTGTTTCCAGTCCTGCCACTTTGGTAGCAATGACCGATTTCAGGGATCCCGTGACCCTGACCTTTGTGGCCGGGTTGCTGCTCACCGGAGGATTGATCGCCAGGAAGGTAACCGGGGCGATTGTTATCGGAATTCTTTTCACCACGGTGCTGGCCTGGCCGGTGGGCCGTTGGTGGGGGGATGCCTCGCTGATCAATTTTGGCTCCCCTACCCTGGTCAACTATACCGGGCTGTTTTCCATGGCGGATTTCAGTCTACTTGGAGAAGCTGCCATTCTCGGTTCCCTGCAATATGCCTATATCCCAGTCATTTTCGTCTTTACGTTTACCATTCTTTTTGACGGCATCTCTACCTTTGTGGGGCTAGCCGAAGCTTCCGGCCTGAAAGACCCGGATGGCACGCCTCAAAACATGCGCAAATCCCTGCTTACCGATGCCTGTGCAACGCTGTTTGCTGGATTGGTCGGCAGTAGTTCGGGTACTGCTTTTATCGAATCGGCTGTGGGAATCGAGGCCGGGGGCCGGACTGGCATCACGGCCATTACTGCCGGTCTATTATTTCTCCCGTTTATGTTTTTCTCGCCGCTCCTGTCGGTCATCCCACCCATGGCAAGTTCCGTTGCCCTGGTGCTGGTGGGGTCGTTTATGATGATTCCCCTCGTGCAAATCCGCTGGCGCAAGGCCGATGAAGCCATTCCTTGCTTTCTTACCCTGGTATTGATCCCGTTTACCTATAGCCTTTCCACCGGAATCTCTTTTGGCTTTATTAGTTGGACCCTGGTAAAGGTGCTAAGCGGCAAGCGGCGAGAGATTCGTCCAATTCTAGCCATTATCACGGCATGTTCCCTCTTCTTTCTATGGATTTGAAAAAGCTTTCTATCGGATTTCTGTTCTTTCTTCTGTGGGTTCCGGCAAC
Organism: Cyclobacterium xiamenense; assembly: GCF_009467825.1. GTDB lineage: Bacteria > Bacteroidota > Bacteroidia > Cytophagales > Cyclobacteriaceae > Cyclobacterium > Cyclobacterium xiamenense. The sequence continues at coordinate 93,839 of NZ_WIOK01000016.1, read as the reverse complement.
TGCCCAGCGACTGGCCATTATGGGGGCAATGGATCCGGAGATTTCCATTCTCCTGGAAGCCCTGAACAAACCTAAGGTGACTACTCGTGGGGGAATCGATTTTTATACGGGCAAGCTCAATGGAAAAAAAGTAGTCATCGTAAAGGCCGGGATCGGCAAAGTAAATGTTGCTTACAGTACGGCCGTTCTCACGCAAAACTTTAAACTGGATGGGTTGATTTTTACCGGTGTGGCCGGAGGCCTGCATCCGGAGGCGTTGCCAGGAGACATCGTCATCGGAACTGCGCTGGTACAGGTGGACTTTGGCCTGTTAGATGCGGAGGGGTTTACGCCCTGGAATTTTCGGGATTTGTCGGGTGAACCCCATCCGGAACTGTTGCTAGCTGCGGATTCTTCACTCGTTCAGCTCAGCCTGGAGGCGTCGAAATTGGCCGACTACCAATCGATCTCCCGAAGGCAACCGCGCGTTTTTCAGGGAGTCATCAGTACCTCCGACCTATTTGTCAGCGATCCGGTAAAAGCAAACTGGCTGTACACGAAATTCAACAGCCTGGCCACCGAAATGGAAGGAGCTGCCGTGGCCCATATCTGCCGGGTACTCGGACTGCCTTTTGTGGTCATACGTAGCTGCAGCGATAATGCAAACACCGATGCGCATGTCAACTTCAGCGAGTTTGTGGGACCTGCTGCAGCAAATTCGGCGAACCTGGTGTTGCGCATGGTGGAATTGATGGAGGATTAGCAAGACGCTTTAAGGATTGTTGGCAGGCAATCAGTAGCCATTTGCCCAATCCAATCATTCTTCGGACAGCCAAAAATGGCGGGATGGGTGGGGAAATCATGCCCCTTTTTAATCTACTACTTGTTCTCCTTCGCTGGTTAGGTCGGTTCATTTATCAGAAATGATGCCCAATACGGGTAAACGATGCATGCGATTTACTTCGGCACTAAGAAAGCGCCTCCGGTGGGGGATCCTTTCGGCGGAATTTGTCCTCCGGTAGCGGAATAAACGCTTCCTTGTCGTCCGGAGGCAAAACGATTCTCCCCTGCTTCCAGTCATCTTTGGCCTGCTCGATGCGCTCTTTTCGGCTGCTCACAAAATTCCACCAGATAAATCGCTGGCCCACTGGTTCCCCACCAAGTAACATGATGGTGCAATTCTCCAGAGCCCTCACGCTTGCCTGTTCGAATTTCCCAAAGACCAGCAACTGCCCCGCTTTATACACCTGACTACCCAATTCCAGGCTGCCCTTGGCGATATACAGGCCGCGTTCTTCGTATCCATCCGGCACATTCAACCGGTATCCCCTTTGAAGTTCCACATGTAAATAGAACAAGGGAGAGTGGGTGGGCACATTGCTTTTCAGACCATAGGCCTCCCCTGCTATCTGCCGCATCCATAGGCCTTTTTCTTCGAATACAGGCAGGCGATCTTTTTGGTAATTGAAAAAAGTAGGGTCTGATTCCTCGTCTTTTTCGGGCAAGGCCACCCAGGTTTGAATCATTTCGAGTTGTCCGCCGGCCAATACCGCCGGATCCTCAAAACGCTCGCTATGAGCGATCCCCTTTCCAGCGGTCATCCAGTTGACTTCCCCCGGTTCGATGACTTGCTTTACGCCGAGGCTGTCCCGGTGCGTCACGTTTCCTTTAAATAAGTAGCTGACCGTGGATAAGCCAATATGCGGATGAGGAAGCACGTCCATGGCCGGACCCTTTTCGGTACTGAGCCGGACCGGGCCGGCATGGTCCATAAAAATAAAGGGTCCCACCATGCGGCGCATGCGAAAGGGTAAAATTCGGTTCACCATCAGTCCGGGACCGATAGCAGCTTTTCGGGCATTAATGACGATTTCGGGCATAATTGGCTAAAACCACTCGGGGATTTACCTTATTAATAATATTTTCCTATCCATTTTATTTTGGAAGGATCCGACAGGTTGGTTATTTTTACCTTTGAAGGAAAAGCGGCCATTTGGTCATCTTCTGTTTGATAAACCTCCTCAATCTGGTATTCCACCCAGTTAAACCCCGGTTTTAATGCCAATTCATACGCATAGGTAACATCCACATTTGTATCGGCGTCAACAAATTTGGAGGAAGTACAGCTGGCCGAAACAGTCAGTTCATCCTCCAGGTAGAGTACTTCCCAAAACGTTCCCTTAACCGCCGGTTGATAGGCTTCATCTTCCAGCCAGGGAATGAGATTTTCATCGGAAACCATAAATACCGTTCCGGCCCACTGCCCTTTCTGGAGGAGCCTGACGTAATCTATCCGCGCTGCCGGTACATCCCGGTATTCCCCAAAATCATCTCCATTGCCACACCTGAAGTGATAGTTAAAAAACAACTCACTCATAAACATGGATTTAACGTCTTGAGGTACTTTCTGGGTGTCTTTACCCCCCAATTCAATGGAAAAAACACCTTTTTTATCCACCTGCCCGGCTATAATCGAATGATCCAACCCAAACGGCATAAGAACCATGTCCATGGCTTTCTTGGGGTGAGAGGTAATCTCCCCTCGAATTCCCTGCGCCAATGCAACAGTTCCTATCACTGTTGTCAATAATGTGAGTACGATCGCTTTCATTTTTTTAACGCTTTATTAATTTATGCTATTTCGTAAAAAAAATACCTGAATGATTTTAGCCAATGCTATACGTGAAAATTACTTATTCTTCCATCCCAAACCACTCCACAGCATTTTGATAAAACACCTTGTCTACCACTGCTTTGGGTAACTGTAATCCCTGAAACGGTTCGTTGATCAGGTCGCTTTCCATCGCGTTATCGGTTGCAAAAAACTCCCAATCCCGCTTCCAGGCCGCATCCATGGCTGCATGCAAGGCCTCCTTCGTACGGCTACCGTTATCCGACAGGTCGGTGGCGTACAACAAACGGTCCTGGTATTGAATAAAGAAATTCCGCACCTTCTCCCGGTCTGCAGCCGTTTGGTAAAACACCTGGCCCATCCGCGCCGCCAAATCTACCGCCATGTTGGGAAAGCGGTCCAGCGTTTGGGCCAGTTGGTCCACGTCGTACTCCAGGCTGCCCATGTGGGCACCGACAAATTTCAGGTCCGGGTGTTTCTCCAGCATGTTGTCCCGGCGTTGAATGAGTTCTTCGTGACTCGGCATTTCAGGCTGCAGGTGCATGTGGTATTCCGGATGCCTTCCGTAATAATTTCGGTCATTATTTGTCGTCATTTCTTCCAGGGGTAACCAACAGTTTTTCGGCTCGGCCAAATGACCCATCAGCGTCTTTCCCCGCTTGCGTAGGTGATCAAAGATTGGATCAAAACGGGGGTCATCAATTTGAATCAAATTGCCAGCGCTGTCCCGCGAGACCATGCCGATGTTTTTCCAGACTTTTACCCCCAAGGCTCCCTGCTCAAAACAACTGTCCAGCCAGGCAATCACCCTTTCCTCCCAATCCGCACGGTCCCAATCGGAAACGGCAAAAGCCGTTACATTTGCCAGTCTGTCCGGGTAGGCCGCTTCTTGCAACTGGCCGTAGGTAAATTTCCGGCGCACGTCGTTCCAGCCATCCGTGTACTCCAACGCCACATTGATCAGCCGAAACCCGTCCTCCGCTGCTTTTTCGGCAAATAAATAGCGATCCGTTTCCAGATGTACGTGCACATCGATTTTCGGAACGGAGGCGTAGTCTTCCAGTGTGTAAAAGTCGGCATCGGTTCCGCAGGCGGATGCCAGGACCAGGAAACAAACCGGAAACAGAATTCGTCTTCGGAGCAATTTTTTCGTCATATTCGTTTTTGTTAACCAGTCAAAGTAGTATATAATCTGCAAGGATGATAGAAAAACCCGAAAAATTTATTTTTGTGGTTACCGGACTTTTGTAAAAATACCCTACTTTGGTACGTGCTTTTCCTGGAAAAGCGTCTGGCGTTTACAAAAACGCCTACCATCACACGTAATACCGTACCTTATCCATGATTCGAACGTATTTAGTTTATTTACCCTTACTCTTTCTGGCAGCTGCCTGCCAGCAGCAACAAGTGCAAAAACCGGTTTTTGACCGTTCACCGGAAGAGCATTTGGATCCCCAACGAAAAGAAGCTCCCTATCCCCAAATTGAAATACCAGATGGAGTGGATATGGAATCAGCCCGATGGAAAGGCATCGACCTGACGCCAACGGCGCCGGTAATCCCCCTATCGGCATTGGAAGAACAGAAGACCTTTCGGCTGCAACCGGGATACCGAATGGATCCCATTCTTGCCGAACCCCACATTCAGGAACCTGCCGCCATTCAATTTGATGGCAACGGGAGAATGTATGTGTTGGAGCTTCGAACCTACATGCAGGATATTGACGCTACCGGAGAATTGATGCCGGCAGGCCGTATTTCCCGTTGGGAGGATACCGATGACGATGGCATTTATGAAACAGGTGTCGTGTTTCTGGATAGCCTGGTATTTCCCCGGTTTGTGGTTCCCTTCGGACCAAATACCATCCTGTCCATGGAATCCAACGAGGATCACGTGTACAAGTTTACCGATACCAATGGAGACGGGAAGGCCGACAAAAAAGAGCTTTTTGCAACCGGGCTGGGGCGCTCCGGCAACGTAGAACACCAAACCAGCTTTTTGACCTGGACCATGGATAACTGGATGTACAGTACCTACAATTCCCGCCGTATCCGATGGACGCCGGAGGGCGTCATTCAGGAACCCACCGGAAATCCCTACGGGCAATGGGGAGTGACCCAGGATAATTACGGACAGGTTTGGTTTCAGGACGGCGCAGGTGGTGTCCCCCAAAATTTCAATTTTCCAATCGTATATGGGAATTTCAGGATTCCCGGACAGTTTCAAGACGGATTTCGCGAACCCTTCAGCCTGGTAAAATTGGCCGACTTTGAACCCGGGATGCGGGAAACCAAACCGGATGGTTCCTTGAATAACGTTACCGGAGCAGCCGGAAATGACGTATTTCGGGGTGACCGGCTTCCCAAAGAACTGGTTAACCAGTATTTCTACGGAGAACCGGTGGGAAGAATCGTCCGTCAGGTGCGTTCCGATAAGACCGAAGGGTTGACGTATATTCAAAATGCGTACCGGGATCAAGAAACCGAATTCATCCAATCCACCGATCCGCTGTTTCGCCCCGTCGACATGGCTACCGCCCCGGACGGAACGCTATACATCGTGGACATGTACCGGGGCATCATCCAGGAAGGCAACTGGACCCAGAAAGGCAGTTACCTGCGAACAAAAATCCAACAATACCAAATGGACGATGTCGTCGGAAATGGCCGTATTTGGCGACTGAGCCACGAGGAGCACCCCCGCAGTACGGAAAAACCCCGCATGTTTGAAGAATCTACCGAAGAGCTCTTGCAGCACCTGTCCCATCCCAATGGCTGGTGGCGCGATAAAGCCCAGCAATTGTTGATTTTGCGTCAGGATCGTTCGGTCGTTCCGAAATTAGCCGAAATGGCCCAAAACCACGAAAGCGAGTTGGCGCGCCTGCATGCCTTCTGGACCCTGGAAGGCCTGGGCGCACTAAAAGCCGGCCTCGTACGCGCTTGGATGGCCGATTCGAATCCCACATTCCGGATTCATGGCATGCGCGCCGGAGAAACCCTGTACAAGTACGGCGATAAAAGTTTGGAGGCGGATTACAAGAAAGGCATTTCCGATCCGGATCCTCAGGTGGCCGTACAGGCGCTGCTAAGTGCCCATATTCTGGATCTTGAAGGAGTAGAAGAGTTGATGCAAAACGCGGTGAATACCAACCCGGCGAAAGGTATCCAAACCGTAGCCCAACAGGTACTGGAAAGGCGGGCAGAAGAACGGGAACGGGCCGCCACCAAATACACGGCAGTGGAAGGAGCCCTTTTTGATCAGGGAAAATCCATTTTTGATAGCTACTGCGCCACCTGCCACGGGGTAAAAGGCCTGGGAACGCCCACCGGAGCAGACGGAGGCGAATTGATTGCTCCTGGCTTTTCCGGATCTCCACGCGTACAGGGACACCCGGAATACGCCGTTAAGACACTGCTTCATGGCCTTACCGGAGCCATTGAGGGCAAAGAATACGAAGGCGTGATGATTGCCATGGGAGAAAATACCGACGAGTGGATTGCCTCGGTACTGTCCTACATACGCAACGACTTTGGAAACCAGGCCAGCTTTGTTAGCCCGGAATACGTCGCGCAAATTCGGGCAGCTACCGGGGATCGGGATGGCAATTACTCCTACGATGCCCTGGTGGCGGAAATACCCAAGCAACTGTTTCCTAAGGACAACTGGGAGGTTTCTGCAAGCAGTACGGCCTTGCAGGGTGTGGGTTCCACCCGTGATCCCAGCTATGCCTTTGGCTTCAAGGGCTGGAAAACCGAAGAGGAGCAAAAGGAAGGCATGTGGTTTCAACTGGTACTACCCCAACCGCAAAAACTGACAGAGATCCAGTTTGATGCGGGGAAGGAACAGTATCCAGGCAGCTATTCGGTGGAAGTCTCGACGAACGGAACGGATTGGACCGAAGTGGCTCGGGGTACCGGAGAAGCAGGTAGCAACAGCCTTCGGTGGGAAGAGTCAAGGCCCGTCAACCAGCTACGCTTGCTGGTAAAAGAGCCCCGCAATCAGGTTTGGGCCATGAAAAACGTGAAGCTCTATGCACGGTAACCGTGCAAACGTCAGCCCAAACGAGGCGACGGGTAGGATCGGTCAACAGGCAGACGGCAGTAGCACCGGCTTGGTTCGTCGGTTTTTCCTGGCGGCCTGCCTGATGCTCGCGTATGGAGAACTGTCTTCCCAGGTACTTCGAAAACCGCTACCGGACAAGATCGTGGTGCTGACATTCGACGATGCCCCGGCCAGCCACTATTCCGAAGTGGCTCCTTTATTGAAGGAAAAAGGCTTTGGCGCTACCTTTTTCGTCTGCGAATTTCCGCCCAATCACGCGGATAGCAGCAAGTACATGAACTGGCGCCAAATGCAGGAATTGGATCGGATGGGCTTTGAAGTAGCCAACCACACCCATAGTCACGCCCCGGTCGGAAAGCTTTCGAAAGCGGAAATACGGGAAGAAATCGATTATATCGAACGAAAAGCGGATTCCCTCGGGATCCAACAACCCAGTAGTTTTGCCTATCCGGGTTACAGCATGAGCGAGTCGGTATTGGAGGTCCTGCAGGAAAAACAGTATCGAATTGCGCGAGCCGGAGGTGGCCGCGTCTACGACCCCCTTTCCGATCACCCGTACCTCCTACCCAGCTGGGCAACGGACGATACAAACGAACAAGAGATTTTCGATGCGCTGGAAAAAGCCAGGGATGGGAAAGTGGTTATTCTGACCATCCATGGGGTGCCTGACCTGGAACATCCCTGGGTGAGTACGTCACCAGCGCTTTTTAGGAAGTACCTGGATTACCTAAGCCAGGAAGGATACCATGTCTTGTCCCTCCAGGATTTGGGTTCCTACATAGATTTTGGGGAGGCAGACAGGCTACTGAAACCCGACTTGAGCCGGCCCTTGCGAAATTAAGCCTGCACAAATGCGGCTTTTAATTCGTCTAAACTGAGTACCCGATGGGGACTCTTTGGGCTGAAATCGCGAATTTCGTTCAGGTGCAAGCCTGGGGACTGATCGCTTTCAATCGCATCCCATGCGGGGGGCTGAAAAATCCAGTTTCCCACGGCATCTTTCATATGGCTTCTGTCGGAAGAAAAAGTCCGGGTAAATTCATCTCCCGGAAACACTTTGAAAAATGGGGCATTCGCCGCTGTGGTTTGCGTTGGTCTGAAGGTGCATTCCAGGTAGCTCGCCAGACCCACCGGGAATTCGAGCTTGGAATCAAAATCATAGACACACCATTCCCCGCTGACAAAAGCCAAAAGCACCACGTGGTAATCCCAGCAAACAGGACCAGAGTCAGGCATGGATTGCTGCTGCCAAAAGGAGCAGTTTCCGGCTTGGTTGGAAACGATCACTACCCGCTTGTCCGTTTCTGCCAACACCGGATGTCTGCACAGCTGCCAGATATTTTCCTCGCAATAATTCGCTATGTATTTAAATGTTTCTTTACCCATGGATCAAGCAATTTTTTAGTACAAATCAAACCAGCGCATACAAAAATCAAACGTAAGGGAGCATTCGACACGCAGGATTTCGTTGGTTTGTTTGATGTTCGTTTTCCTGGAAATACTCACGTTCATTTCCATTACACCTGATCTGAGGCAGTCATTTTTGGATGCTGCCGATACCAGGTCAATAGCTGCTCTGAGCGAAAGTGAAGCAAAAATAACGATTTGGATCCAGATACAATGAATTGAGAACAATCAACCGGTGGATAATCGATTGAAAACGCAAGAACGCCAAAAACCAGTCCGACCAAAAACCCTTCCATTTGGCGCTGCTGTTTTCTTTCGACGAAATATTCCCTGCTTTGGATTACCCCTGTCGGGCATCCGAAAAAAAATACTAACTTTAAGTACTGTCGGTTGGGTATTACTGTCCGGATGTATTTCTATTGGTAGATAAACCGTTGCGAACGCTTCGGTTTTAACGAACCAAAACAGTTTTTGTACGTGATATTTTCCGATAGAAAGAGGTTCTTGCTGGCGATCGGCAAAACGCTTTTTTATGGCAAACCGAAATGAAAAACCACCAAAACGGAAACCGAATCATGAAAACAGCAATTTTACTCCTTACTTTTCTGGGTGTCGCCCACCTGTCAATCGGGCAACAAGCCGAAACCGAAACGGCATCCGACAGCCTGATGGTCACCATCTTTATGAAACACCACCAGGACAAAAACATCGAGGAATTACGGGAAATTCGAAACAACAATGGCTTTCTGGAAAACTTTCCTCCCCCTTCTGCCAAAGTGGTGAATTGGTATGTGATGATGGGTATCGGACAGGTGGTTACCGTCAAAATACCCGCCAGCGAATTGCGAAACCTGAATATCTCCGTGGAAAAAAGTGTATGGGGTGCCTTTTCCACCGAATTTTATCCCACTTACGATCTGTACCCGCACATTCTGGAAGAAAAGAAGAAACTGAAACCAACGCGTGAAAAATAAAATCTGCCTGGTAACAGGCGCCAATACGGGAATTGGATTGGCCACAGCCAAAGCGCTTGGAGAAATGGGTGCACGGGTCGTTGTCTCCTGCCGCAGCGAGGAAAAAGCCAGGGAAACATTGGACGCCATTCGCAGGGAGTTTCCCCATGCAGACCTGGACTATGCCCTGGCCGATTTGAGCTCCCAGCAGGAGATTCGCAATATGGCGGCCCGCTTGAAAAAAAAATACACCAAATTGGATGTGTTGATCAACAACGCCGGGGCCTGGTTTTCGAATTTTTCCCGGACTCCGGACGGTTTTGAGCGGCAATGGGCAATCAACCACCTGGCTCCCTTTTTACTGACGCATTGCTTGCTACCCCTGCTGCTACAATCGGACGATCCCCGGATAATTACCGTTAGTTCGGATTCGCATTTTCATGGAAAACTACATTTTGACGACGTAAACCTCCGCCAAAACTACCACGGGCTACGTGCCTACGCTCAATCCAAGCTGGCCAATGTATTGTTTACCCGGGAATTTGACCGAAGAAAAACCCATCCAAAGCTTTCCAGCTATGCAGTGCAGCCGGGTTTGGTCAAAACGGATATCGGGCTCAAACACACCCTTAGCTGGCACGGCTTTGCCTGGAAAATTCGGCGCCTTACGGGTAAATCACCCGAGAAAGGGGCCGAAACATCGATTTACCTGGCGCAGTCCCCTGAAGTGAAGGGAATTTCCGGCGCCTACTGGGACAATTGCCGGCAAAAAAATCCGAGTAAAAAAGCGCTATCCCCCCAGGACGCATCCCGATTGTGGGAACTAAGCGAAGAAATGTGTGGCATCACCTCCTACTTTTAATTAATGATTGCGGTACACCCGAAACAGGCGCTCCAATAGCCGCATCTTGAGGGAGGTTGGCACCAGCTTCATCAGCCGGACCAGTGCCTGGTTGACCCTGCCGGGAACCACCACGGCTTTTCCGCGAAACAATCCTTTGAGTGCCAAATCCGCTACTTCTTCCGGGCTGCACATGACCCACCTGGCCCGTTTTCCATGGGCATTTGCCCGCATTAGGGCTTCCGGATTGGTTAGGACCGGTCCGGGGCAAACAACCGTGACCGAAACCGGTCCCGGTTGCTGTTCCTCCCGCAAGGCTAGCGAAAATGCGTAGACAAAATTCTTGGAACCAGTATAAACCGCTTTGTAGGGCAAAGGTAACGTCGCCTCCATGCTGCTCATGTTAAGTACATAGGCCCGCTCCTGTGCTTGCAAAAGTGGAAGGAACCGGTGACACAGGGAGACCATGGCCTTGTTGTTCAGGTCGATGATTTGCAGGTATTTTTCCAAAGGAATGTTTTCAAACAACCCTCCCGCTCCCATGCCGGCATTGTTGATAAGTATATCGATGGCTAGTTTCTTTTCCTCACAAAACCGAACCAACCGTTGGGCGGCGTCTGCTTGCGTTAAATCGACGGGAAAAATCAACACGGATACGGAAAATACCGCCAGCAATTCCCGTTGCACCTCTTCCAACTGACCATCCGGGAAGGCAACCAACAGCAGATTTCGGCCTTTTCGGGCACAGGCACCTGCAAAAGCCTTTCCAATGCCCATACTGGCACCGGTGATTAACGTGTAGGGAGTATGTTGTTGCGCCTGCATCCTGTTTTGTTCTTCGACTTGTGTACACTGAAAACCGCTAAAAATAAGTCATGACCGCTGTAAATCGAGTCAGCTGCTCAACGCTATCCCGGCAGAAAAGCCTGAGCTTATTGTGGGGTGGACAAGTATATATCGACCAGCGCATCGTTCCAATCGCTGCTCCCCGGCCCATAGGCCTCCAAATCGACCCCGTATGCACGTTCCAAATCCGTAGCCCAGATTTCTTCCCAGGTGTTTACCGCACAGCAAAACTGCCAGCCGGGTAGTATTTTCGTTGCCGTGTTTATCTCCAAAAGATACGAATAGTTGGGGGAACCCTGTCGTCATTGGCCCAACCTTTTTGCAACTAATCCGGCGAAATTCAACCAGTGGCTCCTTTGATCCCAACCAAATGAAAGAATACGGTATGTAGGGACGCGGGAGGAGCTGTTAGATCCATTGCCTAGTAGGGGTCCCCTGGAATTACCACTGCCCCTGGGGAATTAGCTGCCGCTCCATGGGGAACTAATTCATCGCTTTTCTTACCTTTATGGCCCATGCAAAACAACGATATTTTACGAAGCCTGCGGTATACCTTTGATTTTGGCGATGACCAGATGATTCGGATTTTTGGACTTGGCGGCCTGGAAACCACGCGTGCAGAAGTCAGTAACTGGTTGAAAAAAGACGACGACGAAGCCTTTAATCCTCTGGGAGATTTTAAGTTAGCCGCTTTTTTAAATGGGTTGATTACCTACAAACGAGGTGCAAAAGAAGGAGCCGTTCCACTTCCCGAAAACCGGCTGACCAATAACCAAATCCTGCGAAAGCTAAAGATCGCTCTGGAACTGACCGACGAGGAACAGCTGAAAATCCTGGAATTGGCCGGACGGATCATCAGCAAACACGAGTTGAGTGCATTTTACAGGAAACCGGAACAAAAGCAATACCGGCTTTGCAAAGACCAAATCCTGCGTAATTTTCTTCAGGGCATGCGGCAGTACTACCGGGAAGGAACCAACGAATCGGATACCTGATCGCTGTTGATTTTCCCTAACGAGGCTTCGCGGATCCCGTTGCGCTTTTGGGATATAGACGGGGTTTTTCCAGCGGTCTTCGAACCTCCCTAGGATCCATTAAAAAACGATTTTACCGGGACAAATAATACGGCTTCTTTCTACCTCCTTTTGACGGCTTGACACGACTCATCGGTATCCCATTGATAGCGAATCAAATACTTTCGCGCCCACCCAATATATTTGGTTTTTAGAAAATAAAGCAGTAGTCTTGTCTTGAAAAGGCCTTTTGTAGCATCATTGCTTCCGAAATGGCACCTTTCCAATTTTTACTGTACTTGTTCAATTCATCATTAAACACATAAACCAATCATGTCAAAAAAAGTTGTAACCCTTGGAGAAGTAATGCTTCGTCTTTCTACACCTGACTTCAAACGTTTTGTGCAGTCAGACACCTTTGATATTACTTATGGAGGAGGGGAAGCCAATGTAGCGGGCGCACTTTGCAATTATGGCCTGGAAGGGACCTTTGTTACGAAGGTGCCAGATAACCCCATTGGTCAGTCTGCCATCAATCATTTGAGAAGGTATGGGGTGGATACCCAGTTTATTGCCAAAGGTGGAAAACGCCTGGGTATATACTTTTTGGAAACCGGTGCATCGATGCGTGCTTCCCAAGTGGTGTACGACCGGGCCGATGCGTCCATCGCTGAGGCAGAAATCGCTGATTTTGATTTTGATAAAATATTTGAAAATGCCGTTTGGTTTCATACCACCGGCATCACGCCTGCTCTCAGCGATAAAGCAGCGGCCCTGACTGAAGCTGCACTCAAGGCAGCCAAAGCAAAAGGCGTGACGACCAGCATCGACCTAAACTACCGAAAGAAATTGTGGAGTAAGGAAAAAGCCCGGGAAGTAATGACACGTCTTTGCCAGTACGTGGATGTTTGTATCGGCAATGAGGAAGACGCCGAAACCACCCTTGGCTTCAAAAGTAAGGAAACCGATGTGACCAAAGGAGAACTCAATCTGGACGGATACAAGGACGTGTTCAAGCAGATGAAGGAGAAATTTGGATTTCAATACATCGCTTCTACCCTTCGCGAAAGTTACAGCGCCTCCGATAATGGCTGGAGCGCTTTGGTATACGACGGGACCGAATTTTACCATTCCAAAAAGTACGACGTGCGCATCGTAGACCGCGTCGGCGGCGGGGATTCTTTTGCCAGCGGTTTTATCTATGGCCTGGTAGAAAAAATGTCCATGAAAGACGCCTGTGAGTTTGCGGTAGCGGCTTCGGCGCTGAAGCATACCATCCCGGGTGACATGAACCACGCCACCCTGGCTGAAGTCAAGGTCCTGATGGGCGGAGATGCCAGCGGAAGGGTTCAGCGTTAATCCAGGAAACCATGATACTTGACACCCTCGCCAATAGCAAAAAATACCATTCCGTGCATCCGTTGTTTGCAGCGGCATTCGACTACCTATCCAAACAGGACCTGTCCTCCCTGGAAGACGGGAAGTATGCGATAGATGGAGATAAACTGGTAGCTGCGGTTTTTACCAAACCGGCTAAAACTGCGGAAGAAGCCAACGAAAAATTCGAGTGCCACGACCGGCATATCGACATACAGGTTTGCATCAGCGGAAAGGAATCCATCGGTTGGAAACCCAGAGAAAAATGTACCCAACCGAAAGGATCCTACAATCCGGAAAAAGACGTGTCCTTTTATGCGGATGCGCCGGAAATGTACTTCGGAATGGAACCGGGGCAGTTTGTCATCCTTTTTCCGGAGGACGTACATTCGCCCATGATAGGCGAAGGTGCGCTGAAAAAAATGGTGATAAAAGTATTGATTTAAAGTCGGGTTGGTCACAGCAACCCTTCATTCATTTCCTTCCCGATCAGTTGCTGACCCGGGATGAGTTAATTCTAAAACGATGAGCAAAAAAGACACAATCTTACATAAGATACCCGAACAAGCACTACTTCCCCTGTATTTTGACAAAGACGAAACCGTCAGCCTGGAAGTGCTTAAGGCCTTGTATGGTGCCGGTATTCGCATGGTGGAATACACCAATCGTGGCGAGGCAGCCCTTTCCAATTTCAAAAAAATGGTGGCCTTGCGCGACAGCGACATGAAGGACCTGTTGCTGGGGATTGGCACGATCAAAAACAAGGAAATGGCGGAAACCTATATCGAAGCAGGTGCGGATTTTATCATCTGCCCGGGTCTCGTCGAAGAAGTGGCGGAAGTGGCAGACGCGAACGACATGCTTTGGATACCCGGATGCATGACACCCTCGGAAATCATAAAAGCCGAAAACATGGGAGCCAAAATGATCAAATTGTTTCCCGGAGACATGCTCGGCCCCGGTTTCATGTCCGCAATCAAATCGCTTTTTCCCAACCTGCTGTTCATGCCTACCGGCGGTGTTTCCCTGGACCGGGAAAACATCAAGTCCTGGTTTGACGCAGGTGTATGTGCCGTAGGCATGGGAAGTAAGTTGGTAAGTAAGCCTCTGTTGCAAGCGAAGGACTATGCCCAGATTCAGGAAATGACCAAAAAGGCCCTGGAAATCGTCCACGAAATAAAGGGCTAAGGCCTGATAGTGAATACCTGATCAACCAGCTAGCCGCAGCAAACAGCGCGACTGGCTGGTTTTTTTAATTCCCGGCCGGTAACATGTTTCTGATTCCGGAGATCTTCCAATTTCCTTTCACTTTTACCGCAATAAAGGTGCTCCACATTTTTCGTTCGGTACCGTTTTCGCCGTTGATAATGTAGCGAGCGTCTGCGAGCGCACATTTTTCGTCCAAATACCTGACCCGCTCTACCTTTAAAACCCGGTCTCCGGGATTTGCCCGGGAGCTGCCGCCCATGCCTTTGATGGCGGCTGCTTTGCCGTACCGCCACTCTCCAGTGGAAACCAACTGATCCACATCATCCGTCAATATGCTCGCCAGAAGCACGGTGTCGACCCGGTCCCTGGCATCTGCATACATACCAACCAGGTCAATAATGGCCTTTCCATCTTCGATGGTTTGTCCACGAAGACCGTTGGAAAAAAAGCCCGCAAACAAAACGACACCCATGATTCCTATTCTGTTCATAATTCACTGTAGGTTTTCCTAAAGATACTAAAATTTGATGGAACCGGAATGCAGCGCCCGCCCTGCTAGTCAATTAGCGCGCTATGTGAAAAAAAGAGGGATGAATCCACGCTATAACCCAATCATTTTTTTACCCCATCGGTACCCACTCCAGCATAAAACAAAGCACAGGAAATTTCGTTTATACACCATGGTTCAGTTTCTCCGCGTCACCGTTTTCTTCGTACTTCAATTAGTCGCCTGCGGCATTCCCGTATTCGGTCAGGATGCGAGTCCCTACAGCTACACCAGCGCTAGTCGGGACGGGACCGGGAAATGGTACATGGGTCGGGAAATCTCACAAATCATGGGATTTCACGGCATGGCCTGGTTGGAAAGACCCGAACGGTCAGAGGAGGAAAACACCGATTTGGCCATAAAAAACCTGCCACTGACTGCCAATTCCGTGGTCGCGGACATCGGGGCGGGCTCGGGTTTCTATACCTTCCGGATCGCCAAAAAAGTGACAGAGGGAACTGTCTATGCGGTAGAAATTCAGCAAGAAGCGATCGATTTTCTGCAAAAAAAAGCGGACAATTTGGGCATGAAGCAGGTTGTCCCGGTGGTCGGGTCGGATAAATCGCCAAATCTGCCCGAAGGAGCGCTGGACCTTATCTTGATGGTGGATGTGTACCACGAGTTGGCATTTCCTCAAGAAATGCTGCAAAACATGCGCAAAGCGCTCAAGCCCACAGGTAAGTTGGTATTGATCGAATACCGGGGCGAAGATCCGGCTGTTGCCATCAAGCCCCTACACAAGATGACGGTAAGGCAGGTGAAGAAAGAGCTCGGTGCGAATGGGTTTACCCTGGAGAAGAATGGTCAGTTTTTAAACATTCAGCATTTTCTGGTTTTTGAAAAAGAACGGTGAGCTACCTTCTCAATTCCGGCGCCAGTTCACACCGCTGATCACGTAAAAGGGATGATATTGCTTCCTGATCCCAGGTTTGCTTGATTTTTTGCAACATGGTCCCATACTCTTTTTTATAACTTTTCCGTTTGATCGCTTCGACAAATCGCCGAACGTCCGTCCGGGTTTCGAGTAGCAAGGGGGGCACCGGAGTAGGCTTATCATCCTCCCCTTTTGCGACCATGGTAAAGTAACAGGTATTGGTGTGTTTTACCACGCCGGTTTTTACATTTTCGGAAATCACTTTGATGCCGATGATCATGGAACTAGTGCCCACATGATTTACCGATGCCTTTAAAGAAACCAACTCCCCTACTTCTACCGGCTGGAGAAAGTCTACCGTATCTACCGAAACCGTGACGCAATAGGCCCCGGAATGCTTACTAGCGGCAGCATAGGCTACTTTATCCATCAGCGAAAGCAAAATGCCTCCATGTATTTTTCCTCCGAAATTTGCATACGAGGGGATCATTAACTCGGTCATGGTGACCCGGGAAAAATTAGCTGGCTTTGCAGGAAGGAGTGCAGTCATTGAAAAGGATAGGTATACATCAACATACATCGTAAAGGCCGTTAAAGATAGGTAAGATTTTTATAAATTTATACGGAAGAAACCCATATCCCCATGCCGAAAGCAGAAGAACCGGATTTTGCCTATCAAAACCATTCCTATGCAGATTACCTGAAATGGGATCTGGATGAAAGGATCGAGCTGATCAAAGGCCGGATTTTTAAACTATCACCCGGACCCAACAGGCTGCATCAAAAAATCTCCGGATACCTTTTTTATGCTTTTTTCAATCACCTTAAAAACAAGCCCTGTGAAACTTATGCTGCGCCGTTTGATGTGCGATTGCCCCGGCATTCAAAAAAAATGAGGAGATATATACGGTAGTCCAACCCGATAGTTGTGTCATTTGCGACCCGTTTAAGATGGACGATGCCGGATGTGTTGGCGCCCCGGATTTGATCATAGAAATACTTTCTCCTGGAAACAATCGAAAAGAACTGGCCAACAAATACGAAGTTTACGAGGAATCTGGTGTAAAGGAATACTGGATCATTCACCCCATTGAACAAACGATTTTGATTTATTCCCTGATCAATGGGAAATTTCATCCCTCCCGGCTTTTTACTTCAGGGGATGCGGTAGAATCCAACGTAATTAAGGGGTTTCAATTGAATCTTGAATCATTTTTTAAAGACATGGACTAATGTCTTTCCCGGCCCTATTTTTTTACCTGTAACTCATAAATGTAATAACACTGGTAATCCTTTTCCTCCTCATGTATTTCGGCCTGGTCTGCATAATGCAGGTACCGGTTATCGCCAAGTCCTAATTTAAGCAGCCCGGGTTTATCCCATAGAACTGGTTGGCCCATTTGCCTGCCTTCCATGATGGGGTAATAGTAGGTTTTTCTGCTTGCCATAACGGCTGCGAGCTCTTCCCGGCTAAGTCCTGCCCTGTTTTGTTCAGGATCTATACCCGTTTTGTATTCAACAATAAATGTATTGCCCTGACCGGCCATATGGGTAAAGCTTCCACCCAGAGAAATGTCTTTTCCAAAAGCACTTCTTCCTGCTTCTTCCATGGGCAGGCGGGAAAGCTGGTCCGGTTGCTGCCTATCCAGTGTAATCTTGTTGACCAACGACAAATTTTCGTCAAATTGAAAAAGGATGGAATCGGCAGGAAGGATTAGGGACATTACTTCCGAAAGCATATCAGAAAAAAACACGGGTTTATCCTTTCGGGGATAAAAATAACCCTGTTTGAAAATGCTACTATCGTCTATTTTTCCCCCTTTCACCACGGAACCGTCTACTGGATTTACCAAATGAAAATAATTCAGGGTATCGAAATAATCTATGGGATATTTATCCAATAACCGGTCACTGAGATTGGCAATGCCATGGGGAATAGAATTGATTTTGAATGCATTGAAATTATCCAGCGGACCATGAATCATCCGGACCATGGTTTCTTGTTCAAAGGGAAATTTCCGTAGCTGCTGCAGGTCTAAATCATAGATAAAAATTTCCTGATCGCTGACAAACATGAGTTCATTCCCTACAAAACCGGCACGGTGAAGCACCATTCCAAAGGCATTGGGCCCTTCACTCAACACTTCCTCTGCCAGGACCTCCCCATTTTTATGCATACTAAAATACCTGCCTTCTACCCCCTGGGTTACCATCAAAAAGATCTCTTCCCCGGGATGGTAATCCAAAATTCGCAACGTTTGTAATTCGTCAAATACCAGGGAATCCACCAGGACAAACTCCATTTCTGGTAAGTCATTATTCCCGTTTTGCGGGGAATTACAGGACCATACGATTAGGAAAATTAAAATAGTGTAGCTAAGAAACCGGTAAATCATCGCGTTTTTTTTAAAACTACTAAATTAAATGGATACTGACAACTATTTTTTTAAAATATACAATCCGCTACCTAATTCAATATTCATCTGATAATTAAAAGGTTGCACCTGTCAGGTTTCATCTACCGACGTTTACTACTGGGTGGATACCAACCAAAACGGGACAGGTTTACGGATTTAAACCAATTCGCCAGGCGAACGAACCAACAATGGAAAAATTGATAATTTCCAAGTGAAAATCACGCTTCCTTTTTATATTGTAAATCAAAATCAATAGCATACGCCCAAGACCCTATTAAAACCCATGTACCGCATCCCCATTTTTCTTTTTCTTCTGCTATCCTCTTGTTCGTCCGTATATTCCCAACAAATCTTCAGTCCCAAAGACGGGGATCGGATTGTTTATCTGGGCAATTCGCTGATGGAGAACGAACAACAGTATGGATTTCTGGAATACCTGATTACCAGCCATCATCCGGAAAAGCAGCTCTCCTTTCGAAATTTGGGCTGGTCCGGGGATACGGTTTTTGGCGATGCCCGAAGCTATTATACCAGTCCTCCCGGACCCTTTGAATTACTCATCCAACAAATCCGGGACGTGCAACCCAATTGGGTAATTCTGGCCTATGGGGGGATCGAAGCGCAATCCGGCGAAAAAGGACTCCCCGCTTTTGCCGAAGGACTACAACGCTTGTTGGACTCCCTGGATCAGTTGAATACCCGGGTAATCCTACTTTCTGCCCTGCCCCATCGTGCAGCTGGTACCGACAACCTGTTGGGCGAGAGGAACGCCTCGCTGCGCCTATACAACGAGCAAATGGCTCAACTGGAAGACCAGGATAAGGTGTTTTTTGTGAATGTCTTTGATGCATTTAATTCTCCGGAATCAATCGACTGCTGGGAATCCAACGGCATCCACCTCAATGAAAAGGGGTATCACCAACTCGCCCAGCTTATCGTTTCTGCCATCCATTCTCCCGTTTTGGAGCAAGAACTCGTACTGGATATTTCCAGCAATTCGGTCCTCGGCGGGGATTCTCTAATCGGCCTGGAATCGGATCGAAAAGCCGGAACGGTTTCGTTTACCCGAGTTCCAAACCAACTCCGCCTGCCGCTGGAGAAAAACCAAATCCAGGTAAAGGGACTGGCAAAGGGGATGTATACGTTGACCATTGACGGTGAATTGGTTGCCGTAGGCAGCCACAAGCAGTTCGCGGCTGGCCTGGCCCTGGAACAGGGTCCGGAAGTTGCCCAAGGCCGCGAGCTATTGGAACGAATCCGGGAAAAGGACCGGATCTATTTCCAAAAATACCGCCCGCAAAACCGCACCTATATCATTGGATTCCGGAAGTACGAGCAAGGAAGACACAAAGAAGGTCTGGATGCCCTCGATACATTGATCTATTGGCTGGAGGAGAAAATAAACCTGGGAAAGAAGCCGGTCCGTCAACAGTACCGAATTCAACCCGTCTCCGGCGACTAAGACGTATTTATTTAGTAACAAAATCGTATCACAGATTGTGGAAATAACCTATCAACAAGTGACCCCATACAGAACATTCGCTATACGCAGCCTTGTGTTGGCAATTTTTATCCTATTTTCTGCAACAAGCCTGCGGGGTCAAAATGCCTTGCGAGACATTCCAGACCCAGACCCGGAGGTGCAATTGCGCATGTTTCAAATTGCAGCTGGTTTTGAGGTAAACCTCTTTGCTTCTGACCCAATGGTGGTAAAACCCATCCAGATGAATTGGGATCAGGACGGCAGATTGTGGGTGGTCAGCAGTACGGTTTACCCCCACCTGAAACCCGGCGAAGTAGCCAATGACAAGATTCTCGTGTTGGAAGATAGCAATGGAGACGGAAAAGCCGACAAATCCACCGTCTTCGCGGAAGGCTTGATTACCCCAACCGGAATCCTTCCCGGCGACGGCGGGGTCTATGTAGCCAATTCCACGGAAGTCCTCCATTTAAAAGATACGGACGGTGATGGAAAAGCCGATGAACGGCAAACCATCCTAACGGGTTTTGGTACGGGAGATACCCACCATTTGATCCACACCTTTCGCTGGGGACCGGACGGACTCCTCTATTTTAACCAATCCATTTACATCTACAGCCACGTGGAAACTCCCTGGGGAGTCCGGCGGCTGGAAGGCGGAGGGGTCTGGCAGTACAATCCCAAAACCAAACAACTGGAAGTCTTCGCCCGGGGATTGATCAATCCCTGGGGACTGCAATTTGACCGCTGGGGTAATGCCCTGTTGACGGATGGGGCGGGAACCGAAGGCATCAACCATGCCTTCCAGGGAGCAACCTTCGTTACCGCCCCCGGAGCTGACCGCGTTTTAAGAGGCTTGAATCCTGGTCAACCCAAGCACAGTGGCCTGGATGTGGTGTCTGGATCCCACCTTCCGGATGATTGGCAAGAAAGCCTCATTACCAACGACTTCCGCGCAAACCGTATCAATCGTTTTGTACTGGAAGCGCAAGGAAGTGGATTTGTTTCCAAGCAAGCGCAGGATATCTTATGGACCGATCACATCGGATTCCGTCCCGTGGACATTCTCATGGGGCCCGACGGGGCCATCTATGTAGCAGATTGGTACAACCCCATCATTCAACATGGAGAGGTAGACTTTCACGATCCGCGAAGAGACCAGCAGCACGGCCGGATATGGAGAATCACGAAAAAAGACAGTCCTCTGGTGCCAAAACCCAAACTGCCCGAAATGGGAATTCCGGAACTGTTGGAAAACCTGAAAGCCTCGGAAAACTGGACCCGGCTTCAGTCAAAATTGGTGCTTCGGTCAAAACCTGAGGCAGAGGTGATACCGGCATTGGAAAAATGGCTGCTCACACTTTCCCCCAATGAAGCGGATTACGAACACCACCTTTTGGAAGCACTTTGGCTGTATCAGACCCTGGGAAGGGTGTCGGTCCCACACGTGGAAAAAGTACTGCAAGCAAACCATCCAGGCGCCCGGGCAGCCGCCCTACGGGTAGCCACCCATTGGAGAAACGAATTGCCTGACTACCAACAGTACCTGAACGAGGCCCTGCGTGATCCCGACCCAACCGTACGCCTGGCAGCCGTGGTAAGTTTACAAAACGAAACAGATGCAAACGCTGCCGTCATGGCTTTGACTGCGCTGGAACAGGAAGTAGATACCAACCTGGAATTTGCGCTATACACAACGGTCAAAGCCTTGCGTTCGGCCTGGCTTCCGGAGATTCTGGCAGATCCGGGGTATTTCGGGGACGATGCCAAAACCATTTTTGCCTTACAGACCGTTACCGATCCTCTGGCCATCGAACTGCTTGGACGCCTGTACGCAGACGACCAATTGCCGGAGAAGTTTCGGCCTCAGGTCATTCAGACCCTGGCCAGGTACGGTTCCGGGAAGGAATTGGCCATTTTGTTCAAGAAAAGCCAACAGCCGGAGCGCGCTACCAGCCAACGTGGACAGGAACTGGACGCCTTGATTTTGGCTGCCCGGGAACGGAACCTCCTTCCCGAAAGTGGGACGCAAGGGCTCCTTTCCCTGTTGGAATCCAGGGAAGAAGCATTGGTTACCAAAGCCCTTCTCCTGGTTGGATCCTGGAAAGGTGTCGAATACCGGGAAAAACTCGTGGAGCTGATTTATCAGGGAAGCGTACCCGTGAAAACTGCCGGTATGGAAGCGCTGGCCCAGCTGGAAGACGATGCCAGCAAACAAGTACTCAATACATTTGCAGGCAATACGGGTAATCAGGAGATTCAGCTGCTTGCACTTGCCCAACTTGCATCTAAACGGCCAGCTGAAGCCGTCCCAATGGCCGTGGCTGCCTGGAACCAGGGTATCCCGGAGGAAGCTGCCGGGGAACTATTCGGGGCCTTTATGAGGACCGAAGCGGGAACACGGGTTCTCACCGAAAACCTATCTACGAATACCATTCCGGCGACCATGGCCATGCAAGGTAGAAAAGTCATGCAACGCTACGTTCCCTGGTTCCGCAGAAACAGTGCTGAGGTGAAAAGCCTGGTGGTGGCCCTGGAAAAATCGGGCGGCGTCCTGCCACCTGAGCGCATGCCTCAGCGGTTGAACGAAAATCAGGTATACGCATTGGCCCAGGAGGTAAAAACCAAAGCTGACCCCGTCATTGGTGAGAGTATCTACCGTAGAAAATCGCTGATGTGTCAGAACTGCCATGCCCTCGGAGGAGCCGGAGGCCGGTTGGGTCCGGATTTGAGTTCGCTGGGAACCAGTTCCCCCATAGACAACATCATTCAATCCCTGTTGGATCCCTCCGAGTCGGTGAAAGAGGGCTACGAACTCCAAAAGGTAACCAAGACAGACGGCAGTCTGTTTATGGGCTACCTGGTGGGTGATGGTACGGATGAATTACGCATGCGTGACATGTCCGGGCAGGAAACCACCATCCCCAAAAATCAGGTTGCCAATCGGGAAAATGTACCGGGCTCCCTCATGCCCCCAGGCCTGACGGCAAGTTTGGAACAGGAAGAGTTTATCCACCTGGTTGGCTATTTGTCCAAATTGGGAAGTTCGGGAGATTTTCGGGTGACCAATGAAAAATTTGTTCGAAACTGGCACGCCGTCACGGATTCAGAAGCGGTTCAATCCCTTCTATCTGGGACCGTCGCAGCCGGCGAAACAGCAGCACCACTCGAAAAAGGAAGCATGGCTTTATACAGCATGGTCGGAGGCAGCCTTCCGCTGGAAGACATACCGGTATTGAAGGATGCTGAGGGCAGGGAAGTTGGACTGGTACAGTTTGAAGTCGAGGTCCTCCAGGAAGGTACCCTGACATTTGAGGTCAATTCTGGCAAGGCAGTCCGCGTACGGGTGGGAACAGAGGAGCTATCAATGGCGGATACCAAGGTGAGTACACGGGTAAGTCAGGGCACACACCTGGTACAGGTGGTCGTAGACCTTACCGATGCGGATCAGGAATTCCTTCGGATTCAGGTGCATGAGGAGGGGGACCAGCCCTCGCAAAACCGCTTGGTGATGGGAAATTGACCCCCGCGAAAATCAGGGTTTTGCCTGTCTCAATTCCAGTCCGATCGAAGTTCTGGGCAGAAAACCGGTCCAGGTTTCCTCCAAAGAGTCTTCGGGCAGGTCCAGAAATTTGCCGTAATCCAGTCCTTTCAGATAGATGCCAAGAAATGCCGTTACGAAGTGTTGGTTGATATTGTTTATTCGTTCTTCGTCCCAAACGGGTTCGCTGTAATGCATGTAGTCGGCCGGGTCCAGGTCCGGCGATACCGGTGGATTTGGCGCTACATTGTGTCGGGCGTTGAGGTAGGTCAGTAGGTATCTTTCCGCCTTGGAGGCGCCTTCGTAAATGGCTTTGACACCATCTTCGTACCCCGATATATCGTCTTCGCTACCGGCGATGAAAAACGTCGGTGTTCGTAAGTTTTGAAGCCCTTCGCTATCCCAAACTCCACGTTGCATGCCCCAGGGTGCCACCGCTACAATGGCTTTCACTCTTGGATCTACCGTCTTGGGATAGTTGGGATCGGACAGGCTTCGTGTAGCGAGAAGCTGACTTCCGGATGTCATTTGAGAAAATGCGCCGACAAAACCTGGCGAAAACCCCGCCCCGGCTGCATTCAATACCCCATAGCCACCCATGGAATAACCCAGCAGGGCCGTACGGGAAGCATCTACCATTCCGGATAAAAAATTTCCTCTTTCCGATTTATTGAATCGATCCATTTCCTCAAGAACAAATAAATCATCCAGCGGGCGGTGGTAGAGTGTACTGGCGAATTTGCCCGGATTTTCGTGGGTAGACTCGGTATGGTCGATAGCAACTACCAGGTAGCCTTTGGATGCCAGGTTTTCGGTGAGATAGGTCATCAAAACGCGCGACCCCAGGTAACCGTGCGAAACGATCACCAATGGATAAGGCCCCTGGCTGGTATCGGGGACTGCGTTTCTTTCAGCCCTTCCCGGAAAGGTAAACGCCTTTAGGGGACGGGTCGGGTCGGTGGTCGTACCCAGAAAATCGGTGTATTCCGCCATTTTTGCATCGGGGTTTTCCTGTGCCGGGTACCATACTTCTACCCGTAGTGGCCGGTCGTAAACGGGCATTTCCGTGCCGTTGGATTCCTGAATATTTGGCTGGTTAGTATGGATTAATTCCAGGGTGCGTACGCCTACCGGGAACGGACCGCTTGCCGCAAGTTCTGGCGCATCCGGCAATCGATCCCCGAAAACAAACGGATCGGTCTGGGAATAAATCGACTGGGAGATAAAAACGCAAAAGGCAGAAAAGTAAAAAGCAAAGTTGATCAGCGGTCGCTTCATGGTTGGCAGGTACGTTGATAGAAAATTTTTCCAAAGATAGGAATTTTCGGAGATCCTCCACTCAGGACGGATAGGGAATTATACGCGCTGAATGAATACCAAAAAAAAATCACGTATCTTGGCCCATTCTATTTAAGCTGCCGCAAATTCAGAAAATAAAAAGTATGCTTGTTCGCAAAATATCGAGCCATCAATTTTTCAATGTTGACTAATCGCCCTCGTTTTAACCAATTGAAAGCAAAGCGGCAGGTGAAGGATATCAGCCAATCGATCTTCAGACGTCCGGGAAGGGACATACCTGCTGGCATTGTGGTATTTCTTGTCGCACTCCCGCTGTGTTTGGGGATCGCCCTGGCCAGTGGAGCTCCCTTAATTTCGGGGCTCATAGCCGGGATGGTGGGCGGGCTAGTTACGGGAATAGCCAGTAAATCGCACACCAGCGTTTCCGGCCCGGCAGCCAGCCTTTCCGCTGTAGTTTTAACGGCGTTAGAGGTGCTCGAGACATTTGACGTATTCTTGCTGGCATTGTTTATCGGTGGGCTTATTCAAGTGATTCTGGGATTTCTCAAATCGGGAATGATTGCCGATTACATGCCCACCAGCATCATAAAAGGGTTGTTGGCAGCCATCGGACTTATTCTGATTATCTCCCAACTTCCCTATGCATTGGGTGTGGAGTTGGACAAAAGCAGACTGCTGGATTACTCGCAATCCTTTTTTTCCGGCGTCATTGAAACGGGTGCATTGGTGCTTTCTTCGTTCGCTCCAGGTGCGCTGATACTTGCGGTAAGTTCGTTGTTGCTCATGATTTTTTGGGAAAAAACCGCATTAAAAAACGTCAAATGGCTTCCTCCTTCCCTATTTATCGTGCTATTCGGAGTGTTGCTGAATCAGACCTTTAAATTTCTACTGCCCGCTTTGTACCTCGATGGCATCCACCTGGTACACATTCCGGAAATAAACGATCCCACTGCGTTGTTTACTTTTCCGGATTTTTCTGCCATAGACAATTTTCAGGTATGGACCTATGCCTTTACCATCGCCATTATCGGATCCATTGCCACATTGTTGAATCTCGAAGCAACGGATAATCTGGACCCACACAAGCGAAGGAGTCCCCCCAATCAGGAATTGGTGGCACAGGGCATCGGTAACAGCATTGCGGGCCTTATAGGCGGTATTCCCATTACCTCGGTCATTGTCCGAAGCTCCGTTAATATTGAAGCCGGTGCGGAAACCAAGCTATCCACGATCATCCACGGATTTCTCCTGACCGTCAGTGTATTGTTTTTAAGTACTATCATCAATTTGATTCCCCTGGCCTCCCTGGCAGCAATTTTACTTTTGGTCGGATACAAGCTAACTTCCTATTCCATCATTACCCAAATGTATCGAAAAGGCTGGTCTCAGTTTATTCCATTTGCGGTGACCGTAACGGCTATCTTGCTTACCGATGTCCTGATTGGCGTGCTGATCGGATCGGCGTCCAGTGTGTTTTTTCTTTTGCGTGGAAACTACTACAACCCCTTCTACATGGAAGAAACGAATCCCGGCAGCAAGCGAAAAACAATCCGGCTGGAGCTTTCCAACGAGGTCTCCTTTCTAAACAAACCAGCGATCAAACGCATCCTGTGGAACCTTCCAAAAGGTACGCGGATAACCATCGATGCTTCTTTTTCTTCCTACATCGAGCCAGATGTGTTGGAAATTCTTAACGATTATCAGACCACCTTTGCACGAGAAAATGCCATTGACTTCACCATTGTCGGACTAAAAGACAGTTACGCTCCAAGCAACGAGGTAGTTATTGACAAACCGGCGGTAATAAATCGTGCCGATTTGAAAAAACCGGCCAATGTGCTTCAGTACCTAAAGGAAGGAAACAAACGCTATGCGGACGGCAACCTGGTTTCCCGAAGATTTCAAAACAAAAAGTTAAAGGATTTTATCAAAGATGTGCCGTTGGCAGTCGTGGTCAACTGCATCGATATGCGGGAGCCGTTAAACATGTTATTGAATACGGGTATTGGAGATTTGATCCCATTAAAAGCAGCCGGAACCCTGCTGGACAATCACCTCGTTCACACCCTGGAAATCGCCTGCCGGGAGCAGGGGGCGGTTTTGATCGTTGTATTGGCCAACTCCGACAACCATTTGCTAAAAAATGCATTGAAACGTGTATTGGCCGAACCCACTTCACCCTTCAGCCCCCTACTGGTACCGGCTATCGAAGCCGGCTATTTTTCTCCAGAACGGTTTCGTAGCGAGGACCTAAGTCATTGGTCGGATCGCCTGGCACGTTGGAATGCAGCACAGGCCCAAACGAAGATCGTTCATACAAACGCATACCTTCGTACCCACATTAACCAGGGAAAAGTGGGGCTTTGTACGGCTTTTTTCCATCGCAAAGACGGTACAATCGACTTCTTTCCCCTCTACCAACCAACCAATTGAACCGATGTTCCACGAAAACCACCCGAATACAATGAATACATTCTCTATTGCAGGCTTTTCAAAAATAATTCCATCAAATGCACTTGCAAGAATTCTCCCCCTCGCCATCAGTGCCTTTTTGGGTATCGGATTTTTCACCGGATGCACACGCCCAGGTCCGGGAATCGGACTGGAAGTCTTTATTCAACGGCAAAGACCTCTAAGGGTGGATCCCCAAATTTCATCACCACGAAACAGGGGAGAATTACGCCAATACCTTCCGCGTAGTGGATGGCAGGATTCAGGTAAATTACGACGACTACACCCGTTTCGAGGAACGCTACGGTCACCTTTTCTACGAAAAGCACTTTGGCTCGTTTCACCTGAAATTCGACTACCGCTTCACCGATCAATGGATGGAGGATGCACCGGATTACACCTACCGCAACAGTGGGGTGATGTTTCATTCCCAGTCCCCGGAGAGCATTCTGAAGGAGCAGGATTGGCCGATTTCAGTGGAATACCAGATGCTTGCAGATGCCGGCGACGGCAACCCGCGGCCGACAGGCAACATGTGCTCGCCGGGCACAGAAGTGGTGTTCCAGGGCCAGATGGACCCCAGGCATTGCATCAATTCCACCTCTCCTACCTTTCCCTGGGACGAATGGGTGGCAGCAGAATTGATTGTTTATGGAGATTCCCTGGTTATTCATAAGGTGAACGGAGAAACCGTGCTGGAATACAGTCAAACGCAGATTGGTGGAGGCGTAGCCAACGGGTACGCCCCTGGTATCAAAGTAGACGGGAAAGCACTAAAAGAAGGCTACATCGGCTTGCAGGCAGAGGGGCAGGGAGTGGAATTTAAAAATATAGTCATCAAGGCGTTGGATTGATTTGTACGCCCGATAGCGGTAGCGCAATTTTTGGTCGGAAAATTGCGTGATGTGTGGTGGTATTTGTTATAAACCATTCCGCGCTGCTACAGATGAACTATTTCCTTTACTTTATTGGATCATTTTTTATCCTTGCGAGCGCGTTTCCGCTCATCGAAACGGGTACCTGGTGGATACGTGTATTTGATTTTCCACGTTTGCAGCTTGCGGCCATTGGCGGTGTAACCTTCGTTTTGAGTGCTTTTCTGCTAAGGAAAGGAAGCTTTCCCGGAAGGGTCGTTTTTTTCGCCTTACTTATTGCCGCGTTGGGTCACCAAATTTCCAAGATCATCGGTTTTACTCCACTTGCCGACACCACCGCAAAAAGGGCGGTATCTACGGATCCGGATCGAAAGTTTTCTCTGTTGCTCAGTAATGTTCGCATGGAAAATAAAGAGTATGGAAAGCTATTGGACCTCATCGCCGAGAGGAATCCCGATTTGATCTTATTGACCGAGCCAATCCTACTTTGGACGGAAGCGCTCATTTCACTGGACGAAGACTACCCATATACGATCAAGGAACCCTTGCCCAACACCTACGGTATGCTCCTGCTATCCCGGTTTCCACTTGAAAACAGCGAGGTGAACTACCTGGTTGAAAACGACATTCCCTCGATTTTTACCAAAGTGCAGCTACCCTCTGGAGAACGCTTTGATTTTTTCGGGGTACACCCCGAACCGCCCCGACCTGGCTCAGATACCTACGAACGGGATACCGAATTGTTGATCATCGGCAAAGACATCGAGAAAAATCCCCGGCCGGTACTGGTAGCGGGCGATTTAAATGACGTAGGCTGGTCCAAAACATCCACCCTGTTTCGAGAATACAGTCAACTACTAGATCCACGTGAGGGCCGTGGCTTGTTCAATACCTACAACGTTTTTCTTCCCTTATTGCGGTACCCGTTGGACCATGTGTTCTATACCAATGATTTTGGATTGGTTCGGATTGAAAAATTGCAGGCAATTGGCTCGGACCATTTTCCTATGTGGATCGATTTGACCTTCGAACCCGATCCGACAAATGCCGAGGAGGTACCGGATTCCGATTCGGAGGACAGGCAGGAAGTGGAAGAGAAGGTGGAAGAAGGAAAGGAAGAAAGCCAGGACTCCTAGCAAATTCAATCCGACAGGCGTGCCACGGCTGTCGCAACGATGGGACAATTGGGCGTATCGGATCCGACCGAATGGTTTTAGCTACCGTAACAATCGATCCATTAAGGCCTCATTGCAGGCCCGACCCAGAGGAATCACCTCGTCATGGCTCAGGCGTACCTGATTTCCACGTACTTTTTTATCTGCCTGCTATTGACAACAAAAAACTTATGGACCCGAATAAAGATCGTTTCGTCCAACATTTCCATCCATCGTTTGAGCGGTTCGGCCAATAGTATTTCTTTGCTGCCAGCACAATGGCGCTATAATCTCCCTCCGACCGGATATAGCGTATATCCTCGAAAGCCATCCGCGCCTGATCGTAGCGTCGCCCACCTTGATAACGCACGCTTTTCTTGCATCGTAGATTCGGGGTTCCTGAGAACGATAGTCTCCCATTAACCTTCCCCTTGGCCTTGACAAATCGCTGAAAAGAAAACGGTTTTTGCAGGTAATACGCGCTAAAAATGTACCGATCTACCCGCTATTTTCGTCAATTTTTTCGGCAAACAACGCGGTTGACCGGATAAATGACCTCATCAATCCAAGACCCCATTCGCCCGAAAATACCAGTCGTTTACCGATACAATTTTTTTTCTGCGCATTTTCTGCTGAAATTTACAAACAATAGGAATTACAAGAGCCCCCATGAAACGAATTCTAATCACAATTATCAGTTTGGGAATCAGTATTGGCTGTCTACAGGCGCAAACTATTGAAATCACCGGCAAGGTTGTCGAAACCACCAGCCAGACACCCATTGAATTTGCTACCGTCAAGCTTCTGGATACGCAGGATGGAAAGCTACTTGCGGGTACTACTACCACAGCGGACGGAACCCTGCTGTTAACCACCCAACAAACGGATTTTATTCTGGAAATCAGCTTTATCGGATTTATTACCACCCGCATCTCCGAGTACACGGTGATCGACGGCACGGTGAATTTGGGCACCATTCGCCTTTCCGAAGATAGCGAGCTAATGGATGAGGTTGTCATTCGAGGTGAGCGATCTACGACCGAGTTTCAGTTGGATAAGCGTGTTTTTAACGTAGGCCAAGACCTGAGCAGCACCGGAGCCAGTGCGTTGGAAGTGTTGAATAATGTACCTTCGGTCACCGTGAATATCGAAGGGCAGATCCAGCTCCGGGGCATTGGGGGTGTTCAGATTCTGATCAACGGAAAGCCCTCGGTCCTGGCCAGTGATGGTGGCAATGCCCTGGGTACCATCACCGCAGATATGATTGACCGCGTGGAGGTAATTACCAATCCCTCTGCCAAATACGATGCCGAGGGTACCTCGGGCATCATCAATATCGTGCTAAAAAAAGAAGAAAAGAGAGGCGTAAACGGTTCCATCACACTCAATACCGGCGTACCGAACAACCACAGTTTGGGCTTTAGCCTAAACAAACGCACGGACAAATTCAACCTGTTTAGCCAACTGGGCCTGGGGCACCGGACCTTTCCCGAAACCTTTGAGACCCTAAACAGCAACCTTAGCGAACAGACCTTTATCCGAAATAGGGGTGATGGGGAGAAAAACGAAACGTTTTTCAACCTGATCCTGGGTACCGATTACCACATCAACGAGCGCAATGTGCTCTCCCTTACCGGCAATTTTGCATACGAGTTGGAGACCGAGTATTCCAATGGAAACTTTACGGCCAAAACCGGGACCGCGGCGCCGCATGCGGGCTGGACGCGAGATGAAGCCACGGAAGCCACCAATCCCAAATGGCAGTACGAATTGCAGTACAAGAGTGATTTTTCGGACAAGGACGACCACTACCTCTTGATTAGTGCGTTGGGTAGTTCGTTTGCCAAAGAGCAGCAATCTTCTTTCGATAACCTGCCTTCGTTTGGCGAATCTGCCTTGCAGGACCGGCAGCAGACCGATACCGATTTTGGGCAGTGGGAGTATACATTTAAAGCCGATTACACCCGGCCAATGACCGATAAGATCACCTTTGAATCGGGTGGTCAGTACCTGATCACCGATGTTCGCAATGATTTTGCGATTCTGGGCTTTGAAAACGGCGGCTGGCAGGAAATACCCGAGCGTACCAATACGTTTTTCTTCATGCAAAAAGTACTGGGCGTATACAGTACCGGTGCCTATGAGGGCGACAAGTTTGGCCTCAAACTCGGAATTAGGGCAGAAAACACCGACCTGAATACCCTGCTGGAGCAAACCGAGGAAGAAAACCGGAAGAATTTCACCAACCTATTCCCGACCCTGCACAGTTCGTACAAACTGGCCGATAACTTTTCCCTGCAGGGAGGCTATTCCCGACGCATCTCCCGACCCCGGCTTTTTGACCTAAATCCCTTTTACAACATCCGAAACAATTTCAGTATCCGGACCGGAAATCCGGAGCTGCTGCCAGAACTGACCGACAGTTACGAAATCACGGGTATTTTGGACCTGGAGCTTCTGTCGCTGAGCAGTTCGATCTATCACCGCTACATCACGCAAACGGTGGAAAACGTAACTACTTTTGAAGACAACGTAGCGATCACCATGCCCATGAATATTGGCACCAACAAAGCCACTGGCCTGGAAATAAACGGAAAAATCACGCCCAATGATTGGTTGTCCCTCAATGCGGATTTTAATTACAACTACTTCAACCGGGAAGGAACATTCGAAGCCAGTCCGTTTGATTTCACGGCCGACCAATGGTCAGCCCGGCTAACCTCCAAGTTTAGCCTGCCGGCAGATTTTACCCTGGAACTGATCGGCAATTACCAATCGGCCTATCAGACCTTTCAGCGAACCATTAGCGGCTATGCATTGGCCGATATCGGCCTTCGAAAGAAAATTATGAAGGGAAAAACTATCTTAAACCTCAGCATACGGGATGCTTTTGCCTCCAGGATATTTGAAAACGAAACGGTGCAGAACAACTTCACCCAATACGACTACCGCCTGCGGGGCCGCTTTATCACGTTTGGTATCAGCTATGGCTTTGGAAAGGGCGAGGCGATGGAGTTTAGCGGTCAAAAAAGGTTTTAACCTGAGCTCGATTTAATTTCTGTGTACACCAGTAAATGCCACGACCACTCGTACATTTAGCTCGTGAGGTAGGTGGAAAAGGGTGCGGCAGTCTTGCGGCGTCGGCGCTTCCTGCGGCCTTGGCTGTGCAAACATACGCTTCGGAATGACGGTTTTTGGTAATTTTCCACCCCGATCTCAGATGTAAATGTTTTTGTCTTTTTGCCATTGCACTGGTCCTTTTCCCGATTACCTGGTGCAAAAAAGTTCTTGATAGAAGGGTCTGGTGAATACAACAGTCGACGGTGTCTCCTCTACCGATCTGGGACCGATCGTGTCACCCAATCTCCTGGGGGACTTTTTTCAAGCCACTCCATTCAGGTTCCTCCCCATCCGGCGTTGGAGGCAGTTGGTAGTCCACTAGCGTGGGCTGCACCTACGGTTCGTATGGTTCAGGCCCTTCAGGCATGCAGTCTATATGGGAATCAACATCGACTAAGAACGGTATTTGGAAATAGTAGTTCTATTGAGGAAGTCAGCTGAAGCGAGGTTCCAAATTACGTATCAGAACAGCCCTTACTTGACTCCGAAGCCTGAAGGGCCTCCAAAACAATAACCCCGGGCGAAAACTGGGGTGTGCGAGCTAGTTCGGCCTCTCCCCAAGCACGGAGCGGGTTGAACATGTCAAAAATGAATTATATGTCGTAACCTTCATGGGAATTTGCCGGGAACGCGGCGTTGGCACGTTTAATCTCCCGCATCCCACTGTCAATTATCCGTTACCGGATGGTTCTTCTATGGTAGGCAGGGTGGTTTCCTGCGGTAGGTAGACCTTAAAAGCAGACCCCTTCCCCCGATCACTTTCAACTTCAATTTTTCCGCTGACTTCCTCTACCAATTTCTTTAGCAAAAAAAGCCCGATTCCCAGACTTTCACCGGGATAGGACTCCTGGTGCAGGGTACCAAATTTGGTGAAAAGCTTGTGCATTTTTTGAGGAGGGATGCCTTTTCCATTATCAATTACGGATAACACAACGAATTCGCCTTCGGTATAGGTACTGACGTGAATGGTCGAAATCCGATCCGGTGATTTGTACTTAATGGCATTCGAAACGAGATTGAATAGAATGCTGCGCAATTTCTTTTTGGGAAAACGCAGGTGCGTTACTTGAAAGGAATGGGAAAGCACGGCACCTGAATGCAAAAATTGCCCATTAATGCTGTCCAAAACGTCTGTCAGCACCGTTTTAATACTTAACAAACCCTCTTTGCCCGAATCATTTTCAGGACCATTTAGCTTCAGGATGTCATTCATCGACTCCTTAAAGTTTGTGATCGACTTAAGTACCGGGAGGGACAAGGTGCGCATTTCTTCCGGGTCCGTGGTATCCATCATTAAATTAATCAGCGAAATGATATTATTCAATGGCCAGTTTAAATCATGGGATATGTGGTAAATTACAGACCGGTACTCCCGATTTGAATGTTGTAAATCACGGATTTCAGCAAGCAAGCGTTGATTTTCATGCGAAACCGCTTCAAAATCAATTTCCCTGGATAGGGTACCGTTTGACTTGCTTCCATTTCTTGGGGATTTTTCACTATTCATGCTACGGTATTTTTTGGCTGTTCTATAAAAAGTATTTCCAATGCAAGTTACTAGTTAATAGCTTGATTATATTATATAAATCCTGTCCTTATTTGTAAAATAATTGGACTCAATTGGCAGGAAAAGCGGTGTTTTTCACCACCCCGGTACGGTTTTTGAAACCTGTTAACGTAGTCTAGATGTATCAACCGTATCCAAACAAAAACTTATACAATATTTTTGGATAAAAATATATAGTATCTCCGCCAAGGTATTGCAACATTTGCTTCGATAGGCAGGGAACTTTAAGGGATGGTACCTTCTTATCCTCGATTTGTTAAACAAAAAAACAGGGGTTTAAGCGAAACATGCTGGTAAATGCCTGGAAAAATGAGTAACTTATACACACCATGGATCTTCCGAAAATTCACATCAAATTTATGGTCAGCCTTCGCTGCAAAATGATGGTTAGGGAAGAATTAAAGAAACTTCAGTTACCATTTGCATCCATTCAGCTGGGAGAGGTCGAGCTCTTCAAGCCATTGAGCCCCGAAGAACACGACCTGCTGCATCGAAACCTTCTACGTTCGGGTCTGGAACTATTAGACGATAAACGTAGCATCTTGATAAATAAAATAAAGAGTGTGATTGTAGAAATGGTCCACTACACGGATGAAATTCCAAAAGTCAACTATTCCGACTATATCAGTGCAAAACTGGGGTACGACTATACGTACCTTTCTACCATTTTTTCGGACGTCACCGGAACCACCATTCAGCAATACATCATTATTCACAAAATCGAACGGGTGAAAGAACTTTTGCTCTACGATGAGCTCAATCTTTCCGAAATTGCCGATCTTCTGAATTACAGCAGCTCTGCCCACCTGTCCAATCAATTTAAGAAAATTACCGGCCTATCTCCCTCCTATTTTAAGTCACTAAAAAAGCGCAGGGTTTCAAACCTGGAAGATCTTTAAACTATATAACTTTAATCGCGCGCGGTATAAGGGTTTAAACCATAAAATATCGGATCTTTATAAGAATACTAAATACCTAACTAATGAACAATCCGAAATCAGGCCATACCGAAAGGGACGATAAAGAATTGGAGAAATCAAAAGCACATGTCATCGTGCAGATCATCGAATACCTACCCAGGGCAGTCGTCAGCAAGACCATTTTAAAAAAAATTACCGGAAATGTAACCGTCTCCTCTCTGGACGCCGGAGAAGAAATGGAAGAAAAATCATCTCCTTTTGATACCTATGTACAAATCATAGACGGGGCAGCTGAAATCCTCATCGACAAAAAGACCTACAAACTGGCACTTGGCGAAGGCATCATCATCCCGGCACATTCCTACCACCATTTTAATGCCAACGAACAATTCAAAATGCTTTCTACGGTGATCAAATCCGGGTACGAAGATTAAGCAGGAAAAGGGGTCGGATGAGGTTCCAACTGCGGTCAGTTGCTGTTTTTTGTCCATTCTTCTTTGGTCTGGCCTAAGCTGCATTTAAAAAAAAGCCGTAATTTGTGCCAAAATCAGCATCTGGGCCGATAAACCGCCCGACATACCAACCGTACGAAGGCAATTTGATGGAAAGCAAACCAAAGGCCATTGGCAGCAAAAACAAGATTGAAAAGGGACTGATCCTAAAGGTTTCGAAAATGAAGCCGGTCATCAAACCCACCAAACCCCACCGACACGAAGGCTACCACGAGTTAATCTACCTATCGAAGGGGGCCGGGCAACATACCGTCGGTGATCAGGTATACGAAGTACGTCCCCCCATGGGTTTCTACCTGAATCTCGGTCAGGTTCATTGCTGGAATTTTTCCCGAATACCGGAAGGCTACGTCGTTCTATTCAAAGAAGAAGTGCTTTCGGGTTACCCCAAGGCACTCGCACAGCTTTTTGGCATGAATGAAACGTTTAGGCTTTCCGAAGAAGATCCATCTGTCTTGCAATTACTCGATATTTTTTACGCTGATTACCAACGAGAGCAACCAATCGAAATCTTGGCCGCACAGTTGAATAGCTTGATTTACAAGACCATACAACTGCCACAGGATCGAAAACGAGTCCCTCCTACCCTCTTGGATGAATTTGTGAGGTTTAAAAAACTGGTTCGCCAAAACTACCTGCAGCTGAAAACAGCCGAAGCTTACGCGAAGATCATGCATATCAGTAGTCGAAAATTAAATCACATTTGCCAGGCGGCTACCGGAAGCAACGCCGTCGATGTCATTCGCGAATGCGTGCTGATCGAGTCCAAAAACCTGCTAACCCATACCGGGCTGCAGGTAACGGAGATTGCCTATCAATTAAACTTTTCAGATGCATCGAATTTCGTCAAGTTTTTTAAGGCCCAAACAACGCTCACACCGACCGAATACCGGGCCAAACTCTAAAATCTACCAATATTATCCGAAATTCACCATGCATTTTCCAATCAGGAAAGCGTAACTTGCGCGTTAAATTCCTTACTGATGAGATTCCTGCTGGCCTGCATAGCCCAATTTTTCCTTGTTTTTCCCATCTTTTCCCAAATAACCGTCCGGGGTACGCTTGTCGATTCAAACGAAGCGAATCCCATCGAATACGGTAGCGTGGGGCTGTACGCTCAAGCCGATTCCAGTCTGGTCTCCGGAACTGTCAGCGAACCCGACGGAAGCTTTGAACTTGCCGGCATTAAGCCCGGTACCTATTACCTGGCCATCCAATTTATGGGATATGAGCGGGTTAGCATTGGAGATATGGTACTCGTCCGAGGACAGGTACTGGACCTCGAAACGATCCAACTCAGCCCCAATGAACAATTATTGGATATGGTCGAAGTCTCCGGATCCCAGTTTACGACCATGCATCGGATCGACCGGCAGGTATTCGAAGCCTCCGAATTCTTATCGGGGCAGGGAGGAACCGCCATCGACTTGATGCGAAATCTCCCCTCGGTAAGCATCAATGCCGAAGGGGAACTATCGGTGAGAGGGGCTACCGGATTTGTAGTCATGCTTAACGGCAAACCGATACAATCCGACCCGGCCATACTACTCGGACAATTGCCGGCCAACGCCATCAAAAACATCGAAGTAGTGACCGCTCCCTCTGCACGATACGACCCGGAAGGTAAAGCAGGTATTATCAATATTACCACAGAAAAAGGTGCCACCGATGGGACATTTATCCAATTTAATACCCGAATAGGCGCCCCGAGCATACAGGATTACGCCAATAAGAAAAAGCCGCAACGGTATGGAGCCGATTTTACGCTGAACCACCGGCAAGGGGATTGGGATTTTTCCCTGGGGGCCAGCTATTTGAGAAATGATGTGAATGGCCGGAGAATAGGTGATGTGTACACAATGGATGGAGACACGACCACCCGCTTTCCGTCGGAGGGTGAGCGGGGTTTCGACGAGGAAGCCTACTCCGGACGCTTTACGGTAGCCTATACCCCCGACGCCAACAATGAATTCAGTCTGGGTTTTTACGGAGGAATACGCAGCAAGGACCGCACCGCGGATATTGTGTACTACGATAACCACGCGATCGTGGAAGGACAGCGCCTTTATACCTTGCAGTATTATAACGAAAACTTGCGGATCCGGAAAAGTGATTTTGCGATGGGAAGCATTGACTACGCCCACACATTTACCAACCAAGGCCGCCTCTCCAGTTCTTTCCTGTACGAATACACCATGCTGGGAGGTCCCACCACCAATCGCAACCTGGGTTTTCCGAATACCGATCTGATCTATCAGGACGAATACAATACCAATGACAATCCATTGCATGGGCTGCGCTGGCAGGTAGATTACCAATCCAAGCCGACTCCCTGGGGAATCGTAGAAACCGGCTATCAGTTTCGTAACCTGAATCATCAGGGGGATTTTGTTTACGAACGAAAAAATAACGAAACGGGCGCATTTGAATTGGTACCCGAGTTTTCCTCCAATGTGGAATTGACCCGGGTCATTCATTCCGGATACGGACAGCTAACCGGACAAAAAAACAACTGGGATTATGCGGTAGGTTTACGGATGGAGTACATGGATCGGGAGCTGCTGCTCCAGGACAAATCCAATACGGTAGACAGCCTCTATACCTATGATTTTTTTCTACCCTATCCTACTGCCAGCGTACAATACAAACTGGGAGAGCAGACATCGATAAAAGGGGCCTACAGCCGAAGGGTAGAACGAACCACCACGTTTAAAATGAATCCTTTTCCTGAACGCGAGCATTCCGAGACACTGGAACAAGGAGATCCCACCCTGCTCCCTGAATTTATAGACCTGGTGGAGACCGGGTTGATAAAAGACTTCGGAGAAAACAGCCTCTTTGCCACGGCCTATTACCGGCATGTAAAAAATCTGGTCAACCGGGTGAACACGGTGTATAACGATACCATACTGAATCGAATCTATTCCAACGTTGGAAACGGGAGGTCCATTGGAATGGAACTGGGGCTGGAACTTAATCCGGGCAGCAACTGGAAGGTATTTGCAGGTGGGAACCTGTACCGGTACCGGATCAGCGGAAGTTTTGATGAGCGCCCCATCAATAACGCCGCCTGGGTGTATTCGATCAATGCCAATACCAGTTTTGACTTCTCCCCTACTTTTACCGCCCAATGGTCGATCAACTACCTTTCAGACCGCATTACGGCACAGGGAGAAGATTCCCGGTTTTTATCCCCCAACCTGGTACTCCGAAAGACATTTATGAACGACCGGCTACAGGCCAGCCTGCAATGGCTCAACATGGACATGGGTCTTTTGCGTACCAATGAGCAACGGATCAGCACCTGGAGGGAAAACGAATTCTACACCGCGACGAATTACGTGCTGGAAGTGGATATGGTGCTGTTGAACCTTAGCTATACGCTTAATCCTTCCCGTGATAAATCCCGTTTTATCAAAAGTGAATTTGGAGAGAAAGAATTCTGAACAAAAAAGTCAACCTTTCAATAGCCTGCCCAGTACCATCAGCTGCTGTTCCAATTTTTCAGACCAGGGCAGGCCATAATTTAAACGCAGGCAGTGGTGAAATTGGCTTTGAAGGGTAAACATTCGGCCAGGTGCGAAACTTATTCCCTGTGAAAGGACCAGATCGAATAATTTCCCCGTGTCCAGCTGTTTGGCCAACTCCACCCATAATACGAATCCACCCTGTGGCCGGCTTACCTTTGTTTCGGCTGGAAAGTGATCGGCGATGGTCCGAATAAAACGGAGAGAATTGGCATGCAGGGTTTTTCGAAGTTGCCGCAAGTGCCGCTCGTAGCGATCATTTTCCAAAAACAAGCCAATGGCTTCCTGGGTGAGTGCTGTTCCCGACACCGAATGGAAAAGTTTTAACTTCAAGATGTCTTTCATGTATTTTCCCGGAGCCATCCATCCTACCCGGTATCCTGGAGCCAGGGTTTTGGAAACCGATCCGCACCACAACACCAAGCCTTCTTGATCAAAGGCCTTGCAGGGCTTGGGTCGGTTAGCCCCAAAGTACACGTCCCCATACAAATCGTCTTCGATCAGGGGAATGCCGTGCCTGGCCAGGATTTCAACCACCGCACGTTTGTTTTCTTCCGGCATGCAACTGCCCAATGGGTTGTTGAAATTGCTTACCAACAGGCAGATATCAATCTTTCCCACCACTGCTTTCAGGTCATCGGGACTCACGCCAAATACCGGATGCGTGGGTAATTCGACCACATGCAGCCCCATATTTTTCGCCAATTGGAGAATACCAAAATACACCGGACTTTCCACGGCAATGCGGGTCCCCGGTCGGGTCAATGCCATAAATGCCAACGAGATGGCATGCATGGCCCCCGAAGTACTGACCAAATCCTGAATTCCCAGATTACCCGACCAGGTAAAGGACCATTTGGCAATGTTTTTTCGTAAGCGCAGGTTGCCCTGAATATCGTCGTATCCGGTGCCTCCGGAGGAAAGCGTCTTGGTGGCTTGCTGCAGGCATTTGTTGAGTCGAGCCACGGGGAAAAAACGCTCGTCGGGTACACTGAGCGACAACTGGGTAATTTCTTTGTTGACAAAATTACGGAATACCTTCCCGATCAACCCGTCATCGGCTGAATTGGCCGGATGATTCTGAGGCATACTGGCGTCGGGCACAGGCAAACGTTGGTCGGCCTTTTCGCAAACAAAAAAACCCGCCTGTGGCCGGGATACAATGCAGGACCTGCTTTCCAAAACCAAATACGCCTGTATCACGGTATTTTTACTCACCCCGTACTCTTTGCTCACCGTTCGAATGGAGGGCATCTTATCTCCCACTTTCAAACTTCCCTTTTGTATAAGTTGCTCAAAATTGCGGGCTAGTTCCTGATACAAGGTCATCTACAAGGCGGTTTAACTGTACCCTTCAAAATTAAATAAATTGTATCTGTAACCAATACCAATTTTGTTGTTTATTTGCAGAAAGGAAGCGTATACCAAAATCCTGGTCGCCGGGTGCGGCCTTTTTTCTACAAGCCATGCAAAACGAACGCCTCATGTATCCCATTGGTCGATTCCAACAACCGAAATCGATCTCACTGGAAGCCCTCAGCAGCGCCATCCTGGGTATACAGCGTTTTCCGGAGGCAGTAGCGGATTTGCTTACCGATTTGCCTGAAGAGAGGCTCGATTCGAGGTACCGACCCGGGGGATGGACCATCCGCCAACTGGTGCACCACCTGGCAGATAGCCACATGAACGCGTACATGCGATTCAAGCTGGCCCTGACAGAGGAAACACCAGTCATCAAGCCGTACAAAGAAAATCATTGGGCAGCGCTTGCCGATTCAAAACTTGGGATCGACGTATCCGTTCAACTACTCGCTGGCATTCACGAGCGATGGTGTTTCCTGATGCAAAACATGGACGAATCCCAGTGGATCCGTCGCTTTTTCCATCCGGAACAAAAGCAATCCATCGCGTTAAATGTAAGTGCTTTGGCATACGATTGGCACGGGAGGCACCATTTGGCCCACATCCGGCTCGCTAAATAAGTAAATAAGTAATGTATTAGTCGTACAAACCTCATGAACCAAACCGAAACGCAACGACCCGATTTTGACTTTGAAAACTTCACCTTTGGCGTTCAATCCACCGATCGAATGCTGGTGGCCGCTTACCAAAAGGGGGAATGGTCTGCCTACCGCATTTCTCCGGTACAAGCCATTTCTTTATCGCCACTGGCCATGTGCTTTCATTACGGTCAGACGGTATTCGAGGGACTCAAAGCCTTTCGGATGGCCAATGGTAAAATCAATGTTTTCCGAATGGAAAGTCACTGGAAGCGAATGAACCGTTCCCTGGAGCGAATGGCCATGCCGCCTTTGCCGCAGGATCTTTTCATGGAGGGCATTGAGGAGCTATTAAAACAAGAATCGGATTGGGTGATCGACGATCCAGAGTACTCCCTGTACATCCGTCCCTTTGTGATCGCGACTGAAAAAAAATTGGGCGTAGATGCTTCCCAAGAATACCTGTTTATGGTCGTACTTTCTCCCATGCGGGCCTACTACAACAAGCCCCTGAAGGTAAAGGTGGAAACCGATTACATTCGCGCAGCTCGTGGGGGTGCCGGAGCAGCAAAAAACGGTGGGAACTATGGTGCATCCCTGCTCCCGCAAATTAATGCCAAAAAAGCAGGTTTCGACCAAATCATCTGGCTGGATGCCAAAGAGAAGCAATTCATTGAAGAGTCGGGAACCATGAACATCCTGTTTGTTTTGGATGGAAACAGGCTGGTCACTCCTGCGCTTAGCGATAGTATTTTGGATGGGATTACCCGTGATTCTCTATTGAAATTGGCCGAAGAGGAAGGTTTTTCGGTGGAAGAAAGACCCATAGCCATTGAAGAGATATGCCAACGCATTGAAAACGGAGAGCGGGTGGAAGCGTTTGGCGCAGGCACAGCCGCGGTGATCTCTCCCATCGAAACGATCAGTTACAACGGGAAATCGTACGGCACCTACCTGGCAGCAGATGCCGGCATGTACCGGCTGAAAAACCAGCTATCGTCCGTCAGAGTAGGCAAGCATCCGGACAAGTACGGGTGGAACCACCTCTTGGATACCTGATGAGAGGGGCCGCGTTGCGACCGTTAGTCGTATGAAACTATTTTCAAAATCTCGAAAATCCAAAATAGTTGGATGGTGCTACGCAAGATCCAGGAATAGCTGCGGCGCACCGCTCAGAAATCAATGAAAACCCTTTCAGGCCAATCCGGAAAAAATTTACTCGTAGATCCATTGATAGGCAGAAAAGCACGTAGTTGAACAAAAGCTTGGGTTATTGACCCAGAGTTAACTTATCTGACCTGCTACCAGTCTTTTCCTCGGTATTGTTTCTTTTCGGCTTGCATACGCTTAGTTTTTAGGCGTTTTTCAACGGCCCGTTTGCTGGGTCGCGTGGCCTTTCTTACCTTTTTTTTCTGAAACGCAGCTTCCAACATATGATAGAATTTTCGGAGGGCAATGGCTTTGTTTTGTAGCTGCGACCTACTTTCCTGGGATTGGATGATTAGATTGCCTTCGTTATCCAATTTGTTTGCCCACTTTTTCATCAAGAAATCCCTTTCCATTTCTTCCAAAATACGGGATTCGGGGATATTGAACTTCAACAGTATTTTTGAATTCACCTTGTTGACGTTTTGCCCTCCCGGCCCACTGCTTCTGCTGGCCTGAAAGGTTAACTCCTGGTTTAAAAACTGCGCATTTATTTTTTGAAAAATGGACATTTCACCCGATCGATTAGCTTTGTTGACGCTTGTTCAATTGATCTACCGCAAAAGAAGTTCCCTTCCCGGCCGCAAAACTTGAGGAAACACCGGTTCGTTCTATCTATAAGCAATTACCTGGGAGACAGCGTCTGCTTCGTGGGTCACCATGCCTTGCCCCGCCATCGTTTCTAGGATCAGCGTCTTGATGGAGAGGACGTCCTGCATGTGATCCGTTAATGGCGGTATTTACTCGAAATATACCGAACACCTCAGCTATCCTTCCATTCGGTATGAAACGATTCTCCGGAATCTGTGTCCGTCCGCTGGTAGGTATGGGCACCAAAATAATCGCGTTGGGCCTGAATCAGGTTGGCCGGTGAATTTGCTGTCACTGCCCCCAGGAAACAATTAATGGCGCTGGATAGTAACGGAACGGGGAATCCATGCTGCAGGGCCTGACCTACCACGTACGACAAGTCCGACTGGTAACTTTTTAAGGCAGCTACCGCTTCCGGGTTTAGCAGGATGCGGCTGCTTTCCTGAAA
Organism: Cyclobacterium xiamenense; assembly: GCF_009467825.1. Taxonomy (GTDB): domain Bacteria; phylum Bacteroidota; class Bacteroidia; order Cytophagales; family Cyclobacteriaceae; genus Cyclobacterium; species Cyclobacterium xiamenense. The sequence goes on along the minus strand of NZ_WIOK01000016.1, from coordinate 50,991 downwards.
GAGGTCCACCAGTTCCTCCATAAGCCGGGAGCGGATGATGCATCCATTGGTCCATATGCGGGCGATCTCGGAAAAATTCAGGTTCCAGTTATTTTTTTCGGAAACCTCCAGCATCAACGAAAAACCGGTATCGTGATTGATAATCCGTGTTGCCTGGTAGGCTGCCTGGAGTTTTTGCAGAAAAGCCTCGCGGTCTTCGATGCCTGATATTTTCTCCGGATGGTACAGTCCCGAGGCAATCATACGAAAAGGCTTTCGCGCCGACAGGTTGCGGGCCATTACTGCCTCCGACAGGACGCCGTACGGAACGCCGAATTCCAGCGCGGTGGCCACCGACCAGCCGCCGGTCCCTTTCTGGGCTGCCTGATCCAAAATCTTATCCAGCAAGGGTTCGCCGTTTTCTTTTTTTCGAAGAATAGCCACTGTGATTTCCAGTAGGTAACTGGACAAATCGCTATCCATCCAGGATTGAAAGTAAGCTGCAATTTCGTCCACAGACAGTTGCAGGTAATGCCGCATCAGCGAATAGATCTCCGCAATGGCCTGCATTTCACCGTATTCGATGCTGTTGTGGACCATTTTGACGAAGTGTCCGGCCCCTTCCGGGCCAATATAGCTGACACAGGGCTTGCCGCGAAAATCCCTGGCTGCTATTTTTTCCAGATACGGTTTTACCGATACGAAACCTGCCTTTTCTCCTCCCGGCATCAGGGATGGACCGAAGCGGGCCCCTTCCTCCCCCCCAGATACCCCCATACCGACGTATACTACCTGCTTTTTCTGCAGGTAATGGGTTCTGGTACTGCTATCTTTGTAGAAGGAATTCCCCCCATCGATCAAAATATCTCCAGGGTTTAGGTACTCCAATAACTCCTCAATCTGCTGATCCACTGCCGCGCCAGCCGGGATCATCAACAATACCTTTTTCGGCGATTCCAGGCTTTCCATAAAGCCTTCCAGCTCGTCGTAGGCGCGGACCTGTTGCAAATCAGGGTTGTCTGCGAGCACTTTCTCTGCTATTTTTTCTTCCTTTCCGGGCACATGACGGTTGTAGATCGACAAAGTGGTTCCCTTTGCGGCCAGGTTTAAGGCGAGATTTTTGCCCATGACGCCCATTCCAATGATACCAATTTCGGATAGTTGCGCTACAGAATTCATTGAGTCCATAATTTCTTCTACTACTTCTTCTGGTGTTTTGTCCACTCCTACTTTCAGCCCATAATTGGGGATCTCCAGCGTGGCCAACTGAGAGTCTAACAGCGCTGGATTCATAAAGTGACCCACCCGACTTTTTAAACGGGATTTGATCAGCTCCTCGCTACCTTGCAGCAGCACCCAGTGTAGCTTGGGGACTACTTGAAGGAGTTTGCGGTATTTTTCATTCAATGCCGAGCAAGCCAGAACCGCTCCCCCATCCTTCTCCCATTCCGCCATCGACCTTGCGATTGCGTTCAGCCAGGGAATCCGATCCTCGTCTGTAAGCGGAATCCCGGCCCTCATTTTTTGCTTGTTGGCCGGTGGATGAAACTGATCTGCATCGTAAAAAGGCAATTGCAGTCGGGATGCCAACAGCCTGCCTACGGTCGATTTTCCGCAACCTGTAACGCCATAAAGGATGATAACCATCTGCGAAATTACTAAAATTCATCCGGATCGGATTAGTATATTCCCTAAATTTGCCAAGGGAACGATTGCCCTGGCACCAATTGTTGTCCATTAGGTTTTGGCCCGGAATAAAAAGGTTATGCAAGATAATAAAAAACGAGTGGTCGTAGGACTTTCCGGAGGGGTGGACAGTTCGGTAGCTGCCAGTCTGTTGGTGGATCAAGGATACGAGGTCATTGGCTTGTTTATGAAAAACTGGCACGATGAATCCGTCACCTTATCCAACGAATGCCCCTGGATGGAGGACAGCACCGATGCGATGTTGGTTGCTCAAAAACTTGGTATCCCGTTTCAGGCAATTGATTTGAGCGAGGATTACAAGGAACGCATTGTCGATTACATGTTTGCAGAATACAAGGCGGGTCGAACACCCAATCCGGATATCCTTTGCAACCGGGAAATCAAATTTGACATTTTCTTGAAAACCGCCCTGAAACTAAAGGCGGATTATGTAGCGACCGGTCATTACTGCCAGAAAGCATCGGTAGAAGTTGACGGAAAGCCAATGTACCGGCTTTTGGCAGGAGCAGATCCCAATAAAGACCAAAGCTATTTCTTATGCCAGCTAAACCAGGAACAATTGGCAAAGGCCCTGTTTCCCATCGGTCATCTGCAAAAGTCCGAGGTACGAACGATAGCCGCCGATTTGGACCTGGTAACGGCGGGCAAGAAAGATAGCCAGGGCCTTTGTTTTATTGGAAAGGTACGCCTTCCGGATTTTTTGCAGCAACAACTAAAACCCAAAAAAGGCAAAGTCATCGCCGTGCCCGAATCGGCCCCGCGGTACCAAAAAAACAGCATACCCGCGGGCATGGAAGCCGATGCCTACGATCAGGAACTGCTGGAAGATACCTGCCTTGTTCCACCGTATTCGGAAAACGAGGGAGAGGTGGTAGGTGAGCATAACGGGGCTCATTATTTTACGATCGGACAGCGGAAAGGATTGAACATCGGTGGCACCGGTAAGCCGCTTTTTGTCATTGCGACCGATACGCAGGAAAACATCATCTACACGGGTTTGGGGGAAGATCACCCGGGCCTGCTGCGCTATGGATTGTTTGTTCCTACCCCAGACATCCATTGGATCCGTCCGGATAAAGCGCTGCAGGTAGGTGAAACCGCCGAGTACCTGGCCCGGATTCGGTACCGGCAACCGTTAAGCAAGGCCCGGCTTTATCGTAAAGAAAGCGGTTTGTATGTACGATTTGACGAAGCCCAACGGGGAATCGCCGCCGGACAATTCGTGGCCTGGTACGAAGGGGATGAAGCCATTGGATCGGGAACCATTGCCTGAGATGCGCCCGCTGTCCCTGATTTACGAAGACGAAGCCTACCTGGCCATAAACAAGCCACCGGGGGTACTGGTGCACAAATCGGCCCTTGAAAAAGACTCCATGGCCGCCTACGCCGTGCACCTCTTGCGGGAGCAGTTGGGGTACAAGGTGTATCCCTTGCATCGGATCGACCGTCCTACTTCCGGCGTATTGCTGTTTGCCAAGAGCTCGGCGGCGGCCTCCCGGCTTCAGCCAAAATTTGCGGGTACCTCCATCAAAAAATGCTACCTGGCCCTGGTACGCGGGTACATGCCGCAGGATCACGCCCTGATTTCGCATCCATTGGCCAAAGACATGGAACACGAATTGCAGCAGGCCGTAACGGAGTACTGGACCCTAGCCCAGGCGGAAATTCCCTATGCTTCCTCCGACCGGTATCCCAGCAGCAGGTATTCCCTGGTCAAGATCTATCCACATACCGGAAGAATGCACCAAATACGCCGGCATTTTGCACACATTCGCCATTACATCATCGGAGATACTACACATGGGGATAACAAGCAAAACAGGTTTTTTGAAAGCCATTTCCAGATGCGAAACCTACTACTGCATGCCTGGACACTAAAATTCCAGCACCCTGAAAGTCAGGAAGAAATTCAGATCCAGGCGGAGGTTCCTGAACACTTTCACCGTATAATGGAACATATGGGCTGGGAACCCGAACTTGTTTACTCCTAAATTCTACGAAATAAATCCCTATATTTAAATCAAAAAGTAGTATGAATCGCAAACTAGTTTCCCTTGGCTTATTTTCGGTGCTGATGCTTTCCTTTTTTTCCTTGAGAGCGCAAAAAGAGGACATCGAAGCAATCATTAACAAAGCCGAAGCCGTTTCCCATTTTAAATTTCTGGCAGCCGACGAGTTGATGGGTAGGGATCCCGCCCGTCCTGAAATTGACGTGGCGGCGTTATACATTGCCAATCAATTCGAAAAATACGGTGCTCAGCCTTTGGAGCAAATCGGAAGCTATTACCAACCGGTGCCTTTTAGGTACTCAAGCCCCCCTTCAGTGGGAACCGTCTATTGGAACAACGATACGCTACAGCATGGCGAAGAGCTACTGGTACTTGCGGGAGACGATATAGCCGGAGATTTTGAGGCAGTCGTTCTTGGGTATGGATTGGAAGAAGATTACAAAAACGTCGAGGTAGCTGGAAAATGGGTAGTGGTTCGCGTCGGTGCCCCCGACAGGTTATCGCCTCCGCAGCTTTTTGCAGCCGGACGAGAAAAAATGGCGCTGGCCCGCTCAAAAGGTGCCGCCGGTCTGATCGAAATGTACAACGTACCCACGACTCCCTGGAGTCTGCTGGTGAACTACCTGAACAAGCCCCAATTGGGATTGGATACCGATCCGGATGCCGAGGAATCCATTCCTTATCTGTGGATGAAAGACCTTACCGGAGAGCGCATCCAAGCCATCCGCGACGAATCCTCCCAGCTGCAAATTGATATCCGGGGTAAGATCAACCGAAAAATACCTGGCAAAAACGTTGTGGCCTACATCGAAGGGACCGATGATACCATGCGGGATGAATACCTCATGCTTTCCGCCCATTACGACCACGTAGGCATCGGAGCGCCCAATGCAGAAGGCGATTCGATTTATAACGGAGCCCGGGACAATGCTGTGGGTACCGCGGCACTGATACAGGCGGCACAGTATTTTGGTGTGCACCCGCCAAAAAGATCCATTTTACTTTGTGCCTGGACGGCTGAGGAAAAAGGCCTGCTGGGCTCTTCCTATTTTGCAGACAATCCGCCGGTGGAATTATCCGATATCGTCTATAACCTAAACATTGACAATGCCGGGTACAACGATACGACTCTGGTAACGGTGATCGGACTGGGCCGCAGTTCTGCAGATCACCACATACAGGAGGCCGCCAGGGCCTTTGGTTTGGAAGCCATTGCCGATCCGGCTCCCGAGCAGGGGTTGTACGACCGCTCCGATAACGTGAATTTTGCCAAAAAAGGAATTCCCGCCCCCACCTTCAGTCTGGGATTTACGGCATTTGATGCAGAAATCGCCAAGCACTACCACCAAGCCTCCGACGAGGTGTCCAATTTCAATCTGGATTATGCGATAAAGTACTGGAAATCTTACATCTTATCGGCACAAACCATTGCCAATGACCCACAACAACCCCTTTGGATCGAAGGAGATAAGTACGAGGAAGCAGGTAAAAACCTATACGGAACCCATTCCAATGAGTAACATTATTGCCAGATAAAGCATTCAATACCATAAAGCAGCCTGTGCCAAACGGGTACGGAATTCTCTATTTTAGTGCAACACAATAAAAACGAATAGTCAATGAACGTTACGTCCGGTAATGTTTGCAAAAATACGTTTAGTGAAAAAGGTTACACTATTGATTTTTATCCGTTTATCGTGTCTTTATATGCCGTAGGTGCAGGTTGGTTTTTATACCCATGATTGATTATCTTGGTACGTTGAAAGACTAGCAATGAACAAATACATGATCCATCGTTTGACAGTTTTGCAATTTCTTTATCGAGTTATCCACATAGCTATTTCAAGGAAGAGATGGAATGAGGATCATTGTCTTTCAACATACAGCCTCCTATTCGTCTGTTTTCTCGCTATTGCCGGGCCTGCCTGTACAGAATCCGAACCAGTGGGTGCCGGTGCCGACTGGGCAACTTATTTGGGTCACCCTAGCAGCAATCAATACTCCAAGCTGGATCAAATAAACAAAGACAATGTGGCTCAATTGGAATTGGCCTGGACGTATCTAACCGGAGACTCGGCCAATTTTCAAACAAATAACCTTATTGTTGATGGTTGGCTGTATACGGCTACCCCGCGCAGTCGGGTTGTCGCTTTGGATGGGGCAACAGGCAAGGTACACTGGACATTTGATCCTTCCGAGATTCATGAATCACTTGCCGACGGGGACCAACGGGGGCTGATGTATTGGGATGATGGTGAAGTTGGACGCCTACTTACCATGAAAGGAAACAGGTTGTATGCATTGAATGCGAAAACCGGTGAACTCATCAACTCATTTGGGGAGCAAGGATCGATTCACCTGGGTGCTGAAATGGACGTTTTGGGCATGCCGAATGTAATGCTCAATACCCCTGGACAGATTTACAAGGATATGTTTATCATCGGGGCCAACGTGGGGGAAGATATTCCCGGTGCCGTGCGTGCATTTGATATGCGTACAGGAAAGCGAAGGTGGATTTTTCACACCTTGCCCCGACCCGGTGAATTTGGATCCGATACCTGGCCGGAAAACTACTTGGAAAAGTCCGGAGGCGCATCGGATTGGTCAGGGCTGGCTATTGATATACCGCGCGGCATTGTCTATGTATCAACGGAAACGGCCGGTCCGGATTTTTATGGGGGCGGTCGGTATGGAGAGAATTTATTTGCCAATTCGCTCATTGCATTGGATGCGAATACAGGAAAGCGCCTTTGGCACCACCAACTCGTGCATCACGATCTTTGGGATCTGGATATCCCCCAACCGCCAACTTTACTGACGGTAACGCAAGAGGGAAAAAAGGTTGACATTGTTGCTGTCGGTACCAAAATGGGGCTTTTGTTTGTGTTTGACAGGGTTACCGGAGAACCAATATGGTCGATTGAAGAACGTCCACAAGCTGCCTCTGAAATCGATGAAATCCAAACCTGGCCCACACAACCCTTTCCGACCAAGCCGCCTCCGTTGATGCGGCAAGCCTATACGGCGGAGGATTTTTCGACCATTTCTCCCAGAGCACGGCAAATGAGTAAAGAGGTATTCGGTCAATCGGGAAATTTTGGGGCCTACCCGCCCCCCAGTACCGACCAAACCATCATGTTTCCCGGATTCGATGGCGGCATGGAATGGGGTGGCGCTGCAGCAGATCCTGAGGGAATACTGTACGTGAATGTAAACGAGATCCCCTGGTTTTACCAGCTGGTTCCCACTAAAAAGGCCGATGGTTCCACATTGCCAAATGGCGAAAAGCACTACCTGATCCATTGCGCTTCCTGTCATGGCACGGATCGTAGAGGCAATCCTGCCGGTGGCTTTCCTTCCCTGGAAGATGTGTCCGGTCGATTAACCAAGGAAACGGTAATGCAGGTGATGAAAAAGGGAGGAGGACGTATGCCCGCCTTTGATCAGATCTCGCAGGTGCGTCTGGACGCCATCGTAACGTTCCTGTTTAATGAAGAAGAGGTAGTTAGCTCAAAAGGTAATCGGGATGATACCGCGCCACCTTACGTCTTCCGCGGTTTCCAACGCTGGCAGGACGATGAAGGATATCCTGCCATCAGGCCACCCTGGGGAACACTAAATGCGGTTGACCTGAATACGGGCACGATAAAATGGAAAGTACCACTGGGAGAATACGAGGAGTTGACGCAACGGGGCATTCCAATTACCGGCACGGAGAATTATGGTGGTCCGGTGGTAACAGCAGGAGGGCTCCTGTTTATTGCGGCTACGGCTGATTCTAAAATCCGGGCATTTGACAAAGACAACGGAAAAGTACTCTGGGAGTATGAGCTGCCGTGTGAGGGACATGCTACTCCTAGTGTATACGCCGTGAACGGCAAACAATACGTTGCCATCTCTGCAGGCGGCTCGAAACTAAAACCCCACCCTGAGGGGGCTGTTTTTGTATTTAGTCTTCCCGATTGATACACCATTGATTCTATGAAGTCAAGGAATGAATCCCCCCTTTGGCACAGCTAGTACTATACCTTCCAAATCGAATAAATTTCAACCTGATTTACCAACCAATACAATTTTTAAACCTCCATTTAGCCTACTTCAAACATCCAATAAAAAGCCAAAAAGCGCTGTTTTACCTAAACTTAGACCACTAATCGAATGACGAATAGAAGAGATTTTATAAAAAAAGGATGCATGGCTGCTTCCACTGCATTTTCCCTACCCCATTTTGCCAGACGATCAGAAAACGAACGGAATATTTGGAGGGCATTGCCTCAAATCGACGAGGAGGAATTGCTTTGGAATTGGGTGCGCAATGAGTATTCCGTTTCAGCTACGGTGGCCAATCTAAACAACGGAAGTGTAAGCCCGCAGCCCAGGGTGGTGCAGGAAGTGTTTCACCACTACACCAAAGAGTTTAATACCATTCCATCCATGTATATGTGGAGCGAGGAAGATGCTTCGAGGGCGGTTCGGGAGCAATTGGCGCTTTTGGCAGGCTGTAGTCCGGAAGAAATCGCTATAAACCGAAATACAACGGAAGCGGTCAATACGGTGATTTGGGGCCGGAACTACAGTAAAGGCGACGAAATCATCCTCACCGAACAAGATTACACCTCGGTGATGAATACCTGGGAAGAAGTTGAAGCCAGATATGGCGTGGTTCTTAAATGGCTTTCTCTGGCGCTGCCTGCTGAAAATGACGAAGAGATTGTAGATGCGTACACCCGTGCAATCACGGATAAAACCAAGGTAGTGATGATTACCCATGTGAATAATATCAATGGAAATATAGTACCGGTAAAGAAAATTACTGCTGCTGTAAAAAATATAAATCCAGCCATCAAAGTCCTCGTGGATGGCGCGCATGGTTTTGCGCACATCAATTTTAAGATTTCTGATCTTGGCTGCGATTATTACGCCACCAGTTTACACAAGTGGCTTTGCGCTCCTTTTGGAACGGGAATGCTTTACGTAAAAAAATCCGAGATCCAACAGCTTTGGCCTCTTTTCACCCATGAGAATCCACAGAGTGATCGGATCAGTAAATTTTCCACTTTTGGGACAAGAAATTTACCTGCCGAACTAGCCATTGCCAGAGCTATTGAATTTCACAACGCCATCGGTATCGAAAGAAAAGAAGCAAGGCTAAGGTATTTGAAAAACTATTGGATTACCAGCGTTGCTGACAATCCTAACGTAGAAATTAAGACATCCTTGAAACCTGAATATGCCTGTGCCTTGGGTTCTTTCTCCCTAAGGAACAGGAGTGACAGAGAAGTAGCCCAGAAGTTATTGAAAGACTATCATATTCATCTTGCTCAAAAAGGAGATAAAACGGGCAAGTTTCATGGTCTTCGGGTAACGCCTCATATTTATACCAAAACCGAAGAATTGGATCGATTTATACAAGGAGTTCAGGATCTATCAAAGACATAGCATCCAAAAAAAAATGTGTCTTCCTTATTTCTCGGTTTTTTCCGGCTAACCCGTTGAGGCTAGGAGGAAAAGGCGGAGGACAGATTGACATTCCCATGCGTTACGAACCGGCTTCGATGTTTTGTCCTGATTTTTTATCGGGAAGAACGGTACGGTCTACCCCATCCTTTCCCTAAACCCTCCAACCCTTCATTTAAAATTAGATTTAACCGCTTTGACCTTTTTGGTTCGATTTTGGGGAAGGCCAAAAATGAACCGGAGCAAGTCAATAGCAGTGGCCTTAAAATGGCTAAATTGCCTAATTTCTAACCTTAGAACACATCGAAGCTTTTACTCTATCAGATGGGATCGCCTTTTCTGGAGCTGTTCGCGTGGATGGATCTGACCCTACCCAAATCGGCAAAAGAAATTCACTTCTGTGGCAAATCATTTCAAAATCAAGCAATGATGTCCTTTACTACCTTTCCCGCCACATCGGTGAGCCGGAATCGTCTTCCCAGGTGTTTGTAAACCAATTTTTCGTGGTCCAATCCCAACTGATGCAGAACCGTGGCCTGAAAATCATGTACGTGCACGGGATCTTTTACGATATTGTATCCCAGTTCATCGGTTTCCCCATACACGATCCCTGGCTTAATACCACCACCCGCCATCCAGATGCTAAAACACCGGGGGTGGTGATCCCGACCAAAATTGTCCTTGGTCAACACTCCCTGACTGAAGTTGGTACGGCCAAATTCTCCCCCCCAAATCACCAGGGTTTCGTCCAGCAAGCCTCGTTGTTTGAGGTCGGTTACCAGGGCTGCAGAAGCCTGGTCCACGTCTTTGGCCTGCCCGGTAAATTCCTTCGGCAGGTTTGCGTGTTGATCCCAACCCTGGTGGTACAGCTGCACGAATCGCACCCCTTCTTCGGATAATTTTCGGGCGAGCAGGCAATTGGCGGCGAAAGTACCCGGAATCTTGCAATCTTCTCCATACAATTCCAGAATACTCTGGGGTTCCTTTGACAGGTCCAATACCTCCGGAACGGTAGTCTGCATCCGGTAAGCCATTTCGTATTGCTGAATTTTTGTATGAATTTCGGGATCCTGATTTTCCTCGTACGACCATTGGTTCAATTGGGCCAATTGATCAAGCATGTCCCGTCTATCACGCCGGTTCAATCCCTCCGGGTCCTTCAGGTACAACACCGGATCTTCCCCACTGCTAAACTGAACCCCCTGGTGAATGGAATCCAAAAAACCATTGGACCATAATTTGGAATAGACACCTTGGCTATTCCCTTTTCCACGAGAAATCAAAACCGTAAATGCGGGCAAATTTTGGTTTTCGCTTCCCAACCCATAACTCAGCCAGGATCCCATGCTGGGTCTGTTTCCCTGCTGCGCGCCCGTTTGAAAAAATGTCAACGCAGGATCGTGATTGATGGCTTCCGTGTGCATCGACTTGATGATGCAGATGTCATCCACGATGCTGGCGGTTTTCGGGAAAAGATCACTGATCCACGCCCTGGCCGCTCCATATTGCCGAAAATCGACAAAGGATCCTACCAGTGGAAGAGATGCCTGATTGGCCGTAAACCCCGTTAAACGCTGGCCTCCCCGGATGGACTCCGGCAAATCCTGCCCCTGCATCGCTCTCAATATTGGCTTGTAGTCAAACGACTCCAATTGGGACGGGGCGCCATTCTGAAAAAGGTAAATAACCCGTTTGGCCTTTGGCGCAAAATCCGGTAAACTGGGACGCCGGGCATAGGACTCCCGGCCACTCCTACCTGGGCTGAACAAGTCCGGTATCAAAAGGGATCCCAAGGCTACCGTTCCAAGCCCCAGGCTTAAGCGGGAGAGAAACCTCCTTCGGTTTCTATTCAATCCGTATTCCAACAGTTCCTTTTCCATCACTACGATTTCGTTATTGCTTCTTCTGTATTGTACAGCGTGGAGATCACCTGCATCAGCGCCGCTACACGCACCATTTCCGCTGGTTTTGGTTGGGGAAATTCGCCGATCGCTACCAGCGCCTGGGCGTTTTTTTCCGTCATTTCAGCCAGTTTTTTGTCGTAATAGGTTTCCAGTAAGTCCAATTCTTTCGCTTTTGGCTGCCGGCAAAGAATCAGTCGAAACGCCTTGCTGATTCTGTCTCTATCCGAAGACGCTTCCCGCAACAGGTTGGTTGCAAGAACGCGTGCCGCTTCGAGCACCGTTGGATCGTTCAGCATAACCAGCGCCTGTAAGGGGGTATTGGTGTTCGCACGCTCCGTTTCGCATTGATCCCGGTTGCTTGCATCAAATAACAGCATGGAAGGTGGGGGTACCGTTCGCTTGACGAAGGTATACAAGCCCCTTCGGTACAGGTCATTTCCGTGGTCTTGCACGTATTCCGCTAAGGTAGACCCCCCTGCCGTGGCAGCTTCCCACAATCCATCCGGCTGGTAGGGTTTCACGCTGCGCCCGCCAATGGTTGGTACCAAAAGCCCGCTGCTGGCCAATACCATATCGCGGATAAATTCCGCCTTCAAATGTGCGCGCGATGATCGTGTAAAATACACGTTGTCGGGATCCGCTGCCTTCATTTCCGCCCGAATCACGGCAGACTGCCGGTACGTGGCGGACATGACCAATTGCTTGACCAGTCGTTTGATATCCCATCCGTTTTCACGGAAATCCATCGCCAACCAGTCCAGCAGCTCGGGGTGGCTGGGTAGTTCCCCTTGCATGCCAAAATCCCCCGTTGTGTTTACGATCCCGCGGCCGAAAAACTCCTTCCATATCTGATTGACAAATACCCGGGCCGTAAGGGGATTTTTTTCAGAAAAAAGCCACATGGCCAAGCCAAGGCGATTTTTGGGATAACCTGGGTCAAAGGGAACGATCGATTCCGGTGTGGCCGGAAAGACTTCCGCTCCATACGCATTGAAAATACCCCGTTCCAGCACATAATTTTTTCGCAACGTATCCAGGTCTCCCATTACAGAAACAATCAGGCGACTGCTGTCCGCTTTGTTTACAAAAGAAAGCACTCCTTTCACGTCCTCATCCGTGATTTCCACAAAAGGCTTTTTGGCATAAGATGCGGGTGTGCCTACAGTAGGATCTATGGGTGCCGTGGAAGTCCGGAGCTCGTCTACGGAATTAAAGAAGGAAAAGAGTTCGTAATACTCCTGCTGGGAGATCGGATCGTATTTGTGATCGTGGCAGGCCGCACATTCAAAAGTCATCCCGATCAGGGCCTTTCCTACCGTATTGACCCGATCACTGACGTAGGTAACCCGGTATTCTTCTTCGTCCACCGCGCCTTCTTCGGTTATTTTATGGTTTCTGTTAAAACCCGTTGCCAGAATTTGTTCTTTCGAGGGGCTTTCCAGTAGATCTCCTGCCAGTTGCCAGGTGATAAAATCCTTGTAGGATAGGTTTTTATTGAACGCATGGATGACCCAGTCCCGCCAGGGCCATTGCGTTCGGAAGTTGTCCAACTGGTACCCGTACGAATCGGCATACCGGGAAACGTCCATCCAGTAAACGGCCATGCGCTCGCCAAAGGAAGGCTGTGCCAATAGGAAATCCACGATTTCTTCGTACGCGCTGGAACTGGTATCCGATGCAAATGCATCCATTAGGTCCATACTTGGTGGCAAGCCCGTCAGGTCGAAACTGATTCGCTTCAACAGCTTTTCCTTATCTGTCGGACCGTTCGGTTGATAACCCAGCTCCTCCTGTTTCTCCAAAACAAAATAGTCGATTTCGTTTTCTGGCCAATCGGTTTTGTTAACGTCCGGCACATCCGGGTAGCGGGGAACTTCAAAGGCCCAGTGTTTTTCGTACCGCGCACCATCTTCTATCCACCGTTTAATCAGTTCGATTTCCCGCTGCGATAGTGCCAAATTGGAATCAGGCGGAGGCATCTTTTCCCCTTCGTCCTTGCTGTTTATTCGGCGAAACACTTCTGATTCGTGCGGTTTACCGGGGACCAAAGCGAAAGCATCCGGGTTTTCTTTCAATGCATAAAAGGCTTCTTCCTCTAAATCCAACCGCAATCCTGCTTCTCGTTTATTGGCATCCGGACCGTGACAGGCAAAACAATTGTCCGAAAGAATGGGACGAATGTGGTAATTGTAGCTAACCTGATCGGGAATCCTTTTCTGGATTTTATTCTCTCCTTCCGATCCACTACAGGCAGCCTGCCCCAGGAGTATACTCCAGCGGAAAAGGAACAACAGATTTCGGACGGCTTTATCCATGATAGATTCGAATAAAGGAAACCAGATAACAATCAAACCCGGATCCAACAGAGTATGCAACCAGTCAATAACCAATTGATTGCTGCTCGCCGTTTCTCAGACCACCTGAGAACCGGCCTCCCATTCGCATTACTGACGCTTGTTCAGGTTTTTCGACTACTCGTCAAACCATTCAACCCTTAGTTTGGGATATATATTTATAGTATTGATAATCAGTCTTTTATATATAATTAATTTAAATCGACTTCGGCTCCTCAATGCATATTTCGCATCACAGGATTTGGTTAAGACAAGCAAACGGTACCCTACAATCCCTTTTTGATAAATGCCAGTAAATCAGCCATCTCATCGATGGTTAGCTGATTCTCCAACCCCTGCGCCATTCCTGAAACAGGTAGTGCTTCCATGCTGGAAATTTCTGCACGAGAAATGGTTCGTTGCAGCCCGCCTGCCTGTGCCAGCTCAATGGCACCTGGCGTCTCTTGCAGGACGATACCCTGAACAGTTTCCCCAGTGCCGAGTACGAGTTGCCATAAATCGTATCCATCTGCGATGGAAAGGTTCGGATCCAGGATATCGTTTAGTATGCTCGCGTACCGACGGTTGCGTAAGGAGGCCAAATCAGGTCCGTAATGGAAGCCCCTGTCTTCCGTCATTTGGTGGCACACCGCGCAGTTCTCCTCGTATACCCGCAATCCGTTTTCCGGAATACCTTCGATTTCCAGGGAAGCCTGATAGCGTTCGATTACTGCGTCCCTCCCACTTGCCGAAGGGACCAAAAGTTCCCGTGCCCTATTCCGAATAGAAGGATCCTTCTGATTCATCAAAAACACGGTGTTACCCCAGGGGATATGGCTGGGCATGACGGTCCCCGATTCAAGCCCTTCCAGCAAGGAATGAATGCGCTCCTTACTGGTCAATAGCGAAGCAACGGCGACATTTCTCAGCTCTGGACTCAACCCGGTCCAGCGGTCTAGTAGAAAGCGAACATAGTCCTCCTCCCCTGCTTTGCTTAAATAGCTTAGAACTTGCTGTTGCAAGCGAACCGATTCCTGAGGTCTAATTAAACGTTTTAGTTCATCGCCTCCTTTTTCCAGTTGAAACAGGCCCAACAAGCGTAACCCCAGCAATCGCTCCTCCTCGGGTGCCTCTGGGTTTAAGGTGACCTGAAAAGCCTTTTCCAGCGTCTCCTCCTGCACCGGAATATCGGACAGTTGTGTCACCGTTATCACATCTAGAAATGCGTTTTTTAGCGGAATTGAGGCTATCGAGGGTAGTTTCCGAACAATTGAGGATTGGAAGTGAATCCAGTCCTTTCCAGCAGGAGGGGATTTCCGCAAGCCGGCGGCAATGCCCTTGATCGCCGAAGCCTCCCATCCAGACTCGGGTCGATCAGCTTCCAGCAAGGGCAACAGTAGTTGTTTAACTCCATCAAACCCATCCCGTTGTGCCTGCATACGTGCTGTTTTTTCGATCATTGCTGCATATCCCGCAACTTCCGATTTAAAGCCGGAAACCAATTCTCCCAAAAGATCTTCTCTCGGTCCAATGGGCGCTGCCAATGCGGCCAGCTGTACCCATTCGTCCGCCATATCTTTCGCCAGAATAGCCATGCGCGTTGAAAAGGACCATTCCGAAGAAAGCGTACTCAAGCTATTAAATAACTGGTAGCGGACCTTGGGATCGGGATCGGATTGCATGGCGGTCAATTTCTGGCGCCATTGCGCCAGCGCTTCGGGAAAAAACTCGGCCAGCAACAAGGCATTTTTGCGTACTCCCGGCTCCGGATCGTCCAGGGCCTGGTTCACCAGTTCCGGGCTAAGTTTCCCCATCCCATGGAGCGTCCACAAGGCATGCAGCCTTCCTAAGGGGCGGTCGGAATCCCCGGCAAGTTCCAGCAAATCGGTAGGCACGGGGTCCGGGTTACGGTCCACCAAAATTCGTTGGGCATTGGATCGCCACCAATGATTTTCCAATGCCAGCATCTCAATCAGCTCCTCATCCGAAGCTGCCTGCAGATCAATTGTTTCTGAAAAGTTGGCTTTTTTGGACCCTTTCGGGGTAATGCGGTAGATTCTCCCCCGATCCGTACCATCGTAAAGAGCCCCGGATTGGTTTACCTCATCCGCCATCCATTCGGGGTGTTCAATGATTCTTCGGTGGTAGTCCAACAGATACAGGGCACCATCCGGCCCCAAATACATGTTGACCGGCCTGAACCAGGCATCCCGAGACCGCAGAAATTCGTTTCGTTCGTACAGTTCCGTGCCGGTAAAGGTAGCCCCTTTGTCCTGAACAAGATCCGCATGTACCAGGTTACTGACGGGCTCGGCTGTAAAAATGACCCGATCAAACGGTGCAGGAAAACTTCCTCCAAGGTATGGCGTGACCCCACAGGCTGAAGTCATCACCCCGATGTCTGTTAGCAGCTGGTGTTCCGGATTATCGGTGATGGGGTACACTTCGGCGGCGTTTCCATGGTCAGAAAAGGACTGCGTCACGTTACTGATCGGAAAAAAGGGGTTTCTATCCAGGTACCGGGCCGGCAAAACCTCGTGAATCAAGTGGTTGTTATTCGTTATCAGAAACCGTTCGCCCCAGGCATCGGACGCGTGACCAAACTGCGTACGGCTGGCCAACCGTTCCAGGCCTGTTCCATCCGGCTTGAACCGAACACTTCTTCCGCCGGCATTTACCGGTAATTTCAACCCTTTGGGATCGAATGGAAAGTGAATTTCGGCGCCCTTATCTCCCAATTCCTCGGCAAAAATCACCGTCGTTACCGCCGGTTCATGGCCCAGATAGATCCAGTTATCCAGTCCGTACCGGGGGCTATTGACGTTGTGCTGGGGGTTGGACCGGGCGAAACCGGTCAGGATTACCTCCCGCGTATCGGCTACTCCATCTCCATCGGTATCCTCCAAATACAATACATGGGGAGGGTCTGTTACCAGAATCCCGTTTTTCCAAGCCATTATGCCCGTTGGCAATACCAGGCTATCGGCAAAAACCGTAGACCGGTCCATACGCCCATCGCCATTGGTATCGGTCAGGACTTTCACCTTGCCCGTACCACTCAAATCCAGGGGATAGCCGTGCATTTCCACGACAAACATCCTACCCTGCCCGTCAATCAGCATATCGACCGGATCGGCCACTAGTGGTTCCGAGGCTATTAATTCCAATTGAAACCGCTCGTCGATTTCAAACCCATCCGGAACTACAGGGATATCATCTGCTTGTTGACAGCCGACAAAAGCCAGCAGAGACGCGCAGGTAAGGAACTGAAAGAAATAGGTATCGTAGATTTTTGTCATTTTTATACTGCTAGAATCCATTGTCATCACTCGCTTAACCAGCCCATAAGAAAGGCCTTCACGGCGGAAGTAAGGTCTTCACCGGCCCGGGGTGTAAAGGCATTTACCCGTTCCACTTCGTACCCGCCGTGCGCATAGGCCGCTGCGGTAGGCAGATAGCCCAACCAGCCATTGCTGTATCCATAATAGTAGGTGTAGGGAAAGGGAGACTCTTGGCGCACCTCGTTGGATACTTCGCAAAACAATTCCAGCGGTGCACTCCAAATGGCCAATGATTGATTGAATTTAAGAAAGCGTATGGGCAATAGAATCTGTGGCTTTCCTGCACCATCCAATTCGGAATAGGCAGCCAAATCATCCGGCCAGGGCAGCCCTTCCTTACGCGGGGTGCGGATGGTCAGGGCAGCCGTTTGCAGGTCCACCGCTCCGGTAATCGATTGAATGTTGGCATAGGCGCCCAGGATTTTATCCCCTAGCAATACCTTAAACTGACTGAGGTGTCCGGAACGCGGATCGGGGTAAACGCTGTATATAGGCGCCAGGTTACCGGCGGCACCATTGATAAACAGCATGGGTACGCCGATTTTTTCTTCCACGTATGCGGCCACCACCCCGGGCGCATCGCCGCTAATGGCGGTGTTTTCCTGTCCAAGTACGGTACCGTGTATGGGATAGTTGGCTACCAGTGTCAACGGATCTCCGTTCGCTTTATCGATGCGGATCAATCCGATTTTTCGGTCCACCGGGCCGTCCGGATTCAGGCCAAGGGACGCCTTTCCATGCTCATCGATTGCCCTCCGGTTGATGTTGGCTTTGGAAAACCCCCAGCCCCAGCCCATTTTTGCAGGCTCAAGGCTGACCAAGGCTTCACCAATGGATGCCAATAAGCGGTCTTCAACCAATCGGGTATAATCCCGGTCCCATTCATGCGTGTACCGTTCCCCCATAAAGGCCTCCGGTAGGCCTGGCGGTCCCACCTCCGGCGCCGCATGGGTGTGTGTTACGGTCCACCAAATATTCAGTACAGGAATCCCAAAGCGGTCCTGAATTTCCGCGGCTACCCGGTCGTACTCCGCCGGGGATACCAGACAGATATCGGAAGAAATCAAACAAAATGTCTCGCCTCCTTCGTTTAACAGGACCACCCGGTGAAAGATCCGATCGATAACGCCGGTTGATTTTCGCTCGCCGTAGCCCAACAACCATTGGCTGTCCTCCGGGGTAATATCCACCTTTGAGACCGAAGCCCTCAGCTGTTGCGCGGAAGCAACAGGGACAGAAAGAACGAACAGCAGGAGAAAAAGAGTGATTGGGTAAATTCGAAAGGATGGTAACATACAGACGATCAAGGGTGATGAATTATATTAAAACGGTTTTGTTGCCTATTTGAATGAATTCCCGTAATATTGCACAGAGAATTCAGGTCGTTAGCTCAGTTGGTTCAGAGCGCTGCCTTGACAGGGCAGAGGTCACCAGTTCGAGCCTGGTACGACCTACTATTCATACTCGGGGCTTTGGTGTCGCCGAAGTTTTCTACGAAGATTTCGAACTTCTTCTTCCAAATCGGTGATTTTTTCCTGCAGGTGCACGATCGCATGCAGCCCTTCCAGATTGATTTCCATTTCGTAATGAAGCCGCGCCAGCCGCTCCAATTGGGCTAAATGCTCCGGTACGATGTACGTGGATTCTTCCCGTACCACGAGTTCACAGAGCCCTTCTTTGGAAAGACTATGCACGAATGAAACCTCAATTCCGCAAGAAATGCAAAATTGATCCAGGGGTATCAGGCTTTCATCGGGATGATTCATGATTGTTTCAGGTTTGCCAACTGGGTAAATAATTTTTTCTCCGCTTCCGTAAGGTTTTTGGGTATCTTCACATGATAGGTTAGGTACAGATCCCCCAGAATATGCTCGTTTTTGTATAGCGGTAAACCTTTTCCTTTCAGTTTTACCCGGGCTCCGTTTTGCGTCCCGGGCGGAATCTTGAGTTTCACTTTCCCTGCAAGCGTTTCAACAATCGCCTCCCCTCCCAATACTGCCGTATACAAATCGATCTGTTCTGTTTTGTATAGATTGGTTCCCTCCCGGGTATACAGGGGATCGCCAGCCACATGAAAGGTGATGTACAAATCACCCCGGGGACCTCCCTGTAAGCCTTCTCCACCGTGGCCCTTGATTCGAATGGTTTGTCCATCTTCAACGCCCGCATGAATGGTTATTCGGATTTTTTGATCGTTGATGGCAATCGTTTTCTTGTGCGTGTGCATCAGGTCTCTGAGAGGCAATTCCAGGCTGGCGTGCAGGTCGGCGCCCTTGAACCTGATCTTGGATTCAGTTCGACCGCCAGCTTTTCCAAATAGCGACTCAAAAAAATCCGAAAAGCCACCCTGACCAAATGCTTGTTCAAAATCTTCAGATCGGTACGATTGCTCACGAAAACCACCGGCAGGTCCTCCGCCGGACTGACCCTGAAAGGCCTCTGCATGTTTCCAGTCTTTGCCGAATTGGTCGTATTTTTTCCGTTTCTCCGGGTCACTCAATACCTCGTTAGCTTCGTTGATGGCCTGAAACTTCTTTTGGGCCTCCTGATCGTTTGGATTGAGATCGGGATGGTATTTTCGTGCGAGCTTTCGGTACGCCTTTTTAATTTCTTCCTGACTGGCGTCCTTTCCAATTTCCAGAAGTTGATAATAATCAATAAAATCCATGGTATGTCCGCCTATCCTGGTTTTTGCTTATTCCATTCATTGCTCGTTTCAAAACTGCTCCAGCAGCTCAATCCGCTTATCGATGGGGGGATGCGTGGCAAATAGCCCCGTAATGGCAGATAAGAATCCGGAGGATTTGTCCGGTCTGTTTTCAATAAACAGTTCCGCCACGTCGTCACTTTTCACCGTCTGTACCCGGTAATTTCCTGAAATCTTACGCAAAGCGGCTGCCAATGCCCAGGGCTTTTTGGTCATCTCCGCTGCCCCGCTATCGGCCATGTACTCCCTTTTTCTGGAAATGGCAAAGCGAAACAACATGCTTAGCAAAAACGCCACAAAGGCAATAACCATGGCGATCAATAGGGCGCGGTTATCGCTCTTTCCTCGTCTTCTACCCCCTCCATAAATCATGCTTCGAAAGAGAATCTGCGCAACAAAGGAGAAAATGCCCACAAAAATGATGGAGACGATCAATAGTCGTACGTCTTTGTTCCGAATGTGCATCAACTCGTGCGCAATCACCCCCTCCAATTCCTCGTCATTCAGTTCATCGATGATGCCTCGGGTAAGGGTGACAGTGTATGTTTTTTCGTTGATCCCACTGGCAAAGGCATTCAACGCCGGATCCTCGATGATCTGTACCTTCGGCATTTTCATTCCCTTGCTGATGCAAAGGTTTTCTACCAAATTATACACCCGCATGTTTTCTTTTCGTTCCAGAGGCCTTGCTCCGGCAGCACTGCGAATCATCTTCGAATGAAAAAAGAACGCAATGACAAACCATACGGCAACCGCAATCAAAACTCCTGGCAGGGTCTGCAGAAACAACTCCATGACCCTGTCCGTTGGCTCTTCCGCAGGCAGGGTTAGATAAAAAAACGCATAAACCGCTGCCAACACCAACAAAGGAAATCCCAGCAACAACAAAACAGAACGCAGGTTATTTCGTCTGATTTGTATTTGAATTCCAATATATCCTGCCATTTACTCCTTAAAATTTAATTTCGGGCGCCTGATCCAGTCGCTCCCTTTCGGAGCTGCCCACATCAAACATTTGTTCGGTGTGGAAGCCAAACATCCCGGCAATCAGGTTGGAAGGAAAACTCTGGACTGCCACATTGAACTCTTTGGTTGCGGAATTGAAATACCTCCTGGCGGCGGCCAGCTTATTTTCCACATCGGAAATCTCGTTTTGCAGATGCAAGAAATTCGTGTTTGCTTTCAAATCGGGATAAGCTTCTACCTGAATTTGCAGCCCTTGCAAGGCGGAACCAAGTTCCTGTTCGGCCGCAATTTTCCCATCAATCGTGGAAGCATTCATGGCACGTGATCGCGCCTCGGTTACCCGGGTGAGGACGCCTGCCTCGTGTTCCATGTAACCCTTGACACTGCTCACCAACTGGGGAATCAGGTCGTGCCGTTGCTTCAATTGCACATCAATGTCAGCAAAGGCATTCTCGCGGTTGTTTTTAAAAGCAACTAACTTATTGTACAGCGATACAACAAAAATACCGATCAAAACGGCAACAATTAATACGATCCAAATGATACTCATAGTTTTTGGGTTTGTCCTTTCATCGGGGAATATACAAAAAATGGGAATTATTCTTATATTTAAGCGGCTTTAACTTCAATATAAAACCCATGAAAAAAATTATCGGACCGGTAGCTGTCGTACTGGTCGTTCTTTTAGCAGGCCTGTTTTGGTGGAGGTACTATTTTGTATTTTCCGAAGGAATAAAAGCAGGCAACCTCAATTATTTTGAGAAAAAAGGGTTTGTATTTAAAACCTGGGAGGGGCGACTGGTACAGGATGGGTTTCAAAGCCCGAACCCGGGAGCGCTACAAAGCAATGAGTTTCGCTTCAGTGCGTCGGGAGACTCGGTTGCCCTAATTCTGGAACGAGCCGGTGGTAAATTTGTCGAATTGCGGTACAAGGAATACCTCAACCCCATTCCATGGAGAGGCGCGAGTGAATACGTCGTGACAGATGTGGTAGAAGTAGACAATGCAAACCGCAGCGTGTTACCGATACAATAACCACGAAGCCAAAGGCTGAACACGTTGGACATGGTTCCGTCGTGGGTTTCCGTCTAGCAGCTCGTTGCCGATCGGTTTTTTTCGCAGGGCTGAATCCGTCAGCGAACAATCGCTACCTCGGATGCAAACGGGCAAACCCTGCCGCAAAAACGTCCGGATCGGTTCTGGGTAAAAGATCCACGTCAAGAAGCCCCGGTAGCAACCCTACGACGGAATACCGGACGGTTTTTTTGGTAAGCTACCACCTGCCTGCAGGAAAGTAAGGTCCCCACGGGGGATTTGTCAACTGCCACTATTGGCCCATGTCTGGCGATTGAGCCAAATTATTCGGTGTCCAGATCAAGTTTGATTGCATCTCGAGATTCAATCAACAATGAATTAAGTTTTGCCTCAGCCCTTCCCGCCCATTCTGCCTGGCAAACCCGGGCCCTGGCCGCTGATTGACCAGAGAAAGCCCCTTGCTCAAACACCAACTTATATAAGGTAGGGTCCCGTCGTATTGCTATTTGATCCGAGAATGCGGGCAAAAACAAGCAATTTTCCCATACTGCTAACGCGTCGCACCCACATTCCGTAATTTGGTACCCAAGGCGACCCGTTGCCCACGAAAAACCAACGTTGACATTCGGAAATCAACTATTTTATTTTCATTTTTAAATCTAATTTTGCAATTATTTTTTTATAAGAAAATTCTTTTATATTTTTAAAAAACGAAAAAACACATTCAATTATTTGTAAACACGTAATCCCAAATTTCAAAAAATAATGGATTTTTGGCATTTATTTAGTGATTTATTTATTAAGTGTTTCCTGTTAATTATTTTTGGGTAAAACAGCTGCAATGCTTTTAGTATAAAACTGATATAGCATAACTTACTTAATATAATTTTTGCAACCTAAAAAGCCTATATTTTATTTATTTATTACCAATTAATATGGTTTTTTACCCTCTATTTTAAGTAAAAAATCAGTTAATTAAAAGGTAAAGCGCATTTCTACAACCGCTTCCGTGTCTCGCAACCCGTATTGGGTAATCGGACATGGTTCGTTTGGCTAGCTGTTGAGGTAGCCAGCTGATCGCGTGAAGTACGTATGTTTCCCGCATTGATAAACCAAAAACCACATGCCTATGTGAAAAAAAAGACATTACCCGGTGAAGCGCCCTTGCAGCGACGTACCACCACCCTAAATTTTGCCTAAAAAATGTAGCGAGCGAATGGCTACAATTTCGTACCGGCAACTAACCATACATACCTTAAAAATTATGAAAAAACCACTACTCACAGGGGTTGTGTCACACAAAACGATGGTTTTGTTGGTGGCGATACAGCTTCTGACCACGTATTCGACGAAAAGTCATGCCCGTTCCGTAATCAGCGAAGCGTTCGGCATCCATGCATCCTACCTAATCGAGGCGGCACCCTTTCAACAACGAGCCGATGTAACGGTAACCGGTACCGTATCGGACCCAACTGGCGAACCCATTCCGGGAGCAACCATTTCCCTTCCCGGAACCACAATCGGTACGGCCACTGATTTGGACGGAAAGTACTCCCTGACCGTACCGGAGGGATCGGAGATCGTCGTTTCCTTTATTGGCTTTGAAAGTCAGCGCATCAGTATCGGGGATCGTTCCATCATCAACGTAACCCTAATCGAGGCTACGTCTTCGTTGGACGAAGTAGTAGTTATCGGATTTGGTACCCAAAAGCGGGCGAATGTCACCGGTGCGGTAAGTACCGTGGCAGGAGACGATATCGCCAGACGTCCCGTTCTTAACACAGCCGCAGCCCTTCAGGGCACCACGCCTGGCCTGAGCATTCAAAACAACGGTGGAGCGCCCGGTAATGAAAGCACGAGTATCAGAATCCGAGGCGTCGGTACCTTAAACAACGCCAATCCATTGGTGCTAATCGATGGGGTGGAACAATCCTTAAGCACGGTTGAACCCACCAATATCGAAACCATCACGGTGTTGAAAGATGCGGCATCATCTGCCATTTATGGCTCCAGAGCGGCCAATGGGGTGATTCTGGTAACCACCAAAAGAGGCGCAGCAAGTGGTGTTTCCATCAATTACAACAATTTCGTGGGTTGGCAAAATCCCAATTTCTTTCCCGAACCAACCGACCCTGTTACCTGGATGCGTTTGGAGAACGAGGCGCAAGCCAATGTGGGGGCCAATCCTACCTACAGCGAAACGTATATTGAAAACGTAGCCGCAGGTACCAATCCACTACAGTACCCGTTTGCGGACTACGAAGGGGGAATTTTCAACCCGAATGCTTTTCAACAGCGGCATTCGCTATCGCTTTCCAGCGGGAGCGATGCGGGGAGAATTTTTGCCTCGATCAACTACGCCGATACGGATGGCATTCTTCAAAATTTCAACAACAAGCAGGTTACCATGCGTATCAATTCGGATTTGTACGCCAGCGACAAGCTAACCATCAAAACCAACCTCATGTACCGAAATCGGGCCTTCAGTGGTCCGGGCTTTACCGGGCAGCGAATCACACAAGCGCTCCTTCATATCAATCGAAACATTGTTATGGAGTATCCCGATGGGACCTATGACCTGGTTTCCGGACAATGGAATGCCCGTGCCATGGTGCAGGAGGGTGAAACCAGCCGGATTAGTGACGACGTTTTTGGTCAGTTGGGTTTTGCCTACGAGATCAACGATGCTCTTTCCCTGGAAGGCAACGTGACCCTGAATACCACATCCACGGATGGTTTTATCTTCCAAAATGGATTATCAGGGATGAGGAATTACCTGACGGGCGAATTGGTGAATGTTGGGGGATGGTTTGCTACCTCAAAGCTTACCGAAAGCCAGGAAAACCTTCGGGAATTGAGCCAACGGCTGTACCTGAATTACGACCAAACCTTTGGCCTGCATAGCATACAGGGAACGGCTGGATACGAGGAAATCTATAACCAGTACAAAGAAATAGCTGCCTCCAGGGACAACTTCTTTAGCAATGACCTGCGCGACATCAACGCGGGGGACATTCAAAACCAAACCACCGGGGGGTATTCCGAGGAGTGGCGTTTGCGGTCCTTTTTTGGTAGAGCAAATTACAGCTATGATGACCGGTACATGTTTCAGGCCAATGTTCGCTACGACGGATCCTCCCGATTTGGAGAAGGCAATCGATGGGGTATTTTCCCTTCCTTTTCTGCCGGGTGGAGAATATCCGAGGAAAATTTCATGAGTACGGGAGACACCTTTAGCAATTTACGGCTGAGAGGGTCCTGGGGACAACTTGGAAACCAACGCATCGGGCTGTACCGGTACCTGAACACGTATAACTTAAACAATGGATACCAGTTTAATGATAATCTGGTACCAGGAACGGCCATCACCCGGGCGGGAAACCCGGACATTACCTGGGAGACCACCACGATGTCCAATATTGGCTTGGATATGGGTTTCTTGGATGACCGGATTGAAGTGATAGCCGAATATTTTTACAAATACACGGACGATATTCTTATCGAACTTCCCATCCCCCGTACAATCGGATACAGCCCGCCGGTACAAAATGCTGCTGCGGTATCGAATAGAGGCTGGGAAGTGGCCATCAACTACAACAGCATCCCAGCGCCGGATAATGGTTTTCAATATACGATTGGGCTAAACTTTTCGGATGTTGTCAATAGAATCGAAGACTTAAAGGGAACGGGGCCGTTTTTCCCGGACAAGTTCACGGTATGGACAGAAGGCGAATCCATCAATTCCCTGCGAGGCCTGCAATCCCCGGGTATCTACCGGACACAAGAAGACCTGGACAACTATCCGGCCACAATTTTTCCATCGGTCACGATCGGAGACATCATTTACGAGGACTTAAACGGAGACGGAGTCATCTCTCAGTCGCTTTACCCCGCAGGTGACCAGTACATCATGGGGAACGAAGATCCAAGGTATGAGTTCGGCGTGCGGTTTAGCGCCTCCTACAAGGGGTTTGACTTTTCCATGTTTTGGCAAGGCGTACTGCGCCAGCAACATTCCCTGGATGGCGCACTGATGGAAGGACCCAACTACACCAATTTCATCCCTACAACCATGGCAAGGGAGGCCTTTCATCCGGAAAGAAACCCAACTGGCTCCTGGCCCATGGTACGTTCCGGAAACTCTGCCAATCTGATGGAATCCGATTTTTGGTTGCAGAACACCAGCTACCTGCGCTTGAAAAATTTCCAACTCGGGTATACCATTCCGCAGAATGTTGTAGCCAACCTAAGGGTATATGTATCCGGCGAAAACATGCTGACATTTACAGAAACAGAATTGTTTGATCCGGAGACACCCCGGGGTAGAAGTCAGTTTTTTCCACACAGCAGGCTTTTTAGCGGTGGTGTAAGTGTTGGGTTTTAATCAAAAAAATAGAAATAAGATGAATAGTATAAAAGATACAACAAAATATATCGGCATGGCCTACCTGCTGTTGGCCATGGTTGGCTGCGATCAGGGTCTGGACCTGGTACCTCCCGGAGAGGTATCCGAACTCATTTACTGGCAGCAGGAAAAAGATGCACGCCTTGCCGTAAACGGGATATACGTAGAATTGGACGGTCAATTAATGGTAAAAGAATTGGATGCCGTCACCGATATCGGTTTTCGTGCACCTTCCGGGCCAGGTTCCTTACACGACGTATCCATGGGTTCTTTCGACCCGGTGAATGCGGCGATTGGTTCTCAATGGGACAGGTACTACCGCGGGGTACAGCGCGCCAATAACGTACTTACAAATATCGGAAGAATTGAGCAGGGAGATCCCGAGTTGCTGTCCCGGTACGAAGCAGAGGCGCGATTCCTGCGTGCTTTCTTTTACACGCAGTTGAGTAGCCTTTGGGGAGACGTACCGTTGATCGTCGAACCGTTGGATGTCACCGCTCAAGTGGGACGGACATCAAAAGAAGACGTGGTCGATTTCGTGATTGCCGAACTTGATCAAATCATTCAGGGAAACCAACTGCCGTTGAGCTATTCTCAGGACATTGGTCGGGCCACAATGGGTGCCGCATTGGCGTTAAAAGCACGGGTGGCCTATCGAAATGAACGGTATGCAGTGGCAAGAGATGCCGCCAAAGCCGTTATGGATTTGGGCATCTACGAACTCTATCCGAATTACGAGGAGTTGTTTCACTACGCGGGACAAAACTCATCGGAGGTGATTTTTGACCGGCAGTATACGGTCGGTGGCGATACCTACAATGCCTTTTCCTTTTCGGCGGCATCGATTGGCGGGGGATCTGTGGTAGAACCCATTCACAATTTGTTTTTAAAGTACGGGTACAAAGGACCGCAAAATCCAAACGATCCGTTTGAAAACATCGATCCCCGTTGGTCGTATACGTCTTACTACACCGATCAGCCGATTGGCTCAAGTACCTTCAACTCCCTACCCGATAGCCCGACACCGGATCGGGTAAGGTCGACGGAGTTTTCGACGGTACACGGCTACAATCTTAAGAAATGGGTAGACTACGAGGCGGATCGAAGCAATCCAAATACGGGGTCGATTAACATGATCCTGATCCGGTATGCAGATGTACTGTTGATGTACGCCGAGTCAAAAATCGAATTGAATGAAATCGACGAATCGGTTTATGAGGCCATCAACAGCGTGCGGCAACGACCCACGGTAGAAATGCCACCAATTACGGCAGGTAAAACACAAGAGGAACTTCGATCGATCATCCGGGACGAACGGGCAGTAGAACTGGCATTTGAAGGCCTACGGCTATTTGATATGAATCGGTGGAGAATTGGTGAGGATAAAATAGGTACGGTAGAAGGACTCTATTACCTGAACGAAACTACCGGACAGTGGGAAACCATCACCAGTGGCCTTAACCGTAACTTCCGATCTGACCGGGATTATCTATGGCCAATTCCACAGAACGAAATAGAAATCAACGATGAAATCACCCAAAACCCCAACTATTAGAAGGTAGTTATCATCGATAGATATAAAAAAAGCCACAAATTCAACATTTGTGGCTTTTTTTATCTGATACGAACGCTTCCGCTTCGGAAGTTTGTTCCACTTGCAAAAATACTGAGAGCGGACGAAAGCGAGCATACCTTTTCTCCCATTTCCTCCGCTCCTTTTCTATCAGGCAGGATCACCCAACCTGACGTTTTTCATCTCCTCCTGCTCCATAAAGGGCTGATTTCGAACCCGTTTGCCGGATGCCTTGTAAATGGCATTGGCAATCGCTCCACCCGTAGGCGGTAAAGCCGGTTCGCCCAATCCGGTAGGATCAATGCCATTGTCAATAAAATGGGTTTCGATCTCGGGAATTTCGTTCATCTTTATCAACCGGTAGGTATCGAAATTTTTCTGATCGGCAATGCCATCGGTAAAGGTCATGTTGGTGAACATGGCATGTCCCATGCCGTCTACCATTCCCCCACGCACCTGCTGATCGGCCCCGGTTGGGTTGACCACGATTCCACAATCCGTAACTGCGTAGATTTTGTCCAATTTCGGTTTGCCATCGACCATTCTGGCCTCCGCCACCTGTGCCACGTAGGAACGGTGTGAGAAATACACACTGAATCCCTGAGATACGCCAGGTTTTGTCCCCCAGCCCGACTTTTCCGCAGCAGTTTCCACCACAGTTCGCATGCGGTCTATATCGTAGTGAATTTCACCTACCGGGTTTTTCTTGGCACGGTCCAATAGTTCCAGTCTAAGCGCTACCGGGTCTTTTCCGGCCGCCTCGGCAACTTCGTCCAGGAACGATTGCTCGGCAAAGGCCAGGAAATTGGTAATCGGAGCCCGCCAGGCATTGGTGGTGATGGGGGATTTGTATTCGAGCGACTCGATCAACAAATTATCCACTGATCCTGAAGGAAAATTGTTTTCTCGGGTACAGTTGCCTGCATTGATGCCGACTCCTCTTAACTTGTAACCGATCAGGTTATTTTCATTATCAAGAGCGGCTTCAAAGCGGTATTTTACCGCAGGTCGGTAGGCGCCTCCCGTCAGGTCGTCCTCTCTGGACCAAGTCAATTTTACCGGTGCCTGTAGCATTTTGGAAAGCTCAACGGCCTCTTCTACAAAATCTGCACGCAACCTTCTTCCAAATCCTCCGCCCAAACGGGTCATTTCTACCGTTACTTTATCGGGCGATACGCCACAAATTTCCGCTGCAGCCTTTCTGGCGCGGTCGGGGGTTTGGGTGGGACCGATTAATTCCACCCCATCCGGTTTCACATGGGCGAAAAAATTCATCGGCTCCATCGGGCTGTGGGAAAGAAACGGACATTGGTACTCGCTTTTGATTACCCGGGCGGCGGAACGAAAGGCTGCATTCACGTCTCCGTCTTTCCTTTTAACATCTGCCTTTCCGGAGGCCAACATTTCGTCAAACACCTGGTTGTGGAATTCGGTGGATTCCAGCTTTCCGTCTATTGGCTCGTATTGAATCTTCAATAACTTCTTCGCTTTCATCAGTGGCCAGGTAGTCTCGCCGATTACGGCCACGTTGTTCTTAAACGTCACCACATCTTTCACTCCTTTTACTGCTTTGGCCGCTTCAGCATCTACAGATTTCAGTTTCATACCAAAGGGAGGACGCTGTATCATTGCCTGCACCATCCCTTCCCGGTAAAAGTCCAACCCGTACAGGGGCTTTCCGGTAAACATGGCCCGGTTGTCCACGTTTTTTATCGGCGTGCCGATTATTTTAAAATCTTTTATATTCTTTAAAGATACTTCTTCTGGTACGGGTACCAGCGCCGCTTCGTTTGCCAGTTCTCCGTAGGTCAGTTTTTTCGACCCATGGATCACCTGCCCATTTTCGGTGCGCAGGTCTGAAACCGACACACCCAATCGATTGGCTGCCGCCTGCACGAGCATCTGCCGTGCGGTGGCCCCTGCCTTTCGCAACCGCTCCCAGGAATGGGGCATGGCACCCGATCCACCGGTGACCTGCCGATCGTATTTTTCTGTATCTAAAAAGGCCTGCTTCACGCGAACCTTGGACCAATCTACGTCAAGTTCTTCTGCCACGATCATCGGGAAGGAGGTTTTGATATTCTGTCCCAATTCCGGATTGGGCGAATAGATCACCACGTGATCAGTGGGCGAGATGGACAAATAACTATTGAAATTCAATGCGCTGTCCATTATTTCTTTTTCGCTTACCACTTTCATTTTTGGAGAATCACAGCTGGACCAGTTAAAACCGATCAAAAGGCCTCCTCCTGCAGTGGCAGCAATTTTTAAGAAATCTCTTCGGTTTGTTTTCAATGCTTTTTCCATGATTACTTGGTTTTAGCGGATGCCAATTTTACTGCTTCCTTGATTCGGTGATAGGTGCCACATCGACAGATATTCGCGTTCATTCCTGCCACGATTTCTTCCTCACTGGGATTGGAGTTCTTCTTCAATAAAGCGGCCGCGGTCATGATTTGGCCTGCTTGACAATACCCACATTGCGCCACATCCACCTCTTCCCAGGCTTGTTGCACCGGGTGGTCTCCGTTTTCGGAAAGCCCCTCTATGGTGGTAATGGCATCGTTCTGTACAGAAGACACCGGTAACACACATGACCTGACGGCCTCGTCGTTGACATGCACGGTGCAGGCCCCACATTGGGCGACCCCACACGAATACTTTGTACCTACCAGGCCAAGGGTATCCCGAAGCACCCACAACAAAGGGGTATCCTCTTCCACATCTACCTCGTAGTTCCTGCCGTTGATTTGAAGTTTGTAGTTAGCCATTTTAGTACATCTATTGTTAGCGCTCGAAAATACAACTTTTTATTTCGTGTTTCAATGAATTTTCCTTCTACTGGTGAAACTATGTGACAACCGGAATTCGGTAAACGAATTCGCCAATCACTTTGTCTACCTCTACCTATCACCTTGATTCACAGATACTACGCTAATAAATTTACAGGTATGTTCACGAATAACCAGCGGTCAACGCCATAAAATGACCGAATCCTGGCCAATTCATAATTTTTCTAAATAAGTCACGAATCCGATTTTTTCCTCATTTGGAGTGGTTACCGGAAATTACTACCATCAAAGCGTAATTATTTTTTTGATCTTCCTATTTTAATAATTAAATTTTGATTTGAAATAAAACAACGCTACTTTCTACGAAAAATGTACCCCATCAAACGACAATGAAACGGTTTCTTGGACTACTTTTCATCGCGGCGGTCGTCCTGGTGCTGATCCTGCTGGTAACCAGGCCCGAGCTGCTTCAGTCGGTTTGGTTGTGGTTGGTCGGTTTTATTGGCTACATTATTTATTTTATCACCAGTGGTACAAAGAACCTGTTGGCTTTATTCAAAAAAGAACCGGCGGCACCCAGCTCTCAGGAACCGGCCAAAAACGCTCCAAAGGTACCGGACTCAGGAAAAAGCAAGGATCCCGAAAAAGGACAGCCGGCAACGTCGCTCCCTCTTGAACGGCTACCTGAAACGCATCCGGACGAATGGGAGGAACTAGGCGGGACGGCAGTTACGGTACTTCGGTACCTGGACGATGGAAATACGACCCTTGGACTCCTTTACGTGGGAAGCGCGTTCTTTTGCTATACCCTGGAAGATAGCCATCGGGATGAAAAAGTCGCCGGAATCACCCGAATTCCCGAAGGCCGGTACCCGCTTTCGCTAAACCCGAACCTCACCGAGTTAACACAACGATACCGAAAACGATTTCCCTGGTTTGACTACCACATCGAAATAAAGGATGTTCCGGATTTCGACCTCGTATACCTGCACATTGGAAACAGCCACCGCGATACCCGCGGCTGCCTACTCCTTGCAGACGGTGTAAATGCCGGGTCTTCAGAGAAACTGGTCACCCATTCTCAACGTGCCTTCGAACGATTCTACCGAACCGTCTACCCGACCCTAACCGCGCAAGTCCCGCAAGAAATAACCATACGAAACGAAAACTGGATGGAGCGTGCAGGAATCCGAACAAAACACTTAATCCCCGTCACACGCTGACAACCTTTAGAAAAGCCCCCAATGCATTATGGAAACTGAAAAAAATAACGAAGAGAAAACCGGAAAGCAGCAGCGAATGATTTCCGAACGAACCTATGTTTGGCTACATATCGGTTCCATTTTTTTTATCATGCTGGCCATCCTGATTTTGATTGTACCGGGCATGGAATCGTCCAATCAACTCTTGGCTTCGGGCCTGGTGGTGGTGATTGCGCTGGTTTTGATCTATGCGCTGCTGGCCAGGTATTTCAGCCCAAAAACAAAAGATCGAAATCCCAATTACAATCCCTATCACACCTTCTTTTTTAAAGGTACCGTTATTTTAGCCTCCCTTCTGGTCGCGTTTGGCATGCTTGGGGCATTTTTTGTGTATGTGGAGTACGACAACCTTTTTCAGTCCGTGGGATTGGCCACCGCTGTGATCTGGATTGCGTTATTTTTGATTTATTTCATGTGGTCGGTCTACCATTACAACATCAATTACGGACTGACGGACCAGGATTGGCAACGTATTTACGATGCCAAAGACCGGTACAGTCAGGGATTTCCGGTAAAGGCCTCAGAAATGGCTACCCCGGAATACAATCCCTACCGAAGCCAAACCTTCGGGTTACCGCCGGGTACGGTTCGGGGGATGATCGCATTTACCTTGCTGATGGGCGGCATGTCGCTTTTGATCGTTAGTTTTGGCACCCAGTATTCAGGGGCGGATGCAGCCTTGCTCAGCCAGCAATTTGAGTTTTTTGAAACCGCTTTCCTGATGATGATTGCCTTCTATTTTGGCGATAAATCCCTGAAATACCTGCAGAACCGCTGGACACCAAAGAAAGGCGGTGAAAATAAGGAATCGGGAAGCAGTGCAACCACGTCAACTTCCGACAATTGGTCCCTGTCACAGCCAAAAAGCTCGCTGGATTTCGATGAAAACGCCTTTTCTTTGGAAGACAGTGCATTTGATGCCAGCAATCGCCATCCGGAAGATGCGGGCCCGTTGGAAGAGCAGCGGGTCGCGTTGTCTACTTCCTTCGATCAGGTACCGGAGGCGTTCCAGGTAAACGAAGAATACGTGCAAATCAAAGACAATTCCACCAGTAGGGTACTCAGCGATATGGATATTCGTCAGGCATTGGACGAATTGGAACAACGGGAAAATATAAAAATAAGCCTGCCCGTGATCAAAGCGATCATCGCCGTGGAGTCTGCCGGAAGGGGGCATTTGCACGATGGCAGGGCTAAAATATTGTTTGAAGGACATAAGTTCTGGCATTGGTTGGAAAAATTCGGCAAGGACCCCAAATCACTCCAGGCAGGAAAAGAACACATTATCTACGAGAAATGGACCAGAGAACATTACCGGGTGGGTGCCAAGGAATACGAACGACTGGATTTGGCCAAAAGTATTGATCCCAAGGCAGCGGTCTACGCCACTTCCTGGGGGCTTTTTCAAATTCTGGGCGAAAATTTGGAGCACACGATCAAAGGGAGAAAGTACAAAAGCTTTACCGAATTTGAAGCGCAACAGCACGAATCGGAATACGTTCATTTTCTCGATTTCCTTGAATTCATAAAAGCGAAGAAAACGCGGGGAAAAGCACTGCTGGAATACATTTCAGAGGACAATCAGGGAAATTACGACTGGGAGTCATTTGCCTATGGATACAACGGAAGCGGCTATAAGGTCAATCAATACCATGTCAAAATGAAAGCCCAGTACGAACGGTTTAAAAACGAGGACACATGGATGGCATAAAGAACGTCTTTCTAAAGGGTTTGCTGGGAATCGGTTTGTGTTGGGCATGCCTGGCCTGTCAGCGGGATCAGCGCGGCCTGGTAATCGGCAAAATTCAACAAGCCAGCGACCTGGTAGTATCCGAATTTGTGGTAGACAAAGTAGTATTTGGGAAAAAAAGGAAGAACATCCTGTTTATACCGATCAACGAAGCATCCTTCATGGCCTATTCCAGGGCTACCATAAAAACCGGAATTGATTTAAATCAAATCAAAGAAGAAGACATACGGATAGAAGGCAACAAAATAAGTTTGGACCTCCCCTCCATCGAAGTGATCAATTTTTCCTACCCACCCGAAGCCTTTGTTGCGGATACACTCGTATCCAATCCAAAGCGATTTCTAAACAGTATTTCCCTGGAAGACCAGGAAACATTTTTCCGGATGGCCGAAATGGATATTCGCGACCATTTACCCTACATGGGGCTGGTCGAAACCAGCCAGGATCATGCCCGTAAACTCATCCATACGGTGCTAAAAGGGCTTTCATTCGAGGAGATCTACATTCAGTTTGACAGCGATTCCCTGCTGATTCGCCAGGTTAACAGTCCCGATAATCTCATGAACCCATGATTCGTCAGGTCCTGAATAGCGCCCGGTTTGTTTTGGAGATCCTGCTGGTGGTGGGACTGGTAGCTTTGGTCTATTGGTGGAATCCCCTGAATGTTTTCGGTGGGAAACCAGGGATACAATCTACTGCGAATATTGTTTCGGAAATACGGGAAATGGGGCAGCTTATCAGTGCGGAATACTACGGAGAAGTCGTCGCTTCCATTGACGAAGCGCAGATGAATCTGCTGGAAGAACCGGAGATACGGGCACAAGCCGAAATCACCTACGAAGAAATTCAACTTGAATTGGAAAACCTCCGGAATTTCCACGCGCTTTCCTCCGAAAACCGCCTGGCGTTAAGTTCCGGGACCGAAAACCTCAGCCGACGCGAGCGCAAAAAAATGCTTATCGACGGGGTGGGGTACAAAAATGTGTTGGAAAAGCTGTACTTTCTGGGAGACTGGGATCAAACCAGCCAACGGGTATTGTTTGATGAAGTGATGGCCTTTGCGCACCTGCATTTTCGGGAAGGAAATGAATCCACTGTAGACCGCCTTAGCGAACGGCAGCTTCGCCAAACCCTGGTATCCTGGTACAACGACCTCGACGTCGACTGGTGGGATGCAAATCAATTTTCCACGGACTATTTCGCAAACAAACTGAGTTCCCTATCCCGTAGCGAAGCCCGAAAAAAACTAGCGATGATCGGAAGGGGAACCGTCAAAGCAGGTTTTGACTTCAAGGGGCTAAACGAAAGCATGTACCATTACGACGAGGAAATGGGCGAGCTACACTTTTTTGGTTTTGCGCCGCAGATCTTAAACGCCGACATCAACCCCTGGTTTATTCCGGAAAAAGGAATTCCGGGCTTTGATATTTTGACCTATAATGGAAGGGTAGACTTCAACGATAGCAAAAAAGTAAAACGCTACGCCGTTCAAAAACTAACCGTCAACGCACGAAATGCGGGCATTATCCAACAAGCCGAGCAGCACGGTGGCGAGACCCTGAGAAGATTGTTTTCACTGCTCACCGGCAAAGAAATCAAAAAGGTTATCTTTCACCACGACCAAATCATTCAACTAACCCAGGATATTACCCGGGATTACTACATCAGTTACGAAGAGGCCGTCCATTTTGAAACGGCGATTCAAAACGAGTTGCAGACCATCGACTCATTGAAAAACGCCTCGGAGGATCGCTACAATAACCGACGACTAGCGGAAAATAAAGAAAATACGCTGCAACAAATGATCCGTACTGCCCAGCGGTACGAGTTTGAGACGGAAGCCCTTCCCTATCATTATTATTCCACATTCTGGTACCGGATTGCCAGCGATTCCCTGGTCGATCGTGCCGAATGGCTGGAGATAAAGTCCCAGTCCTCCTCCTCCTTTGCACCGGAATCCAGGACGGTAGCTTTATGGGCAAGCGAAGATAGTCTGCTGCTCCCCTCACAGTTTGGCGCCGGTGTGGTGCAGCTTTATCGAAAAGACATTCCCATGGGAAATTTTTCTGCCAGTAAACTTTCCGTTCAAGCCTGGCAGCAGCTGGAAAAAGAGGCGCGGCACTTTCGAAACATTTCCTTTCAGGGGGATTCGGTTGCTTTCGAATCCTTCCTGGTTGATGAAACATTGCAGGATAGCCTCCTTCGCGTACCCGCCCCCTTTAAGTATTCCCCGGAAACCTGGGAATCATGGGTCAGGGAGGACGAACGGATACAAGTCATTCAACGGGCCGATACCCTCCAACAATTACCCGAAAATCCCAACATGTTTTGGCTGGTAGATTCCAGCGAGCCTGGCACCGTGCTTCAGTTTTCCATTCCCTTTACCGAAATTACCCACCCCGAACTCTTTCGAGCCGATTCCCTCTTTGCCGATCAACAGCTCGTATTAGAGGATTGGATAGTCTTTCGATCTGCTGCGAATTTTCAGGAGGAGCTGACACTTCCCCAGCCGGAGCAGCTCCTATCCAGTCGGCAGGTAGATCAGCTGCAATCCTTTCTCGAACAGCTGTATCAGGCACATCGGGACTATCACAGTCGGGATTTTCTCACACAAACCGGCGACTGGTTTTCGCAAAAATGGAAAAATAAGTCGGGGATTTTGGAGAAATTTCAATAGCAGCGCATTCAACAGGACCGCTTACTTTATGCGGAAATAGGTATCGTACACATTTCCGGCGAAGAACTTTCCAAAACTGGCGATCGCCCTCAGCCCATCTTCGGTGGATTGGGGATGAATGGCCTTTACCGTTCTCAATTGCCGCAACAAATCGGCTACCTTGATTACCAGTTTCCCTTTTCCTAGAAGTTTTCCACCGGCGTGGTTCCCTTCGTACAGGGCAATAAACAGCGTAGTGGTGTCCCGCCAGGCATCTACCACCCGATCGTTTTCGATTTCTTTAAACCCTTCAAAGTAGTATTGATTCCCATCCGGATGCAGTAGACCTGCCGTATACTTCATTTTTTTCTGCCTGCTGCTCCCATTCTCGGTAACAAACAGGTTAAACTGCCCACCGTATGCCGTCAAGGCTTTATCTCCGAGGGCTGTAGTTTCCATACTGCCCAGCATGCTTCCCGGATGCTCCTCATTGGCTATAAATTCGTCGATATCCTCCGTTTGGATGGTAAGGGTAAATTCAAACGGTGTATTTTGCTTTTTGCCCCTGGCAAAGCCGGCCTCGAAATCCTCCGTTTCACCCCAACCAATAAATCCTTTCATCGTCTCGGTAAACTGCACGCCGGTGCCCGTCGGCGTGGAAGTACCTGAGCCCTGCTTTTGAGTTTCTGTGAAATCATGGGTTAGTGCGTAGTTTTTTTCTTCGGCAATCAATTGGCAGCTTCGCTCTGCCAATGCACTGATTGTCAGCAGGGGGTTGGTGCCCACAGGCCTTGGAATAACCGCTCCGTCCATCACGTACAAGCCTTCGTGGAGTTGTTCCCCTTCTTCGCCGGCAAATACCTGCCCCTTGTGGTCCACCACACCGAGTGCGGCATTGTCTCCCATGGCACATCCTCCCAGAGGATGCACCGTCACCAGGTCGTAATTCATCAACTGATTCCAGGTAGGATTCGGGATCTTGGTTCCGCCAAGGGCTTCCGTTGCCTGGTACATCTCCCCATTTACCTTCTTAAATATTTCCTGTTTCCCGACACCCTGCCAATTGATTGCCAGCTTGCCTTGTTCGTCCATTTTAAGTGATCCATTACCGTCGTCATGGGTCATCACCAGGTATACCTGGGTGCGGGCCAGTGCTCCGTGAAAGGGTCCAAGAAAGAGGCTCCGGATTTCCCGCCACTTCTCTTTGAAATAGTCCTTGAACCCCCTGTCCGTATCCCTTCCCACCAGCCGTGAAAAACCGATGAGGGCCTTTGGCATGATGCCCCGGATTGGTCCGGGAATGGTTCCTTCTTCCAGCGTCATGCCGTCCTCCAACGATTCTCTTTCCCGCAAGTCGATGATACTGGTTATGCAAGGACCCACCTCGGCAACTGCTTCCGTCCCTTTTTTGCCGAGTCCGATGCCGTTGATGCGCACGTCGTTGTTGTAACCAAAACCCAGTACATCGCCGTTTCCGGTAAATCGCTGCCCCAGACGTTTGGATAGCCTAAGACCCATGGCAGCAGAACGTAGGAGAATTTCGGTAGAACCCAATGCACCTGCACCCAGAATCACGTTCTTTGCCTGAAGAAATAGCAAGGGCGCATCGAAAAGATCCCTTCCGATGCCGATGGGGTGAAAATACACCTGCCAATAAGCGCCTACTTTCTTGACATAGCGCACGTTGATTTCGGTAAATATCTCTGCTCCATGGAAGCAGGCATCGGGCAGGTAATTCATGGCCGTAGTATTTTTTGCGCCGATATTGCAGCCCGTCACGCAGTCGCCGCAGTTGGTGCATTTTGGCTGATGCACCCCTACCTGATTGATCTGGTCCTCAAAATTCACATTGATATCCAATAACCGGAAGGGGGCAGCCATGTGCGCCGCTGACTTGCGCATGGCTTCCGTTTTTTTCAATATGGGGTATCCGTTTTTGTTTTCCGGATAGGGACTGGGCCGCAGCATGGACCAGGCCCGGGCCACGCCAGTATCAAAGGATTCCAGATCTTCCCGCAAGGCCCTGGGCCAGGCCTCGTCCTGCATCACCCGTGACTCAGGTCGGATGGACACGTTCGCATTGACCAGAGAAGTACCTCCCAAGCCGCATCCTTTGAACACATTGATTCCGCTGCCCATGGTAAACTCGTACAGCCCGTTTTTTTCCAGGTCGACCGACTTTCCACCAACAAAGTTCATTTCACCCGAGGCCTTGATCAGGGTATCGGGAAATTCTCCCGGGAGGAATTCTTTTCCCTTTTCCAGCAGGCAGACCGTCTGACCACTTCGTGCCATGCGGGATGCCGCGATGCTTCCTCCGTATCCCGATCCTACCACAACGTAGTCGTAGGATGGCTTGATGCTGGTTACTGGTTTAGCGAGTCGTTTCATGGTGTATCGTTATAGGATCTTCTATCAATTCATAATTTATGGGTCCACCTTCAAATCGGGGGTTTTCTTCGGTACCGGTATTTTTCCAGTTACGCACCACCTGCTTGACACCAATGGGATAAATGGTTAGCCCGTCCGCTGTGACCGCTATTCGAAGGAAATTTTTATACCCTTCCCATCGGTAGGAAGAAGAGGCTTCGGTAATGTGGTTCTTTAAAACCACCACACTAAACGTAAGGTATAGCCCAAACAAAACACCACTGATGATCCCTCCTACCAGCACCATTTCCCCAATGAAAAGCAGGATTTGTTCGACCGAGTTTACATCCAAACCCAACGATTGGAGGTTGGTGTACGAGAAGAGCCAAAGAAGAAAATAGAAGTTAAGCAGGTGAAGCAAGGCATGGACTGCTCCGGCAATATAGTTCAGGTTTTTCTTTCCGGATTTGGTATCGGTGAATAGTACCAGACCGATGACCAGCAAGATGTTAAGAAAAAGGGCACCGGGATGATGGCTGATTCCACTCCCGATTGTTTGAAGCACCTCGCCCAAGCCTCCGTCAAAAAGGTTCGCAGCAGCGAGTCGTTCCATCAACGACGTTTCGCCTTCCACCTTGGTCTGTAAAATCCAGGAGGTAAATACATGGTAAATGCCGAAGAAAAAAAGCATGGTTAGGCTAAAATAGGGAAAAAGCAGATTCAGAAAGCTCAGTCTTATCGATTCTTGCTTCGATGGAAAAACCTTTTTCAAATGGGATGTTTCGCCACCAAGGCTTTCGATTTCGGGTTTCAAGGTATGGGTCGGATGCATGAAGGCGCCTCCCCCCCCCGCAGTAATCAGCTGGCAGGACGCTTCCTGCTGCTTGCCGGTTTCGTACCGGGCGTAGTGGTGCAAGTCACCCGTTAGTATGGACTTGATTTGTATGGACTTGTTCTTGGTCTCGTAGTCTTTTTCTCCCTTCCCAAAAAGAACCTTGTCGATAAAAAATTGCAACCGATCAAAGGATTCGTTTTTATCGTCAAAAGACTTATAGACCCAGGACGGTTCGGATGTGCAAAGAATGATTTTACTTGCTTCGTTAAAATGGGTTTTGGCAATTTCCCGGAAATAGCAAATTTGGGGGTAATCGATGTCGGCATTGAGCTGTACGTCGATGGCGATCAACCAGTAATCGTGGGGTAATTTCAAGGCAAAATAACTCCGGCTCTGCTGGGTGCGCCAGTTACCTAGCGATCGTTTTTGGGTAAACAAGCGGAGGAAGTTGGTAAGGCCGTCGTACCAATCATGGTTTCCGGGAATTGCAAACACGTCCGGCCGATTCTCATCTGCCTCGTTTTTGGGAAAAGCCGCCTGATAGGGTCCCCGCAGGCGGTTGGTGTACTCGATGATTTCTGGGGTAGGATATACTTCGTCGCCACCCATAACCAGCACATCGCCCCGCTTCAGGGATTTCCCCCGGAGCGTGAGGGACTCCCGGGCCAACAGTTCAGCAAGCGTGTAGGTGGGATTAAATCCATCGCCTAAATCTGAAATAAAATCAAACCAAAATTCCTTTTTCTCGGAGTAATCGTGGATTTGAATTTCCTGATCCAAGGCTGCAAGCATTTCCCTGCGGTCAGCAAAATTCCCGAAAACCGAGGAAAGCACGGTTTTTACACCGGTAAAAGCCAATTGACGGGGATCGTACCAATTGACCATGGGTTTCTTTTCAAACTTCATTGTACATCATTTTTTTTATCTGTTTCAGTTTAAATCCAATTCCTCCCCTACTTCCTTCATTTGTTATCGCCAGTGCCTTCCGAAAACTTCTAAGGCGTGCGCCAAAGGATTGGTACAGGCTTCCTTCCATTACGATTTCGGGATCGGCTTCCATTTTGGGATACAGCACCAACTCCAATGCCTTGAATTCCATACCGGCCAACCAGTGCCAGGGGCTCTTGACTTCAAATCTCGCCAACAGGTGATACGTACGGCCGTCAATAAGGAAATTGGAAGCGATTTCTGCTACGATTCCCTGGCTGTCTTTGATCGAAAAGTGACCCGCTGTCCCTGGGAATTCCTGATCTAAATGCCCCAGGTAAAGACTGGAATAAACTTCCGTGTTCCCTTTCCCTTCCCATTCGGTATACCGGAGAAAAACCCGGTACCTGACCTGGGAAATTTCGTCCTTCCAGGGCAATTCCCCGGAATAGTACAGGCTAATCGCCAGGCAATCACCCAAATTGCGGGTAGCGGTGCTGCGTTCATTTAACGGCGTGCCCGATTCGGGAATGGCAGACAGGTACTCGGTAGCATCGCTATATCCCATGGCCATCAAATCTCTGGTGGTAATCCGGTTAAAAAACAAATCGGGATCGAGGGGAAGCGGTAGTTGCGGGCGAATGACAAAAACCTGGATGGGTTTTCGCTGTCCAAATTCGGATTCCCCACGTAAAATCCCTTTGTTGATCCATTTGATCTGTTCAAATTCCTCCCACAAGCCGCCGTTTGCACTCATTTCAATGGAATGAACGTACTGACGCAGCGCTCCGGGAAGGTAGGCAGGGTAGTTTCCAATGCCCCATACCACCCAAATCTCCTCAGCGCCTCGCCGGACGGCCTCCATCAGGTTCGCATCCTTGATCCAAACGGCGTCGATAAACCAATCCTCTCCTACCTGCAACGCCGGCATGACGATGGGTAAGGAAACCCCCGCCAGCAGATGGTTTTCGTGCACGTCTTTCGCTGGAATGGCCTGAACCGATTTTTTGGGAAAATTGCAAAGGGAGAAGGTAATGGGAAGCTTTTTCCGGCGAATACTTGCTATATCTACTCCGAAATGCGGGAATACCTTGCTGCGAATCGCATCCGCATCGCCCATCCCTTTCATTCGCCAGGGTCGTAGGTAGTCGGTGACGCGGGCTGGCGATACAAAATGTGCCATTTTCAAATCGGCCCAGCGATCCATCAGCGCCTGTACCTCCATTCCGGACGCCAGCATGGCCGCATTAAATATGCCTCCCGACGTTCCATCCACGTGATCAAATTGCAAGCCCGCCTCTTCCATGGCCTTCAACACCCCCACCTGATAGGCAACGCGTATTCCGCCGCCGGCCAATACCAGTGACTTCCTGCTTTTGGAGTCGTTCGGATGGGATGTAATCAGCATGTCATGGAAAGTGCTACGGGTGGCAATGGATAGATCGTTTTTGTGAATCGTTGCAGCGCAAGACAACGCGTCAGCGCAAAGTCCTCAGGTAAAGCAGAAAAACAATGCCGGAAAACAAATCGAAAATAGCGACGCTCAGTGCAAGAATGGAAAACAGGCCCTTGAAAACGCCTACCGTTACCGCAACAAAAGCCCCAAACTTTTGAAAGGATGACCAGAGGATGATTTGCGTGTTGCTCACCGAGCCATAGACTGCATGCAAGACCATTCCGCCGAAAAGCGCCATAAACATGCCGACAATGGCAAACAAATGGGCCGATTCCGGAGTCGCCGCTGCTTTCCCCACAAAATTCAGGACAAAAGACGGATGAATCAATTGAACCAATCCGGATAAAAGCGTGATAAATGCGATCAACACGACCAGCAACTCAATGTAGCGGGTAGATATTCCGAATACCTTATCTTGATTCATGACCTTGGTGGTTTGGTTTTGCTTTGGCAATAAAGAAGTACATGGTGATTCCCCACATCACCGTGAGGATAACCCAACGAATGTCGTTGAGCCACATCCATTCCTGCAAGAGTACTTGCAACCTGGCTTCATCGGCCACTCCTGCTTTAAATTCATTGTTGATCTCTTCAATAAAGGCCTGCTGCACCACTACCGGTGCCAAAAGTCCCGGTATCCAGGCGATCGGTACCCAGCGCAGACCGGTTTTCCATTCCGTGATTAACATAATTACCAAGGCTATCGCCATAATCGGAATGGTGATAAAGAAAAACCGTGTGGCCAAATCCGTTTGCGGAATAATGGCATCGTAATAATTATCGAGCGTCAGGGTATTGGGGTAATTCGGAAACCAAAAGAAATGCAGGGACCAAAA
Organism: Cyclobacterium xiamenense; assembly: GCF_009467825.1. GTDB lineage: Bacteria > Bacteroidota > Bacteroidia > Cytophagales > Cyclobacteriaceae > Cyclobacterium > Cyclobacterium xiamenense. Next base: position 8,691 of record NZ_WIOK01000016.1, on the reverse strand, counting down.
CATGCCCAGGTATATAGAGGCACAAAAGAAAATGTAGGCATTGTTTAGGTCAAGGAGGGTTTTTTTGATCGGGTTCATGACAGTGCTTGACTAGGGGTTTATATTCGAAATTTCTCGTAATCGGTAATCGACGGCGGCGGCAGCCAGTCCTCGCTATACCCCAGTGGGTAGACCGACTCCAATCCTTCCGGCATTTCTTTGGGAGGATCCGGATAAGTCATGAACCAACACTGGAAATGGTCGTCCAAAATACCGTTGGTTGCTGGCATAAAGGTGGTAAAAAAGGGATCGGGTGAAAGATCAATTCCTCTCAGGGCTGCTACGTTGGGATGATCTCCGATATACAGGTTTCCTTTTGCCTTGCCAAATAGGTTGATCCCAGCCCGGGTTTCAAAATAGATATAAGAAGCCATCAGCATGTTCCGAAACCTGCAGTAATTGGTGGCGCCTACTTTCAATTTGATCGAGGGTGAGCGGGGTTTTTCGATTTCGATGCGGAACACAAATTGTCCGTTTTTTTCGTATTGGCTGCTAACCCCTTCCGGGGATTCCACAAAATCCAGGTTTGCCTGGTGCTTTGGCATGCCCCAAATCCCTTTTCCTCCCTTCACCGAGATTTCGCTGCTTACCGGCAAATCCAGGATATATTGCCCGGTCCCGTAATGCCCCAAAAAGAGTGCATTGGCAATACGTGGAGCCGGACGGGCACCCCGGGTGCAGGCAATGGCGATGCTGTACTCGATGTACTTCCCGATACTGGTATCGAGGTAATCGATCACGGTGATTAACAGCGCGGCCCTACCGTTGGGAAGTTTCAGGGCGTGAATTTCGTTTCCCGGAAGCAATTCGTTCGCTTTTTGCCAATCACAGGAAAAACCGGCCATCAGAGCTGGGGAACGCGAAGAGCGAACCGGCATCTGATAAGGTATTCCATCTACCAGCGCGTACCTACCGGCATATCGTTTGATTCGTTTAGGAGGCATACCGTTTTCTAACCATTGTTTAATTCATTGATCATTTTTGGAAACACATCTACGTGCGCATTCTTCCCGAAAAATACATCCAGGTGACTATACGCATCCAACAGGTACAGTTTATGAAAGCCTGGCCTTGCGCGTTCCAGGTAGGCAAATGTTCTTTCCTGGCTTTCTGCCAGAAAACACTTGTTCTTTTTCCCTCCAAACAGGACCATGCGTGCATCCGTGCGAGGAGCTTCGGACACGTAATCGGGACTACCGTCCGCTACCGGCACCAGCGCTCCGTTTTTCACACATTTCTGCATGTGTTTGAAAAAAGAGAGCGGTACATGGGCAAACTCGTATTGAATCCAATCCATTGTTTTTTTATCCAGATTTTCCAATTCCCACAAGGCCGGAAAACCGGAACCATAGGTGAAACTTACCATCTTTCCTACCGTGGTATCCTTTTCCCAATGGGTGGCTTTTACGAAGTTGAGCAACAGTTTGGATTTGAAATCAGGTGGAGAAAGCCCCCATTGGGGGTCGATGTAATCAAAAAACCGGCTGACCAGGGGAACCAGCGCCTTCAGCTTAAACCTGGAAAACGCCGGTACTACCGGATGCAGGGAAACGGCATTGCTGATAATCAATGTTACTTCCGGCAATAAGCCCATCACCGCCGACATCATAAAGCTGGTACTACCCTGACAGTGGATGATTGCCTTGATTTCTTTCGCTCCAGTCAGTTCCACCACTTTCTTCACTGCCGCGGGATGGTCGTACCGGGCCACCTCATCCAGGTTCCATTCATTCGGCTCCAATACAATGGAACCCCTCCAATTTTCCAACCAGACATCGTAGCCTTCTTCGGCCAATTTGAAAATAATGTTGTTTGGGGTAGGTGGATTAAAAATCATGCTGCTTACGCCTGCCCCATGCACCAGCAAGACTGGCCCCTTGGAAACATTATTCGACTTGAAATGCTTCAACTCGCAGGGAAACCCATCCAAGGCTTCAAATTCTATGCTCTCAAACTCAGCATTCATAGAAATTATTTTTCATTCGCATAATTTACCAAAATAAAATGAATTCGACATGCATTTTTCAAGTAATTTTCAGAAGCAAAGCGGCAATACGCATTCGTAATCCAACGGATCGTTTGGTTATTGGCTCCTTTCGTTGACAGCCCCGATCTTCTGAGCTCTTTGCTCCCGCAGTAAAACGCCGGGCCCTCCCCTTCCACCCATGGCCATTCGTCGGTGGATTAACGGCGGATACCTGAAGCAGGTCCGAAATAAAAATTTTATCTTTGACCGCAAACTAAATCGTCGTTTTCCATGAAATTCATCGCAACTTTCCTTTTCAGCAGTCTGGTACTGCTTCTCGCAAGCAGCTGTAGTCAAAACCCGCAGCCGGGGGAAGCGGCGGACCTGGCAGCCATCAAGGCCATGAGTCAGGCAAGGGCCGATGCCTTCAACGAGGGTGATGCCGGCAGTATCGCCGCCTATTTTACCGAAGACGCAGTACTGATGGCACCCAATAGTCCAAAAAAGATCGGACCCGCAGCAGTTGCCGCTTACTACCAAGAAATTTTTGACAGCTACCACACCGAGCTGGAAAGTGGGTACGAACACGTAACCGTAGACGGGGATTTGGCATTTGGAAGAGGCTTTGCCAAGGTTACCCTGTTTTCCAAAAGTACCGGTGACACCCTGTACTCCACCTCCAAATACCTAAACATCCTGGAAAGACAGACGGATGGCAGCTGGAAAACCACGCACGATATCTGGAATGCCAACGAATAACTAAAACGAGACGGGGATTGCCCGGTATTAAAACGGATCCACGTCTACCAAAAACCGAACCGGGCGAAATTTCTTATCTCCCTGAAGCGTGCGTATGGCTTCCATCAGTTGCACCTTAAACTGCTCCTGCACCGAAACCGATTTTTCCAGCTTGATCCATAGTTCAAAAAGGTAGAGGTTTTTGATCTTTCCTATCAGGGATTTTTCCGGACCCAGCAAAATCTTTTTGGCCTCGATGGAAGCCAGCAGATTTTTCAGATGCAGCGCCGCCTGCTCGGCGGTTTTGAAGTCTTTGTGCTTGGTAGTGATCTTGATGTTTTTGACAAAGGGAGGGTAAAAAAACTGCTTCCGCTCCCGCAGCTCCTGCTGGTAAAAACCCCTGTAATCACCGGACATTATCTGTCTGAAAATCAGTTGGTCCGGGCGCCTGGTTTGAATGACTACATCACCTGTTTTTTCCCGCCTCCCGGCCCTACCCGCCACCTGGGTAATTTGTTGAAATGCCCGCTCACCAGATCTGAAATCCGGAAAATAAAGGATCCGGTCAGCGTCCACAACTCCCACTAGCGAAACCTTATCAAAATCGAGTCCTTTGGTGATCATTTGGGTACCCACCAGTATATCCACATTGCCGGCGCCGAAGTCTTCCAGGATACGCTGGTACCCGTATTTGCTGCGCGTGGTATCCAGATCCATTCGGGCAATTCGGGCTTCGGGAAACAGCAGGGAAAGGTTTTCCTCAATTCGCTCCGTCCCTACCCCTACGGTAGTGATTTTATGGCTTCCGCAGGCGGGGCAGGCCTTTGGAAGTTTTTCTTTAAATCCGCAATAATGGCACCGGAGTTCCTCCTGGTATTGGTGGTAGGTCAGGCTCACGTCGCAATGCTCGCATTCGGGAATCCAGCCGCATTCCTCGCAGGAAAGATACGGTGCATATCCCCGCCGATTTTGAAATATCAGGACCTGCTCCTGTTTGTTTAACGCCTCCTGTATCTTTTCCCGCAATATCCGGGTAAAGTCCAGTTTGAGGAGGTTCTTTTTCTTATCGGCGAGGATATCGGCCAGATGAAAGTAAGGAAGTTCGGCATTTCCATAGCGTTTCTCAAGGCTAACGTAGCCATATTTCCCCGTTTGGGCATTGTAGAAGGATTCAAATGCCGGGGTGGCCGAACCCAAGAGCGTCTTCGCCTGATGCATCCAGGCCAGCATGATGGCGGCATCCCGGGCCTGAAATCGGGGTGCCGGATCAAATTGCTTGTAGGACGGCTCGTGCTCCTCGTCTACGATTACCAACCCCAGACTATCAAAGGGCAAAAACAAGGACGAACGTACGCCAATTATAAAATTAAACCTCCCACTGAGCACGCCTTGCCAGACTTCCACCCGTTCGTTATCGGAGTACTTGGAGTGAAACACGCCCATTTTGCTTCCAAATACTTTCTTTAACCGAAACACCAAATGGGTGGTCAGGGCAATCTCTGGGAGCAGCAAAAGTACCTGGGAGCCACTTTCCAGTACTTCTTTTATCAATTGGATGTAGATTTCCGTTTTCCCGGAACCCGTAATTCCCTGCAGCAACAAGGTTTGCTTTTCCTGAAACTGCCGCTGTATTTCTTCAAGGGTCTGCTGCTGAAGGGGCGATAATTCCACCTGATCCTGGCCGGTTTCCAGCTCATCAAACCGGCTAATCGTCACCTTGAAGGCCTCCAGTATCCCTTTCTTCACCAGGGTATCGATGGAACTTGGCGAGCAGCCATGATCGATCAAAACCGATTTTACAATTCCCCCGGTATTTTGCTCCGGTTTTTGAAATACCGGCAGCACCTGTAGGTACTTCAGCAGGACTTCTTCCTGCTTTTGCTTGCCTTTTAATTGAGCAAACAACTCCTGCAGCAATCCTTTCTCAGCAAGGTATTGTTGCGCCAGGCGAATCCGCTGCTCCGTCTTGGGGCTGTATTTTTCCCGTACGGATTCGTAAAGCAAAACGGCACCCTTTGTCAGCAGGCTCTTGATGATTTTATGGCTGATTTTCCCTGGCAAAAGCTGTTCAAACTGCTCCACCTTCATTTCGTCGTGTTTGGCAAGGGTTTCCAACACCAGCAATTCCCGCTCATCCATCGGAAATCCCGGTGCTTCGGGATCGAAGTCCGGATGTACCTGTACCCGGCTTTCCGTGGAAAGTTTCAGTCCGCTGGGAAGTGCCGCATGCATGACTTCTCCGATGTGACAGCAATAATAGCTGGCCATCCAGTTCCAAAATTTGATTTGCAAGGCGTTGACCACCGGAAAATCGTCCAGTACATCCAACAGGGGTTTGGCCAGGTAGGCTTCGGGAGCTTTTTGATGCACCCTTGCCACGATGCCGGTGAGAATCTTCGTATTTCCAAAACGGACCATCACGCGGTAGCCGATACCAATTCGGTCCTGAAATTCCCGTTCCACCTTATAGGTAAACCATTTCGGAATAGGCACCGGTAAGATCACGTCCGCAAACAGCGTCTTGGCGCTGGTTCCGGGGTAGCTATGCGCAAAAAGGTCTTCCAAAATCAGCTCGTTTGGGGTAGGTTTGGTAACTGATCCAGCGCTTCTTGCAAACGCGCAACGGGTTGCTTGCAGGTCTTGTTGAAACAAACAAAAAATCGGTTGGCATCCAGGGGCTTGTCTTGTAGCAACGGCAAGTCCGCGGGCGTTGACGCTGCGGCCAATACCGTATTCGGACGGTACCCCTTCTGCCAAATCAGGCCATTTTCAGCAGCATCTGGCCCAAGAATGGCGATTTCGGCCGTGGGAATGGATTTTTCCAGGTAAAACGAAGCCCAATAAGCCAGAAAGGAGGGCTCCTGCAGGAGGATACCCTGTACCAACTGCAACATCTTTTCGGCCTGATCTACGTACCGTTGCCGGTAATAATAGATCCCCATTCGATGTAAATTCCGCGCCATAACGGCATTGGAAGAGGGAATTACGTTATCAAAAATCTCCTTTTTATCGGCGATTAACTTTTCCTGGGCCGGGTCATTCAGAAAGAATAAGCCATCGGAATCATCAAAAAATCGTTCCATGGCCCGTTCAAGCAACCGCTCGGAGCGGTCGAGCCATTTCTGGTCAAAAGAAAGCGTATACAGGGAAAGAAAGGCCTGAATAACCGCTGCATAGTCTTCCAAAAAGCCGGATGTATACGCCTTTCCATTTTTATAATTGCGAAACAACTCGTCGCCCGCTACCATCTTGCTCCAGATAAACTCCCCGCTAGCAAGGGCCTGGTCCCGATAGGATGCCTCACCGAGTGCATGATACGCCTGGCAAATACCCTGAATGACCCAGCCGTTCCAGCCGCTGATGATTTTATCATCCAGTCCGGGCCGTTCCCGCTTGTTTCTGTGTGCAAACAGCTTTGCTTTGATCTCATTGAGCCGTTTGACAAATTCCCTTTCACCCAGACCCAAGGAATCGGCAATCGCCGCATAGGATTCTTTTTGGAAAAGGATATTTTCACCGGATTCCCAGTTGCCCTCGCTTTTGATGCCATACAGCCGGCCAAACCAACCGCGGTCCCCGCCCAGTACCTCCTTGATTTCCTCAGCCGTCCACACGTAATACTTCCCCTCCTTCCCTTCGCTATCGGCATCCAGAGCCGCATAAAACCCATTCTCCGGACTCTTCATTTCCCGCGTCAGCCAATCGATTGTCTCACGCACTTTCTCGCTAAAAAAAAGATCTCCGCTGTACTGATACGCTTTCGCATACAGGGAGAGCAGCTGACCATTGTCGTACAGCATTTTCTCAAAATGCGGTGCAAACCATTCTCCATCCACGCTGTAGCGGCAAAACCCACCTCCCAGGTGATCGTAGATTCCCCCCATGCCGATTTTTTTTAGCGTGTAACACACCTTTTCGCCCAGGTCATGCTGCTGATCCAAAATGGCCAAATCCAGCAAAAATGCCCAAATAGCCGGCATGGGAAATTTCGGTACGCGCTTCAAGCCACCCCAAACCGGATCATAGCCTTCCATAATTTTAGCCCCAATTTCCCGAACCTTTCCTGGATCAAAGGGAGAAGCATCGAGCGACAAACCGTATTTTTCTACCAGGGACGTGCTCAGACTCTTTCCAAATCCGGCTGCACTTCGGGCCAGCTCCTCGTATTGTTGGGCAAAAGCTGTTGAAATGCCGGAAAGCACCTTTACCCATTGATTTTTCGGAAAATAAGTGCCGCCATAAAAGGGGTGTTGGTCCGGCATCAGAAACACATTCAGCGGCCAACCGCCTTGCAGACCCATTAATTGAACGGCTTCCATGTAGAGGTTATCCAAATCCGGACGCTCTTCGCGATCTATCTTTATGGCCACAAAGTGCTCGTTCATGAGCTCCGCCACTTCCTGATCTTCAAAGCTTTCCTTTTCCATCACGTGGCACCAGTGACAGGCCGAATAGCCAATACTTACCAGGATAGGTTTGTTTTCCGTCCGTGCTTTTTGAAGTGCCTCTTCTCCCCAGGGGTACCAGTCTACCGGATTGGAGGCATGCTGCTTTAGGTAAAGGCTTTGGCTGTGGATAAGTCTATTGGTTTTCATTTGCGCGATTTGATGGGGTACTACTAATATTCAATTTGATTTAGCTGATCGGTAATGGCCGCCAGTTCGGAGCTAAAATCCAGCCTTTGTGGTAATTGTTGGATCTGATGAGCCAATTTCCTCAGAAATACGCCATGTTGCTGCGAAAGCGGCTCAAACGGCCTGTGGCTCAAGCTGCGCTGGATTTGCTCGATTTCTTTGACCAGATTCTGTGTAGATCGGTCAAAAAAGCAATCCTGGAACTTCTCCCAAATATACGCTTCTGCCATGGAATTTGGGTGGATGAGGTCATCTTTATAAAACCGATAATCCCGCAAGTCATCCATCATGATTTCGTATGCCGGAAAATAAAAAACATTGGAATAATCACGGGCAAGTTGCTCGCAAAGTAGGCGAAGCAAACTTTTGCTTACCTGATTTGCTGAAATCCCGTCCCGGATATGCCGGACAGGACTTACCGTAAATACCAGTTGCACTTTTGGACAAACCTGCCGGAGGATCTTGTAAAAGCGGTCAAACGCCACCCGCATTTGCTCCAGTGTTAATAGCTCCTTTTTAAACTGCTTCTGCGGCACCTTGTGGCAATTGGCTACCAGCGCATTGCTCGGAACGTGTCGAAAAACAAATGCCGTTCCGAAGGTAATAAACAGGTGACTGCTGGCCTGTAAGTGCCGAAGGGTGTCCTGTTGCGCTTTTTCCAGAAGTACTTGTAGGTCCTCCCTTGAGGTGCCACTTAGCCGGGAATGGGCTTGAAAATGGTAAAACCTGGCGTGCGATTGCAGGTAGTGTTCCTCCGCCAGAGGCGTTTCACGAAGTGAACACTCCAGCAGCTCAAGGATGGATATGGGGTTGTAGATCACGCCGAAGGGATTGGCAAGCACGTCAAATTTGCTTTGCAGCAATTTTTCGCCTATCGCCTCTGAAAAACAGGAGCCGATCGTTAGCAGGCTGCCGGAATGCCCTACCTTTTCCGGGCAGGGGTCAATCGTAAACTCGGTTCTGAAACTTCTCATGATCGTTCGTTCGAACAGCAAAATAACCAATGCCTGGGAGGAACAAAAGCGGTAATGCAATTATCCCTAAAGGCCTTCGCTGTAGGATTCAGGTTCAAGCATTTCCCAGGAAAAAAACCTACGGGATACCGGAAAACGAACCGATCCTAACTCATATTCCTCAAAACAGCAATGTAGTTGCTATGAATCGGGCTTTATTGGACTTTGAACGGGCAACCCTTTTTATATTTTTCATCTCACGTTAAATAAAATGGGGTGAAAAACTGTTTTCGTCGCAACTATAATGGCCCTATCTGCTCAATAGCGCACGTTTTGCGGAACTTGAGTAAAAAGTCCCACC
>NZ_WIOK01000015.1 GCF_009467825.1 Cyclobacterium xiamenense | reverse complement strand
TTTATCAGTGCCACCAAATAGTGGAGATTCAAACTTTTCCGAATATTCGGGAAAAATAGCCGCATAAAAAAGGCTGCCCTTTTCGGACAGCCTCTTTTTTTGGTTTATTGGGCATAAAAAACTATTATTGACTGTACCAAAGTCCTCTCGGGACCAGCTTTTGTATGGTAGATACCAGGTTTGTTTTTGTTTTCGTCGTCAGCGTGCTGTTTGGAATGCAGACGTGCGCCCCACCCGAGGCCTCGGAACCTGAACCTGAATTTTGGGAAAATCCTGCAGAAATTGACTATGATGCCATAAAAAAGAGAGGCTATCTACGGGCGATTGTGGATAATTCCTCAACCAGTTACTATATCTACCGGGGAAGAACCATGGGGTACGAGTTTGAATTGCTTCGCAATCTGGCCAATCAACTTGGCGTGGGTCTGCGGTTAATCGTCAGGCACGACCTGGAAGACGCTTTTCGGCTGTTGAACAAGGGAAGTGCAGATATCGTCGCCATCAATTTTGAAGTAAACGAGGAGCGAAAAAAATACGCATCGTTTACCGATCCCGTGGGGCAGATGAAAACGGTGCTGGTGCAGCGGAAAGATCAGACGCACCTGGATAGCATTCCGCAGTTACGCCAAAAAAAGATATCTATCAAGCGAGGGACGGTCTATCAGAAGCGGTTACAGTCCCTGAGCGATTCTCTGGAGCTGAACATCGCCCTACAGGAGGAGAACACCAGCCTGGAGGACCTGATTACGCAGGTAGTACGGGAAGAAATTGACTATACCATGGTAGACGACGATATCGCATTGGTAAACGCTACCTATTACGATAACCTGGACGTCAGCCTCGTGCTGAGCCCGGCCAATCCTGTTTCCTGGGCGGTTAGAAAAAATGCACCCGACTTGCTGCAAAGCATCAATGAATGGCTTTCCCGGATAAAAAAGACCGGATACCAGGCGATTTTGTTTAACAAATATTTTGAAAACAAGAAAAACAGCTATTACCGGACTTCTTCGGCTTTCTCATCTGTTTCCGGAGGTCGGATATCCAACTATGACGAAATTATCAAGTCCGGGGCCGATCAATTGGGCTGGGACTGGCGCTTATTGGCAGCATTGGTTTACAAAGAAAGCCGGTTCAACCATAATGCGGTTTCTTACGCCGGCGCTGTGGGTTTGTTGCAACTCATGCCGGTGACCCTACAGCGGTTTGGGGTAACGGACCCCAACAATCCAAACGAAAGTTTGCGGGGAGGGGTCAATTACCTGAGGTACCTGGATGGCTTTTGGATGGAGCGGGTGCCTGACAATACGCAGCGAATTAAGTTTATATTGGCTTCATATAACGTGGGGCATGGACACGTACAGGATGCCTGGCGACTGGCCTACAAATACGGGAAAGACACCCGACGCTGGGAAAACGTGGCTTACTACCTGGAAAAAAAATCACAGCCCGAAATATACCGGGATCCCTGGGTGAAAAGTGGCTACGCCAAAGGGCACGTGACCGTACGCTACGTGCGGGAAGTGTATGGATTGTACGAATCCTATAAGGTATTGGTAGACTTTTAGGGTTCAGGTATCATCTCTGCGGTAATTTTTGCCGAAAGCAAACACAAGGGGATTCCCCCACCGGGATGCACACTTCCTCCGCAAAAATACAGGCCGCCTATCGAAGAGAAGTTTGCATGCCGCAAAAACGCTGCGTACCGATTGTTCGAACTGTTTCCGTAAAGTGCTCCGTTTGCTGAAGACGTTTTTGATTCGATCGTAAGCGGCTCCAGGACTTCTTCCACAGCTATCAATGGGGCGATATCGGTTCCCAGGATTCGGTTGATTTTCGCGATGATCGCTGCCCGTGCCTCGGTTTTAAGGGCTTCCCAATCCTGCCCCTGATTGTTTGGGACATTGATCATCGTAAACCAATTCATGCAATTATCCGGTGCGTCGTCTTTTTCATAGACGGAGGTGATGTTGATGTAGACCGTGGGGTCCGAATAAATGGTTTTCTTCGAAAAAATATGCTCAAATTCTTTTGCATAATTATCGCTAAATAGAATATTGTGAAGGTCTAGCTCTGAAAATTCTTTTCGTATCCCCCAGTAAAAAATCAGGGCCGAACTGGATTTGGGTTGTTGCAGCAGTCTTTTTGGCTGTCGTTGGTCTTTTAGGAGCGTTTTATAGGCATTGACCATGTCCATATTATTGACCACTAAATCGGCTGCTTGTACCGCTCCTTGCACCAGGATGCCTTTGGCTCGATTGTTTTCAACGAGGATTCGCTCCACTTTTTGGTTAAAATGGAACTGTACTCCCAAATCCCGGGCCAGGGCATATAGGCTTAGGGTGATGGCATGCATGCCGTTTTCCGGGAAATAAGCCCCTCTGTTAAATTCGAGATGAGGGATGATCGTTAAGGTAGCCGGAGTTTGATAGGGGTTTGAACCGTTATAGGTGGCATACCGATTAAATAACTGAACCAATTTGGGATGGTTAAATTGCTCGCTATTGGACCGATGCATGGTTTGAAACAAGCCAAATTTCCCCATCCGCAGGTAAGCTTTCAGGGCGTTTTTGTTAAACCAGGTGCTGCCCTGATGCAGGGAACGGTGCATAAAAAGTGGGGAAAGGTACCGGTAAATAAAGGAGGAACGGTCCAACGCTCGTTGGATGTTTTTAGGGTTTTCGCCGAGTTTGGCATGGACCTCCTCCATAAACTTATCAATATCGGCATAGGCGGTTATCCGGGTCCCGTCTTCCCAAAAGTACTGGCAATTGACAGGTAGCTTCCGGTACTGGAAATACTCCCTTGGGTTTTTTCCCGAGAGCACAAACAATTCATCCACCTGCTCCGGCAAAGTAAATAAGGAAGGACCCGCATCAAATCGGTATCCCTCCAGATTGATTTCTGAGAGTTTGCCACCCGGGTACGCATTCGCCTCAAATACCTGAACCTGATACCCTTTGTTTGCCAGTCGAATGCTGGCTGCCAGTCCGGCAATGCCCGACCCGATAACGATCGCCTGATTATTCATGAAAGTAAAACTAAATGAAATCCGAAGAGTTTACACAAAGCCGTTTCTCTTTTTTAGACCGGGAATCAAAAGGCGTTTTCCAATTTGAGCAGACCGCCGGTTTGGGTTGGTGAAAAAAGGATTCCGGCCCCGCTTTGAAACCCTTTCGTCAACTCTTTGTATACTACCAATAGAAGCAATCAGGACTTAATGGACTTCCCGGTTTCATCGGCGAACGCCTGGGCCAATGTTTCTGAAAACAAGGCCACATTCTGGGCACCGCTGATCGCACTTTTTCTATTGAACACAAAGAAGGGTACCCCTTTTATTCCTAATTGGCGGGCTTCCAAAACATCCGCACGGACATCCAGCGCATAATCATCGCTCTCCAGCACCTGTTGCACTTGAGTCAGTCCAATTTCCTCAGCCAGTGCCAGTAGGGTATCTGTGTCATCGATGTTTTTCCCTTCGGTAAAATAGGCTTTCAGGAGCCGCTCTTTTGTCTCGGACTGCAATCCCAGACTTTTTGCATGGTGTAGTAGCCGATGAGCCCGAAAAGTATTGGCCACAACCGCACGGTCCAGGTTGTAGGTTAACCCCATTGCATTGGCCTGCTCCGTCACGTAGGCGTTCATCTCCTGGGCTTGTTCCAGGCTGATTCCTTTTTCTCTGGCTAGAAATGCGTTGATGGAAAGCCCCGGTTGGGTAGGTACATCTGGCATTAGTTGAAAGCTTTTGTAGGTGATGGAAACAGCGTCTTCGGCGGGGAACGCCTCCAGTGCTTTTTCTAATTTACGCTTGCCCAAATAACAAAAGGGACAGACGATGTCACTCCATATTTCTATAATCATAGCTGAAACGGTATCGATTTTTTTATTGTGCGGCTGGTTTTACTGTAAACCCAGACCAGATAACAACCGGTTTTCCGGAAGAGTTCTAACGGTTAGGTACCGCATTAAACAGGACTTTCTTGCTTGTGGGCGGGTTTCGTATGGGATTGCCTGGAAGGGTTGCAAAAAGACGGGGCTAAGTTCCTTTGAGCAAGGTTTTTGTTGGAAAAAGTAGTAACTTGATTTGTTTATGCGAACCTTTACACGAAAATCAACATGACGGAAATCATTTCTACCTTAAAGAAATTAATCGAAGTACGGTTCAAACTTCTAAAATCTGAGATTGCGGATGAGATAAGTAGTTTGATTGCAAGATTAGGGGTGTTGGTGCTAATGGTATTGACGGCCTCCTTTATTTTACTCTTCGGAAGTATCTCCCTGGCCTTTTATTTCAGTGAAGTATACGGAAGTAGTTCGGTAGGTTTTTTGCTGTTAACAGGAATCTATTTGCTGCTGTTTTTTCTTTTATACCTGTTGAAAAACACCGCTTCTTTTCAGCGGATGTTAAAAAATACACTTTCGAGGTATGTTTTTTTATTCAAGGATAAAAAAGACTGAAGATGGACCAGGAATTAAAACGGCAGGCAGAAGAATTGGAACAGACCCTTCAAAAGCAGATGGAGCTTTTCAAAGAGGATTCCCAGGTATACTTGAAGGTGGGGGGGATCGCCTTATTGGGCGGGCTTCTGGCGGTAGGCTCCATGCGCCTGCTATCGGGCAAAAGCAACAAGGAAGCTAAAAATGATAAGCAAGGAAAAAAGAAGGGGAAAAAGAAAAAGGGCTATTCCTTTTTTCGTACCATTCGTAACCGATTGCTGTGGATGGCCTTCGACTATGGCAAAGCCCGACTCGTGGAAAAGTTGGTAGCAAATGTAGCGAAAGCGGAGACGGATGAATCGAACGACTAAGCTGAAAGAATTGCTTTATCGCAATAGCCGGGAAGGTAGAAAAAGTCTTGCCTTGCTGGTCGACCCGGAAAAGACGAAAGGGCAGCAGGCCTGGCAAGAATTGGCCGATCGTTGCGTCGATTTTCCACTCGATTATTTTTTTGTTGGGGGTAGTTTGGTCAATCCGGAAGACTTTTTGACCTCCATCCGTGAACTTAAACGAATTTCCCAAAACCGGATCCCCGTAGTCCTATTTCCCGGCAGCGTCATGCAGGTTTCCAGAGAAGCCGATGCTATCTTGTTTTTATCGCTTATCTCTGGGAGAAATTCGGAGTGGCTGATCGGGCAGCAAGTATTGGCCGCTCCTACCCTCGCCGAATCCGATTTGGAAATTCTGTCCACCGGGTATATGTTGGTCAATGGAGAGCGATCCACCAGCGTGGAATACATCAGCCAAACGATTCCGCTTCCCCGGGATAAACCGGATTTGGCAGTAGCCACTGCGCTGGCCGGAAAGTTTCTCGGGATGTCGTTGTTTTACCTGGATGCCGGCAGCGGAGCACAACTTCCGGTTCCGGAGCAGATGATTAGGGCGGTGCGTACAGCAGTAGGGAGTCCGCTTATTGTTGGAGGGGGTATTGATTCGGTTTTCCGGGCGAAGCAGGCCTGGGATGCGGGCGCGGATTTGGTAGTTATCGGAAACGGGGCAGAAAAAAACCCCGGCCTGATAGCCGAGGTATATCAATTTTTGCAGTGTTACAATGCCTCATTGAACGTTAATTAAGGACTCTCTTCGGCGCATTTTGCCAGCAGGTAGCCCATACATCATTTTAAATCTGCGGCAGAAATAGGCGGTATCTTTGTAGCCCACTTCTTTCCCGATGTCCCGGATGCTTTTCTTGGTGGTTCGAAGCAATTCGACTGCTGCCTCCATGCGTTGGTATTCGATGTAATCCTGGGGGTTGATTCCGGTAAGCATTTTGAAGTACTGTCCCACATAGTCCTCGGATACGTTGGCAACTTTCGCCAGGACTTTGTTCGACAAATCACCACCGATGTTCTTTTTGATGTAATTGAACATGTCGATGAGTCGCGGATCTTTAAAATAAGTGCTGTTGGTGGAAAGTTCTTCCACGAAAAGCCTGTTTTTCAAAATATGTCGCACCAATTCTACGACCAAAAGCTCGGTGTACAGTTTGATGACACGTTCCTTACCGGGCGTGCTCTGTTCGGATTCCTTCACAACATCCTCCAGAATTGAGGCTATTCGGTCATTAAAGCGAATGACGAATGCAGGTATCCCGAGCGAGTTAAAGAAATTTACCACATCAAAGACTTTGGCTTCAAAAGTAATGGAGGTGATGCAATCGTCCTCCAGGTTTTTAATGTCTTTGAAGCTAATGGTCTGCAGGTATTTTTTCTTATTTTCCAGAAAGGTTTCGTTTGTAGTTTCGTTTCGTTTGGTCACGGTGCCAAACGAAACCCTGGTAGATCTTCCGGCCGGTATAAAAAGTATTTCTCCCTCATTTACAGATTCTTGCTCGTCCCCAAAATTGAGCGAACCCCTGTGTAGAAGGATCGCTGTGTTTTCAGAATCTGTATAGTCGGTGATGGTTACGGGCCGCTCTATTTTGAAGTTGTTTCCTTTAACGTACCTCACCCCAACCGACTCAATCACCTTATTGTAATATTCCATGATCAGTGCCTTTAGGTTTATTTTTGTAAAAGTATATTTTTTTTCTGATTTGTTAGGACAATTATAGATAAAAAATTAGAATAAACTAAATTCCGATATGAAAATTAATATATATTTTTAAATATCCACAGCTTATACAATTAGCTTAAACGTTTGCTGGATATAACTATTTTTTGAATTTTATCCGTTCTTCCATGGGTAGGTTTACAGCTAGCTTGGTGCGTTGGTCCGAACACCGATTCCTGCCCTACCAATCGCCACTGGGCGGTTAGGCGGAGGAGATATTGCAAGGTGTACTACCCAACCGACCTGCCGGAGTAGGTCGGCACAAATCTCAGGTTTTACGGGTTATTTCGGGCCAATGCAGCTGGAGAAAAGGGTAAAATGGGGGCCCTTCGCCCTATCCCCAACCCCAAAGCCAGGAGATCTGTCCATGATTAAGCCAGGGAAAGGAAAGGTTGGAAAACGGAAGCAAGCGGAAACGAAAGGCCCGCTATGCTAAAGAAGACCTTCCGTCTTGGCTACAAAAAGCACAGACACATGCACCCAACTGACGTTGTTCTGCCTGGTAACGTCCTCCCGATTTGGGCGTCTTGGCAGGTTAAAACCAGCCCCGCAGCAAGAATGCCCCGTCGGGAAAACGACGCGAAATTTTTATGAGGGAATAAAAAAAGGGCAACTAATGCCCCTTTGTGCGTTCAAGGATTTTGTGATCATCTGATTAGTCCCTGTTTCCAAAGAAGATGAAGAAATAATAAGCCAATGTGGCCAAAGAGGCAAGCGCAGCGACCACATAGGTCATGGCTGCCCATTTCAATGCGTCTTTTGACATACCATACTCTTGGGGCGTCACGATGTTTCGCTCCTGTACCCAGGCTAGTGCCCGCCTGCTGGCGTCAAACTCTACCGGAAGTGTGACCACACTGAACAAGGTCAGTACACTGTATGCCCCCACAATGACGACACCTACCGCCTCGTAGGGAAGCCCAAGCAAGGCTATACCTCCAAAAAGGGAAGCGATCAAGACAAAATTCAGTATTTTGCCACTTACATTTTGGATAGGAACCAGCGTCGAACGCAACTGTAGCCAGGCGTAAGACTGCGCGTGTTGGACGGCGTGGCCGCATTCGTGTGCAGCCACGGCTGTCGCCGCTGCATTCCTCCCATAATACACATCCGGGCTCAGGTTTACCGTTTTATCCATCGGGTTGTAATGGTCGGATAACTGACCTTCTACACAATTTACCCGTACATGGTGGATATTATGATCGGCGAGCATCAACTCTGCGATCTCTTTGCCGGAGAGATTGGCTCGTAGAGAAGTCTGCGAATACTTCCTGAATTTACTTTTGAGTCTGTTGCTGACAACATACCCCAAAATTCCGAAAACCACTACAATTAATATAATTCCCATTGCTATAGTTGATTGTTATTTTTGCTAATTAACGTTTTCCTTTTGCTGAAGGTTGCTTTTTTTCATGATCAGAAAATAGAGCAATCCTATGCCTCCCAGAACCAGGATGGTGAGCATCTGCGAGGCATGCACCACCATCGCAAAAATCTTGCCCTGCTCTTCTGCGATCCCGTAAAACAACAGGATAAACGCAACCAAGGCGTGGAAGGTGCCGATACCTCCCTGTACGGGTGCTACCATGCCTATGCTTCCCATAACGAGCACCATCAATACCGAACCAGCTGATAATGAGCTAGTAGCTGGCATGGCGCGCGCAATCCAATACATCATAAAAAAATAAATAATCCATATCAGCAGAGAAACTGCCCAAAATGCCGATTGGTTTTTCATTTGCACCACGGTTTCGAGACCACTGACAAATTGGCGGGAAATCTGCCGGATTTTCCCCATCCACTGCCGATTTTTCAGGTTTCTGTAGGCAACGTACAGCAGAAAGACCAGTCCGGTTGCCAGCACGAGGCCCAGAATAAAGTAACGTTGAACGAATTGATTCAGGGCAGGCAGGGAAACCAGCATCTCGAAGATTTCCGAAAAGATCGCCCCCTGAGATACCAGGGCCAATGTAACCAGGAGAAGCATAAATGCCATGTCAATGGTTCGTTCGAGTACCACGGTTCCCAACAGTTTCGCAGTAGGAACGGGATACACACGGTTTACAGCACCGCATCGAGCCAGCTCTCCAGCCCTTGGAATCAGTAAGTTGATTAGGTAGCCCACCATGAGCGCCCAAAATACGGGAGCGGTGGTAATCGAAAAGTTTTCGTTGGTCGCAATCAAGAGCTTCCAACGCCAAGCCCGAAGGAGGTAGCCGACTATTCCGATCGATACCGAAGCGGTCAGCCAAAATAGCCCGGTGTCTTTGAGCGCCGTAACAATGGCGTCTTTCTCGATATCCTTGTAAAGAAAGTAGAGAATACCGACGGCTACTAGCAAGGATAGTCCTACCTGAAATCCCCTTTTCAACGATTTGCTCAAATCAGCCGGTTTTGTTCATCAGGAAAAATAACGATCGGTTTGAATGCCTTGGCTTCTATTGCATCCATGCTGGCATAGGAGATGATGATGATTACGTCTCCTACCTGCGCTTTTCGGGCCGCAGGGCCATTCAGGCAGACCTGTCCGCTGCCCCGTTCTCCCGTGATCACGTAGGTTTCGAGGCGTTCTCCATTGTTGATATTGACAATCTGTACTTTCTCGTTGGGAATGATATTGGCAGCATCCATCAGGTCCTCGTCGATGGTAATGCTGCCCACATAATGGAGCTCCGCCTGCGTGATTTTAACCCGGTGGATTTTTGACTTTAATAGTTGGATGTGCATGACAATGGTTAATTCTGCTCCTCGCCGATGACAATGTTGTCAATTAATCGGATCTTTTCAATAAACGCGGCAATACATAAGGCGTAGGGTACTCCTGACATGGGCCTGGAAATAAGTGAGAAACGGTTTAGTTCCACCATTTCCAGGTACTCTGGCTCGATGGAAGCAGGTCGTAGCTTCTGATTAATAGCCTGTTTTTTTATGGATAACCAATCGCCGCCCTTCAATAGTTCATCCTGGCAAAAAAGTAAGGTTTGGTGCAACAGGGATGCGGTATCTCCTCCCTCTTTCGAAAGGCGGCGGTTGCGGGAGGAAAGGGCCAGCCCGTTTGCTTCCCGTACCGTCGGGACGGTAACCACCCTGGTATCGAAGGAAAGGTCCCGGACCAGCCGCCGTATTACCGTGACCTGTTGCAGGTCCTTTTGTCCAAAAAACGCGTCATCCGGCTGAATGATGTGAAGCAGCTTGGATACGACGATACCTACGCCGTTGAAGTGTCCGGGTCGGAATTGTCCTTCCAAAATCTGCTCCATGGGACCGAAATCAAATTCGGTAACGACGGCTTCCGGGTACATTTCGCGTTCATCCGGAATAAAAACAATATCCACGGCTTCACGGGCGAGCAACTCCAGGTCTTGGACTACATCACGGGGGTAATTTTCCAGGTCTTCCGGACTGTTGAATTGAATGGGGTTGACAAACAAGGAGACAACTGTCGTGTCGGTGCTGTTTTTCGATTGGCGGATCAGTTCCACATGGCCCTGGTGAAGTGCGCCCATGGTAGGGACCAGCCCGATGGATTTGCCCCGTCTACGTTCCTCTTTCAAATAATGCCTTACAGCAGGTATGGTCTCAAATTTTTCCAAGTGCTTCGTTGGGATGGTTTAGGAAAATAGGTGCAAAAGTATATTATTCTGAAGAAAAACAATGGGAATTCCTGTATTTTTTTGTAAATTTGTAGTCCCGTTATATCCCTTAACAAAACACACAAGTTATGTCTAAACTTCGTATCCTTTACGTAGCAAGCGAAATCAATCCCTTTCTCCAGACCTCAGAAGTAGCCAATTTCGTTCGGGCGCTGCCTCAGGCCATGCAGGAGAAAGGAATGGAAATCCGGATTTTAGTACCCAGGTTTGGATTAATTAACGAGAGAAAGAATAGATTGCATGAGGTAGTTCGGCTTTCCGGAATCAACATTTCTGTAGGGGAGGAAGAAAAGCCCCTGATAATCAAGGTGGCTTCTATCCCAAACGCAAAGCTTCAAGTTTATTTCATTGACAACGAAGACTATTTTCAACGAAAAAGCGTTTTCTTTGATAAGCAGGACAAGTTCTACGAGGACAATGACGAAAGGGCGATTTTCTTCTGCAAAGGTGTGCTGGAAACCGTCAAGAAATTGGGATGGGCCCCGGACGTGGTGCATTGCAACGATTGGATGACTAGCTTGATACCCTTGTACCTGAAAACCACGTATAAGAACGAGCCCCTGTTTAAAGAAACAAAATCCGTGTTTGCCATTTATAATAACGGATTTAGTCATAAATTTGGGGACGATTTATTTGAAAAAATTAAGATGGTGGATATCGACGATCAGTTGCTCGCTCCATTGAAATCCAAAGATTACGAAGGATTTCTGAAATTGGGCATGGAGTATGCAGACGTTGTAGTTAAGGGTGAGGATATTTCCGAAAGCCTTACCGCCATGATACAGGAATCATCAAAAGACAAGCAGTTTGAAATTAATAGTGAAGAAGAAGACCAGCTTTTTGAAAGTTATTACAACATCTACACGGACCTGGCTGGCTAACGTCCCTGTATTTTTGTTTGCCGTTCTTAGTTTCGCAAGTGCTTGTTCCGACCCATCCGAGATCGGGTTGGTCTTGGACCCAGGTTCAAACCAGATAGGGGTATTCTACGAAGAGATACCCCTATCTTCGTATATGGTGCTTGCCGATTCCTTCAATACTACCAGCGAGGGAAGGCTTTTGGTCGGAGGTGATCAGAGCGACTACTTCGGTTCGACCCAAGCCATTGGGTACAGCCGACTTTCCTTTAACCCAACCGGTGTCCCCCCCCAGGAAGATGCGATATTTGATTCGGCAGTGTTCACAATGAATGTGATCAACGTTATAGGAGAAGATTTTGATCAGGAAAAATCCTTCCGGGTACATCGGCTCACCGAACCCATTTTGGATACCGCCTATTACAATTTCAACCACCTCGCCTTTGACGAGGAGGAAGTGATTGCTTCCGGCTCGTTCCTGCTTCAGCCAGACACGGTAAACCAGCTGCGCATGGATGTCGCGCCCGAGCTTTCGTCGGAGTTTTTTGAAAAACTCACCACGAATGATCCGGCTTTCGACGATATTTTTGCATTTCGGGAGTACTTTCCAGGAATAGCGGTTACCGGTGATCCGGAGCAAAACGCCTCGCTTTCCGTAGGTGTGGGAAGCGGGACGGGATTCATCCTGTATTATCATTACGAGGGCGATACGGTGTCGTTGACCTACCCCATCAATACCATCCAATCCAGGCATTTTAATGGAATCATCAGCGACCGCCAAAATACGCCCATTGCGGATATTCAGGAAAGGGGAGTTGCCTACGATGTGCCGGGACCCCTGCTGGGCGGAAAATCCGGCCTGGGATTGATGGTGAAGTTAGACATGAACCCCCTGCATGAGTTTTTGGACACCCTGGAAAACATCACCTTTAACCAGATCATGCTCGAAGTAGGTCCCGTTGAAGAATATCCCGAATTCATGCGGCCTTTCAGTACGTTTGTCATGTATTTTGCCACCGAAAACAATACGATTTACCGGAGGTTTGACGGAGCAGAAGTAGCGGTGCAAGCAGAAGGACAGGGGCACACGGGCCTGGATGCGGAAGGTAACGTGGTCCCCACCACCAATAACCAAACCGGATTGGCTTTCAATACGGAAAACAGAAGTTACGCCAACCAGGTTACTTCCTATGTGAATGCCCTGTACCGCTCGGGTCTGGTACGCACGGATCTATTTTTGTACCCAAATACGCCCAGTACAGAGCGGGGACCGGTAAACTTCGATTCATTCAAACGGTCGCTTCGGGAATACCGGGTAAACAAGGATGCGATCAAACTAAAAGTCTATTACACCCGGGTGCGGTAATGTGCTGAAATTCCCCTCACCGGATTTTGGTAAACAGCAGTGCCGCCCATTGGCTACGGGTCTTTTGACCAGCTGGATGGAGTCCGTGTTTGCCGGCTTCAGCGCGTATTTCATCCCCGTCCTCCTCATAAAACCCACTCAGTAGTAGGCTTCCCCCGACCGATAGCTTCCCTGCGTAGGTACGCATCTCTTCGAGTAGTACGTTTTTATTGATGTTAGCCAGGATTAGGTCGTAGGTTCCGGTAGGCTTTACCGATTGGATGGTGCCGGTCTGCATGCGCAGTTCGGAGAATCCGTTTAGGTCAAAGTTTTCGTTGCCATTTTCTACGCTCCACTCGTCGATATCAAAAGCGACGATTTCCGCTGCGCCCCGCTTTTTTGCCATAATTGCTAAAATACCTGTTCCTGAGCCTGCATCGACGACATTTTTACCAGCTAGTTCCAGTTCGAGGAGCCATTCTAACATCAGATAGGTAGTCGCATGGTGTCCGGTACCGAAGGACATTTTGGGAGTGATGATGATCTCGTGATCGAAATCGGCTGCCCTTCCTGGGTGAAAAGTGGCCCTGACGTAGACCTTATCTTGTAATTCAATTGGATCGTAATTTTTCTCCCAGGCTTCGTTCCAGTTGGTCTTGGGAAGGGTACTTTCCTGCACGATTAGTCCGGCAGCCACGCGGTACCGTAGGAGCAACGCTTCCCACAGTGCTGCATCCAGTGTATCGGGTAAAATGCAGGCTTCAAAACCCGTTTCCGTTTCCAAAAAGGAGTCAAAACCAATGCCAGCCATTTCGGCAATCAAAATATCGGTGTATTCCGGTGCACAGCTGATTGTAAAGGCCAGGTATTCCACGTCAAAGCGGGTTAGTTGAGGTATCGTATAAAAATAACCCGGGCAGTTACCGGCCCGGGTTCCGGATGCAGTCGCTAGCGAATCAGAATGATTTCACGATGTCGACGAAATCCCTGGATTTAAGCGAAGCACCGCCAATCAATCCTCCATCCACATCTGGCTTGGAGAAGATCTCTTTGGCATTGTCGGGCTTGCAGCTTCCTCCGTACAGAATGGAAATCTCATGGGCGACCGTTTCCCCGTATTTTCCGGCAAGGTGGTTTCGAATCGCTGCGTGCATTTCCTGTGCCTGATCGGCGGAGGCCGTCTTGCCCGTACCTATCGCCCAGATGGGTTCGTAAGCGATGACAATTTTTTTGAGTTCTTCTTCTGTAAAGCCAAAAAGACTGGCAGTGAGTTGGTCTTTCACATAGGCCTCGTGTGATCCGGATTCCCTAATTTCCAGGGGTTCGCCGCAGCAGAAAATGGGGTGCAGTCCATTGCTCAACGCTTGTTTGGTTTTTTCCGTCAATAACTCATTGGTTTCCTTGAAATATTCCCTGCGTTCGCTGTGACCGATAATGACATAGCTCGCACCGAAAGAAGCCAGCATGGCTGCGGAGATTTCGCCGGTATATGCTCCCGAGGCTTTGTCCGAACAATTTTGTCCCCCCAGAAACAGCTGATCCACACCAGCTAGCAATCTACCGACCGCCTGAAGGTGCACATAAGGCGGGTTCAGTACGACAGTCACCCCAGCGGTTGGTTCATCCTTGATCATATGTACAATCTCTGAAGTAAGTTTTTGCCCTTCCTCCAGCAGACAATTCATTTTCCAGTTACCTGCTACAATTTTTTTTCGCATGATATATTAGTTAAGATTTATATATTTGGTCAGGATTATCCCGTTGATAAACCAAAGTCTAAAATTACGTAAAATGTCAATTCCAGAAAAAGAAAATTCGGTTTCCGGCACAAAAAAGAAAGTGGGGTTTGCGCAAGCGCAAAAAAAAATCTCCTCTTTTTGTGCCTATCAGGAGCGCTGCCAGATGGAAGTGAGAAACAGGTTGGAGGAATGGGGGCTGGTACCTGCCGACGCCGATACGATTATTTCCAAATTGCTGGAGCAGGATTTCCTCAACGAGCAGCGATTTGCGGATAGTTTCGTCAGGGGCAAGTTTGGATTGAAAAAGTGGGGCAAGGTACGCATACGACAGGAATTAAAAATGCGGGAATTACCCAATTCGCTGATTCAGGAAGCGCTGGATGCCATTGACGGAGCGGATTACCAGGAAACGCTGCGCTTTTTGGCAGATAGAAAATGGAAGTTGACCCGAGAGCCCGATGTTTATAAAAAAAAGGCGAAGGTCACCCGTTTTCTCGTATTCAGGGGATTCGAACCTGATCTCATTCGCCAGGAGATCGAGTCCCTGGCTAATGAAAGGGATATTTAGGAACAAAACGATCCTCCGATTCTCTGGGGACTACTTCGATTACGTTGGCCAATACCAGCTTCACCAGTGTCCGAGAGGCAATGTAAATGGGGATTTTGGCCAGTTCCATGTATTCCTTTAGGGTGATGTGGGGACGTGAGGCGAGGGCCTTCATCAGAAGTTCCTCTTTTTTACCGTATTTAAAAACGATGTCTTCCTGTCGTTGCTTTCGTTTCATGATTTCCCACATTTCCCGGCTGGCCTGTATGCTTTTATCCGCCACCCGCACATAGGCTTTTTTTCGCTTGTTTTCCCAAATAAAATGAGGGGCAGCTTTGCTTTTTTTGATTTCGTATACCGCCAGCCCTTTTTTTGGACCGAGGGAGATCACGTGCTTTCTGAGCGGAATGGCGGGGGAAATCAACTCGGCGATGGCCTTGTCCATCGCGTATACTTCTTCCTCGATGTAGCGTTGCCCGCTTAGGGTGCCGTCGTCATCCACTCCAATCAGCAAATGGCCTCCTTCGGTATTGGCCAGGGCCACGATTTCTTTGACGATTTTTTCCGGGTGGGCTGCTTTTTTCTTAAACTCTACGTGCAGACCTTCTCCTTTTTGTGCGATTTTCCCAATATCCCGAAGTGTCATCTCCTTTAATTTATTAGTACGGCAATGGCTAGTCGAGCCCCCAATGCGCTTCCCTGTACGTAATAGTCCGCCATGGCCTCCAGACGGGTCCGGTAAGTAAGGTTATAGGTATACCCCAGGCCAATACCCAGGTCGGCTTGGTTGCCCACCAAGGCACGGGCCCGAACGAAGACCGGTTCAAGTGGGTACCAGCGGATTCCTGCCGTGATATGATTCGGTTGGTTGAGGTTGTATTCATACCCGCCAGAAAAGGACAATTGATGCAGGTAAAAATAATTTACTTCCGCACCAAATTGGGCCCGCTCCAGGACCTGATCCAAATCAGATCGAATTAAATCCAATCCACCGCTGATCAAAAAGCTCCCCGCGGCCTGCTGGGCCTGCAACGTGCCCGTACCCAGGTGTACCGTGAGCAGGAAAACCAGTATTGTACCTATTTTTTTCATTCTGCTCCTCCGTTTAGGGTTTCCAGCCGCTTTTGCAATCCCAACCACTCGTCTCGGAGGCGTGCTGCCTCCATGAAATTGAGTTCTTTTGCGGCGGCTTCCATTCGTTTCTGGGTTTGCTTGATGAGTTTTTCCAGCTTTTCCCTGCTTAAATACTGAATGACCGGATCCGCTGCCACGTCTACGTCTTCGGGATTGTTTTCTACATAGACTTTCGCATTTCGCTTGCTATCGGCGACCTTCGTTTGGCCCATGATGCGCTCCCGGGATTTGATGACCGTGGTCGGCGTGATTCCATGGGCTTCGTTGTATTCTTTCTGCTTTGCCCGCCTTCGGTTCGTTTCGTCCATGGCTGATTGCATACTCTCTGTGACCTTATCTGCGTACATGATCACCCGGCCTTCCGAATTCCTGGCTGCCCGCCCGATCGTTTGTACCAGACTCCGTTCGTTTCGTAAAAAACCTTCTTTGTCCGCATCCAGAATGGCTACCAGGGCAACTTCCGGCAAATCCAATCCTTCCCGCAACAGGTTTACCCCCACGAGTACGTCAAAAACACCCAGACGGAGCTCCCGAAGTATTTCCACCCGGTCCAGCGGTTTTACCTCCGAGTGGATGTACCGGGATTTCACCCCGATTTTAGCCAGGTATTTATCAAGTTCCTCCGCCATTCGTTTGGTAAGCGTGGTTACCAAAACCCGAAAACCCTTCCGAATGGTTTGATCAATTTCTTCCAACAGATCGTCGATTTGGTTTCCACTGGGCCGAACGTCGATTTCCGGATCCAAAAGCCCGGTGGGCCGGATGATTTGTTCCACCACCACGCCCTCGGATTTGGTCAATTCGTAATCGGCAGGGGTGGCGCTAACGTAAATCACCTGGTTGGTTAGGGATTCAAATTCATCGAATTTCAAAGGCCGGTTGTCCAGGGCGGAGGGCAGCCGAAAACCAAAATCGACCAGGTTAATTTTTCTGGAGCGATCCCCTCCCCACATGGCGCGTACCTGGGGTAGCGTGACGTGACTCTCATCGATTACCATCAAAAAATCATCCGGAAAATAATCCAACAAACAGAAGGGTCGGGTTCCGGGCTGACGACGGTCAAAGTACCGGGAGTAGTTTTCTACCCCCGAGCAATACCCGAGCTCCCGGATCATTTCCAGGTCAAATTCGGTCCGCTCTTTCAGGCGTTTTGCTTCCATGAGTTTCCGGTCTTGCTCAAAAAACCCAACCTGTGCAACCAGGTCGTCCTGTATTTCGTGAATCGCCGTCTCGATGACATCTCTTCCTGTTACGAATAGATTTGCTGGGAAGATCGTGATGACTTTTTCGTCCGAGAGTTTTTTCCCGCTTTCCGGGTCTACCCGCTGTATGGCCTCGATTTCATCCCCCCAAAAGAATATGCGGTAAGCAAAATCGCCGTATGCTACAAATATATCCACCGTATCCCCCTTTACCCGAAAAGTACCCCGGGTAAACTCCCCGGTAGTACGACTGTAAAGTACCTCCACCAGTTTGAAAAGAAATTGGTTTCGGGGGATCCGGTCTCCTTCCTGGAGTTTGATCACGTTTTTGCCAAACTCCTCGGGGTTTCCGATGCCATAAATGCAGGAAACAGAGGCCACTACGATTACGTCTCTTCTGCCTGAAAGAAGGGCTGAAGTTGCAGAAAGCCGTAATTTTTCGATCTCTTCGTTGATGGAGAGGTCCTTTTCTATATAGGTGCCGCTGGTAGGGATAAACGCTTCGGGTTGGTAGTAATCGTAATAGCTAATGAAATACTCTACGGCGTTGTTTGGGAAAAACTGTTTGAATTCACCGTAAAGCTGCGCCGCCAGCGTTTTGTTATGGCTCAACACCAGGGTCGGTTTTTGGACCTCCTGTATGACGTTGGCAATTGTAAAGGTTTTTCCGGAACCTGTTACTCCTAAAAGTACCTGCGCGGGCTCGCCTTCATTCACCCCGCTGACCAGGTTTTTGATGGCATTTGGTTGATCTCCGGTAGGTTGATAATCGGAAATTATATTAAAATCCATATAATTTTAATTTATTTCAATACAACGCCGGACAGGTAGTGAATAGTTTTCCCGCTTACCTCCTTTTGTCCAAATTACTGAATGCGTTGAGATTATAATAAAGGAAATTGGTACGAAGCAGAACGAGCAGCAGCAAGGGCAATATGCTTGGATGAAAGGACTGAAATCCCAGAATCCACACTACCAGTCCCAAATCGGTCAGAATCATGGCTCCGAGCAGGAGTTTTTTTACCATTGGGCTGAGTGGATTTTTGACAAGGAGCCATGCCAGTGCCAGATGCAGGGGAAAGGCCCAAAACAGGTTCCAATTGTTTTTTGTTTGGGAGTGTTCCGTGAAAAACCATAGAAACACCAACAACAGTCCGAGCAAACCCAAAAGCGTGAAAATACCTGCATCCAGTCCGGCGTACAGTCGTTTTTTCTTAAAACCAACAAAGGTAATGCCCCCAACGGTGACGGCCAGAATCCAAAATACCAGGTAGGGACTGGACAAATCCCAGCCGGAAGCTGCCCGCTCCGGAAAATCGTATATGGTCTTGGTTTCCCCTACCAGCCCACGTTCCGGACCGTCTCCGATAATGGTGGCCCGGTTAAAAGCGGCTTCCAGATAATCCGGTAAAAACATTTTTTCGTCTTCGTCGGCAGTCCGGTCAATGACGGCTCCCAAAGCCAGGTCAATGCCCAGATCGGACCAGGGCAAGGGATACACGTATTCGTCAATCATGTTTCGGAACGATTTCGAGGGAGCGGTTCCGGGATGATTCCATGTTAAGGAAGGGCCAAGCACGGCTTCAAACAGGTCACGAATTCGGGTGGAGCAATTGTCAAAGAAAAAGTCATACCGGTATTTCCGATTTTCCGGGCGGTAGTTTTCTTGTAGAAACGCCACCACGGCCCTTGCCTGGGCTTCCGATAGGGCCAGTTCCTGTTCGCGCACGCTGCGTTTGAAATAGTTGTACTCGTATAAAAAATTTTCCGTGGTGGTTAGCGATAATTGGTAATCCAGGGTACGGCGGATAAATTTCAGGTAAAAAAAGGAGGTGTTGAAATCGAAGGTGCCATAATTAAAAACCAGGTCCTGGCCAGAATCCAATTCCCGTACCCGAATGGCACTATGGCCAAATGTGGAATACAGCTCCTCCCCGGGATCGCAGGTCAGCAGGCTTATTTGGTACTGCTGCGCAGGACTGTCCGGGACCGCCACTACTACTCCGAAAAACAGGGCGAGGCCGAAAAATAGAACGGGTTTAGGAAGTGTAAAACACGAAGAACCTTTCATGGAAATGGCGAATGTTGGAACAGTTACCTGGTTGTCTACGACAAATTTACGGGATTAATTCAGTTATCCGGCTATTCTTTTGCCAAATCATTCCCGACTATCCGCGAGGGAGCCGGAACCGCTTGTATCCATAAAAACGAATTTACCATTAAAAAATAAGTAGTATATTCTTTGGTTTTTACTGAAATAGTGTTAGTTTTAGTAATCATTTACTTTTATTGTGGATATTTTTTATTCCATGAAACCTTACATTTGCATCGGGAAGTTTTGGTACAGGCGGGCAATCTGTACGATCTGCTTGCTGGCAGGGGTGTTTTTTATCGCTTCCGGGCAGATTGGGCTGACAACCAATAGTTACCGAACCCTTCTCCCGCTGGGGGACTGGGCCAATCCCGCGATATGGCAAGTCTTTGACGGTACCGCCTGGATCGCGGCCGCGACGCCTCCGGATCGCAACCACGACGTATTTATCTTGCAAGGCCATGAAGTACGCCTGACGCAAAACCAGGAGATCGGAAACGTCTATCTTTTTGGTGATGCGAATGCAGGAAAAAAATTGAATTTGCAGGACTACGACCTGGATGTTTACGGGAGCCTGCATAGTTTTACTGTTGATGGAAATGGCGACTACCTACTGCATGGCAGTACATGGCTGGGAGACGACTGGATTTATCCGGAAACAGGCCGTATCGTATTCAAGGGTTCCTCACGAACGGTCGTTGACAGGGCTTCCTGGAGTGGGCAGAATCTGGGCAGTAGGTTTTCGGTGGTGTTCAACCCGTACCCGGGCGAAATATTGGTGGTCAATGCGGTATTTAAGGCCAGTGATTTTTTGATACAAAGCGGCACCGTTCGGCAAACCGTTAATACCAATGGAGACCCTGCCACGTCCACGTTTTCCTTTACCGCCACGGCGGTCTTTGGTACCGAGGATTTTGGCGAACTCCGCATTGCATCCGGCGCCACGCTGATTTCCGAGGCAAGCAAAGAATTTGACCAAATCCTGCGAAGAACGGTATCCAAACCTGCCAGTTTGTTCGTTCTCGAAGAAGGTGCCAACCTGGTATTGCTGGGCCAGGAACCAGTTTTAGATGCGGTAAACCTGATTCTGGATGGGAATGTTTACTATTCCTCGGATGATGTGTCCCAGCAGTTTTTACAAGCCTCCCTGCCAGCTTCCCAGGAGAATTTTGTGTATACCCACCTGTACTTGCAGGGTGCAGCCACGAAACTCTTACCACCCCAGGTCTCCGTTAAGGGTGATTTTACCGTTCTCTCCGGAGGCGCCGTGGTAGCCTCGGGTACCGATCTGGACTTGATAGGGCCTGCTGATCAGGAATTGGAGGTACCCTCCCTGGTTCTTTCTGGCTTATTGGTAGACAAAGAGGCAGGCACGGTGTGGATAAACAACGACCTAACCCTACGAGATCGATTTGAACAGGTGAGCGGAAACCTGGATTTTCAGCAAAACGACCTGCTGTTGGATTTTGGTCCCACGGGAACCTACACCTATTCGGGCGGAAATTGGTTCAACTTGGGTGAATTCACTTACGAGAATTTGCCACTAACCCTTACCGCCAGTAACGCACGCTTTCCCTATTATGATCAATGGCTGGATGCTCCGAGACACTTTCTGTTGGAAGGGAGTTTGTCAGCTCCTGGACAAGGGCTGGTAGTACGGTATTTGGAAAATCCCGGCGTTACCTACGATCCGGGTTTTATGGATGAAGGAGAGGCGGTGGTGTATCATTTGAATAGCTTTTTCTCGTTAAGCACGGCCGGAGGTGATTCCGGACAGGTGGTGGCTTGGGTAAGTGCCGAGGACCTTTCCGTGCAGGACCTGCAGCACTTGAGGCTGGTAGGTGACGGGGAAGCAGCAATCGGTCAACACGTGACGGCCGGAGAGCAGCAAGGATGGCTCTGGGCGAGAAGGTCTTTTCCGTTTCAGACTGCCCAAAACAGCTTGTTCACCGTCGGAAGCATTAGTCCATTAAGCGTATTGCCCCTGGATTGGAAAGGATTAACGGCCCAACTTCAGGGAGACAGGGTTCGCTTGACCTGGAAAACGGGATCTGAAGCCTCCATCGCCTACACCGTTACCCGCTCAACTGGACACATACTGGAGTTTTCACCTATCGGCAGTTTTGAGGCAGCCCAAGGGGCCGGAGAGGTTAGGTTCGAAGATGATCGGTATCCGGCAGACGTACCCTTTTGGTACTACCAGATTATCGCAAAAGAGGAAAGTGGAGCGCTGAGCTATAGCCCGGTGCTCCGGGTGGACCATCCACATTTCGCCGGCAATGGTCCAAAAC
This sequence comes from Cyclobacterium xiamenense, assembly GCF_009467825.1. Taxonomy (GTDB): domain Bacteria; phylum Bacteroidota; class Bacteroidia; order Cytophagales; family Cyclobacteriaceae; genus Cyclobacterium; species Cyclobacterium xiamenense. The sequence continues at coordinate 126,236 of NZ_WIOK01000015.1, read as the reverse complement.
TTTTTCCCAATCCCCATATTTCCGGCCCTGTACACCTGACGCTGGGCTCGTGGAGTTCCGAGGAAATTGATGCGTTCAGCATCTGGAATCTCAAAGGGGTTGGAATAGATTCCCAGTTCTTTTCCGGCGACTTTGAGCCCGCATTGGTTGAAAATCGGCTGTTGAACCTGCCCATTGGAAATTACCTGGTCCAACTTACCGGGAGGGGCAAAACATTTACGTTTAAGTGGCAAAAGAGCAGCCATTGACTCCTCACTATTGATTGAATCCAGGCAACTGGGTTTCGGCGAACGGGTGTATCGTTGGAAAACCGGTTGACTGCCTTCTGCCGTGGTGAGCCTTTGCCCGGGGCGCACGCTGCTTTACGTTCAGGAATAGAGGCAATGCCAGCGGAAGGAATTTGGCCTTACCTGGCAGATTTTTTTTAAGTTTGTGGGGTCAGAATAGGCATTCAGCAGAATATGCTGTATTTTTTGGATTCATTTCCATTCCATGATGACCTTTTTGATTGTTGGCGTAAGCATTTTGTTCTTGGTAGGGCTGATTGTCTGGATGAAGGTAGAGCCATTTATTGCATTTCTCCTGACATCCATTGCAGCTGGCCTGTTCCTGGGCATTCCCTTGGAATCCATCTCCGGTTCCATTCAGCGAGGAATTGGCAGTCTCATGGGTGCCTTGGTGATTGTGATTGTGTTGGGTGCCATGTTGGGAAAGGTGGTAGCAGACAGCGGCGCGGCCCAGCGGATTGCCTTGTTTCTTACCGAAAGTTTTGGAGAGCGCCGGTTGCAATGGTCCATCGCCTTGACAGCGTTTATTGTGGGGATTCCCTTGTTTTTTAATGTAGGTTTTGTTTTACTGATTCCGCTCGTTTTTGCCGTCTCCAACCAGCACAGGATTCCGGTGATGGTTGTGGGCATTCCCATGCTGGCAGCGCTTTCCGTTACACACGGCTTATTGCCCCCCCATCCTGCGCCGGTAGCCCTGGTGGCTCAATTTGATGCGCACATGGGTACCACGCTCATATATGGACTGATTTTGGCGGTTCCGACGGTGATCTTGGCAGGTCCTCTGCTTGGAAAATTGCCCTATTTCGGAACCATTCAAGTGAAACCTTTGGCAGTCTTTAGCGCAAAGCCAAAACCAATAGAGCAATTGCCTGGGTTGGTGAATAGTTTATTTACGGCCTTGTTGCCGGTTTTTTTACTGATTGTCCTATCCTTGTTGGGCTTGAATTTTCCCGAAGACCATCCGGCTTATGGTTGGATTGCTTTTTTTAGCGACCCAAATGTGGTCATGCTGCTGTCACTTATCTGGGCAACGTACAGTTTGGGCATTGGCAGGGGACAACGCATGGCAACCATCATGGAAGGCTACGGAACTGCGGTGAAGGACATCGCGTTGATTTTGTTAATTATTGCCGGCGCTGGTGCATACAAGGAGGTCTTGATGGATAGTGGGGTAAGTGCCGAAATTGGTGCCTCCCTGCAGCAATTGCCAGTCAATCCCTTGCTTCTGGGCTGGCTAATTGCGGCTGTGATACGGATATCTGTGGGTTCGGCCACCGTTGCGGCTCTGACGGCTGCGGGCATTAGTGCTCCCCTTGTGGCCGCGGGCGGGGTAGATCCTAACTTGATGGTACTGGCCATTGGAACCGGTAGCCTCATCTTCTCGCATGTCAACGACGGAGGATTTTGGTTGGTGAAAGAATATTTTAATCTCAGTATCAAACAGACCTTTTTATCCTGGACCTTACTGGAAACGGCGGTGGCCGTAATCGGTCTGGTAGGTGTGTTGGTATTGGATGTGTTTGTATAAGTAAAGAAAAATAAACAATGGAAAACATGTCTGCAGAAGGAAAATTAAAAGAATTGGGTTTGGTGTTACCTCCGGCGCCTCCTCCGGGAGGTGTATACCGGCCAATTGTTATTACCGGAAATTTATTGTTTTTGTCGGGCCACGGGCCAGTCTTGGAAGACGGTACGCTGATTACGGGTAAAGTGGGGATAGACCTGGACAAGGACCAGGGAAAGGCTGCCGCCAGACAGGTGGGGCTGACCATGCTGTCTACCCTGCAGTCCCAGCTTGGCAGTATAAATAAGATCAAACGGGTGATCAAAGTTCTGGGCATGGTCAATTGCAGTTTGGATTTTGAATCCCATCCCTATGTAATCAACGGGTGTTCGGAGCTTTTCGCAGAAATTTGGGGTGAAGAAAACGGCATAGGCTCTAGAAGTGCGGTGGGCTTTGGCTCCTTGCCAGGAAATATTTCTGTGGAAATCGAAGCAACCTTCGAGATTAACCAGTAATCGTATGTCAGATACATGGTATGAATTACAGCATCCGGAAACGGTCGATAGTCCAGCGCTGTTGGTGTACCGAGACCGGGCACGGGAAAACATACAGCGTGCGATTGCAGTCGTCGGGACTCCGGACCGCCTGCGCCCACACGTAAAAACCAACAAGTCCATAGAAGCATGTCAGCTAATGATGGATGCCGGAATCAGCAAGTTCAAGGCTGCCACAATTGCCGAGGTGGAGATGCTGGTACTTGCCGGAGCTACCGATATCCTGCTGGCCTATCAGCCCGTAGGACCAAAAATTGACCGCCTGTTTGCACTAATCCAAGCCTATCCGGATGTGCGCTTCCATTGCCTGACAGACCAGGAAACCGCAGCCGAGGCATTGGATGCCAAAGCGAGGCAAGCCGGGCAGGTACTTTCCGTGTACGTGGATCTCAATGCGGGAACCAATCGTACGGGAATTGCCCCGGGCTCGGCCGCCGTGGAGCTGGTGGAAAAACTGCTCGGCAAATCCGGTTTGTCAGTAAGAGGCTTTCATTTGTACGATGGGCATTTGCGGAACCCGGTATTTGAAATCCGGACAGCGGAGTGCGAAGAGGGCTTCGCTCCAATCGCTGCGATGCGCGAAACCCTGGAAAAAATCCATAACCTTCCTCTGGAAATTATCGCTGGAGGAACAACGACCTTTCCCATCCATGCGGCCAGGCAAAACGTGATTTGTGCTCCCGGCACCTTCATCTATTGGGACGAGGGATATGGAACCGGGCTTCCCGAACAGGAGTTTCTTCACGCTGCCCTGGTGATAAGCCGTGTGATTTCCCTTCCGGCCGAAAATCTGGTCTGTGTGGATCTGGGACACAAAGCCATCGCCTCCGAAAACCCCATCGACAAGCGGGTTCGATTTCTGAACGCAATGGACGTATCGCCCGTCAGTCAAAGCGAAGAGCACCTGGTATTGCAAGTGGCACCCGATCATTCTTACCAGATTGGAGATGTGCTGTATGGAGTGCCCTACCATATATGCCCCACAGTGGCCCTGCATCAGGAAGCAGTGGTGGTGGAAAATGGCGAACAAGTAGCCGTATGGAAAACCCTCTCGCGTGACCGTAGAATAACCTATTGACAGCCAGTTTAAACGAATCTAACGAAACGACACTATATGTTTACTATCGATGCACACCTGGACCTGAGCATGAATGCGCTGGAATGGAATCGGGATCTAACGCTTACCGTGGAACAGATCAATCAACGGGAACGGGAAATGGGCATGAATGATAAACCGGACCGGGGAAATGCAACGGTTTCATTACCGGCGCTGAGGGAAGCAGAAATCGGCCTGGTGGTAGCCACACAGATAGCCCGGTACGTGGCACCCGGCAATCCATTGCCAGGTTGGCACAGTCCCGAGCAGGCCTGGGCACAAACCCAAGGTCAATTGGCCTGGTATCGGGCAATGGAGGACAAGGGAGAAATGGTTCAAATCAATAATTTGGCCTCGCTGGAAGAGCACGTCACCCGCTGGCAGGACGGTACCGAGTCCGGGAAAAAACCGGTGGGCTATATCTTATCCCTGGAGGGGGCAGATTCCATTGTCAACCTAAGCTACCTGGAAAAGTCCTACCAGGCAGGCCTACGAGCGTTGGGTCCGGCGCATTACGGTCCGGGAAGGTATGCCCCTGGGACGGATGCATCCGGGCCCCTGGGACCGAAAGGAAGGGATTTATTGCGCGAGATGGAGCGTTTATCCATTATTTTGGATGCGACCCATCTCTGCGACGAAAGCTTTTGGGAGGCACTGGACCATTTTAACGGGCCTGTTTGGGCCAGCCATAACAACTGCCGGGCACTAGTCAACCACAACCGGCAATTTAGTGACGAGCAAATTAAGGCATTGATCGACCGGGGGGCAGTGATTGGAGGAGCGTTGGATGCATGGATGATGGTTCCCGGCTGGACCAAAGGTGTGTCATTGCCCCGTGAGATGAATTGTGACCTGGAAAAAGTGGTCGATCACCTGGATCATATCTGTCAACTGGCCGGAAATGCCGACCATATTGGGATAGGGACGGATTTAGATGGTGCGTACGGTAGGGAGCAAAGTCCCTACGACCTGGAAACCATTGCGGATATCAGCCGGATTCCCGGCATGCTGCAAAAACGCGGGTACAGTTCGGAAGACATTCAACAGGTCATGCACGGCAACTGGCTGCGCTTTTTGAGGGATGCCTGGGGATAGTTTGTTTAATAAAAATAATAAATATTAAACAGAAAAATATATCTTGACATTCATTTCGTTCTCAAAAAACCCCTTTTAAAGCAGTTAAAAGGGGTTTTTTGTTGTTGGGCGGCACTACATACTTTTTTTGTTTAAAAGATTTTTAAAAAAATTATACAAAAATATTTGGTTTGGTGTTTAACAATGGGTAGCTTTGATTAAACAAAAGGATAAAACCATGACAACTCTTGAATTTAGCTACTCACTAAACAAATTGAGCAAATCCTTAAAACCGTTTGCTTTGAAACTCACCCGAGACATGGACGATGCGAATGACTTGTTGCAGGACACCATGGTCAAGGCGTTTACGAATAAAGATAAATTTACCGACGGAACCAACCTAAAGGCCTGGTTGTATACCATCATGAAAAATACCTTCATTACCAATTACCAACGAATGGTAAGACGTGGTACCTTTGTCGACACCTCTGACAACTTGCATTTCATCAATTCAGGGTCCACTGTTATTGAAAATGGCGCTTACGGAGAATTTGCCATGAAGGACATTACCCGAGCGATAGAAAAACTGGATTCGGTATACAAAACACCCTTCATGATGCACTACAAGGGCTTTAAGTACCATGAAATAGCGGATAAGCTGGATATCCCCATTGGAACGGTAAAAAACCGCATCCATATCGCGCGAAAATTATTAAAAGACGAACTTAAAGTCTATATTACCAAAAACTAAAAAATGATTCATAAGAAAGTTGTAGTCATTGGTTCGGGCTTCGCCGGACTTTCTACAGCCACTCATCTGGCAGCTGAAGGCCAAGACGTACTATTGTTGGAAAAAAACAGCACCCTCGGCGGAAGGGCAAGAAAATTCGACGCCGAGGGTTTTGTATTTGATATGGGGCCCAGTTGGTATTGGATGCCGGATGTGTTTGAGCGGTATTTCGAGAAATTTGGAAAAAAAGTTACCGATTACTACTCCTTGACCCGGCTGGATCCTTCTTACGCAGTCTTCTTCGGAGAAGGCGATGTCATGGATATCCCTGCCAATCTGGACGAATTTCGGCAGGCATTGGAGGCATTAGAGCCAGGCGCCGCGAAAAAGCTCGATTTGTTTTTGGAGCAGGCGGCCTATAAGTACCAAAAAGGCATTCACGATTTGGTACATCGGCCAAGCCTTTCTCTCACCGAATTCCTGGACTTTTCCTTGCTGAAAGACCTTTTTCGAATGGATATTTTTCAGTCCATGTCTTCCCACGTGAGGAAATTTTTTTCCCACGAAAAAATCATTCGTCTGATGGAGTTTCCGGTTTTGTTTTTGGGAGAAACAGCCCAGAACATTCCAGCCCTTTACAGTCTGATGAATTACGCCGATATCGCGCTCGGAACCTGGTATCCCATGGGAGGAATGCACCGCATTATCGAAGGAATGGTGCAGCTGGCCAAAGAAAAAGGCGTGGAAATACGGACAGAAGCAGAAGTGAAGAAAATCAACGTACACGAGGGGAAGGCAGTTTCGGCGCTTTTGTCCAACGGAGAAATCGTTGCCTTTGACGTGTTGGTCGCCGGGGCGGATTACCACCACGTGGACAAGCACCTGCTTGACCCGGCATGGAGCAACTACAGCGACACCTATTGGGACTCGCGCACGCTGGCACCCTCTTCGCTGCTTTTTTACCTAGGCGTAAACAAGCGGTTGACGAATCTTCGTCACCACAATCTCTTTTTTGACGAGCCGCTAGGGCCCCATGCCGAGGCCATTTATACCAATCCGGCCTGGCCGGAAAAGCCCTTATTTTACGTATCGGTCCCTTCCCAGACCGACCCTTCGGTGGCACCTGAAGGGATGGAAAACCTGTTCATTCTGATTCCACTGGCCCCCGACCTGGACGACCCGGAGCAAACCCGGGAGTACTACTTTGATTTGGTGATGGATCGGTTAGAAAAATTAACAGGACAGGAGATACGATCGCATATTGTTTATAAAAAGTCCTATGCCCATCGGGACTTTAAAGAAGATTACCACGCGTTTAAAGGCAATGCGTATGGCCTGGCGAATACCCTGATGCAAACCGCCATTCTGAAACCCTCCCTCAAAAATAAAAAACTGCCCAATCTCTTCTATACCGGGCAGTTGACAGTGCCGGGCCCAGGGGTACCACCCTCGCTTATTTCGGGTGGAGTTGTTGCCAAAGAAGTGATAAAATCGATGAAAAGATAAATATAATCGATATATTTAACAGGATATGGTCGACCACAAACAGCTTTTTGATGAAACTGCGCTCGAATGTAGCAAACTAATTACCCAACGGTACAGCACGTCCTTTACCCTTGGTATTCGAACACTTCACAAAGAGCTACACCTTCCCATCTATGCGATTTATGGTTTTGTTCGGTACGCGGACGAAATCGTGGATACCTTTCATGACAAGGACAAGCAAGCCTTGTTGGACGCTTTCAGGGAAGATACTTACCGGGCAATTCGCGAGGGAATTAGTCTGAATCCGGTACTTCACGCCTTCCAATTGATCGTGAATCAATACCAGATCGAGCGGGATTTGATCGATGCATTTCTGACCAGCATGGAAATGGATCTGGATTTTACCCGGTACAACGATTCCAAATACAAAGAGTACATCTATGGATCGGCAGAAGTGGTGGGGCTGATGTGTCTGCGGGTTTTTTGTAAGGGAGACAGTCAGACTTATGATCGACTCAGAGGTGCGGCCTGTAAACTAGGTGCTGCCTTTCAAAAAGTTAATTTCTTACGGGACCTTAAAAGCGATTACGAAGAACGCGGTAGGGTTTATTTCCCGGGAGTCGAGTTCAAGGATTTCAACCGGGCCATCAAATCAGAAATTGAAGCAGATATAGAGCAGGATTTCGATGAGGCGCTGATTGGCATTCATCAATTGCCAAAGGGAGCCATGTTGGGGGTCAAGATCGCTTACCTGTATTACCGAAAGCTTTTCTCTAAAATCAAAGAATTGCCTCCGGAGGTTATCACCCAGCAACGAATCCGCATCCCGAACGGGCGAAAAATGGCTTTATTGGTACGAACGTATTTTGGGTACAAAACAGGACTTGGTTAATGAAAGAAGAATACTATTACCTGGGGCTTATGCTCTTCACCCTTTCTTATCCCCTGGCGCAGTCTTTTGAACACCGGATTACTTATCACAAGAAATGGTATGCGCTCTGGCCAGCATCCCTCATTACCGCATGCGTTTATCTCATTTGGGATCATTGGTTTACGGTAGAGGGTGTTTGGTGGTTCAATGAACGGTACATTCTGGGTTGGTACCTCTTTGAATTGCCGTTGGAAGAAATTTCGTTCTTCTTTATCGTGCCTTTTGCCTGTATTTTTATCTACGAAGTCTTGATTTATTTTGTGAAAAAAGATTGGCTACAGCCCATCGGGAAGCCCTTTGTCTACATAATGGTACCGCTGTTATTGGTTTTGGGTTTCTATCATTGGGAAAAGTTGTATACTTCGTTTAATTTTATATTTACCTCGCTTATCGTAGCGGTTCATTTTCTGGTCTTTAAAGATCGGATTCTGGGTCGGTTTCTGGCCGCCTATCTGGTCAGCTTGTTGCCTTTCATGCTGGTAAACGGGGTTCTTACCGGTACCTGGTTGGACGAACCCATCGTCGGGTACAACAATCAGGAAAACTTGGGGATTCGAATTGGAACTGTACCGATAGAAGATAGCGTTTATTCATTGGGTTTGTTGCTGTTGAATATCAGTATTTATGAAAAGATCCTACGTCGCAAAACATTTACACGCTAGTTTGGTTTATAGTCTATGTTAAATTTGGATGTACATATTGATCAGCATTCTGGTTTTTGTTTTGGGGTAGTCTATGCTATAGAGATGGCTGAGGAAATCCTGGACGATGAGGGTCGTTTGTATTGCCTGGGGGACATCGTTCACAACGACGAGGAAGTCAAACGGCTTACCCAAAAAGGGTTGATTATCATCAATCACGATTCGCTGAAGGACCTAAAAAACGAAAAGATTTTAATTCGCGCTCATGGAGAGCCGCCTTCGACCTACGAGTTGGCAATAAAAAACAACCTGACGCTAGTAGACGCTAGTTGTCCGGTAGTACTAAAACTTCAGAACCGTATCAAAAATTCGTACGATAAGGACGAAACGATTTACATTTACGGTAAGCACGGTCACGCTGAAGTGATAGGGCTTTTGGGGCAAACAAGAAACAAGGCGGTCGTTTTTCAGGATATCAGCGAATTGGATATTCCCTCGCTTCCAAAAAACATTACCTTATACAGCCAAACCACCAAAAGTACCGACAAGTTTTACGAGATCAACGAAATTCTCAAGGCGAACGGCATTACAATAAATACCAACGATACCATTTGTAGGCAGGTATCCAACCGAGACAAGGAATTACGGGAATTCGCTTCCAAATTCGACCATATTGTGTTTGTTAGCGGAACCAAGTCTTCCAATGGGAAGGTGCTTTTTAATGTTTGCAAAGAAAAAAATGCGCAAACCTACTTTGTATCCAGTCCGGAAGAAGTGGAGCAATCGTGGTTTACCGAGGGACAAAGCGTGGGTATTTGCGGTGCCACCTCTACACCCATGTGGTTGATGGAGAAAGTCAGGGACCGAATTCGGGAGTTTTGAATGATTTACGTTTCTCTGGTGTTTTTCTTGCATGAACAACGTTTCCCAAAAGCAGCATTTATCATTACCTATTGATCCGAAGGGATTGATCATTGCCGGATCAATTATACTATTGTGGGCAACTTCTTTGGTGTTTTTGTTGGGCTACTCCATCGATTTTTCGGATCCGTTGGTTTATTTGGCGATTTTGGTTCAAACGCATTTGTACACCGGGTTATTCATTACCGCTCATGATGCCATGCATGGGGTTGTTTCTACCAACCGGAAATTGAATCATGCAGTAGGTTGGCTCGCAGCTTTGTTGTTTTCCTACAATTTTTATTGGCGGTTATTTCCGAATCACCACAAACACCACCGATTCGTCGCTACAGACAAGGATCCCGATTACCATGCGTCCAATCGGTTCATCCCCTGGTACTTCAGTTTTCTGTTTAGCTATGTGAACATCTGGCAGTTTCTCTTGATGGCGGGTACGTTTAATTTATTGAAAATCTGGATTCCTACAGAAAACCTTGTTTTGTTTTGGATGCTGCCGGCGGTTCTTTCCACACTTCAATTGTTTTATTTTGGCACCTACCTTCCCCATAGAGGGGAGCAGGAAAATGCTCACCACTCCGGTACCTTAGCGCCAAACCATATTTGGGCGTTTGTGTCCTGCTACTTTTTTGGTTACCATTACGAGCACCACGACTCACCCAATACACCTTGGTGGCGCCTGTGGCGGGCCAAGAATAGCCGTACCTGAAAAAACATCCTTGATCCACAAACATTTTTCATTCATAATGATTATTGTTCTAAATGTTCCATTTCTATGAAGGTTTCTCTGATAACATTTGCGTTGTTTTTTACTTGTGGGTTTGTGCTGGCTCAGGAAGGGACTATTCAGGGTAAAATAGTTAATCCCGTCAATAACGAACCCATTCCCTTTGCGAACGTGGTTGTTCAGGGCCTGGATAAAGGGACCGTTTCGGATGAAGAAGGGCAGTATCAATTAACCGGTCTCGAACCCGGTTTGTATAACGTGCGGGCCTCTTTTGTCGGGTTCAAATCACAGACATTTTATGAGGTGCAGGTATCCCTTGCCAGACCGGTGCAGCTCGATTTTGAGTTGGAAGAAGATGCGTCGAATCTGGAAGAAGTGGTGGTAAGTTCTGAATTCAGCCGTTCGGATGTGACGCCACTATCGGCAAGAAAATTAAATGCAAACGAGATTGAACGGTACCCGGGGGGAAATAGAGACATAAGCAGGGTGATCCAATCGCTGCCCGGTGTTGCCAGTACAGCTAGCTTTCGAAACGATATCATTATTCGCGGAGGGGCCCCAAATGAAAATAAGTTTTTTATTGATGAAATAGAGGTTCCGGTCATCAATCACTTTGCCACGCAAGGTTCGTCGGGAGGTCCCGTTGGGATCTTAAATGTAAACCTGATCAAAAATGTGGATGTTATCAGCGGAGGCTTTCCTGCCAATCGAATGAATGCGCTGAGTTCTTTTTTTGAATTTCAGCTCAAAGACGGCCGTAGGGACAAGATGTTTTCGCAAGTTACTGTGGGCGCCAGTGAACTGACGTTTTCCAATGAAGGGCCTATTGGCGAGCGGACGACCTATATTGTATCGGCCAGAAGATCGTACTTGCAAGGATTGTTTCGCTTATTGGGGCTTCCTTTTCTTCCTACCTTCAATGACTTTACATTTAAGACCAAAACTCAGATCAACGAAAAAACGGAATTGACAGTTTTGGGTGTTGGTGCGATCGATCAATTCGCACTCAATTTTGACGTACCGGATGGAGAGACGACCGAAGACCGGGAAAATCGCTTGTTTTTGTTGGACAACCTGCCCATTTCCACGCAGTGGAATTATGCAACGGGGATAAAGCTAAAGCGGTTTCGGGAGAATGGCTTCTGGACGTTTATCTTAAGCCGTAACATGCTCAACAACCGGTCCTATAAGTACGCGCAAAACGATGCATCACAGGAAGAAAACCTGTTGTTTGACTACCTTTCACAGGAGAGTGAAAATAAATTCCGCGCAGAAAACAGCGTTTTCAAAGATGGTTTCACTCTTCAGTACGGTGTCAATTACGAGTTTAGCCGCTACCTGATCGAAAATTTCGACCGGCAAGTATTGGTACAGGATGGACAGGTATTGGATATTTCTTCCGTTTCCCTGTTTAACAGTTATGGGGCATTTGTGATGGGAAGTAAAAAATACCTGGACGAGCGCTTGCTGGTAAATTTGGGAGTTCGGATGGATGGCAGCGATTTTGGGGCGACTGCCAGTAACCCTTTAAACCAGTTAAGTCCGCGGGTTTCAACCAGCTATCAACTGAAAGATAACCTCTTTTGGAATGCCAATGCCGGGATTTACTACCAAAAGCCGCCCTACACGGTTTTGGGTTTTCAGAACAACGAGGGGGCCTATGTCAATCAGGAAAACGATGTCCGCTTTATCCGTTCCACACACCTGATTACTGGTCTGGAGTGGCAACTGCCGGAGAAAAACCGGCGTTTTTCGGCGGAGGTATTTTATAAAAACTATGCGAACTATCCGAGTTCGATTCGAAACGGAATCGCCTTGGCTAATCTGGGGGCAGATTTTGGGGTAATCGGGAACGAACCGGTGACTTCCGACGCAAGGGGGAGGGCGTATGGGCTCGAATTACTCGCCCAGCAACGCTTGTTTAAGGGGTTTTATGGAATAGCTGCACTTACGCTGGTTCGCAGCGAATTTACCAATCCCAATACCGAGTTTCTTCCCTCTTCCTGGGACAATCGGTTCATTGTAAGTTTAACAGCCGGCAAGCGGCTCCAGAAGGACTGGGAGTTGGGTGCCCGCTGGCGCTTTTTGGGAGGGACCCCGTATACACCTTACGACTTTCAGGCTTCCTCACTTCGATCCAATTGGGATTTATTTAATCAGGGTGTTTTTGATTTTTCCCGAATCAACGGCGAACGCCTCAATAGCTTTCACCAACTGGACCTTCGGGTAGATAAAAAGTACTTTTACGATAAGTGGAACCTAAACTGGTATTTTGACGTGCAAAATGCCTACAATTTTCAGGCAGAGCAGCAGGCAAACCTGGTTCCCCAGCGAGGTGATCAGGGGCAATTGTTGGTGGATCCGGAGGATCCTTCCCGTTACCTGCTCCGGGAGGTTCCCAATCCGGCTGGAACGGTGCTTCCAACAATTGGTCTCATTATAGAATTTTGATGCATTATGTAGTATCTTCGGGCCTACATGGGACGAAGAATTACGTTTTTTTTGGCGGTACAATTTCTTCTGTTTGGCCACCTCCGGGCGCAGGATCTGGAGTCGGTTATTAAGCAGGGGGAAGGGGGATCGTTCGTAGAAAAGCTTTTTGGCCTGGCAGATCGCACGGTGGATCTGTTCAGTACGGATCAATGGACGTTCATTCCCGCACTCACCTATTCTCCAGAGACCAGTTTGGGAATTGGAGCCCGGGCGGTAAGGATTTTTAGGACCGGTAGCGATTCATTGTCGGTTGCAAACAGACCTTCTTCCTTACCACTCACATTTTTGTATACCCTTAATCATCAGGTGATCCTAACGGGAGAATTGGAGCTTTGGATGAATCAAAACAAGTCTTTTTTCAATGGGCGGATGGAATTTTCCGATTATCCGTTTCAGTTTTCAGGAATTGGGAATGCGGTTTTTGAGGCAGAATCCTATGCCAGCAGGTATTTTTACGTACATGTCTACTACGAAAAGGAAGTTGCCCGGGGCATTTACCTGGGACCTAGGTATGAGTTTCGTACGGATGACCTATATCAGAAGGTCCCAGGAGGACTGCTGGATGCAGGCACGATCCCGGGCAGCAATGGGCAGCGCTTGTCCGGTTTGGGACTGGCAGTGACTCTGGATCGCCGGGATGCTATTTTCCAACCTGCCCGAGGAGGGTACCATCAATTGTCCTGGATGAAGTTTCATTCCGTTTTGGGGAGTAATTTTGATTTCACACAATGGGTTTTTGATTTCCGGAAATATTGGCCGATGAGAAACGATCAGGTGTTTGTGGGGCAGGCAATGGTAAGCCTGACTCAGGGGGAAGTTCCGTTTCAGCATTTGTCCATGATGGGTGGGAGTGATTTGATGCGGGGCTATTTTGAGGGCAGGTATCGGGACCGGCATGCCATGGTCTACCAGGCTGAGTGGCGGTTTCCAGTATACCGTAACTTACGAATGGTTGCCTTTGGAAGTGCGGGTCAAATTGGTAGGAACGCCGGCGATTTTGGTTTGAATCGGAACATGCGGCTGGGAGCGGGTATCGGGTTCAGGTATCGGCTAAACGAGGAAGGTCTCCAGTTGAGAATTGACCTGGCCTACGGTGATCGACCGGCCTTTTATTTTGGTCTGAACGAAGTAATCTAACCTTTTGATGGTGTAAACATACAGTGAAAATGGAAATAAAGGCATTGAACAACTTACTGGGCAATATTGATATTTACCTGCTGGATCAGTTGTTAAAGGGGCGTTTTGAAAAGGATATGTTGCTATTGGACGCGGGTTGCGGAGAGGGTAGAAATAGCCATTATTTTATCCGTGGGGGATATCAGATTTTGGGAGTAGACAGTAATCCTACTGCCATTCAGATGGCTCGAATTACCGCCAAAACGCTGGATCCTACGTTTGACGCCCAGCGATTTATCGTGGCGCCTGTGGAGGATCTTCCCTTTCACCGGGGTGCTTTTGATGCCCTTATCAGCAGTGCGGTGATGCATTTTGCCAGAGATAGGGTTCATTTTGACGCAATGTTTGGTGAACAAATGCGGGTGCTGAAGAAAGGAGGTCTTTTCTGGCTGAGGATGTGTTCGGACGCAGGAGGCTGTTTTCCGCTTTCGGGCGATCCAGCAGATCGGCAACAAGCGCTTCCCGACGGTACCGAACGGTTTGTGCTCACGGAGCAGCTCTTATCCGAAGTCATGAAGTGCTACCGGCTTAGCTTATTGGAGCCGGCTAAGTCGGTGGTGGTCCATGGACAGCGTGCCATGGGTGCCTACTTGTTTAAAAAGGAAGGGGAATAGACTGAAAAAGGGAAGTAGATGCCGGTGATACCATTTGATTTACAATATGTGTTGGAGTTGGTAGGAACGTATTTCTTTGCCATATCGGGAGCGCTGACGGTACAAAACCGGGACCACGATCTATTCGGGGCCGGGTTTACCGGTTTTATCACAGCCATCGGTGGGGGTAGTTTGCGGGATATCCTGCTCGGTGCTTATCCGTTGGTCTGGATAGGTAACGTGGATTTCCTCTATGCTATTTTTGCCGGCTTGATCACTACCTTTTTGTTTTTCCCCCTGGTGGCGAGACTCAGAAAAACCTTGTTTTTGTTTGATACACTTGGCATCGCCTTTTTTACGATTCTGGGTGTAGAAAAAACACTGGCGCTAGGTTTCAGACCTGAGGTAGCAGCGATTATGGGTATGTTCAGCGCGGTAATGGGGGGTGTGATCCGAGACACCCTCACCAACGAGATACCGATTTTGTTCAGAAAGGAGATCTATGCGTCTGCCTGCCTCAGCGGAGCCGTGGTCTATTTGATCCTGAATCATTATGGTGCGGAACGAAACAGCAACCTTCTTTTGTCCATCGCATTGATCATTCTGATTCGTTTGGTGGCTGTCCGGTTCAAGCTGAGTTTGCCCACCTTAAAATAAAAAATGCTGCGACAAACGGAGGCAGGGATGGTAGGAAGCCACCGGATCGGCGTAGTATACATAACATTTACCACATAATTAACTATTTATTATCCGAGTCCATGCAAGTTCAAATATTTCAAAACAAGGAAGCCTTACACCGGGCAGTAGCCGAGCGAATTATCGCCGAGGTCAAGCAAAACCCCCAAAGCGTTTTGGGATTGTCTACCGGAAGTTCCCCAATTGACACTTACGCTAATCTGGTTCGGGATCATCAGACGCAGGGCACCGATTACAGTCGGGTCCGTACGTTTAACCTGGACGAATACGTGGGGCTGCCAGGGAGCCATCCCCAGAGTTACCGTTACTTTATGAATGAGCATTTGTTTCATCACCTGAATATTCCCATGGAGAACACGTATGTGCCCTCCGGAATCGGTGATTTGGAAAAGGAATGTGAAGCATATGAAAACGAAATCAAAAGGCAGGGAGGAATTGACCTGCAGTTGCTCGGTATCGGGACTAACGGCCACATCGGATTCAACGAACCCGGAACACCGCTTGATTCCCGAACGCACGTGACCCGGCTTTTACAGGAAACGATAACAGCGAATGCCCGTTTTTTTTCAACTGTGGAGGAAGTTCCTACCGAGGCGGTCACCATGGGTATTCAGACCATAATGGAAGCCAGGCAGATTGTATTATTGGCCTATGGGAGTAAGAAAGCCGCGACGATCCGGGATGCGGTACGCCGGCCGGTAACGGAGAATGTTCCGGCCTCGGTCCTTCAGCATCATCCAGACGTTGCCCTGTACCTGGACGAGGAAGCGGCGGCACTGCTATAGGTCATCTGGGGGAAGGTTTCCGTGCTGTCTGGGAGCGTTGGTTTTTGTCCAGAATCAGGTTTCGCAGGTACACTTTGAAGACCGTACCTTTCCCCAGTTCGCTTTCAATTTCGATCTTTCCGTCGTTTGCGCGAATTTGTTCCCGTACCAGGTAGAGTCCGAGTCCTTTGCCTTCGACGTGGTTGTGAAAGCGCTGATAGAGGCCAAAGATCCGATCGCCATAGCGTTTCAGGTCCAGGCCGATCCCGTTGTCTTCGAAGCGCAGGATGCAATAGTTTTTTTCGGTATAGGTACGGATCCATACTTCTGGCAGCCTGTCGGGATGCCTGTATTTTACAGCATTGGTCATGAAGTTCATAAGGAAATTTTCCAGGTGCGCATACACGTAGTTCATTTCCTCCAATTCCGAAAAATCCCGGTGGATCTGTATGCCCGATTCCCGGAGTTGGTTAAACAAGCTTTTTTCCACGTTGTTTAGGAGTAGCTTGAAATCGATCAATTCTACTTTAGGGATTTTTTGTTTCTTTATGGAAACCACTTCTATCAAATCCTGCAGGGTGGCGTCGAGCAGGTTGGTAGAGATCTTCAGGTTCTCCATGATTTCCTTGTTTTCGGGGTCTTTCGGATCTTCTTCGTTAAAGAGGTCGATCAACAGGGAAATGTTGACAATAGGCGCCCGCAGATTGTGTGATACGATGTAGGCGAAGCGCAATAGCTCTTCGTTATGGGACTTTAAATCTTTGATTAGTTTTTCTCGTTCAGTTTCCAGCTTTTTTGCATTTGTCGTGTTTTGTTTGACGAGCAAAATCCGATCGATGCTGCCTGAATCATTCATGAGTGGCACTCCATGGTTTAAAAATCGCTGCTGATTTGCTTCGATTTCATACGATACCCGATGCCCTGTCAGAATTTTCGTTAGGTTGCTGCGCGTCTTTTCCAGGTTTTCCCCGGTATACTGATCCAGATGGGAGGTTCCGATAAGGGTTTTGGGGTCTTTCCCGGCAAGCCGGTATTCCTCTCCATCCGTAAAAATGTAGCGAAAGGACTTGTCCAACACGTCTACGGTACCCCCGGGAAAATTTTCCGCAATGCTACGGTACAGTTGCTCCGAGGCGATTAGCCTTTTTTCCGATAGGGTTCTATCGGTGATGTCGTCGACAAAGACCACGTAGGAGACCCGGTTTTTTTTACCGTATCGGACGCGGGTAAAGGATATTTTTAGTTCTTTGTAATCATCCGGACCGATGGGAAGTAGGAAATAGGCGGTACTTCGCTTCGATCGTGAAAATCGGGTAATGACCTCCCGTAAGCGGTGAGTACTGCCCTGCTGCACCAATACCGTTTCCAGTAATTGCTCCTTTTTTTCCAGGTTGAAAATGGGGAGGGTTTTGTTATTAATCAGCGTGATCTCCAAGTGATGGTTGACGGCAAAAATGGCGTAAGCGGTTCCATTCAGTATGGCATCGTGCATGAAATTTGTTTCCTGAAGAATGGTTTCAAAACGAAATCGATGCAATTCTTTTCCAATCCAATCGCCGAGAATCCGTAGCAGTTCCTGGTAGAAGGCAGGGTTTTGTAAAGGGGTTCGGTGAAGAAAGCACAAGCTGCCAATAATGGCTTTTTCATTGTCCTGCAAATCCAATCGGATCAACGAGCAAATGCCCTTGTTTTTTAAAAGTGGACTATCCTGTAGCTCCGGATATTCCGGGTAAGTAAGCCATAGAAAATTTTGCTGGTCCTGCGGTTTTGGTAATTGATTATTCAGAAATGCCTTCCATATTTTGGAGGAGGAGCTGACCAATTTGTGGGAATGGGTGATGGAAATGGGGTCTAACAAGCGACTGACCGGGTCGCAGTTGGCAATGATGCAGTAGGTACACCCAAGCTTTCTGTCTAATAAGAGGGCTATTTCATCAAAAAGCGGCTTTCCGCTAAACATGCTGGAAATCTCTGAAACGTTTTGAAGGGTTTGCTGGATGAATTCTTTCTCAGAAAGACTTTGAATGATTCCTTCTTGCGCAAGCAGGTTCTGCTTCGCCCGTTCTATTTCCGATGCGTTGCGGAGTATACCGACCAGTACTGTTTTTTTGGAAGGAATATCGTAAAAAACCCTCAAATCGTTCTTTAGGTGCAGGTAGTCTCCTGTTTTGTTTTTTACCCGGTAAGCGATGGTGTAAGAGTCCAACTCGTAGGACGGGGTGAAAAATAGCTCGTAAACCTGGTTATAGTCGTCTGGATGAACCAATTCCAGCCAGTCCCATACAGAGAAGCGCTTGAACCTTTCCTCTTCAAAGCCCAAAAGTTCGGTAATCGCCCCGTTCCAGATCATTTCTTTGTCCTCCCTCAAGTACTCGAAATACAGGATGTCCAGAAAACTGTGGGATAGGTAATTGGGTTTGTCTTCAAGCAGGTTGGGAAAGTCCGGCCGTCGGGGCTGCTTTTTTAATGCCAAAAGCCGGTAGCCGTTTTCCAGCGTACCACTGTGCAGTTTCAGGACGTCTAAATCCAGAACCTGACCCTCCAACTCTCCCTTGCAAAGTTGCTTCAACGTGGGCGGGTCCGAAAACCTGTATTTTTCGTACAAATGCGTGCAAAAATCTTCCAGGTTTTCTGGGAAAAAGCCAGAGGGGTTTGACCTATCGGTTCTAATTCGCTTTGATGCCGGAAGCACGATCCAGGAAGACTGGATTTGAGCCGGGCGATAGGGAATGATAATGGCGTTAATTAGGTAGCTGTTGGCTGCCTGAGCCACGGTAAATCCCTCAATTTTCACCCAAACAAAGGTATTATCAGGCAAAAAGAGGGGTATTTCCAGGACTTCTGATCTGCCCAGGCAATCAAAAAGCGTCTCCAATACCGGCCGTTGAACGGTTGGAAAAACCCGACTAAAAAAGTCCGGCCGGTACACGTTTGAGCCTTCATTAAAAAGCTGAAAAAAGCTATTGGATACAAACAGGACTTCAAAATCCCTTTCACCTGATCTTTTAAAAGTTACAAACAGGTTGTTGAAAATCTTTTCGGGCATCTAATTTATGCATTGAGTTACCAACGTGTCATGATAAAGATTCCCTAAATTTAAGATAAATTATAAAAAATACCCAATAAATTTATATTAGTCAAAATTTTCTATTTGAAATTCATATAAACATCTATATGTTGAAAAAGGGGTTACAATTGTTCTTCGAGAAGAAAGGTAATCTTATGTAAGGTACTGGCCGTTTCGTCTTCCGGGTCCCTGCGAAGGAGCTCCAAAGAAATCACCTTACCTTCCACTGAACGAAGCAAATCTGTGATATCGGATAATTCCCAGAAGGCTGCTGGAATTTTATTGATCGTAATGATTTCGTCGAAGGCCTCTACCCCCTGCCGGTGTGCGGGAGAATTCTCTCGTACCTGACTGATGTAGAAACGTTTGTTTTCCGCCGAATATACCCGTACCATCAGTCCGCTCATGTCGTATTTGAATTCGTTGCTGAATTTGGCTCCTTTTTTAAACAGGATCCGTTCCCGGGGATAGTCAAAAATGATTTTCATCCGGTTTAGCACATCCGATCCCAGGCTTCCATTTCTGCCTGTTCCGATAATCACTTCTGAAAATTCATTTTCTTCCGGATAGGATGTAATGACATTTCTAAACTTAAGTCCGTGAATGCCCAGGCGTTTTACCCGGCCTACGTACCCAAACAAATCGCCGCCCAATGAGCGGCCCAGGTCGCTTTCCAGGGTGGTTTCAGGCAGCACGATGTCCTCGCTGGTTTCCATGTTTAAAAGCAGCCCGTGATTGGCACCGGTATCTATCAGTAACTTGGATTGCAGGTCCGGTCCGTTTGTCTGACGTATGGTAGAGGCGATATAGGGTTTATTGCCGTCGATTTCAATGTCCATTTTTCTAAATCCAAAAGGTCGCCATTTGAGGGCCGTTCGTTTGTAAAAACCGACCGAAGCATTGTCGTAGTCTATTTTTATCGGATTGTTTTTAAAAAACTCATGGCCAATTACCCCATACACCGGTATTCCAATTACTTTCTCCAATTCCAAAAAATCTTCATCCAGAACCAGAATTGCCTGGAATATTCCCTCCACAGGCCCCAAATCAAAATGGTTGTTTGGGGAAACAGAGGCACTTAATACCGTCTTCCCATCTGCCCCGACCAGGTTTAGTTTGCGGGTGTACTGCATGTCCATTTGGTCGGCCAGGGTTTTGCTGAAAAAAATATTGGATTTGACGCCGGTGTCGAAAAGAAAATTCACTTCGGGTCCTCCATTGATGGAAACAGGCATGATAATCAGGCTATTGGAATCGATGAAGGGTAGGTCTACTTTTCGCTTTTCTTTTTTCATGTAAAAGCCGGGTACCTGGCTTTGCAAAGAAAGGGCAAAGAAAAAGACCAAAAAAAACAAGAATAGCTGTTTGATGCCAGGGTGCATAGATGCGTAGTTCGTATTTATTGGTTTAATATAGAAAATTAATTTAAGTACTTTGACATTAACCCCTATTCTTTGGGTATGTTTGGTTTTTACTATCTCTTATTTAGAAAGATTGAAAATAACTATGGTATTGCAGCATTGAAAAGTTTCAGGGTTTGATAAATCTAAAAAAAAACCCATCTTTATTCCTTAGAATACTAAAAATATGGCCGATAAGTCAATTATTGAAAAAGCAAAAAAAATATTCGAAAATTACCTCATCCGGCAAGGAAGCCGAAAAACACCGGAGCGGTTTTCCGTTATTGACGAACTATATGCCCTGCCTCAGGATGAACATATTGATGTAGAGGGTTTATTTTTAAAAATGAGAAATAGCGGATACTCCATCAGCCGGGCCACCATCTACAATACATTGGATTTATTGGTCGAATGTGGCCTTGCCGTAAAACACCAGTTTAAAGACAAAGTAGCCCTGTACGAACAAGCACTTACCTACAAGCACCACGATCATTATGTCTGCAACCAATGCCGGAAAATAAAGGAGTTTTCCGACCAGCGGATCAACCTGATTAAGGAGGCCATGGGAAAAGAGTTTTCTTCCCATATTACCAGTCATTCCCTGGTACTCTACGGCGACTGTCTGATTCCGGAATGTGAAAACCTACAGGTTATCTGATCCAAACGACCCTACTCCTTTTTTTTACGCGCGAAATAACGTTTATAAATGGGTTTTCGGAGCGCAAACTGAAGGTAAAGGACCGGGTACAAAAGAAGACCAAGCAGCGCATTGGGTGCGGTATAGTCGATCTCATCGACGATCAAGGAATGCTTCTCTCCCTGATTCACCACCCGGTGTTTGTGCCGCCACCTACGCAGAAAGAATGGCAATTTTCTTCCTGCGTCGATAAAGAAAAACTCCCTTTCGTCCGTTTGGTCGGCTACGATTTCACTGGTCCAGGTTTGCTTGAAAAAAATAAATTTCAATTCCAGACTTACCAGGTCTCCCTTGGACGAGCCATCAAATCGCAGCAACTTCACTGGAGGAAAAGGCGGATTCAATGACCTGAATAGATCTTCGGTAAACCCTGCTTTTACCTCCAGGTAAGGCCGCGCTACCTGCGTACTTAAGTTAATCCTCATCCTATGCGACGTGTATTCGGCTACTGCATTTTCTTTAGGTATTGTAATAGCTCACTGTCTGAGGAGATGACCAAGTTGGTTTTTTCGTCTAGAGACTTTTCCAAGGCCTCCAGGGAACGGAGAAATTTATACAGATCAATGGATTGCCGGCTTTTGTTATACGCGGAGGCATAGATTTCGGTGGCTTCTGCATCTGCCCTACCCCGGATTTCCTCGGCTTCCCGGGTAGCTTCCGACTGGATTTGAGCCAGGTCCCGCTCCTTGTCACCCTGAATCTTCCGGGCCTCTCCCTGTCCTTCGGACCGAAATTGATCGGCGATACGGTTTCGTTCACTTATCATCCGATCGTAAACCCGATCCCGAACCTCGTCCACATAATTCATTCGCTTGAACCTGAAATCGAGGATCCGCACTCCAAGATCGGACGTTCGTTCATTTGCTTTTTGCAAGACAATTTCCTCGATCGCTTCCCTTCCTACTTTGATGTCTTCCAGCACTTCCAATTCCTCCATGAAATCCTCTGTCACCTCCGGGTCACGGTTGGTAGACCGCACGATGTCCAATAGGTCATTGCTGGCAATGGCATTTCTAGTCTCGCCGTCCAGGATATCATCCAATCTGGATTGGGCAGAACGTTCGTCCCTCAAACGAATAAAAAACTGCAAGGGGTCCGTGATTTGCCAGCGGGCATAGGTATCCACGAAGATGAATTTCTTGTCTTTGGTAGGAACCTGGTTTTTGTCTCCATCCCATTCCAGATAGCGCTTGTCAAAAAATTGCACTTTCTGGATGAAAGGGATGACAAAGTTGACCCCTGGACTGGTTCGAGGTTCGCCTACGGGCTTACCAAATTGGGTGACGATGGCCTGCTGGGTCTCGTCCAGAATAAACACACTCTGACCTACGACTATAAGTCCGACTACCACCAGTATGATGTATACTACGTTACTTTTTTTCATGGCTTGCTAATTAGGAATTTTTCCTTCCTGCTTGATCGTTCAGGGAGCGGGGTTTTGAATGGCCTTATTTAAATTCAAAAGCGGCAGCACGTTGCTTCCGCTTTCATCCGTGATAACGGTGTTGCCGATTTTGGGAAGTACTTTTTCCAATGTTTCCAGGTACAGACGTTGCCGGGTCACTTCGGGCGCCTTGACGTAGGCCTCAAAGACGGAATTAAATCGGTTGGCCTCTCCTTTTGCTCCGTTGACCCGGTTTAGGGCATAGGCCTCTGCCAGTTGTATGGTTTCATCCGCAATACCTCTGGCTCGGGGTATCACCCGATTGTAATCGGCTTCTGCCTGGTTAATCAGCGTTTCACGCTCTTGTTGGGCTTCGTTGACAGCATTGAAACTGGGTTTTACCGGTTCGGGAGGATTAACATCCTGCAACACCACCTGATCGATTCGAATCCCATTTTCGTATTCGTCACACATTTCCTGCAGCAATACTTCCACACTGGTGGCTATTTCCTGTCGTCCTACCGTCAATACCTCATTGACCGTTCGGTCTCCCACGATTTTTCTCATGGCAGCCTCCGACATGTCGTTGAGGGTTTTTTCCGCATTTCTTACGCGAAACAGGTAATTGTAGGAATTGACGATCCGGTACTGGACCACCCATTCTACATCGGTGAGGTTTAAATCCCCGGTAAGCATCATGCTTTCGTCGCCGTATCCGGATTTAACGTAATCCGAACGGACCCCCGCGGCACTGGTTCGAAAACCAAACTCTTGCTTGAGCTGCCGCTGCACCGGTATTTTATACATGGTCTCAACAAATGGAATGATAAAATTCAGGCCGGGCAAGACGGTACGGTTGTACTCTCCCAATTGAATCACTACCCCTTCTTCTTCTGGACCCACGGTCTTAACGGCCGAAAATACCACAATGATCACTGCTATCGCCAGAATGATTTTGGATAGGTATTTCTTTATCCAATCCGGATTGACGTTGATTTCAAATTGATTGTCTGACATAAATACGTGTTTTTTGCAATTTACGATTATTTGATCGATTTCACCCTCCGGGAGGAGATCATTTCTAACCGGAATGATTTCATCTTTCCTAAAACATCCAGAGAAATAAAACAAAAAGAATTAACCACACTGCGTCCATGAATTTCCAATACACGGCGAATAAATCCAGCTTCATGTGTTCATAGGGGTTTGTTAAAAGTATCAGGGATTTTACCGGGTCTTTACCGGATTTTTCCACCTGTATTACCAATACAAGTGCATAAATCAGTGCCCCGCCCAGGTGAAACAGGTGAATGCCGCTCAGTACGTAAAGAAAACTACCCGAAGGAATGCCCCGAAAGTCAATTCCCATGGTGGAGAGCTCTTTCCATCCCAGAAACTGAAAACCGGAAAACAATAGCCCCAGAAGAAAGGTAAAAAGCAGAAAATTTTTCGTTTTGTCCAGTTCGTGTAGCCGAAAGCTGGGCAGTATTTTGCCAGAGGTGTAGCTACTTACCACAATCAACAGGCTACTCATGATGAAGGATTTGGGAAAGGTAGAGCGCTCAAACACACCGGATTCCGGTTGAGACAATACAAAAGCGGTCGTGAGGAAGAAAAATAGCAATCCACTCCCAAACATACCCAAATACATCAACGTGCGGTAAGGGTGCATGTTCTCAATTTTCCGAAACCAATGGGTCTTTTTCTCTTTTTGCATAGGCCGTATTCGAATAACAAAACAAATTTACAGTTTGTTGGCAAAAGGGCGTAAATAGGCGAAGGGATTTGGGTTTTTACGAATATGCCCGGTTGGAATCCGGAGCAGAGGCACCTTATTACCGGGGAAATTGATAAATTGCGCCAATTATTATCCGATCATTAAACCAAAAAATACTTGGATAGATCTTCATTTTTGTCGCTTTACGAAGAGGATCCCTTCGTCCGGAACCTGGCCTTGACTCTGGGAAAAGGCGATCAGTCCCGCATGCAGGTGCGAGGCCTGTCCGGCAGTATGGACATGGTTTTGCTTCAGGCGATTACCAAACTGGCAGGCGGATTTCACGTCATTTTGGCTCACGATCGAGAGGAAGCAGCATACCTGGCCGGGGATTGGCAGGCGCTGACCGGCACACAGCCTTACCTGTTTCCCGCCAGTTACAAAAAGCCCTACCACCACGAGGACATTGAAAATGCCAACGTGCTCATGCGCGCCGAAATTCTGAATCAGCTATCCCAATCGCCCACGGATGGAAAGGTGCTGGTCACTTCTCCGGAGGCCATCTACGAAAAAGTAGTCAACAAGAAAAGCCTTAAGGAAAGTACATTTACCGTTCGGAAAGGCGAAATGGTGGATTTGGCCTTCGTGGAAGAGCTGTTTACCACCTATGGTTTTGAAAAATCCGATTTCGTTTACGAAGCAGGGCAATTTGCAGTTAGGGGTGGGATCATTGATGTGTTTTCGTATGCCAACGACCTGCCTTACCGACTCGAGTTGTTTGGACAAGAAATTGACAGCATTCGGGTATTTGACCCCGAAACTCAGTTGTCCACCGTTCCGATAGACCAAATCAATATCATTCCCAACATCCAAACCACCATGCAGGATGCAATCAGGCAACCGATCGTGGATTTTTTTCCGCCGGACACCTGCTTTTGGATCAAGGATTATGCCCACTGCATGGGCGTCTTGGAAAGCCTGTACGAGAAGGCCGATACCTACTTTCGGGAGGGAGGAACGGCCGCTAAGTCCTTATTGATGGCGCCCGACACGCTCTTTTTATCTGGAAAGGCCTTTGAAGAAGCCATCTCTCCGTTTAGACAAATCGCCTTTGGACACGTGTTTACCTGGAAGGATGTGCCGGAGTTCCGGTTTCAGGGGCAGCCGCAGCCGTCCTTCAACAAGCACTTTGATCTGTTGGTCCATGATTTAAATGAAAACGCCGCCAGGGGAATACGGAATATCATTTGTTCGGAAAGTGACAAGCAGATAGGCCGCTTGTTGAATATTTTCTCGGAGTTGGACCCAAGTTTGGACGTACAGACCCTGCCGATTAGCCTTAGGGAGGGCTTTATCGATACCTCGCTAAAACTGGCGTGTTACACGGACCACCAAATTTTTGAGCGGTTTCACCGGTACAAAACCAACCGTACCAGCAGCAAGTCAAAAGCCCTTACCCTCAAGGAAATCAAGAATTTGCATCCAGGAGATTTTATCGTACACGTGGATTACGGTATCGGCAGGTTTGCCGGGTTGGAAAAGGTAGAGGTCAATGGGAAGTTGCAGGAGGCGATCCGATTGGTTTTTCGGGACGATGACCTGCTGTACGTCAATATCCATTCCCTGCATAAAATTTCCAAATACAGCAGCCAGGAAGGGACGCTTCCCACCATGTCGAAACTCGGTTCTCAGGAATGGGAAAACAAGAAAAGTAAGGTAAAGAAAAAGGTCAAAGACATTGCCAAGGACCTCATTCGCCTGTATTCAAAAAGAAAGGCGGCCCCAGGACACCGTTTCTCTGAGGATAGCGTTCTCCAGGTAGAACTCGAAAGCTCGTTTATCTATGAAGATACGCCCGACCAGGCTGTGGCTACTGCGGATGTCAAAGAGGATATGGAAAAGCCCTATCCTATGGACCGCCTGGTTTGTGGGGATGTGGGCTTTGGGAAAACCGAGGTAGCGGTTCGTGCGGTATTTAAAGCGGTAAATGACCGCAAGCAGGTGGCGGTGCTGGTTCCTACCACCATTCTTGCCATGCAGCACTACCAGACGTTTAAGGAAAGACTAGCCGATTTTCCGGTGGAAGTCGCGTACATCAACCGGTTTCGTACGGCAAAGGAAATAAAGGAAATCATTAGAAAAACGGAAAATGGGGAAATTGATGTACTGATCGGGACCCATCGAATTGTAAATAAAGACATCAAATTTAAAGACTTGGGCTTATTGGTCATTGACGAAGAACAAAAATTTGGGGTCAAGGTAAAGGACCAACTCAAGCAACTTCGTGTAAACGTTGACGTGCTTACGTTGACCGCTACTCCCATCCCGCGTACACTGCATTTTTCGCTGATGGGTGCCCGTGACCTGTCGGTAATTGCTACGCCTCCACCAAATCGGCAGCCGGTGACCACCGAAATCTATACCTTTCGGGAAGATATCATCCGGGATGCGATTGCCAACGAGTTGAGTCGTGGGGGGCAGGTGTTTTTCGTCCATAATCGGGTGGGAGAAATCGACGCCATTGCCAATCTAATCCTCCGGCTGGTGCCGGATGCACGGGTGATTGGTGCTCACGGTCAGATGGATGGGAAAAAACTCGAAAAGGTCATGGTGGACTTTATTGAAGGTGTCTACGACGTACTGGTATCCACCAATATCATCGAATCGGGCCTGGATATTCCCAATGCCAACACCATCATTATTAACCGGGCCCACATGTTTGGCATGAGCGATCTGCATCAAATGCGGGGAAGGGTCGGTCGAAGCAATAAGAAGGCCTATTGCTACCTCTTGACGCCGCCCACTTCAACCCTAAGTGCAGAATCGAGAAAACGGCTGCAGGCACTGGAAGAGTTTTCCGATTTGGGAGATGGTTTTAAAGTAGCCATGCGGGACCTGGACATTCGTGGGGCAGGTAACCTCCTGGGAGCCGAACAAAGCGGGTTTATTTCTGATTTGGGTTTTGAAATGTACCACAAGATCCTGGACGAAGCAGTACAAGAGTTGAAACAAACCGAATTTGCAGCGCTGTTTGAAACCGATCTGAAGGAAAAAACAGCCGTGCTCGTTCAGGATTGTGTGATCGAAACGGATCTTGAGCTCTTGATTCCCGATAGCTATGTCAGCAATATTTCGGAAAGATTGAGTCTGTATTCCAAATTGGACGCGATCAAGGAGGATACCGAGCTTGCTGCCTTTAAAAACGAAATCCGGGATCGGTTTGGACCCGTTCCGGATAGGGTAGAATCCTTGTTTGAAACGGTGGAACTGCGGTGGATGGCCGAGCGCCTGGGCTTTGAGAAACTGGCTTTGAAAAACGAACAAATGAAATGCTACTTCGTTTCATCAAAGAACGACGATTACTTTAGCTCTGACGTTTTTCGAAACATCATCGCCTTCATTCAGTCCCACGGACGGTTTTGCAAAATAAAAGAGACAAAAGATCGTTTATTATTGGTAATCAAGGGTGTCGACACCATCGGTAAGGCCAAAAAATGGCTCCACGACTTGCTACGTAAGGTATAATTTGATGGCTCTACCCACTGGTCAAGAGTGGGTTAGGATGCGTCCCGGTTGCGTACCGGTAAAAAAAATCAAAAAAATGGAAAAAATTTCATGCGAACATTACTAACAATGGTATGAAATTTTTTGTAGTATTTCACAAAATCGGCCAGTTCCTTGCTTTTCGACTCGTCAGCAGGGAAAAAAGATTATTGGTATAATATATTATTGATCCTATATTAGCGTTTTAATAGGGCAAAACCAAAACGTTGTCACATGAAACTGGGTAACAGAGAATTTAATTTTAGTTTTTTTGCCGGGCTGGCAGTACTGGGTTTTTTATTTGCTTCCTGTGGGAATCAATCTAGCCGCCGAACAGCTAGCGATCCGGGGGGTATCAGTGCTTCCACCGGAGCCAGGTATAGTTTCGACGAAGAAGATTCCGTGTCTTTTCAGGTGTTTCGATTGCCGCGAGAGGTGGTAGGACCCAGGCTGGTGTTTATCCAGGGGGGAAGGGCCGTTTTGGGTTCGCAGGAACAAGACATCATGGGCTTTCGGGACAACGTAGAGCGGACCGTAACCATCGCATCGTTTTACATGGACGAAACGGAGGTCACCAATGTAGATTACAAAGAGTTTTTGTTTAACATGGCCAAAAGAGACGGTGTTAGCGCTGACTCCATTCAAAAGTTGGAGCCAAACGAGAAAGTCTGGGATGGGACCATGTCCTATAACGATGTTTATGCCACGTACTATTTTAGGTATCCCGGATTTAACTTTTACCCGGTAGCAGGCGTCAGTTGGGTACAGGCCAATGCGTACAGCAAGTGGCGCACGGCTTATGTCAATGAATTGGAACGCGAGAAAAACGAATTGGATTCTGCGCTAACACAGGACCAGTTGATTGAAAGGGGTTCTGTATTTCCCGATTACCGCCTTCCAAACGAGGCAGAATGGGAGTTTGCCGCCAAAGCCATGATCGGAACACAGTACATGGACGAGAACCAGGAAAATGGAAGGATTTATCCCTGGGATGGCAGAGGTCCACGAAACCCCTATAATATTAAGAGAAAGTCCCGACAGGGAGACTTTCTGGCTAACTTCAAGCGAGGTCGGGGTGATTACGCGGGTATCCCCGGAAGTGTATCGAATGACGGTGAGATTATTCCCACCAACGTGTACGACTTTCCGGCCAATGATTTCGGTTTGTATAACATGGCTGGTAATATGAACGAGTGGGTTCAGGACGTATACCGACCCTTGTCTTTCCAGGACTTTGACGATTTGAATCCCCTGCGAAAGGACGGGGTATACGATGAGGAAAATACATACAATACCACACTTATAGACGATAACTACCGGGTATACAAAGGGGGTTCTTGGAGAGACGTAGCTTATTGGCTTGCTCCGGGTACCAGGCGGTTTATGCATCAGGATTCGGCTTCTAACCACATTGGGTTCCGATGTGCCATGATTGCCGTGGGAGGAAAAGACCGGTAAGTAGTGTGGTCCGGCAGCGATTTGAAAAAAGGGGAAACAGCCCCTTTTTTTTATGCCTTCTTTTTTTTCTTTTGCATTCATAAAAAAGCCGTTGGGATGTCCTGCTGGCAATAAATGTACTTTTTCTGTTTAATACTGATTTAAATGGTATTTTTGTAGGTATAATTTATTTAACCTTAGGCATTTGTATGAAGCGGGCTTTATTTTTAGTTTTCGTGCTGCTGTTGTTGGTTCAGGAGGGGTTTGGCCAAAGTTGGAGGCGCGTAGGGCATTGGGGAAACGACTATACGGCCATCCAATGGGTCAACGAAAATGTGGGATATATTGCTGGAGAAAATATTTTTCTTAAGTCCATTGACGGAGGACTTAGCTGGGTAGAACTCAAATCCCCCACTTCCGGAACATTGCTCGACCTGGCATTTTTTGACGAGCAAAAAGGGCTGGCACTCGGAGAAGACGGAACGATTTACCGAACTCAGAATGCAGGAGTCGATTGGAGCAGCTATTCCCATGGTTCGGGCCAGGTGTATCATGGTCTTCATTTTATAAGCGAGCAGCTGGTACTAGCCGTAGGAACCGGTGGGTCAATCATCCGTTCGGAAAACGGTGGATTGAGTTGGGCAGATGTTCCCATGAGTAGCCATGCGGATATACATGGACTTACCTTCGCAAACGATACCCTCGGATTTGCAGTGACTGCCGACTCCGAAATTCTAAAAACCGTCAACTCAGGAGTGAATTGGGTAACCATACCTTCTGGCTTTCAGGCGCCTTTAAATGGTGTTTATTTTACCAGCGACTCGGTAGGATATGCCGTGGGTAATTTAGGAACCATCATCAAAACCCAGGATGGCGGTAACCACTGGCAGTTTATCAATAGTGGGATTGATACCGACCTTCGGGAGGTGACCTTTAACCCGGCCTTTCCTCAAATTGGTGTGATCAACGGAGATAATGGAACCATCCTAAGAACCGATAACGGTGGACTGACCTTTCTTGCAAGCAACTCCCGCACCCAACAAAACTTAATGAAATTGGCGTTCCGACCGGATACCAATAACGTGTTAGGGGTAGGTTCCAGTGGTACCCTGATTACCTCCAACAATTCTGGAATAACCTGGGCTGTGCGGCTCACAGGAAGGTCCACAGATTTTACAGCCGTACAGTTTATCACCGACATAAGGGGATTTCTGACCGGCGAGCAGGGACTGATTTTGCTTACCGGCAATGGGGGTAATTCCTTCGTGGACCGTTCGCGACCCATTTCGCTCCCGTTTAATGCCTTGTATTTTGTCAGTGCGGTCGCAGGCTTTGTAGCCGGAAACAATGGTAACATTATTAGCACGACCAATTCGGGAGGCAACTGGACTACGCTGAATCCCGGCACTAACCGAAACGTGAACGGGTTGCATTTTTTTGATTTTAACCGCGGCTTTGCTGTCGGAGAGCGCGGGCTGATAGCCAAAACAGAAAACCGCGGCATCAACTGGGAGATCATTCCATCGGGCGCAGGAGATGTTTCGTTTAGCGATATCGTGTTTTTTGACGAAAATATGGGGCTGATTGTCGGAGACCAAGGGCAGCTTCTTCGTTCGGACAACGGGGGAGCAAACTGGAGCCGTGTCGTGCCGGGCACCACCGCCGACTTTCGTGCCCTGACTTTGCTCGACGATACAAGGGCCATCCTGGTTGGCGATGGAGGGACTGTTTTCAAGACCGTAGATCGGGGTATTTCCTGGCAGCGCTTGCAAACAGGCTTCGATGTGGCATTTAGTGACGTAGAATTTCTGGATGAGTCGGTAGGATTTATCACCGGTGAAGAGGGAATCATTTTGCGTACGTTTGATGCGGGAGAGACCTGGGAAAAACTTCCGACGAACACCTATCAGGATTTTACCGGGCTGAGCTTCGGCGATTTGAACGTGGGTTATGCAGTTGGAGAAAATGGGATCTTTTACCAATATACCTGTCAGGTTCCGCAGGACATTGCCACGATTTTTGGCGAAGATGATATCTGCCTTAGTCAGCAAATCTACACCATCCAGGATCTGGAAGAGGAAGGCACCCGTTACGAATGGCGAGTAGATGGAGGTACGATACTGGAGGGGCAGGGAACGACCCGGGTAGTGGTGCGTTGGGATAGGCCCGGCAGAAATGCCGTAATGGTCCGTGGTCAGAATAAGTGCGGAAACGGAAATACCCGGGCACTGGAGGTGGTCGTTTCGGATCAGCCCCGGCAGACAACCTCCATACAGGGCGAAGGGGTGGTTTGCGTAAATACCCTGGAAGAATATTTTGTAGACTCCATTCCAGGGACACAGTATTTCTGGTCAGCCACCGGAGGGGTGGTGCGAGCCGGACAGGGTACTGCGCACATTACCCTCGAATGGACAAACCTGGACGAACAGTCGGTTTCTGTTTCCACAACGAACCCTTGTGGACAAGGACCCAGTACGGAAAAGTTGATTCGGGTGATTACCATTCCGGACCAGCCGGCGGCCATTGAGGGTCCTAATCGGGTGGGTTTTCAGGAGGCAGATTACGAAGTGCCAGCGGAACAGGACATCAACTACCAATGGTCCGTGGGTAGTGGTGGAGAAATCATCAGCGGGCAGGGAAGCCCGCTTGTACGAATCCGATGGGAAGGAGAAGGAGACCACGAACTGGAAGTCACGCCCATGAACGCCTGTAATCAGGGTCCAAGTCAGGTCTTGTCTGTCAACGTGAATCTGATTACCTCACTGCCGGAACGGGAAGATGACGCGCGGTTACGCGTATATCCGAGTCCCTCGTTTGGCGATCTGTACGTGCATCTGGAGGGGCTACCCTCCCTCAGTAGTCTGGAAGTTATCAATGCCATGGGCCAAAAAATCAGGGAAATTCCGACCCGGGAAGGCCAGTCGGTGTACCCCATTACCGGACTTCCCAAAGGCATGCACCTGCTAGTCTTCCGCACGCGAACGGCTACCTATCAGCGAAAAATTGTCGTTTTCTAGGCCTCGATGCCCCCATCTTTCATTTTCTCGGCATTTTCGGCAAAGCGCAGGGCACTGATAAATTCCTCAATATTTCCCTCCATCACTTCCGGTAGGTTGTAAACCGTCTTGTTGATGCGGTGATCGGTCACCCGGCTTTGGGGGTAATTGTAGGTGCGGATTTTATCGGAACGGTCTCCACTCCCGACCATCGATTTTCGTTGCGCACCCACCGTTTCGTTGTGCTTCGCCAATTCAATTTCGTAAATCCGTGACCGCAATACCTTCAGGGCTTTCTCGAAGTTTTTGATTTGGGACTTCTGGTCCTGGCAGGTTACTACCAGCCCGGTGGGTTCGTGGGTGAGGCGCACGGCAGAATAGGTGGTGTTCACCGACTGGCCACCGGGCCCGGAAGAGCAATAGGTATCCTTCCGAACGTCGTTCATGTCGATCTGAACGTCCACTTCCTCCATTTCAGGGAGTACGGCCACGGTGGCTGCCGAGGTATGTACCCTGCCCTGGGTTTCGGTAGCCGGTACCCGTTGCACCCGGTGCACGCCGGATTCATACTTCAGCATGCCGTAGACATCCGCCCCGGAGACCGAGCTGATGATTTCCTTGTAGCCTCCCGAGGTACCAAAGGTCAGGTCGAGAATCGTTAGGTTCCAGTTTTGTTTTTCGCAGAATTTTTGGTACATGCGGAAAAGGTCTCCGGCAAAAAGTGCCGCTTCATCTCCACCAGTACCGCTTCGTATTTCCAGAATGCAGTCTTTTGAGTCGTTGGGGTCTTTCGGAATCAGCATTTTTTTCAGCTCTTCCTCCAGTTCTTCTTTCGTATCTTTTAGCTCCTCCCACTCCAGTTTCGCCATTTCTCTGAATTCCGGGTCTTTTTCCTTTTCCAAAAGCGCCTTGGTACTGCGGATGTTCTCCAGCGTGAGGCGGTAGGTTTCGTACACGGCTACCACTTTCTCCAGGTCTTTGTATTCTTTGGAAAGTTTCGTGTACTTCCCCATATCCGACATGGCATCTGGCTGAATGATCAGTTGGGATACTTCTTCAAATCGTTCTTTTATGGCTTCCAGTTTATCCAGCATGGTTCCTTTTGGTTTGGAGGTCAAAATTAAACAATATTGTTGACGAATCCCCTCCCGGCAGCCCAGAAAGCTGTGACCCTGCTTCGGCGGTCATGGATTCGTGATTTTTATCAGCAAGTGAACAATTTTGCCGGTAACTGTGTATCTTTAACTAACGGACATCAATGATTGGTCTTATGAAAAATTTAAAAACACTTCTTTCTTTTGGCGTAATTTCATTGTCGCTTCTTTCCTGCAGCGAAAACAAAACGATCGACCGGGATGTCGTGGAACAGGTGAATCAGGCAAATGAAGTAAAAAAAGTTTCTGAATCGGATATCATCGCGTACGCCATGCAGTGGGGAGACGAAATTAGCCAGGATGCCCAGAGCGAACTGATTGGTTCCCTCCAAAAAGCCATCGGAGAAAAAGGCGTACCGGAAGCGATCGATTTTTGCCAGGTGGAGGCTTTGCCCATCACCAAAAAAGTATCCGATAAGTACAAGGTGGAAATACGAAGGGTTTCCTTAAAAAACCGAAATCCGGAGAATAAACCCACCGAATTGGAAAAAACCCTGCTAGATGCGTACCAGTACAATGTGGAAAACAATGTCGACAGCCGTTCCAATATTCAGAAGGTAGAAGATGGCCAGGTACTGTTGTATACCAAAGCCATTACCATCCCGGGAGGCCTTTGCCTGAATTGCCATGGAGAACCCGGCAAAGAAATCAACGAGGCAACGCTGGAAAAAATTACCAGCCTGTACCCAGAGGATAAAGCAGTCGATTTTAAGGTGGGTGACCTGCGCGGCATGTGGAGCATTTCCATCCCCAAAAGTGAGGTAGTAAAAAAGATGTAAGCCATCCAAACGGACTATTTCCTTCTTTTTTACCGGTTCCTGCGTATATTCGCACCGAAAACCTGTTCCCACGTTGGCACAGGTGTTCATCGTGTTTACATAAAATCCTCCCATGAAGAAATTATACCTGCTAGCCGGGCTGCTACTGCTACTGTTACATACCAGCCTGTTTGCACAAGTCAAAAGTCCCGCTGAATTTTTGGGGTACGCACTCGGCGAGCGATTTACGCCGCACCACAAAGTCATCGACTACTACCGCCATGTGGCCAGCGAAAGTCCGACCGTACACCTGCTGGACTACGGACAGACCAATGAATTACGTCCCTTGCTGGTAGCTTTCGTTTCCTCCGAAGAAAATATAAACCGTCTGGAAACCATCCGCACGGATAACCTCAAACGAGCAGGTGTGCTGGAAGGATCTCCGAAGCTTTCCGTTCCGGTACATTGGATGAGTTACAATGTACATGGCAACGAGGCCGTCTCCTCCGAAGCCAGCATGATGACGCTTTTCTCCCTGGTAGATCCCAATACGTCCCAATACAGCGACTGGCTCCATGAGGTGTTGGTCGTATTGGACCCCTGTGTAAACCCCGACGGGCAGGAGCGGTACGTCAATTGGTACCAGCAAAAAATGAATCAGGTGCTGCAACCGGATTTGCAATCCATCGAACACCGGGAACCCTGGCCCGGGGGGCGCCCCAACCATTACCTCTTTGACCTAAACAGAGATTGGGCCTGGCAGACCCAGGTGGAATCGCAGCAACGGTTGGCCTTGTATAACGACTGGCTGCCTCAGGTGCACTTGGATTTTCATGAACAGGGAATCAATTCTCCCTATTATTTTGCCCCGGCAGCAGAGCCCCTTCACGTACAATTGACCGACTTTCAGCACGAATACCAGGAACGCTTCGGGCGGAATACGGCGCGCTATTTCGACGCAAACGACTGGTTTTATTTTACCAAGGAACGTTTTGACTTACTTTACCCTAGTTACGGCGATACCTACCCCATGTACAACGGGGCGATTGGGATGACCATCGAGCAGGGAGGCTCCGGAAGAGCCGGAATCGGAGGACTTACCGCAACCGGTGATACCGTTACACTTTCGGATCGGATTATTCATCACCATACCACTGGTATTTCAGCTATTGAGACCACATATGACCTAAAGGACCAAGTTTTGCAAGCCTTTACCGAATACTATTCGGAGAGTAGCACCAATCCGTTGGGTCCCTACAGAAGCTTTGTAATCAAGGGCAGTAATCCAGCGGCCAAGACGCAAGCTTTTTTGGCCTTATTGGATAAAAATCGCATCCGCTACGGTCTTAGTGGCAAATCCGCTAACCTAACCGGTTTTTCCTATCAAAACGGTCAGACCGAGCGCCTAAGATTGGAAGAAAACGACATCGTTATCAATGCCTACCAGCCCAAGTCCGTATTGACCCAGGTGCTATTTGAACCCGAACCGGTATTGAATGACAGCATCACCTACGATATCACCTCCTGGGCCCTTCCCTATGCCTATGGGCTAGATGCTTATGCGCTGGAAGGTCGCCTGGATGCGGAACAACCCTACGTAATACCCGACTTCGTACCGAATCAACCCGATGTGGAAACGCTGGCCTATGTGGCTCCATGGCAGGCTACCGTTCACGTGAAGTTTCTCGCTAGCCTGCTGCAGGAAGGAATTCGCGTTCGCTACAACGAGTACCCCTTTGAGGTGGGTGGCAACAGCTACCCCACCGGTTCGCTGATCATCACCCGGGGAGGAAATGAATACATTTCCAATTTCCACCAAAAAGTTACCGATTTGGCCAATTCTTTCCGGATCTCGTTGGGGCAATCGAAAACGGGATTTGTAGACAGTGGAAAGGATTTTGGCTCTTCCTATGTGCGCGTTATCCAGAAGCCCTCCATAGCACTGGTCGGTGGTGAAGGGGTGTCTTCGTTGAATTTTGGTGAAATCTGGCACTTTCTGGACAGCGAATTAGAGTATCCCGTGGTAGTCCTGGAACGGGATCAATTATCCAGGGCTGATCTGAGCAAATACGATGTACTGGTACTGCCTTCCGGAAACTATCCAGAGGAGCTTTACGAAACCTTGATCAACTGGGCCGCTGCTGGCGGTAGGCTGGTGGCTCTGGACCAGGCGCTAACGCTTTTTGCAGACAAAGAGGGGAGCATGCTTCAGACCTATGCAGACGAAGGAGAAAAAGCCCGACGGGACAGTGCCGCAGCGGCGTTGCAGGAGGCAGAAAAGACGGCGCCCTATTTGGAACGCGAGCGACTTGCTATTTCCGGCAATGCGGCAGGAGCCATTTTCGAGGTAGAGCTGGATGCTACCCATCCGCTGGGATATGGGAAAATGGGGAAATTTTACACGTTAAAGAACAGTTCTGACCGCTACGCGCTAATGGATCAGGGGATCAATGCCGGCTATATTGCCAGCACCGATAGCCACCGTACCGGGTTTATCGGGTATAAAATCAAACCCGGGATGGCCCGTTCGCTGGTATTCGGTGTGGCACCCAAAGGAGCGGGACAGTTGATTTACCTGGCCGACAATCCCGTCTTTCGAAGTTTCTGGGAAGACGGGAAGTTGATTCTGGCAAATGCACTTTTTCTTTCCGGTAATTAAAAAATTGCTCCTTGACCCATTTTGGGAACGTTTTTTCCCTGGTTTTTGCGTATATTTCTAAGAAACTTACCCAGCAGGTATGAGCGAGTTAGTTCCCAATCAGGCGGACACCTTCCGTTGTCCCTGGTGCCTTGGATTTGAAAAGTACATCCGGTATCACGACGAGGAATGGGGGGTCCCGGTCTATACCGACCGCAAACATTTTGAGTTTCTGGTGCTGGAAAGTGCGCAGGCTGGCCTGAGTTGGGCGACCATTTTAAAGAAACGAGAAGGCTACGCCCGCGTTTTTCACGACTTTGATTACCAGAAAGTAGCTGGATTTAGTCAGAAGGACATTGAAAGCTGCATGGTCAATCCAGCCATTGTAAGAAATCGTCTTAAAATAGAAGCTGCCGTAACGAACGCCCGTAAGCTAATTGAGCTGCAGTTGAATTACGGAACCTTCACCGATTATATCTGGGGCTTTGTGGACGGGAAACCTATTCAAAATGAATGGAAGGACCTTTCCATGGTTCCGGCAGCGACCCAACTTTCCAACCAAATAGCCCGTGATTTGAAACAAAAAGGATTCAAATTTCTGGGTAGCACGATCGTTTATTCGCATTTGCAGGCTACCGGAATCGTAAACGACCACCTCGTGCAATGTTTTCGGCACCAGGAAGTCAAAAGATTGACCCGTTGATATACCATGAACGACATGATTTTACGCCATTCTCTAATTAGTTGCCTGCTGGTAGCGGCCGTTTTGCTGCCAGGCTGGGTACAAGGGCAGGATTTTTTCCCCGAAAAGGGACATTGGGAGGAAAGGAACCCCGAAGCGCTTGGCGTGCAGGGCGCACGGCTTCAGGAAGCCATAGCCCTCGCCATCCGAGAGGAAAGTGATGCAGATCCCAATTTAAAAATAGCCCACTACCTCAGTGGGTTTGGCAGGGAGCCTTTTGGATATCCTATCGGCCCCATGAAGTTCAGGGGCCCTGCTACCGGCTTGATTATTTACAAGGGATACGTAATTGGCAAGTGGGGAGAACCCGAGCGGGTAGACCTGACATTTAGTGTGGCTAAGAGTTTTTTGTCCACCGTGGTAGGGTTAGCGGTGGATCAAGGGTTGATCGCCAATGAAAAAGATTTGGTCCATCCGTACATGGCGCCCATTATCCCCTACAATCCGGATTTGGCCCACCGAGACAAAGCAGCGCATCTAAATGAAGAAGACGTTATTGACCTGTTTTCTGGTATCCACAACCGAAAGATCACCTGGGAGCACCTGCTTCGGCAAACGTCGGACTGGGAAGGTACTTTATGGGGAAAGCCCGATTGGGCCGACCGACCCCGGGGTGCTAGTGAAACCTGGCTGGGCCGGGAACGGAACGAGCCGGGAACGGTATTTACGTACAACGATACCCGGGTGAATGTGCTTGCCCTGGCAGCGATGAACGTGTGGCGAAAGCCGCTTCCCGTCGTGCTGAGGGAACGCGTGATGGATAAAATCGGTGCGAGTCCCACCTGGCGATGGACGGGGTACGAGAATTCCTTTGTTGTACTCGACGGGCAAATCATGCAATCCGTGAGTGGAGGATCGCATTGGGGTGGTGGAATGATGATCAATGCCTATGACCTGGCCCGATTTGGCTACCTAACCCTTCGAAAGGGGCAGTGGAAGGGCGAACAGCTCATTTCTTCCGATTGGATGGCTAAATCCCGTGTGCCGGGTACCGCCCAGGATAATTACGGCTTTATGAATTATTTTTTAAATACGGGCCGTCGGGAAATACCCGCAGCACCCGAATCGGCCTTCTTTCACCTGGGCGCGGGTACCAATATGGTGTACGTAGACGAGGACCACGACTTGGTGATCGTCAGCCGTTGGATAAAGAATGCGTCAAAAGCTGAGCTGGTTGCACTGGTTCTGGAAAGTTTGCCGAAATAGCCTCATACACTCCAGTTTTCAGCAGAAACAAGTGGCATGGGGTAATCCGTTCCGAGCTTTAATCGGTTTTTTTTCAGGATTTCGGAAGAAAGATGGAAGGGCACATGCCGGTCAAAGCCGCTCAGTTTAGCCAATTCCGGGATCCAGCGGCCAATGTAATCCCCTCGAGGGTCGTATTTTTTGGCTTGCAATAAAATATTGAAATACCGATCCGATCTTGGGTCGTTTCCTACACCGGCAATGTACATCCAATTGCCCCAGTTGCTGCATGGATCGTAGTCGATGAGTTGCTGCTCAAAATAGGCTGCTCCCCAGCGCCAATCGATTTCCAAGTCATTCACCAGAAAACTGGCAACCAATTGCCTGCCCCGATTGGACATAAAGCCGGTTTCGTTCAATTCCCGCATGTTGGCATCGATAAATGGGATCCCCGTCTCACCTGCGGTCCAGCTGAAAAATAGGTCCCGATCCTCCTTCCAATACCCCGCGTTGTTGCGAATCCCAGCTAGCTGGAAAATTCTGGATCCGTGTTTTTTAGCAATGAACCGGAAAAAATCCCTCCAGATCAGTTCGAAAATCAGCCAGTAGGTAGATTGGTTCTTGGTCCGTTCGGTTTCATAGCGTTTGATTTCCCAGTAAACTTGCCGGGGAGAAACCGCACCCAGGGCTAGCCAGGGAGACAACTTGCTGGAATAATCCGGCCCAAGCAAGCCGTTGCGGGTGTTTTTATAGTCAGCCAGTGCATCCGTTTCCCAGAGGTAGTGGTGTATTCGTTCCCTGGCAGCGGTAGCGCCTCCCCGGAAAATCATGTCTCCTGCAGATTCCAGAACAGCTGGGGCATAACCCAACCCTTCTAAATCGGGAAACCCTTCGCTTGAATTTTCCGGAAAGGGAGCGAAATGAACCGGATCGGAAATGGTTTCCAGCGGGCGAACCTGTACCAATTTTTCGCATTCTTTTCGAAAGCGGGTGAATACTTCCGGGAGTTGCGTCACTGGAAATGGTAGGTCGTCAACGTGAAAAAGGGTAGATTGCCAAAAGCTTTCGGTGGCAATTCCCAACTGCCAGGCAGCTTTTTCCAGGGCTTGTTCCACACCGACCTCCTCGGGAGTGACCTCCTGGGAAAAACAAATCACCCCGGCTCCCAGGGTTTTGGCGAGGCCGGGAATTTCCTTTTCCGGATGGCCTTGGATAAGTAGTAGTTTTCCTCCTTTCGCAGCGATTTGTTGCTGCAAGTCCCGGAGGGTTTCCAGAAGGAAACGGGCCCGGTGAGGCCCGGTTTTCTTTAGTCCAAAATCACCCGGCCCAAACTGTCGGGCATCCAGGCAGTAAACCGGAAACATGCTTTCTGCAAGTTCCGTTGCTTTTTTCAATGTGAGGTTGTCTTCCCACCTCAAGTCGTTTCTCAGCCAGAC
Organism: Cyclobacterium xiamenense; assembly: GCF_009467825.1. Classification (GTDB taxonomy): domain Bacteria; phylum Bacteroidota; class Bacteroidia; order Cytophagales; family Cyclobacteriaceae; genus Cyclobacterium; species Cyclobacterium xiamenense. The sequence continues at coordinate 86,413 of NZ_WIOK01000015.1, read as the reverse complement.
AAGTGCTCGTTCATACTTCATACACCAGATAAACGCCTTGTTTAGGGAAAGTGTTTTTTACAAAAACCCGGTTTTGGCGGATATTTTGGTTGGGTTGGTCACCCGGAAACCAGGATTTCTTTTGGTCGTTTGTCCACTGCTTTAGCCGTGGGCAAAAAAGGACCCGTCCACCATATTGGCTTTAGCCAAATCTTTTATCCGGTAAAGCGTTTATTTCATAATCTCTTCCCAATTTTGGCGAAAGCCCAGGATCTATGGAATCATATTCTACGGAATGGGCTAAAGCCGCATTCCTGTTGAAAGATGTTTGCCATTGATTTTTCAGGCGATTATTCCATCCAAAATTTACTCCTCACCAAGAATTGTTGGCTTGCTTTGGGCTTTGGATTGCTTAATCCGGTAGTTGAGCGTCAGGTTAATTTGTCGCTTTCGCGGCAGGATATCCCCAACCGTCAGAAAGCCCGGGCCTTCAAATATATACCGATTTCTACGGGAATTAAAGACATCCATCACATTTAGAATGAGCGTTCCGCGGCCATTCAGGATGTCCTTACTGGCAGAAATGTCCAGGTAAGTAATGGCCTTTTGTACACCTTGAGCCACCCTTCTGCGCCCTTCGTAATTCCCTCGTAGTTGCAGATCCAGACCATTGTTCAGGGTAAAGCGGGAGGTCAGGCGGGTAAACCAGGAATACGTGTCTGCGGTGTACGTGTCAAGGATATTGCTACCATCTACCCGCGCATAAAAAAAGTTGAAATTTGCATCCAGTTTCCACCAATCCACAGGGTAATAGTCGGTGGTGAATTCAAAACCCATGGATTGCTCCCCTATCAGGTTTTCCGGGAAGGTGGTGGAATTCCCATCCTCGTCCACGCGTCGGATGCGTTCGATTTTGTCTTTCGTATTTCTGTAATAAACCGTTGAAAACAGCGAGCCATGGTCCATGTATTTGATATGCCCGAATTCAAATGCATCGGTGTATTCTGGATTCAGGTCGGGGTTTCCTGCAAAGAAATTCCGGGCATCGGAAAAGGTCATGAAGGGGCTTAGGTCGTTGTACACGGGCCTTCGAATCCTGCGGCTATAGCTCAGTTGCATAGCATCGTCGGGGCTGATGTTGTAGGTAAAATGGGCGGAAGGAAAGAGGTTGACGTAGTCCCGGGGATTGACTTCGTTGCTGCGGACCAGGGTGGTCTTTACATCGGTGTATTCCAGCCGAAGGCCTCCCTGATACGAGAGTTTGTTGCTTTTGTTGCCCAAAATGGCGTAGGCCGCGTGGATGTTTTCATCATACAGGAAAATATCATCCAGTCCAGGCAATGGCTCCATCGCTCCTGATTCGGTACGCTCGCTGACGATAAAATCGTTTTCCATGTTCCGGATGCTGCTACGTATTCCGGTTTCGAAGCTGCCTTCACCTCCGATGGGTTGGGTATAGTCCAGCTGCAGCAACCACTGCCGGTCAAATTCGTCGTTGATGGAGGTCTGCAGCAGCGATCCTCCCGGAATAGCCGTTCCATCCGGAAAAAAGGCATCCTGTGTGTACACCTGGTCCGAGTTTTCCCAATAATCCAGGTACGTAACCGCTACACTTAGTACATGACCGTTTTCGTCAAAACTTCGCTTGTATGTCAGGTTAAACTCAGAATTGGGTTCTTTTTCGTCTTCGTCCTGCGTTCGCAGGGTATAGCTATCGAGGGGTCCCCCTTCCCGGGTATAATCGTCGTACCGGATATTGGTCAGGCGCCGGGCATCGCTTCTCCTCCAAAGATAGGACCCGGTGAGAACGCTTTTTTCACTGAAAAAATAATCCAGGCCTGCCCGTATGTTATTGTTCAATCCGTTGACGGTACCGCGGGTGGTCTGGTAGGAATAAAAACTGGTGTCTGCATTGCTTACTTCTTGTCGGATGGTTCCTTCCCGGGGCACCCGTCGGTAGGCTACTCCGTAGTTGACAAACCAGTTGATGTTCTTACGCCGGTAGTTCAGGTTGGCAGCCATGCCAAAATTGTGCGGATTTCCCGTAATTCCTTCCAGCGAGGCGTTGAAGCCCTGGTTATTTTCTTTTTTGAGGACGATGTTGATGACGCCGGCCATTCCCTCGGCTTCGTAGCGCGCGGAGGGATTGGTGATGACTTCTACGGTCTCAATCATGCTAGCGGGGAGTTGTTGCAGGCCACTGCTGCCTTTGAAACTAACCAAACCAGAAGGTTTGCCGTCTACCAGAATGCGGACATTGCTGGATCCGCGCAGACTTACGCCCCCTTCGGGATCCACGGTGATGGAAGGCAGGTTCATCAGAATGTCGGAGGCCGTTCCTCCGGCATTGGCCAGGTCCTTGCCCACGTTAAAGATTCGTTTGTCCAGGGAAAGCTCCATCATCGTTTTTTCCCCCTGTACCACCACCTCATCCAGATTTTCGGTATCCGCTTCCATTTCGATGCTGCCCAAATCCACGTTTCGGTTGTCCCGGTTGATGCGCAGTTCGCTTAATTCAAAAGCCCGGTAACCCATGAATTCCACCAATACCGCGAACGCTCCCTGGGGAAGGTTTAGGGAAAAGGTACCGTCTTCGGACGTTATTCCTCCGTTTACCAGTTTTTTTTCAGCACTTGTTGCATCAAATACGCTCACAGTGGCGAAACCCAGGGGGCTCTTCCCCTGACTGTCCAGGACTTTTCCCCGAATTTCTCCGAAATTAGTGGATTGGGCAAAAAGCGAGGTACTGATTAGAAAAAATAAGATTATTCCGGGCAGGTAGATTTTTTTCATAGGTATGAATTATTTTTCTGGGTATCCGCAAAGATAGAAATACAATAGGTAGGAAAGTTGAATTTTTACAGGAAAGCCGAAAGAAGCGCACCGGAAGGGTGCATTTTTTGATTAAATAGGGAGCATTGGAAAGCAAGGTTACGATTTTTTAAAGACGATTACGTGAGCTATATTTTTTTCAGACGGGGATAATGGTCAGTTTACCGTTGAAAATCTTTCCTTCTGAAAAGAGCTGGGATTGCCGGGTCCAAGGCATTAGATGAGGCGGGTGCAGTTTCTTCATCGAATTATCAAAAGCTACCCTACAGCAAATTGGGAAAAAAGTTAGGTAAACTGCAGAGATTCTACCGGCCAACAAGTTGCAGCCCCCAATTGAAATAACACACGATTATTTCTTTGATCAACCTGTATTCGTCAGTTCCGATGTCCTGTCCCGAAATTAGTCAAAAGGAGTTGGCCCAATTTCAATACAGTGAACGGTATGTTCCAAACGATGCTTGTATCTACCGATTCCAATCGGTCACATTCGTTTTTTTATTTTGGTAGAATAGAGTAGATTAGTCGGGTCAATTAGAAAAAAGATCATCGGCAATCGCCTGACTATACCCTTTATGAATAACCGATTTTACGGATACCTGCTGTTTGCAGCCACTGCCATTTCCTGGTCCTGTTCCCCGGGAGATCAAAAACTTGAGGAGCTGATTCCCATGGACGAAGCAGCTCTGGCGAACGGAGAGGACCTGTTTGGTACCCACTGCAGCAGCTGCCATGGTTTCGAACAGGACGGGATCGGTCCCCAGCTCGGAGGCATTACCCGAGAGCAGCCTCTGGAATGGCTGCGCCGCTTTATCAAAAACCCCACTGAAGTGATCGATAGTGGAGACGAGCGAGCTGGGGCCGTCTTTGCGCGCTATAAAAGCTACATGCCGGGTTTTGCCTACCTGGAGGAAAAGCAAATCGACGCCATCATAGCGTACATGCACCAATACCCGGCACCTCAGGTAGCCGAAGGTGCCCGCGGTGATTCCATTCTAAACCCCATACCCGAACCCATTCCCCTTTCCGACCTGGTCGTGGAGCTTGAGTGGATCAGTACAATTCCGGCCTCTGCCGAAAACAAACCCCTCACCCGCATCGCTAAAATGGATTACCATCCCGTGACGGGCGACTTGTATATCATGGACCTAAGGGGTAAAATGTACCGCATGCAAGGGGAGGAAACACAACTGTATCTGGACATGCAGCAGGAGATGCCCGCCTTTATTAACCAACCGGGCCTGGCTACTGGCTTTGGTAGTTTTGCCTTTCATCCGGACTTTGGCAACAACGGTCTGCTGTATACCTCGCACACCGAAAAACCGGGGACCGCAGCCGCAGATTTTGCCTACGGGGATAGTATCAAATCCACCCTGCAATGGGTGGTGACCGAATGGCAAACCGGGCAACCGCTGGAAGTTCCCCTGCAAGCCAACAGCCGCGAACTCTTCCGTATCGACATGGTCACGGGTATCCATGGTATGCAGGAATTGACCTTCAATCCTCTGGTCCAAAAAGGAGACCCGGATTATGGTTTGTTGTACATAGGCATTGGAGACGGCGGAAGTGTAGGTGCCGGCCATCCCTGGGTTCCCCATGGAGCAAGTCAGGCCTGGGGTTCTATCTTTCGCATCGACCCCTCCGGAAGTAACAGCGCCAATGGTAACTATGGAATCCCCCCAAACAATCCTTTCGTGGGTCGGGAAGGAGCCCTGCCGGAAATTTATGCGCATGGCTTTCGAAATGCCCACCGGATTACCTGGACTGCAGACGGTAAAATGTTGGCCACTAATATTGGACAGGGGCAAATCGAATCCCTGTATATCGTGCATGCCGGGGACGACTACGGGTGGCCAGTCCGGGAAGGCACCTTTGTGATCGACTCCGAAGTGGCGATCAATCAGGTGTTTCCGCTTCCCGAAAACGATGCGGAATTCGGCTATACCTATCCGGTGGCCATGTACGATCACGACGAGGGAAACGCCATCTCCGGAGGGTACGAATACCAAGGGTCTCAAATCCCCGCGCTGCAAGGCAAATACCTGTTTGGCGACATCGTTCGTGGCCGCTTGTTTTTTGTGGAAACCGATGATTTGGTCCGGGGCCGGCAAGCCCCGATATACGAATGGCAGGTAAGCTACGAGGGGACCTCCAAACCCCTGTCCGAACTGTCGGGCAGCAACCGCGTGGATTTGCGGCTGGCGAGAGACCGGCAGGGGGAAATGTACCTCTTCACCAAAGCCGATGGGAAGGTATACCGAATAGCAGGTACCAAACAACCGAACCCATGATCGACATTCAACGAAGAAAACTTGTAAAAAAGCTGGGCCTCTTGGCAGCCACCGCAGTATGGCATCCGGTATTCGGCGGGGATGACGCGCATAGGGCCGACCGTTCCATCGGCGCCTGTGATTGGTCCATCGGCAAGACCGCGGATCCCAGCGCCTTTTCCCGGGCGAAGGAAATCGGCCTTGACGGCGTGCAGGTCAGTCTGGGTACCGCCCAAAACGACATGCACCTGCGCCAGCCGCCTATGCAGCAGGCCTATTTACAGGCTTCCAGCGAGCAGGGGGTGCGCATTGCCAGCCTCGCCATCGGGGAACTAAACCGGGTGCCCTACAAATCGGCCCCCGAAACCGAGGCGTGGGTTCGCGACAGCATCGACGTGGCCAGTGCCCTGTCCTGTACCAATGTATTGCTGGCTTTCTTTGGCAAGGGCGACTTGCGGGACGATCCGGAGGGGAAAGCGGAAGTAGTGCGCCGGCTTCGAAAGGTGGCTCCCAAAGCAGAAGAAATGGGGGTCAACCTGGCCATCGAATCCTGGCTTTCGGCGGAAGAACACCTGGAGCTCATCGAAGCCATCGGTTCTCCTAACGTCAAAGTGTATTACGACGTGGCGAATGCTACCGAAATGGGCTACGATATTTTTCGGGAAATGGAACTGCTGGGAACCGAACATATATGCGAAATCCATTTCAAGGAAAACGGAAACCTGCTGGGGCAGGGCAAAGTCGATTTTGCCCGAGTGAAAGGCACCTTGGATAAAATAGGGTATACGAACTGGATAATTATGGAGGGTGCGCTTCCCAATGGAGCGGAGATCGTGCCGGCTTACCAGCAAAACTTGAAATTCGTTCGAAAACTCATTCGCAGTTAGCCCATGAAAACCTACCGCCTACTATCCCTGTCTCTTTTTTTCGCCCTGCTCTCCTGCGGGACTGGCAACCGGAATCAGGAGGCGCCACTTTTGTATGTACCGGAGGAACTGGAAGTGAGTCTGTGGGCCAGTAGCCCGCTCTTTCACAATCCCACCAACATGGATGTTGACGCAAAAGGAAGGGTATGGCTTACCGAGGCTGTCAATTACCGCGATTTTCGCAATGCCGACGGTCACCTGGTGCGGGAAGCGGGCGACCGGGTTGTCATCCTGGAAGACCGGGATGGAGATGGAAAGGCAGACACTTCGCAGGTATTTGTACAAGACGAAGATTTACGCAGTCCGCTAGGCATCGCTGTGGTGGGCAATCAGGTGGTGGTATCTTGTTCGCCGCATGTAATCGTATACACCGATACCGATGGGGACGACCTGCCGGACAGCAAAGAGGTGTTTTTAACGGGTTTTGGGGGAAAGGACCACGACCACGGCTTGCATGCCGGGCAATTGGGACCGGATGGCAAATGGTATTTTATTGCCGGCAATGCCGGACCACACCGGGTGGAAGACAAAGAAGGCTGGACCTTGCGCTCCGGAAGCGTGTACAACGAATACACCCCCTACAGTACAGAGAATGTGCCGGCCCAGGTAAGTGACGACGGGAAGGTTTATACCGGTGGGTTGATCATTCGAATTAATCCCGACGGTACCGGAATGGAAGTGATGGCCCATAATTTCCGCAATGCCTACGAAGTATTTGTGGACTCCTACGGCAACATGTGGCAAAGCGATAACGACGATCAGACCGCCTCCTGCCGCACCACCTGGCTGATGGAGGGGGGGAATGCCGGTTTTTTCAGCGAAAAGGGAGACCGTACCTGGCAAGCCGACCGCCGGCCCGGTCAGACCATCGCCGAAGCACACTGGCACCAACACGACCCAGGAGTCTTGCCCTCGGGAAATGTGTATGGGGCAGGCTCTCCAACCGGAATGCTGCGCATCGAAGGAGATGAATTGGGAGAAGCATACCGGGGTTTGTTGCTCGCTGCCGATGCGGGAAGAAACATTATTTTTGGCTACCATCCCAGGCCGGAGGGCTCCGGCTATTCCCTGGCCAATAGGCAGAACTTCATTGCTTCTGTTGACACAGACAATGAGGGATATATTTGGCATCAGGTGGAGGCGGATACCAGCAAGTGGTTTCGTCCCAGCGATGCCAGTCTGGGAACGGATGGGTCCCTTTTTGTGGCCGACTGGTACGACCCCATTGTCGGAGGGCATCAGATGCGCGACAAGGGAGGGGAGGGAAAGATTTACCGCATAACCAAAAAAGGCCGGAACTATGCCAGCCCTTCGATTGATTTTGGCACCATTTCCGGTCAGGTGGCGGCCCTTTGCAATCCAGCGGTGCATGTACGGGCCCGTGCTGCTCAGCTTTTACGGGAGCAAGGCGCTGCGGTAATTCCCCAGCTGGAGCCCCTGCTGGATCATGTCAATCCCTTTTACCAGGCCCGGGCAATTTGGCTACTTGCGGAAATGGGTGCGCCTGGCCTGGAAAAAGTGCGGCCTTTGCTTCGGGACAAGAATCCGGAATTGGCTTTGACAAGCCTTCGGGCCATGGCGGCGGTTGCTCCCGAGGCCTTGCTGGGAGAAGCGTCGACGCTTATCTCCGAAGCCCATCCCCTGGTGAGGCGGGAATGGGCGTTACTTTTGCGGAAACTGGATTACGAGAAAACAGCCCCGCTGTATAGCCAGTTGATTGAGGGATTTGACGGAACCGATCCTTGGTACCGCTATGCCCTGGGGATTGCCCTTAGCGATCAGGCAAATGAGGTGTTTGAGCGGGAATGGAAGAATACCGACCCGCTGGCATGGAGCGCGGCTCAGGCCTCGCTGATTTGGGAGCTGCATCCCGAAGCCGCCATTCCGGCGTTGATACACCGGGTACACAGCGAATCGCTAAGCCCGGAGGAACGCCTTCAGGCGCTGGAGACGCTGGCCTTTATTCCACATAACGAAGCGGTAGAAACCTTTTTGAGGCTAGCGAAAGGAGAGGGGATCCTTGCCGAACAAGCAGATTGGTGGTTGCAGTTTAGGAAATACAACGAATGGCAGGACTTTTTGGTGGATTGGGAACCACCTTTGGATAACTTACCTGCCCCTCAGCCCGAGCTCCTCGTTGCACTAGACCAGCTAAGTGATAGCCTGGGGACTATGGCAGCGCAGCAGGATGCCCTGAACAGGCTGGTAGAAAGCCCGGAGGGGCGATTGCACCTGGCATTTTTAGCCGTCAAAGGCAGTTTAGCGGATTCCCTGAAGACGCAATTACCCGAGGAATGGTCCACGGAAGGCCGTCTGGCTGTAAGGAGCCTATTGACCAGGCTGTTTGGAACCGAACAGCATTTGGACGAGGCAGGTATCAACCAGCTAGCGGGCGATGTGACAAATGGAAAGGTCCTGGCTGCCAGAAACTGTCTGGCCTGTCACCGAATTGGTGATTCCGGGAATGAAATAGGTCCTTATCTAAGCGGCATTCGCCAAAAAATGGATGCACCCACCCTGGTGAACGCCATCGTACAGCCCGATGCAGCCATTGGGTTTGGTTCCGAATCCTGGTTGATTCGCCTGAAAAATGGCGCTGCGCTGTACGGGCTGCTGCAGTCCAACGGTCCGGTGGTCACGGTACTTGACAGCCAGGGGCAGCGTTTCGTAATCCCCGCCTCCGAGGTAGCCGAAAAGCGGCAGGTGCCGGTGAGTCTGATGCCCAAACCGGCAGAAATGGGACTGATGGCGCAGGACATTGCCGATATCCGTGCCTACCTGATGCAGGGAGATCTGTAAAAACCTTGTACACTATGGGTTTTTGCTTAATTTTGCGCCCATGGCAAAATCAGCACAACCTCAGGAAAGCAATCTGCTCAAAGATATCATCGCCCATGCCAAAGAGTATGGGTTTGTGTACCCATCTTCCGAAATTTACGATGGACTTCAGGCGGTATACGATTACGGCCCCTATGGCGTAGAATTGAAAAACAATCTCAAACGCCTGTGGTGGGAGTCCATGACCCGCCTGCACGATAATATTGTAGGGTTGGATGCGGCTATTTTTATGCATCCCACCACCTGGAAAGCCTCCGGTCACGTGGATAGCTTTAACGATCCCATGGTGGACAACAAGGACAGCAAAAAGCGGTACCGTGCGGATGTGTTGATCGAAGAAAAAGCGGCCCAGTACGAGCAGGCTGGAGAAGTAGAGCGAGCCAGAGAATTGCTTGCTGCCATGGGGAAATTGCTGGATGCGGCCGATTTTTCCGCGTTGCGTGAGCTGATGATCAACGAGGGCATTACCTGTCCGATGAGTGGTACGGCCAACTGGACCGAAATTCGTCAGTTTAACCTGATGTTTTCTACCCAGGTGGGGTCTGTTGCCGAGGATGCATCCACGATTTACCTTAGGCCGGAGACGGCTCAGGGCATTTTTGTCAATTTCCTAAACGTGCAGAAGACTGCCCGCATGAAAGTGCCTTTTGGGATCGCACAGATTGGAAAGGCTTTCCGAAACGAAATTGTAGCCCGGCAGTTTATATTCCGCATGCGGGAGTTTGAGCAAATGGAAATGCAGTATTTTGTACGGCCCGGTACAGAACTGGACTGGTACAAGCAGTGGGCAGATACCCGGGTAAAATGGCACCTGGCGCTGGGGATACCAGAAGAAAAAATCCGTCGGCACGACCACGACAAGCTGGCCCATTATGCCAACGCCGCCCTGGACATCGAATACCAATTTCCCTTTGGCTTTAAGGAAGTGGAGGGTATTCATTCCCGTACCGACTTTGACCTAAAAGCACACCAGGAATACAGCAAAAAGAAGCAGCAATACTTTGATCCCGAGGTGAACCAGAACTATATTCCCTACGTGATTGAGACTTCTATTGGGGCAGACCGCTTGTTTTTAATGACGCTCTGCAATGCCTATACGGAAGAGCAAATTGGAGATAAAAGCAGGGTATACCTCAAGTTTCACCCAGCCCTGGCACCGGTCAAAGCGGCCATCCTACCCTTGACCAAAAAAGACGGCTTACCGGAAAAGGGCAAGGCCATCTTCGAGCAATTGAAGTACGATTTCAACATTATTTACGAGGAGGCGGCCTCTATAGGCAAGCGGTACGCGCGGCAGGATTTGATCGGAACGCCCTTCTGCATCGCCGTAGACCATCAGACCCTGGAGGACGATACCGTCACCATTAGGCACCGTGATACCACGGAACAGGAGCGGGTAGCGATTGGTGAGCTGCATGGTAGGTTGTCGGAAGCCTGTAGTTTTCGGACGGTGTTTGAGAAGATTTGATTTTGCCTCCCCGGTCCTTCCGGTCCCTGAGCGGAGTTGGTACTGACCGTCATTGCGAGCGCCATTGGTCCCTGAGCCTGCGGGCTTCGGCAGGCTCAGCCTGAAAAGGGAGCAATCTGAACCGGAGCGAGCTCATAAGGAGTTCGGAAGAGGGCAGTTAGATACGCCTGCTGTGCACTCCTTCCTACAGACTGCCGCGGGTGCTTAGGAGGTCAGTGAAATACGATTGGGGTCAGATTAGCCCCCTCGCGGTGACGGACTGCGTTTCCAGTGCGCATACCGCGTCATTGCGAGCGCAGCGGGCATCGGCAGGCTCAGCCTAAAAAGCAATCTGAACCGGAGCGTTGATGTAAGAATCACGAAGAAGGTCAATCAAATACGCCTGCTGTGTACGTTTTCCTACAGACTGCCGCGGGTGCTTGGGAGGTCAGTGAAATACGATTGGGGTCAGGTCAGCACCCTTGCAGTGACGGAAACGTGTCGCAGCGATGCCAACGTCGTCATCGGTAGCGGAGCGGGCTTCGGTATGCTCAGCTTAAAAAACAATTTGAATCGGAGCGAGAGCACAAGGAAATCAGAAAAGGAGAGTTAGGTAAGGCTGATCCGCAAGTCTCTCTTTGAGAATATTTATCGTGATACTTGAAGACGTGTATTTCTGAAACCTGTCAAAAACAAAAGATCACCAATTTTTTACCTCCTCGTACAGGTCTTTCCAAGATGGATTAAAGGCATTGATTAAGTCATTTTTCTTTTTTCTACTCCCGGATTTAAGTTGCTTCTCTCTGCAAATAGCCTCTTCTATTGAGTGAAATAATTCAAAATAGACCAATTTTTTTATTTTATATCGTGATGTAAAAGAGGAGGGGGTTAAACGAGATTTATGCTCCATTACTCTTTTTAAAAGGTTTTCTGTTACCCCAACATATAATGTAGTATTATTTTGGTTGGTCATTATATAGACAGCACCACCTTTTTTCATTTTTTTGGATTTGATGAGGGTTTTGCGGTTAACTAAAATTACATATTTTTAGAAAATTCTACTCGAATACAGTTAAGTATTTCTATACCATTGGATTAATGTGATTTTTTGAAAAAGGCACTCAAGATTCTCTTCTCGATTGCATATCTTAACAGACTTCCGAAGGAACATACCAAGTGCTCAATTGATTATTCTATCCAAATGAGTACTCCAACGTCGTCATTGCGAGCGCAGCGGGCATCGGCAGGCTCAACCTAAAAAGCAATCTGATTCGGGGCGTTCGCGTAAGTATTACGAAAAAGGGCATTTAAATACGCCTGCTCTGTACGTTTTCCTACAGACTGCCGCGGGTGCTGGGGCGGTTAATGAAATACGATTGGGGTCAGATTAGCCCCCTCGCAGTGACGGACTGCGTTTCCAGTGCGCATACCGCGTCATTGCGAGCGCAGCGGGCATCGGCAGGCTCAGCCTAAAAAGCAATCTGATTCGGAGCGTAGACATAAGTATTACGAAAAAGTGCAGTTAAAAACGCCTGCTGTGCACATCTTCCGACAGACTGCCGCGCGTGCTGGGGCGATTGATGCAATAGGATTGGGATCGTTTCAGGACCGATGACGTGTTTTTACCACCCCCTGTCTCCCCCTCCTGAAAACAGGAGGGGCCTTGGGGGAGGTGATTAGAAGTCACTCTTTATTTTTTTAATAGGTTGATTTTTAGATAGGTAAAATTAAGCACTGTTACCCCGATTTCTGCGTTTAAAAAAATTAATTCCCGCAGTGACGGAAACGGGTCGCATTGGTGCCAATGTCGTCAATGGTAGCAACGCAGCACATCAAATCATCGCTTTACGGACTACAGGTATCGTTCTAAAAAACGGTCGATGTAAAACTGACAGTAGTCATTTACCTCCCGCGCCCTATCCATGGTATGCTGCCAGCCTTTTAGCCGGTGGTACTCGTTTGGTACCCCGGCTTGCTGCAGCCAACGCTGCAGGGAATCCGACTGGCTTACCGGTACCAGGGAGTCAATCGTGCCCTGAAAAATAAGCGTAGGTGGATCATCGGCGGTGATAAAGGTACGAGGCGATGCCAGCCGATACATTTCCGGATCCTGCTCGTAGCTGCTGCCCATAAAACGTTGCACCTGTTCGGTGGAAATAGCGTAGGGAGTTGTCAGATCTACCGGGCCGTATAAATCCACAATCGCTTTCACCCTGCTGTCCGGGCCCTGCTCGCAATCCCGGTTAAACAATGGCTCCTCACCTCCGTAGCCAAGCAAAAGGGACAGATGCCCGCCTGCAGATCCGCCAATGAGTGCCAACCGATCGGGATCAATGCCGTACGCGTCCGCATGTTGTTTGATCCACTTAATGCCGCAGTTCACATCCTGTGCGGCGGCAGGAAACGTTGCTACGCCAGAAAGTCGGTAGGAGAGGGTGGCGGTAACGTAGCCCTTTTCAGCATAATCGATCAGGTAAGGGAGGTAATCCTGCCGCTTGCCCTTTTTCCAGGCACCGCCGTGCACAAAAATCAGGGTGGGCGCCGGTTCCTGCAAGTCGTTTTTCCGGTAGATATCAAGCTGCAGCGCCAGCCCGTCGATGGTTTTGTAGGGAATGTCCGTGAACGCTTCCAGGTTCTCCGGCACTGCCGGAGTGGACTCGATCAAGTCTAAGCTACCCAATCCATACGCGATATTCAGAAGGGTTTCATTCAGGTATCCCCGGGGAGCTTGTATCGGCCGGTCCGGGTCGGTGGTTGCCGTTTGGCAGGCGCAAGCGAGACAGCCGGCAACGAGTGCAAGGAATATCGTTCTCATGCAGGAAATTTACTCCATTCGAACCGTTTCTCCAAAAGCCGAAGGGATGTGAAAATCGGGCGTTGGGCTGTTTGGTTTTTTCCAGGAAAACCAGGTAACCGTTTCGTCGGGCGCAGGTTTGAAGTCGGCTCGAAAGATTCCAAGGTAAAAGGGGAAGGAAATCCCCAGTTCGCTCAGTTCGTCCAGGGAGATTTTCCCCTCAACAAGGTATCCGGTATCGGTGATCCTGGCAGCCAGCTCTTTGCTGGTAAAATCCCAGGTCGGGTCAAACTCGCGGTAATAAGCCGCAGAATAATCGAGCACGTTTCCATTCGGGTCGATTTCGATGCAATAGTACCTTGCGAGGGTCGTATCGCTGGAAAAAAACAGTTCCACCCGATCTTCCTTTTCTACGGATGCTTCGTTTTGAAAGGCTACCGTTGTCAGGGAATTGTCCCGGACCTCAAAGGAAAAATTGAAATGGGTTGGAGAGACAAAGGCTCTGAATGTGGTTTGGTCATTATTTTTTTCCTCGGGCCAGGGGGAAATCAATCCCTCGAGAATCCAGGCGCGTTCCCAGGTTTTTTCGTCTATTCGCCCGTCAACCTGTATTTCTCCCGACAGGGCTGGCAGGCTGAGTCGGGAGGAAGCCGGGTCTCCACAGGCAAAAAACAGCAAAGCCAGGGGAGAAACCAGCAGGTACCGCTTAAAAAGCGAGCGTATTTTTTTTGGCTTTTTCCGTGAATGGAGTGCTTTTATCATTGTTTTTTTCGTTTATGGATTGTCCTTCCTGCGGACGCTGTCAAGCGGTTACGGGTCCGTTTCCGTCTCGGTTATTGCTTTTTCCATACCTGGCTTTGTTCCGTTATCGGTACATCCCAGGCCTGGGGAGGATTTGGGGTATATTTTGGGTCGCTATCCTTTTCTGGGAAGGCAGGAATGATTTCACGGAGCTGCTTGAAATGCCGCTTTCTTTCTTCGGTATGCAGGCTGTCGAGTAAGTTGGTGGTTTCCATCGGGTCGGCTAGTAAATCGATAAATTTTTCAGGTTCCCGTTCCGAATTGATGTACAACTTGTACTGTTTGTTTCGAACCACGCGGTCGCGAAACAGGTATTGATTTTCCACGCCGTTTTCTGTAAGCGCGGCATTGTTTCCACCTCCCATGGCTAAAATCCAGTTTCGCTGGGAAGATTGGTCCCCGTGGATCAAAACATCCCGAAAGGAGAAGCCATCGATCTCAAATCGCTCATTCTCCGAATCCCGCTGTTTCTTTTCGGGAATGCCTGCCAGTTCCAGGCAGGTAGGGAAAATATCCGTAAAGTCAATCAGCGCGTCTGAAACCCTATTTGCGGAAATTTTTTTGGGCCAGCTTACCAGAAAAGGCACATTGATGCCGGATTCGATGGTTTTCGACTTACCACCTTTTACGGAAAACCCATTTCGAGTTCCGGTAATTGCGCCGGTAGTACCATTGTCTGTTGTCCAGATAATGAGGGTGTTGTCCCGGATCCCCGCATCTTCCAGCGCTTTTACCAGTTCGCCTGTAATCCGATCGGTATAGGCTACCATGGCTTTGTGCTTCCCCAGATTGTCTGCTTCATTGCTATCGGGAGTGTTCACGAAGGGCGTGTGGGTGAGAACCATGGGATAGTAAATGAACATGGGGTTGTCTTTGTTTTTGTGGATAAAATCGATAATGAATCGTTTAAACACATCGGGTCCAAACGCTCCGGTATGGGTTTTACTGCCTGCTTTTGTGTACAGGTAGGGGTCCTGGTACCTATTGGCACTTGCGGCTACTCCCGTTTCGTAGCCCGTCCACATGCAATAGGCATCAAACCCGTTTTTTGTGAGCGCATCGGGTTCCACCCGGAAATCATCGATTTGCCACTTGCCGGCAATGCAGGTAGCGTAGCCTGCTTTTTTCATTTCCTTTCCCAGCGAGGGATAGCGTGTTTCGTCAAAATGGGCTCCTCCACCCCAGCGAGGAACGTCCCAATGATTTACCCAACCGTGCCTGAAGGGATACTGACCGGTCAATAAGCTGACCCGGGTTGGCGTGCATTGGGGCATGGCATACGCATTACTAAAGGTAATGCCGCTTTTGGCCAGGGCATCAATGGCCGGCGTGGAAATATCCGCTGCACCATACTGGCTGACCCATTCCTTACCAAGGTCATCGACCAGGATGATCAGAATATTGGGCCGGGAAGGGAGCGACGTTGCCGGATTCGTTTGCCAGCAACCGGAAAATACGATCAGTAATGCAATACAAGTCGATTTATTCATGTCGGGTACGGCAGATCTATAGTTAGTCAATCGCGGGTATTTCACCCGGTATTATTCGATAATGATACACGATTCATTTGAATTTTTCATACGTATAGGATATTTATTTGGTAAACAAGGAGTTTTTCTGAAATTCAAATGCAGGGTCGATGTTGCAGTTGCTGGCCCGATTTTTTTTAACCGAAAGCAATCAAATGGTGCGCAAAATCTGTTTCCTCGGAATTTCAAATGACATAACCTAAGTTGTTCCATTTTAGATTTGCCGCGCTCCTAGAAAAGCAACTTCTCGTGTTCTTAGTTAGGAACGATAAAAGATGATAACGTAAACAAAGGACATCAGGAATTATTGAAAGCGAACTGTGATGGTTTCATCGATGCCGCAAGGTACAAAAACCTTATCACCCGGATTAACGGAACGCTGGAAGCCATCCTCTCTCAGAGGTAAGCTTCCCTTTAGGTTCAAGATGCGTCGGTTGGCTTCAATTACCACGGTGGTATCGATGTTCCGTGCATGTTCGTATTTTTCAATTGCAGCGAGAACTGCCAGGCGTTCCTGCCAGCTCTCCCCACAATTCCTGCTCATTTTTAAATAAATATCCCCCAGGAGTAAGTACGTTTTGCCAAAGTCGCTTGCCAATTCAGCAGCCCGCCGGGCATTGTTGCGCGCCTGCTCGAAAAGTCCCAATTCCTTGTATTGGATAGAAGCGATCTGGAAAGAATACATTCCCTTTTTAAACCCATCCGTTTCCCCATCCATAGCCACGTTCAAGAGACGAATAGCTTCGTGATAGTTGCCTTCCTGTATTGCCTGATCCACCTCGCTGTTCGATAGCGGATCTCGTTCAGCCTCGGGTTTGATGGCCGCTTGTAGCAAGTCGTACTGCGCCTGGATCATTTTCAACATCGGGTCCGTTTCCAAACAGCCTAGCGATTTAAGTTGCTCCAGGATGTAGGCGACGGTCTCGAAATCGTCGATATTGGTCGTGTACAGCTCTTCAAGCTCCTGCGTATAGTATTCGCAGTCGAAAGAACGCAATTTTACGTCGTAAAAAGCTGACTTCGACTTGTGTCCCAAATGATGGCCCGGCCCACAGCGTTGGCTGTCCAAATACTCGGTCAACGGAGTGCGTATACCTTCGACGGGAGAGGGAACATACGCGATCCCGATCACCGGGTACAACGGGGCTATTCCCAATCCAAGAAACACGAAAAGAAGTAGGAACAATTCAAGGTATTTCATGGCGAGGGAGGAAATGAACGATTCCTTGTAACTAACGGGTCTTGTTAAAAATCGGTATTTCTAATGAATAATACAATTTCTTGCAAAAGATAATGCAGGCTTCAAAGGAATCGATGGTTCACAATTAATTACTAAAATTTTCATTTTATGTGCTTTTTCGTTTCGGGAGCAAAGCCGGAATACAAACACGAAGATCAATACGCGGGTTTTGAGAAGCCAGCTCCGTTGGATGGTGTGAAGAACGCAAAAAAAATGAACATGCGCTGACGACCGGAAAATAAAACTTTCTAAAAAACAAAAAGAAGTAGTAAATTGTGGTATTACCACCGGGGTACTTGCATCGGTTCCGTAAAACCGATTTTGGAAGTCAACATGCAACTCTCTGAAGATTAAAAAAATATCCATACAGAACACGTAATCCTACATCCATGACGACTGTAAAAGCTGGCCTGTCCGTTTTTTTTCTATTCTGCACACTAAATGTATTTTCACAAGCTGGCAACACCCCAGATGCCAGCCGATTGGCCGAATTAGACGCATTCTGGAACGAAGTGTCTCGAACCATCGAAGAGGGTGACTTTGAAGGCTACGCAGCTACGTTTCATGAAAAGGCGGTCTTGGTGTCCGACCCGAGAGGACTCGCGTACCCGATCACGAAGGCCCTTGCCGGCTGGAAAAAAGACATTGAGGATACCCGTGCCGGATTACGCAAATCGTCCGTGGCCTTTCGATTTAGCAAACGAATGGGCGATCCCACTACTGCCTTTGAGAGCGGAATTTTCTACTATTCCTTCGAAGCGAATGGCGAAAAGGGTGGGTATTACATCCATTTTGATGGGCTCTTGGTAAAAGAGGGGACCTGGAAAATGATGCTGGAGCACCAAAAAGGCCCCGCGACAAAAGAAGAATGGGAGGCGTTGGAATAGGTTAAAGAATGTACTGGTCCCATTTAAATTCTCTCGAATGAAAATACATCTTGTTTCTCCTCACCGATTACTTTTTTGAATTTTTTGCGTATTGTTTCCGTACTCGTGATAATTTTGGTTTTTCAGCGGAGTAAATTGATCGTACATTCCCTTACCAAATATTCAGACTAACAACCATGCTATTTAACTGGAAAACCTACCTCTTGCTTTTATTAGTTGGCTGCTCGCAAGAGTCAGACCAACAATCTGCTACAAATGCCGATGTCACTCCCAACGCTCCAGTGGTGATGGCCTACTACGTGCCAGAGCGTGATTACAAACCAGAGGAGCTGCCCGTCGAAAAGCTCACCCATATTATTTACTCCTTCACCCATGTGATAGATGGAGAAATGAAGTTTAGCAATCCCGAGGAAGCGGGTCCAAAATTAGAAGCGCTGGTCCGACAAAAGGAGCGGAACCCCGATCTGAAGGTAATGATTGCCTGTGGAGGCTGGGGTGCAGATGGATTTTCGGACATGGCCCTGACGGAGGCGAGTCGGTCAAAATTCATTGCAAGTGCGGCCGCGTTTATTGATGCCTATCAACTGGACGGAATGGATATGGACTGGGAGTATCCGGGCATATCGGGTGCCGGTACCAAGGCACGGGAAGAAGACACGCAAAATTTCACCGCTTTGATGAAAGGCCTGCGCGAGATGCTGGACAAATTCGATGAACCAAAATTGCTAACCTTCGCCTCGGCGGGTTGGAAGCGCTACTACGACCACATCGAGGTAAACGAGGTCATGGACTATGCAGATTACACCAACGTGATGACTTATGACCAGGTATCCGGTGTCTCCAGGTACACCGGGCATCATACCCCCTTGGGGGATGTGAAAAGTGAAGCCATTGCGGGCACACCGTTTCATGCCCGGTTGGATAGCTTGTACCAATCGGGGGCAAGCAAAGACCCCGATCCGCGTTCGGCCGAAAAAATTGTAAATTTCCTCCTAGATGAAGGGGTTGATCCCAAGCAGATCGTCATCGGAAGTGCGTTCTACGGAAGGGTGTGGAAAGGTGTTCCGCCGGAAAACAACGGGCTGTATCAGCTGGCTGGCGGAATCCATATCGGCTGGTTGGCCTACAATCAGATTCGGGAACAGTACGAACCGGACAGCCGCTTTCAACGGTATTGGGATGAGCGCGCCAAAGCACCTTTTATGTACAATGCGGACGATAGCCTGATGGTCTCCTACGACGATACCGTTTCTGTGCGGCTCAAGACCGAATACGTGCGGGAAAAGGGACTGGGCGGTATCATGTTCTGGGAATTGGGCAACGACACCAAGGAGGAAGGAAGCTTACTGGATGCGATTCATAAAGCCGCAGAGGACTGAGGGCGGATTGCCCGGGTGCTGTACCCCACTTCCCTGGCGATCAGTTTTGCCTGTTTCATCGCAACGATCGCTGCCTTTGTCTGGAGCAAAAACCCCCATTTTCATGCCGTTGGGTTAGCCCTGTCGGTTTTTGGCCTTTCGTAACTTATCATCGACTACTTCTCCAAAGAGCGGGCATCGATGTAGTATGCAGTGATTCTTCAGCACCTACTTTAATGCCATTACGCGTAAACCAACCCCATCCACTAACCTATGAAAAATACAACTCAATTTCTCCTTTGTTCCTACCTGAGCGCCACACTATGGTCCTGCGGCAGCAAGGAATCAGTAGATGTTGCCCCGCTGCAGGCGGAATCCACTTATTCCGAATCGTACCAGCCACCCGTATTCATTGGCGACGAGCGCAAGGAAAAGATCCGAAGCATTGCGCCCAGGCTGCAGCAGCTTATCGAAGACCATGCCCGGGAACGAAACATTCCGGGAGTAGCCTACGGTCTGGTGGTGGATGAGGAGTTGCTGATTTCAGGGAGTACCGGGTTGATCAATATTGAGCAGAACGTTCCCGCATCGACTTCCGCTGCTTTCCGGATTGCCTCCATGACCAAGAGTTTTACGGCCATGGCTATTTTAAAACTAATGGAGGAAGGCCGCTTGTCCTTGTCCGACCCGGCATCCCGGTACATTCCCGAAATGGCCTCCATGCGCTACCTCAGCAAGGATGCGCCGGCAATTACCATCGAAAACCTGTTGACCATGACGGCCGGCTTTCCGGAGGACAATCCATGGGGAGACCGGCAGCTGGACGAGCCGGACCAATACTTGCAAGACCTGGTTAGCGAAGGCATTTCCTTTTCCAATGTTCCCGCCTATACCTATGAATACAGCAACACGGGCTATGCAATGTTGGGAAAAATCGTCTCTCAGGTATCGGGGATGTCTTACCAGGAGTATATTCGACAACATATTTTTGTACCGCTGGGTATGGAGCACACCTACTGGGAATACGACCGGGTTCCTGCCGGGCAACTGGTCATCGGTTACCGCTGGGAAGACGAAAGCTGGAAGCAGGAACCCATGTTACATGATGGCTCCTACGGAGCGATGGGGGGATTGATTACTTCTATCGAAGACTTTAGTAAGTATATCGGTTTCCACCTATCCGCCTGGCCTCCCCGAAATGATGCGGAAAACGGACCCATACGTAGAAGCTCAGTTCGGGCGATGCAAACGCCCCAATTTGCTCGTTTGAATGCAAACGGGACGGATTTTAGCGGGAAGCCCTGTCCACAGCTTTCCGGCTATGGGTATGGCCTGCGAAGTACCGAATTTTGCAATGGTTTACGACAGGTCGGTCACGGAGGGGCATTGCCGGGTTTTGGTAGCAATTACCAGTTTTTTCCCGAATACGGGGTGGGGCTAATGGCATTTGGCAATCTCACGTATACCAGCCCCTGGCCCTATGCAGCAATCGGGGAATTGCTTTTCGAAACCCTTGCCCTGCAACCCCGACAACTCCCCGTTTCTGCCATTCTAGCCCATCGGCAGGCCCAGTTGGTCGAATGGATACAGCAGGGAGGGCAGGAGTTGGAGAGCGAAATTTTTGCGGAAAATTTCTTCCTGGATCGCTCCCGTGAAAACCGCAGGAAGGAGATCGAAGCCATGCTGGAAGAAGCGGGTACGATTCGGGAAATCGGGACCATGGAGCCGGAAAACCAACTCAGAGGTAGTTTTCCAATGGAAGGAGATCAAGAAACGGTCGAGGTGTTTTTTACCCTCAGCCCCGAAAGCGATCCAAAGATACAGCAACTGGTGCTTTCCTTGCTTCCCAGCGAATGATCCGGTAAACTACCGGAAGCCGGGAACGGATTTTCTGCGTTGGGTGAAAGCAGGCTTTGGGTCGGGTCCATAATTCCCCGATGCGGGTAGGGTAAAAAGCTGACAAACGGTTTTTTGGCTACGTTCCTGAGAAGGGCATAGTGGAGCTTCCGTCACCGGGCAGCCCGTTTTGGGTGATCGTTGAGCGGCCGAAACTAGACTTGCTGTACAGCGCGCGGTAACTTGTCCATCCAGGCCTAAGCCGTCGAGGTCCCAAATTAGGGCTTTCGCGCGGTCCCCGTCGGCCATACTGGTGACACCAAAAACCTGGTTCCGACCCGTTGAGGCTTCGGCCATGAAGTTGGCGAATTCACCAAACGTTCCGAAACGTATCCGTACCGTCATCTTGGTGATCCTCCAGTGTACGTTTCCAACAAATGTTTCGTTGTTGGTGGTTGTTTTCTAAAACCCGAGCTAATGCATGAATTCGCAGAGAAGATGTGGGAATTAGGTACGATGCGGGATAGTATTGGCTGTTAGGGATTTTTTCTCAACTCGTCCATTGCTTGTAATGGTCTGACAAGGAGCAATCGACAAACCCCTCACCACCAACGCAAGCTACGAGACGACCTCAGGCCCAGCTCACCGGATTTTTGGGATCGGGCTGGAATGAAAAAGTAACTACCAGGACGGTAGGTATTCTTCCCACCGTTCGGTTTCATACCTTCCAGTCGATCAGATGGGCTTTTCTCCGGATACCAATTCAAAGGACCTTCCAGAGGAAAACCCCGCGACATTTATTAAAATAATTTATGTATTTCATACTAAATCGAAATGAAAACTTATGGATTATTTTTTTCAAATTTGCATCGTGGAAAATTTTGCAGGAATGCAATTATTCCATCTAAGGATCAATTTGACTGGTAAAAAACGAAAAGTTCCATGATTGAAAATTTACTGCCCCTGATTGCACTTCTCTCACCTCTGGTATTTGTAGCGACAGCCGTCGCTTCCTGGTTTCAGCCGGGATGCAGGCCCAATCAAGTCATCCTTTTGAGTGGCGTGGCGTCTGTCGCCAGCCTCTTGATCGCAGGATTCTGTGGCATTTTCGTTGCAAAGCATGGGCTGTTGGAATCCGGATTGTTGGGCATCGGTGGCGTTGGGTTCAGCATTCGGCTGGATGCGCTCAGCTTGCTGATGCTGGGAATGATCGCTCTTTTAGGTTTTATCATTATTAAGTTTAGTAAGAATTACCTGGACGGGGATTCCCGACAGGGAGCATTTATGGGGAAACTGGCTGCCACGATCGCTTCCGTGCAATTGCTGGTGCTTTCGGGCAATATCGGCTTGCTGTTTATTGCCTGGGTATTGACCAGTATTTCCCTGCACCGTCTGCTGGTCTTTTATCCCGAACGACCGGGTGCGCAAATTGCCGCCAAAAAGAAATTTATTCTGGCAAGACTGGGGGATGCCAGCCTGTTGGTTGCAGGGGTCTTGCTGTATACCCAATACGGGTCAGGGAATCTAGAGCAGCTGTTTTTGGGTGTGCAAGCGGCCGTTTCTTCTGGAGATGTCCCCCATACGGTAGAGCTTGCGGCCCTGTTTTTAGCCGTTGCTGCGATTCTTAAGTCCGCCCAATTTCCTACACACGGATGGTTGATAGAAGTGATGGAGACCCCTACTCCGGTATCCGCTCTGTTGCATGCAGGCCTGTTAAATGCGGGTCCGTTCCTAATTATCCGCATGGCTTTTGTGATGGATGCCGGTACGATCGCTCCCCTGTTACTCATGGGGTTGGGTGGATTTACAGCACTTTTTGCCTCGGTTGCTTACCTGACCCAACCGTCCATTAAGACGGCCCTGGGCTACTCCAGTGTAGGACACATGGGATTTAGTTTGATGGTTTGTGGAATGGGCGTTTATCCAGCTGCCTTATTGCATCTGGTAGCCCATTCTTTTTACAAAGCGCACGCATTTCTCTCTTCCGGAAGCCAGATTGACCTGGTCCGTGCAGCGAAAGTTGCCGACCAAACCAGTCCGCTCAGTCCACTGAAGGTGGTTTCGGGTATCGTGTCGGCATTGCTTTTGTACGCCGGGTTTGCATTTGTTTGGGGAATTGATCCGCAAAACGACCTGGCGCTTGTGTTAATTGGTGCAGTCATCGTCATGGGCCTGGCCCGCCTCTTCACAGCTGCCATTGCCCGCGCCTGGGATACGCGGTTATTGGCACAAGCGTTCCTTATGGCGCTTACGGTTACCACGGCATTTTTTGCATTGGAATCTGCTACGCATTACCTCCTTGGAACGCAGGTTCCGGAAACGGCCGTGTTGGGATACGGCAAGCTACTGGTTGCCGGTCTGGTGCTGTCGGGCTTTGCTTTGGTCGTCTTTTTTCAGATGATAGCGCCCCAACTTTCCAATAAGCCCTCATACCAGGCCATGGCCGTTCACGTCCGAAACGGATTTTACGCCAATGCATGGTTTGACCGAATGATTCATGCCTTGCATTTACTTTCCCCGCAAAGCAGGCAAGTTCTCGCTGCACCTGCCACGGCAAATGCCCAATCGGTAACCGCCAACAAAAAAAACAATAACTAACCCCTCCCAAATAGCCTTAGACATTTTCAGGAACAACCAATCGCTGATTAAAAAAATGGAAGATCAAGTATTACTACTACCCAAGGAAAGAAAAAAGATCACGCTTACAACCACGCTGCAGACGGCCTGCAAGAAAATTGCACCGGTATGGCCTCTGGAGAATTTTGTTGCGGTGAACCCTTACCTGGGACTTACCGATAAAAATTTTGAAACGGTGGCTCAGCAGTTGGCTACCGTTGGTGGCATTCAAACGACCCTTCCCGTTTCGTTTTATCGGAACAAAATTCGGGAGGGAATCATTTCCCGGAAGGACCTGGGAGAGGCACTGATGAAAAAGGCCGGTAACGGCAGGGATGTAGATGCCTTTATTCAGTCCCTGGAGACAAAGGAGGATGCAGGCGTAGGTACGGCCACCATTGCCACGTATAGCGATGTAGCTACCCAGGTTACAAAGCAAGATTGGAACCGTTTTGTGACGGGCAGAATTTCTACCTGGGCTGCTTCCTATTTTGATAAAGGACAGGCGCTGTGGAAGGCTTCCAACCCCCAAATCGGGCTCTTTAAAGCCTGGAGAGAAGAAGCCACAGTGGATTTAACAACTGAAATTACCGGTTTAAAAGGATTTCGAAAAGCGGTCGAAGCCTTGCCAGCGGACCGCCTGCAGGCAGCCCAAAAGGCATTGGAGGTACTCGATGTGCCGGAGTCCGCTCTTCCCCTTTACCTGCATCGACTGCTGCTTCGGGTAGGCGGCTGGTCGGCCTATGCGGCGCGGCTGGATTGGGACAAGGAATTGTACGGTAAAAAAGGAGCCGTATCCCTGGAATTTTTATCGGTGCTCCTTTGCTGGGAAGCCTGCTTGCTCGAATGCCTGGATGGACCGCAACTCCGCTTTTCGTGGCTGACGGCAAAGAAACGGCTTGTCGAGGCAAACCAAGATACCGAGCTAAGTGAGGAGCTTTCTGACCTGCTTGTTTTGCAGGAAGCCTTTGATCTGGCTGCCCAACGGGCACTCATCGAAAAATTTCAGCGGGCACCGGCGAACGAAATGGCAAAACCAACCCGTCCGAAAGCGCAGGCCATATTTTGTATTGACGTACGTTCGGAAGTATATCGGCGCAATCTGGAGCAGACAGATTCGGAGGTAGAAACGATTGGATTTGCAGGGTTTTTTGCGTTTCCGATCCAATTTGTGCCGCTCGCTCACAGCACAGGTGAAGCGCAATGTC
This sequence comes from Cyclobacterium xiamenense, assembly GCF_009467825.1. GTDB lineage: Bacteria > Bacteroidota > Bacteroidia > Cytophagales > Cyclobacteriaceae > Cyclobacterium > Cyclobacterium xiamenense. The sequence goes on along the minus strand of NZ_WIOK01000015.1, from coordinate 61,855 downwards.
CGGTACTGATTCCCACAGGGCCGACTATTTTGGAAGAAATTCCGGATGCAGCTACGAACAAGCGGGCCCACAGCAATCGGGTGCTACGCCATCAGTTAAAGCAGGTATGGAAATCCTTTAAATCCGGCGCTATTACCTGTTTTAGCTTTGTCAGCCCCATGGGTCTGTCCTACCTGCCCAAGCTATTTACCGACTCCTTCGGTATTACCCGACCCGTTCCCCACCCCGATGGGGCCGGATTGGACCGGAAGGAAGCGAAGCAAAAGAGCATTTCCCTGGAGGTAGGCAATCATGCCGACCTATCGGTCGGAATACCGCTGGAACAACGCACTCAACTGGCGAAAAACGCGCTGAACGCCATGTCGCTCACCGAAAATTTTGCCCCTTTCGTGCTGATTGTTGGGCATGGGTCGACATCCGTGAATAATCCCCATGCCACCGGGCTTGACTGCGGCGCCTGTGGAGGGCATTCCGGAGAAGCAAATGCCAAGGTGGCTGCTGCCGTGCTAAACGATAAAGAAGTTCGCAAGCAGCTAGTCGAGGCGAACCTATCCATCCCGGAGGATACGGTATTTCTGGCCTGCCTGCACGATACCACCACCGATGAGGTTCGCATATTCAATGAGCAGGAGGTACCCCTCTCTCATATCGGAGAATTTGGGGACCTCAAGCGTTCACTGGCAAAAGCTGCTCGGGGAGCGCGTGCAGAGCGAGCACTGAGAATGGCCATTACGGAAAACCAGGATCAGGCCCTTATTTCGCGCAGTAAGGACTGGTCCCAGGTTCGCCCGGAATGGGGACTTGCGGGCTGTTCGGCCTTTGTGGTAGCACCCCGCGAGCGGACTAAAAAGCTGAATTTTGGTGGACAATCGTTCCTGCATTCGTACGATTGGAAAAAAGATGCTGATTTTTCGATACTTGAATTGATCATGACAGCGCCCATGGTGGTTACCAGCTGGATAAACCTGCAATATTACGGCTCAACGGTCGACAACCTGAATTTCGGGTCCGGAAACAAAACCCTGCACAACGTCACTGCTGGATTGGGTGTGCTGGAAGGGTATTCCGGCGATTTGCGGGTGGGACTGCCCATGCAGTCGGTACACGATGGCACCCGGTACCAGCACGAACCGCTACGCCTCAATGTGGTGATCGAGGCTCCGATTGAGGCCATGAATGCCATTCTGGAAAAACACCGCGCCGTACGAGATCTTTGTGACAACACTTGGATATTCCTGTTGGCCCTGGACAATGGAGGTAAGGTTACCCACCGGTATCGGGGCAACCTACAATGGGAAGCCCTGTGATTGCGGTAGCTATACTGAAAAATGAATGCCAGGGATTTTTTTGCGGGTAGACGGCTGGTCATTGCTACGAAGCACGGGAAAGAAACCCTGATTGGGCCAAAGGTAGCCTCCCAACTGGGGGTGCTACCTTTTGTTTGTTTGGAATTAGACACCGACTTGCTGGGAACGTTTTCCGGAGAAGTGGAGCGAAAGGAAGGCCCCCTCGCGACCGCACGAAAGAAATGTGAGTTGGCCATGAGTTACTCGGGTGTAGATCTTGCGATCGCCAGTGAGGGTTCATTTGGAGCGCACCCGACTTATTATTTTCTACCGGGCAACGAGGAGCTTATTATGTTGCTCGACAAACGACAGGGGCTTGAGATCGTGGGTAGGAAATTGAGTGCGGAAACGAATTTCGGTTCCCGATACTGTAAAACGGAGGCGGAACTCCTTGAATTTGCCCGGGAGGCGCATTTCCCCTCTCATGGGCTGATCCTGCGGGAGCGTCGGGGAGCGATCGATACGGTTTGCAAGGGGATTTGCGAGCAGCAGGAATTGCTGGCAACATTCCGGATGTTTTTGGCTCGCTCTGGACAGGCCTTTGTGGAAACCGATATGCGCGCCTTGTACAACCCCATGCGCATGAAGGTTATCGGCGAAGCCACGGACGAGCTGTTAAAAAGAGTCCTGGTGCAATGCGAAAAATGCAACAGCCCGGGGTTTGGAATCAGGGGGGTGCAACCGGGGATGCCCTGTTCCCTCTGCGGTAGACCCACCCGCTCGCCACAGGCAAGGGTTTACGGCTGCGTCAAATGTGGCTTTAGCAAAACGGAAAAAATATGCGACAAGGATGCAGAGGACCCCATGTATTGTGATTATTGCAATCCGTAAACCTGCGGGGTACAGTACCTCTCGCGCTCACTTGCAATGGAGCAGTGGTGGAGTGCGATCGAATCCGTTCTGCTTGCCGGCAGGTGGTGGCGCTACCGCTAACGCAGAGGGATGATGGGAAGGCACCGGGCATTTGAACCCATTTGCAATCACTTTCTGCGGTTGAGAAAACAAAGTTCTCGCTGGAAAATGGATCAGGCACACGACGATGCAATAAAACCGGGTGATTTCTCCATTTAAACAAAATTTGATACCTTTATTCCTTAGGTGCAGCCCATAGCCCTGTGGCCTGGCCGGTATGCGAGGTTTTCATACGTTTACTCTTTTTCCTGGGAAAGGTGGGGGATTGAATTAACACGGCTTTAAGCGGAAGTACCTGATTAAACTTTTACCCTAGCTAGAAATGATGTGCAGGAATGAGCATGGAAGAAGAAAGGTTGGCTGAATTACAAGCGTACGAGATTCTTGATACTCCACCAGAGAAAGAGTTAGACGAATTGGCAGAAATCGCATCCCTGGTTTGCGACACACCGATTTCGCTGATTACTCTGATCGATCAGAAACGTCAGTGGTTTAAAGCAAACAAAGGACTTGAAGAGCGGGAGTCCGCCCGGGAAGATTCGTTTTGCCAGCATGCGCTTCACAAGCCAAAAGAAATCTTGGTTGTAAACGATTCGCTAAAGGACGCCCGTTTCAGGGACAACCCGTACGTAACAGGAGATCCAAATATCCGGTTTTATGCAGGCGCTCCGCTGGAAACGCCAAGTGGCAATGTATTGGGAACCTTATGTGTATTGGATAGTAAACCCAGAAAGCTTACAAGTAATCAGGAAAAGGCACTGCAACTTCTCGCGAAGAAAGCGATGGATTTTTTGAATACGCGGAAAAAAATGTTGCAGCAACGAAGTAAAATTGCCTTGAGCGCGGAAAAGCTAAAAAAAATAACAGACAACATCCCTGGAGGGATTTTTCAGTTGATTCGAAAACCTTCTGGCAAAAAAAAATTTGAGTTTATCAGTGAAGGTATCCAACGGCTCTATCCCTCCATCGATCCGGAAGAATGGTTGAAAGATCCCAATGCAGGTTACCGCGTCATTCATCCGGATGATGTTCGATCGTTTAAAGAAAGCCACGAGAAATCCTATGAATCCCTTTCACTGTGGTACCATGAATTCCGTGTGGCTGCGGCGGATGGTCACCGGTGGCACATGGTAAAAGGAAGACCTGAAAAAAAGGCTGATGGAACCGTGGTATGGTATGGCAGCTTCCAGGATATCACCAGTCATATCGAGTACGAGTTGGCAATGGAGCAAATTCTGTTCGATATTTCGCATATTTTGCGAAGGCCGGTCACCAACCTGCTGGGACTTACAAAGCTTATCAGCAATGAAGAAAAAATTGACGAAATCAATTTAAGAGAGTACTCTGGATACATTCAAACCGTTGCAGAGGAGATGGAGGAATTCACCAAGCAATTGAACGAGATTTACCAAAAGAAAAAAGAAAAAATCACCGGTCAAAAAAATTGGCAGGTCTAGACGAAACGAGGTTAAGAGACTGCTTTTTTGCATTTTCCCGCCATACTACCGCAAAAAAAACGTGTATACAAGTATTACCTTAGTCGGATTGGTGCAAGCCCTTTTTGGGATGCTTCTTTTTATCAGCAAGCGCCCCAGGCACGTAAGTTTTGTTTTTTTAGTAGTTTGGTTCGGTATCATTGCCGTGTTTCTGGGGGCACTTTTACTTCCTTTTGAGGTGGTAACCCATTTTAAACCGGGTATTTTCCCGGTATTATTACTGTTTGGTCCGCTACTTTATTTTTACTTGCAATCATTGACCATAGAAGATTTTCGACTTAAACCCCGGCAACTGCTTCACCTGCTGCCGCTTTTACTGGTATCCCTTCACCGGTCGGTAACCCCAGCCGTACCCATTACCAGTTCATCGGAAAACCCGCTTTACGTCTACAATAAGGTATACTATGCGATCTTAATTCTCTCCCTGTTCTATTATTGGCTATCTGGTTTGAAGTTGGTTTTGAAACACCGTAAAAACATTCGCCTTCATTTTTCCAACTATACCCGGGCAAATTCCATGAGCTGGCTTGCGTTGGTGCTCTCCCTGTTTCTTGTCTTGTTTATGGTGGATTTCACACGCTTCTTTTTTCATAAAGTGTGGCAGTTGGAAGTTCCTTCCCTTTTCCTACTTCCTGTAAACCTGACCATTTTCGTATTTATCATGGTTTTTTTTGGGATCAATCAATCGGTTATCTATACGCCGGAGGAAGGCGCAATCCGGCCGGAAACGAATGGAGCCCCTCTTGGAGGTAAAAAATACACGGGGTCTTCCATTACTGGCGAGGAAATCGAAAAGGTCACCCAAGCCATGCTCGCATATCTGACCGAAGCGAAACCCTACCTCAACCCCGAGTACAGCCTCCAACAAATGGCGTCGGATCTGAATATTTCCCGGCACAAGTTGTCTCAGGTAATCAACAGCGGCCAAAATAAAAACTTTTTTAAACTGGTAAACGAATATCGGATTCGGGAAGCCAAAAAGATGTTGTTGAACCCGGCATACGACCATTATTCCATATTGGGCATTGGCTACGCCTGTGGCTTCAATTCCAAATCGTCATTTAATCGGCTATTCAAGGAAGAAACCGGTTGCACGCCGAGCGAATTCAAGCAAGAAATCAGGTCCTAAACAGGTGCCAGCTTATCGGTTGGTACGCCTGCGATGTGGTTACGGGGTATTTTTGCCACCGTATCACCAAACACCATTCCTATGAATTCATTCATGCATGGTCTCTTGAAAAGCCATTTGACCATTTTTCCCGTAGACAGCCGATTCGTTAGGTTATCGGGACCCTTTCTGCTTTCGGCACTGCTTGGAGGCTGCGGGCAAAAAATCGAGTATACCCAGCCTGATCTTGGTTTTCGTAGCCTCGAGCTAATCGAAGTCGACGGCTACCGGTTTAAGGACCTAAACAAAAACGGAACCCTGGATCCCTACGAAGACTGGCGTCTAAGCCCCGAAGAGCGAAGCCAGGATCTGCTCTCCCAAATGTCACTGGAGCAAAAAGCCGGGTTTATGTCCATCAACACGCTAAACATGTTGGGGAGTAGGAAGGCCGCTGCCTCCGGAGGAGCCTACCAGGCCAGCGATCTGGACGAGGGGCAGGTGAAAGAGTCTGAGGAAGAAAGAGCCAGAAGGCCGAATTTTATTGGTGGCATGAACGCGTCCACCAGTACCAGTCAACGGATTCAAACGTTCCATAACCGTCATTTTATCCTGCGTCTCAACGAGCCTGCGGGGGTTATTGCGACCTGGAACAACCACCTGCAGGAGCTTTGTGAATCCGAACCTTTGGGGATTCCGGCCATCATCACTTCCAATCCCCGAAATCATATTTCGGGAAATGCCTCCGAAGGTACGGCGCTTAATGCGACCGTTTTTACCGCCTGGCCTGGGGAATTGGGACTGTCTGCCACCCGCGACCTGGAATTGATCAAGGAATTTGCCGATATTTCCCGGCAGGAATGGCGTGCTGCCGGCATACGGAAGGGGTATATGTACATGGCCGATCTGGCAACCGAACCCCGCTGGTCCCGCGTAAATGGAACCTTTGGAGAGGACCCGGAATGGGTGGCAGAAATCATTCGGGAAGTGGTCATCGGGTTTCAGGGCGAGCAACTGAACACTAAATCCATTGCTTTGACCATGAAACATTTTCCGGGTGGAGGTTCGGGAAAAGGCGGGCAGGATTCGCATTTTGAATGGGGAAAGGAACAAGTATTCCCGGGGGGAAGGTTTTACGAGAATCTACTGCCTTTTCGCGCGGCCATTGATGCAGGTACCTCGGCGATCATGCCGTATTACTCCATGCCAGTGGGAACGGAATTTGAAGAAGTAGGCTACTCGTACAATAAGGCCGTAATTACGGATTTGCTTCGGGGAGAGCTGGGCTTTTCCGGAATCGTCAACACCGATACCGGGCCACTCACCCGCATGGTTTGGGGAGTGGAGGACCTGTCCCTGCACGAGCGGTACAAGAAGGCACTTGAAGCCGGTTCGAACATCATTTCCGGGATATCCGACCCATCCGACCTGATTGCCGTGGTGGAAAATGGGATGGTAGACCCTGCATTGATTGATGCATCGGTCTTGCGCTTGCTGATCGAAAAATTCCAGTTGGGGATTTTTGAAAATCCCTATGTTGATCCGCAAGAAGCGGACATAATCGTTGGAAATGAGGAATTTCGAACGAGGGCGGCCGAAGCGCTGAGGAAATCCATCGTATTGCTGCGAAACGAGGAAAACAGCCTGCCAGTGGACGCCCGGAAAAAGATCTATTTTGAAACCATCCAGGGAAGTGCTCAGAGCGATCCGAGAGGAGATAAATTTGTATGGAAAGAGCTGCCGGGTATTCCAGATCTGGAGCTGGTACAAAGCCCGGAAGAAGCCGATCTGGCCGTGCAATGGGTAATCCCCTCCCTCTCGCTGTTCAATGCTACGGGAGAACCGATCTCGCTGTCCCTATCTGAAAACAATATCGACGTGGCACATGTGCGAAGTATAGCCTCCCAGGTACCCACCATTCTGGTGATGGATTATTCCAATCCCTGGGTGATCGATGAAATCTACGACGATGCGGATAAAGGAAATACCCTCGCCGTTTTAGCTACCTTCGGAACGACTCCTCAGGCACTATTTGAGGTGATTACCGGGGCTTTTGCTCCGGCAGGTAAAATGCCTTTTTCCACCCCTGTTTCCAATCAGGCGGTAACAGACAACCTCGAGGATGTACCGGGCTTTCTGGAGGGCGAAGGGTATGCCTTGTTTCACTACCAGGAAGGGTTGAGCTACTAGACGAAAAACCCTTCTTGCCAGCAAGGCATTGGCCTAAAAAAAAGTGACCTGAATTCAGGTCACCTTTACTTGTAAAAAAACGGTATCAAAAGAGGGTTAGTCTTTCAATTCAAAACGGTCCAGGTTCATGACTTTATCCCATGCTGCGATGAAGTCCTTGACGAATTTTTCCTCGCCGTCGCTGCAGCCGTATACTTCGGCCAGCGCACGCAACTCCGAGTTGGAGCCAAAGATAAGGTCCACCCGGGTTCCGGTCCACTTGCGTTCGCCGGTTTTTCGGTCCTTCCCTTCGAATACCTTGTCGGAATCGTCCAGAGCTTTCCAACTGATACCCATGTCCAATAGGTTGACAAAGAAATCGTTGGTCAGCTGGCCCGGGCGTTTGGTGAATACCCCGTGGGCGGATTGGTCAAAATTCGTATTCAAGGCCCGCATACCACCGACCAAAACGGTCATTTCGGGAGCGGTCAGGCCCATTAATTGCGATCTATCTACCAACATTTCCTCGGCGGCCACCATGTGTTGCTCGTTTTGGTAATTGCGGAATCCATCGGCTGCTGGCTCGAGAATGGCAAAAGACTCTACATCGGTCTGCTCTTGGCTTGCATCGGTTCGGCCAGGAGTAAATGGTACCGTCACGTCTTTCCCGGCATCCTTGGCAGCTTTCTCGATGGCAGCACATCCTCCCAAAACGATCAGATCGGCAAGGGACACTTTTTTGTTACCTGACTGGGATCCGTTAAACGTTTCTTGAATCCCCTCCAATTTGTCCAACACCTTGGCGAGCTGTTTGGGATTGTTCGCCTCCCAGTCTTTTTGGGGAGCGAGTCGTATCCGCCCGCCGTTTGCTCCGCCTCTTTTATCCGATCCCCGGAAAGTGGAGGCAGCAGCCCAGGCAGTACCTACCAATTCCGATACCGACAATCCAGTAGCAAGAATTTGTGTCTTCAGGTCGGCAATATCGGAACTATCTATCAGTTCGTGGTCCACGGCAGGAACCGGGTCTTGCCAGATGAGTTCCTCCTGTGGTACTTCGGGTCCCAGGTACCGGGCACGTGGCCCCATGTCCCTATGGGTAAGCTTGAACCAGGCCTTGGCAAAAGCATCCGCAAACTCATCCGGGTTTTCGTAAAAGTGCCGGGAGATTTTTTCGTATTCCGGATCCATGCGGAGTGCCAAATCGGTTGTCAGCATAAACGGAGCGTGACTCTTGGAAGGATCGTGCGGATCGGGCACGGTACCTGCACCTGCCCCGTCTTTTGGACGCCATTGATTGGCCCCTGCGGGGCTTTTGTACAGTTCCCACTCGTAGCCAAATAGGTTTTCGAAATAGTTATTGCTCCATTTGGTAGGAGTAGTCGTCCAGGCCCCTTCCAGACCACTGGTGATGGTGTTGTTTCCATTTCCGGATCCCAGGGTAGTTTTCCATCCCAGTCCCATCTCCTCGATACCGGCAGCAGCTGGCTCGGGCCCAACGTATTTGGTGGGGTCTCCGGCACCGTGGGTTTTACCAAAGGTATGACCGCCTGCGATGAGTGCGACGGTTTCGTAGTCGTTCATGGCCATTCGCCCGAAGGTTTCGCGGATGTCCCTCGCCGATGCCACTGGATCGGGCGTACCGTTGGGTCCTTCCGGGTTTACGTAGATAAGGCCCATCTGTACTGCTCCGAGCGGATTTTCCAATTCCCGGTCACCGGTGTAGCGTTTGTCTCCCAGCCATTCGGCTTCGGATCCCCAGTACACGTCCTCTTCGGGTTCCCAGATGTCTTCCCGACCGCCAGCAAAACCGTAGGTTTCGAATCCCATGGATTCCAGAGCCACGTTGCCAGCCAGGATCATCAAATCGGCCCAGGAAATTTTCTTTCCGTATTTTTGCTTGACCGGCCAAAGGAGCAAACGCGCCTTGTCCAGGTTGGCATTGTCGGGCCAACTGTTCAGCGGGGCAAAGCGCTGAGAGCCCGTTCCGCCCCCGCCACGGCCGTCAGAAATCCGGTAGGTACCGGCACTGTGCCAGGCCATGCGGATGATAAAAGGGCCATAATGGCCGTAGTCCGCCGGCCACCAGTCCTGGGAGGTCGTCAACGCCTCTTCTAAATCTTTTTTAACGGCTGCCAGATCCAAAGATTCAAATTCCTTGGCGTAATCAAATCCCTCGCCCATGGGGTTGGACAGTGCGGAATGTTGCCGCAGGATGTTTAGCTTTAATTGATTGGGCCACCAGTCCCTGTTTCTGGTGCCTCCGCCTGCACTCTGCTTGAGTGCCCCTCCATGAAAGGGACATTTTGCCGCGCTGTCATTGAGGTCCGATAATTTTGCGTTTGGGTTTGTGCTGTTTTCCATAAGTATATAGTAATTGATTCACTCTTTACACATCCAAGATACCAATTTTAGTAATTATGAAAAATTTATTCCCATTGAAAAAATCTATGGCTCTTACGGAATTTCGATAATGTTCCGAATCGGGTGGGGAATCGCTCGCAGGAATGAACGCGAACTCCCTGGGTTTGCTACAGAGGGGCGACGGGAGGTGGTGCTAAAAATTGGGGTAAAAAAAGCAACCGATGCATCGCAACGGTTGCTCTTTGTAGTGGCAGAGGAAGGGGTGTTTAGCTCCCGCACATTTCACAATCGTCCGGATTGTCAAGCGAACAGGCGATGGCGTCCTGTTGCTGCTTTTTGGCATCGGGGGCCGCTTCCGCCGCATCTACTGGCTTTTTATCCAGCTGGGATTTGTCCACGGTAAACTGTATGGCACTACTGGCGGCTTTGGACCGCAGGTAATAGATGCCGGTTTTTAGTCCCTTTTTCCAGGCATAAAAATGCATGGATGTCAACTTCCCAAAGTTGGGTTCCTGAAGGAACAGGTTCATGCTCTGCGACTGGCAGACATAGGCTCCCCGGTCAGCCGCCATGTCAATGATGACTTTCTGAGAAATTTCCCAGACGGTCTTGTACAGGTCTTTGAGGTGTTGTGGGATTTCCGGAATATGTTGAACGGATCCGTTGGCACCGATTAGCCGGTTTTTCATGCTGTCGTTCCACAGGCCGAGACGGATCAGGTCTTTCATCAAGTGTTTGTTGACCACCACAAACTCACCCGAGAGTGTACGGCGGGTGTAGATATTGGAGGTGTAAGGTTCAAAGCATTCGTTGTTGCCCAAAATCTGCGAAGTGGAGGCCGTAGGCATGGGTGCTACCAAGAGGGAATTGCGCACGCCATACTTGTTCACTTTCTGTTTCAATTCCGCCCAGTTCCACCTGCCGGATTTTGGCGTCACGCCCCAAAGGTCAAACTGAAACAAGCCTTGGGAAACCGGGGATCCCTCGTAGGTCTCGTAGGTTCCATTGAGTTTGGCCAGTTCCATGGAGGTTTCCATGGCGGCAAAGTAGATGGTTTCGAAAATATCTTCATTTAGGCCTTTCGCTTCTTCGGAATCGAACGGCATGCGCAATAGAATAAATGCATCTGCCAGTCCTTGAATACCCAACCCGACGGGGCGGTGCCTAAAATTGGATTTACGGGCTTCCGGAACCGGGTAGTAGTTCACGTCGATTACCTTATTTAGGTTTCGAGTCACTACCTTGGTTACCTCATAGAGCTTCTGGTGGTCGAAGTATTTTTTACCGTCCTTTCCAATGCGTACAAACTTAGGAAGAGCAATGGAGGCGAGGTTGCACACGGCCACTTCATCGGGGGAGGTGTACTCCATGATTTCGGTACACAGGTTGGAAGATTTGATCGTCCCCAGATTTTTCTGGTTCGATTTTCCATTGGCTGCATCCTTGTAAAGAATGTACGGAGTTCCCGTTTCGATTTGGGACTCCAGGATTTCAAACCAAAGCTCCTGGGCCTTGATGGTTTCCCGGGCTCGGCCTTCTTTCTCGTATTTTTCGTAGAGCCTCTCAAATTCCTCCCCATGGCATTCGGCGAGACCGGGGGCCTCATGCGGACAAAAGAGCGACCAGTCTTCGTTGGCTTCCACGCGTTTCATGAATAAGTCCGACACCCAAACGGCGTAAAACAAATCCCTGGCACGGAGCTCTTCTTTGCCGTGGTTTTTCTTCAGGTCGAGGAAATCCTTGATATCGGCATGCCAGGGTTCCAGGTAAATGGCAAAACTACCCTTCCTTTTTCCACCGCCCTGGTCCACGTACCGCGCCGTCATATCAAAATTTCGCAGCATGGGTACAATTCCATTGGAGACGCCATTGGTACCTCGGATGTAAGATCCTTTGGCCCGTACATTGTGAATGGAAAGCCCGATACCACCGGCCGACTGGGAGATTTTTGCACACTGTTTCAGGGTATCGTAGATACCGTCAATGCTGTCGTCTTTCATGGTCAACAGAAAGCAGGAAGACAGCTGCGGCTTGGGTGTACCGGCATTAAAGAGGGTTGGCGTGGCATGGGTAAACCATTTCTGCGAAAGCAGGTGGTAGGTTTCGATGGCCGCATCAATGTCCTCTTTGTGGATACCAATGGACACCCGCATCAACATGTGTTGGGGTCGTTCCACCACTTTCCCGTCGAGTTTGATCAGGTAGCTTCGTTCGAGGGTCTTAAAACCAAAAAAATCGTAATCAAAATCCCGGCTGTAGTCGATTACTTCGTCCAGTTTGGCGGCATGCTTTTTTACAATTCCATACACGTCGGGCGCAATCAGCGCAGCATTCTCATCGGTTTTGGGATTGATGTAGGTATACAGCCGCTTCATGGTGTTGGAGAAGGACTGACTGGTGGTTTTGTGCAGATTGGAAATGGCGATTCTGGCGGCCAGAACGGCGTATTCCGGATGCTTGACGGTCAATGAGGCACATACCTCCGCAGCGAGGTTGTCCAATTCGGTGGTGGTCACCCCATCGTACAGCCCATCGATCACTTTTTTAGCCACTTCAATGGGCTGAATGTAGCGGCCGTCCAGGCCATAGCAAAGATTCTCTATCCGGGTGGTGATTTTATCAAACCGCACGGATTCTCTTCTCCCGTCTCTTTTGATTACTAACATATTGATTGGTTATTTACTGGTGAAAAAATGGTTAAAAATCCTCTTCTACAGAAAATTTCCCTGAACCGTTGGCGACGTCTTTGTTTTTCATAACGCCTGCTTTTTGATAATCCCCAACCCTTTTTTCGAAGAAATTGGTTTTTCCCTGTAGGGATATCATGTCCATGAAATCAAACGGATTGGTACTATTCCAAACCTTGGAACATCCCAATTCCTGCAACAACCGGTCGGCAACGAACTCGATGTATTGACACATCAGTTCGGCATTCATACCGATTAACCGTACCGGTAACGCGTCGGTCACAAATTCTTTTTCGATTTCAACCGCATCTTTGATGATGCCAATGATTGTCTCCTCCGGCAAGCGGTTTACCACGTGGCGGGTGTACAGATGACAGGCAAAGTCACAATGCAGTCCTTCGTCCCGGGAGATCAATTCGTTTGAAAAGGTCAGACCGGGCATCAGGCCTCTTTTTTTCAACCAAAAAATGGAACAAAATGAGCCGGAGAAGAAAATTCCTTCCACTGCGGCAAAGGCAATCAGGCGCTCGTGAAAGTCCCCCTGATCGATCCATCGAAGGGCCCATTCGGCTTTCTTTTTCACACAATCCAGGTGCTCGATGGCATTGAAAAGCCGGTCCCGTTCCTCCGGATTTTTGATATAGGTGTCGATAAGTAGGCTATACGTCTCGCTGTGGATGTTCTCCATGGCAATTTGAAAGCCATAGAAAAATTTTGCTTCCGTATATTGTACTTCGGATACAAAATGCTCGGCAAGGTTTTCGTTCACTATCCCGTCACTGGCAGCAAAAAAAGCGAGTACATGGGAAATAAAATGGCGTTCGCTATCGCTAAGGTTTTTCCAGTCGTTGAGGTCTTGACCCAGATCGATCTCCTCTGCAGTCCAGAAGCTGGCTTCCGCCTTTTTGTAGTATTCCCAAATGTCATCATGCTGAATGGGGAATAGGACAAATCGGCTGTTATCTCCCTGTTCTAAAATAGGTTCTGACTTCATTAGTCCAAATGGTTTAATAAATTGAATAAATTTTATACAAATGGCTTCGCGGCCTTTTCTTCACGTTTCGGTTTGCTTCGTTGGGTTTGGTAACAATACCTTAACAAATATGGGCAAGAAATTCGAAAAAGTAAAGCCCAAATTCCTCGGAAAGCTTAATAAATTGACCGTCGGTCAAAGGGTCATAAATACCTATAATATCGTAAAATAAGTTACTAAATATAAATAATAACTTTAATTAATAATGGCCGGATAGGGCGATGTAACTTTTTTGAATTAATTTGATTCCCCGCAGAAAAGCCCAAAAGAAGTCGGTTTTTTGACCATTGGTCAAGAAATAGTTTCCGTTTTTCCGCTTTGTGTGCTTCCAAGATATTGAAAATCAATTTAATAGCGTCTATTTAGTTTCTTTATAGAAGAAAATTCGGAAAACATACCCCAAAAAATGCATCTGTTTCCTTATTTTTGGGATGATCGGCTGCCTTCGGACCGATTCGTAAATTAATACTTGCCTACTTTTTTATCTATATGTATTTTTTTCGTATATTTGCACCTCAATTTTGATAATTGTAATCTATCAAACCATTATGTACGCAATAGTAAACATATCCGGTAAGCAGTTCAAAGTAACAAAAGAGCAGCAGATCTTTGCACCAAAAATGCAAGGTGAGGTTGACGCTTCCGTAGAATTCGATCAGGTGCTTTTGGCAGACGACAACGGTACCGTATCGGTAGGCGCACCTTTATTGGAAGGAGCCAAGGTATCGGGGAAAATCCTCGATCACGTAAAAGGAGACAAAGTGATTGTTTTCAAGAAGAAGCGGCGAAAGGGATACAAAAAGAAAAACGGTCACCGTCAGCAATACACGAAGATTTTAATTGAAGATATCGTACTGTAAGGATCCGATCAGGACACACGAAAAACAACTAAAGTTATGGCACATAAAAAAGGTGTAGGTAGTTCCAAAAACGGCAGAGAATCAGAAAGCAAGCGTCTTGGAGTGAAAAAATTTGGTGGAGAGGCGGTTATCGCCGGTAACATCATCGTCAGACAGCGGGGGACCAAGCATCATCCCGGATTGAATGTGGGTTTGGGTAAGGATCATACCCTGTTTGCATTGACTCCAGGGAAAGTTGCGTTCAGCAAAAAGCATGACGGAAGGTCGTACGTAAGTGTACTTCCAACCGAAGCATAAGAACCCTCCTCAGGGATAACCAAAAGGCCTTTGCGTAAAAGGGCCTTTTTTTTTCTATTGCCGGCTTTCTGCCGGCAGGAACCTTCGTTAACAAATAGTCCCATCCCCGGTTTTTACCGGGTCTAAATCTTGTTGCCTTCATGAATTATACTGAAAATTACAGAGGAATCAAAATTGATGTACAGTCGGTTAATCTCGATATCAATGCCGCCGTGCAGGAAGAAATCAGATCTTCCATCGATAAATTATCCAAGTTCACTCCGGATATCAATGCCGTAGACATTTACTTCAAAACCGAAGGCCACGGTGGTACTGCCAAAAGCGTGGTTGGCATGCGGGTAGGCATCCCGGGCCCTGACGTTTTCGCAGAAGAAAAGGGAGAGCATTGGATCCCCCTGGTGAAGGATGTCGTTGATAAATTGGTTCGGCAATTAAAAAAGAATAAATAATTCGATTCCAGAAGCTTCCGTTAGAACAAACGGAAGCTTTTTATTTCGTCCCAGAAATACAGGGCATTTTGCGGGGAAATCAGGACGATGACCGCGATGCCAAAAACCGCTCCATAGAAATGGGCGTCGTGATTGATGGCGTCATCCCCCTGTTTGCCTTTGTAAAAGGCGTATCCCAAAAACAGCAGCCCCAGGATAAAGCCCGGAAGACAAAAGATTCCAAAAATACAGATGTCTGATAAAGGCATGAGTACGATACTAGCAAACACCGTGGCAGCCGTACCACCGGAAGCACCCAGCGCCCGGTAAGAAGGATTGTCTTTTTCTTTCAGGTAGGTCGGAATATCGGCCACGACAATCGCCGCCAGGTAAAACACAACAAATGCCAGGGCGCCCAGACTGGCGCCGAATTGATACATCAGGTATTGTTCCACCACGCTTCCGAAGAAATAGAAGGTGAACATGTTGAAAAGCAGGTGGGTGCCGTCTTTATGGATGAAGCCTGAGGTGATGAATCGCCCGTAGGAGTTGTTTCGCTGGATCAGGTAGGGGACGAATAGTTGCCGTTCCATAACTTCAGGATTTTTCCATCCGTAATACGAAATCAGGCAGGTAATGCCGATGGTAATCAGCGTTAGAGATAGTTCCATACAAGTTATTTTTCCCGGTTGGCGAGGTTATGCGTGAGGTTCCATAAGAGTTGTAGCCCTTCCGGTCTTTTGACGTGCAGGCGACTGAGCTGCTCGAATCCTTTTTCAAAAAAATTTCCCATGAGTTCCAGTGTATGCGCCTCTATTTTCAGCCGGTCGTAGACCGCCCGCACTTCCCGCACCTTTTGTTCGGGATCGGGTTCCGCTGTTTGTAGCCAGTATTCGAGGGTAGCTTTGTCTGCTCCCTGGGCCAGTTCCCTGGCCTTGATCAGGAGGTAGGTTTTTTTATTGGCCAGAATGTCTCCGCCTACCTGCTTGCCAAACTTTTCTTTGTCTGCGTAGACATCCAACAAGTCATCTTTTAATTGAAAACCCATGCCGATGTTTACGCCAAAATCGTAAAGGCGACGTCCATCTTCGGCTCTGGCCCCGGCCAGTACGGCTCCCAGTTGAAGCGAAAACCCCAGCAGTACCGCCGTTTTTAACCGGATCATGTTTAAGTAATCCGGCTCCGACACCTGCTCCACCCCTTCAAAATTCATGTCCAATTGCTGCCCTTCGCAGACTTCGGCGGCTGTTCTGCTAAACAGCGCAATGCTTTCTCGCAGGTGTTCCGGTGCTACTTCCAACAGCAATTCGTAGGCTTTGACCAGCATCACATCACCGGAGAGGATTGCCGTATTGGCGTTCCACTTTTCGTGCACCGTGGGCATGCCCCGGCGGATGGGTGCCTTGTCCATGATGTCATCGTGCATCAGGGTGAAATTGTGAAAGACCTCGATGGCGGCGGCAGGTGTTACTACCCGTTGGTAGTCCTCTTTATACAAGCCATAGGAAAGAATTGCGAGCAAGGGGCGGATCCGTTTGCCTCCCAATCCCATCAGATACGTGATTGGGTCGTATAGTTCGGGAGGATTGCCTCCTAGTTGCAGCTGCAGGATGTGTTTTTCCAGGGAATCTCGTATTTCCCCGAGTACCTTATCATTTATCATCGTTAACAAATTCCAGGTCTATGGTTCTCCGGTCAATGTCGGTTCGGGTTACGCGAACCATGACCTTGTCTCCAAGTGTGATGATTTTCTTGTTTTTGGAACCGATCAGCCGCATGTTTTTCTCGTCAAAATCGTAATAATCGTCTGTCATGTCCTGTACCCGGACCATGCCCTCGCATTTGGTTTCTGTAATTTCCACATAAACGCCCCATTCCGTAATACCGGTGACCATGCCCGCATAGTCCTTTTCTTCTGCAAGTTTCATGTACTCCACCTGCTTGTACTTAATGCTGGCGCGCTCGGCATCTGCGGCCCGCTTTTCCCGCTCGGAGGAGTGAACGCATTTTTCTTCCCAGGCCTGATTTTCGGGCGGTTTGCCCCCATCCAGGTAATGCTGCAACAGTCGGTGCACCATCAGATCCGGATACCTTCTAATCGGAGAGGTAAAGTGGGTGTAATGCGCAAAAGCAAGTCCGAAATGGAGTTTTGGTTCGGTGGTATACTTGGCTTTCGCCATGCTGCGAATGGCCAATTGCTCCAGTACGTTCTGTTCCGGCTTACCAACAATCTCATCCATCAGCTTGTTTAAGCTGTTGGCCACTTTTTTTTCGTCGCTGATTTGCAAATCGTGTCCGAATTTTCTGGCGAAATTGGCAAAGGTGCTGAGTTTTTCCAGATCAGGATAGTCGTGTATGCGGTAGACAAAGGTACTCTTCCCCTTGTTTTTGTCGTAAATGTATTGCGCAACCGTCTTGTTTGCCAGCAGCATAAACTCTTCGATGAGCTTGTGCACGTCTTTTCGTTCCTTGATTAGCAGGCCTACTGGCGTGCCTTTTTCGTCCAACTTGAATTTTACCTCGACGGTCTCGAAATTAATGGCGCCTTTTTTAAACCGAGCCCGGCGGAGTTTTTTTGCCAGACCGTTAATGGTTAGTAGTTCTTTTGCATATGCTCCTGCCGCCTGATCCATGTTTTCCTGCGCCTCTTCGTAACTAAACCGTCGGTTGGAATGAATCACCGTTCGCCCGATCCAAAAATCCCGCACCTGTGCTTCCTCGTCCATCTCAAAGACACAAGAAAAGGTAAGCTTGTCCTCATTGGGTCGAAGCGAGCAAAGCCCATTGCTCAGCCTTTCGGGCAGCATGGGGATGGTCCGGTCAACGAGGTATACGGAAGTAGCCCGGTCGTAGGCTTCTTTTTCCATGATGGACCTCGGGGTGACGTAATGGCTCACGTCGGCAATATGGACGCCGATTTCCATGTTTCCGTTTTCCAAATACCGGAAGGAGATGGCGTCGTCAAAATCCTTGGCATCCGCCGGGTCAATGGTAAAGGTATCGATGGATCGGAAATCCCTTCTTTTTTTCAGTTCTTCGGAGGGAATGGTCTCGGGGATGGTATCCGCTTCGGCCATGGCGTCTTCGGGGTACTCAAAGGGCAGTCCGAATTCCGCCATGATGGAGTGAATTTCCACTTCGTGGTCTCCAGCCTCGCCCAATACCCGGATAATTTTACCGGTCGGACTCTTATCACCTTCCTTCCATTCGGTAAGTTTGACGATCACTTTTTGGTTGTGCTGGGCACCGACCAGGTCTGCTTTCTTTACGAAGATGTCCTGGTGCATTTTTTTGAAATCAGGAACCACAAAGGCGAATCGCGGGGATATTTCCACCCGCCCCACAAATTCATCCCGGCAGCGTTCGAGGATTTCCAGCACTTTGCCTTCCCGTTTGCCGCCTTTTCCTTTGTGCGGCAAGACCAGAATGCGTACCTTATCTCCGTCCAGGGCTGTTTTGAGATCGGCTTCCTTCACCAGGATATCGTTCTCTTTTTTTTCCTGATCTTCGGGAATGATAAAGGCAAACCGGGCGTTTACAAAGTCTACCTCTCCGGTAATAAATTCGGGATCTGCCGCGGAAGAATAAAGGTTTCGGGGGCTTTTGGAGATGCTTCCGCTTGCCAAAAGGTCTTGCAGGGCATCGTCAAGTAATTTCTTGGAGGGGGCATCCCGCAGGGCCAGTTTTTTTATCAGTTGTTTTTCAGCAAATTCCTCACCGAAATTACTGTCTAAAAATTGCGTTAACTGGTGTTTTATCTGTGACAATCCAGAGGCTTTTCCCTCCTTGTTTCTGAATCCCGATTTTTTTCTTCCTGATTTTCTTCCCATAAAAATGATTTAGAACACTAAAGGTACGCATATTTATTTGAAATCATTCCGGTGCCGGGGTATCCGACGACGCGTCTTCGTCCAGATTGATTCGGTCAAATTCCAGATTTCCCGGAAGGCCTTGATAGGCCAGGTAAATCCGAGCCGTCACCTCTACATCCCGCAGGCAATAGTCCCGGATGGTATCCAGTCCATTTGCATGGTAGTACCGGGCATTTACCTCGGACCCATCGATGCCATCCTTTGAACTGGGGATGTCAAACAGGGCGGCCAATAGGTCCAGGCGCGTGTAATGCTTGTAATCCCCAAATTTCCATAACTCCAGGGTGTCCAAATGGCGGATTTCCCAGGGTCGTTTACCGGCCAGTTGAAGTACCTCCGGTAGGGGAATCTGATTTGCTAGCATGCGCCGACACAGGTAAGGTATATCAAATTCTTTGCCATTGTGGGCACAAAGGGTCCAATCGCGCTTACCCAATAGCTCCCGAAAGGTCCAAAGCAGCTCGTGTTCCGTTTCAGCGGCAAAGGACTTGGTGCGGTATTGCAGCAGGTCTTCCTCTTTTCGGTAGGTGAAGTAGCCTACACCGACACAGATAATTCTGCCAAACTCGGCGTAAATACCCGCTTTTTCGAAATACAATTCCGCGGGTTCCTTGTCTTCCCGCTGGGGGAGGTGTTGGGCCTTCTTCTTCCATTCCTCCTGCATCCTTGGCGGGAGTTCCTCCAGACTTTTGGTTCCGGAGATGGTTTCGATATCCAGAAAAAGGATATCACTCAGCTGTTCAAAAAAACCAGTCATAGGCATCAGGTAGGTACACGAGCAGGCCGTTCCGGTTTGGGAATGTAACAATAGGGCTATCTCCGGACACTGTGCCTGTTACAAAGATAAACGTTTTGTTAAAAATCGGAAGACCTCTCGCGCTTTTCCTGTGGGACCGCTATGTCCAGCAGTTCCATCTCGAAAATTCGTGCCAAATGTCCCTTCAGACGGGTCTTTACTTCGGACGCGTCAACAGCCCGGCCTAGTTCTACGTGCAGGGAGGTGACGGCCTTGTCCCGGATACCGCAGGGGACGATATGCTCAAAGTACCTCAGGTCCACATTTACATTGAATGCAAAGCCATGCATGGTCACCCATCGACTGGATTTCACCCCCAATGCGCAGATTTTACGGGGATTTTGCTGGCGCACATGGTCCAACCAAACGCCGGTTAGCCCCTCAATCCTGCCAGCCTCGAGGCCATAATCCCCAATCGTGGCGATGACAGCCTCCTCCAGGTACCGCAGGTAACGGTGGATATCGGTAAAAAAATTGTCCAGATCCAGAATGGGATAGCCGACCAATTGGCCTGGACCGTGGTAGGTGATGTCGCCGCCCCGGTTGATGGGGTAGAAGCTCGCCTGGTGTTTTTTTAAGCCTGCTTCATCCAGGAGCAAGTTTTCGGGTTTTCCGCTTTTTCCCAGGGTGTAGACATGGGGGTGCTCAACAAACAGCAGGTAATTTTCCGTGATTTGCTGCAGCGTAGGTTCCTGCTGGCGATTAGCGATTTTCGCGGAAACGATGGCTGCGAATAGCTGTTCCTGGTAATCCCAGGTTTCCCGGTAATCTTTCCTCCCCAAATCCTGAAAAATTACTTTTTTATTGATAAATTGATTCACGCGTATCGGATAGTTTTTTCAAATATAGTCAATATCACAGAATGGCGGAACATAACGATCGGGGAAGAGAAGCCGAGCAACTGGCCAGGGAATGGCTGGAAGGTAAAGGCTATGTTTTTGTTGCGGAAAATTACCGTTACAAGCATGCCGAAATTGACCTGATCATGACCCACCGCGAGCTGCTCGTGTTTGTGGAAGTGAAATTCCGGACCGGTACGGGCTATGGCTACGCAGAGGAGTTTGTGGACTACAAAAAACGCCAATTAATTATCCGTGCGGCGGACCATTACATCTACGAGATCGACTGGCACCGGGATATCCGCTTTGACATTGTGGGGGTGTACCGGGACACTCACGGCCGGGTGGCCTTCAAACATTTTGAAGATGCGTTTTACTAATTGGGAGTTCGGTAGATCAGATTTCCTTCCCTGTCCCATTCCGCCCGGATGTAAGGTTTAAAATCGGCGGTAAAGGCTTCCGATTGGTATTGGATTTCCCGTTTTTTTATGGTTCTATCTTTCTGGGCAGGCCAATAGGCGGTCCATAAGCCGACTTTTTCTCCATACCGATATTCTCCGGTGACCGCTACCTGCCCATCCGGATAAAAATGATAGAAATTTCCCTCTTCCAGTTCGTATTCGATGGGGGTAAGTTTCTCAATCTTTCGTTCTCCCCGGTTGTAATAGGTGATTCGGGAGTCTTTTGGCCAGCCTTCGGCGTAATGGCGCTTGTCAAGTAAAATGTTTTTGCCATCGTACGACATCCAACGTCCGTGTTTGGTACCGTAATAGTACATGCCGCTTTCTACCACGTTTTCGCCGATGCGCCTTTCGTAGGGGCCGTGTAGCAGGTAACCGGCAGCGGGCTGGTAGCCGGAATTCTTTATGGCTTTGTTTCGGGAGTCGTACCAATAGATGTCCCGGATGTACGGGTCGGGTTGGCGGTGATTCAGGGTAAAGTGGAAGACCTGATAGGTAACCTGTTCCCGGAAACTACTTTTGATCAGGGCTTTTTTGGTCTTTTCTCCAAAGTACACGTTTTTTTTACGCTTTTTCTTTTTTTTATCTTC
This sequence comes from Cyclobacterium xiamenense, assembly GCF_009467825.1. GTDB lineage: Bacteria > Bacteroidota > Bacteroidia > Cytophagales > Cyclobacteriaceae > Cyclobacterium > Cyclobacterium xiamenense. The sequence goes on along the minus strand of NZ_WIOK01000015.1, from coordinate 40,603 downwards.
TTTCTCTTCATCTTCCACGGCAGAGAATAACAATACCGGGGTAGAAGTAGGGAGCAGCCGACTCTTTTCTACGCCAGAGGAATCCGGATCGGCAACCGCATCGGATTCTTGTGCGAAACCCGGAAGCACGACGAAGGTAAAGAGCAGGAGGCCAGGAAGGTATAGCGACTTTTTCATGGTATAGGAGTAACGGCTTCAAGCGGCTTTTAGTATGAATGCAGGCGGGCTGCAGGTATTATTCCAACAAGGATAGGCCAGGCAGGGTTCGTTCAAAACTGATCAAAGATTTAGGAATCGTTGGCAATATCCTTATTTTTGCAAAATTAAAAAATGTGTCGGAAAGGCCACACGATTTTGTTTGCAATTTCCCCCAAGGCACAGGCATACACTACTGAATCTCATTTATTAAAAACAACGCATACATGAATTCCATCCTATCCGATCGCATCATCAATATGGAAGAGTCAGCCACGCTTGCGATGGCAAAAACAGCCAGGGAACTTAAAAGCCAGGGCATCGATATCATAGGGCTTAGTTTGGGCGAGCCGGACTTCAAGACTCCGAAACACATACAGGAAGCAGCGAAAGCTGCCATCGATGAAGGCAAATACTTTTCCTATCCTCCCGTAGCCGGCTATCAGGATCTTCGGGAGGCGATTGCCAGGAAACTTCGTGAACAAAACCACATAGCGGAAGCAAAAGCAGAAAACATCGTGGTCTCCACGGGAGCGAAACACTCCATTGCCAATGTGTTCATGTGTTTGATCAACGAGGGAGACGAGGTAGTCATTTTCTCGCCCTATTGGGTGTCCTATTCCGAAATCATCAAACTCGCCGGGGGGGTGCCGGTATTGATTGAGGGAAATTTGGAAAATAATTTCAAAGCCACGGCTGCTCAGTTGAAGGAAGCCATTACCGACAAGACCAAGGCGGTGATTTATTCTTCTCCCTGCAATCCATCGGGTTCGGTATTTAGTAAAGAAGAATTAGAGGCCATTGCCGAAGTAGTGAAATCCACCGAAGACCTGGTGGTGATCGCTGATGAAATTTACGAATTGATTAATTTTACTGGACAACATGCCAGCATCGCCTCCTTTCCGGGGATGTTCGAGCGGACGATCACGGTCAACGGTTTTTCCAAAGGCTATGCCATGACCGGGTGGCGGGTCGGGTACATCTGTGCGCCGGTAGCCATTGCCAAAGCCTGTGAAAAAATCCAGGGGCAGTTTACCTCCGGAGGTACCGGCATCGCGCAGCGAGCTGCTTTGGCAGGACTGGTTGGTGATCAGCGGCCTACGGAGGAAATGGCTGCGGCCTACCTCAAGCGAAGAGACCTGGTGCTGGGCTTGCTGCGGGAAATCCCGGGGATTAAAACCCATGTTCCCGAAGGTGCGTTTTACTTTTTCCCGGATATATCTGAATTCTTTGGAAAAACTACCCCCGGGAAGCAAGTCATCGAAAGTGCCGATGATTTTTGCCTGTACCTACTAAACGAAGCCCATGTCTCTCTGGTGACGGGAGCGGCCTTTGGTGCCCCCAAATCCGTTCGCTTATCCTATGCCGCTTCGGAAGCAGAATTGAAGGAAGCCCTGAAGCGAATCAAGGAGGCCCTGGCTAAATTAAACTGAGTTTTCTCCAAAGCCCTGGATGCTTATCCGGGGCTTTTTTAATTCGCTCCTGACCGATGCAAGCAATCGTAGTGACACCCGTAAAAGATGCCCTGGAAGCTTCCCTGGAGACAATCCGGGCCGTAAAGCAGGCGCAAGGAACGTTTTCTTATTGGGTGTTTGATGATTTTTCTACAGAGACCACCAGAGCGGGCCTACAGGCAGCCCAAAAGGATATGGACTTTGAACTGGTACACCTCGAAGACCTTACGGCGGATCCCTCCCCGAATTACGACAAGGTACTGGTGTGCGCGCAGAAAGAGGCCCTTAAAACCGGGCTGCCACTCATCATCGTCGAATCCGACGTGACGGTTCAGTCGGATACCTTCGCGCGGCTGGTTTCTTTCGCGGCAGCCAATCCAACTACCGGATTGGTGGGGGCCATTACGCAGGATGAGCGGGGTAAGGTCAATTTTCCTTACCTGAAATTTAAACAGGAAAAACGAACAGGAGCCCTGCAGACCCAGCGGAGTCTCAGCTTCTGCTGCACCCTGCTAAGTAATCCATTCTTATCCGCCTATGACTTTTCCAATCTGGACCTGGACAAGGACTGGTACGATACCCACATCAGTCATAAAGCCCGAGAGTTGGGCTTTGATAATTACATTCTCATGGACCTGCCCGTTTTGCACCGGCCACACGGAAGCAGGCCCTGGAAACAACTGAAATACACCAATCCCCTCGTTTACTACTTTAAGAAATGGTTTTCTGGCAAGGATAAAATTTAGCAAATTCGTATCAGTTTTTCGCTTGTCCCTGCTGCAGCCTTGATTGATCGTGCCCGCTACTGCCCCTTCCTATCGGGACTCGGTTCCCGCTGGAATGGTGAATCGATGGGATGGAAGTGCAAGACCGATCCATTCTAGGACCGTCGTCTCCGATTCTTTCTATTGGTTGCGTTGTACGGACTTCTTGCCACTATGGTCAGCGTTAAGTGGCCACAATTACCCCCTTCAAAGGCTTTATGTATAATTGAATTATTTTAATAATTATTTTTTTATTCGGTTATTTTAATCAATGCGTTTTTTTCGTGTGTGCAATAGTACAGCTATTCGCTTCTATCTATGCCTATCTTAGAATAATGAAGTATTAAAGCCGATAAAAACCAGTAAAAGACAAAGTAAACTACTAAAAATATTATTTATTTGCTTTTACAGGTGCAAAACCTATTCAAATCTGGAGGCTACGCAGATGAAATTTTTGATCGGGCACCGGTGGATAGGTTCAATATCCTCAAAAAAAGGCGTTTAGCCGTGAGAAGTTGATTGTAATTATTTCTTTAAATTATCGAAACTTACGAAGAATTTTTTATTGCGTTATTGCGAGAAATTTCCTTACCTTTGTCGCGGGTGATTAAGCAACTTTTTATACTTATCTTTTTCTCACGATTAAAAAGGAGGTTATTTCGAAATTATTTTTACTGACCTCCTCTTTCTATTTGTCCCTCCACTGCTCGCGTTGTTTTGGGGTTTTGTTGTTTGGTAGGGTTATTGGTTTTAATTTGTAATCATGAAGTTTTTCCTGTTGTGTGTGTGTGTTTGGATGGTTTCGGTGGATAATTCGCAAGGGCAACAAACAAAGGACGATACTCTTTACTACCAAACCTACCCTTCAAAACTGGTCGGGAGGTACTATTTGTCCAGAAAGTTCAGCGGAATGGGCCTGGAAAAGGGTGGAGAGAGACTTTGGTACATGCCTAATTCTACGTTGAACACGGGGTTTGGGCTTACCTACCAAAACCTGACACTAAATCTGGCCTATGGGTTTGGCTTCATCAACCCAGAAAGGGGCAGAGGAGAGACCAACTACCTGGATCTGCAGGCACATGCGTATCCCAAAAACTGGGTCATCGACCTATTTGGGCAATTTTATAACGGGTATTTCCTAAGCGGGGATAACTTGCAGCTTGCTGATGGGGAGGACAGGCTGTTTCCAGACATGAAGTTACGGAAGGTAGGAGCCTCGGTTCAGTACTTATTTAATGGGGATAAATTTTCCTACCGGGCTGCTTTTTTGCAAAACGAATGGCAACAACGTTCGGCGGGTTCTTTTTTGGCGGGTATGGAAGTATACGGCGGGCAAGTGCGAAACCAATATGGGATCCTGCCCACTTCGCTGGCAAGGGAGTTCGACCTTCGGCAGGTTAAATTTATGGAATGGAGTCCCACAATTGGCTATGCGTATTCATTGGTCGTGAAAAAGCATTTCTTCCTTACCCTGTCGGCTGCCTCGGGATTCTCGGTCGGGCGTACCTCTCTGCACGATGCAACCGGAGCGGAGGAACGCAATTGGGCGGTACGACCAAATTATTTTTTGCGCGGATTTACAGGGTACAATTCCGACCGATGGTCGGTAAACGTCAATTACGTGTACAATCAGGTAAATCTGGCGCCAGTTGCTGGCCACCGTATACATGTAGGGACGGGAAATTACCGGTTTAATCTGATCTATCGCTTTGCTCCCGGGCCGAAACTCGCCAAAAAATTGGATTGGATCGATCGTACAAAAAAGAAGTTGCTCGGACGGTAAGGGGTTTGTTATTCCCACGGAGGGTGAGCCAGAGCTGCTAGTTTTTCCGAATTTCCTTTTGCTAATACGAATTTAACAATAAGGATATGCATTCTTAACGCTTTCGCTTGGGAGGTATATGGGAATATTTTGCTATTTGCTGTGAAAATATGCTGTCATAGGGGTATGTTTTTGATTAGTAGCGTACTACAAATAAAGTACAGCAACTTTAAAGGCAAGTTTATGGGAAAACAGTCACATGCGAACAGGCTCGGCGTGGTTCTGATCTTGTTTTGGTTCCTTACTGGAACCTGCTATTTGGATGCGCTGGCGCAAAGTCGGCAGGTGCGAGGTACCGTTCGGTCATCCGAAGACGGCCTGGGAATTCCCGGGGTTAACGTTTTGATTCAAGGTTCTCAAGCCGGTACGGCGACAGACGCTGACGGCAATTTTTCGCTGGAGGTTCCGGGTGCCGGCACTGTGCTCGTTTTTTCTTACATTGGTTTCCAGCCGGTCGAGGAAACGGTGGGCAACCGGTCGGTCCTCAGCATCGAAATGATTCCCGACGCTTCCGACCTGGGGGAAGTGGTGGTAACGGCATTGGGGATTCGGCGTGAAGAAATATCCCTGGGATACTCGATTGAGCGGGTGGACGGGGAGGAAATGACACGCGTAGCGCAGGAAAGCTTCTTAAATGCCATGGCCGGAAAAGTGGCAGGAGCCACGATCAGTTCAACGGGTGCCACCGGTTCGTCAGTAAGCATGGTCATCCGTGGCGCTACCTCGCTGAGTTCGGACAATCAGCCGCTATTCGTCGTGGATGGAGTGCCCATCGCCAATACCCTAAATAATGTTTCTTCCGTAGGGACCGAAAACAGGGTAGATTACGGGAATGCCATCTCGGGTCTCAATCCGGATGATATTGCAGAAATCTCCATCTTGAAAGGGCCAAGTGCAGCGGCTTTGTATGGTTCTAGAGCGGGTAATGGCGTAGTACTCATTACTACCAAGCGGGGAAATGTAGATCGACTTACGGTCAGTGTGACTTCGAATACGGTATTTGATGTACCCTTTAAGTTCTTGAAGTGGCACAGCGAATTCGGGTCCGGTCAGTTTTCAGCCATACCTGCCGATATTAGTGGGACGCCCTTATCCAATCCCTTTGGAAGCCTGGTACAGGAAAACGTGAATGCAGCCTTTGGTGCGGCCCTGGATAAGGGATACGAGGAGGTACAATGGAACAGCCCGTTGGATGAAAATGGGAACCGCATTCCGATACCTCTGGTATCTTACCCGGACAACGTGCGGAATTTTATGCAAACAGGCATCACTTCGGCCAACAGTTTTTCCATCGCAAACAGCACCAATGCGATGAATTACCGCATTTCCTATTCCAACATGCGCAACAAGGGCATTATTCCCAATGCGGATTTGTTTCGCAATACCCTGAATATCAATTCTTCCGTAGCAGTCAGCAGTCGGCTGAATGTAAGTACCAATCTGGACGTGAGCCGAAACAATTCCAACAACCGACCAGCTGGAGAGCGCGGAACCAATCCACTTCAATGGGTATACGAAACGTCTCCTCATGTGAATATACTGGACCTGAAAGACTACTGGCTACCCGGTCAGGAAGGGTTGGAACAAAAGACGGTGGATGCGGACCAGCCCGTTCGGGTAACAAATAATCCCTATTTTTTGGCCAATGAGGTAAATAATAGTTTTATACGCGATCGGGTATTTGGGAACATAAAAGCGGATTGGCAGCTATCTCCCTCGTTTAGTTTGTTTGCCCGGTACGCACTTGATTTGTACCGAGAGACGCGGGAAAGTAAAATAGCACGAAGTTACAGTCAGGAGCCCGAGGGAGCCTACGGCATTACCGAACTGCAAGGCTTTGAATCCAATGCTGATTTTTTGTTGACCTATGCGAAAGATTTTGGTCCCTACAGCGTATCGCTCTCCGGAGGAGGCAATATCCGGTACCAAAACGGGAGTAATTTGTTCGCCGGTTCCAAGCCAGGCGCAGGATTAATTACACCCGGGGTATATACCGTTCAGAATATTGCCCCGGACAACATACAGTACGCCAATAGCCGGTTTGAGCGGGGCATACACAGTTTGTACGCATTGGCAAATCTTGGGTACAAGGACATGATTTACCTGGACCTGACGGCGCGAAACGATTGGTCAAGTACCCTTCCGGATGCGGCACCTTATTTTTATCCATCTGCCTCGCTAAGTCTTCTGGTTAACGAAATCCTGGACTTTTCCGAGCCGTTTAGCCTGGTAAAAATTCGCGGCGGCTACGCTTCCGTTGGGAACGATGCCGACCCATACCGCCTCATTGCTGCCTTGTCCAATGCAGGCGCATGGGGCAATATTCCCCGACTTTCTCTGCCGGGGACCCTGCTAAACCCCTCGCTGAAGCCCGAAATTGCTACTTCTTACGAAGGGGGAATGGATCTGCATCTGTTTAACAATCGCATCAGGTTTAGCGGCACCTATTACATGGTAGAAAACCGCAATCAAATTTTCAGCACCGGACTCCCACCTTCTACCGGTTATTCGGCTAAAAATATCAATGCCGGACTCCTGCGCAGTAAAGGCATAGAACTAACCCTGGGGGCAGACCTGGTGCAGAGCCCAAATTGGAACTGGACTACAAACTTTAACCTAACCCGAAATCGTACCCGTATAGTGGAGCTTGCTGATGAACTCCCCTATTACACCTTGTGGACAGACGCCAGAGGTGGGGCCTGGACTTATGTGGGAGAAGAAATCGGCGATATTTACGATGCCAAAGTGGTGACCGTAGAAGATCCGGAATCTCCGTATTTCGGCTTTCCAATACTGGATCAGACAGGAAAATGGCAGGATGTGGATGCGGTAAACAGCCGCAATAAAATTGGAAATTTCAATCCGGATTTTATTTTGGGTATGCAAACCTCCCTTTCCTACAAAAATTTTCACCTCAACCTGACCTTTGACTGGAGAAATGGAGGTGATTTTGTGTCTCAAACCTACCGTTTCGGAGAAGAGCACGGCAGGTCACAGATTTTTTTAGACAAGTTAATTCACCCGGGTGACCGATCAGGAGCGGCCTTGAAAGAGTACTTGCTGGAAAATAGGGAGTCCATGATTCTGATCAACGGGAATAACTTTCCCCTTGTAGGCGGGCCTACCCCTGATTATGGCGGGTACCCGTTCACCTTCGGACCATTCACACTGCCCTACGGAGGGGTTTTTATTCCAGGTGTTTACGCTACGGCCTTCGATGAAAATGGAAATCCAACGGAGTTTGCCGAAAACCTCGGGGAGAATATCGGGCAGCCAGGCGGTACCCTCACGCTTCCCTATGCCGGCAGTACGGCATGGAGTTTTGCCAGAGCCTTTCTGTATGACGCCTCCTTTGTGAAATTGAGGGAGGTCTCTTTTGGGTACGATGCACCGCAGAAATTCGCCCAGGCACTGCGCATGCAACAAATAAATTTTTCGGTCTACAGCCGAAATATTATCCTGTGGACTGCTGCGAAGATCAATGTTGATCCGGAAATGGCTTTTCAGCCCCAGGCAGGCGTGCAGGCAGGATCCCAGTTTAAACAAGGTATTGAACGATGGAACGTGATGCCCTGGGTAATGCCCATTGGTTTTAAAGTAAACGCAACCTTTTAATCAAGATTCGGTGATCAAAAAAAATCGTTATGAAATTCAATAATAAGCTTATTTTCGGATTTGTACTGACTTGTTTGTTGACCGTTTCTTGTACGGAAGAGTTGGTAGAAATGAATATCAACCCAAATGGGGCCAACCCGGAAACGGCCAATCCAAATCTGGTACTATCTACGGTACTGACCGAGGCAGGTAAAACCATCGTTAACCTGGGATATCAGGACATTGCGGGGGTAATGCAACACACGCAAAAAGATGGATGGTCCGGGGCACATAACCAGTACGCCTGGAACCGGAGCAATAGCTGGGCTGGGTATTACGCCATTCTACGCAACAATCAATTTGTCTACGACAAAGCCATTGAATTGGATCAGGAGCTACACATGGGGGTGACGTTGGTCATAAAATCCATGATGTTTGGTTTGATTACGGATCTTTGGGGAGATGCCCCCTACAGTCAGGCACTTCGGGGAGCGGAGGGTACCCCTGAGGCTACTTTTCCCGCATTCGATACCCAGGAGGAAATCTATCGCGGAATTTTGTCGGACCTGGAAACAGCCAATGAACTCCTTTCTCAGCCACGAGCTGCTTATAACAGCAGCCTGGACGGCGTAGATGTATATTACAACGGGGATCCGGCAAAATGGAGGAAGATGGCCAATTCCCTAAGGCTACGCTACTACATGCGGGTATCGGAAAAGCTTCCTGAATTTGCCAGGCAAGGTATTGAAGCCTTGCTAGCAGACCCAACGTCAAATCCCTTAATCGTGAATCCCACGGACGATGCCAGTATGGGATTTGCCGGTATCAGTAACGACACCTCCTGGCCGGCCAATACCCGATACGATGCCGATGCCAGCAATTACCGCCGATTAAAAATGTGCCAGACACTGGTAGAGGCCATGCGCTCCAAAAACGATCCCCGCCTAACTGTATGGGCCAACCCGGTGCAAATCCCTTTGGTGGTGGACGAAAGCCTGCCACCCGGCACCGACCGTGTTGAAAACGGCAGACGTCTGCTTTCGCCGGATGTGTTGGCAGAACGGAATGTGGCGCTCGAAGACATCAGCCAAAACCCCGACTACGTGGGGATTCCGCCGGCAATCCCCGGACCACAGGTGTACAACCTCAGTCCGGATGCCAATCAAGCTTCGTTTAATCCACACGTTTCCTGGTTAAACGATCGGTACCGGCAGGCAACGGGTCCCTTATTGCGCGCACGAATTATTTCTGCTTCGGAAGTGAATTTTATCTTGGCTGAGGCAGCATTGAAAGGATGGAATGTGGGGAATACTGCTGAAAATTACTACAATACGGCGATTCAGGCATCTTTTACCACCTGGGGGCTTGGCGATCAGGCATCAAGCTATCTGGAAGAGATAGATGTTCGCTTCGACGGAACGTTGGAACAGCTGATGGAACAGAAATGGATCGCCTCCTGGACGGCTGCTGCTGAATCCTGGTTTGACTACAGGCGCACTGGCTTTCCGGCACTGGAAGCCGGTCCCTTTGCGATTCGTTCTGCTTTACCCGTACGGTTTTACTACATGATCGAGGAGCGAAACCTAAATGCTACAGAAACGGAACGAGCCATGTCACGGCTCGAAGAAACCAACTTCTCGGAAATAGATGGCCAAAACAGTGCCTGGTCAAAACCCTGGGTAATCCAGGGAACCGGAAAACCCTGGTAACCCTTTGGAAAAGGAAATCGAAAACACGGGACACCTCGCTTTCGGGGTGTCTCGATTTTTTTTTATCGAACCTATCCGTTGCCACCTGCAAATTTCTAAATTTGCGTTGATCGTATAGTTATCGTTATGGGTATTTCGAAAAAAACCATGTTAGTCAGCCTGAGTTGCTTTGCACTCGCCATTTTCTTGGCCTCCTGTTCAAAAAATGTTTCCCTCACGCGTCTGATGCCGGCAGAGATTCCGGTGCCCAATCACGTTCAGCGCCTGTTGCTGGTGGATCGCACCCTGCCCGAGAGTCAGGGGGTATCCATTGTGGAAGGGATACTTAGTGGAGAGGCTCCTTTTGAAGTGAGGAATGCGATTGATGCCACCATGGCCACGATACAGCAGGAACTGTCCACCTCGCCCCGCTACGAAATCATCCGGGCAACCGAACGGCTCAAGGGTGGGCTATTTGGGCAGGTCTTTCCAAAGCCCCTTAGCTGGGAGCAGATCGAGTCCCTCTGCGAAAAATATCAGGCCGACGGGGTGCTCACGCTTGAGAAATTCGACTCGGATTTTGTGATTACTGAGAAAAAGATAACGATCAAAAAGGAAGTAGGCTCGGGGAAAGATGCCCGCATCATCGAAGTGCCGGGAATTTTGACGGAAGGCCTCGCCTCCGTGCAGGTAGGATTCCGCCTGTACGACCCCCTCACGGGCACCTTGGTGGATCAGGCAGACTTTGGTACCAACAATGTCTGGACAGCCGAAGCGGAAACCCGTACCCAGGCATTGGCCTTACTGATCGACAAATCCCTTGCTACCCGAGAAGTGGGGCAAATGGCCGGTGCTTCCTACGCCCGAAGGGTAGCGCCCATGTATGTGGCTATTCGGCGCAATTATTACGGCAAGCCGAAGGACCACCCGGCATTAAGCCAGGGCGCACGCCATGCAGAAGTAGATCAGTGGGAGGAAGCGATTGTTGCCTGGGAAAATGGCTTGTCATCGGTTTCCGACCCCAAAACCCAAGGGAAATTTTGCTTTAATTTGGCCCTGGCCCACGAAGTGCTGGGAGACCTGACCACAGCAAAAAGCTGGGCAGGAAGAGCCTACACCCAGTTTGGATTCAAAAAGGGCCGAACCTATGCGCGGGAATTGGAACAGCGAATGATGGAGGAGGAACTGCTACGTGAGCAATTGTCCCTGCCGAACCCGAATTAGTCCATCTGCTTGCGCAATAGTTGTGCGTTGGCGGCCACAATGATGGTGCTCAAACTCATAAAGATCGCACCGATGGCCGGATTGATCAGCAGGCCGGGGATAAACCCGGTGGCAAGGGGCATCGCAACGGCATTATAGCCGGTGGCCCATACCAGGTTCTGGATCATCTTTTTGTAGGTAGCCGTGCCGAATCGGACCAATTGCGCAATGTCCTTGGGATTGCTGTTGACCAGGATAATGTCTGCTGTTTCTGCGGCCACATCTGTACCCGAACCTACTGCGATGCCTACATTGGCCTGGGCCAGGGCTGGCGCATCGTTTACTCCGTCTCCCGTCATGGCTACAAAATAGCCTTCCTTTTGCAGTTTTTTAATTAGTTCGACTTTCTCATCCGGCAGCACTCCGCTGTAGTAGTCATCCAAACCCAATTCCTCACTCACCGCTTTGGCGGTTTTTTCGTTGTCCCCTGTGGCCATAAATACCTTCATTCCGGCTTCCTTAAGCGACTTGATGGCCGGTAAGCTGTCTTCCCTGACCGTGTCTGCCAGTGCCACAAAGCCTACCAGGTCCTGTCCTTTGAGTATAAAAACGATGGTTTCCGCTTTTTCGGACTGGGATTTTTCGGGAAGGGATATGTTTTTTTCGTCCAGGTAGCCGGGGCTCACCACTTTCCAGGATTCGCCATTCACTTCTCCCTGTACTCCTTTTCCGGTAAGGCCTTCAAACTGGTTCACTTCGTGAAGATCCAGTTTTTCTTCCTTTGCCTTTTTCACGATTCCCTGGGCGATGGGATGTTCCGATCCCTGTTCCAGCGAGGCGGCAAAAGCCAATACTTGCTTTTCGCTAAGCGATTCCGACAGGCTTTCGTACCGGGACACACCGAAGTTGCCCTCAGTCAGTGTGCCGGTTTTGTCAAATACCATGGCCGTTATTTTTCGAGCATTTTCGAAAGCGGTTCGGTTTCGGATCAACAGGCCCTTTCCGGCCGATACCGAGGTGGAAATGGCCACTACCAGGGGGATTGCCAAGCCAAGTGCGTGGGGGCAGGAAATGACCATTACGGTAACCATTCGTTCCAGGGCATAATCCCAGGGCTTGCCCATCAACAGCCAGACCACCAGTGTGGTTGTTCCAGCACCCAGCGCGATAAAGGTAAGCCATTTGGCTGCCTGATCCGCCAGGTGTTGGGTTTTGGACTTGCTGGATTGCGCTTCCTTTACAAGGCCGATTACCTTGTTTAGGTAACTCTCCTCCCCCGTTTTCTGGACTTTCACCTCCAGGGATTGGTTGCCGTTTACAGAACCTCCGACTACCTCATCTCCCTTGGAGCGCTTTACGGGTTTGCTTTCACCGGAAATCATGCTTTCGTCCAGATGGCTTTCTCCTTTCTCAATGACTCCGTCCGCGGGGATTTTTTCGTTGGCCTTTACCAGAATCCGGTCTCCTTTTTTTAATTCGCTTACCTTCACCTCCTTGACATCCTTCCCATCCATTAGGTGCGCTTCCGCAGGCATTAGTTGTACGAGTAATTCCAGTGAGCGCGAAGCTCCCATCACCGACTTCATTTCTATCCAGTGTCCCAGAAGCATCACCACGATCAGGGTGGCTAACTCCCAGTAAAAGTCCGTGCCATCCAGCCCAAAGACCACAGCACTGCTGTAACCGTAGGCCACGATGATGGCCACAGCTATCAGGGTCATCATCCCAGGATTTTGTTCCCGGAGTTCGTCAAAAAGGCCTTTCAAAAACGGCCATCCCCCGTAAAAAAACAAGATGGTGGACAAGCCAAAAAGGACGTATTTGTCTCCCTCGAAGGAGATGGCGAACCCCAGCCATTGCTGGATCATTTCGGACAGCACCAGAATCGGAAGGGTCAGCACCAGAGAGATCCAAAAACGTCTTTTGAAGTCTTCGATCATCAGGGCGTGGTGATCGTGGTGGGAGTGGTTATTGTGGTGGTTTTCGTGTTGCTCGTGTTCGTGCTTTTCTTCGTTCATGATCACTTTTTGGTTTATTACTGGTTTATTCAACTCGCTGGGCCGATGCGTTTAGTGGTTGTGACCGCCCCCGCCCGGGCTGCCGGTGTTGGGGCTTTTCTCCATTACCGGTTTCCCTTTTTCGTAGGTTTCCCGTACTTCCCCACAGCGCAACATATCGGCACCAAAATAGGGATTGCGGATTTCTTCGGTCTCGCTCAGCCAATAGGCGCCCTCGTCACCAAAAGCCATGGGGCAATATTGCCGGTATACCTTGTCTTTTTCCAGGCCAAACGATTCGGTTATCTCGAGCATGCTTTCCGAAAGCAGCATGAATTGCTTACGGACCGGCTGAAGACCATCAGCTTCCGCAATGCCTTCCAAGGCCTTTTCGGCTTCCGCTTTTAATTCCATCCAGTGTGCGTGCGCCGCTCCCTCTACCAATTCCATATCCACCTGATTCAACGCTTCTCCAACCTCGTTGCCGGCGTTTCGTGCTGCTTTGGCATCGTCGGCTACCAGCCCATTTTTAAGCGCAAAATAGGCCTCTGCCAAAACGGTAAGCTGTTCTTGAAAGGTGGAGGAGACCTCCATGGTCTTGCTTTCCGGTCGGTTTAACAGGCTGTATTTACCGGCCAGCTGTGCCGCGGCATCAATGGAAAAAACCCCATTGCTCACCACTTCTTCTCCCGCCTGCAGCCCGGCCAATACCGGGTAGGTTTCCCCGTTTCTGGGACCGATGCTTACTTCCCTCATTTCGTAGGCCGGGTATTCGGAATCCGGCACTTGCACATACACGACGGATCGCTTCCCGGACCAGAGCAATGCCGTCCGCGGTATGCGGAGGATCCCTTTTTTCCGGTTTGCCTGCGTTTGTATCTGGGCGGTTACAAACATCTCCGGCTTCAAGCGGTCCCCCGGATTATTCAGCAAAAGTCTTGCCTGAGCAGCTCGGGTATCCGAATTTATGAACGGATCCAGGTAGGAAATCGGGGCTTCAAAGGTTTCGCCCGGAATTCCTTCTACGGTCAGCGAGACCAAATCACCGTTCCGAACGAAAGGAAGTTGCGTTTCGTAAATGTCCAGCATGACCCATACTGAGCTTAGGTCTACCAGGTCAAAAAGAGGCGTTCCGGTACCTACATAGTCCCCTTGCGCCACGTTTCGTTGGCTGACAATGCCGGATCGGTCGGCTAAAATAGCAAACCGGTCCAGCAAAGTTTCTCCGGATTCAATGGACTCGATTTGCTCTGAAGTGATTTTCCAGGATTGGAGTTTTTGTCGGGCGGCCGCGTACAAGTCGGGAAAATTGGATTTGGTTTTCGCAGCTTCCAACAATTCTTTTTGGGCATTTGCCAATTCGGGGGAATAGATATCCGCCAATTTTTCGCCTTTTTGCACGGCTTGTCCGGTGAAATTTACGTAGAGCTGCTCGATCCTTCCGGGAAAGTTGGCAGCGATGGTAGAACGGCTTTGTTCATTGGGCTGGACTTTACCAGTAGTGGTTATCTCTTTCCCGGTTTCATTTTCCTTTACAGTAAACGTTTGAACCTCGGCCATAGCAATGGCCGCCTCACTCATTTCCAGGACAGCAGGTGAGGAATTGCCATTGCCTCCAGCGGTGGATGCAGGGATCAGGTCCATACCACAGATGGGACATTGCCCCGGTTCCGGCTGCCGTACCTGAGGATGCATGGAGCAGGTCCAAGTTTGATGATCTGATGATCCGGCGGTTTGGTGGTCTGATGCGCTGGTGTGTTGATGTGTTGATGTGTTGATGGTTTGATCATCGGATGGTTTGATTAGCCAACCTAACATTCCTCCAATTAGCAATGAGAATAATAAAACCATTAAATTAGTCTTAGTGATCCTTTTCATGATTTCATGTTTTTAATGGTGGAAGAAATAATCTTTGACAGGATTTTTTTCAGAGATACTATTTCCACAAGAAGAGTTTCAGGGTCCGGGTAATTTTTACTCCGAGAACAAAGCAATAGCCAATATTCTGTTTCATCTGCTTCCTTTATGGCGATGATGCATTTAGCTACAAAATCTTTACGACTATGTGCATTTTGTGCTTCCCTAATATTGGCTCCAATGGAAGTGCCGCTTTTTAGCAACTGTCGGGCAATCACATACTTTCTCTTTTCTTCAAGGATCTCCGTGTATTCAATGATTTTTAATGCAAAATCAAAACTCAGCTCCAGTATTTCATTTCTTTTTTCCATAATCAGATAATCAAATCATTCTATCATTAAACCATTATTACAAGCCGGCCAAATTTTCAAACCGTGCTTCCAGCAGGTGCAGGTCGACGATGGTGGCGAGCAACTTGAACCGGTAATCCAGTACTTTTCGCTGGGTTTCCAGTAGGGCCTCAAAATCACCTTCGTTGTTTGCATAGGCATTGGTCAGCAATTCCAGGGTTTGGTTCGCCAGGCGAATCTGTTCCTGATAGAGGGCTACCGAGCGTTCCGCATTTTCCCAGTCGCTACGCGTTTGACTCCACTGAGCGAGTAATTCGTTGCCCGTATTTTCTTTACGTTGACGGATCGCCTCTTCCCGGTATTTGCTTTCTTGCTGCAATGCCTGGTATTTTTTTCGGTAAATAGGAAGGCTGATTTTGACCATGGGCATGACCATGTCCCGTCCGCCCATGGGCATTCCGTTTTCCAGCCTTGGGCTAAAGGGCATGTAACTAATCCCTGCGCCCATCATGGGTTTTCCCTTCAATCCCCGTAGTTCCGTTTGGTACTGCAGGGCGGACTCGGTGGCTTCCAGTTGTTTCAGCCGGGGATGCGCTCCGGTAAGGATTTCTGGATTTTCCGTGAGTTCTTCGGGGAGATTTGTCGCGGGTAAGGTATCGGGTAGGGATACCGCTTCTCCCGGGTCCCGGTTGAGTAACTGGTTAAAGGCTTCGATCAAGCCCTGCTGCGTGCTTTTGAGATTGGCCAGGCTGGTTTCAAGTTCGTTGATTTCCATTTTTAGCCGTAACACGCCGCTCATGCCGGCGGACCTTCCGGATCCCGGAGCGGGGTTTACCGTAGCCCCCTGAGATTGGAAGCGGACCAATGCCAGGCGTTCCAATCGATTCAGAATGGCAGCATGCGCCTCGGTAATCCGAATTTCTTCCTGGCGCCGGTAGAGTTGGTACCATGCCGATTTTACCCGGTAGATCAATTGGTTTCTAGCTCCCCGGAATTCCTGAAAAGTGGCAAGTGCCTGTTGGTTGGCCACCTCTTTTTGGGTACCCAGGGTTCCAAACCAGGGAAAGGACTGCATGAGCTGCAGGTCGGCGTGCTGCCGGCCCATTAGCCGATCCATGGGAGCCGGAAAAACCCCCGCACTGAATTCCGGATCGGGCAGGACACCCGACTGGGAAACCGTCTCCAGGCTGGCCTGGTAGTCCCGGTCGTAAGCCTTAAGTTCGAGGTTGTTTTCCAGGGCGAGCTGCACGTACTCCTCCAGCGTCTGCCCCTGGAGTGTGTGCCCGACGACCCATGCCAAAAACACCAGGCTACCGAACCGCTTCAGCAGGCGCTGCCAGTTGCTATCCGACACCTTCCTTTCACTAAATTTTATGCGCTTTTCCATTATTTCTGCTGGTTTTTGATCATTTCACCTATTAGTTGCGATGTATAAACTTCTTCCTTAGGAAAAGATCGGCTCCATTCAAACACCTCTAAATCTTTCAGTTTTTGTATCATTGGTATTCTTTTTACAGTGTCACATATCTCACCTTCAATTTCCAATCAAGCCTTTGTAACTCCTTCCTGACTGACCTTGCTCTCCGCTCTCCAGCAATACAGCACGGGAACCAAAAACAGCGTCAGCAGGGCGATGGACATGCCCCCAAATGCGGGAAGGGCCATGGGAATCATGATATCGGACCCCCGGCCGGAAGAGCTGAGTATGGGCAAGAGGGCCAACAGTGTAGTGGAACTGGTCATCAGGCAGGGCAGAATGCGTTTCTGTCCGGCTTCCATGACCGCTTTCCGGACTTCCCTAATGGTATCCGGCTGGTACTTTTTAAAGCTCTGGTCCAGGTAGGTAGCCATGACCACCCCATCATCCGTAGCAATCCCAAACAAGGCAATAAAACCGACCCATACCGCTACGCTTAAGTTGTAGGTCTTCATCTGGAACAGCTCCCGCATGGAGGTGCCCAGGATGTCCACGTCCATAAACCAACCTTGCCCGTACAGCCACAGCATCAGAAATCCCCCGGCAAAGGCCAGGGCGATGCCGGCAAATACAAACAGCGAGGTGAAAGCGGAGCGGAACTGGAAATACAGGATCAGAAAGATGATGATCAGGGACAGGGGAATGACCAGGGACAGCCGCTTCTCTGCCCGGATCTGGTTTTCGTAATTGCCGGAAAATTCATACCGCACACCGGAAGGGACTTTCAGCTCATCCTTATCGATTTTTTCCCGCAGGTGGTTCTGCGCATCTTCCACCACCGTCACTTCGGCGAAGCCGGGCATTTTATCCAGTAAAACATACCCTACCAAAAAGCTATCCTCGCTTTTGATCATCCCCGGTCCGGGACGGTAGCTTATGGAAGCCAGCTGACTCAGGGGAAGGTAGGCGCCTCCAGGCGTGGGTACCTGCAGGTTTTCGATAGCCGTGGGATCGTCCCGGTACTCCCGGGCATAGCGCACCCGGATTGGGTAGCGCTCCCTGCCTTCCACGGTAGTGCTGATTTGCATGCCTCCAATGGCGGTCTGAATAAAATCCTGCATCTCGCCAACCGTCAATCCGTACCGGCTGATTTTCTCCCGGTCAATGTCAATTTCCAGGTAGGGTTTGCCCACCACCCGATCGGCAAAGACCGCCTCTTTTTTGACCGAAGGGACCTCCTTTAGGTATTTTTCCAGTTCAAAACCAAAGGCTTCAATGGTCTCCAGATCGGGACCGTACACCTTGATTCCCATGGGTGCCCGCATGCCGGTTTGCAGCATGATCAGCCGGGTCTCGATGGGCTGAAGCTTGGGAGAGGACGTGACGCCTGGTATCGTAATCCTTGCTACGATTTCATCCCAGATATCATCCGGACGCTGAATGTGCGCCCGCCATTGCCTGAAATAAGCTCCTTTCGGATCCGGAATCAGCTGGGAAAGCGAAACGTTTTCCGGCTGATTGGATTCCGGGTCGTAGGTTTCTCCGTTTTCCAGGAGGAAGCGATTTTCATCGTCCACCTTGAATCGGAGTCGTTCGCCATTTTCATCGCTAGCGTATTCGCTTTTGTATTGGATGGTGTTTTCAAACATGGTCATGGGAGCGGGGTCAATGGCCGTTTCTGCCCGACCTGCTTTTCCTACCACCATTTCCACCTCCGGGATGGCGTTGACCAGCATGTCCAGTTTTTGAAGGATTTCCCGGTTGGCTTCCACCCCGGCATGGGGCATGGAGGTCGGCATTAGGAGAAAGGTGCCTTCGTCCAGGCTGGGCATAAACTCCTCCCCCAGGCCGGGGAAAGTAGCCGTCATGTTTTTCCAAGCGGAACCGTCCCGAATATCCAAGCCAATTTTTTCCAGGGCCGTTGGTACCAGGGAAAAGGTGCGGTCAAAACCCAGCCAAATGGTAATTCCGGTCAATAAAACCAGCAGGGGACCTGCTATAAATTTTCCTTTGTTGTCCAGACACCAGCTCAGGATGCGGGAGTAGTAGTGCAGGAACAGCAGGAAGGCACCCAGCACCAGACCGATAATAACGGAGATAAACAGAAAATTGGTCAATTGGCTGCGCAATACGCCCAGGGGCATCCATTCTCCGGCAAGAAGCCAGGCGATGGAAAGCAAGGTGAAGCCCACCTTTAGGAAATTCCGCCAGGGTTCCACCTTTTCCGGGAAATAATGAAGGGCCAGGTTGATTAGTCCAAAACCAATAAGCACCCATCCCGCCCAGGACCAGACAAATATCCAGGTGAGAATCCCTGAAATCAGCAGAATACCATTGACTATCCGGGCGGATTTTCCGGATCCTTTGCGTATGGAAAATACCCAATGGCTAAAAGCCGGCATGATAAGTAAGGTAAAAATAACGGCAGCGATCAGCGCAAAAGTCTTGGTATAGGCAAGGGGGCCAAATAGTTTTCCTTCAGCTGCTTCTAGCGTGAAAACCGGAAGAAAACTGATAATGGTCGTACTTACCGCCGTCAGTATGGCAGAGGCTACCTCGGTGGTGGCGGTATAGATGATCTTTAGTTTGGATTCGGCAGGATCGGATTCGTTGAGGTGGCGCAGGATGTTTTCATTCAAAATGATCCCCAGGTCCACCATGGTGCCAATGGCAATGGCAATACCGGAAAGGGCGACTATATTCGCGTCGACGTTCAGGTATTTCATAAAGATAAAGCACATCAGGACCGAAAGGGGTAGCAGGGCCGAAATCAACAGCGAGGCCCGGAGATTGTACACCATGACCATGATCACCAAAATAGAAATCAAAACCTGCAAGCTGATGGCCTGATAGAGCGTGCCCAGGGTTTCGTAAATGAGTCCGGTCCGGTCGTAAAACGGGACAATCGTCAACTGGGAAACCCTGCCGTCTTCCAGCGTCTTGCTGGGTAGGCTTTCGGAAAGTTGTTCAATTTTTTCCTTTACCCCCTGTATGACCGCGAGTGGGTTTTCTCCGTAGCGGGCGATGACCACGCCGCCCACTGCTTCGGCACCTGCTTTGTCCAGGATGCCGGTCATGTTTCGTGGTTGGGGACCGATGGTCACCCGGGCCACATCCTGAATCCGTATGGGTACGTTATCGCTGACTTTCACTACGGTGGCATCCAGGTCGCTGAGTTGTTCTACATAGCCCAGGCCACGGACAAAATAATCCACTTTGTTGATTTCAATCGTATTGGCACCTACGTCCAGGTTGCTGTTTTTTACCGCCTGTACCACATCCGTCAAGGCGATGTTGTGCGCTTTCAGCGCAGCAGGGTCCACATCTACCTGGTATTCCTTGATGTAGCCTCCCACCGAAGCCACCTCTGCCACCCCCGAAACGCTGCTGAGTGCGTAGCGAATCGTAAAATCCTGAACGGCCCGTAGTTCATGCAGATCCCATCCGCCAGCCGGATTGCCGGCTTTATCCCTGCCCTCCAGGGTGTACCAATACACCTGCCCCAGAGCCGTGGCATCCGGACCCAGCCGGGGTTGCACCCCTTCAGGTAAAAGACCGGCGGGTAGGGCATTTAGTTTTTCCAGGATGCGGGAGCGGCTCCAGTAGAATTCAATGTCTTCCTCGAAGAGGATATAAATGCTGGAAAACCCAAACGCGGAGCTGCTGCGCACGGTTTTTACACCAGGCAAACCCAAGAGGGTGGTGGTCAAGGGATAGGTGATCTGGTCTTCCACATCCTGCGGGCTGCGACCCATCCATTCGGAAAAGACGATTTGTTGGTTTTCGCCAATATCGGGAATGGCATCTACCGGGACGGGGTCCCGGGGCAGGAAGTCGATCTGCCAGTTGAAGGGTGCCGTAGCGATCCCCCAGCCAATGATAAGTAGCAGGAGTAGTACGGTAACCAGTTTGTTCTCCAAAAAGAACCTGATAATTCGATTGAGCATTTTTCGCTTAGTTGATGATCGTTGGAAATGGCCGAAAAGGTTCCCCGGATTGGAAGAGGAACGGCGTGGGAAATCAGGCAGTCAGGATGGAAACATCCAGACTGGATTCCACTTACATCAATGGATCAAATAAGGAAGGATTGAATGAGGACCGGGATGTCCCGGGGAAGGAGTGGAGGGATGTAGACCTCCATTGCCTCAAAAAGCGGTAGTTCAGTATCGGCAGTAACGTAGGAAACAAGCAGGGACAGAACAGCGACAAGCTCGGGTTGGGTTTTCTGGAAAACAGGGGCTTTGCTCAACTCGTCTTGTCCGTGGAGGATTCGTTGCTCATCCTCGCAGCAATCTTCCTTGCTACTTTTGTCCGGCTCCGGTGCGTGGCAGGACTTGCGGTGCATGTCGCAGGCGGGCGCATCGGTCAGTACGCGTACGCTTTCCACCTTTCCCATACACAGGTGTACGTTGACCGTAAAACTCATGGAACTGAGTACGACCAATAGGGAAAGGAAAATGGACGCTATGTTTTTCAAGACCTTCATGCAATTACCCGATCAACAAATGAACACTATTTTTGATTTTCGGGTGATTTAGTTACTGGTGTAAGCAAATATACCGCTATTTAGATGTAAAAAGTTACGTAATTTTTTCAAATTGTTATAACGATAGCCGTTATTTCGGAAAATGCCGAGGGTCGCACGTGGTAGGAACCGAGTGGTATGGGGCTTTTTCTACGCTGTCTGTAAAGCCAAAAGTTGTCAACCCGAAATCGGGTTTACAACTCGCCAAACGCCTCATCCAGATCCAATTCAAAACCCGGAAGTGCCTGGGAACTTACCCGATCGCCCGGGGTAAACAGCCGGGAGGGACGGTATTTTCCGGTTTCCAGGGTATAGATCAGCAAGGTACGTTCGTCGGGATGTACCACCCAGTATTCCTTCACACCGGAGGTTTCGTACACTTCGTATTTTAGTTGAATCTCTTTCTTGTTATTTCCCGGAGAGAGGATCTCAACGATCAGGTCCGGGGCACCCACGCAGCCCAGCTCATCCAGTTTCTCCGGATCGCAGACCACACAAAGATCCGGCTGCACCAGGGTATCGATGTCTTCATGCTTTCTGGAGGAAACCGGAAGGCGCACGTCAAATGGGGCGACGTACACTTTGCAGGTCTTTCCTTTTAGGAATTCATACAGTTTATTTGAAAGGACCATAGAAATTTCCTGATGCACCCTTCTAGGAGCAGCCGTTGCCTGTTTAAAAACCTCTCCCCGGATCAACTCTATCCTCTCGTCCAGCTGCCAGGAAAGGTAATCCGCATAGGTATAGTGACCATATGCGGAAAAAGGTTCTTTGACTTTATCTGGTGGCTTTTCCATATTTTGCGCAAACCGAAGATGATTAATAAAGATAAATAGATTTGGGCAAAACCGCCATAATTACAAACTCTGATAAGCTATTTGAACGTACACGATTCCCCCTTACCACCTCATCTGCTTTTTATGGCTTAGCATCGAAACTACCGACAGCGGGATTGGGCCTACTTTTTCGGGTAGCGATCTTAAGATTTTCCATCCTAAAAATAGGCAGCCCTGGCGATTAGGAAACCAACAACGAGAGTCCGATTTAAGCCTGTGGCTTGATTTCTTATGGATGGGTAATTAAGGTTTAGATGTAGCGTTTTCACCGCTTGATGCGTAATGGCTTTATTGGGCGTGAAATTTAGTACATTGATTCAGATCTTTATCAGGCTCTTCTATTTTATTCGAATGATGTTTTTAAGCAGATAAAAAAATGAACAAGGAGTCGATTGGGAATAGCTATGTTCTTTTGATCCTGCTCGCTCTGGTCGGTTTTTGCGCTGGAGGTTGTTTGGAAAAAGAATTGGAAGAAGTCTGTCTTCAAGGGAGGTATACAGGGGCGTATTGCGAGGGTATGGTCGTTGAGATTTTGGGAGAAAGTGATATCGCAATGAATTGGGAAGGAATGTTCAATTCCGAGACCTACGCCAATTCCATAGTTGCCAGCGTAGATACCCTTTTTCTCTCCCAGTTGCCTGATAGAATGGAACTTGAGGAGTATATTCTAGCTGGAAATAGTTTCTATTTTCAATACAGAATCGGGGGGTATCCCAGAAAACAGTACAGCATTTGCGAACCATCCCCGTTTATTACCATTTCAACTATCTTTAAAACCAGGTGTCATGACCATTCCGAAAATTAGACTTTTCACGATCAAGCCTAATGCAGTTTTTACAGGCAATTGGTTGATTTGGGTAGGAATGGTTTTTCTTTTACCGATTCTTGGCGGATGCCAGGACAATGATGAAACACCCGTTTTTCAGGCCGAAGGGTACCTGATTGGGCACCACCCCTGCGTTCGCGATGCTACAGTAACAACAAGCAAAGGAGAAGGCAAAGGCTATCTGGTGGCTACTACTGGTGCCAATCCCGACACCCTGATGCTTTTTGGTGTGCCAACCGATATGTTTGCTATTCCCCAGGAGTGGCACAGTTTTCTGGCAGAAGAGAGTCGTGATATGTTCAAAATGAAATTTTCCTATCAGATATCGGAGGAAAACATTGGTTCACGATACCATTGTAATGGTTATTTTCCAGGGCGTATATTGCGCTATCTGGATCCAGAATATATAGTTTTGAAGGCAGAAAAAATCAATTAAGCTTGGATTTGAAGTCCTGAATAGGTAACCTGTAAGGATGAAATTTTGCTACAGGGCGGATCAGCTTGAAAGTAATAGCCTATTTCGAATTAAACACCTCATTTATCTCAGCGATGGAAATTCCCAATAATTGCCGGGCGATTTCATCCAGTGTGCTTTCCTCTCCGGTAAAGTGGTAAACATGGTGGAAATGCTCCATGCTTTCGCCCGGAGAAAGAAAGGCAGCAGGAGAAACACTCTCTAATTCGTAAAACGGCCCCATCTGGCTACCATCCTCCAATGGTCCGTCGTTGTAGGCGTTGACGGCATCCCCTTTGAAAGGATCGGCTTCGGTGTTCCATTCCTGATTGAGGTAGGGCAATTCAGAAGCGATATCGAAGGTAGTAATCGTCAACACTTTTTGGAGGGGATCGTAGCTGCCGGCCATAGGAAGGGCTCTTTCGGGCGAGACACCTACTTTCCCTCTGCTTTGGCCATCGGCCTTTAGGAACAGGTGGTTGTTGGTGATGGCTATTCTTTCCTCCGGAATCGTTCCGAAATAGTTGGTGGTGAGGCCTGCTTTTGTTTCATTTGGTTGGAGAGGTAGCACAATGGTGGTTTCCGGGCTGGGTTTGAACATATCCAAGACCCAGATGCAGGGAGCTCCGGTTTCTCGGGTCCATGGAAAGTCTCCGGTATTTTGAATGGAATTGATGGTTTCGTATCCTACCATGTTGATGGAGGAGTCATCGGCCGTTAATCCGGTGTTTGCTAAAATACCTTCCGGTTCCAGAAGGGTAATGGTCCGGTATATTTTTAAGGAAAACTCCGTTCCCTGATAGTTGGTAATGGATGTGGATTTGGCCAGGGATACTTCTTTCGGGCCCGCCGCGATTTTTTCCCAGGCCTCGTGGTCGATGGCCGCAGGCGTATGCCAGTTTTCAAATGCCATTTTTTTCCCTGGTCCAAAGAACAAAGAGAAGGTGTTTCCTTCCGGTCCCAGCCATAGGCGGCTTTCGCCACCATAGGCATTCATGTGCTTGTCCAGGGGGGCTTCAAATGCCTCGTAGTTTATCCAGCCAAAGCTTTCTCCATCGTCTCCTGCTGCGGTGGAGGTGAACACCTTGCCCTGGTAGTTGGGGGATACCAGTACCCTGGCCTGTTTGTCCTCCGTACGCAGCTCGATAAGTTCCGGATCGTATTTTTCCAAAAACGTTTTATCCTGCAAGAAGTTAGTTGGTACATTTTCTAAGGTTTGATTCTGTTTTTTACGCTCAGAGCAAGCGGCAGCAACGATTAAAATGCTGAGAAAAGCTAAAATAAGGGGGGATTTGTTCATTTCGGGTGAATTACTA
Organism: Cyclobacterium xiamenense; assembly: GCF_009467825.1. Classification (GTDB taxonomy): domain Bacteria; phylum Bacteroidota; class Bacteroidia; order Cytophagales; family Cyclobacteriaceae; genus Cyclobacterium; species Cyclobacterium xiamenense. The sequence continues at coordinate 16,305 of NZ_WIOK01000015.1, read as the reverse complement.
GTCATTCGATACGCAATTATACCATTAAACCCAGATTATCCAAAAGGGCTCGTAGTGGTTCCATCAACTGACAGCAGGATTATTACTCATATTGAGTATATGAAAATTAGGATTTACAAATCGAAAAAACTAATTCCTGAAGCAGTAGTGGCGATCTAAGTTTCAATATAGAAAACCAAAAAGCCATAAAGGAACCTTCGTGCCAAACCCAATTTCTATGTCGTCTGCTGCAACCAGGAATGACGGTTCCATTTTTACCTGGGTGGCTTTTTTATTTTTGCCCCCTACTTCAATATGGATTCCAGACGCAAAAAAATCACCCGATTGGGGCAAGGTGACAGGTAGGTTTGCATTGATTAATTGGTTAAGCAAAAAGGTTTCTCTGATTGCTCCCAGGTCTGGGTGGGTTTTCATGGCAAAAGCCAAATTGGTGTTTTCCAGGTAAACTTTTTCTGGCTTTTGTAAGGTTGAGACTCCTTTCCCCTTGGATAAAAGCAGATTTAGCATCCGGGCTTTGTTCAAGTGGACAAGCCATGCGTAAACGGTTTCTCTGCTTACATCCAACTTCCTGGCCAATGCGGAGATATTGGGTTTGAACGGAACTGACTCAGCCAGCACCCCTAAAAGTTTTTTAACCTTGAATGCAGTCCCTTGGCTATATCCTTGTATAAATGCCAAATCTGTTTCCACCACGGTATTTATTGTCTGGTTTAACCGTACAGGGAGTTCTTCTGGGATACTCTCTTTAAAGTACGGAAAATAGCCATGCCGTAGGTATTGCTTAAAAAAAGGCAATGGCTGTATAGCATTGACAATATCCCTGGCAAGTTCATTCGGTCTGCTTATCAGATCGTTCCAGGGGATTGCTGAAATTTTCAGGTTTGCCTCCAAATTTAAAAATTCCCGAAATGATAAACCCGGCAAATCATAGGAGATCACCCGTCGACTTAAATCAGCCTCACCCCTGTAAATATCCAGTGCAGAAGAAGAGGAAAAAACAACCCTTAAATCTGGATACCCATCGTAGATATTCTTTAATTCCCTGGACCAATTTGGATATTTATGTACCTCATCAATAAATAAGAACCTGCCTCCATTTTTATAGAATTCATCCGCTGTTTCTACCAGGTTGTGGGTGTAAAACCAATAATGGTCCGCTGTTACATACAAAACCTTTTCGCGAGGTTGTTTCAGATGGTAACGGATATATTGCAAGATCAAGGTGGTTTTCCCTGAGCCACGGGGACCCTTAATGGCAAGCATCCGTTGCTCCCAATTAATGGTTTGCATTAGAAAACGAAAGAAGCCATTATTTATCTGTTTAATAAGATTGTCATGAAAAGCATACAAAACCTCCATAATTTTGTCATCTCTACCTGACAAAAGTAATCAATAATTGTCAATAATTGGTGACAAATATACGATCAGGTTGCCTTTTTTCAGGATTAGGGCGGTTTAGAAGTTATCTCATTTACTAAACTTGAATAAAACTTTCTTGGCGGAACCTACAATCCCCCAAACACGTCATCCAGATCCAATTCAAAACCAGGAAGAACCTGTGACCTTACCCGATCCCCAAAAGTAAACAGCCGGGAGGGGCGGTATTTTCCGGTTTCCAGGGTATAGATCAGCAAGGTACGTTCGTCGGGATGTACCATCCAGTATTCCTTCACACCGGAGGTTTCGTACACTTCGTATTTTAGTTGAATCTCTTTCTTGTTATTTCCCGGAGAGAGGATCTCCACGATCAGGTCCGGTGCACCCACACAGCCCAGCTCATCCAGTTTCTCCGGATCACAGACCACACAAAGATCCGGCTGCACCACGGTATCGATTTTGTCAGGGTCCCTGGAGGAAACGGGTAAACGCACATCAAAAGGAGCAGAAAATACTTCGCAGCTTTTTCCCTGAAGGAAATTACAAATGGGGTTAAAAATTTTCCCAGAGATTCGTTGATGAATAAGCCTGGGCGCTGCTGCCTGTCGGAACACCTTTCCCCTGATCAACTCCACCATTTCGTCCAGCTGCCAGGAAAGGTAATCGGCATAAGAATGGTGTCCATAACCGGCAATGGGTTCTTTGACTTTATCTTGGGGCTTTTCCATAGTTGCCATACCAATTAAGAACTGTTTCTAAAGATAAAAAGATTTGGGCAAAACTGCCAGGGTTAAAACAAGGATATGATATTCCGGTTTAGGCATTTGGTCCTGGCCTTTCCTATCCGGGTAGCGTTATTCAGGATTTTTTGCCTTAATCCAAAATTAATCGGTTTCGATTTAGGTCTGGGCCGAACGCTCGCACCCGGTGAGGAGGTTGTCATTAGGGTTACATGGTTAGGAGACTTCGCAAAAACCGAAGGTACCTGGGGTACCTGAGCTATCCAGGGAATGTGCCATTACCTAAGGGGGAGTATCGTATATAATTTGAGCATATGCTTGAAAATCCAAAACTCGATAATTTCAAGGTTCGTGTTTTTTTGGACGTTGGATCTATATGAGAACAGCGATTTCCAGGATGTAGGTTAGTGGCAAAAGTATAAATTCACTAACAAAAGGGGAAATTCAAAAGTTGGCAACATCCACCGCTATAGTGCTGTGTCGTTTTGGAATCGCGGAGGTTTTGAAAAAAGAATAGCGCATAGGAAAACCATCCGTAAAAAATCTTCAGGAAGACATTTACCCATATTTCAAAAATGATAGGCTAATTTTTTTATTAATATTGCAGTAATAGTATAATTTTTTTCAATATCTTTATTCCGGATTAGTATAGGATTCGTAGCGCCTGTCCGTTTTTTCAGGAAGTGGTGTAATCCCAAGAAAATTAAGCTAGTTTGAGACTAAGGCGTAGCCAGTTTATAATGAAGTAGATAATAGCAAGTAATTTATTGATTTTGAATCGGTTCTACCAAGTTATAGATAATTCATCGTATTATCCGGCGTTAATAAAAATATGACTTAAATATGTTTCTAAATCAATTCTTACTGACCAGATCTCATAGTTTTAAAGAAAAATGGAACCAATTAAATTGGAAAAAGGAATCTATTGGAAATGAAGATTTTACCCTTTTTTGCCATCCAACCATCAACTTGGTTAAAAACTCCACAGGGAATCCAAGTTTATATTTAATTGGGTCTCTATATGATTGGGAATTCCCTGAATTAACTGACCAAGAAATCATCGACGAATTGTCACAAGGTTCAGCGTCAACATTGTTTGATAGAGTTTCAAAATATACCGGAGAGTTTATCATTATTTTTTATTCGGATGAATCATTAATTATTTTTAATGATGCGACTGGTCAAAGAGAAATCTATTATGATTTATCGTTTGATAATGTTGCCTCACAGGTTTCCTTGCTTGCCCAGGGAATTGAATTGATTCCTCATGATAATAAACATGCGATTGAATTTTATAATTCAGACGTATTTAAGAAACGAAAACTACTCCTTGGTGATTCAACACAAGTTAAGAATGTTAAGCATTTAAATTGCAACCATTTTATTGATCTTAAAAGAGGAAAAGTTACAAGGTTTTATCCCAATAAAAATTTGCCTGAAAGGTCTATGAATGATGCGGGGAGGAAAGCAGCGACCATGATTAAAGGCTATTTAAAAGCAATCTCCAATAGACACCATAAAATTGCCTTGGCAGTTACCGGAGGCTATGACAGTAGAATATTATTTTTGGCAAGTTTAGAAATTCCTGAAGAAAAATGCACCTATTACGTCTTAAAGCGGTTAAACATGCCTGATAATCATCATGATATTATTCTATCCGGAAAATTAACTCGTGCTTATGGTAAAAAACGCGTTGTTTTAGATGCTTCTAAAATTCCAAAAATGAAGGATGTATTAGCCGTGAAAAAAAGTCTTGATTTTCCTCCAAATGATGTATTTGAAGATGCTTTTAAGGGCCAAGTGTACATCAATGGGAATGTTTTCGAAATTGCAAGGAGTGTTTTTGGATATGCAAAAAATGTTACCGCTGAGGATTTGACATTTCTTACAGGGTATCGGAAATTGAAATTCCCTACATTAGTTTACAAGGAATGGCTGAAGAGTACGTCCGGCTTTAAAAAGATAGGTTATGATTTTATGGATTTCTTGTATTGGGAAGATCGGATGGGAATTTGGCTTAGCAAGGGTCGGACCGAACAACTGGCATTAAATAAAATTATTAAATCTCCATACAATTCAAGACAACTTATTGAAATGTTACTTTCTGTTAATAAAAAGTATAGGGGGTTGCACCATAATGCATTACAGAAAACAATTATTGCTGTTATGTCAGAGAATAATAGGCAAGTAACAAAATTACCTATTAATCCTACCCCACTAACAAAGTTTTACACACTATTATTCAAAATGAATCTATACAACACATTTAGGCATGTTGGTTTAAAGTTAAGATTGCTAGGTGAATTCTAAAAATAAATATAATTTTTATAAAATAAGGTAGTTTAAATCCAGAATTGCCGACTTTGGAAAAATTAAGGTTTGATGGGTGAATCCTACTATCGCGAACTCAAATAGGTAGAATTATGCAATGGGATTGTAGTGCCTGCTCGGACTTCATGCGAGATAGGCTGTGTTTACATGAAGCAGTCTGTTTTGGAGATTGTGCCATTGCAGCGATATGGTGAAATCGTAAACAGCTATGAAGGAGCGGATTTTGTTCGCTGTGATAGGTTAGAAATCAACGCGTCAACCCATCGTGCCTTCGACAGGATAAGGTATCTGGTATACAATCCAGCGCCATTGGGATGCTCGATGAACACCTGCCACCAATCCATCGGATGATCAGCTTCCGCTTTTTTAGGCTGCCCCTACCGAGGCCCGACTCCGCTCAGGCACCCCAGACAAGGTATCCAACCAGTAGAGGATGTTCCTTGTAACACAAGTTCGAATCAAAAACCTACGTAAAATCCAGCATTATCGTCACGGCGAACCCTTTTTTAAGGCACTACGATGTGGCAGTCCCGGTTTGCGAAAGATTTCCGCGGCTTCCTCCGCGCATTTTCACGCCAAGAGCCTGGGAATGAGGATTTATTTTGAAAACAGGTCGAATCCACGTTTGCAACCAACGCCGGTACCTTATGTGAAATTCCGCAGGAAAACGTTGTTCCTGCCAAAGGTTAAAAATTAAACCCGGTGCAACTTGTACGGATACACCCCATCGGCATTCCACTGACAGACATACAGGTTTTTGTCCCGGTCCAGGCAGACATCGTGGCAATGCCGGAATACCGGTTGTTCCTGTAGCATGAGTGTTAATTTTCCATTTTCATACTGAGGCTCGGTACCTCCCGGATTGGAGACTACCCGATTTTCCTCGTCCAGAATGGTGACGAAGCCTTTGTTCAGTTGCATATTATAATTGCCCTCCGTCATGCCAAAGCAGACGCCTGAATAGATGTTTTCTCCATCCACTACCGGACGGCTGACAAAGGCACCCGGTAGGTAGTATTCTTCGATGTACGCCCCATCAAGGGTAAATCGCTTGAAGGAGTTTTTGATACGGGCCGTACAAAGCAGGGTAGGGTTGGCGGAATCCCTGTAGTCCAGGGCTACCCCATGGGCCTGTTTGAATTTGTTGGGTTGCAGAAAGCTGTCCCCACCAAACTTTCTAATGAATTGACCTTTGGCATCGTATTGCAATATAAACTGCGAGCCGTAGCCGTCTGCCACATAAATATCCCCATTGGGCCCGATGGCGGTTTCGGTCGGCCTGTACGCGGATGTTTCATCATAAGCGCCCAGTTTGGCCGGATGTTCCAATTCCAAAAGGATTTTTCCATCCAGGCTGCACTTGACTACCCTGCCCAAACCCGGATCGGTGATATACAGGTATTGGGCATCTCCCTCATCATGGATGCTCAGCCCATGGGCACCCGGAAAGGAAAGGGTCCAGGAGTCCAGCAACTTGCCGGAAGTATCGTAAATAATGACATTGTTTTGGGGATGGTCGGTCAACATCAGAAGCCTTCCCATTTTGTCCATCACCATTTCATGGCAGTTTTTGACGGGGTGTTTTTTGGGGTCCAGGTCCCCCCAGCCTTTCTCTACCCGGTATCTGAAATCGCCATGACCCAAGATGGTTTCCTCCAGCTTTGGGGCAGCCGGTTTTATGTGAAAAGCGGAAAAGCCGGTTACGGACAGTGCGCCTCCAGTCAAAACTGTGTTTTTCAAGAATTTTCTTCTTTCATTCATGTCCATTACCCGTTTGGGGATTATCTCAGGCCAATATATCTTTTACCACCTGGCCGTGAACGTCCGTCAGCCGGAAGCGCCTGCCTTGGTGTTTGAAGGTGAGTTTTTCGTGGTCAATCCCCATCAGGTGCAGCAGGGTGGCCTGAAAATCATGCACGTGGACGGGGTTTTGGGCTACGTTGTAGCTGAATTCGTCCGTTTCCCCATAGACCGTGCCCTTTTTCACCCCGGCTCCGGCCATCCACATGGTAAAACAGCCGGGATGGTGGTCTCGTCCGTAGTTGTCGGCAGTTAGCCTGCCCTGGGAGAAACTGGTACGCCCAAACTCTCCGCCCCAGACCACCAGGGTATCTTCCAGCAGCCCCCGTTGTTTCAGATCCTGGATGAGTCCGGCTGTTGCCTGATCGGTGCTGAGCGCCTGCCTTTTGATGCCTTTGGGTAAACTGCCGTGCTGATCCCAGCCCATGTGGTACAGCTGAATAAATTTTACGTCCCGTTCGGCCAGCCTTCTCGCCTGTAGGCAATTGGAAGCATAGGTGCCGGGGGTTCGCGCATCTTCTCCGTACAATTCGTAGATGTAATCCGGTTCGTTGGAGGTGTCCACCGCATCCGGAACCGAATTCTGCATTTTGTAGGCCATTTCGTACTGGCTGATTTTGGATTGGATCTCCGGGTCTTGCCAGATGTCAAATTGCTGCTCGTTCAACTGCCGGATATGGTCCAGGGCCCGTCGCCGGTCATGGTCGTGTACGCCGTGGGGATTGTTGAGGTACAGCACCGGGTCTTTTCCCGAGCGGAATTGGATGCCTTGATGGTGGGATGGCAGGAATCCATTGCTCCAGGCAGTGGAGTTCAGGGGTTGGGCACCCGAACTTTTCGAAAGCAATACGACAAAGTTGGGCAGGTTTTCGTTGTCACTGCCCAGTCCGTAGCTCAGCCAGGAACCGATGGAAGGCCTGCCGCTTAGCTGAGAGCCCGTCTGCATAAACATGACGGCGGGTTCGTGGTTGATGGCATCGGTGATCATGGATTTGACGATGCAGAGCTCGTCCACCACCTGTGCGGTGTACGGAAACAAATCGCTTACCCAGGCGCCGGATTGTCCGTATTGCTTAAAATCATAGATGGACTTCACCAGGGGAAAGGTGGATTGATCGGCCACCATTCCAGAATTTCGCTGGGTGCCCTGCACGGAAGGGGGGATTTCTTTTCCGTGCCATTTGGCCAGGGAGGGCTTGTAATCAAAGGTTTCAATCTGCGAGGGCCCCCCGGATTGAAAAAGGTAGATTACGCGTTTTGCTTTGGCGGGAAAATGGGTGCCATTAAAAATGCCTCCCCGTCCCGGATCGCCCAGGCTTCCACCCCAGGCTCCCGTTTGTCCCAAGAGACTGGAAAGGGCGATGGATCCAAAACCCAGCGAGGCTTTTTTCAAAAACCCTCTTCTGCTCTCTCCAAATTCGGTATGATCGTGTCGACTCATTGTCTTTGTGTTTATCTAATGGTGTATCCGTCGCTTGTATTCATGATGCCGTTGATAACAGTAGCCAGGGCGGCTACCTGCACGGGGTCCAGATCTGCATCACGCGGATTGCTCCCAGTACTCAAATAGGCCAGCGCTTCGTTTTTATTTTGGGAAAACCGTTCGGTCTCCTCGGTATAAAACTGGTGTAAAATTTCCTTTTCTTTGGCGTTCGGCTGTCGGCCGGTACTCAATTGAAATGCGTTTTCCAGACGCTGTTCGGGTTCGTATTTTGCCATCAGCTTTTCTGCCGTCACCCGGGCTGCTTCCACAAACTGAGGATCATTCAGCAGCACCAAGGCCTGCAGAGGCGTGCTGGTTTCGGTGCGCTTTACGGTGCATTCGGCTCGGTCTCCCACATCAAAAATCATCATGGAAGGAGGACCGGAAGTTCTTTTCCAAATGGTGTAAACGCTTCTTCGGTACAGCCCTTCCCCCGGTTCCTGCAGGTAGCGGTAGCGCCAGGATTTGGTGCTGATTTCGTCCCATAGCCCTTCTGGCTGGTAGGGGTAGGCACTTTCCCCTCCAATTTTGGGGGCCAGAAGCCCGCTTATGGCCAGGGCATTGTCCCGGATCATCTCCGCAGTCATGCGAAAGCTGGGCCCCCGGGCCAACAAAACGTTTTCAGGATCTTTCTCCTGCAATTCAGCACTGGTTCCGGAGGTTTGCCGGTAGGTGGCCGACATCGCTATCAACTTGTGCATTTTTTTGATATCCCAGCCGGATTCGCGGAAAGTCACCGCCAGCCAATCCAACAGCTCGGGATGGCTGGGCAGGCTGCCCTGGCTGCCAAAATCATCCGAGGTTTTTACCAGTCCATTACCGAAATGCATCTGCCAGAGCCGGTTTACAAATACCCGGGCGGTCAGCGGATTTTTCGAATCCACCAGCCATTGGGCCAGGCCCAATCGGTTTTGCGGGTAGTTGGTCGTTTCCCCCGGGATGACCGCCTCCGGAACGTTGGGGTAGACCTGTTCGGTGGGGGCACTGTACAGGCCCCGGTCCAGAATGTAGGTGGGTCTGGGTTCCGGCAGGTCGCCCATCACCATGATTTCCGGGATGTCGTTGGTGTGCGCCGCCCGTTGCTTTCGGTATTCCCATACCGATTTTTGCAACTTTTTGGCCTGCTCGTTGGCCGATTTAAACACATGCTGCCGGATGAGTTCCCGCTCGCCGGCATTTTGCGGGTTTTCGATCAGGGTTTTCGCTTTTTCCGGGTCGTTGGCAAATTGCACCTCCAGGGCAGTTAGCTCCCGGTTGTAAACCTTCAATTCGTCCAGACCACCGTTAAGAAAGGTTTTCATCTTGTCCCGCACACCCAGTACAAAGCCTCTAAAGCCATAGGTATGGATATCCGGTTCAAACAGGATGGACTTGTAAATGTGATCCGCTTCTACTTCTACCGGTACTTTTTCTCCATTCAGGTAAACGCCGATACCGGAAGCCTTTCCCATGCCATCGTAGGTAATGCTGATATTGGACCATTCTTTTGGGGGGATGGGTTCCAGCGTCTTTACCTGCAGGGCATTGGTGGGCCAGCTGTAGGCCATGATGAAATTGAGGCGGTTGTCTTCCAGGAACAGCGAGTACCCTTTCAGCCCCAGCCGGATATCCTCGCAGTGGGTAAACAAGACGGCTTCTTTGTAAAGGGTATCCGGAAAGACGGAGAGGGAAACGGAAAAGGGATCCGTTTGGTCAAACCAGCCTACTTTTTCGGGAAGGGAAAGGGTGGTAAAGTCGTTGATAAAGATGCCTTTTCCGCGTACTCCTTCCGCAATATCGGGTTCCCGTATAAGTGCCGGACCGGAGTTTCCGGACCAGCCGGGATTTTTAAAGGCCTTGCCACCTGGCTGGGGTGTTAATTTATCAAAATCGTAGGAAGCCACCAGTCCCTGGGTTTGCAGCTGCTTTAGACCCGCATGCAGGGATTCGGGATCGGGCTGCCCGTTATCCGGGCCCGTTTCAGCCAATTCCCGCAGCTGGGATTGTGTGGCGTGAATTTGCTTGTCCAGGTAGTCCAAAAGTTTATCCTGCTCTTCATTGGTCAACAGCAAGGAAGGACCGGGTACCTGTCCAGGGCCGTAAACGGCTGTTCCCAGTTCGTTGGTGCTATTGAAGTAGGCCGAAAACTCGTAATAATCTTTCTGGCTGATGGGATCGTATTTGTGGTCGTGGCAACGGGCGCACTCCATGCTCAGTCCCAGTATGGCTTTCCCAACGGTATTGGTACGGTCAGCCACGTACTCGGCCCGGTATTCTTCAAAGACGATGCCCGCTTCGGAATTTCGTTTATGTAGCCGGTTAAAGGCGGTAGCGAGTACGCTCTCCTGGCTGGGATTTTCGATCAGGTCTCCGGCAATTTGCCAGGTAATAAACTGATCGTAGGGCATGTTTTGATTAAAGGCTTCGATCACCCAATCGCGGTAGGGGCTGAAATCCCGGTGTTTGTCGTCCAGGTAGCCGTCGGAATCGGCATACCGTGCCACGTCCATCCAGTCCGCCGCCATGCGTTCACCGTAGGCCGGGGAGGCGAGCAGCCGGTCCACTAGTTTTTCGTAGGCATCTTCGGAAGTATCCGAAACGAATTGCCGGATTTCCTCCAGGCTGGGTGGAAGCCCTGTTAGGTCAAAGCTCAACCGGCGGATCAAAAGCTCTTTACTGGCTTCCTCGGCGGGTTGCAAGCCGGAGGCCTGCAGCTTTTCGACCACAAAAGCGTCGATTTCATTCCGTGTCCAATCATTGGTTTCGGGATTTGGCTGCTCCGCTATTTCCGGTGGGATAAAGGACCAGTGGGGCTTGTATTCGGCACCCTGCTCGACCCACTTGGTGAGGATGGCAATTTCCTCCGTGCTAAGACTAAGGTTGGACTCCGGGGGAGGCATGAGCAATTCCTTGTCTTCCGATAGAATGCGGTTTACCAGCTCACTTTTGCCCGGTTTTCCGGGCACGATGGCATGATTGCCGGCGTTGCTTTTCAGTGCAGCAAAGGCAAATTCTTCCTGATCTAGTCGGAGGTCTGCTTCCTGATTGGCCGCGTCGGGACCATGACAGGCAAAGCATTTGTCGGAAAGAATGGGCTTGACATGGTAATTGAAGTCGATGGCTTCGGGCAGTTCCTGGTATGCCTGCTTGATTTTCTCCGGCGTTTCCCAGCCGCAACCGACCCAGCCCAGGGACAATGCAATGAGCGGTAAAAGATGATTGAAGCGGCGACTTTTCATGGCTATTGGGAATTTGACTGATTTTTTGACTTTTGGGTATTTTCCAAATATACTTGGAAAAATCCGGGCAATGCAAGGCAAAAAACCGTTTTGTTAACTGTTAAAGTTATTGATTATCTTTAAGAAATAAAAGAAAAGTACGGGATGGAGAAGGCTGTTTTTCTGGAGCTTACGGAAAAGATCATCAAGAGCAAGGGCTTTGGGCGATCCACTACCTATGCCAATTTGTTGCGGTTTCTGGTACGTTGCTCCTTGGAGGAGGATGCACCCAAAGAGACCGTTATTGCAGCGGAGGTTTTTGGCAAGCCCGATTTTGATCCATCTGAGAGCACCTTGATTCGGGTCTATGCCTATAAACTGCGGGAGAAGTTAGGGAATTATTACGCCAATGAAGGAAGCAACGACCCTTTCCGGATGAGCATGCCCAAAGGTAGCTACGGAATTGTTTTTGAGAAAAGGAAGCGCCAATTGGCTATTTTTCAATGGGCAGAAAAAAAATGGATCCGGATACCGTTGATTTTAGGGATATCATGTTTATTGCTGCTGCTGGCCTGGTTTCAGATAGGACGACAAAGCCGAAATTTACTTCATGCAACCATATGGTCAGATCTGGTTACGAATGGTTATCCCACATCGGTTTTTCTGGGAGACTTGTTTATTTATCTGGAACAGGACAGCCTAAACGGAATGGACAGAACCATTCGGGATCCACATATCAACAGCTTTTCCGAGTTTGAGTCTTTCCGGAATTCAGACAAGCGGGAGGGAGTTTTTACCGCACCTATTTCCTATGGCTTGCTTATTCGGGGCAGCCTGCAATGGATCAAAGACCTTACCCGCATGTTTGATGCCTCGGGACATTTTTTTTCAATTCGAACCATTTCCCGCTTCAATCCCAAGGAATTGCAGGATCAGAATTTTGTGGTAGTGGGGATGATCAAAACATTGGGTTTGTTCAGGGATTATTTCAATTACTCCCATTTTGCCTATGACGAGGCAGGAGAAGCATTGATTTTGGAAAGGGAGGGTATTGCTGAAAGGCATGTTTTTTCTCCAACGGGCGATCCGGATGGCTACCATACCGATTACGGCTTTATGGCCAAATTTCCTGGCCCAAACCAAAACACGGTTTACCTTTTCTGTGGTCTTTGGGATACCGGAGCCACGCAGAGCCTTAAAAACTTCACGGATACCTCTCTGCGGCAAGCTATCAAAAGTGAGATCGCCGGGCAATTGGGGGAAGTACCACCCTATTTTGAAGTACTTTTTGAAGTTTCAGGTATTGACCGCACCGAGCTCAGCACCAAGCTGATCCATGTATTTCCGCTGGATGAACCTGCCACTTTTTGGGTGGATCCGGGGGGCGACATCCTCAACCGTTGAGGTCTTTGGGACCTCGACGGTTTTTTTCGTGTACGTTCCGGAAGAGAGCTTCGGGGTTGGAAAAACCCCAAAGGTCAGGATTCTGCTATAACCTTTGATGTCTTTGAGACCTCGAAGGTTTTTTTCGTGTACGTTCTGCGGAAAGACCTTCGGGGTTGGGGAAACCCCAAAGGTCAGGATTCTGCTATAACCTTTGAGGTCTTTGGGACCTCGAAGGTTTTGTTCGTGTACGTTCCGTGAAAAGACCTTCGGGGTTGGAAAACCCCAAAGGTCAGGATTCTGCTATAACCTTTGAGGTCTTTGGGACCTCGAAGGTTTTGTTCGTGTACGTTCTGCGGAAAGACCTTCGGGGTTGGAAAAACCCCAAAGGTCTAGGTTTGCTCTCAACCTTTGAGGTCTTTGAGACCTCGACGGTTTTATACGTGCGCGTTCCGTTAAAAGACCGTCTGGGTTGGAAAAACCCCAAAGGTCAGCTTCTGTTTTTTATTTTAACTATAATAATAAATTACAAATACCTTTTGAGAGATAAAATTTATATTCTATATTTGTAGAGTAGAATCTAAAAAAATAGAACATGAAGCTTTCAAATGCTGAAGAGCAACTTATGAATTTGATTTGGGAAAAAGGAAGGGCTTTTATGAAGGACATACTGGCCTCCTATCCGGAGCCCAAGCCGGCAAATACAACGGTGGCTACCCTGCTCAAAAGATTGCAGGAAAAAGGGGCCATCCGTTTTGAGTTATACGGCAACTCCCGGGCCTACTTCCCCGTAGTGGACAAGAATGACTATTTCTCCAGAAAAGTTAACACCATGATCAAAAAATTCTTTAATGATTCTCCAGCCCAATTTGCTTCCTTTTTTACCAAAGAGACGGAATTGGACACAAAGGAACTGGAGGAGCTGAAAAAAATTATTGAAGAACAAATAAAATCCCAGAAGCCATGATCACATTTATCCTAAAGGCCACGATTGCTTTGCTTATCTTTTATGCTTTTTATCGACTCTTTTTGGTGAAAGAGAGCATGTTTGGCTTCAACCGTTTTTTCCTGATTTTTGCGCTTTGTTTTTCCCTGATGGTGCCCTTTCTTCAGGTACCCTTAAGCTTTCAAATCGGGGAAGATTTATTTCCAGAAAAGGTGCCTGCCGCATACAGCAGTGAAATAAGTTCAGATAACAATACATTCCCAACGCAAGGAGGGCTACAGGCTGAAGTGGAAGCTCCCCTTCCTGTACAATCGGATATTGCTGTCCCCTGGAATACCCTATTGATGGGGATTTATTTGTCTGGCCTTTTCTTTTTTTTAGTCCGGTTTATTATTCAGTTGGTACAAATCAGGCGACTGATCCGAGATAATTTGACCCTCAGGGAAAAGGATTGTACTTATGTTTTACTAAGGAAAGACACCCTGCCTTTTACCTTTTTACATTTTCTATTTGTCGATAAAGTATCCTTCCAGAATAAGACCATAGAAAATGAGATTTTATTTCATGAATTGACCCATATTCGGCAGCGGCACAGTTGGGACATATTGTTTGTGGAGGTGCTAAAAGTTGTCTTTTGGTTTAACCCGGTTTTCTTGCTTTACAAAAAAGCGATGCAGCTGAATCATGAATTTCTGGCCGATGCAGCTGTAATTGCCAAATACCGCAACAAAGCTGCCTACCAGTGGCTTTTAATCCATAAAATTTCAGGGAATGAAGCTGCTATATCGATCAGTAGTCCGTTCAATTTCTCCGCCACCAAAAGAAGGTTAATCATGATGGGCCAATCCAGCTCCTTTCTTAAGACCATGCTGTTCAAATCAATCGGCGTTATTGTGGCAGGATTCCTGATGGTTTTTTTGTCCTCCGGCCAAACCTCCCTCGAAAGGATCCAACAAAACCATACAGCAAACGATTATGAGCAAATCCTTGCCAGCGCGTTCAAGGATGGAAATCCCTTTGAAGTGGATTTGAATAAACTGGACCTGCCAAGACTTAGAAGTGCTTTCCTTGGCTTAAATGAAAAAGAAAAGGCAGAAAGTACGCCATTTCCTTTTTTTGATGATTTGGCATTTGAGAAATTGCTTGCCTTGCAGCAAGCCCATCCGGAAGTGAAATCAAGTATTCATTTTGAAAAGCCTCCTGCTAAAAAAGAAATTGAAAAGGATGTTTTCGAACGATGGATAAAAACCAGGAACATCTCATTCACCATTGATAATAGGGCAATTGAAAAAGCTGAAATAGAAAACTATCAGCCAGCCGATTTTGCCAGGTTTACAGTACGGGAAACCGAAGCGGGAGGTTTGTTCAAGAAACCTGCCTATAGTGTTGGCTTAATGACTCAAACCTATTATGATGAGAAATATGTTAAACCAGTAAAAAAATAGAGGCCATTCAAGCCATATATTCGGAAAGTTGCAAAGTACAGGTACCCTATTGGCCACAAATCAAGGAAACAAAGGATGGTCAAACTAGTAATCTATTTCCTGAAAATTATGAAGCATCCATTTTTCACCAGTTGAGGGTTATTGATCCTGTCCAATTGTATAAAGGAATCAAAAAGCCAACCAAATTTGATCCATCAAAAAGTTTTTCAATTGCTATTTTCGCCGGGGAGGGAAAACCCCTATTGTTTATGAAATTACCCACCATTTAATCAGTCGATCCAAATGGTAGGGCCTATAGGGTGCATTGATAAATGAAGAATTTGAAACCAAAGGTCGCAATCCGATTTAACCTTTGAGGTCTTTGGGACCTCGAAGTTTTTTTCGTGCACGTTCTGCGGAAAGACCTTCGGGGTTGGGAAAACCCCAATGACTCGTCCTGAAATAGGTTTACGCAAAAAATGAGGTAAATGAAAAAGGAGAGTAAACCTAATTTAGGACAATGGTTTGGAAATCGGCTGTATTTTTCAGATCATGAAAAGAAGCTAATTATTCATGACTACTTGTCCGGCAATGAAACAAAAAAGGCTGTTTATAACAGGTATACCGGATATAAAACCGAAAATGGTAAGATTGCTATGTGGATGCGGAAATTAGGCATTAATGATAAATTCATCAAAACCGCTAACTTAGAGTCTATGCCCAACAGGAAAAAAGAAGATGGGACCGGTTCTGAGGAATTTGAAATTCTCAAGCTAAAGAAACGCATTGAAGACCTTGAAAAGCAAGTTCAGACAGCGGAGATGAAGGCTGTTGCCTTCTCCACGATGGTTGATTTTGCCGAAAAGGAGTTTAACATCTCTATAAGAAAAAAGTACAGTACCAAACCATCGAAGAGATGAAGTATAACTTCAAGGGCATAAGTTTAGTCGACTTATGTTCATGGTTTGGCCTGACAAGACAAGCATATTACCAAAATAAACGCCGTATCTTAAAAACAGCCATAGAAGAAGAGATACTGATTCTGGAAATACGGGGTATCCGTAAGAAACACAAGTGTTTGGGAGGCAGAAAACTGTTCGGTAAACTTGAGGAGTTTGTGTACGAGCATCAAATAAAAATGGGAAGGGATGCCTTCTTTGATCTGCTAAGAAGCGGGGGACTGCTGGTGCGGAGACGAAAACGGCATCAGGTAACCACCAATGCTATTAAGTTAAGAAAAAAACAGCTCTAGAGGCCAAAATAAGCCGGTTTTCCTTATGAAAACCGGCTTGCTTTAAGTAACTTAAAGCTTCTAAAACATATAGCTATGAAGGTACAAAATACCAACCAAACCACGACGGATATATCTTGCGATTGTCCGAAAAAAAATCTTTGAAAAAATACAATCACCTGAAAATCAGGCTACTTACTGCTCGGACCCCGCTCATTTTTCCAGATCTTCCCCACTCGACTTTCAGGCTGTAGTACTTTCGGTGCTCCAGCTGTTCAAGGAATCCGCCGATTATGTCACCGAAGATGTCCTTTCCAAGCTGGGGAAACAGGAAGTCACCGGAAGTGCCTTCTCACAGGCCCGCTACAAAATTGAATGGCAGTTTTTTTCTGA
>NZ_WIOK01000014.1 GCF_009467825.1 Cyclobacterium xiamenense | reverse complement strand
CAGCTCACCGATCTGCGCATACAGCTGCTCGATCCCCGGACCTTCTTCCTTTTTATTGGGAGACTCCTTTTCAAATGCCGCCGAAATGTTCTCTAGAAACTCCCCTTTCCATTTAGAGATAACTACGGGGCTAATGTCGAATTTTTTGGATAACTCAGCCAATGTCTGCTGATTCTTAACCGCTTCAAGGGCTACTTTCGCCTTGAATTCTGCGGAAAACTTCCTCCTTGTTTGCTTGTTCATAAGGTTAAATTTAATCGTTTTTTTTAACTTAACCTCTGGTCTCAATTTTGGGGAGTATTATACCCCAACCTCCCTCCTGAAAACAGGAGGGGGAGACAGGGGGTGGTAAAATTACGTCATCGGTAGGTCATTGGTTACCAATAGACAAGTAGTATCCAATAGAAAATTAATGATCGACTGCATGCGTTTAGCTGTTAAAACCAAAGAAAACAGGTTTCTGGAAAGGTATGACGTTGAAAAAATGGATGCATTCGCATGGTTTACCTGTCTGAAATGATTAATTTACCGGTACTAGTGAAAGAGCTGTTGGGCGGTTCTCAAATCGTTGATTGAGGTCAGAACTGATTTAAAACCGTTGCTTGTTGATCAACAGGAAGTTACTCCTGGCTATTGCGGATTTTGATTACTACTAAATAGTAGATTAGTATGGAGAAGGACATACGATGGAAACAACGGTTTTCGAATTTCAGGAAAGCATACAAACAGCTGGAAGATGCAGTAGCCCTGGCCAATACACGGGAATTGAGCCAATTGGAAAAACAGGGGCTTATCCAATCTTTTGAATACACGCATGAACTAGCCTGGCTAGTGATGAAAGATTTCTTTTTCTATCAGGGCAATTTTGAAATACGGGGATCGAGAGATGCTACCCGGGAATCATTTAAAAACAATTTACTCGATGACGGGGAAATTTGGATGGATATGATAAAAAGCCGTAATAGGAGCAGCCATACCTATAACGAAGCAATTGCTGTTGAAATCGCCCAGAAAATCATTACACAGTACTTCGAAGCATTTTTTGCGTTTAAGATAAAAATGGAACAAGTAGAGGCGGATTTGTCATGATTATCCAGACACGTACCGACACGGGCTTACCAGCAAAAACCATTAAAGCCATATGCGCTGTTTTTGCTCGGTATCCAGAGATTGATAAAGCCATACTTTACGGTTCACGGGCTAAAGGCACTTATGGTAGAGGTTCTGATATAGACTTGACACTGGAAGGTAACTTGCTTACGCTTACCCTGCTCCATAGAATTGATACAGAAATTGATGACCTGTTGCTGCCCTATCAAACGGACCTGTCCATTCGACATACAATCGAAAATAAGGCGCTTCAGGAACATATCGGACGGGTAGGGAAGGTGGTTTATGAAAAGTCGTAAACCAGCTAAACTAACCGGGCCTCCGAAATACACGTTGGCTAGTCGAATTCCCTGGAAGTTGACCATCAGGAACTGTCCCTACTGCTTCAACCCTTTTTTTCCAAGGTTGCCGGGCTGTTTCCTACCGGAAGGTCAAAGCTAAAAATCGAACCCTTGCCCAGAATGGAGCTTACCGAAATGGTGCTTTTGTGCCCCTCCAGAATGTGCTTGACGATGGCCAGGCCCAGGCCCGTTCCGCCCTTCTCCCGGGAACGGCTCTTTTCTACCCGATAAAAGCGTTCGAAAATCCGCTTCAGGTCTTCGGGATGAATGCCCATCCCCTGATCTTTGATTTTGACCGACAGGTGGTTTTTGTGGCTTTTTAACTGGATCGTCACCTCTCCCTCGTCTTTGTTGTATTTGATCGCATTGGAGACCAGGTTTTGGAGCACCCGGAATATTTTTTCCCGGTCTGCATACGTGTAATACCTTTCTTCAGGGGCATGCTGAAAATGAATCCGTATCCCCCGCTTGTGGGCCTTGCCCTCCAGCTGTTCGATGACTTCCAGTATCGTTTCTCGTAGGTCAAAATGGACCGGATGAAAGCGGATAAAGCCACTTTCGATCTGGTTGATGGTGATCAGGTCCTGTACGAGATTATCCAGGTTGTTCAGGCTTTTGGCGGCCCGCTTCAAAAATTTATCCCGCACGCTGTGGTCTTCCACCGCCCCGTCCAGCAGGGTATGGATGTAGCCCTGTGCGGCAAAAATTGGTGTCTTAAGTTCATGGGAAATGTCGGCAATGAATTCTTTCCGAAAGGTTTCGTTTTTTTGCAGGGTTTCGATTTCCCGGTTTTTCGCCGCTGCATATTCGTTGATATTGGTTTGGATACTCTTTAAGGGCGGCAGGGAGGCTTTGATTTTTTTTACACCTTTGAAGGATACATCCTTACGCTGGATTTTTTCCAGTACGTTGTAAATATTGCTGATTTCCTTAAATACCAGAAACTCCAGGCCTAGGTGGATGAGCAGGTAGGAAATGGAGAAGGAAAGGGCGGCAGTGGCTAGCAGGACCATGGACCCCACTTCATCCATCAGGGACAAAAAAGCCACCAAAAGCAAGGCGATGGATACGGCCAGTACAAAAGCAATTCCCCTGGAAGTACTGAACATATCCGTTCTTAAATTAGGTTGAATTTGTAGCCGACGCCTTTTACGGTGAAAATGTAGTCGTCGCCAATTTTTTCCCGAACCTTTCGGATGTGTACGTCCACCGTACGTGCCAGGACAAAGACGTCTGCTCCCCAGATATTCTTGAGCAATTCATCCCGGCTAAATACCATGTTGGGGTTTTTTGCCAGGAAGTAAAGCAGCTCAAATTCTTTTTTGGGAAGGATAATGGTCTTGCCTGCCTTGGAAATGGTATAGCTGCTCCGGTCGATCACCAGATCCCGGATTTCAATTTTGGTGCTATCCGGCTCTTTTTTATTGTCACGACGAAACAGGGCGCCGATACGGCTTACCAATGCGCGGGGTTTGATGGGCTTGTGAATGTAATCGTCGGCTCCCACGTCAAAAGCGGCTACCTCGGAATATTCCTCAGACCGCGCCGTCAGAAAGACGATGAACGTATTTTTCAGCTCGGGGATATCCCGGATTTGCCGGCAGGTTTCCACGCCATCCTGATTCGGCATCATGATGTCCAGCAGGATGAGATCCGGTTGGAAGCTTCGGGCCTTTTTTACAGCCTGCATGCCGTCCGTGGCGGCGCTTACTTCGTAGCCTTCTTTTTCCAGATTATAGGTGACGATTTCGATGATATCTTCTTCGTCGTCCACCACCAGGACCTTTAACTTTGGTTTGTCACTCATGGATTAAAAACAACAGTAAATTACAATCACCGTACAAAGGTAGGTAAAATATAAAAAACAGGTTGCTCCCAGACAAGGTTTGATGGCGGTACGGGGATTTATTTACCTGGATTATTCCATGGGTTAGCGAATTATTATCGATTTGTTGCTCAATTGTTACGCAATCCTTCTGCCGATACAATGTCCATGTTGATGGAGCCCACCACCATGCTGGCTTTTATTTTTACCGGAATGCGGTTGTCATCGGCGGTAATCCACATTTTGATGGGTTTTTTGCCTCGGAATAGTTTGTTGCTTGGCATCACCGGACTGAACACATGGGTATCAAAGTCGCCAATAGAGGTAGACACCCGGTCCTTACCCTCGTATATTAATTTTAGGTTATAATTTTTCATGTCAAAAAACCCCTTGATCCCGATTTCATCGCCTTTTTTTAAGCCCTTGAAATCCATGGTGCGCAGCAGGTAATACCCGCTCACGATATCCTGCACCTGATAGGGAACATCAAACGACTCGGTTTTTACCAATTCCTTGTTTTCCCGATCGTATAGTTTTACGGTCGCCGATTGATTCTGCTGGTCAAAATCGATGACTTCGTGCTTTCGGTAATTTCCTTCTTCGATGTGCCGGTAAGCCCGGTAGGGGACGATACGGGCGGTATCAATGTAGGTACCCCAGTTGTCCTTCACGTAAAAGAGTTTGAATATGCTTAGCGTTCTTCCATATACATCAATTTTGTATGCAGGTCGATCGTCTACCTGGTGGATTTCATCCGATATGACCATTTTGGCTTCCGCCGCATTGATGAAAAAATAGCTGACATTGAAGGTCAGGGTTTCTCCTTTGCCAAAAGCCTGGTTTTTCCGGACGGGTTCCGGTTCGGGTGCCTGGGCATTTCCCAGGAAAAAAAGCATCAAGAAGATGGTTTGCAGCTGTAAGACCATGTGTTTTATTAAAGGTATCTTCAAAGTCCGTACCATTTTGACAGTCAATGGACGGGGTCGGGTTCATCAAATTTATACTAACGAAATCGAAAAACAATGGTTATCCGGAGTTGTGAATGATCCCACGAATGGTTACTTTCACAGTATCAATTGATCGAGTTAAACATCTGAAGATACATCGTATGAGTGCGAACGCGGAAAAATTAAAAGCCCTGCAGCTGACCCTGGACAAGCTGGAAAAAGCCTACGGCAAAGGTACGGTAATGAAACTAAGCGATAACGTGGTTCTGGACGTACCCGCCATCTCTACAGGTTCCCTGGGTTTGGACATGGCGCTGGGGATCGGCGGCGTGCCCCGAGGCCGGGTGATTGAAATTTACGGACCGGAATCCTCCGGTAAGACCACCCTTTCCATGCACTGCATTGCGGAGGCACAGAAGGCGGGAGGTCTGGCGGCGTTTATCGATGCAGAGCACGCCTTTGACAAATCCTATGCGGAAAAGCTCGGCATTGACATCGAAAATTTGCTGATTTCCCAGCCGGACAACGGCGAGCAGGCCCTGGAAATCGCCGAACACCTCATCCGCTCGGGAGCCATCGATATCATTGTGATCGATTCGGTGGCAGCACTCGTGCCCAAAGGAGAACTGGAGGGCGAGATGGGCGAGTCCAAGATGGGCCTACAGGCCAGGTTGATGTCCCAGGCCCTACGGAAGTTGACCGGAGCCATCAATAAAACGGGCTGTGCCTGTATCTTTATCAATCAGCTTCGGGAAAAGATCGGCGTGATGTTTGGCAATCCCGAAACGACCACCGGTGGTAACGCGCTGAAATTCTACGCCTCGGTCAGGCTAGACATCCGCAGAATCGGGCAGATCAAAGAAGGGCCGGATAACATCCTGGGTAACCGAACCAAGGTAAAGGTGGTGAAAAACAAGGTGTCGCCGCCGTTCAAGGTCGTGGAATTCGACATCATGTACGGAGAAGGCATTTCGAAGGTAGGTGAAATCATCGATCTGGGTGTGGAATTTGACATCGTCAAGAAAGCAGGTTCCTGGTTTTCCTACGAGGGAAACAAACTGGGGCAGGGCAGAGATGCGGTGAAGACACTCCTGCTGGACAATCCGGAACTCATGGAAGAATTGGAGCTGAAAATCAAGGAAAAGGCAGGTATCCTTAAAGACAATAAGGAAAAAGCGAAATCAAACGGCAAATCCAAGAAAGAAGAATCCAAGAAAGAAGATTAACAGAAGGCAAGGAATCCGGTAGCTGCTAGGCCATGCGGATGGCATCTACCGGATCCATTTTAGCCGCCAGGGAAGCAGGAATGATGCCAGAGGCAATGCCAATCGCCGAAGACAAGCCCACTCCCAACAGGATATTTTTAAAGCTGAGGATGATCTCCAGATTACCCAGTGAGACAAAGGTAGTTCCAAATACAATCAACAGCCCGGCCATCCCTCCAATCAAACTCAGAAAGGTGGCCTCAAAGAGAAATTGCAGCAGGATAAAATAGTTTTTGGCACCCAGCGATTTTTGTATGCCAATGATGCCGGTTCGTTCCTTAACCGAAACAAACATAATATTTGCAATGCCGAATCCCCCGATCAAAATCGAAAATCCCCCGATCACCCAGCCGGCTATGGAGATGACCGCAAAAATGGATCCGATCGCATCCTGAATAAATTCCGATTTGTTTAGCGCAAAGTTGTTTTCTTCCGTAGGTCGCAGCCCGCGTTTCGCGCGCAGGAGACCGGCCATTTCATTCTCCAAAGCGATCAAGCCCGGATCGTCGTCCCGACCTTTGACCGCAATGGTGGGTTCAATGCCGTTTTTTCCGACGTAGAACAGTTTGTTAAAGGCTCCATAGGGCACCAGGAGCGCTTCGTCTTTTGACGGAGTGTCAAACAATCCCTCTCCTTCCTCTTGCAAGATCCCGATGACGATGAATTTCAACCCTTTAATCTTAAATTCCTTTCCCAGGGGATTTTGGTTGGGAAACAAGGCGTTGGCGATCTTTACGCCGATGATGGAAACGTTTCGGGAGGCATTGATTTCCATTTGGGTAAAAAAGCGCCCTTCCTGAATGGGAATATCGTATACTTCCTTGTGGTTTTGTACCACTCCGTCCAGATTCGCCTGTTCGTAGGCATTGCTACCGGCTTTTACCGTGGTGCGGGTGGAGGCAAATACGGTCACCGAGGAAGCACTTTTCAGGCGTTCGTTCAAAAAGACATATTCGGAATAATTTGCCGGCGGTCGCCGAAAATAGCGCCACCAGGGGTATTGGGATGGGCCCGAGGAAAAGGGGAACCGATCTACCCGAATCACATTGCTACCCAAAAAGGTGAGGCTGTCCTTAATGTTGCGTTCCAGTGAATCCACTAATGTAAACACCGCGATGATGGCAAAAATACCTACGGTCACCCCGAGCAAGGAAAGAATGGTCCGGGTTAGGTTCGATTTTAAGGCTTGCATCGCAAAGCGAAAACTTTCCCAGATAAGGCGAAGAATGTTCAATGTCTCGAATATTTAAAATAATTTGACAAGATAAGTAGAATAAGGCTAAATTCTTACTATCTTTGCATTTTTTACGATAATTACGTTCACTCGTTATTTCCAAAATAAATACACATGAAGTTATCTGATTTCAAATTTGAAATTCCTAAAAAGCTTATTTCCTTGTATCCACCGGAAAACCGGGACGAGTCCCGGTTGATGGTGATCCACCGGGATACTGGAAAAATAGAGCATCGGGTGTTTAAGGATATCATTGAGTATTTTGGTGAGGGCGATGTATTCGTCACCAACAATACGAAAGTATTTCCTGCCAGACTCTATGGGAACAAGGAAAAAACGGGAGCAAAAATTGAAGTGTTCCTGCTGCGGGAACTCAATCAGGAACTTCGCCTGTGGGACGTGTTGGTAGATCCGGCGCGGAAGATACGGGTTGGAAACAAGTTGTATTTTGGTGACAGCGACCTGGTAGCTGAGGTAATTGACAATACTACTTCCCGGGGGAGAACCATCCGGTTTTTGTTTGACGGTACCGATGAGGAATTTTACAAGACCATCGATACCCTTGGGGAGACGCCTATTCTGAAAGAATTTATTGAGCGGGATGTGGTGGACTCGGACCGGGAGCGGTATCAGACCATTTTTGCTCAACACGTAGGGGCAGTGGCCGCACCCACTGCCGGTTTGCACTTTACCCCGCACCTGCTAAAACGATTGGAGATCAAGGGCGTGGAAGTCAGCCCGATCACCCTACACATCGGATTGGGAACCTTTCGGCAGGTAGACGTAGAGGATCTGACCAAGCATAAAATGGATTCGGAAAACTACGATATTCCGCAGGAAACCGTCAACCTGGTCAACAAAGCCCTGGATGCCAAAAAGCGGGTAGTAGCCGTGGGTACCACCTCTCTTAAAACCATTGAATCCTCGGTGACGGCCAATGGCCGGCTTAAGTCCAGCAGCGGATGGACGGATAAATTTATCATTCCCCCCTACGAATTTAAAATCGCCAATGCGCTGGTCACCAACTTCCACCTGCCCGAATCGACGCTGTTGATGACGGCATCTGCCTTTGGTGGATACGATTTGATCATGAAAGCCTATCAGGAAGGCATCAAAGAAAACTACAAATTTTTTAGCTATGGCGATGCCATGTTGATTCTCTAATCAGGTGCGGCCTGGAAGTAACAAAAAACCCTGTTCGGCCTGTCCGAATAGGGTTTTTTCATCAGAAAGCATCCCAGCCTGGTAGTAGGTGAACTATTCCGCTAAATTTCTCCTCAGCGGGAGGCGGCAGCGAGTCAGGAAATGCTGACATCGTCCTCGAATTTTTCCAGCGCCTCCGGACGGGCTACCACGTAGACAATGTCTCCCAATTTGATTTTGGTATCCCCGTGAATATCGGTATTGGTTTTACCATCCCTTTTGATCGCAACCAGATTGATGCCTGCCTTTTCCCGTAAGTTGATGTCCTTGATGGATTTGCCGATAAAGGCGCCGTGATCTTTTTCAATTTTGATGCCGGCAAAATTGATTTCGGGGATATCCAGGGCAATGGTGGAGCCGCTGTCGCCTTGCAGGGAGCGAAACACTTCGTAATTGTGGAAGCGCACATCGTGGGTGAAATCGTCGATTTCGCCTTTCGGCACCAGGTATTTGTTCAATACCCGGGTAAAGATTTCGATGGAAGTTTCAAATTCCTCCGGTATCACCTCATCTGCACCGAGTTTTAGCATGGCCTCGATTTCGTTCACATACCTTGTTCGCACGATAATAAACACGTTCTGACTGTCGGTACGGATGTTGGTGATGATGCTCCGGGTCGATTCGTGGTTGGATATTGCAATGACCGCCACCCGGGCTTTGTGGATATTCACGTGTTCCAGCACAACCTGATTTGCGGCATCGCCGTACATGATCGGCTCTCCTTTTGCTGCCTCTACCCGCACGGTCTCGGGGTTCATTTCGATGATGGCGTAGGGTATTTCAGCCCGTTTTGCGGCTCTTGCCAGGTTTCTGCCATTTAGTCCAAAGCCGATGATGACCAGGTGGTCGCTCAGTCGATCGGTTTCGACTTGACCGGTTGGCACATTGATTTTCTCGCCAAAACGGGCCCTTATTTTCTTGGGTACGGGAATGTTTAAGACCCTGCATGCGAGGTTTTCTTTCTGTTTCAGCACGAAGGGCGTGATAATCATGGTGAAAATCGAAATCGCCAGGAAATACTGATAGGTGATGGGGTCCAATAGTTCGTATTCAAGCCCTTCCTTCGCCAGCAACAAGGAAAATTCACCCACCTGGAAAATGGAGAATCCGACGACAAAGGCATCCTTGAAGTTACTGCCGATGGATTTGACGGCAATGGCAGCGACCAAAAACTTGATCACCACGGTAAGGACCACCAGAAACAAAATTACCAGGAGGTGGTCGATCAGAAAACTGAGATCGAAAAGCATGCCTACCGACACAAAAAAGAAACTGAGGAAGATCTCCCGGAAAGGTAAAATTTTGCCGGTGGCATGGTGGCTGTATTCCGATTCGCTGATAATCAGCCCGGCCAAAAAGGCTCCCAAGCCCAGAGAAAGGCCGAGCAGGGAAGTCACATAGGCTACGGCAAAACAAATAACGATGATGCTTAAAAGAAACAGTTCCTCGTTTTTCGACTTGGCCACCCGATAAAGCAACTCTGGAATCAGGTATTTGGCGCTGAGGATGGTCAAAACAATGACCAGCCCTGCTTTAAGTGCCATGAAGGTGAGGGAAAGCAGGATATTGTCCGACTCCCCGGCAAGCATGGGTGTAAACAGCACCAGCGGCACAATGATGATGTCCTGAAAGATTAAGATGGCCAGCGTGGTTCGGCCCGACAGGCTATTGATCTGTCCGGTTTCCTGGAGTAGTTTCAAGACAATGGCTGTACTACTCAGGGCAAATAGGAACCCGAAAAATACCGCTTTGTTCCATTCGTAGCCGAAAGCGTAGGTGATCAGACTGGTAACGGCAATGGTAAGGATTACTTGCAGGCTGCCTCCGATAAAAACAGCCTTTTTGATGGCCATCAGGCTTTTTAGGGAAAATTCCATCCCGATGACAAACAGCAACAAGATTACTCCGATTTCGGACAACACGTCCACTGCGGTGGAGGCGTCCACCAGGGAAAGACCGTAGGGTCCGGCAATGGCCCCGGTCAGCAAGTACCCGATGATGGTGGGTAGTTTGAGCCGCATGAAAAGCAGGATCACCAGTGTCGCAAGTCCAAATATGACGACAATGTCTGACAAAAGGGGGATTTCGGTTGCTGCAAGTATAAAGGATAGCATTGGTAGTTCGGTTAAAAAAGAGCCACTAGTCAAATTTACCAGAATATAGTGAAAATCTGGCCGATATCTAACCGGAATATTCCTAAACAAGTCGCCGAAAGGGAGATTTGGGGCCAGTCAAGATTAATAAGCGAAGCCTAAACGCTTGTAAATGAAGTGCATCAACCAGGCGGGACCAATGAGGAGAAATTGAAGGTCCTTAAAGAAAGAGGGTTTTTTCCCTTCGATTTTATGCCCATAAAACTGTACCAGCCAGGCAAGCAGAAACAAGACAACGCAAAAGATCCAAAAAGGGAAGGGGAGGAGTAGGGATAACAGGCTGGCCATTGCCAGGCACAGGGCAACAAACAGCAGCATTCCCAGTGCCAGCGGAGGCGAAAGCATCAGGTAATACACCAGCACCAGCAACAATACCGGAGTGGCCCAATTGGCAAAATGGCTGAGTAGGTATTCCATTTCCTGCATGGGTCCCGGGGGTATGCTATACAACAAGCCTACCGCGCTAAAAAAAATCGCAGGCACGCAAAGCCAATGGATGGTTTTGTTGGTAGGATGCCGGTGGCTGATGTCGTATTCCTGAAGCAGACCGTCTATCTTTCTCATGAGTCCGGTTGTAGGTACCAAATTAACTGATAGTAAGTTAAGAAAAATAATTGAAATACATGGAGGCGGGAGTAAACTCAGAACTTTATATTGAATTCAAGCGGATAGATTAAAATAACAAAGAGTTTCGGTGGTACCGGCTGGAAATTCATATTTTTTTTTAACTTTAAGGTTTATCTTTTCATCCACCGATCGCAATGGGTACACAAGCAAAACGTCCGACTATTTGGGAAGCACTGTTTCCACTATTTTTCCTAATTGTCCTGCTGGTGATCAACATCAGTGTTTTTGGTACGGACGGACTGCTGGGCTCCAATCAGTTGGTATTGGTCATTTCTTCCGGAGTGGCGGGACTGGTGGCGGTCTTCCGGCTGGGCATCAACTGGGGCACGATACAGGACGGCATGATCAAGAGTATTTCCTCCGCCATGTCTTCCATTTTGATTTTGCTGCTGATCGGTTCGCTTGCCGGTACCTGGATGTTGAGTGGGATTGTCCCTGCCATGATATATTACGGCCTTCAGGTTTTGAATCCGACCATCTTTTTGCTGGCGGCCTGTGTGGTATGCGGCGTGGTGTCGATTGCCACGGGAAGTAGCTGGACCACAGTGGCAACGGTAGGGGTGGCCCTCTTAGGAATCGGCAAAGCCCTTGGATTTGGCGAAGGGATTATCGGCGGAGCCATTATTTCGGGTGCCTATTTTGGCGATAAAATGTCCCCCCTGTCAGATACCACCAACCTGGCTCCAGCCATGGCCGGTACGGACTTGTTTACCCATATTCGGCACATGGTGAAGACCACCGTGCCCTCGATTTCCATCACCCTGTTGATTTTTGGGATTATCGGTGTGTGGGGGCAGCCGGAAGGAACCGTGGGGCAGGTAAAGGCCATTTCCTCCGTGATTTCGGACACCTTCGTGGTCAACGGCTGGTTGTTTATCGTGCCCGTGTTGGTTTTGGTTCTCATCATTAAAAAGGTGCCGGCCATCCCCACCCTGCTGGCAGGCGCCCTTTTGGGTGGTGTTTTTGCATTGATTTTTCAGGGAGAAGTGATTCGTAGCCTTTCCACCGAAATGGAAGGAGGTGCCCTCCTGCGTTCCTTCCGGGTGGTCATGCAGGCACTATTTGGTGATACGGCGATCGTGACCTCCAATGCCGTTGTAAACGACTTGCTGGTCACCGGCGGCATGGCAGGCATGCTGTACACTGTTTGGCTGATTCTTTGTGCCATGGTTTTTGGCGGCATCATGGAGGTAAGTGGCATGCTCAAAGTCATTGCGGAGGCGGTAATCGGAAAAGTGAATTCGGTAGGCTCGCTCATTGCTGCCACCGCTGGTACCGGTTTCTTTTTCAACATAACGACCTCCGATCAGTACCTGGCCATCCTTGTTCCCGGAAGAATGTATGCCGATATTTACCGAAAAAAAGGGTTGAAGGGGGAAAACCTGAGCCGTACGCTGGAAGACAGTGCCACCGTGACTTCCGTGTTGATTCCCTGGAACACCTGTGGGGCCACGCAGGCCTCGGTTTTGGGCGTGGCAACGCTGACCTATGCCCCCTATTGTTTCTTTAATATCATCAGCCCTTTTATGACGATTTTGTTTGGGTATTTTAACTGGGGCATCAATTATTACTCGAAGGAAGAAATGAAACAGATCAAGGAAGAGGAGGTGCTGGCATGATACCCTTAAAGATCACCAAAGAGGAAGTGAATGGATTGGATATTGGGGCTTTTCCTGGCGAGATATTGCTGGTGCGGGACCAGGAGGATCTGCGCCGAATGGAGCGGGATTTGTCCAGCCAGCAATTCATTGGTTTCGATACCGAAACCAGACCGGCTTTTCGGCGAGGCGTTTCCTACGACGTGTCGCTGCTGCAGTTGTCTACCCGGGATACGGCCTACCTGATTCGGCTAAACGAGCTGGGCTTCCCTATTCAGGCCAAATCCGTGCTGGAAGACCCTCATACGGTCAAGGTAGGAGCAGCGGTTAGGGACGATATCAAAGCACTCAAAAAACTGTCGCCCGGCTTTAATCCGGATGCTTTCTTTGATCTCAACGAAGAATTGCGCCGTGTGGGCTTTCTCAATGTGGGGGTGCGCAATCTGAGTGCCATGGTGCTTGGAATCCGCATCTCCAAGTCCGAGCAGGTGTCCAACTGGGAAGCACCTGCACTAACCGAAAAGCAACTGCTGTATGCAGCTACGGATGCCTGGGCTTGTCTGGAAATATTCCTCAAATTGTACAAACAGGGCTACCTGGACGACATCTTTTCTATGTAAGAATAGTCAGGGAAGAAATCGATTGCAGCAGTTCCCTGACTTCGGCGGATTTTGACTCCCGGCATTCGAGTGATAGTCGACAGTCCGTCTCAAAATGCTGCTCGGCGATTTTCAGGTTGTGACGCTGGATAAGGTGCATGACCTCATCCATGGATGGGTACGCAAAGTGAATGTCGATGCGGGTGTGTAAGGTTTGTTCGATCACCTCACCCGCGTCAAGCGCGGATGCGGCGGCCGTTTTGTAGGCTTTTACCAGTCCGCCTACCCCTAGTTTTACCCCGCCAAAGTACCGGACCACAACCACCAGCGCGTCGGTCAGTTCCCGGGAGCGAAGTTGTCCCAATAGGGGGTCTCCAGCGCTGTGATGCGGCTCTCCGTCGTCATTGGCCCGGTATATGTCCCGGTCTTTTCCCAGAATATACGCATAGCAATGATGCCGGGCATCGTGGTAGGATTTCCGAAGCTGGTCCAGGATTTGTTGCACCTCCGATTCGTCGGTTACCGGGTAGGCAAAGGATAGAAATTTACTTCCTTTTTCTTTATAACTGCCCGTTGACGTGGCTTTTAGGGTTAGGTAGCTGTCTTCCATGGATACGAATGCTGCCGGTTGGTTTAGAATCGCTAATTTAGCCAAATATTACGAATCGTTCGTCCGACATTCAAAAGCAGTCTTTCCTATAGTGGCAAAACACGTCATTGCTCGCAGGTGTAAAAGAGCAGGAAGCAAGTAGCCCAGTGAATGGGTAGCAATGTCGGAAGGAGCCAATAAAGTCTGCTTTCCCAAATGGATCGGCAAAAAACACCAAACGAACCGCTTGTCTCCGTGATCTGTACCTGCTACAATCAGGCGCCCTACCTGCAGGCAGCGCTGGACAGCGTGTTGCAGCAGGTGTACCCGGCGATCGAACTCCACATCGTCGATAACGGGAGTACCGATTTTTCCCGGAAGGCCATCCTGGCATGGCAACAGAAAAACGCCCATAAGCTCCCCATTCGCTGTCATTTTCGGGATCGTCCCATCAATTACTGCCAATCCTTCAACCGCGCCCTGGCTCAGACTCGGGGCGATCTGGTAGTGGATCTGGCGGCCGACGATTTTCTTCATCCCCGGCATCTTGCGGAGGCGGTGAACCGACTCAGTGTAACGAACGCGTCGGTGTATTTTTCCAACGTGCGCCATTTGTATACGAATGGGCAAACCCGTGCCTTTTACCCGGTAGATGCTGCCGGTAAAGCGATCGGCCCTATCCCCGAAGGCGATGTGTTTGCCGCCGTCGTAGAAAAATACCAGATCAGCTCCGCCTCACTGGTGCTAAACGCACCGGTGCTCAAAGCAGCCGGCGGTTACGACGAGCGCTTGGTTTACGAAGATTTTGATTTGTTGATCCGGATGGCTCGTGACCATGCCTTTGTTTACGGAGACTTGTTGGGTGTCACCAAACGGATCCTCCCGGATTCCTTTTCGAGCCAGCAGTACCGGGTGGGCGATGCCCGGTTTTTGTCCACCACCCTCCAGGTCTGTGACAAGATTGCCGCGCTGCTTCGTACTGCGGAGGAAGCGCAGGCTTTGAAATTTCGGATTTTGCACGAGACCAAACACGCCCTGGCCTCGGGTAATTTTACCATTGCCGCCCGGTTTTTGGAACGGTACCCGAAAGGCGGTTCTACGGATTGGCGGTATTATAGTTACCGAGCCTGGCTGGCGTGCCGATGGGATCTTTCCGGCCTGTACGACTGGTGGAGGAAGCGAAAGACTTTATAATTGCCCTACAATGACTTCCTGCATGGCCTCTGGAGAAAAATAGGTGGCCCCGATTTCCTGCAAGCGCGCCCCGTCAAAATCCTTGATAAAGGCCAATTGTTGGGTGAATATCGAAAAATCCAACCCTTCAAAATGCACCCGCTGAAAGTGGCTCATCAAGTCAAAGGGATTGCTAAAGCTAGATAACAGGCTGCCGGCCAGGTAGTTTTTTACGATTTCCAGCTCCTCCGGCGGAATGGGTTCGGATATCAGGCGTTGGATCTCCTTGTACACCTCCCGGATCACCTCGTCCCCGTATCCTCCCTTCACGTCTGCGGATACCATCCAGTAGCCATCTCCGTTTACATTTCCCAAAAAGCTATTGATTCCATAGGTGTAGCCCTTTTCCTCTCGTATGTTTCGGATAAGTCGGCTGCCAAAATAGCCACCCAGGACGGTATTGAAAAACGAAAGGGCCTGGTAGTCCGGATGTGCCATAGGGATCATCCACTTGCCCATCCGAATGCTGGACTGCACGGCTTTGGGCTTTTCTTCTGTCTGCCGGTTGCCGGAATCGGATTCAAACGCAGGTGGGCCCAGAATCGTCCCGTTTAGGCAGGGCAAGTTGGCAAACTGCTCTTCCAAAAGAAGCAATTCTGCTTCGGAAAGATCACCGGTGACAAATAGTTGGGGGACTGTAAGAAACTCGTTGCGGTAATACGCGATCAGTTCCTCGCGGGAAACCGCATCCACGTCTGCTTCCGAGGGATACTGTCCAAAGGGATGATCTTTACCGAAAAGCCCGGCCCGAATGAGTTGATTGGCCCGCGCAGCCGTCTGCTCTTGCTGAATGCTAAGGCTTAATTTCTTCTGTGATTTTCGTTTCAAAAAATGCTTTTCCGGAAATAGGGCATCGGTAAACAAGGACCGAAATACCGGTAATACGTCTTTTAGGTGCTTTTTGGTGGTTACCAGGCCCAGCCCATGCCGTTCAAATCCCGATAGGATTTCTACTTCCGAGCCGTGAAAATCAAAGAAATCGTCCAATTCCTCCGAGGGCAACGTCTGGGTTCCCTCCGGCAACATGTGCAGGGTAAAGAAGGAAACCAAGGGGTTATAGGTTTTATTCGTTCGGAAATGGACCGGAAAGATCACTTCCAACTTTACGGCCGCGATGGTGGGCGAGGGGTTGTAATACAGCCGCATGCCTCCTGGTAACAGGCGGCATGCGGGCGGATTCAAGTCAATTTGATCGGGTAGTAGAAAGGGCGGCGCCTGACTGCGGTCTATGCTCATCGGGGTACGTTGAATAACAGCGAAAACCGCAAGGTCTCTGCAAGCGGATGATTCTGAACCTGAGGGACGAGGTAGGAGAAGTCGAAACCGAGTCGGTTGAACTTAAATCCAACGCCCATGGTAAAATACCGGCGACCTCCCTTTTTGGGATTTTCGTAAAAATAGCCCGCACGCACCGCAAATTTATTGTCGTAGGAATACTCGGTCCCGAAGGAGATCATCACCTCCTGCATTTCTTCCCGAAACCCATCCGGCGCATCAAAGGGCGAGCCAAACATGCCGCTTATCAAGGGTCGGGCAGGGTCTTTACCTGCGGCAATAATGGGTTGGTTGGTGGAGGGGTCCAGCACCAATTGACCGTTTTCGTCGACCTGGTAAAGCGGCGGCGTAGGCACCAGCATTTTGTTCAGATCCAATGCGAAGGTAATGCTATTTAGCCCGTCCAGGGGAATCCGCAAGGCAGACCCAATGCGGAGATTGGTGGGGAGGTAGTCCAGGTCTTCTGCGCTGTTGTAGGTGATCTTTGGCCCGATGTTGGAGAGGTTGATTCCCCAGGAAAGGTTCGCTTCTTTATCCGAAAGGATGATTTCTGAGGTATGGTACAGGCCCACATCCGTACCCACACTTACGCCCGGCCGGCTTTCATTGCCTCCGGCCGAACTCAGGTTTCCGGAAAGATTGGAGTGAATAAAGCGGGCACTGATCCCTAGAGCCAGGTTGTCGGAAAGCTTTCTGGAATAGGTACCGCCTATGGCAATATCCCGGGGACTAAAGTCTCCCAGGGCATTCCCCCTGGAGTCGGTCAGCTGAATGTCCCCCATGTTGAAATACCGGAGGTCCAGCCCAAAAGCCGATACATCGTCGATGCGCTTGTAGCCGGTCAGGTAGTTTAGCGACATATCCGGTACCAACCGTCCCAGCCAGGGGGAGTAGGACAGGGAGAAGCCCATATCGTCTTCAATAAATGCGAGTTTGCCCGCATTCCAATGGGCCGAATTCGCATCCGGACTGGTAGCCGCACCGGCATCTCCCATGGCGGAATGCCTGCTGTCCGGTGCAAAGTTGAGAAAAGGTACCGCCGTGATAATTACCCGCCGGTCAACATCCTGTCCGGATAGCTGCGGGATCGTGATCTGTGCCTGACTTTCCACGTGAAAGGCGGCGAAAGCCACAAAAAAAGTTAACGTTTGAAGAATGTTTTTGCTCACTTTCATCGAATAATAATTTTTCCTCCCGTACTTCCCGAAGTGCCGTCTCCTTCAGAAACGAGTTCTATTTGGTAAAGATAAGTTCCTTTTGCCGGATATTTGGTTTTGCTTTGTAAAAATATCCATTGAATGTCTGTTAAAAACCGCCCGGCTTTAGGAAAACGCCGCCGCAACGAAAATATTTCATGGCCTGCAGAAGAATATAGGCTCAACTTTAAACGTAGATTTTCTCCCGGACGGTTGTGGGAAACCAGGAAGGATACCTGCTCCGATGAGGGATTGGGATAAGCAAGGACCGTTTCCACCTGAAGTTTTCGGCTCCCTTCCACCCGAACGGACCGACTGCCCGTGGAAACATTTCCCTGGAGATCGCTGCTACTGACCCGAATCGTGTTTTCTCCTTCCTTTAGGCCCTCCAGCAGAAATTTCACGTAGCCCTGCTGGTAGGTTCCGTCGGTCGCCGTGTAAAAATCAGTTACCGAAACAGGCGGGTTATCGTTGATTGACAGGGTAATTCCCTCCGGGATTCCGGTTTGAATTCCGGAAGGGTCACGCAGGTAAATCCAAATCGGGCTCTGGGTGCTGGAAATGCGTTCCCGGTTTTCCAGGCTGTCAAAAACAAACAGCTCCATTTCCGGTCCGGCGGTATCTTCTTCCCATTCGTCGGTACCTGCTTTCAAAGGGATAGTTGCTCCACCGAAGGCTTCCCAGGGACCGCGTTCTTCCCGGGCGTAAAGCATGATTTTCCCAATGGCCACTTCCTCCAGCGAGGCATTTCCCAGCAGCAATTCCCCTTCAAACCGACCCTTTTCGACACGCCCCAGTCCCCGAAACAGGGGTTGCTGGTAGTCGAGGAAGGTGGTGGGGGGACTTTCATCACCCAGGGTTTCTACGGCTTTTGGTTCATTTTCTACGCGAAACTCGTAGGTTCCATCAAAATTGTTAATTTGAGCGCCTGTAAGCGGATCCTGGATTTCCCCCTGGTAAATCAGTTTTTGATTACCAAAGAGGGTATCGGTTTCAATGCGGGTCTGGCTCTTAACCAGAGAGAGGGTACGGGCCCGTAAATCGGGCAGGGCCAACCGCAGCGAAGGATCGCCCAGCAGGGAAAAATTCCGGTTCAGGGCGCCAGCCAGGCTTTCGTTTTTGGTCCGTTTGAAAATTTCACCCAATGTCAGGGTTCCCCCGGCTTCAAAAAGGGCCGCCACAAAGGCCTTGTTTAAGCGGAAATTAACGCTGCTGAATACAGGTCTACCGGTAGCCAGCACGGCAATGGCGCCTTTGGCCTGCGCAAAAAGCAATTCCTCCGCACCGGAGCGTAAAAAGGGGCTGTCGTGCCTTCCGAACTCACAGGTAGCGGTCACGAATACGGGGAAACGTCCGCTTTCCGGCCAGTCGTCAATGTCGGGCACGGTAAAAAGCTCCTCCGCCGCCCAGGTCAGTTCGTTGCCGTGCCCCGTATAATTTACCAGAAGAAGCCCCTCCGCCAGTTCTTCCGCCAGTTCCCGTTTCGCCGCGGGTAGCGTAGGTTCGGAAGGATGCTGCTCGAATTGGTCCAGGTATAATTTTCGGATGTCTACTTCCGGGTAGCGGTTGTACAGAAAGGCCGCATGCT
Source organism: Cyclobacterium xiamenense (assembly GCF_009467825.1). Lineage (GTDB taxonomy): Bacteria > Bacteroidota > Bacteroidia > Cytophagales > Cyclobacteriaceae > Cyclobacterium > Cyclobacterium xiamenense. The sequence goes on along the minus strand of NZ_WIOK01000014.1, from coordinate 134,711 downwards.
GTTCCGCATCGCGGAGGTGAATGTTCTGATCCCCATCGTCCGCGATAAACAGAAGCTTTCTCGTCCACGATCCGGTACTTTCGGTCTGGTATCGGATGATCTTGTCCACGGCTTCGGCTGCCTCGGTCGGAGTGATGGCAGGAATCCTCCCCACACCGATATCCAGTTCCAGATCGCCGTTCTCGGATTCCTCCCATTCCCCTTTGCCCATGTCCAAAAATCCGTAAAAGTCGTCCGACCCATAGGTGGTCAATGGGTTAAGGCTGGACCGGGAACTGTAGGTGGGCACCAGGTTGGGTCGGCCACCCAGTTTTTTTTTGTAGTCGAAACTGCCTTTCCCGAAAAAAAGTACGTGTTTGAGCGATTTGCCCGCATGCCACTGGTAGGCCAAAAAATTCCGGATACTGCTGATATCGGGATTTCCGTAGCCAAATGCCTCGTAGATGGCCTGGGTTTGTACCACCTCGGTCGGTATTCCCTGGGAGTTTTTAAACCGGGAAAGCCGCTCTGCCTGAGCGGCAAGTGGAGGCGCCGTCACGATGATCAGTTCCGGAAACCCGGAAAGGAGTTGGTCGGGTGGGGCTACGGCAGTTGGGCGGGAGATTTCCGGCACCTCATCCGGATCAAATACGGCTAGTTTCCGCGCATCGATGGCGGCTGCCTGCCCGGATTGTATTTGGTGAAAATCGCTCACATTCCAAAGCTGATAGTTGCTGTTGATCGGCTGTAGGGGCGCTGACGACAAGCGGTAATAGATACCCGGGCCGATGGTTGCCGCCGCATAGGGGAAACCCAGTAGCAGGTGCTTCAAATAGCCGGCTCCGTTCGGGTTGGAGGTAGTGAACGTGAACTGCAGCGAAATGCCCTCGGCATCTTCTGGCAGCGTCGCCTCGGCATCGAAGCGGGCCTCCCTGCCTTTTACGGCATACCGGCTGTTGGGTACCGAGGGAATCGGGAGTTCGCCGATCGGTTCCCCATTGAGACGAAATTGAAACCGGCTGTCTTCGAAGGACTGGGCCATCATACGGGCATGAACGGATACCCTGCCTTGGGGAGGCACATCGGGTAAGGGGAAGGCAATGGTTTGACCACCGTTGGCAAAGGTCCGGAGTCCATACCAGGAGCGGCCCGAGGTCAACAGGTTATAGGTTTCTTCTTTGAAGGGCTGAAATCGGTACAGCAGTCCATTGGCTGAGGAAGTAGGCGTGGCGGCAGTTTCCTCGGCATCCTGCACCCGGTTTTTGGGGGGGGTTCCGGTTTGGATCAGGTAATATAGGCTATCCGTGTAGGGATGCGGTTCGAGCCGGGCCTTGCCATCTTCCACCAGTATTTGGTCGGGTTGCCCCAGGAAGACATACAGCTGGTCGTCGATTCGTTTTTGGGGTAGTTCCTTTAACCGAAACAGGCTGCTATCTACCTGTTGAGGCAAGGCACCCGGTTCTCCGTAGAAGCTAATTTCCTCCAGGCTGCCCAATCCCCAGGCGGTAGCTTGTTCCTGGGAAAGACGGTAGACACCTTCGTCGGTGACTGGAAACACAAAATAATCCTGGGAAAACAAGGGGCCGGCAAACAGGCATAGAAAGCCTCCAAGCAAGGTACCCGTGTATATGGAAACGTTACGTTTTCCCTTCATGTTTTTCCAGTCGGTTGCTGATCATGGACAGGAAGATGTACGAAATCACCGCTATGGGAATGCCTGCCCAGCCCCAGATAGCGATTCCGGCCAGTGAAATCAGCAGCATGAGGTACCGGAATTCGTTTTGTTTCCACCCAAAATGCTTGAACTTCAGTGCCAGCAAGGGTAGTTCTGCTGTCAATAAGTACGAAAAAATCAAAGTCAGGGCCGAAAGAACCCAGGGATTGTTCCAGATTTCCGATAGAAAGGCCACTTTTTGGCCCAACAGCGGGAGGGTGGAAAAAAACAGCGCATTTGCAGGAGTTGGCAATCCGATAAAACGCTCCGTTTGTCGCTCGTCTACATTGAATTTTGCCAGACGGATGGCAGATTGGATACCTATGAGAAAGCCGATATAGGGAAGGTATGCGTGTACACCCGATGCCTGAATCAGGTAAAACACAATAAAAGAGGGCAATACGCCAAAGGTTACCAGGTCTGCCAGGGAGTCCAGTTGCTGGCCAATATCGCTTTGCACCCCGAGCAGCCGTGCGGCAAAGCCGTCAAAAAAATCAAAAACTGCTGCCGCCAAGATAAAATAGTAGCCGAACACGGGACCTTCTTCCATCACAATGTGGATGCCTATCATCCCGCAAAGTAGGTTCAGACAGGTGAGGAGGTTTGGGATGTGTCGGAGGATACTCAAGAGGAGGCGGATTTACCTACGAATGGATTGGTTTCTTTTTCTTCCCCAATGCGGGTACTGGGCCCGTGCCCGGGGTAGACCACCACGTTGTCCGGCAGAGCGAAGAGTTTTTCGCGGATGGATTGGATCAATGTTTCGTGGTGGCCACCCGGAAGATCGGTGCGTCCGATGCTTCCCCGAAACAGCGCATCGCCGCCGATACAGCTTGCCGACCCTTCGTTGTAAAATACCAGGTGTCCGGGAGAATGGCCCGGCACCCAGATGGAAAGCAATTGGGTATTGCCAAATTTGATCCATTCCCCTTCGCGAATGTAGTGGTCGGCTTTGCTGGGCTGATACTGGGCAAATCCGTAATTGGCTGAATAGCTGCTAACGGCCTGTAGTACCGCTTCTTCTTCCTCGTGGTACCAAAGCGGGATATCGAAGGTGCTTTTTATGAAGGCATTTCCCAGCACATGGTCTATGTGGCAGTGGGTATTGATCAATTTTACGGGGTGCAAATCATTTTTTGTAATGAAATCAAGCAGCTCGCCTTTTTCCTGTTTTTCGTAGCAGCCCGGATCGATCACCAAGGCCTCTTTCGTCTCGTCGTAGAGAAGGTACGTGTTTTCAGCGAACGGATTGAATGTAAATGATTTAATTGTCAACATGGCAAAATGATTTGGATTCCAGGTTCAAAATAACAAAGATTGAGTTAATTTAGCGTATGGATGTAGATTTTTTACTCATCGGGCAGGGACTGGCGGGCAGTATTCTGGCATATCGCCTGCACAGCGCCGGGGCGAAGGTCTACCTGGTGGACGACGCCAACCCCAACAGTAGTAGCAAAGTTGCTGCCGGACTCTACAATCCCATAACGGGTAGAAAAATGGTAAAAACATGGTTGGCCGATGCCTTGTTTGCCAATATTGAGCCGTTTTACGGAGAATTGGAGCGTGCATTGAATCAACGGTTTTTGTACCCCACGGGGATTTATCGACCGTTTGTGTCCTATGAGGAGCAAAACGAGTGGATCGCAAAAAGCGCCGATACGCAATACGACCACTACATCGATAAAGTACTTTCCAACCCCACATTCCCCGGTGTCAACGATTCCTACGGTGGGTTGTTACTGAAATCCTCCGGTTACGTGGCGATAAAGCCACTACTGCAGGCCTTCAAAACCTGGGCACTGGACCGGGAAATCCTGATGCAGTGCCGGTTTTCGGTAGATACACGCAGTCGGGACCACCGGGGGTATTGGAAGTTTGCGCACATCTGTGCCCGAAACCTGGTTTTCTGCAATGGCGTAGCCGCCGGAAAAGCCCCTTTTTTTGACTGGGTGCCCTTTACTCCGGTTAAGGGGGAAATCCTGACCGTCAGGCAGGACTTTTGTACCAGGGAGATTATCAACCGGGGTGTTTTTCGGATTGATATGGGCGAGGGGCTGGGTAAGGTGGGTTCTACGTACAACAACCGGGAGCTGGATTTGAATCCTTCGCTGGCGGGAAAAAAGGAACTTCTGGACAAGTTAAGCCAGCTTATACCGGCAGGGGTGCAGGAAATTACCGACCATCAGGTAGGGATCCGCCCGGCTATTCGGGACAGAAGGCCTGTGTTGGGACAACACCCTTCCGAAAAAAACGTTTACCTGTTCGGTGGGCTGGGGGCAAAGGGCGTTTCGCTGGCGCCTTTTTTCAGTCTGCAGATGCGTGATTTTTTAATTTCAGACAAGGAACCTCAAAAAGAAGTGAACATAAATCGTTTTTTTAAGTATATTTAAGATATTGGCAACTAATAGGAAAGCAAGTAAATGAGACTTAAAAATCTAGCACTTATTTGGGTACTGGTTTTTTGTGCCAACAGCGGTCTGCTCATGGCACAATTCGATCAGGAACGGTTCGGTAACAATAGGATACAACATACGGACAAGGACTGGTATTTTTTCGCTTCCAATAATTTCGAGGTATATTACTACGATGGGGGACAGGCCAATGCCCGCATGGCGGTCGATTTTCTGGAAGAGGAGTTTGATAAGTTGACCCAATCCATCGGTTACGTTGCCTACACCAAACCAAAGATTTTTATTTACAATTCCAATCAGGAGATGCTGGAGAGCAACCTGAACCTAAATAACAACTCCTTTACCGTAGACGGACAGACCTTTTTCAGCAAGTTACTTGCAGAGGTGGCTTATTCCGGGTCCTGGGAATCGTTCAAGCGGGAGCTACTTTACGAGACCTCCAAAATAATCATTGAAGAGATGTTGTACGGCTCCAGTATTTCGGATGCTTTCCAGGCAAACCTGATAAATAATTTTCCGGATTGGTTCATCGATGGTGCCGCCATGTACCTCGCTCACGGATGGAGCAGGGAAATGGATGATTTTGTCAGGCATTATTTGCGGGAAAATGAGAACCCCAAACTCTTCAAACTTCGGAACGAAGATGCGGCTTTGGTCGGACAGTCTATTTGGAACTACATCGTAGAAAAATACGGCAGACGGTACATTTCCAGCATTCTTAACCTGAGTAGAATCAACCGAAACGAGGAGAACAGCATCGCCAATACGCTGGGGAGAAGGTTTCGTGATTTTACCACCGAATGGGCCAATTTCTACACGGGCATCAACAAGGACGTTTTCCAGAACTTTAAAGATTTGGACGAAGACAAGGTTCTGGTATCCACGCCCAAAAACAAATACGGGGCCATTTCCAGTCTCAACTTTAGTCCCGATGGAAAACACCTGGCCTATGTGCAGAACGTGGAAGGGAAGTACAGAGTCAAAATTAGGGAACTAAGCAGCGGGAGGGAACGGGTAATCCTCCGGGGCGGATATGCCTCCTACCAGCAAGATGCCGATTATACCACGCCGGCGCTTGCCTGGCGAGATACACTGAACCTGGTGATTGGGACCTTTAAACGAGGCGTCACCACGCTGCGCATGCGGGCCATTGATGGAAGCAATCAGGACAAGCTTTTTTTGAGAAACATTACTCAAATTCTTAGCCTGGATTTTTCTCCCGATGGTCGGACAATGGTTTTGTCTGCCATCAATAATGGAAAAACCGATATCTATACCCTGAATATGCGGGGACAGGGAAGAAGGCTTACCAACGACGTATTTGACAACCGGACGCCGATTTACCTGAATGATTCAACCATCATCTATGCCTCCAATAAAACCGATCTGCCGGATAGCCTACTGACCGGAGTGATGGATGTGCGCAACTTGCCCGATTATTACAACCTGTTTCAATTGAATCTGGGAGATACCATCTCGGAAAAACGTCTCACCAACCTGAATCACATTAACCTGCTGCCCAAGAAGCTGAATAACGCGACTATCCTTCACCTGAGTGAGCAGAGCGGTATTACCAATGTGATGCGCCTGGGTTTGGGCAATTCGATTTCAAGTCAGGTTTCCGCGTTTAATAAAAGCCTCGAGGCTTTTGATTACGACTTAGAAAACAACAAGTGGGCCTACGCTGTGCGGGATGGAAGCCAAAGTAAGTTGGTGGTGGAGACCTTTCCAAACATGGACCAATTCACCCCCAGTACGCCCCGGATTCAACTGGAACAGGCGAAGATGCTGAACGAACGGATATCCAACCGGAGAATCCAACGGGAAAACGAGCCGGACCCGGCTGAAACCGAGGTAGAGGAGACCCAACCGGAAAACGAAACCCTTGCTCCGGAAATTGCCACGCCGGAACTGGCAGAGGCGGATTCTACCGCAGTCGGTGTCGACCTGGAATCCTTGATGCTAGGCGGGCCGGTCGAAAATACCGCAGCGCCCGAGGCCAGCGAACCGGTCAGCAGCGATACCCTACCGCAGGTCACCGAACCCCAAACCGCTGCAATCAACGTGGACCGACTCCGATTTGAGCGGGAAGGGGGACTGGATACGGACAATTACGTATTTGATACCATCCCCAATCTCTACGGACAGGAATCGGCACAGGCATTGGAAGCGCAGCCCAGCCCCGCCGAAAGGCGCAGCAATATTTTGGATGCATTCCGGCAGCAAAACATGGTAAAGCGGGTGCAGGGACCGCGAAATTACATTCCACAATTCATTACCACCAGTCTCAACACCTCCTTTGTGGTGGATCCCCTAAGAGGCTTTGGTATCAACCTCAACGGCAGGATGACCGATTTACTCGATAACCATTCCATTCGTGGAGGAATCATGGCCGCCATGGATTTTCGGTCCGGGAGTGACGTGTACTTTGAGTACGAGTACCTGAAATACCGACTGGATTTCCGGGGCAGATTTGACCGAAGGGCCATCCTCCGGGACGAAGGCGATCTGACTTTCCAAAAATACGTACTCACCAAATCGGAAATCGGCGTATCCTATCCACTTTCGGTCAGCACACGGGTGAGTATTACGCCTTTCGTGGCCAAAACCCAATATTTCAATTTGAATCCGGATTCGGTATTGAGGGGCAACGATGGACCGCAAAACCGGTTGGATGTCAATTATGCCGGTGGAAGGGCCGAATTGGTGGTGGATAAAACCCGGCAGTTGGGCCTGTACATGGAGCAGGGCTTGAAAGGTAAGGTCGGAATGGTACACTACCAGGGGCTTAACAACGAGCAGCGGTCGTTTAGCAACGTGTTCTTGGATATTAGAAATTACCAGAAAATCCATAAAAACATCACCCTTGCTACCCGGATTTATGCGGGGAGTTTCTTCGGCAACAACCCGCAAAAATACCTGGTGGGAGGCATGGACAACTGGCTGTTTAACCAATTTCACCAACCCCCCACCAATCGACCGGAAGTTTCTCCCATTCGAAACGAAGCCGGCGTGGAAAACTCCAACCTGCTCTTTGCGGAATTTGTGGACCTAAGAGGGTTTGACTACGATGAAATCCGCGGCAATAACGTGATTACCTTCACCTCTGAGTTGCGGATTCCCTTATTTTCGTACCTTTCCCGCGGAAACATTACGTCAAACTTTATTCGTAATTTCCAGCTCGTAGGTTTCTACGACGCCGGGTCAGCCTGGACCAATGCTGCTCCCTGGGAGCGCATAAACGATCAAAATACAGAGATTATTAACACGGAGGGCTCTCCCTTTGTCATCACGCTGAATAATTTCAACAACCCCTGGCTGCAGAGTTACGGGGCTGGCATACGAACGGTGCTGTTGAACTACTACGTAAAGCTGGATGCAGCGCGACCTGTTCGAAATTATTCCATAGAGAAAACCAGGTTTTATGTAACTTTGGGTTATAATTTTTAATTAAAACCCCCATCGAATGATAAAGTCCATGACAGGCTTTGGCCTGGCAGCGTTTGAAGACCAGCATTACTCCATTCAGATCGAGATAAAAACCCTCAATTCAAAGTTCCTTGACCTTAGTTTCCGGTCTCCCAAACAGTTTTCAGACAAAGAAACGGAGGTCAAAACCTTGGTTGCATCCCTGCTGGAGCGGGGGAAAGTCAACATTTCGGTTGAATTTGTCTCCAAAAAGGAAGAGGAGTTACCCATAGTCATTCAGGAGGATCTTTTTGAACGCTATTTTCAGAAGTATTCGGAAATGGCGGCCGTAGTAGGCACGCAATCCCCCGATTTATTTAAACTTGCCCTGCAGTCGCCCAATGTGGTGCTTTCCAATACGGAAAAATCGGGTACCAAAGAAGCCTGGGAAAAAGTTATGGAGGTGTTGGTACAGGCACTGGAAGATTGCGACCAGAGCAGAATACGTGAGGGACGGGTATTGATGGAAAAGTTTACCGAAAACCTGACGATCATCCGGGAATGTCTGGACCGCATAAAAGAACTGGTTCCTGTTCGCAAAGAACGGTTAAAGGAAAAAATTAAAAACAATTTTTCGGAATGGGTAAAAGAACAGGATTTTGACGCGAATCGCTTCGAACAGGAGTTGATCTATTATTTCGAAAAGCTGGACATATCCGAAGAAATCGTTCGCCTGGAGGCGCATCTCAAGTTGTTTGCGGAGGTGCTGGGATCCAACAAATCAGAGGGCAAGAAAATGGGCTTTGTGAGCCAGGAACTGGGCAGGGAGATCAACACCATCGGGTCCAAGGCAAACGATGCCACTATTCAGCACCAGGTGATTGACATGAAGGACGAGTTGGAAAAGATCAAGGAACAAGCTTTGAATATTTTGTAACGGAAATCTCGTTACAGCCTGTCAGTACCTTTTTTGCAAAAATAGGAAGTGCATGGGTATCGGCGACAGGGCAGGTATACCGGCGCGGGTTGACTTACGCGCTTTTGGCCCCTCCATTGGTATAATTTTTACCAACTACCGGAAAAGACTTCGTAGCTTTTTATTTCGCGGCATAGGCGATCAGTTCATCGAGCGGAATTAAATCCAGGGTTTTTTCATGGGTGGCCTCGAGTATTACACTGGGTGCCACGTCGGCATGATAGGCTTGAAGCCAACGCGTCAGGCAAAGGCACCATTTGTCTCCGGGCTTCAGTCCGGGAAAACCGTACTCCGGTCGCGGGGTAGTCAGATCGTTGCCCACGGATAAGCTAAACTGTAAAAATTCTGCAGTCATGATGGCGCAGACGGTGTGGGTGCCCGTGTCGTCGGTTCCTGTACGGCAATATCCGTCCCGGTAAAAGCCGGTTAGCGGATTGAAGCAACAGGGCTGAAGTGGCTGTCCAAATACATTCGTTGCCATGATGGGAGGGTTACATGAAAAAACCATAGATGTGTACACACCTATGGTTTTTACTATGTTTCAATTACATGTATCGCTTAGCTCAGTTTAAAGCGGATTGGAAGTCTCATTTTTACCCGAACAGGTCTGCCTCGTTGTCTTCCGGGTTCCCATGCAGGAGCGTTTCTAACTACGCGCATGGCCTCTTCGTCGCAACCGCCACCGATACCCCTCAGTATGTCCACATCCTGGATCGATCCGTCCGTATTTACAACAAAGACCACGTAAACCGTTCCCTCGATACCCATTCTACGAGCCTGGGTGGGATATTTCAGGTTTTTGGACAGGTATTTGTTCCACCCTTCCATTCCTCCCGGAGGCGTGGGCATGTTTTCTACCACGTCAAAGATCTCGTCTGCTTTTTCTTCCACAGGCGCTTCTTCGATTACCACTTCTTTGATCACGGTCTCTTCCTGAACGTCTACGTCGAAGTTTACTTCAATTTTCTCTTCGATTTCTACTTCATCGGGGATCTCCTTGATTTCAGGCTGCTCGATTGGTGGTGGTGGTGGTGGTGGCTGCTCGGTGATGGGAATGTCTAACAATTCCTCAAAGTCATCATCGATCGATCCCAAATCCTTGAGCAGGCCATCGTCGTAAGACTTGTACTCAAAGGCGAACAGGACCAGACCAACACTGACCATGAGCCCAAGATTCAGGAACATTCCCGTCTTCTTGCTTAGATCAGCTTTTGGTGTTTTTTTGGCTTCCATGGTATAACTCCTTTTTTTTATTTTGTTGATTCGTTTATTTCATTCCAAGTAACAATCATAACAAATTATTTTTATTTATACAAGAATGCTACCCTGCTTATTCATGTAAACAAAAATAACTGTACCAATAGTTCCGCCCAGTATGTTCACCGCAATATCCAGGTAATCAAAGGACCGGCCAGGAACCAGCTGTTGTACGTACTCTGTAAAGATAGCAAGAAAAATCCATAAAACTAAATAATTAGTAAAATTTTTTGAATTTTTCTTTTGCGCATCGCTTAGCTTTTGGCGAATGACTCGGCTCCACAGAAAGGCCATTCCGAAAAACATGCCAAAATGGATTACTTTGTCCGATCCAAAAAATCGGGGTAAATCCGGGACACCGCTTTCGGGGCTAAATAAAGCGTAAGCCATGCCCAGTGACCAGCCGATGGCAAGTGCCAGGTTTGCGCGCAACGTTCTCTCGATTATTGTTGTCCAATCAACGTTTCGTATTCTTCGGGTGACAGGAGCGAGGAATCGCTTTTTCCGTCTATTTCGATCTTGATCATCCATCCTGCTCCGTAGGGATCGTCATTCACCAATTCCGGCGATTCCTCCAGGGATTCGTTCAATTCGAGAATTTTTCCGCTCAGGGGCATAAATAGGTCAGAAACGGTCTTTACCGCTTCTACCGAACCAAAGATCGCTCCGGCTTCCAGGCTTTCCCCTACGGCATCGACCTCGACAAAAACGATGTCACCAAGTTCCTTTTGTGCGAAATCCGTGATGCCTACGGTGGCCGTGTTGCCATCGATTTTTACCCATTCGTGGTCCTGGGTGTACTTTAACTCTTTTGGAAAATTCATTGGCTAGTCGTTAACAGTTCAAAATTACAATGTTTCTTCACAGGACAAAATTATTGACTTAAATTAAATGTCAATTGTCCGCCGAAAGAAGTAGAACTTCTTCGGAATGCTGTGGATACTTTGGGGTCATTGATGGTGCGGTCAAAATAAAACTGTATGTTGAGTTTTTGGTTGACTACGTAGCCGACACTGGGGCGTAATTGAACATTCAGGTTTCCGTTCGTGAGCGTGTTTTCTCCTTCGATCTTGCGTTGAATGGTATTTGTGTCTACGATTCGTGTGGAGATGCGAATGGTTAGGTCGTTATTGAGCACCTCTTGCCTTCCCTGGATTTTGAAGGGCACCTTTACACCGGCTTTGGTATAGCCCAGGTCAAACCGAAAATCCTGGCTATTTTGTTCGGTGACCTGCGCATTCGAAAAATTCAAGCCAATGTTTCGTTCCGTGTTGTACTCGAAACTGATGTTCATGCGGTCCTTGGTCAACAGGTCCACTCCAATCAGCGGAGCGAAGCGTTCGGAAATAACCACCTGATTTAAGATAAGGATCGGAATGTATGCGCCAAATTCATCGGTCATGCTGGGTAGGGGTAGCTGTTGAAGGGTGTTGTACAGTTCCAGACCTTCCTGATAAATCAGCGCATTGGAAAAATTGCTCACCTCGTACAGGGAAGCATAATTATGGGTCAGATTGATGGAGGAGAAGTATTCGCTCAAGGCAGGTAAGCGTGCCAGCCCCCCGTAATCCACGCGCCAGTTGGGCAGGGGTAGTTTTGGGAAGGGGTTTAGCGAGACCGTTCCCGCTTCCTGCCCGGAATATGCCGCCAGAAAGGCCGGTATCAGCACGTTCTGCCCGTTGATGTTGTACGCACCGCCGGGGTTTTCGGTTTCCAGCCTGGACTGAATAATGGAGCGGTAATTTTCAAAGTCCGTAAAGAGCGGGGAGACATTTTGGGAGTCTTGTCTTCGGAAAAGCGTTCTGAGCGCGTTATAGGTGATGCTGTAGGAGCCGAGGCGGTTGGGGTTGATGGAGGTAAAGTCCTCGGCACCGGGCCCGGACCTTCGGAAAATTTCGCTGTAGTCGCCGTTTTCCCGCTTTCGGAAATCTACGGTGATGCGGAAATCGGCTAAGGGTTCGATCAGCGAACTCACCTGCAGGTTTTTGGACTGGTTCTGCCGAAATGCTTGTGTCAATGCGGTGCTAGCAGCCAGTACCCCGCGATTGGCCAGTTCAAAGCGAATGTCGCTGTTTTGGCTACCCAAAACGAAGCCCAACCCGGGGTTCATGAAACTGCGGTCCATACCAAATAGCCCTGTATTTGGCAGGTAGCCCGGCAGGAAGGTGCCTTCCGTGATTTGGTAACGGAAGTTGATATCTTTTACCATCATCAGGAATTTCAGCGCCGCGGCTGTCAGGCCTTCCGTGGAGGGTTCGTCTTTCTCCTCCTCGTCCCCTTCGGCGGCTGGCGTGGGTGGCCTGCCCGGGATAGTGGGCCGCTTGGGCGCATTCAAGGCATTCAGCCGCTTGTTTTTGTTGTACAGTTGTACCAGGTCTAGCTTACCGGATACCGATCGGTCGCGGGAGTTTTGGATCACGTTACCAAGGCTGTCTCGCTGGCCGATAGCTCCCGTAAGCCAACTGTAGGTGGCTTCATACCGTACATCGGCACTGATCCAGTCGGTGATGGGGGATTTTTCTAACGGTACACTGTAATTGACCACCGCCTGTTGGCTGTGGTTGGTGACTCTTCCCAGTCTGCGGATATTGGCGCGCAGTGAATCCAGTTTACCCTCTGTGTCCAGGTCTCCCGCCGGCTCGTCCACCACGGCATTGATGCTGGAACTTAGGTCCACGGAAAGGCTTTCTGTCAGGTCCCAATTCAGGCTATAAAACCGGTTGATGTAGAAGCTCTTCTGAAACAGGGGATCCACACCAGCGGTGCTGAGCTGGTCGTTTCGGTTTTGGGTACGCATAAACCGCCGGTCCACATCCAGCCTTGCGGACACCTGGCTGGGGGCAAAATTGATGTTAAAATCCCGGATCAATTGCAAGTGGTCGCTTTGCAGGAACCCCATTTTTTGAAAAGGGGTGACGATCAGGGGGTCCGGCTGGAAGTTGTAGGCAATGCTACCCCGGTAGGTCTCAAAATTGTAGCTTTCCAGCTGTATATTGCTTTGGCGGACGGAGCCGTAGGCATAGGAAAACGAGAAATTTTCCAGGTCATACAGCCGGTTGGTTTCCTTTTCCGGATTGCGGATTTTGCGGACATTGTTGAGACTAAAATTGTTTCGTTTGGATTGGTCCAACACCAGGTTTTGGTAGGCTTCCCGCTCGCCATCGCTGCTGAATTTTTGCAGGGCGATCTCGAAAGGCACATCCGGGTTGAGCGGGTCAAATTCCGGTTTGGTGGTGGAATTTTCCACACTGACATACAGCGGTATGCTTACACCCAGTCCTTTGGGTAGAATTTTGTCCACGTTGACATTGGCGGAAATATCGTATTGGGTGGTGGATTCCCGGGCCCTTTCGGAAAGCCTGGTTTCCAAACCGCCAAAGCCAAAGGTATTGTGTCGGATGGAGGAGGAAACGGTGGCCACATCGGCAATCTGTGCGTTGAGTCGGGCGTTGGCTGCCCATCCGGAGGACTTGTTGAAGTCCGTGGCCCGCAATTCGTTGGCCCAGATGCATACCGATTTACTGGCTCCTCCGGTGATGCCCGGGTTGCGGATGCCGATCATCATGCCCTGAATAAAATTCAGCTCCGGACGCCCTACCACCGTTACCCGGTATTGCCGCACCTGTACGGAATAGGGGATATTTTGGGGACGCTGGTTGTTGTCCCGCTCTGCTTTCACCCCGACGATTTCGTCGATGGCTACATCGATTTCGTTTTCCAGGGGCCAGATTTGCCGTGGATCCCGGGTGCCGGGTGGCGTTATCTGCAAGGGGACCTCAATTTCGTAGTAGTTGTCCGTGTAGTCCGTTCCAATGCGCAGGAAGGCAGTCAATTCCCCGTCGACGGCATCCTGGCTATCGGCATGCAAAAACATTTTCAGGCGGCCGTATTGAACCAGGTCCTGACTTACGTTTTTGAACACGGCCCGGGAGTCCCGGCTCTGAAGGTTTTCCACGCAGAGGCGCAACGACTGTTCGTTGAGTTGGCGCTCGATTGTCGAGGTATTGTCCCGGTCCCGGAAGATACCCGGAGGCAATACATAAGGGCTTTGGTTTTCGCCTCCCTGTCCGTTTTCCTCGATGTTTACCACACCCACCGTAAAGTTCGAATTGTCGGGCTCGGGTATTTCCGAAAATCCTTTTTCGAAGAGGGATTCCTGAAATATTCGCCATTGACTACCCACCAGCCGGAAATGCCCCATCCGCATGACCACGGGTTGTTGAAAGTCCGTCAGGTAGGTACGCATGAAGCGGATGGACTTAAAACCGGAGATGTTTCCCACCGTGGCATCGGGTTGCCGCACCGGGATCCGGAAGAGGTACCAGTTCACCTCTTCCCCATTTTCTATATGGGTAACCTGATCGACGATGTTGTTTTCACCCACTTCCAATCCGCCGGGGCGCAGGTCCACTTCGTATTCGTAATAGCTCTCGACCTCGTTTAGGGTATTGTCGTTGTTAAGGTCTTCGTTGTCGGGAACGTTGGAACCGGAGGGGGTGTAGGGCAGGTTGGTATTGGCGGTAATGGGGGTGTTTCCTTCCAGTCCGTTGAACTTTTTGTACCGTTCCAGGATCTTTACGTCGTTTTGGTCAAATTCGGAATCCAGGTAGTACTGAAAATCGTCGGCCGCAGGATCCTGGCTAATCTGCTCCAGGCTCTGAGGGGTCACGTTTAGCCGGTTTAGGAACCGGTCCTGATAAAATTCGACTTCCTGCTCGCTGCTCAATCCGTTTAATCCCACGTCTTGGTTTTCCCGGGCCTCCGGCGAATTATCAAAGGCAGGGGTCAGAAACTGTTGGTTGGTCACCCGTCCCCACTCGTTCACGGCGGTCCCTGCCTCCGATCCATCCGCCGGAAGGCCGTTTTCGAAGGCATGCCTGCCGTCCACGATGACGTCCTCCGAAATTTCTCCGAGATTAAAGACCAATTTACCACCGGTGGTGTTGTTTTCATTGAAAACGCCGTCCAACACCCGACCATTTGGCCCCGCAATGAAGGGGTCCATCAGCCAGAATTCAATGTATTCGATATTGGTCCGGTCAAAATCCACTTCCGAGGTAATGGCACGGGTGACGCCTCCGTAGTTTTCCCGGGGATTCGGCAAGAGGCCCGAAGCGTCCAACGAAGGGTTAAAGTTATACATGCCCCGCTCGTGCGGAAAGTAGGCCATCTCGAACAAGGGTTCCGGTGTGATCAACACGTCCCGGTTTCGGCCCCGAAAAATCTCCTGAGGCAGCACCCGTCTTACGTAGTGATTTCTTCGGTCGTCGTTGGTGATGTTTGGCGGCACGCCCCTTCCGGCCGGTCGGTAAAACACGTTGTCGATGGAGTACCAGGCCAGCCTGGCTCGTTTGTAGGCGTTTCCCAGCCGATCCTCCGTAAGGGCACTTTCGTCAAATTGGTTGTCCTCGGTCAGTGGCGTGGCGGCCAATTTCCAGTTTTGAGGAGAGGATCCCAGGTTGAATGGGATGATGGCCGTCTCGAAGTCATCGATGTAGGAGGCGCCCTCTCCGTCTACCTGGTTAGAGGTGCCTGGGATAAGATGGGCAAATTCACCGCTGAATTGAATCAACGAAGGCTCTTTGGTTTCGGTAAAGGGCAGGGCATCGGCCAGTTTGGTCAGGAACAGGGATTCTTCATCGTAATTTACATCCAGCCCCCAAAGCGAGTTCCGCAAGGTTTC
The DNA here is from genome assembly GCF_009467825.1 of Cyclobacterium xiamenense. Classification (GTDB taxonomy): domain Bacteria; phylum Bacteroidota; class Bacteroidia; order Cytophagales; family Cyclobacteriaceae; genus Cyclobacterium; species Cyclobacterium xiamenense. The sequence continues at coordinate 119,283 of NZ_WIOK01000014.1, read as the reverse complement.
GTTGCCAGTGGCAATTCGGGAGATATTTGGCCGTTCGTTGAGGTAGAGAAAGGTACCGCCGATAGTGAAATTTTCGTTAACCAGGTAGTCCAGACGGGTTCCCAGTAGGCTCCGCGTCTGAAAGGAGACCAAATCGGCTTTTTCAAAGCTAACACTGATGCGTTTGCCGGATTGTAAAATTCCTTCGTTGATGATGACCACCCGGCCGATATTGTAATCCACGGTATAATCCACTCCTTCGGTCAGGGGGATATTGCCTGCGGTCACCAAAACGGACCCTTCGCTGATGTTCAGGCCGGGAAGCATGATTTCCGAAGCGGAACCGGAGGTGAAGCTGCCTTTTAGAAAGTACTTGTTGAGCCGGGTAACCAGTTCGGCATCCGCCAGCGTGGTTCGGTACAGGGTGTCGTAGACGAATTTATCCACCAGGTTGACTTCCGAGGGAAGAAAATAGTCTTCCAGGGTCTCACCGAAGGGCTCCAGTACCGGGAAGATGACCAGGCCCTGTTCGGGCCGAATGGTCAGCCCCTGTACAAAGTCAAAGTTACCATCGGGTTGGGGGTCGTTTTGGGGGTTGAGGTTATCCAGTTTGAGCAGGCGTATCAGTGGGATATCCTTCACGTTTTGCCCCTCGAGCAAGCTGGGGTTGTCCAGGCCCGTACGGTCGTCCCGGTAGATTACCTGCAATTGAAAGCCCTCTTTCTGAATTTGGTTGGCGTTCAGGTTGTAGATGTTTTTCATCATCAGGTCCCAGGTCGGGATGCGGGTATTGATCCGTGCCGGGCGCAGCATTTTCATAAAGATCACGTTGTCTTCCGGTCGGTTTTGGTAATCTTCGGATAGCTCTCCCACCTTGTAACTTTGCCCGTTGTAGGTGTATTCGTACGATACCGCAATGACTTCGTCGTTTTGCAGTTTTCGGGACAAACTGAAGTACCCCAGCTGCCGGTTAAAGGTGTATTCGTTTTCAGCCAGTTTTCGGGCCCCGTTGATCTGCTCAAATTCCACGCCTCGTTCCAGACCCAAATCCGAGCTGATGGCCGTCGCGGAAGTCTCAAAATCCCGGTAAGCGGGATTGTTACGCAGGGTATTGTAGAGTTCGTTGGCGTTGTTGGATGCCGGGGATTGGGGGTTACCGCTGCCGATCCCGGGATTTTCCGGGTTGTAGATGCGCTGTCCTTCTCCCAGGTCCATGAATGCGGCAAAGTTTCGCAGGGTTTGGGTGTTGTTTGCCCGGTTCATGATATACACCTCCAATCGGGTGATTTGCACGCCGGAAAGCACCTGCGGAAGTCCTCGCAGCCAGTTTTCGTAGTTGTTTCGGAAAAAGTGACTGAGAAAAAAGTGCCGGTTTTCGTCGTATTCCGATGCACGAATTTCAAAGGGTCGGCCCTGATTTCCGCCTTCTATGATGATTTCATCCCGTCGGCCCCGCTGGGTGGAGGCCACGGTGGTCATAAAAAGCTTGCCAAATTGCATTTGGGTTTTGACGCCGAAAAGGTTTTGTGCTCCTTGGATCAGGCTGTTTTGCACGGGCATGCTGACGTTACCGATTTCGATGGTTTTCAGGATATCCTCTTCAAAGCCGGCGTATTCTACCTTCAGCTGGTTTTCAAAATCGAAGGAATTGTTGCTGTCAAAATTGGCCCCGATGCGCACTTTTTCCCCCAGCATCCCATTGACGCTCATCTGTATTTGCTGGTTGAAGTTGAATCCGCCGTTTCGTTGCTGGCGGATGGGAATGGAGGGGTTGTCAATGCGTCGGAAAATCCCCCCAAAATCCAGGTTTACGTTTCCGGTAGGGACAATGGTGATTTCGTTTCCCCCAAATATTCGGTCGAAGGTAGGGCTCATGGTGATGGGAGGAATGAGCCCCCGGCCTCCCACGGCACTCTCCCCATCCAGCCCACGGGAGCGGTTGCGCCAATACTCCTGGCGAATGCGCAATTCCTGCATGCGCGAATAGTCTTCGAAGTCCAGGGAATATCCCGGATCCAGCGCTCCGGAATCCAGGTTTTGATAAATGCGGTAATTGACGGCTGTATCCACTTCCACTTCGATGCGCTGCTCCTGGTTGGGAGAGAAAATAAAGGGGGATTTGTTTCGCAAAAAAGGATTTTGGTAGGGGTACAGCGGCCGGGTATTGAGGTCGTCCCAAAGTAGAAAAGAAGGCAATTCCTTTCGCTTATTGAGTGTGTCCATTTTCGTCGGGATGCTGTCCTGAGCCGGCTCCTGAAAGGCCTGAGCGCTGGATACGTACATACAGCACATCAGACAAAACACTCCGCGAAGTAGAATGCTGTACCGATGAAATGACTTTTTTCTCCAAAAAATATGTGAGAAAGTAAAGGCCAATGGTGCTTGGTTATGATGACGACTTTAAAGATGCTTTAATTAATGCTTCCAATGAAACATCGGGACCACTTTTTTTCAAAACGGTAAGGATATTTTTCTCTGCCTGTGCTTTGGTAAATCCAAGAGTGATCAAGGCTTGTAACGCTTCCTGTTTTAATTTATTGCTGTTTTGAATAAAGCCCGGCAACGTCCCGTCGCCCGCGGCGATGCCCTCTTTTTTGATTTTGTCTTTGAGTTCCAAAACGATTCGTTGGGCGGTCTTTGCCCCGATACCCTTCACCCGTTGAATGGTGGCGTGGTCGTTTTGCAAAATGGCTTGCTCCAACTCTTCCACACTGAGGGAAGACAAAATCATTAAGCCGGTATTGGGTCCGACTCCATTGATCGAAATTAATTCTAAAAATGCCTTTTTCTCGGCAGGATCCTTAAAGCCGTACAAGGTATGGCCGTCTTCTTTGATGTGTTGGTACGTGTGCAGGAGAATTTGCTCTTCCTCCTTCACCTTCCCAAAAGTCGTCAGCGAAATTTTTACTTCGTAGCCAACGCCTTGAATATCGATGATCACATAGGTTGGATCTTTGTGGGCCAGTTTTCCTTTCAGGTAGGCAATCATGGGGAAGAAATGCTTTGGGCATCCACTACGGCAATGGCTACCATGTTAACAATTTCCCGAACCGAACTACCCAGTTGCAGTACGTGAACGGACTTATTCATCCCAAGCAGAATGGGACCAATGGCCTCGGCATTTCCTATTTCGGATACCAGTTTGTAGGCAATGTTTCCAGATGCGAGGTCCGGGAAAATTAGCGTATTGGCCTTATTGTTGATCAACGCACTGAAGGGGTAATTCTCTTTTTGAATGCTTTCATCGAGTGCTACATTGGCTTGCATTTCACCTTCGATCACCAATTCCGGAAAGCGGTTTTTTGCCAATTGGGTCGCCTGGGCGGTTTTGGAAGGTACATTGCCTTTTGCCGATCCAAAATTGGAATAGGAGAGAATGGCGATTTTCGGATCGATATCAAAAAACCGCACCCCGTTGGCCGTCAGTCCGATGATTTCTACCAATTCTTCTGCGCTGGGATTTTCATTGACCGTGGTATCGGCAAAGAAAAACGGTCCCTTGTCGGAGTTGATGATGTACATCCCGGCAACTTTGTCCACGCCTTTTTTCACGCCGATAATGTGCAGGGAGGGCAAGATGGTTCGCGGATAGTCTTTGGTTAGGCCGGAAATCAGCGCATCCGCTTCGCCTACTTCCACCATCATGGCCCCGAAATAATTCCGGTCTTTCATGAATTTCGTGGATTCGTGGAGGGTGAGCCCTTTCCGTTTTCGCTTGTCGTACAGGATGGAGCCAAAATGCTTGAGTTTTGCCTTTTCCTCATTTGGATCAATCACCAGTACCGTGTCCAAATCCAGCGAGTTGGCTTTCAATAGCTTCTTGATTTTTTGCCGGTTACCCAAAAGTATGGGCTCTCCGATGCCCTCGTCTCGAATGAGTTGGGCGGCTTTGAGGATCTTGGGGTTGTCCGCCTCGGCAAATACCACCCGTTTTGGGTCTTTCTTGGCTCGGGAAATGACCCGGGACATCAGACGTTGGTCGATGCCTATGCGCTCTTGCAGGTCTAATTCATAGGCCTCCCAATCGGCTATGTGCGTTTTTGCCACACCTGAAGCCATGGCCGCCTTCGCTACCGCAGGTGCAATGGTGGTGATGAGTCGGGGGTCGAGTGGTTTGGGAATGAGGTAGGTTTTACCAAAAGCCAGCTTGCTTTCCCCATAGGCTTTGTTTACAATATCCGGAACCGGCTCTTTTGCCAGGTTCGCTATGGCATAGGCAGCTGCCAGTTTCATTTCTTCGTTGATTCCCGTGGCCCGCACATCCAGCGCCCCTCTAAAGATATAGGGGAAGCCAATCACGTTGTTGACCTGATTGGGGTAATCGGACCGGCCAGTGGCCATGATGATGTCCTTTCGGGCGGCCATGGCGTCTTCATAGCTGATTTCAGGGGTAGGATTTGCCAATGCAAAGACAATGGGGTTCTCTGCCATGGACTTAATTTGCTCCTTACTGATGATATTCCCCGCGGATAACCCCAGGAAGACATCTGCTCCCTGCATGGCCTCGGTAATGTGGTACAGGTCCCGATCGGTGGCAAACATTTGGTGGATGTCATTCAGCCCGGGTCGGTCCCTTCGGATAACTCCGTCGATATCGCACATGACGAGGTTTTCGAGCTTCACACCCAGACCCACGTAAAACCGGGCACAGGACACGGCAGCCGCGCCCGCTCCACTCACCACCAGCCGGATATCCTCGATTCGTTTTCCGATCATTTCCAGCGCATTGAGCAGCGCCGCACCGGAAATAATCGCCGTCCCGTGTTGATCGTCGTGCATCACGGGAATTTTCATCAATTCTTTCAACCGTTTTTCGATAATAAAGCATTCCGGAGCTTTGATGTCCTCCAGGTTAATGCCTCCAAAAGTGGGTTCCAGGGAACGGATGATGCCAATCAGGCGGTCGGGATCCGTTTCGTCGATTTCCAGATCAAACACGTCGATCCCGGCAAACTTTTTGAAGAGCACGCCCTTTCCTTCCATTACGGGTTTGGAGGCCTCCGGGCCGATGTTGCCCAATCCCAGTACGGCAGTGCCATTCGATATCACCGCCACCAGGTTGCCCTTGGCGGTGTATTTATAGATGGAATCCGGGTCCGTCTGTATGGCTTTGCAGGGTTCGGCTACCCCGGGAGAATAGGCAAGTGCCAAATCAAGTTGGCTGGAAAGGGGTTTGGTGGGAACCACTTCTATTTTGCCCGGTTTCTTGAATTGGTGGTAATTTAAGGCATCCTCGTTTCTGATCTTCATGAGTGGGCTGGGAAAAATGATGTAGTCCGTCCTTACTTTTCTTCTGCTTTGGCTGGAAACGACGTGGCGTTCAAAATGGTCTCGATCTCCCGAAGGGAAGCCCGGTGCGCTTCGTTCGGGTAATACACAAAACCCTCCATGTAGAAGATTTTACCCTGTACCTCGTCGACAACCGTGTAGGACAAGAACGATCCTCCCATTGATAAATTGTTGGTTTTCCAGGCCCCGCGCATTTCAACGCTGTATTTTCCGTCGATCTGCACGTTTTTAAACACCGGTGGTTCCAGGCGTTCCGTCACCAAAAAGGATTCTTTTTTCCTCGGGTCGCCGAAAATATGCTCTTTCGCAATCGCATCCCTGAGTTTGATGATGTTTTCCGGAAAAACCTGCTCCTCGTCGGTGTAGGCTGTTTGGAAAAAAAACAAGCTTATGTCCGGCTTGTCCGACCGAGGGGTGGGCTGTCGGTACCAGAGAAAATCTTCCGCTTCCAATACAAACTGGTAGGAGGCAGGCAAATTCAGCGCCATCCCAAATTTCTCTGCGGATTTGACGGCAGCTTCGCCGTTTGTGCGGTTAAACAAGGCTTTTGCCAATCGGTCGCGCTCTTTGCTGACAAACAGGTTTTGCAATTGGGATTTATTTGCCCGCAGGTTTTGGATCAGTTCTTTTTCGTTCTCGCCAAAAAGATACAGTACTTCCTGACCAACGGCAAACTCGTCCTTGTTTCGCAGCATAAACAGGGAGGGATCTTCCATGGCCATTTCTTTGGATTCGGGGGTGAATTGGCTATTGATGACGCGGCTGGCGGGCCGGGTATCGTCAAAGGTCGTCACGTATACCATGTTATTCGCCATTTTTAGTATGCGCGTAAGTTTGCGGGGATCTACTTTCCGTACATAAAAAAGGGATTCCTCGCGGATGATACCGGGGATGTTTGCCTCAAAAATATCCCGCAATTCCTCCCCTACGGGTCCGGCATACTTTGCTGAATCAATCACTAATAAAATTTCACCAAGGGAACCCCTGGCCTTTGGTTTGTTGCTGGAAGAGCCAGTTTCCCCGTTGTTCTCGCATCCGACAAGGACAGCGATAGCAAACAAGAAAATCACAAGCGTTTTGATACGATTATCCATTGGTTGTTGTTTTACCTAAGCCTAAATTAGGAAAATTTACCTAATGGAAAAAATAAAATTAAAAATATAGTTTTAAAACTATCCGATAATTAATTTTTGTCCGGGCTTGATTTGATTGGAGTTCAGGTTATTGAGCTTTTTGAGCTGATCGATGCTCACCCCCTCCAGTTTTCGCGAAATCAGCCACAAGGAATCGCCGGGTTGTACGGTGTACATTTTTCCAGCGCTTGTTTCCGTAACGGCAGGGGGCTGTTGGGACGACGCAATGGTTTTGTCAAAGGAGTCGTTGTCTTGGTAGATGTGCAGTACCTGACCGATGCGAATGGTATTGGAATACAAGTTGTTCCAGGATTTTAATTGACTCACGGATACGCCGTACTGTTGCGCTATTTTTCCCAAAACGTCTCCGCTTCGAACCCGATAGGTGAGGTTGTGCAACGGTTTCTCGGGCTCTTCCGGAAGGGATGCCAGGTACCGTTCCTTTTCTAGCTGCAGGGAATCAACCAACCAGGGCTGGTTTTCGGTAATGAAGGCAACTTTGTGTAGGGGTACGTTGATGGTTCGGTCTTTGTTGAAGTCGGGTACTTCGGATCGCAGCAGGGAAGGGTTTAGGTATTCCAGGTCTTCCAGGCAAAGGTCCGTGAATTTGGCCAGGTTTTCCAGCGTAAATCCCGCTCCCAGACTTACTTTATCAAAGTCCATGGCATAGGCAGGTTCTTCCAGTATCAGGTTATGCGCTTCGGCATGCCGAAGTACGTACATGATTGCCTGAAATTGAGGAATGTAGCTACGTGTCTCTCTGGGTAAGTAGCGGTAGATCCCCCAGAAGGTTCTTTTTCCTCCCGACCTGCGGATGGCCTTGTTTACGTTTCCAGGGCCGCAGTTGTACGCCGCCAAAGCCAATTCCCAATTGTTGTACCTGCGGTTCAAGACCTTGAGGTATCGAAGTGCTGCATCGGTGGATTTTTCGGGGTCCAGTCGATCATCTACGTGGCTGTTGACGTATAATTGGTATTCCTTGCCGGTAGCCGGCATGAATTGCCAGAGCCCCATAGCTCCCACGCGCGACCTGGCTTTCGGATTCAATCCCGATTCGATGATGGCCAGGTACTTGATGTCGGCAGGCATGTCGTGTTTTTCCAACGCCTCGTCAAAAAGCGGAAAAAACATGTCCTGTCTGGCCAATACCATGCGGGTATAATCCCTGTTTCGGACCGTAAAATAGTTGATGAAGGCAAAAATCGTTTCGTTCAACTCGAAGGGCATGTCCGTTTCCATGGCCGCCACGCGTTTCTCTACCTCATCGTAGGTAAAGTCCGGGATGTGTTCGTAGTCGTAAAACGGGGCTACGGTTTCCGTCACCCTTGTTTCGCTAGCCAATTGATTGATTTGATCCTGGGCGATTGCTGCGGGAAAAAACAGGCTCCCTGCCAGCACGCTCCTCAACACGTTTTTGAAAAATCCTTCCCTCATATCCTTCGTATAGTTAATTGTTTGGTGCCGCTTCCGTCAGGTAATTGGCGAATGCATACAATTCCGCCTCCTTAAATGAATTGGCCATGATTTGCAAGCCTATAGGCAATCCCTTCTTGTCCGTTCCGTTGGGAATGGACACCGCCGGTACACCGGATACGGAGGCCTGTACGGTAAACAGGTCTTCCAGGTACATGGCCACCGGATCGTTGGAATGTTCCCCAAACTTAAATGCGGTGCTCGGCGTAGTCGGGAGCACGATGTAATCGAATTTGGTCAATAAATTTTCGGTAAATTCCTTGATTAACCGCCTCACCTTTTGTGCCTTGGTGAAGTAGGCATCGTAATAGCTGGCGCTTAGCACAAAGGTCCCCAGCATGATTCTCCGTTTCACTTCTTCGCCAAAACCTTCGGATCGGGTTAGCTTGTACATGCTTTCCAGATTGTGGGCATTTGGCGTTCGGTATCCATATTTAACGCCGTCGAACCTGGAAAGGTTCGAACTGGCTTCTGCGGTGGTCAGGATGTAATAGGTGGGTAGCACATAATCCAGCAAAGGGAAAGCCACTTCTTCTACCTGATGTCCTTCCTCCGCAAGTTTTTTTAGGATTTGCAGGGTGTGCTCTTTTATTTCCGGTTGCAGCGCATCGGAATGGACCGTTTCCTTCAGGTAGGCAATTTTTGCGGGCTTGTTGAAATGAAGCAGGTTGCTGTATTCCGGCACGGCTTTTCTGGAAGAAGTACTGTCGTAATCGTCCGAACCAGCCATGGTTTCCAGTACCAGGGCATTGTCTTTTATGTTTTTCGAAAAGACCCCAATGGTGTCAAAAGAAGAGGCATAGGCAATCAATCCATAGCGGGATACCCGGGAATAAGTGGGCTTGATGCCAATAACTCCCGTGAATGCTGCGGGTTGGCGTACCGAGCCTCCGGTATCGGTTCCGAGTGATACGGTACACAGATTGGCCTGAACGGCCACTGCCGAGCCACCGGAAGACCCCCCGGGTACCCGGCTTTCGTCCAGTGCATTTTTCACCGGGCCATGCACGGAATTTTCATTGGAGGAACCCATTCCGAATTCGTCGCAATTCAATCTGCCAATGATGATGGCGTCCTGATCAATCAATCGTTGAATGGCGGTGGCGGTAAATTGGGATTCGAAGCCCTCCAGGATTTTGCTGGAGGCATTGGCAGTATGTCCCTGATAGCAGAGCACATCTTTGATTCCCACCACCATACCGGCCAGTTTTCCGGCCTTCCCGGCAGCAATTTTTTCATCAATGGCCGCGGCCTGCTCCAAAGCCGAAGGGCCATAAACTTCAACGAAGGCGTTTAAATGCGCCTTCGTCTCAATGTTGTTTAGGTAATAAGTTACAATCGCTTTGCAATCCGTTTCCTTTTTTTCCAGCGATTTTTTTATCTCATCGAATGAAAGAAATTTTTCCAACGTATTATTTTTTTGCTTTTTTGTTGTCATCCTTCAGTCCTTCCTCCAAATCATCCTGAATCTCTTTGGTGGCATCTTTGAATTCACGTATTCCTCTGCCCAGACCTCTAGCCAATTCGGGAATTCTTTTTGCACCAAAAAGAAGAATGACTACCAGAACGATGATCACCAGTGATCCCCCTCCGATATTTTGTATAAAACCCAATGTACTCATGTTTCGCTTATTTTAATTATGAAATTGTTACAAATATATCACTGTGCTTTTCTAACGCAAAGGAAATAAAGCATGTTGTAATTATTTTTTCTAATTATGGTAAAATTTACGCATTATTTGCTAGAAAGCCAAATACTTGGGTCCATTACTTGCAGGCCTTTCCAGGTTTGAAAATGCAACTCGGACAGGCCATCGCTGTCGGTATACACGGTGCCAATAACGGTGGAAGTCGACACTTCCTGGCCTGATTTTACAGCAATGGTCTTTAAGCGGCTATACATGGTATAAAACTCCCCATGTTTGATGATGATGGTCCCCCCCATGCCTGGTACCGTAGTGATTTTTGTGACGATTCCCGCAAATACGGCCTTTACGGGCGCATTGTTATTTGTTTGAATGTCCACGCCATCGTTGGTCTCGGTGATTCCTTTTAGGGTGGGGTGGGGGAAGGTCCCGTATTTTTTGGATATAAATCCGGTTTCTACCGGCCAGGGTATGTTGCCCCGGTTGCTGGCAAAGGAAGCGGAAAGTGCCGAAGCACTTGTACTCGGCGTGGCCGGAAGGTTGCGGGCGGCAGGAGCTTCGCCGCTTTTCCCGCTTTCCTTCTCCTCCCGGGCTTTGGCCAGGCGCATTTCTTCCTCAATTACCCGCTTGATCACCCGATTGAGCTCTTCTTGCTGTTTTCGGGTAGCGGCGATTTCTTGTTTCAATGCCTCTTCCTTTTGACTGAGGGAATTGACCAGTTGTTGCTGCTCTTGTTTCAGCGCGCTCAATTCCTTCCGTTGGGCTTCTTCCTGGGCCAACACGGCCAGTTGCCCGGCTTCTTGTTTCTCTAGCTGGGCCTGCTTTTCGGTCAGTTCCCGGCTGACTTTTTCCATTTGTTCCACCTGTTTTTTTCGTGCATCGCTGTATTGTTTCAGGTATTTCAACCGCATGTAAAACTGCTTAAACGTAGCGGATGTAAAAATGAACGTAATCAGGTTTACCCCCTGGTTTAGTTTGTAGGAGGTGTAGATCATTTGCGCATATTCTTCCCTGAGGTTTTCCAACTCGCTGCTTAGCCGATTGATTTGGTTGGAGGTTTGGCGGATTTCCGTTTTTACCAGGCGCAGCTCCCGGTTTAGGGTGGCAATGTAGCTTTCTCTGGCTTCCAGCTTTTGGTTGACGGCGCGGAGTTCGCTCAGGGATACCCGTTTTTCGTCCGTGGTTCGTTTCAAGACCGTATCGAATTCCCGCAGCCTTTTTTGGATTCTGGCCTTTTCTTCTTCCAGTTCCGCCCTGCTTGCGGTGACCTGTGCCTGGGAGTTGGGTGTGGGCAGGACCCACAGAAGCAGGCAGAGTAGTAGAAATACGAAACTACGGGGAAAGAAATTAAAAATTGTATGGGAAGCTGAGTGGGTCATCCGTTAGTTCTACTTTTACCATTTCTGCATTCAGAAAAAAATTCGATTTGGGCTTCTGAGGTAAGCTGAGCACCATTTTAATAATCGCTTGATAGGGAAACGGTTGCCCCTGCAGGTCCCGGAAGTCCATGTAAGACGCGGAAAGGCTCCCCGATCGTGTTTTTGAGGCCTCACTTTCCAGTTGGGTTACTTTTCCATGACCGGCGTCCACGAGCGTTTTGTACTGGATGTTTTCCCGTTCTTGCCTCAGTTCAAAGGTTTTTCCCACCCGAATCAGCCGGTCCCTGTAGGTGAATTCGTGGGGGATATTGGCAAATAACAGGTTTTGGAAGAGGGAAAAGGAGAGGGGAACCCCATATTTTTGCTGAAATTCCTGATAGCCCATATCAATTTTCTGGCCATTTATCCGGTCCCGTATTTTGATCTGATCGGCGCTGATGTAGCCCCTCACCGCCTCTATTCCAAGCCCGGGCGACATGTTAAACCAGATGATGCTGTCTTTTTTTGCGCGGATGTTTAGTGTGCCTTTGGTGATTTTTCCGTCCTGTTCTTCTACGGTGACCTTTCCTTTTGCGGTAAGGTAGTTGTAATTCAAATAATACGGTTCAAATTCGTCCATCACCCGGTCAGCGCTATAGGAAAGGGGTTTCCTTGCACAGGAGAAGACCATCAATGCGCCTAAAACGAAGGCAACTAACTTACCCTTACTCATAATATGTTTTGTTTTGGATTTTTAACGTTAAAAACTCCGACGTGTCCTCCATTTCTTCAGCCTTGATCCAGTAGGTAAGTGCCTGCTCTTTTTCCCCCAACTTGTATAAAATATCTCCGTAATGTTCGAACATGACGCCACTTGGGTCTTTCTGGTGATCAAGCGCTCGTTTCATGTAGGCTTTGGCTTCTTCGTACCGGCCCTGTTGGAACAATACCCAGGCGTGGGTGTCCAGATAGGTTGCGTTTTCAGGGAATCGATTTACCAATTTGAACGACATCTCGTATGCCTTCTCCAACTCCTTTTTTTCCAAAGAGAGAAAGTAGGCATAATTATTTAAAATATGCTCATAATTTTTATTTTCTGCCAAAACTTTTTCATAGGCTTCGAAAGCGGCCTCTTTTTCGCCAAGTGCATGCAGGGCATCTCCAAGTTGGGCATTCGCCATGAGGGATAATTGTCGATTGGCGCCTCCATTTAAGGAAAGGGCTTTGCTCAATGCGGTTTTTGCTGCTTCGTTTTCCTTGTTGCCCAAGTGAGCCGTGCCCAGGTAGAACCAAAGTTCGGCACTTTCCGGAGCGGATTCGGTGGCGGCCCTGGCCACGTCCGCGATCGCATCGAAGGGCTCCTGGACCTCAAACATCAAGGGGACTAACTTTTGGTACAGTTCCGCATTATCCGGGGCTTCCTGAAGCGAGCGTTTGAAATACGAAACGGCCGCTTTGGTCTCCCGCTGTTGCAGCTTCCAATTTCCCAACGCTGCCAGTACCTCCGGGTCGCGGGGGTGAAGGGGTTCCATGTGGGAAGCAAGGGTATCCAGCCATTGGTCGCGGGCCGAATTTTGCAATTGAGCGAGGATTCCCGAAAATGCGCGGGCTTTTGCGGACGGGTCCAGGTCCGGATGGCTGATTCCCTCCAGTAAAAACTTTCTGGATTCCTTCACGTTGCCCTGTTCCTGATACAGGGTGTGCGCCGCCATTTTCAACTCGGGCTGATTCGGATAGGCAGCCATTGATTCCAATACCAGCTCCAGGGCCTGCTCGTTCCGGTTATTGTTGAAGAGGATTTCTACCAGGGCGAGGACGTACCGGGCATTGCCGGGATGGGCATCGATCAACTTTTCGCCTTCGGTGATCGCCATTTCCAGGTTGTTTTTCCGCAGGTAAATGCGTTGCTTTTGCGCTGTCAGTTGTTCCACCACTCCAAAGTAGTCTTCCGCTTTGTTCAGCGCGTCCAGCGCTTTGTCGAATTCATGTAAGGTCAGGTACAGGGAGGCCAAATCCAGGATGTATTGCTGGTAATTCCCATCCTGCTCCATTAATTTTTCGAGGATCTCTGCGGCTTTTCTGCTTTCGTTTTGCTCGTTGTAAATTTCGGCCAATTGCAGGTGATAGTATTTGTTGTCAGGATCCAGGGCCAGTGCCTGTTGGCCGTAATCCAATGCTTTCTCAGGTTGGTTGGCGCGTACCATCATTTCGGATAGTTTGAAATAAATGGCGGATTCTTCCTCGTCAAATTCCAGGGCCTTGGTAAAATAAAAATAGGCCTTTTCGTATTCCTCCAGCATCAGGTGTTTTTGCCCCTCGATAAACAGCCGGTCAGCCATCCTCTCCTTTTTCTGTGTTTTTCGTTCCTTACGGCTTAGTTTTTCCTGTGCGAGGACCGACTCAGGCCCCAGCAGGACAGCAATCAGCAAAGAAAAAAACCAGATTACCGTTCGTTGATACCACTTATTCATTGATTGTTTGCTTGTTTAGTACCTGCTACCCGTTCCTTTCCGCTGTGCACAGGCAGTTGCCGGGCCTGTACCCGGCTCCGGGTGTTTTAATAGAAGATCGGAAGGAGTTGCTCATATCATCTTTCCTTACAATTAATGCGGGCAATTGGTTCCCAGGAGGCCTGTCGCTTGGTGTCCGGGAAGCCGACCCGGACTACCTTCCGGTGCTTCCATAGCCCCCTGATCCTCTGTTGGTTTCGGACAGGGTTTCGGCCGCATTCCATTGGATCTGCTCATGTTTGGCTACCACCATCTGCGCTATCCGTTCTCCATCCTGAACGATAAAATCGGTGTTGGAATTATTGACAAGCAGGATTTTAATTTCTCCCCGATAGTCGGCATCGATCGTCCCGGGGCTGTTGAGTACCGTCACTCCAAATTTAAAGGCCAGACCACTCCTGGGACGGATCTGGGCTTCGTATCCGGCCGGAAGCTCGATAAACAAGCCCGTCCCGATCAATTGCCGCTCCAGGGGCTTCAGTACTACCAGCGAATCAAGATTTGCCCGCAGGTCGAGCCCGGCGGACAATTCGGTTTGGTAGGCGGGTAGGGGGTGTTTGGATTTATTGATGACGTTAATTTGCATGGTTGCGCTTACGTATGGAATGAAATAGTGAATATAGTTCCTTTTTTTCCATGAAGAAAATCAGTATCAAAAACAGCAGAAATACGCCATTTTGTAGCAGAAAATCGACGGCCACATTCCCCGTATCCAGCCAAAATCCGGCATAACTAAACAGAAAAGCCGTTCCCAGGTAGCTCAGACCTTTTCCGGTCTGATAGGGTATGGGGTAGTATTTCTGACCGGTCAGGTAACACAAAATCACCATGGTCAGGTAGCATCCCAGGGTGCTGAGTGCCCCGCCGATAAACCCGAGGACCGGCACCAGGGTCAGGATGATGAGCACGGTGACCACCGCTCCCGCAAAGGTAATGTAAAAACTGTAGCGGGTCTGATCGGTGATCTTAAACCAAATACTCAGGTTGTAATATACCCCTAACAGCAGGTAGCCCATCAGTAAGATGGGGACCATGGGAAGGGCGATTTCGTACCCGTCGGCCTGAAAAAAGAGGCTGCCGATTAGCGTTAGGTTGACTGCCACTGCCACCATGAGTGCCGAACAGAAGATAATGAACCAGTGCATGACCCGGGCAAATAGCTGTGGGTTGTTTTTATTTTCGGATTGTTGAAAGAAAAAGGGTTCGCCGGCGTATTTAAATGCCTGAATGATCAGGCTCATGATGATGGCTAGCTTAAAATTCGCTCCGAATACCCCGCCTGCTTCCCGTGCACTCAGCTGCGGGTAGTAGTTTTCCGGGAGGGCGTATTCAAAAAGCCCCCGGGAAAAGACCTCGTTGGTCACCCCGGCCAGCCCCATAAAAAGCAGCGGTAGGGCATACTGCCACATGGGGGCCAGTATGGACGCCTTGAGCTCAAACTTCCAGGTGCCTACGAGTTTCCACACCAGCGGTAAAATCAGGAAGTTGGCCAGGACGTTTGCTAATACAATGTAATCCACGCCCCCATTCGGCCGGTACCATTGGTTGACCCAGGGCTGCAAATCCGGAAGGATGTCCCCATTTACCACGTGAAAGGCAACGACGATAAACAAGATATTGAATCCCACGTTGAGGAAGATGTTCGCCAGTTTGACCGTGGCAAAGGTGACGGCCCGGCCGTCCAGCCTCAATTTGGCAAAAGGGATGGCCATCAGGGCATCAATGGTGAGAATCAGCGCGGCCCATTGAAACAGGTGGGCTTTTCCGGAAAAATCGAAAAAATCGGCCAGCGGTGCTGCGGCCAGATACAGGATTAATCCCAGGGCCAGGGCAACGAGGCAGACCAGTGACTGCGTATTTCGGTAAACCTTTTCGGGAGGCAAACCTTTGCCCGTGGAAAAACGGAAAAAGGAGGTCTCCATGCCAAAGGTAAACACCACGTTAAGAAACGCAATCAACGCGTACAGAATGGTGAAGGAACCGAGATCTTCTTTGGGTAGGTAACCGGTATACAGGGGGACCAGTAAAAAGTTGATGGATTTTCCCAGAATACTACTGACACCATAGATGGCAGATTGCCCGGCTAATTTTTTTAACAGCCCCATAAAAAATAAAAAAGGGGATTATTCCCCTTTGAAGTTAGGTTTTCTTTTTTCCAGGAAGGCTTTGGTGCCCTCTCGGTAATCTTCCGATTTGACACACCTGGCAAAGCTATTGGCTTCGATCTGGTAGCCGTTTTCGTCGTTGGCAAAAACCGCATTGACGCAATCCACGATCATTCCGATGGAGAGCGGGGCCTTGCTCATGATTTTTTTCAAGATTTCTTCGGCCTTGGCGATGGCTTCCTCTTTGGTGGCTTCAACGTGATTTAGGAGTCCGAGTGCCTTGGCTTCATTGGCGTCGAGCATATCTCCCGTCATCAAAATCTCCGTGGCTTTGGTTCTTCCGATCAGGTGGGTGAGCCGCTGCGTTCCGCCATAGCCGGGGATGAGGCCCAAATTCACTTCTGGCTGCCCAAATTTGGCATTGGTCGTCGCAATGCGCATGTGACAGGCGATCGCCAGTTCGCAGCCCCCTCCGAGGGCATAGCCGTTGACCACGGCCACCACTGGTTTATGGCAGGATTCAATGATTTCGAAAACCTCCTGACCAAATTCAGCAAATTTCCGGGCATTGAGTTCGTTGAGCTCCGAAATTTCATTGATGTCAGCACCTGCTACAAACGCCTTATCTCCCGCTCCGGTAATGATAACACCACGGATGGATTTGTTATCGTTCACCTCGTTGAAAATGTTTTTCAACTCCTCCAAGGTGTTGAAGTTTAGGGCGTTGAGTTTGGACTCCCGGCTGATGGTCAGGTAAAGTATTCCGTCTTTCGTTTCGAAAAGAATATTTTTTTGTTCTGCCATTCCAATTCTTCAATGATACGGCTCAAATATACGAGGAGTGCAAACAATCACAAAAGATTCGGTTAAAAATCGTGATTGGCAGAAACGGACATATAAAATAAATAATTAAAAAAATGCCGTTTGAATTTATAAATCAGTTGTTCAAATCCAAAACCGCCAAAAATTTGACGGCGAAATGCGCGCTACCGGTATGCGCTTACCGCGCTGGCCGGGTGAATCTTCGTATTCCTACTTAATAAACGAGCACTTGAAATGTTACTGTACCAATTTTTCCTATTTTTGTACCATCTTAAAACCTAACGAGATCAAATTATATGTCCGACAAAAGAAAAATTACAGTTGCCTATGGGGATGGAATCGGTCCTGAAATCATGACGGCCACCCTTTCCATTTTGGAGGCTGCAGGCGCAGCCATAGAAACTGAAGTCATCGAAATCGGAGAGCAGGTATACCTGAAAGGGATTAGTTCCGGAATTGAGCCCAGTGCCTGGGATTCGTTACGCGAAACAAAGGTGTTTTTAAAATCGCCCATTACCACGCCTCAGGGAGGAGGGTTTAAGAGTCTGAATGTAACGACCCGAAAAACATTGGGCCTCTACGCCAATGTCCGGCCTTGCAAGGCCTATTCCCCCTTCATTCGCACGCATTTCCCGGAGACCGATATGGTGATTATTCGCGAAAACGAGGAAGATCTGTATGCAGGCATCGAACACCGGCAAACCGAGGAGGTCTACCAATGCCTCAAATTGATCTCGCGACCGGGAAGCGAGAAGATTGTTCGGTACGCGTTCGAATATGCACGCATGAACAACCGCAAACGGGTCACCTGCATGACCAAAGACAACATCATGAAGATGGCGGACGGTATATTTCATCAGGTTTTTAACGAAGTAGCCAGGGAGTATCCGGATATTCAAACGGATCATAAGATCATCGATATTGGTACCGCATTGATCGCCGACCGGCCAGAGATGTTTGACGTGATCGTGACATTGAACCTATACGGGGACATCATTTCCGACGTCGCCGCCCAGATTACCGGTTCCGTAGGCCTGGGTGGGTCAGCGAACATAGGAGAGGAAGTGGCCATGTTTGAAGCCATCCACGGTTCCGCTCCGGATATCGCCGGAAGGGATATTGCCAATCCTTCCGGACTGATCAACGGCGCCATCATGATGCTGGTGCATATCGGGCAGCCGGCTGTGGCCGAAACGATTAGCAATGCCTGGATGCGAACCCTGGAGGATGGCATCCACACCGGGGATATTTATCAGGAAGGCATCAGCAAAAAGCGGGTCGGAACCCAGGAATTTGCAGCCGCTGTCGTAGAACGACTAGGTAAAGCACCCGTAACCATGAAAAAAGCATCCTTTCCCAGGTCTACCCGGTCTGAGCAGGAACTGAAAGCGGCCCTGGCCATTGGCCCTGGTAAAACCTCCAAAAAAGTACTGATAGGACTGGATGTTTTCATCGATTGGAAGGAAGACGATCGGGATCCAAACGTGCTGGGCGAGGCCTTGCGGGAAGTAGATGCCGCCGGCCTAAAAATGCAATTGATCACCAACAGGGGCGTGCGGGTGTATCCGGGCGGAATGAAAGAAACCTTCTGTTCGGATCATTGGCGGGTCCGGTTTTTTAATGCCGACGAGAGTGCCATCAGCCATGAGCAGTTGATCGATGTCTTACAGCAGGTCAAACAACTGGGGTTTGACTTTATCAAGACCGAAAATTTGTACACGTTTGACGGGGTCAGGGGTTTTTCCCTGGCGCAAGGGGAATAAATGCGGGCGTTCACGATTGCCTGCGGGTTGGGTTTCAACCTGCAGGCCTTGCTTAGTTAAGGTATGAAGCGGGTATTGATCATCACGTATTACTGGCCCCCAAGCGCCGGATCGGGCGTACAACGTTGGCTTAAGTTTTCTAAATTTCTGCCGGAATTCGGCTGGCAGCCCGTAATTTTTACCCCGGAAAACCCCGATTTTGCCTTGCAAGACCATTCTCTTGAAGCAAAAGTAGGAGCGGATACCGAAGTGATGAAGTTCCCCATATGGGAACCTTACCAGCTTTTTAGGCGAATCAGGAAAGGGGAAATCAAAGATACTTCCCGTATTCTGGAACAGAAAGCGCCCTCCTTTCTGGATCAGGTTGCCGTATGGTTGCGGGGAAATGCCCTGATACCGGATCCAAGACGATTCTGGGTAAAGCCCTCCGTTGAGTTTTTGCAGCGCATTTGGGAAGACAACGCGTTTGAGGCCATCATCACCACCGGCCCTCCCCACAGCATGCACCTGATCGGTAGAAACCTGAAGCGAAAAACCGGTACACCCTGGCTGGCGGATTTTCGCGATCCCTGGTCAACCTGGGAGTTTTTGGACACCTTGAAGCTGACGTCAGTGGCCAGGAATAAACACCGGAAACTCGAAATGTCGGTTTTCCGGGAGGCAGATGCCCTGGTGACCATTTCGCCAACCTTTGCCCGGGAAATGGAGCAGCTGGCTTCCCGAAAATTTCATGTGCTGACCAATGGCTTTGATCCGGAGGACCTTCCGGCGGGTTTTTCGCCAGCTGCCGACCCGGGTGAAACCCTGGAGATTGTGTACACGGGCGTGATTGACAGTATACGGAATCCGTTTCCTTTTTTGCAGGCCTTGAAGGAAGTTTTTGGTTCCAGCCGGAATCGGGTACGCCTAACCTTTGTTGGAAAAGTAAGCCAGCAGCTTAAAGATCGGATTCGGGAGGACGATTGGCTGCAAGAGCACCTGCATCTCACCGGCTACCTAAATCACGGCGAGGTGTTTTCCTACTACGAAAAAGCGCATCGACTATTGCTGATATTGACCCAGACTAAAAATGCCCGGGGCAATATTCCCGGGAAGCTTTTTGAGTACATGGCTACCGGAAGGGAGATCATCGGGCTGGGCGACCCGGAAGGGGATGCGGCAAAAATTATCGCGCAGGCGGGAGCGGGTAAGGTATTCGCCCATGAGGATATTGCCGGGCTGGTAGGTTACCTGTCCGACCTGCGTAGCCTACCTGAGGCGAAAAAGCAGGAAAACCAAGGGCAGCCATTTCACCGGCGGAACCTGACCCGGCAACTTGCCGACCTGTTGCAGGGGATGCTGAATGCTTAGTTGCTAACCCGATTTCAGCCACCTGCCTGCCCGGTCTCGCAGCCACTTTTCTGCCTCTGGAGCGGCGTTTAGCCAATGCACCAGCGAGAGGTAAACGAGCAGTAGCAGGCCACTTCGCAGCAGTAAGTCCAGCAAGATGGTATCCATTTTGGGCAGCAAAAGACCCGCTACCGCCCAGCTTAGGCCTCCGGCAAACAGCAGCTGAAACACCGCTTTGGTAAAGGGGTTGAATCCAAGCTTGGCTTTCACATAGAAAAACTTCAGCAAATTGTAAAAAAACATGGCGAGCAGCGAGGCAAATGCCGCCCCCTCGATGCCGTAGCGGGGAATCAAAACCAGGTTAAACACCACCACTGCAGCCGCCATCAGGAGGGTGGCCGTGATATTGAACAGGTAAAACCGGGAAAAGACGATGATTTCTCCATTGACCGAAAAGACCACGTCTGTCAGCTTTCCCAGCCCGATGAGCAGCACCACCCATTTCCCTGCTTCGTAGACCGAGCGATTGGGTACAAAATGGTACAGGGTATCGATGTTAACCCAGATCAATAGAAAGACCAGACCGCATACCAATAATTGATGCACCGCGATTTTCTTGTACAGGGCATTGATTTCATCCAGCCGATTGTCGGCGAATTTACCCGAAATGACCGGCATGGCCACCTGGGAAATCGCTCTTCGGGGCATTTCGATCACCACCGCAATGGAAAAGCCAATGGTATACACGGCATTGGCATCCAGGCCGATCATGGAACTCACCATCAGGCTGTCGATTTTCATAATCAGCAGGGCTCCTGCCGTCCCCAGCAAGGTGATGCTGTTGTACCTGAAAAATGCCTTTTTTAGCGAATTGGGTATCCCGGCCCAGTCAAATTTTAGGTTCAGCATGCCGGCTTTTCGCATGTATACCAGCATGCTCAGCACGGTGAGAAAATACACCAGCCCCATTCCCCAGATCATTTGCGGAAAGGAGTACCCCTCAAAAAAATAGCCGAGCACCAGTAGTCCCATCAACAGGCGCAAGAGCACATCCCGAATCAGGGAGGGGATGGCGATCTTCAAGTAGGAGCGGCTGAACGCATCCAACAGGCTGTTGACCACCGACAAAAACGTGATCAACAGGGCTACCAGCAGGTATTCGTTTACTTCCGGCGCTTTTTCGGAAAATGCAGCCGTGAGTGGCTCCTTAAACAGGATAAAAAGAAACAAAACCAGCGTGTAGCCTACCAGTCCCAGAAACAGGCTAAAGGTAAAGAAGGAATGTGGATCGTTTTTTACTTGTGGGAAAAACCGGGTGATTCCATTACCCACCCCCATCTGCGCAAAGGGCATCAGCAGCAGGGCCATGTCCTGTATGGTTTTAAACAGGCCAATTTGCTCCGGTTCCAACACAAACGGTAGCAGCCAGAGCAGGTTAAAATACCCGATGACCACGCCCAGGTAGGCCGAGATGGTGGTGAGGATGCTTTGTTTGGCTAGTTTATCCAAAGTGACGAGTACGGATTACATAAAACCTAAAAAGTAAAGGTATCCGGTATTCATGAAATTTGGGTCTATTTACTGGATTTTAATTACTGGTCTTTGTACTAGAAAATTAATTTGACAAGAGGCATGGAAAAACTAGATTTTGTAGTATTCTTGTAATTTAAAGTTGAGTTACGCGCATCGGTTTTGTAGGGAATTATGAAGAGGCAATTTTTCGCAGGTCTTATTTTCTTGTTTTTTATGGGTACCGAGACCTTATTTTCGCAGGTCAGAATTGACTTTTCAGAGCGGACGTCCATTCTCTCTCCATCCCGGTCCATTTATAGCATCCACGGCGATTTTGCCATGATCGGAAATACCAACATGACCTTATTGAATTACGGAGAGGATTTGATGAACGACGGCATGATGGTATTCGTCGATGTGGATGCCGACCCCGAGACGTTCAACAGTTCAACCGCCACCCTTCAGTTTTCTAGAGAAAATGGCGCCAATTCTGCTTGCTCCAGGGTGTTGTTTGCCGGCTTATACTGGTCAGGAAGGGGGCCTTCAGACGTTACCTTTGATGTAACCAAAGGTATCTTCCGCAAACCGTTTGACAAACGAAAAGTGAAATTCAAAGGGCCGGGTCAGCAAGAATACCTTGAACTTGAAGCAGCTGATAACGAGATCAGGTATCCTGCTTCCCTCAACGAGGATCTGGGGTTGTTTGTCGGATACAAGGACGTTACCGAGTGGGTACGGGCCTGGGGAGAAGGAGCCTATACGGTTGCAGATATTGGGTTGATCGAAGGTACAAATTATCACTATGGAGGCTGGGGAATGGTAGTTGTCTATGAAAACCCGGTCATGAAAAAAAGAGACGTTTCCGTTTTTGATGGCTATGCCTTTGTAAGAGGTCAGGGTGCGGCCTTTTATGACATAGACGTATCTGGTTTTTCAGCGACGGAAAGTGGAGATGTACATGTGAAATTGGGGGTAATGGCAGGTGAAGGGGACGTAGGTGCAGATGGCGATTATTTTGCAATCGAACGAGGGGAGACGAACGATTTTGAAAGACTGAGCCATGGAAATAACGACGTTTCTAATTTCTTTAACTCCTCCATTTACACCGGAGGTAATCCCAGAAATCCGAACCTGAAAAACAACACGGGAATGGATATTGCGATTATAGAAATCGATAATCCGAACAATGGAATACTAGGAAACAACCAAACGCGTACCCGATTCCGGTACGGGTCCACCTGGGACGTGTACGTTATCTACAACATCACCATGGCCATTGATGCCAATGATGTGGCGGTGGAGACTTTTCACGAATTGATTTCGATAAATGGAATCGCCGTAAACGAAGTGTCCCCCGAGATCTTCCCTGGCGATGCGTTGGAATTCAGGGCAACCGTAAAAAATAATGGTGAGATCGCGGTAGATCGATCCAGGCTTGAAATACCATTACCGGAAGGCCTCACTTTTTCGCAGGCTGCTCCGAATTTACTTCTTGACGAAAACTCCAATGGCGCTTTTTCATTTGAACCAGCGCGTGGACCCGCCGGGACGATCGTATGGGAAATGGGGCAATTACCGGTAACGGAAGACAATCAGGATGTAGTGGGTACGTTTGATTATGTGGTACATGTTTCGGAAAACTGTTCAGAACTAATGCTGATCTGTAACGGTGAAGTAGCCATTGACGGTACGCTGTTTGGAGACAATGCGCTCACCCAAACTCCCCTTGATCCCATACCTTTTATTACGGGTTACAACCAATCAGAGACCTGCTTAAACCAATCCATCCGCGGCCCGCTGGTTTTTGAGGTTGCGAGCAACCCGTTTCTCGAAGAGAACTGTGGATGGAATTCAAATGGTTTGGAGATTCCGGTATGCGTTTCGGAAACCAATCAGGTGATCGTTGGCAGCTTTGCTGGATTTTTCCCAGAGGGTACTGATTTTTACGAGCGTCCACCCAATAATCCGGGTGAACAAGGGGTTGTTTTGGGGAAGTCCCTTACAATGGATACCGATGAATTGACGCTCTATGCCTTACCTTCTCCCGAGAGCGACTGCTACCAGGCGTTTACACTATACAAGAATGATTTATCGCTGGTGCCAGAGCTGACTATTTCGACTACCTGTGGACAGGAGAACGAAAACGAAATCGGCGTATCGGTGACTGGCGGAATGGCGCCTTTTTCGTATCTGTGGAACGACCCCACCAGGGCTACCACCGCTACCTTAACCGGTGTTGCACCGGGTGAATACACGGTGAAAGTGACAGACTCCCTGGGTTGCAGTGACGAAACCACATTAATCGTACCCGACCCTCCGGTTTTTGCGCTGGAGGTTGTGGAAAGTGAAAGCACCCTGGACCTGGGTTGCGATCAGGACGCCCTTGGAATGATTGTGCTAGCGGTCGAGGGCGAAGACTCACCTTTTGTACTGGACATTGTAGGAGAAAGTGGTACCGCGCGCACTTTTTCTGAACAAGTTGTAATCCCGGAAAGTGGACAGCATCTAATCCCTGATTTGGCGGACGGCGTGTACCAACTTACCCTTGCTGACCTGAATGGCTGCACGGTAAGTCAAACAGTGGAACTAACCCAAGTAGTGAATCCCGACATGCAGGCGACCTTTTCCTTCACGTCTGACTCCTATACCGAATCCGGAGTGTTGTTTCAAAATTCCGAAATTCAGTTTTTCGCTGAGGTAGATTCAGGAGAGGGACATTCGTTTCATTGGGATTTTGGAAATGGCCAGGAAAGTACCCAACAGCGCCCGACTGTAAGGTATGGTGAACCTGGTACCTATTTGGTGCGGTTGGACGTGGCAGACGAAAATGGTTGTCAGACCAGCTATGAAGAATATGTAGAAATAAGCGGATTTTTTCTTAGGGTACCCACTGCTTTCCGCCCAAACGGGAATAGCCCAAACGATTACTTTTTCCCAGTTTTTTCCGAGGTGAAAGGGCTTCAGTTTTGGGTGTTTAACCGGTGGGGAGAACTGCTGTTTTTTACCTCAGACATCCACAGCAAGGGCTGGGATGGTACCCACAACGGAATCGAAATGCCGGTTGGGAGTTATTTGTACAAGCTTAGGTACACCGATTCACAAGCGGTGGAAAACCAACAAGCGGGCTCATTCAGCCTCGTCAACTAATCAAACGGGAAACGCAATGGTATTACTAAATTCGGGAATGGCATCCTTTTTTAGGGGGGTCAATTTTCCACGAAGACCGATGGTAAACAGGTTGTAGTGTTGATTTTCTAAAAAATGAACCAGCTCCGTTGCCTCGTATCCTGCGGCGTTGCAGGACTCTTTGTTTATTTCAACTAGGATTTTTGGTCTGAATGTCGCAATCGTTTTCAGGCCACCTTTCAGAACGGCCAACTCGGCGCCTTCCACGTCAATTTTTAGGCAATCCACGCGTTTCAAACCCAATCTTCTCACTTCGCTATCCAAGGTGGATAATTCGATTTCGTTTAAAAACACATCGTGCTCAGCCGAGGGAAACATGCTATTTACCCCCTCGTTGATTCCCGATTTGGTATACAATTTCAACGTTCCGGGACGGTCCGATAGCCCCAATTTACGGGCGCTTATCGCCTGCGTGTACCCTGGGTTCAGCCGGATATTTTCTTCCAGTTGCTGAAAAATTGCGGTGGATGGCTCGTAGGCAATTACCTTTCCCTCCGGCCCCACTTTGCGCAATCCCCACAAGGTGTATTCCCCTTGATTTGCCCCGATATCGATGAACGTTTCTCCTTTTTTCAACACTCGTTCCAATACAAACAACGGGCCCCAATCATGGGCTCCCCGCCAAAAAATTGCGTTTCCCATGCCTTTTGACACGTCTACCCGAAACACCATGCCTCTAAACCGGAAGGTTTTCCAGGATGGCGAGGTATTGGGAGCGGGAAAGATTCGCTTGAGGAGTACGACGATAAAAAAACCACCGGGAATCCGAAATAGTTGGCGGGAAATGCCCGCGAGAAAGTTTTCAAGTCTGTTTCGCATGACCGTGTAGTAGCTGGGTGAGTTCTTGTTTTCTGAATGCAAGCGAGTAGCTGGCTATGATGTGCCTGCGGGCATTCAATGCCCATTTTTCAGGATCTGTCACGTGTACCAGTTGATCAATTAGCTGGCGCAGCATGCCGGGATCTTTTTTACTAAGGACGAATCCGTTGTTTCCAATGATGGCGGGGATATGATTGACGGATGAGCCGATCGGAATGCAACCCGATAGCATGGCCTCCGCCAGTGCGCAGCCAAATCCTTCAAAGGAGGACAATTGCAGGTAGTAGCGGTTTTGGCGGTAAAGCCGGGCCAATGCTGCCTGGGGTACCTTTCCCACAAAACGCAGGTTGACCGGATGGGTCGTTTCGGGTGCATCCATTCCCACGATGGTAAACTGATACTCGGGAAACGAGGGTGCCACTGCTGCGATCAGGTCTCCTCCCTTCAACCGGTACTGTGCAGCAGACATGACCGCCAGAAAGGAGCCCGGGGCTTTGTTTTCGACCTGCTCAAACGGCCAGGCGTCCGGGTCAAAGCCGTTGTGTACGGCGTGTATCGGCGTGGTGACAGCAGGGAAGTGGTGGCGTATTCCCTGGAATCGGTTACGAATGGCGGGATCAAAATCCAGCTCCGTTCCGGCAAGCGATTCGCTTACAGGTACCAGGTCGCTGGCATACCGGTACGAAAGCCCGCAAGCCATTTTTAGCAACGGAATCCTTAGGCTGCCGTAGCCCAATTCCGGGATGGAAGCGCAATCCGTTCCATGCAAGATGATCAGCGTTTTTTTTCGAAAGAGCTTCCCGAATACAGCCGGCCAGACCGACCAGTACCCACCAAAACTTATCAGGATCGCATCGGTTCTGAAAATGTGGTACAGCACCGAAAAAAACTGAAGAAAAAAGAACAGGGGAGCCAGGGCTTTGTGCTGCCATGGGTACCTGTTGATACGGACGGCATGGGTTTCTTGAAGCAGCTGAATGTCACTCCGCACAAACGTAGGGAAGAAGGGGGTGACAAAAAGCAGGTTTTTTTTCCTCATGCCTGGAAGCGGTTTTTTGTTTCCAGGTAGCCGCCAGCGAGTAGCAGCAAAACCACCGCGTATTGAAAGATGGTCGATAAGGTACGGGTTTGGTAGTAGCGGTCGGGCTGAAAAACCATCGCTACGTCCACCTCACCCTCCGGCAGCACGATGCCGCGCAACAAATAATTCACCCGGTGGATGTCCGTTTCGGTCCCGTTGACAAAGGCCTTCCATCCCTTGGGGTAGTAAATTTCCGAAAACACCGCCAGTCCGGCTTTGTCCACCTTGGCAGTATAGCTGAGCTGGTCGGGACCCCGACTCTCCAGCGTTAGGATTCCACTCCCGGCAGCAGGTACGTTTTCGCCATCGGCGGGAGTAACGGTAGCCTCCGTTTTGGTTTGGAGTTCGGCCAATTTTTTGATTTCTTCTTCGTTGGAACCGACCGGAACGATCCGCTCGGGAAACCAGGCTGGGCCGTTGGCCTCCGGATTGGTAAAAACGGCATTTTCTGCCCTGCCTGCCAGGATGTATCGGGTATTCAGCATGTTGAGCACCGGAATGGCCTCGTAGTCAAAATTTCCTTCCTGCGCTTTCTTGATAAATTCGTTCATTTCGGGGGTTAGTACCCGCTCGATAAGGTCCTGGTACCGGCTCATTTTGGCACCGTGGTACCCGCCGATGCTGTTGAAGTAGTAACTGGTCCGGGCTTCATTGAAGGGGTTCTGAATGTTTAGTACCCGGAAATAGCCGCTATCCTGAAGGATTTTGCGATCCGCCGGGCTTGGCGCAAAGTGCTGCGCACTTGGGTCTTCGGTAAAGCTTTCCTCGTTCAGATACCGCCTGTTGACGGTCCATACATCTATCAGAATCAGCAGACCTACTCCGAGCAGGGCCCATCGGGATGGCAGCGTTTTGTAGCGTATCAGGGCAATCAACAAGGCCGCCCCACCGATAAAAAACAAGGAACGGTAGGCATCCGAAAGCAGCAGGCGCTGCCGGTCAGCTTTCAGCGCATTTAGCAGCCAATCGGGGTAACCGGCAACATTGGCCCCCTGAAAGTTCAAACCAAAGGCAATGACTACTGCCAGTACGATCAAACCGACGGTAATCCCCACTGCCATAAAAAAGCCTTTTTTGGTCTGCGGCGTCTGGGGTTTTTGCAGCAGGTTTTCCAACCCCAGCGCCCCGAGTAAGGGGACGAGGAATAGCGTGATTCCCAGTGCCATGGACACGGCCCGGAACTTGTTGTATCCGGGAAGGTAATCAAACAGCGTGAAATTAAACCAGGCAAGGTTTTTTCCCCAGGAGAGCATCAGGCTCAGCAAGGTAAGGGTAAGAAAGACGTTGCGGTAGGGCGCAGGAGCAAAAAACAGGCCCAATACAAAGAAAAACACCAGGATGACTCCACCGTAAATGGGGCCTCCGGTAAAGGGTTGATCTCCCCAATAGGTCGGGGCGTTTTGAATGAATTGATTGATTTGTGCGGGGTCTGCTCCCTGAGCGCGCAGCGCTTGTTCCGATTTTGAATCTTCGGGAAGGGGTTGCTGACTGGCACCCCCAAAATAATTAGGAATCAGCAAGGTAAAGGATTCCAGTTTTCCGTTGGACCAGTTAAATGCGTATTCCCGGTCCAGCCCGCTGGTGTTTTGTCCCGCCTGCGGCAAGTTACTTTCTCCCCGGATGGAATAGGCGCCGTATTCCAATACGGAGGACAGGCGTGCCAAATTCCCCAATCCACCCAGGATGGCCGCTGCCAGCAAGAATGCGGTGATTTTTGCAAACTCGGGCAAGCGTTTTTCCCGAAAAAAGACCAGTAGCTGTGCGATGCCGTAGCCGATTACCAGGATTAGCGTATAATAGGTGATTTGCAGGTGGTTGAACTTGAGTTGGAGCAAAACGGCAAGCGCCGTCAGGGCAATGCCCAGCAATTTTTTCCCATGAAAGGCCAGGTGAACGCCCGTCAGAAGTAAGGGAATGAGGCATACGGCCCATATTTTTGCATTGTGTCCAGCCTCCAGGCTCAGGAAGTTAAAGGTATTGAACGCAAATGCCCAGGCACCCAGGACGGCTACCAGCGGGCGTACCCGAAATCCCAGCAAGAGCAGGTACATGGCAGTCATGCCAAAAAACAGGGCGCTGATGGGGTGCGGTAATCCCAGCGTAAAAACCTTTAGTAGGGTATTGGTAATGTCTCCCTTTGGATCGAGGTGGATCAGGTAAGCGGGCATGCCGCCAAACATGCGGTTGGTCCACAAGGCCTCTTCCCCGGTGCCTTCGCGGTGGTCAAGCAGCTCTTTGGCGGAACCTTCCCACTGCAGGATATCGGTTTGAAACATCATTTTCCCTTCAAATACCAGGGGAGAAAAGTAGGCCACCACGAGTAGGTAAAAGGAAAGAATGGCCAAAAAATGCGGGACAATCGTGTTTTTCTTAGTAAAATCCATGATCCAAAAGGTTGGT
This sequence comes from Cyclobacterium xiamenense, assembly GCF_009467825.1. Taxonomy (GTDB): domain Bacteria; phylum Bacteroidota; class Bacteroidia; order Cytophagales; family Cyclobacteriaceae; genus Cyclobacterium; species Cyclobacterium xiamenense. The sequence continues at coordinate 90,878 of NZ_WIOK01000014.1, read as the reverse complement.
CTGCGTTCTTCGATAGGTATGCCGTGCAAATTAAGCAAATTCATGGGAATATTGGTACGTGGGATTGATTCCCGGCGAACGCCCCTCGGCTAAAAATACCGCTTTTCGGGGCTTTTGAGCCAGCTGCTTTGGATGTAGTACCCGATCGAAAATTCGTGGCTGTTATTGCGGTAGTTATTTTGGCTAGTCAAATTGAAGTCGTACGCGTAGCCGAATCGGATGTCTTCGGTGATAAACAGGTCCATTAGCAGCACGATGGCCCTTCGCGTGGCAAAGTTACTGGATTCCGGGAGCTCATTTTTGCCAAAACCGGAACGAAACGAGGTACCCAGCCAAAAACGTTCATTAAATAGAAACATGGCATTCACGTCGAAGCTGCCCGGACCGTTGAGGTCTTCCCGAACCAGAATGGAGGGCTTGACGGTCACCGCTGAACTTAGGGGCAGCAGTCCTCCGGCCTGAAAATAGAAATGGTAGTTGTGCGTAGCCAAAGCCAGGTCTTTGTTTCGCAGTGGCTGTTGCCCCAATAGGTTGAAGGCACTGATTCCGGAGAAAAACCGCGGGGAATGGTAGAGCAGTCCTGCATTTAGATTGGGGGTAAAGGCATTGATACGTCCCTGCGGAATACCCGGATCGGAGGGGTCATCCGGCAATAGTTTTGCCCCGTCCAGCAGGTATTCGGAGATTCCGGAACTGATCCCAAGTCCCAGAAAACTTTCCCGGTTTAATCGTATTTTGTACGCATACGTCAGTAGTAGGGAATGAACCGAATTGGGGCCCAATTGGTCCGAACTAATGGACAGGCCATAGCCCATGCTCTCCTCGGCGTTTCCCATATCCGCAGCAAGGGTAAAGGTCTGAGGAGCTCCTGGGAAATGTACAAATTGCGACCGGTAAGTGGCTTGTACGAAGGGATCTACTTTATAGCCCGCATAGGCCGGATTTACGTGCAAGGTATTGAACGTATACTGGCTGAATTGGGGAATTTGTTGTCCGTTACCGGGGATTTGAAACGTCAAAAGCCCAAGCATTCCCACCATTCCGTATAAAAAATAGCTTCCTCTCATCTCATTCTTTGATCACTTGAACCCAACCCTTGTATTCTTTTCGTTTGCCCTGAGGATCGGTGCCGGTAACCTGATAGTAATAGGTGCCTGCAAGCAGCCCTTCGGCGGACCAGTCGTTTTGGTAATCTTCCGAAGCAAATACCAGATCTCCCCAGCGATTGAAAATCAGTAATTCCACCCGTTCAAACTTATGGGTTGCCCGTATAACAAAGGTATCATTCTTCCCGTCAAAATCAGGCTTAATCACGTTTGGAATAAATAGGGGTAGAATATTTTTTTCCTCCAGCGCGGTATTGTTTTCGGGAGAAGTGTCGATGCCGCCGGCACTCACCTCCGCCCGGTTGTTGATCCGTCAGTCATCCGTCGCAAAGACAGTCACCCGGATTTGCAATTCAGCCCCGACCGGAAACCGGTCCACTTCCCAGATCAATTGTTGCCCGTCCTGACGGAACTGCGGATCCTGGGGCAATCCGCTGTTCTGGCTACTGGACGCCTGGTAAATGAGGTTCGGTGGCAAAAAGTCAACGATTTTGACCTGTTCGGCCTCGTCCATTCCCTGATTGGTGATGGTAAGGAGGTATTCGAACGCGTCTCCGTCCCGGATCGTTTGGATCGCGGAGCTTACCCGGATGGCCACATCGACCATCTTTGGTCGTATTTGAAGCTCTTCGCTTGCAACCGTTTCTTCGACGTTTTTCACCGCTACCCGAACTTGGTTGATGTAATTTCCCTCCTCAGCGGCCAGCACGGATAGTTCGAATCGAACGGTTTCGCCTGGTTGAATCTCCGGGATGGTCCAGGTCGCTTGCTCCGAAACCGCAGGGCTGCTGGACAGCAATACCAATCCCTCGGGCAGCAGTTCGGTCACCAAAACCTCTTCCAAAGGAAAGGTACTGGTATTGGTAAGGGAAATGAAATAGTCAACGATTTCGCCCCGCACCGCCTGGTTTCGGTCAACCGATTTTTCCAGATCCACGGAGATTCCGATTACCTGAAGTCGAATGATCCCGTCCGCACAATTAGTCGGTACCTCGGATTGGCAGATTCGGTATTCCATGCGGTAGGTGCCGGTCGGTGTATCTTCCGGAATAAAAAACGAACCGTTTTCGTCCAGGGAGTACACCAGGTTTTGCTCCACACCCGCTTCATCCGTGATGGAGAGAATAGAAATAGATACCTCACCACCGGATACCGGGGCCAATTTGAGGCTATCATTCGCCAGAATAGAGGGCAGCCGGTGTTCTTCGTAGTTTCTCAATGGGCCAAAGACATCATTATTGGCAACCATGGGAGCCACTTCTATGCTGAGGGTCACTTCGTTGCTTATAAAGGTTCCGCAGACCTCGTCCTGGGTGATTCGTCGGAATTGCGTGGTTTCCATCAGGGGGGGAGGAGCAAAATCCTTTTCGGTTGCCCCGGTCACTGCTGTCCAGGGCCCCTCTTCGGATTGAATCTCCCATTGAAAGGAAAAATTTCCCGACCCGCCGGCGGGTTGTTCGCCTTCCAGGATAGCGGGTACTTCCATCTGGTACAGCGTTTGGGACGCGCCTATATCAACCCCCGCCACCTGGGGGTAGATTTGTACGGCTACCGGCAGGCGCCGATCGGAAGGGCATCCGGCAGAGAGCTGTTCTGCGTAATACGTCCTTCCGGATTCCAGTTCGCTTTCCGCAGGAAGGGCATCGGCCCCCTCCGGGGTGAGGTACCAACGGATGTTTTCTCCGGTTACGATCAGGTCTGCCAGGGTATACACTCCGGGGCTGCAAAATTCCTGCACGCCTGCTCCTTGAGGTGGTGGCGGAACCTCACTCAGGTTGATGGTGACCTGGGTGGATTGTTCCCCGGAGCAAATACCGGAGATGGTGTATACAAAGGTATACGTGCCCGCCTCCAGGTTGGCCGATGACCATACATTGCCCACCAGGGCCCCGCTGCCGCTAAGCTCTTCCCAGGACCCGTAGTCGTTAAACGGGCCATCCAGAAAATCGAAGAGGTCGACGATTTCACCTTTGCATACCGTTACCTCTTGCCCCTGCCCCGACTGGGGGTTGAGGCTATCCTCATCAAGGGTAAATTCAAGTACTTCGTTTAGACAACTTCCGGGGGTATCGTCACGCAGTCGCACGGCGTAAACGCCTGCGTGTAATGCCAGCGTAAATGGGGTGAACTCCAGGCTGGGTTCGCGGCTGAGGATGACATCGGGGTTTGCAGTATTGAACCATTCGAAAGTCAGGAAGTCCAGGTTTCTTACCGAAAGCGATCCATTCTCTCCCTCGCAGAGGTTTTCAGGAATGATCTTGGGAAGGTTTTCTCCACGGACCTGAACGGTGGTATTGGTCAGGTTGCCGCAGGCATCCTCCAGTTGCAAGCGGTACCTTCCTGCCTCCAGGTTCTGAAAGAGCGGGTTTTGGCCATTGTCGATAGCGAACGGCAGCCCGTCTTTTTCTACGATTCTGTAGGTAATGGGCGGATAGCCGGTCGCATCCACGGATAATTCATAGCTTCCTTCCACACATTGAAAGGTGTTTAAGCTGGTAAAGCTGCTGCGCTCCTTTACTTCAAAGGTTTCGAGGGTTTCCAGGCAGAAATTGTGGGACGGTTGATTGGGGACAATGTCGCTTCCGTTTTTCCATATCCGTATGGACTTTACCAGGCGTAGGTTGCCGTAATAGCTTAAATTGATGGTAGTGGCACGGTTGACGACAAGGATGGAATTTTCGTCGGTCAGCTCTTCTCCTTCCGTATATGCAAGCCCAGTTTCCGGGTGACCCCATTCGCCGGTTTCGGGGTTCAGTCGCTGAATACCAAAGCGTGTGGTTTGGTTTTCTTCCAGGTTGTCCTCATGGAACAGCGATAAATTGAACGAGCCACAGTTTTCTTCTACGGCCACTTCGTTCGTTAGAATACTGGCGCCTTCGATGCTGACCCGGGTGCTGTGTTCCGTACCGCAGGTGGTATTGGAAACAAACTCGTATTCTCCGGCCGGCAGGCTATTCATAAAGAACCTTCTAGGGTCGTTTTGACTGATGTTTTCGGAAAGATCCAGGGGAAGTTGCCCGGCGAAGGATTCCGGTCCTTCGGTCATTTCGATGCGGGTGAATTCGTAATCAAAACTATTTAATTGGAGGGAACCGGTAGTGGGGCCACAGCCTTTGTAGACGGTGGAAACGGGTCCACTAAGCAAGTCTCTAAATTCCTCGGTTATGGAGGCGCTATTTCCGCAAGCATCTTCGATACTAAAGCTGTAGGTACCGAAGGGTAGTGGCATTTCTTCGGATCCGTAAAAAAGGTTTTCCTCGCTAAACGGCCCCGGATGGGCTTCGTTGAACAGCACAGGGTCAAAATCTTCGGGGTATTCGGCAAAGGTAACGGTATAGGGAGCAACAAAATTGGCGGGTTTGATGGAGAGCCTTCGCTTGCCACAAAGGCCTGCTCCCCAAAAGAGGTCTCTAGAAATGGAAAGTCTTCGGTCGATGGGATTGTTTTCCAGGAGCGCTACCTGACCGCAATTGTCCGTTACGGACAGGTCGTAACTGTAGGCTTCCCCGGGAAAAAAGGGAAGGTTTCCGACGATAACTCCTTCGGTGGCCCCACCTTCAGTCACCTGCACGGAGACTTCCTCAACGGCCCCATCCGGATTGCGAACGGTAAAAAGAGCGTTCAGGGGATAGGCAATTTCGGCGCCGACCGAGCGAATCAAATGGCCGACACGTATTTCTCCGCAGCTGTTTAGTTCCGATTGAAACTGCTGAAATTCGGGGTCCAATATGAATTCGGCTTTCTGCACCTCGAAGGATTGGGAGAGGCGGTCTCCGCAGGTATCCGTAACGATCACGGTATATTTACCGGCGGGAAGTGATTCAAAAACCGGACTTTGTTGCGGCGGGCGTTCGGTATCTCCCCGCAGTTCAAAGGTGGCCGGATTTCCCTGGTTGACGACGACTTCAATGCTGCCGAATTCGGTTTCGCACAGGTTTTGCGCCTGAATGGAATACGATAAGGGTTCGAATTCGGAGGCAAGGGTAGTTTCTTCGGCAATCTCCAGCGCTGTGCCATTGGCTGTAAAGCTCGCGGCGACTCGATAGGTTCCGGTTGCCAGGCCGGAAAAAACGCCGGATGTATTTTGGTCGAGCGGGGCTTCTTCCGGCAGGCGGTATAGCTGGAAAAAAAGGTCGGAAACATCCCCATCGTACGCAAAGGTAGCGGTAATGCTTCCGTCGCCGGAACAGGTAACGGGGTTCGTTTCCAGTGCCAGTCGGGGTTCCTGTTGTGCATTCGCCTCAACTTGCAACAAAATGCCGGCAGCTAAAAGCAAGCATCGTAGTAAAAAAAGGGCGAAGCGATTTGCGTACAATACCATCGTTAGTTACCATCAATTCTAAACCAAGCCCGAAGCAATAAAAATGCCAGAAGCACTCGTTTACTCTCGTCTTGAAATAACGTAGAATTTGTCAGAAAAGCTTGGTTGTATGCACTTATTTTATGAAAATATTTGTGGGTTTCTACCAGAAATCCGGCAAAATGATTGCGCCGTGCCTTGAAAAAGGCACGATCCTCCTGCGAATCGAATTTGGCTCAAAAAAGTAAAATTGGGGTGATTAAGCATTGAAAAAGTCGATCCGTAAGCAATTCGGTAGTTGTAGGGTAAATCTCGCAGCGTTAATCCAAAATTTCTGAATAGTTCCAAGAATTGATGCCGTCCACGGAATGGAGAATTGCTTTTAGCAGATTCAGCACAAATCGGTCTTTGATTTTGGACTCCAGAAATTCGGGGCCGTAGAGGGTTTGCGAACGAAGTAGTACGGTCATTACCTTGCCCAGCGTGACGGTGTCCAATTCGTACAGGTTGCTGGCGTCTTTGTAATACCGCTCGGCCTCACTCTTCCAGGCCATCCAGTCAAATAAGGGGACCAGGCGAAGTTTGAGTATGGCATCCAGCAAGCGAACATGGATCCCCGACAAGCCCAGGGTACGAAGCGATAATTCGCTGAGATCCTGTGTGCCCAGTAGCTTTTCGGCCTTGTAAAACTTTAGTTCCATTTCGTGAACCAGTTCAATTATTGGCACCAGCTTTTTCCTGTCCAGGGAGTTGCAGTGGTCTGAAAAATTCCCCAGGGGAATAAACAGCGGAATTTGGTCTTTCATCATCGTTTTTTGGTTTTTGGTTAAATAAATACGAATTTTCTGGTAAGCGCTTGAAAATGATTTATTTGAGCGTGTAAGTAACAACTTTTTTTTCATCAAAAAAATACCCCGATCGGGGTATTTTTGTATATTAAATACACCTTTTTGTCTTTTTTTGGTAACAAAAGTTAGTAGAAATCCCCGCAATTCCAAAAAATAAGGCATTTATCTTTGCCCGAATACTTTCTTCGGATACCTGACAAGCTTAAAAAAAAAACGTATTTTTGTTCTTCCAAAAGAAAAAAACATGTTTGACAATCTGAGTTATAAATTAGACAGAGCGTTTAAAACCCTGAAGGGAACGGGCAAAATCACGGAAATAAACGTGGCCACTACGGTAAAAGAAATCCGCAGAGCCCTGATCGATGCAGACGTGAACTACAAGGTAGCCAAGGAAGTTACCGACAAAATCAAAGAGGAAGCCCTGGGCAGGGACGTACTGATCGCTGTTTCTCCGGGACAGCTTTTGGTAAAGATTACCCAGGAGGAGCTCACCCAACTGATGGGGGGTAGCAAGGAAGAAATCAGCATCAAAGGTGATCCGGCTGTGATTCTCATCTCCGGGTTGCAGGGATCGGGTAAAACGACTTTTTCAGGCAAACTGGGTGCTTACCTCAAAAAGCAAGGCCGACAGGTGCTGCTCGTGGGCTGCGACGTGTACCGTCCGGCTGCCGTGGAGCAGCTGAAGACGCTGGGTAGCCAAATAGGAATCGAGGTGTATGCCGAGCCGGGCAATCAGAATGCCCTTCAGATCGCACAAAACGCCATCGAATTTGCCAAAAAATCCGGAAAGAAAACGGTGATTATTGATACGGCAGGCCGTCTTGCCGTGGATGAGGCCATGATGAACGAGATTTCTTCGTTGAAAGAAACGCTCAACCCTTCGGAGACACTTTTTGTGGTCGACTCCATGACCGGTCAGGATGCGGTCAACACCGCCAAAACCTTCGATGAGCGCCTTGACTTTGACGGGGTGGTACTTACCAAACTGGACGGGGATAGCCGTGGTGGGGCCGCCATTTCCATTCGTCACGTGGTCAATAAACCCATCAAGTTTATTTCCACCGGGGAGAAGATGGAAAACCTGGACCTGTTTTATCCCGACCGGATGGCGCAGCGTATTCTGGGAATGGGAGACGTGGTGTCCCTGGTAGAAAAGGCCCAGCAATCCTTTGACGAGGACGAAGCAAAACGGCTAAATGCAAAAATCAGAAAAAATCAGTTCGATTTTGACGATTTTCTCTCCCAGCTGGAGCAGATAAAAAAGATGGGCAATATCAAGGATCTCCTGGGAATGATTCCCGGGATGGGCAAAGCCATTAAAGGACTGGATATTGACGACGAGTCTTTTATTCCCATCGAGGCGATCATCCGCAGCATGACTCCTCAGGAGCGGGGCAATCCCTCCCTGATCGATGGCAGCCGGAGGAAGCGCATTGCCAAAGGAAGCGGACGCAGTGTACAAGAGGTCAATAACCTAATGAAGCAATTTTCGGACATGCGCAAGATGATGAAGCAAATGAATAAAATGGGCGGTGCCCAAAAGGCACTGGGAGCCATGAGTGGCAATATGAGGCGAAGGTAGGCAGCTGCTGGTACCCCATTGTATACCCCCAGTTTTTTTCTTATCAGCTCCGACTACCGAAACAGCCGATTAGTAAGGCAATTTCGGGAAACGTACACATCGTATTTCGTTGCCTGGAACACTTCGGCCCGAGCTCAGCCGTTGCGCAAGCGCCAGGGTTGAGGGATGGGTGGGGTCAGGGCCAAAGGAGTCGGGGAAAACAGTCGGTGACCAATCCCATGTTTCCGAAAAAACCGAGACTGGCTACGTTTTTTTGGGCTTGTCATTGAACGCATCCTGCCCGATCAACATGGCCAGGGGCTGCAGGGGCACATAGCTTTCACAAATGGCCTTTAGCATGGCGGCAAATGGCAGAAACAACACCATCCCCGCCACACCCCAGACCGATGCCCCAATGATAAGGCTCAGAATGGCTGCAAATGCATTGACATTTACGCTATTCCCTACCACCTTTGGGCTCAGAAAGTTACTTTCAATCACCTGAATCAGCCAAAACATGGCCGCTACAGCCAGAGGTACCCAAAGCTCGTCTTTGGACATAAACGCATAAAGCACCGGTATGCTTGCGCCAATGGTGGTTCCGATATAGGGGATAATGGATAGCGTGGCAGCTAAAAAACCAAACAGAAATGGGTTGTCCAGTCCGATGATCCACAATCCGGCACTGTTGGCCAGACCCAGAATCAAGATTAAGGTTAACATCCCCGAAAGGTATTTTTGCCCCACCTGCTGTATGTTTTTTAGCATGGTGAGGTACTGGTTCTTTTTATCGTCCGGACCAAATTTAACAAAGGCATTGACCAGCCCCTGTTTGTAAATCAAAAATAGAAAGGAATAAATAATCATGGTAAACATGCCGGTGAAAAAGCTGGCGGTGCTGCTAAACGTTTTTCCAAGCAGTCCGGCCCCTGCATCCTTCAGCCAGGTCTTTCCATCTTCCAGCAGGGCATCTTTTTCTAAATTGCCTAAAAAGCTAAAATTTTCGTTCAGAAAGACAACGGTGTCGGTGAAAATGTTCATTAATTTATCACCAAAATCCGTTAGTTGATCCGACAGGGAAAGGATTTCTGCAGAAAAGAACGCCAAGATACCGATGAGGATCAGAAAGAAGAGCACCAACACGGTTAGGGCAGCCCCAATATTACCAAATTTCTTTTCCCGTAATTTTTTATGCACGGGGTGTAAAATGAAGGAAAGCAACAAGGCCAACCCCAGGGGGATGAGGATGGATTTGGCAAGGATAAGGGCTGCAATAAGCAGAAATGTAAAGGCCAGCGTGAAAAACAAATGTTGAAAGGAGAGTTGCATGGGTTGAGCCTGGGTTAGCGTTTTTACTGGATTATTGGAGAAGCGAATCGATTTTTTTTAAAAACAGTACAATCGTTGTGCCGCATTGATTGAAAAGGCAGGATTTCTGTCGCTGCGATGGAGTGCACCGGCAAATGAAGGGATGCGTTTTGTTCGTTCATTGGTTTAAGATACAGAAAAATTAGCTGTGTTGGAAAGAAGTACCTGCGTAACCCGCGATTTTCAGATAAAATTGCACGATTTGCGGGTGCCATTACTTTCCACATCATCCGGGTATACCCTCCACCCAAATCTCACCTGCAAAGGTTCTTCCCAGGTACTGATGGGCACATCCGTCAACTGAACGGTGGTGTATCGGTACCGAAAATGCAGTGCATGGGGAAAATGACATCCAATCCGGGAATTTTTTTGAACGGATGATTCAGTGTTTTGCCCGGATCGACTACCCGGTTCTACGGGTGGGCGTTGCGGTTCTCCGCGGAGGGGAGCAGTAAAAGTTAACAAGTGCCTAAGCCACCGGTATTCCGGGTCATCGCCGGCATACCCCATTCCATGGCCCATCCAGTAGCGCCTTATTTTGGAAAAAAAAAACGCAGGATACTTTCGATTTCAGCAGGTTTCCGGGGATTTTTTGGTCAAAATAAAACAAACAAGTGTATATTTGAGTGATAATGCTTTTTTAGCCATGCTATTTAATTCTTTTGTTTTTCTGTTTGTTTTTTTGCCAGTGGTGCTTGCGGGGTTTTACGGGTTGGGGTCGAAAATCAGAAATTCCTACATCGTTTGCTGGCTCTTTCTGTGTTCCCTTTTCTTTTACGGATGGTGGAAACCCAGTTATTTAATCCTGATAGGCATTTCCATTGTACTCAATTACTTCATCAGCAAACAAGCAGGGAAAGGCAAAAAGTCATTTTTGGTAGCCGGCATCACCTTTAACCTACTAATCCTTTTTTTCTACAAATACGCCGATTTTGTTATTTTCAATATCAATGTGCTATCCCATTCCTCCATTTCTTACCTGGATTGGGCGCTTCCCCTGGGCATCTCGTTTTATACGTTTCAGCAGATTGCCTATCTGGTGGATTGCTACAAAGGGGTCCGGATCGAGACGAACTTTGTCTCCTACGGCTTGTTTGTTTCCTTTTTTCCCCAGCTGATTGCGGGGCCCATTGTGCATCACAAAGAGATGATGACACAATTTCGCAACCCGTTTTTAACCCGAGCCAACTACCAAAACCTTTCCCGAGGTTTTTTTATTTTTATGATGGGGCTGGCAAAAAAAGTGGTGCTTGCCGATAGCTTTGGCCTTGTGGCAGATAAGGGCTATGGGAACATTGGCCTCCTGGGAGCACAAGACGCCTGGATTACCTCGCTTTCCTATTCCTTCCAGCTGTACTTTGACTTTAGCGGTTATTCCTCCATGGCGATCGGTTTGGGCTTGCTATTTAACATCCAACTGCCGCAAAACTTCAATTCCCCCTACCGGTCGGCCACCATACAGGAGTTTTGGAGAAATTGGCACATTACGCTGAGCCGGTTTTTGCGGGATTATGTGTACATTCCCCTGGGTGGCAACAAAGTGAGTCCGGGTAGGACCAATGCCAATTTGATGATTACCTTCCTACTGGGGGGAATCTGGCACGGGGCGGGCTGGACGTTTATCGTCTGGGGCCTGCTGCATGGGGCCGCCCTGGTGGTTCACCGGTATTGGAAAAAAGTCGGTGTTGAGATTCCTGCCTTTTTTGCCATTCTGATCACCTTTTTTTTCGTGAACCTGACCTGGGTGTTTTTCCGGGCCGAAAACTTCCAGGATGCGCTGGGCCTGCTTTCTGCCATGTTTCACTTTTCCAATGGCGGTGCTCCGGATTTTTTCCTGGTGGGTAACCTGCATAACTTACCTATTTGGATCGCAGGAGTGGTGCTACTTTTTTTACCAAACGACATGCAACTGGGCCGTCAAATGAAACCTACACCCGGTTACGGCATTGCGACGGTACTCTTGTTTTTGTTGAACATGATTTTCCTTAACTCCGTTGTGCAGACGGACTTTCTGTATTTTGATTTCTAAGTTACCATGGACAAGGCATTTCACCGGTTTTTTAAGCGTATCATCCCTTCCTGTTTTCTGGCAGTGGCCGGATTCGTGCTGCTTGCCGCCTGGCTGGATGTGTTTGGGCTGTTTGGAATGACCCAACGCACCCGGGTGTATGGGGAAGAACGAATCTCTAAGTACCTGATGGCCTTTCGGTACATTCCCGAAAACTTCGACGGCATTATTCTGGGTCCCTCGCTTTCGGCCAACCTTAACCCTGCACCAATCAGCGATGTACGGTACTTTAATGCGAGTCTGATGGGGGCACGCATCCAAACGATGGTTCCCTTACTCGAACAGGTACTCGCTTCCGATCACCGGATGCGAAAGGCATGGATCTGCCTGCACCCCTACATGACCCAACAGGAGGGGGTAGAGCAGCACACCTTGATGAGACCAAGTTCCTATTGGAGCGCATTTGGGTCCATTCACTTGCTGCGAGTGTATGGCTTTGCGCTGCTCCGGTGGCTGCGGCTGGCTCCCGGCAAATACCCGCCCAATCAATACCTGGAAAATGGAACCAATCAATTTGAACCCTTATTTCGGGTACCCGATGTGGCCGCCAAAATCGAAGCAGAGAAAGCATTGGTAAATGCCGGGGATTTCGAAATTTCGCCGGTGGCGGAACAGGCATTGAATCGCCTCTGGCAACTACTGGATTCCCATCACATAGAAACCACGGTATATTTTCATCCGGTGCCCTTGCCGATTCGTGCCGCGCATGCGGAGAGGTTTCGCAGGTACTGGGAGGAAATAAAAGCCAGCTACCCTGCGGAAAGCTCCCGGATTATTTTTGAAAATTTCAACCAACCGAAGTACGATTTCTTTTCTTCGGACACAACAAACTACATCGATCACGGTCATTTGAGCACGAAAGGTCAGAAACGTTTGTTAGAAGAACTAAACCGAATTAGTCGATGAGAAAATTGAAAATAGTATGCATGGCATGCCTGTTTGTGTTTGCCGCAGGCTGTACGGCCTCAGAGGTCAACCGCTTTATCCAGGGGGCTACCGAAGCCAGTCTGACCGAGCAGGATGTGGGCAATGGCCTTAAAGAAGCCCTCGTAAAAGGGATAGTTACAGGCAGCGACCGGGCCTCACAGGTGGACGGTTTTTTTGCCAACGAGCTGATCCGGATCGCCCTGCCGGAGGATGTCCAACGGGTGGAGTCTACGTTGCGGCGATTGGGGCTGGGGGCCGAAGTGGACCGGGTGCTGTTGACGATCAACCGTGGCGCCGAAGCCGCCGCAAAAGAAGCCAGGCCTTTGTTTGTAGATGCCATCCGCCAGCTCACCGTGCAGGATGCCTGGGAGCTACTAAACGGTGGCGAGGACGCGGCTACCCGGTATTTGCAGGGGAAGACCTCAGAAAAATTGACCGGATTGTTTGCGCCGCATATCGAAGAGGCGCTGGATGAGGTCGGCGCTACCCGCTATTACGGGGATTTGGTTTCGGCGTACAATACCTTTCCAACTACCTCCCGGAAATTAGATCCCGACTTGCAGGGATACGTGACGGAGCAGGCGATTTCGGGCTTGTTCGTCCTGATTGCGCAAGAGGAAAAAGCCATTCGGGAAAATCCTGCGGAGCGGACCACGGCCTTGCTGCGTCGGGTATTCGCCGCCCAGGATAATTGAGTAGCCCTGCTCCCTCAGGAAAGCACCAGGGAGGCTTTCATCAGGCGGGTGGCCAGGTCCTGTAGGGCATTTTCGATCGTTTCGGCTTCTTCCCGAACCGGTTTTTGGGTACCGGCGGCGAATGCCTGCAACTTTCCTGTATCGATAGCAGCCAACTTTGCCAGTTCGTCCAGATCCAATACCTTGAAAGCCTCAAAAAAGGCCGGACAGTGAAAATAGTGGTTGAACGTGACGGCATTTGGATTCATGCCTTCAAATTCCGCCAGCAGTTTTTTTACCTGTGTTTCCAGTCCCGGAATGCTGGCTGCCGATTGGGTAAGGCGGTTGTCGTTGTAGGTCAGGCTACCGGTGTAGGTCGCATTTTCCTTGGTAATTACCAGATCGAGTGTACGCATGGTTCGTTTTGTTTTTTTTCGTCAAAGCACAGTAGGAAATTCAACGTACGGAAAACGTGTTGAATAAACAGGCATTGTGGAGGAAAAGCGGTGATAGGATCTGCAATGCTTCCAGCGACCGAATCGCTTGCGGATAGGGGTTTCCGCCAAAAAATACGACGTTTCGTCCATTGCAAGCAGAGCCAAAACTCAGGAAAAGCCATTCTTTTATTGGCTTTCCCAAGAGCGTGCCCGTCCAAAGACGGCTTTCGCTACATAAATGATCCGTAGTGTCTGGCGTCGAGATGCAGGTGGTGGTTTCTTGTACCGAATGCAGGGTGTTTTGAATGCGGGTCGCATTCAGCGGAAAGCGTGCTATCGGGTTGTGAATCATTTCTTAGTTACGATGGCACTGACCAGTAGGGCAGTTGCGATCAATGACAATTGACCCAAGCTGTAGTCATTGATCTTTTTTCGAACCACTTTCATGTCAATCGGTACCTCATTTGATTCCCATTCCAGGATGAGGTTTTTGTAGAGCGAGACGGTTTTCGAAGCCTTTCTTCCCTCAAATAGGGCTTTGAGTTGTTCCTTGCGCTTTCTGCTTAGCAGCGCGTTGGCCTTATTTTTTACAAACCGGTAAAAATTTTTACTTACGGAAACGTTTCCACTGGAATAATTTTCGTCCCGGATTGCGGCTACCTGTTCGTTGAGCTTCGCAATAAAGCGCCTGTAGAAGTCGTCGTTTATCTTTACGTCCCGATCGATTTTGCTCATGATACCGAAAAAAGGCCTACTTAAAAAGGGCGTGGTCGCCCAGAAAAAGCGCCTGTTTCTATCTTCTCCCTCAAAGATATACCGCTTCATCCGGCAGGTTAGCAGAAAATACGCGTGTTTGTCCCCACTGTTTTTGCCTGGAAAATCTGATAAGGTTTGGTAGATAGAATCGGAAAGTTGTTTTTCATCAATTCCGGTCAATCTGGCCGCTTCGACTAGTGGAAACTCGTAATTCTCCCGAAGAATTAGCTCAACCAACTTTTTGTTGTCCGAATACCTGATGTTGTTTGTTAAATCGGGAAACACTTTATCCCCTCCGTCGCCGGTAAAAAAAGTAATGTTCCCACCGTATCGATCAAATACTTTTCGGCAAAATTGGTTCAAATAATAGTACCGCGTGGGTTGGATTCCCATTTTAAACCGGATGGTTTCGGCAATGTCCTCCCTGAAATTGGCGGTATTTAAACTGATTTTTTGCCAGTCGAGCTGCAAGCTAGCTGCAATTTCCTGGGCAATCACCACATCGGTAGTAGCCGATTTTTCCTCATCTTCAAATGTAACTCCCGTAACCCGCGCTCCTCCCTTGTGCAGTCCGGCGGCTACCGATCGAGAATCCATACCGCCACTAAGTGAGAGGATGTTTTGTGCCGTAGCTCGTTGCTTGCACGCGGTAAGGAATACCGAGGCCATGCCATCCAAAGCAACTTCATCTACCTGGGAAATTGATTTGGCAGAAAAATCATAGGAATAACTCCTTTTTGTGGCGGTGATCTTGCCTGCCTTTACATCCACAAGCAGTTTTTCGTGGAGTTGGAGGTGGAAGACCTGATCAAAAAGCGTATGGGTGGACAGGTTGTAGTCAAAAACGAGGAATTCGGCGAGGTGTAGCGGATTTATTGGCGCCTGTAAATACCCTTGCACAAATCCGATATCCCGCGATACGATCCATCTTCCGTTGCGGCTGCCGTGGTAAAGGGGCAGGCGATTCAGGTGATCCCCAAACACCTTTAGGGTATGGGATGGGAGATCTAGTACATACAGGTAAAACTCCCCATCCGTATCAAAAAGGTATTTCTCAAGTTCATCCTCAGAGCTTAGTAGTTGCTGAATACTGTCGAACAGGGCCGAAGTGGACCGATCGTAGACCTTTCCCTCCAAAACCAGGACCGTATCCGGCGCCGTACTGCGAATGCTGTAGGGATATTCGTAGGTGCTGTTTACCGTTACGACCAATTGTTCATTGGAAAACAACACGGTATGTGAGGAAGCGGAATTTTCCCATCCGTCTTCGTGTGAAAATAAAGATAATCCGAGCATAATTGGAAAAAGGTGAACCAGTAGCGGTGCTAGAAAATTTAATTTGATTCGTTTGAAAATGTTTTTAAAGGTATAAAAATGTATTTTAAATTCAAAAAAAAGAATGTAAAATGATTATTTTTTAAGGTAAAGACAGCAAGCCTTCCGGAAAAATGGCATGCATTGCGTGCTGAAAACAGGTAGCTCTTTTCTCTCAGGATACAAATGATTGAATAGGGTTCTCCGGAGGAATGCGTATCCAAGGAATCGTATCCCTGCCTGACATATACAGACGATTTCGCTGCGGACAATGATCCGTAAATCTCTTATTTAGGGTTTTTGACTTCGTTCCACACGTTGCGTCTCCTATTTTCGTTTTTATGAGACGCTATGGAATTTGTGTCTCATCCATAAGACACAACTATCGGCAATGGAATGGTCAAAGGGAAAAAGTACGATAAAGAAAGTAAGCGAAAAATTTTGGGGTATTATCCGAAACACGAACTGCTCGCCTCCCATGCCTGCAGGCGTTCTTTTGCTTTTATAGGGGTTTTGTTTTAATTTTTGACCCTATTTGACAAGAAACCCACCACTATTCCGGAACAAATTGACATCCTCAGATCCCCCGGGGTTTAATCACTGAATCCGAATCGGAAGCCAGACATTACTTATCCCATATCAGTTACTACCGGCTGGGGGAGTATTGGCATTCGATGCAGGTCGATAGGCAAACAAAATTTCTTAGAAAATGTCACTTTTACTTATGCAGTAGCTGAACCCTCTAGTTGCTCCCAACGATCTTACCCTTCGATAGAATACCGTAATTAGCTGACATTAATCATTTTAAAAAGAGAGCAAGGTCATTCACCCTATTTTTTTGAGTAAGTAAATTTACCTGCATGTATCTATCGATGCGGGTACAGTATCGTTCCTTTATCCTTATTTCATTGATCTTTCCAATTTTGGATCTGGCTCCCTTCTAGGGTAGCAGTCAACAAAAAGTCGAGAAGCAACTAGCGAAAGCCATTCGGCTGACAACTGAATGTGACAAATAAAAGCATTAAAAAGTGGAATCCAGAAACCACGCTAAAAAACGGGGCATGTTCCGAAAAGCCTTACGAGTAGGAAAATTTGAAAACCTGATGTGGTATGAAAAATTATCTTCGGAGTAAATTGAACACCTTTATGATGTTGTTTGCGGCGGCTGGCGTGATGAATTCCTGCAGTTTGGAAACTATTTCAGAGGATTTGCAAAATGCGCAAACGATGTCAAACACCGATTTGGAAAACGCGCCAATTCTGATGGCACCGGCTGGGTCCTGTGAGGATGATTGTATTGAACCGGGAAGTGAAATGTACTTCCCTGTTTACGACATGGCTTCGGGAAGTGCGGGTCCAAACACAAAATCGGTCAGCTACAAAGCCTACAATACGGAAACCGATTTTGTAGTAGAAGTTACGTATGCGATCACTGCCGGACGATCAAGGGCAAAAGCTAGGATTACGATTGCTATTGATGGCGTTGGGGTGAATCATACAAGTGTGGCCTCAGGCAGAACGGTTAAACATTCGGTACCGCTTCCCGAAGACTGGAACGGATGCGATGAGCTTGCCTTCAGCATTGAACAGAAGGGATTAGGTACTCCAATCATTTTTAACGAAACCTATTCTTTAATCCCCGTTTGTTCGGAAGTACTAGAAATAGGTAGGAAATATCAGGGAGGTATCATCGCCTATATCTTACAGCCCGGTGACCCGGGCTATGAGGAAAACGAAACCCATGGGATAATCGCTGCTCCAAGTGATCAAGGTAGCGCAGCCTGGGAAATCGTAGGCGGCAGAACAGGGGCGACAGCCACAGCTTTGGGCACAGGGCAGGCAAATACAATAGCCATTGTTAATAACCATGGACCGGGAAGCTATGCTGCTCAACTCTGTAATGATTTGGAATTAGGAGGTTACAGTGATTGGTATTTACCCAGCAAAGACGAGTTGAGCAAGTTATATCTAAATAAAGATGCGGTTGGGGGTTTTGCCAATTTTCTCTATTGGAGTTCCAGCGAGGCCAGCTTAAACCTGGCCTGGAATCAGGACTTCACCGGTGGAGCCCAGAACGCCAACTCTAAGTTTCTCGACTTCTTCTTTGTTCGTGCGGTTAGGAATTTTTAACTAGTTATCGAATTAACATTTTATCCGTTAAGCAATAGATTTTTGAAAACCTGGCGAGGGGAAAATCCTTGTCAGGTTTTTTGCAGCGATACAGCAGAAAATACCGCTTGTCTATATTATCTACACCTGCATGATAGAACCCCCTGCATGATTAACGCTCAACTTAATTGCCAAAAAACGCAAAAACCCCTTCAAAATCGCTTCTGAAGGGGTTCTATGTACCCAGGGCCGGAGTCCCCGATTCCGCTGCGCTGCATCGGGATAAACTTCTCCTCCGGCATTTGAAATCAAAAAAGCCCCTTCAAAAAATTGAAAGGGCTTTTAAATATGTACCCAGGGCCGGAGTTCCCGATTCCGCTGCGCTGCATCGGGATAAACTTCTCCTCCGGCATTATAAAACGAAAAAGGCTCCTTCTTTCCAAGAAGGAGCCTTTAAAATGTACCCAGAGCCGGAGTCGAACCGGCACGAGTGTTACCTCATTGGTGTTTGAGACCAACGCGTCTACCAATTCCGCCACCTGGGCAGGTGACTCAAATCCCGTTCCTTGCTGAACGGGTTGCAAATATGAGCAAAGAATTTTTCTCAAACAATACTTTTGCATCCCACGACCGGCATTTTTTTTCCCTTTTTGCACGAAAAACAGGCCCATTTCCGCCGCGCTCCGGCCCATTTTCTTCGCAATCAATTCCTTAGCTATCGAAATTGATGTAAATGGCGCTGTCGTATTTCAAGCCCAATAAATCCGCACCGTGACCGTGATTGATGCCAATTTCCAACAAACCCAGGCTGTTGAAAAAGGCCCAGCAATCGCCGGGTTCCACCTCGTCGTAATTCTGCTGGATCGATTCCAACGTCTCCCGACCAAAGGCAATCTGAAACTTTCCGGGATTTAATTTGTCGAATACATCCCGCGGTATATTGGTAATCAGGTTTCCGTAATGGTCGACTCGCAATACATAGCCCACAATCTGTTTCTTGCTGGCCTTGAATTGCCGCCCCATCATTTTTTTGATTGCGGGCAAAGGACCGCCAAAATCATGGATGGCGGCCCCACTGGCCACCTTGGCAGCGATGGGCGCCAGAATATCCTTTGCCGGAAAGCTGCTGTTCCGGATATGAATGTCGGAAAATTTGACCACAATGCCCGGGTCATTATCGGCCAACATGCTCAGTACGCCGTTGTTCGGACCGATGAAAACATGCTCGTTTAATTTGATCCCTATGTACCCATCCGTAATATTGCTGGTCGCATTTAAGGCCACCAGGTGAACAGTGCCCTTCGGAAATTCGTTATAGCTTGCACGGAGTACGAATGCCGCGTGCGCAATGTCGTAAATGGCAATTTCGTGGCTGATGTCCACAATGGACAATTGGGGATTAATCGATAACATCTTTGCTTTTACCACCGGTACGTAGTAATCTGCGTTACCAAAATCAGAGATGAATGTTACCAAAGCCATACAAGCAAGTCAATTAAAAATTCGTACTTTTGTGTTACGTTTAAACAAAAATAGGCATTTTAAATTAGTTTTTTGAATTCGGTAAAACAGAAGAAAAGATATTGGTAGAAAAAGTCATTACATTGGAAAACATTTCCCTCCTGGACTTCCTGGGATCGGAAAATGAAAACATCCGGCAAATATCAGCTGCTTTTCCCCAGAGCAAGATAGTCTCCAGAGGAAATGAAATCCGGATCAAAGGACAAGCCCCCGAAATCCTTAAAATCAATGATATTCTTAACATGCTGCTGGAACACTTCAGTCGCTTCGGGCAGGTGACGCCGGATAATGTGAAGGAATACATTGCCCTGGAAGGTACGCCCTCCGGACCATCGGATGCGAAAAATGACATTATCCTGTATGGGAACAAAGGACTGGTGGTGCGGCCGAAGTCCTCCAATCAAAAAAAATTGGTGGATGCTGCGTTTGCCAACGACCTGGTCTTTGCCCTGGGACCGGCCGGTACGGGTAAGACCTACATCGCCGTGGCCCTGGCCGTTCGTGCACTCAAAAATCGCGAGGTAAAACGCATCATCATCACCCGCCCCGCCGTAGAAGCCGGCGAAAACCTGGGATTTTTACCGGGTGATCTGCAAGAAAAACTGGACCCCTACCTGCGCCCCATTTACGATGCGCTGGGAGACATGGTCCCCTCGGAAAAATTACGCTTTTACCAGGAAAACCGCGTCATCGAAATTGCACCCCTGGCGTACATGCGCGGAAGAACGCTGCACGACGCCTTTATCTTGCTGGATGAAGCACAAAATACCACCAGCGAACAGATAAAAATGTTCCTGACCCGCATGGGCCCCAACTCCAAAGTGATCATCACCGGGGATCAATCACAGGTGGACCTGCCCCCCAAACAAAAGTCGGGCCTTCGGGAATCCTTGCGCATCCTAAAGGACGTCAAAGGTATCGGCGTGGTACACCTATCGGGCAGGGACGTGGTTCGCCACCGACTGGTCAAGTCCATCATCGATGCCTACGAAAAAAACGAAGTGGAAATAAAGCAACCCCAATGAAGCTCTCGGTAAAAAAAATTGCAGATGCCGGCACGCTACAAAAGGCGTTCCGCATCCGGGAAGAAGTATTCGTTCGCGAACAAGCCGTCGATCCAAAGGAAGAATACGATTCCTTTGAAGAGGAAGCGAGCCAATTTATCGCCTATGCCGGCGTGCAGGAAGTGGGTACGGGCAGATGGCGCTTCACAAAAAATGGCATCAAACTTGAGCGGTTTGCTGTACTAAAGCCCTTCAGAGGTAGGGGTGTCGGTCAAGCGCTTGTAAAAGCGGTGTTGGACGATATCCAGGATCATCCCGAAAGCGCCGGTAAAACCATCTACCTGCACGGACAAGTCACGGCGATGGGATTGTATGAGAAATTCGGTTTTCAGAAATCCGGTCCGCTATTCGTCGAGTGCGGAATCGATCACTACCTCATGGAACGAAGGGCCAATCCTGTACGTTGACCGTACAGCCAAACCCTTTGATTCTGTATTATGAGAAATTCATTTTGTCACCTGTGTTTTTGTTTAAGTTTTTTGTGCCTGGTTGGGGCCGTTCATGCGCAGCCGACACCGCCCAGGCAGTGGAATGCGAACGAAGGCAAACTCAATATTGCCAACACCATTGCGATTGGTTCCGTGGAACTCGGCTACGAGCGGTTTCTGGACCAAAATCAGTCCCTGGGCCTGGAGTTGCTGTTGATGGACAGGTTTTCGTACGTGTCGGAAAGCGGCAGTGGGGAGGAATTCAACCTGACCAGTATGGCGCTTTCGTACACGTATTATTTTGTCTCTCCGGCAAATCCCTCCGGCTTTTACGTATTCCCTTTCACGAAATTCAGAACAGGCACGTTCACGGAAACGAACCCGGAGAATGGGCTGCAGGAGATCGACATGGACGGCCTACTCATCGGGTTTGGGGCCGGGTACAAATGGGTTCACAAGGATAAATTTGCCCTGGGTCCCTATGTAAACATCGCGCGGGGATTCAACGAGCAGGTAAGCGAACGTTTCCATCCCGTGGAATTTAACGCCGGTTTTAGCATCGGATTCCGCTTCTAAGAAAGAGCGTCGTTTTTTTTTTACTTCCCTGAAATTCAGGTCACTGTATTGTTTTTTTGTCCGAAAGTGCCTACCTTAAGTTCTACGTTTGCACAAAGGACTGCCGGTCGTTTGCTCCGGCGGAAAAGAAACGAACCGCTACGTTTTTGGGTCCACTTTTTTTGGGTTGATGAAATTCAATGAATTCCCTTTCCTCCGGTATACGGCGTTCTTTATCCTGGGAGTGCTGGTGTATCCATCTATCGGTCAAAATGTTACGCCGCGTACTTTCCTTACCTGCCTGGTGCTGGGAACGGTGCTGTATGGCGTGTTGGCGCTGGTTTATTTCCCCAAAATTCGGCGGACATACCTCCAGCTCATCCCGTTTCTGGCCTATACCAACCTTATCGTCATGGGAATGTACTGTGCCTCCCTCCGGGATGTGAGCCATGACCCACAGCACCTGCTGCAGTTTTCCGGAATAGAGGCCTATCTGGTAGCGGTCAGGGAAACGGATCAGCAAAAGCCGAAAAGTGTGGCCAATTTGGTGGAAGTATATGCGGTACGCACTGCCGATGGCTGGCGAGAAGCAAGGGGAAAGGTACAGGTGTACCACCGATCTCCCAGTCCCCTGTTGCCCGGATCGGTCCTGCTTATCCGGGGCTTTCCCCAACGAATTGCACCGGCAAAAAATCCAGAGGCCTTTGATTACGCCGCGTTTATGGCCCGGAAGCAAATCTATTTCAGCCATTTTATAGGGACGGATTTTAGGCTGCTGCAGGCCGGAAATTTGGCTCACTGGCAGGCGGGGATCCTCTGGCTACGCCAGCACCTCGAACAACAGGTGGATCGGTACATCACTACCGATGCCTCTGCCCAAATTGCAAAAGCCCTGCTGCTGGGTCAAAAAAAAGACCTGGACGAGGAGACCGGGGAGGCCTATGCCACCGCAGGAGCCATGCACATTTTGGCTGTTTCGGGCTTGCACGTAGGCATCATTTATGGATTTATTTTTTTGTTTTTCAAACCCCAGCGGGCCGGGCGCTACCAGCGAATCGTCCTCCTTGGCGCCGTTATCCTGCTTATTTGGCTGTATGCCGCCATTACGGGGCTTTCTCCCTCGGTGCTTCGGGCCGCTGCCATGTTTACATTTATTTCCCTGGCACAGATGAAGTCCCGAAATCCTTCCATTTTTAATCCCCTGGCCCTTTCGGCCATGCTGCTTTTGGTATACGATCCCTTTCTGATATACGCCGTGGGATTTCAGTTGAGTTACATGGCCTTGCTGGGTATCCTGCTGTTTCAGCCGATGATTCGGTCCTTATGGCATCCCGATGCCCGATGGCTGAGCTACCTGTGGGACATCAGCAGCGTGGGCATGGCAGCTCAGCTGGCTACCTTCCCCTTGTCTATCTACTATTTTCATGCCTTTCCCACCTATTTTTTCCTCTCCAATTTGGTGGCGATTCCGGGTGCGTTTTTAATCATGGCGCTTGGATTGCCTTTTTTATTGCTGTCCTCTTTTCCCATTATTGCCGGATTTCTCGGCGAATTGGTCAACAAAGCCATCTGGCTGGTCAACCAAAGCATTTTTAGCTTTCAGCGCTTGCCCTACGCTAAAATCGATTTTCTCCATTTTAGCCTTCCTCAAATGCTGCTGATCTGGATGGGCTTGTTTTTTGCGTACCTGCTGGTATCCCAGCGAAAAAAAAAGCACTACTACCTGACCCTGTTGGTGCTGCTCCTTCTGGGCGCCTACCGGATCGGTGAAACCTGGCAAAAGGCCAGCCAACATTACCTGCTCGTCTACCGGGTGGGGCAGGGGCTGGCGGTCGACTATACCTTCCGGGGGCAATTGTACAGTACGCTTTCGCAGGTGTCCGCCGAGGATTTTACCTATCAGGTGCTTCCCCACCGGATCAAACAGACCGGTATACGGGCCGGAAAACTCCTGGCCAGGGACCTGGGGAAGCTGATTCGGCTGGAATTGCCGGATGGGAAAAAGCTAGATCTGGAAAAACGTTCCTGGCGTCCCCTTACTGCAGGGAGCTATCGGCTGTATTTCTGGCAAGAGGGGCGGTGGCAGCTGCACGAGCCCTCCGCTTCGGACCTTTCCCTACCGCAGGCGGCGATGAAAATTACCTTTCCCAGTTTGTCAAACCCGTTCTGATAGGCAGACGGGTTTTTTTTTGCATAAAATTCTGCTACTTTCAGGGGTACCATCGCACCGTTTCGGAATGGATGAATTGAAAACAGTGGCATTGGCTACTTTGAAGAGGTATTTCGGATACCTGGATTTTCGGCCATTGCAGGAAGATATTGTCATGCATGCGGCTCAGGGAAAGGACGCGTTGGCCCTGATGCCTACCGGTGGGGGGAAATCCATTTGTTTTCAGGTACCTGCCCTGATGCAGCCGGGTATTTGCCTGGTGGTCAGTCCGCTAATTGCCTTGATGAAGGATCAGGTGGATCAGCTCAGAAATCGGGGGATCAAAGCGCTTGCTATCCATTCGGGCATGCAAAAACGGGAAATCGATACCTTGTTGGATAATTGCATCTACGGGGATTACAAGTTTTTGTACCTCTCACCGGAGCGCCTAAAGACCGAACTCTTTATCGAACGGGTGAAGCAAATGAAGGTCAACCTGGTGGCGGTGGACGAAGCGCATTGCATTTCCCAGTGGGGATACGATTTCCGGCCCTCGTACCTGGAGATCGTGAAAATCCGGGAGCTCGTTCCCGGCGTGCCCCTGCTCGCCCTCACCGCCTCGGCCACCCTGGCTGTACGGGAAGACATTATCGAGAAGCTTGCCTTGAAACCCGGTAAGGTCTTCGTTCAATCCTTTGCGCGAAAAAACCTTTCCTATGCGGTCCGTTGGGTAGAAAATAAGTTGGAAAAAGCGGTCGAAATCCTTCACAAAGTACCGGGAAGTGCGATTGTATACCACCGAACCCGCAAAGGTACCAAGGAAACGGCCCAGCACCTGCTGCAGTTGGGGATTTCGGCGACTTTTTACCATGCCGGCCTGGAGCAGTCGGTCAGAACGCAGCGCCAACAGGATTGGATTCAGGGCAGGGTGCGGGTGATGGTAGCGACCAATGCGTTTGGGATGGGGATCGACAAGCCGGACGTACGCTTGGTCATGCATTTGGATTTGCCGGAAAGCCTGGAGCATTACTACCAGGAAGCGGGTAGGGCCGGTAGGGATGGGATCAAGGCCTATGCGGTGCTTATGACGCAAGAACAGGACTGCCAGGCACTTATACAACGGGCGGCGGAAGCCTATCCGCCGGAAGAGCAGGTCAAGCGGGTATACCAATGCCTGGCAAACCATTACCGGCTGGCGGTAGGCAGTGCCGAGATGAGCAGTTTCGATTTTGACTTCGGCAATTTTACCCAAACCTATTCGCTGGATATGAAAATGGCGTACAATGCGATCAAAGTACTGCAGGAAGTCGCCTTGCTGCTGTTTTCTGAAAGTGTATTCGTGCCTTCTTCGCTCCATTTTCGTGTATCCCAGACCAAAATCTACGAAGCGCAAATTGCCTATGCCAAATTGGATCCGCTGATCAAGCTACTACTCAGAATGTACGGAGGCGAGCTTTTTGTCAATTACGTTCGCATACAGGAAAGTCGAATCGGTCAGCTCCTAAACCTCCCGGAAAAGGAGGTGGTACACATGCTGCATCGCCTGGACGAATTGGGGTTAGCGGCTTACATGGCGAAAAAAGACAAACCCCAAGTGACCTTTTTGACCCCAAGAATGGATGCGGGTTCGCTGCCGCTGGATAGAAAACGCATCGGGCAGCGCAGGGAACAGGCCTCCGAAAAGGCGGCTCGCATGGTCGCCTACGTAAAAAATGTAAAAAATTGCCGTACCTCCCTTATTTTAGATTATTTTGGGGAAAAGAATGATTATAGCTGCGGGATTTGCGATACCTGTATTCAAACAAAGAAGGAAAATGCCCTTTCCGAGCACCAAAAAATGCTGGAAAGTAAAATACTCAAAACTTTAGCAGGGGGAGAAGCGTTTTCTTTGGAGGATTTGCTTGCGCATTGTGGAGAAGAGGTAGACGATCTCTCCGTCGGGCTGCTACGCGGGCTGGAGGACGAAGGGGTCATCTATACGGGTGAGAACGGAAAAATTAGATTAAAATGAAATTTATCGATGAATTACTCGGGGGACTCTTTCCCAATAACGACCGAAAAGTGTCCATCAGGGAAAACTTTACCGTGTCGGCGGAGGAAGAAACCCGCATTTCTCATTGGATGATTTCATCGGAAGGAAAGGAACTTGCCAAGCAAATCTATGACAACTACCACCTTAAAATGGCAGGTATCAACAAAAAACCGGAGGTGCACGTGTTGCAGTCACCGTATGCCAACGGTTTTGCGGTGACTTTCCAGGACCCGCTTACCGAAAAAACGTTTTCCAATTTGTTTTTCGGGTTGGTACAGGGCGTTTCCGGGCTGGGGTACCGACGCGTCAGTCTGGATCGCAAAATCGAAGAGACAAACGAGCAGGTGAAGGTGACCGAGAAATGCTACCTGAAACCACCCCTCTCGGCCGCTGATCTCAAAAGCAAGATCGATCAGCTGTTTGGAAACGTTAGTATCGAGAAAATTTACGTAAACAATATTCCCAGTTACCTAAAAGTGTTGGTCACGGTGTATGCGGATAGCTTGTACCACAAGGCAGCGCCTTTTGATCGTTTTATGGAAGAATTATTCAAGCAGGACTAAACTATGGATAGCAAACTACTCAGGGAATATATACGTAATTACAAAACGCCGTTCGAGGAAGAGATGGCGATGATCCCGGATTTTCTGGAGCTACTTGCCGACCCAATGGCCTTTAGCCGGGACCGAAAAGAAGGGCATTTCACGGCCTCCGCCTGGATTGTAAACCGAAGGAGGACGCATACCTTGCTCACCCTGCACCGGAAATTGGAAAAATGGCTGCAGCTCGGGGGGCATGCCGATGACAACCAAAACCTGCTGGAGGTAGCCATGAACGAGGCCCGCGAAGAGAGCGGATTGACTTCCCTGCGCTTGGTGGACCGGTTTATCTTTGACCTGGATGTGCACCTCATACCGGCAAATGCGGTGGATGCGCAGCATTTTCACTACGATGTCCGGTTTTTGATCGAGGCAGAGATGGACGAGCCGCTGCTCATCAGTCCCGAAAGCAAGGACCTGGCATGGGTGGGGTTTGATATGACGGCAGAACTCGTCGGATACAACGCCTCTATTCTGCGCATGTTGGAAAAAACCAGCCGATCGGAAATACTCTTGTAAGGCGAAGCGGCACTTTTGGTTTTTGTAGGCGCTTTATTGGGTTTCTGCGCCGGGGAATTCGTATCTTCGCCAAAAATTTTGAGATGTACAACTACCTTTTCCCTTCCCTGGCCCTGTTTCTCCTTTTGGCTTCCTGCCAACCCTCTGTGGAGGAGCTCTTTCAGGCAGGGGTCACTTCACTGGAAGAACAAAATTACGAAGAATCCATCGCGTACTTAGACCGGCTGGTAGAGAAAGACAGCAGCCATGCAGCTGCCTGGAATGTACGGGGCATCGCATTTTTTCAGCAAGGTGCTCTCGACGAGGCCATCGAATCGTTTACCAAATCCATCAAACTGGATTCCCTCAATTACAAGCCTTTTTTTAACCGGGGCAATGCCTGGATGGAGAAGCAGGCCTACCGGGAAGCACTGATCGATTACAACCGCGCAAACGGGCTGGATTTTCAGCAGTCCGATATTTATTACAACCGGGGCCTGTCCCTGCTTGGGCTGGAAATGTACGAAGATGCCTTGGTGGACTTTGACATGGCCTTGCAGGCAAATCCGGAGCAACCGGCGGTTTTGTTCAATAAGGCAAAAGCCCAATTGGGCAACAACGATCCGGTAAACGCCATTGCCAGCCTAAACGAAGTGGTCCGTCTCGATCAGCGCAATGCCTCTGCCTATTACTTATTGGGCGTTACCGAGATGAGTGCCCTGGGAAACAAGGAAAAGGGCTGCACCCAATTGAAAATGGCCCTATCTTTGGGATACACGCAGGCCAAAGAATGGGTGGATGAATTTTGCGAGGAATAATGGCAGAAATAGGAAAAGACATTGAAAAAGCGGCTCGAATATTGTCCTCGGGGCAGCTGGTAGCCATTCCCACGGAGACCGTTTACGGTCTGGCCGGCAATGCGCTGGACGAGCAGGCGGTGCTGCGAATTTTTAAGACAAAAAAGCGCCCGGAGTTTGATCCCCTGATCATTCACCTGGGCGATAAAAGTCAGTTAAACGAATACGTTCGGGAAATACCCGAAGAACTGCAGCGATTGGCCGAACGTTTTTGGCCCGGGCCCCTGACTTTGCTGGTTTCCAAAAAACCAGTCATCTCCGATCTGATAACCAGCGGATTGGATACGGTTGGCGTACGTATTCCCCGTCATCCGCTTACCCGGAAATTGCTGCAATCCCTGGATTATCCCCTGGCGGCCCCAAGTGCCAATCCCTTTGGATACATCAGTCCTACCCGTGCCAGCCACGTGCAGGACCAACTGGGCGAGCAGATTCCATACATTTTGGATGGAGGCGTTTGCGAAGTGGGGTTGGAAAGCACCATCGTGGGCATGGAAGAGGGACAGGTCATCGTATACCGCCTGGGTGGCATATCCGTTTCCGATCTGGAACAAACGGTAGGAAAGGTGTTGATTCTTCCGCAATCCAGCAGCAATCCCAAGTCTCCCGGCATGCTAAAAAGTCATTATGCTCCGAAAAAACCGGTGGTTTTGGGAGACCTGGAGGCATTGATTGAGGGGTATAGGCAAAAAGGAACCGTTTTTGCGGTGTTGTCCTTTACCCGTACGTTTCCGGATTTATCCGAATCCCTGCAATTGGCCTTGAGTCCGGGCGGGGATTACGACGAAGCGGCCCGAAACCTATTTTCTTCCATGCGCCTACTGGATGCCAGCGAGGCGGATGTGATTTTGGCGGAGGAACTGCCCGAAATTCATTTAGGAAAAGCCATAAATGACCGACTGAGACGGGCAGCTGCCAAATAAATTGATTATTTTTGAGTGAATTTTAAACCTACAACGTATGAATAATAGAATTAAGACAGTCGATAATGTTGATTTTAAAGGCAAGAAAGCCCTGGTTCGGGTAGATTTCAATGTTCCCCTGGATGATCAGTTTAACATTACCGACGACACCCGTATCGTTGCCGCCCTGCCTACCATCAAGAAAATTTTGAACGATGGCGGTGCCGTTATCCTGATGTCGCATTTGGGACGGCCAAAGTCTGGCCCGGAAGATAAATTTTCTTTGAAACACATCGTAACCGAGTTAAACAAGGCACTGGAACTATCGGTCACTTTTGCAAAAGATTGCGTTGGCACGGAAGCAACGCAACTGGCTACCAGCCTTAATCCGGGCGATGTGTTGCTGCTGGAAAACCTGAGATTTCACAAAGAAGAGGAAAAAGGAGACAAGGAATTTGCGAAGAAACTGGCGGCTTTGGGCGATATCTACGTAAACGACGCCTTTGGAACCGCCCACCGCGCCCATGCATCCACGGCAATCGTCGCCGAATTTTTTAACGACAAGGTGGCTGGATACCTGATGCAGGCAGAATTGGTCAATGCGGAAAAAGTACTGGAAGCGCCAGAAAGGCCCTTTACGGCCATTATGGGTGGAGCCAAGATCTCCGACAAAATATTGCTGATCGATAAGCTACTGGACAAGGTAGATACGCTGATCATCGGAGGGGGTATGTCCTACACCTTTGCCAAGGCACAGGGAGGCACCATCGGCGACTCCCTGTTGGAAGAAGATAAGATGGAACTGGCCCTCCAATTGGTGGAAAAGGCCAAAGAATTAAACGTAAACCTGCTTTTGCCAGCGGATTCGGTTACCTCCAAGGCATTTGCCAACGATGCGGAACAGGGAACGGCCAAAAAAGGGCAAATACCGGATGGCTGGATGGGGCTGGACATCGGTCCGGAAAGCCGGGAAAAGTTTACCGATGTTATTCTCGCTTCCAAAACCGTCTTGTGGAACGGCCCTATGGGCGTGTTTGAGATGTCTAGTTTCGAAAAAGGCACAAAGGCCATTGCCGAAGCAGTAGTCGAAGCTACAGAAAAAGGAGCCTTTACCTTAATAGGAGGCGGCGATTCGGCCGCTGCGGTCAACAAATTTGGGTATGGAGACCGGGTATCCTTTGTTTCTACAGGCGGCGGTGCCTTGCTGGAATTAATGGAAGGAAAAATTCTGCCCGGCGTTAAAGCGCTGGAACCCTAAGTATTGGTCCAACGGATGCCCGGGACGGCTTCAGCTCGCCCTCTAGCAAGCTCGATCGCGTGCGAGCCGGAATTGGTGGGTGAGTCGGCTGACAGCATGCTGTTGGCAAGAAAGCGTCCTCCTGCACGGGAGTTGCCCGGCAGGAGGAATTTTCTTACAAGGCAATAGCCAGGGTTCCCGTTTCGTTTGGAAAATGGATCTTGGTTTAAATGTATAGCTTTTCATGTCCATAGAAATCCATCAGGTATCAAAAAAATTCGGTCAGCAGCAAGTGCTCCAGCAAGTGAGTTTTCAGGCCAAACCGGGTCAGGTTCTGGGTTTTCTGGGGCCCAATGGTGCCGGTAAATCCACTACGATGAAGATTCTGACCGGCTACCTGACGGCGGACGAAGGCGAGGTTTTGGTGAAAGGGATTTCTGTAGCGAGGTATCCGAAGATCAGCAGTAAGCTTATCGGCTATTTACCCGAGCACAACCCCCTGTATCCCGACATGTACATTCCCGAGTTTCTACGTTTTGTCGGGGGATTGTACCGGCTCAGGGGTCGCGATCTGGCACAGCGGGTACAAACGGTCATGGAGCAATGCGGTTTGATGCCGGAAAGGAAGAAGAAAATCGGCCTGCTTTCCAAAGGGTTCAAGCAACGGGTCGGGCTGGCCAAAAGCCTGGTACACGATCCGGAGATCATTGTGCTGGACGAGCCCACTTCCGGGCTGGATCCCAATCAGCTGGTGGAAATCCGGCAGCTGATTAAAAATGTCAGCAGGGACAAGACGCTCATTTTGAGCACCCATATCATGCAGGAAGTGGAGGCACTCTGCGACAAGGTGGTCATCATTCACAAAGGAAGGGTGGTGGCACAGGATCTGCTGGAACACCTGAAGTCCGGGCAGGAGGAAAGTCAGTTGGTCTTTGAATCCGAAGAAACGCTGGCTCCGGAATGGCTCGAGGATTTGTCGTATTCCAAGCTTTCCCGTCCCAATCCGACTACTTGTGTCTTTTCCTGTCCGGATTCCAAAAAATTGCGCCTGGAACTCATGCGGCTGGTGCAGGAGAGAAATGTAAACCTGGTCAGTATCCGGCAGCAGGAAAATAACCTGGAATCGATTTTTCACCAATTAACCCAACATTGACGTCGTGGTAAGTTTGTTGTTTAAGGAGGTACATGCGTTTTTCAGCAACCTATCGGCCTATTTGATTACCAGTATTTTTCTGGTGGCACTGGGTTTGATCGTCTGGGTATTTCCCGGAAGTAGCGTGCTGGAATACGGATACGCAGACTTGGATAGCTTGTTTACGTATACGCCGTTTGTGTTTATTTTTTTGATACCGGCCATTACCATGGGGATGGTGGCGGAGGAAAAAAATACCGGAACCTGGGAGCTATTGAAGACGTCGCCGCTCCGAAGCCACCACATCATCCTGGCGAAGTACCTGGCCGCCCTGTTGCTGGTTCTTTTTGCGCTGCTTCCCACCCTGATTTATTACTTCAGTGTGGTTCAACTGGGGGACCCCGTGGGCAATATTGACAGTGCCGGATTTTTCGGGTCGTATATCGGCTTGTTTCTGGTGGCGGCCCTGTTTGCGGCAATGGGCTTGTTTAGTTCTTCGCTCACGTCCAATCAGATCATGGCGTTTGTACTAGCGGTTTTTTTATGTTTTCTGTTTTACGGAGGGATGGGCGCACTGGCCGCACTGGCCCTTGGTGATTTGGCGCTTTTTTTGGAATCGCTTGGAATCAGTTTCCATTTTGAACAAATGGGAAGGGGAGTGATCGTTTCCGAAAACCTGTTTTATTTCCTGGGTATGATTCTGACCTGGCTTGTGTTAACCTGGATGCTGATAGAGAGAAATGGCTAGAGGCAACCGCACCATCTTGATCGGAGTTATGGCGCTGCTTCTCCTATGGCTGGCCCTGGGAATGCTTGAGAGTAGCTGGAAGTTTCGCCTGGACCTTACCGAAGAGGGACGCTACTCCCTTTCGGAAGCGACCCTGGAGATTCTGGAAAATATGGACGAACGGCTGGAAGTAGAGATCTTGCTGCAAGGGGATTTGCCTGCCGGAATGAATCGTTTTCAGAAGGGAATAGAAGAAACCGTCAAAACCTTCCGAAATTACGCCAACGAAGACATCCGAATTGTTTACAAGGATCCCCTACAACTGGATCGCGAGTCCCGGGAGGCCTACATTGCGGACCTTGCTGCCTTTGGTATCAACCCTACCAACCTTTTCAGCACCCAAAATGGGGCGCAAACCTCCCGTCTGATATTTCCGGGAATCGTTCTGCGCACCGAAAGCTACGAATTAGGGGTCTTGCTATTAAAGGGAGAAATGGGAATGAGCCCGGATGAGACGCTAAACCTTTCCATCGAAAACCTGGAATTCGAAATTGCCCAGGCCTTGAAACGGCTCTATACAAGAAACAAACGGGCTGTGGGCGTCATTATCGGACAGGGGGAAATGGATGCGGATAACGGATTTGGGATGGTGGAGGCCTTAAACGAAGATTACGAGGTGTACAAAGTGCCCTTTGAACAGGCAAAGTCGGTAGAGGACCTGCTCAGCTTCGAAGTGCTGTTGGTAGCAGGCCCAAAGGAGGCCTATGGGGAGCGGGAAAAGTACCTGCTGGACCAGTATTTAATGTACGGGGGAAACCTGCTGTTTTTTGTGGATCAGCTGCAGGTAAACCTGGAAGATGCCGGAGATGGCGGTACGGTGGCCATGCCGGTTGATAACGGATTGGACGAGATGCTGTTCCGGTACGGGATCCGCATCAACCGAGACCTGATTCAGGATTTGAATTTTGGCTACCATCCGGTGGTGGCCGGAGATTTTGGGAATCAGTCCCAAATCGTCCCCTTGCCCTGGCCCTTCTACGTGCATGCCGGAAACATGGCCAATCACCCCATCACCAAGGGATTGGATCAGGTACAATTTCGGTTTGTCAGTACGCTGGATACGGTAAAGGCGGATGGTGTGAAAAAGACGCCCCTGGTATTCAGCAGTAATTTCACCAAAAGATTGAGTGCTCCGGTGCGGGTAGCGTTTGAAGACATGTCCGGAGAACCCGACATGGCCTCGTTTACGTTGCAAAATCTACCCTTGGTATACCTGCTGGAAGGGACCTTTTCCTCGTATTTTAAAAACAGATTTGTGCCAGAGGAGTTTGATGCCAGCTTGTTTCTTCCGGAAGGCAATACAGGAAGCATACTCGTAGCCGGTGATGCAGATGTGGTAAAAAGCTGGGTGGATCCCAACGAAAAGCAGCCGCTTCCCCTGGGAATTAGCCCTTTTTCAGAAAATCAGATGGCAAATCGGGAATTTTTACAGAACGCAGTAAATTTTCTGGTTGATCCGGATGGAATCATGGCATCGAAGCGCAAGCAGTTTGAAATCCGGCCCTTGAATAAACGCAAAGTATCCCGTCAAAAGACGCTTTGGCAAACCATCAACCTGCTAGTACCGGTAGGAATGGTATTCCTCATCGGCTGGGTACAATACATTTTTAAGAAGCGAAAGTACGAAAAGGATTCCCGTAACAGTTAGTTTGATAAAATCCGGGGCTAATTTTATGCCATCTATTCAAATCCCTATGAGGGCTTTTGTGATTTTATTTATAACTTTACCCTGTTAAATACATGGGATGCATCCGGGGAATCAAATTTTGCTTACCGGCAAAGCTTTGTCTATCCGAAATCATCTTTTTTATCGGCGTTCTTTTCCGTGATTAAACGGAACTGCAGCGCAATCAATTGACCGACGTAATAAATAAAATACACCTATGAAATTTATTGTTTCTTCTTCATCCCTACTGAAGCAGCTGTCTTCCATCAATGGGGTAGTGACTACCAACCCGGTGGTGCCGATTTTAGAAAACTTTCTCTTTGAAATCAAAGACAGTAAACTCACGGTGACGGCTTCTGACCTGCAAACATCCATGATTACCGAAATAGAGGTGGAGGCAAAAGAAGATGGCAATATTGCGGTGCCTGCGAAGATACTCATTGAAACCCTCAAAAACCTTCCCGAACAGCCGGTTACATTTAGCATCGATAAGGATACCTACAGCATTGAAATTAGTTCCGATAACGGTAGGTACAAGTTGGCCGGTGAAAATGCCACGGATTTCCCGCGAATTCCCGGAGTGACCAACGCCACAACCGTAGAGATGTCCACGGAGGTGTTGAGTAGCGCCATTGCAAATACCATTTTTGCTACCAGCAACGACGAACTCCGGCCTGCCATGACCGGCGTGTATATCAATCTTAGCGATACCAATACCACTTTTGTCGCCACAGACGGGCACCGCCTTATCCGGTACCGACGGGTCGACATCGCCTCACCGGAAGCAGCCAGCATCATTGTACCGCGAAAGGCGCTAAACCTGCTGAAGACTACCCTGCCGGCCGAGAATGTACCCGTAACCGTCGAGTTCAATAGCAGCAATGCCTACTTTAAATTCAACACCATCAAGATGATCTGTCGGTTGATTGACGAACGTTTTCCGGATTACGAAAACGTCATCCCAATGGATAACAACAACGATATGGTCATCAACCGACAGGAGTTTTTAGGCTCCCTGCGGAGAATTGCCATATATGCCAACAAAACCACACACCAGGTTCGTTTGAAACTGACCGGGAGCGAGTTGCAAATTTCTGCAGAAGACCTGGATTTTTCCAACGAGGCCAACGAACGGCTTTCTTGTGAACACGAGGGCGAAGACATCGAAATCGGATTCAACGCCAAATTCCTGGTGGAAATGCTCAACAATATTTCAGCCAAAGAAGTGACGCTGAAATTTAGTGCGCCCAACCGGGCAGGCTTGATTTTGCCCTCCGATATGAGTGAAAACGAGGATATCCTCATGCTGGTGATGCCGGTGATGCTGAGTAATTACGTGTAAATCGGGCGCCACAGGTTTCTGTTATCGGGAGCGCCAACCACCTAACCGAGCGTTCCAGACACCTGACCAATGCGATGCTTGAAGGAAACCGGGCCTGTCCAACCGCTTTTGAAGGGGCAGGGCCGTTCGTAAGGGCAGCAAGACCGGGTCGGCAGTAAATGGCTTCCGGAGACTACGAAACCAAACCATGCGATGCGACGATTACCTCTCTTGATGTCCCTGTTTGCCTTGCTTTTTAGCAATACCTCCTGTTCCGAAAAACCGCAGGAGCCCTTCGCCTTTGTACAAATGTGCGATACGCAGTTGGGGATGGGTGGCTACGAACACGATCTGCAGACATTTCAGCAGGCTGTCAGGCAGATAAACGAACTGGAGGTAGATTTTGTGGTGATTTGCGGCGATTTGGTCCACGATGCCAACGACCGTTCCTACGCCGACTTTCAGACCATTCGGGACGGTTTACATCTCCCCAGTTACCTCGTTTCCGGAAACCATGACGTGGGCAATACACCCACCGACTCCAGCTTGCGGTATTACCGGGAAACCATTGGGGAAGATTACTACCAATTCGACCACAAAAACCACTCCTTCGTAGTCACCAATACGCAGTTATGGAAAGTAGCGGTGGAAGAGGAATCCGAAAGGCACCGAGCCTGGTTTGAAAAAAGCCTTATCGAACAAGGGGACCGTGGGTATCCGGTGTTTGTGTTGGGGCATTATCCCCTGTATACGGAGCATCCGGATGAAGAAGAACACTACTACAACCTGCCCCTGCCAACGCGAAAGCGATTGCTGGATTTGTTTGTGGAAAATAATGTGGTAGCCTATTTGTCCGGTCATACGCACAAATTGACGAAGAATACCTACGAGAGCATCCAACTGGTAAGTGGGGAGACGAGCAGCAAGAACTTTGACGGGCGGCCATTGGGCTTCCGGGTATGGCAGGTGTCGACAGACAGCCTGTACCATCACTTTGTGCCCCTGGAAGCTACGGGAGCCGATTCCGTACCCACTACATCTTTCGTAAACTAGCGTCCTATGGCTCGCCTGGGCAAACTGTTGGTCAGAATGCCCTTCGTAAAAAAGAACCGTTGCACGCTTCTGTGTTTTGGTTCAGAAATTGGTCCAAAGACAAGGGGCAAAAAAGGAATGAATATACAACGCCAAACCATCATCCGATGCCCGGTATGCGGCCATCAAAAAGCGGAAACCATGCCTACCGACGCCTGTGTGTATTTTTACGCATGCAATAACTGCAGCAACGTAGTAAAACCAAAGCCGGGAGATTGTTGCGTGTATTGCAGTTACGCTACCGTTAAGTGTCCACCCGTACAAGCCGATACGAATTGCTGCAACCGAACGTAATCACCTTTGACTTTAAGCGACGCACCCTGATTTCAGGCCCCCATTTGCTGGGCTCGCTGCTGATCCTGTCCGGTATACTTGCCCTGGTAGGCACGTCATTCCTAAACCTCGGCGACTCCCTGGAAAGAAATCTTGCGGTTGGGATGGCTGCCATTCTCCTGGGACTACCTATCGTTTCTACCTACGGGGGCACGCGCATTGATTTTTCAGGCAATCGCTACAAAAACTATCGGTCCATCGCCGGGTTCAGACAGGGCGCCTGGAAAACACTTCCTCCCATTGTGCGGGTGGAATTGATCGAAACCAAGCGGAGGCGTACCAACCAACCGAATGGAATAAGCCCAACACTCTCCGGGAATGTCATCGAATTCACAATCCTAATGTATGCATCGGCCCCGCGTCCGCTATTTGTCTTCGTGTATACAAATGGAGACAAAGCGCTGGAACAAGCACAGTTGTTGGCTTCAGCCCTGAAATGCAAATTGGTCCTCCCTATTTCGCAATCCACCAAGCCTGGGAGAGAAGGAACCGAATAGAGAAAAAGCACCTTCTTTGCCAGGCAGCGAACTCCGGATCCAAAAATGTTGCTCACCGGGAAAAAGCCGTCGAAGAAAAAACAACCTGGCAAATGGCAAAAAAAGACGCCCTTTCGGACGCCTTTGACGAATTAGCTTTCTGTTTCCGGATCGTATTCCATGTCCATATCGATGTCCTCCGGATCAATATCCAGGATTTCTGGAAGGTCTATTTCCAGGACGACCTCCCGTCGAACCAGTTCCACCATTATGTCCATTTGCTGCGGAAAGGGGGCGCCTGCTTCTTTTAATTCATTGAACCGATTCATCAATTCATCGTCGCTGTAAGCGGCGTACCGTTGCTTCCGGTTTTCTTTAATCTGTGCTTTTTGCACCCTCAGGACGGAATCTTTCCGCGCTTCAAGCTTTTCTTCGTACCGGTCCATCAGTTGCTCCAATTCTTCGCTTTCTGCAAAGGGTGTACTGCTTACCGTCACTGGTTCGGCCACCCCATCGATGTGTACCACGGTCAGGGTGTCTGGATTCTTTACGTAATAGGCATCTCCGGTCTCGGTATCCAGTATCCGTTCGGTTTCAAAAATGTATCGATCCTCCTTTTCTCCCGAACATGAGGCCATGATGAGCAGTAGCAGTAGGATTCCTAATTGATTTCGAATAAGCATAGGTACGTATGGTTTGTAGGTGAACATTTCTTTCTTTGTACAGGTCCGATGACCTGCACCTTAAATGGTGCAAAAACCATGACAAAGGATGCCCAAACCACAGCCAGGTGGCGGAGAAATTTAATATTCTTAGTAAACTACTATAGAGACTCCTCAAAACACAAAAAAGGCAGCCCAACGGCTGCCTTTGTCTAGTCGAATACGTGGATAATTGCCCGTTATTTCTGGTAGGTGACCGATTTCACGGCGTCAATGGTGCGTTTGGCATTGGGTAATGTAGCTTCGATGTAGGTAGGGGAGTAACTCAACGGGATATCCATGGAGTTGACCCGCATGACCGGTGCATCGAGGTAATCAAATGCATGCCGCTGTATCGTAAAGGCCAGGTCGGTAGAAATGGAGGCAACCGGATTGGCTTCTTCTACGATGACGCATCGGTTCGTCTTTTTTACCGAATCGAGTACGGTCTTGTAATCGATGGGCCGAACCGTTCGCAGGTCAATGACTTCGGCCATGATGCCTTCTTTTGCCAGTTCGTCGGCCGCTTCAAACGCCACTTTCATCATCTTCCCGAAGGAAACCAGGGTAACATCGTCGCCTTTTCGTTTGATCTCTGCGATGCCAATCGGGAGTAGGTACTCGCTTTCGGGAACCTCGCCCTTATCGCTGTACATCAATTCAGATTCCATAAAAATTACCGGGTTTTCATCCCGAATCGAGGCTTTCAGTAGCCCCTTGGCATCGTAGGGGTTGGATGGCACCACCACTTTTAACCCCGGGGTATTGGCGAACCAGTTTTCAAAATTTGAGGAATGCGTTGCCCCTAATTGTCCTGCGTTTCCGGTAGGCCCCCGAAACACGATCGGCACGCTGTATTGACCACCGGACATGGCCAGCATCTTGGCCGAAGAATTGACCAACTGATCCATGGCCACCAGGGAGAAGTTAAACGTCATAAACTCTATAATGGGTCGCAGTCCGTTCATGGCCGCACCCACACCCAATCCGGAAAACCCAAGCTCCGAGATAGGCGTATCGATGACACGGTCGGGCCCAAACTCGTCCAGCATTCCCTGGCTGGCCTTGTAGGCACCGTTGTATTCCGCTACTTCTTCGCCCATCAGAAACACGTTTTTATCGCGTCTCATCTCTTCCGACATGGCTTCCTTGATTGCATCTCTGAATTGTATTTCTCTCATTTAGTCGCAAAATTTTCTATCGTCGTAAAAATAGAAAGGAATCTTACAATTACCAAGTAGGATGTATCATTCAGGAAGTTTAATTAAAAGATTCTGCCTTTATTTGTAGGAAAGCAAGGGCTGTCTCCTTGCCCCATCTTCCGGAACGGTTACTACACCCGCGCATGCAAAACCGGTGGAAGCGTAGGATACAGGTAAGTAGAAAAACATGAAAAAAATAGCATTGATTAGCGATACGCATGGTGATTTTCCGCAAAATGCCCGGGGCATATTGGAAGATGTGGACGAAATCTGGCATGCTGGAGATGTGGGAGATCCCCGTGTGCTGGCCGCCCTGCCACAGGGACCGCTGCAGCGCATCGTTTATGGAAACATCGACGATACCGAGCTGAGAAGTCGGTATCCGGAGGAACTATTTTTTGAAAGTGGAGGGGTAAAGGCACTGATGCTGCACATTGGAGGGAAACCCCCGCGCTACGCCAAAGGTGTCAAAACGAAAATCCGTTCCTTGCAACCGGACTTGTTTGTCTGCGGTCATTCCCATATTTGCAAAGTGGAATTCGATAAGCAACTGAATTGCCTGTACTTGAATCCGGGTGCGCTGGGAAATCAGGGTTTTCACCAGGTAAAAACCCTACTGACCTTCGAATTGGACAAAAAAATAAAAAACCTACGGGTGGTGGAGTTGGGAAAACGCGGAAAACTATAAAAAAAACCCAACAAGCGCTGGGTTCATTTGGGGTTTTATTTGTCGGAGAACTCCTTTTTGATCGCTGCAACATCCACGTTTTTGATCACGGGCTTGGCGTTCAATTGTTTGATTTTCAAGACTCTGGCGTTCTGTGCCTGTCTCTTTCTCCTCAACTTTCTTTTTAAAGTAGTAACAGCCATGGTATTTTTTATTTATGTTATTCCTGAAATCGAAGGGCAAAGGTAGTAAACTATTGGAAAAAAGTGCCATTTACGGGCAAAGAAGTTTACCTGTGCGGCGAAATATACCCCTTTGCCGGCCCTTCAATCCTGTAATATTTTATACCTTTGGGCAAATTTCCAACGCATGAGCAAACAAAAACCAAGCATACCAAAAGGAATGAGGGATTTTGGGCCGGTAGAAATGGCTCGACGGAACTATATTTTCACTACCATACGGGATACCTTCCGTCTGTTTGGTTACGAGCAGCTGGAGACACCGGCCATGGAAAACCTGAGTACCCTTACCGGCAAATACGGTGAGGAAGGGGATCAGTTGCTTTTTAAGGTGTTGAATAGCGGTGAATTTTTAAAAAAGGTGAACGATACCGCGTTTAAAACGGGCGAGACCGCTGTACTTCCCCTGCTTTCGGAAAAGGGATTGCGGTATGACCTGACAGTCCCTTTCGCCCGGTATGTGGTCATGCACCAAAACGAGATTAGTTTCCCATTCAAACGCTTTCAGATGCAGCCGGTATGGCGAGCGGACCGACCGCAAAAGGGCAGGTACCGGGAGTTTTACCAATGCGACGCCGACGTGGTCGGAACGGACAGCCTGATCTGCGAAGCGGAGATCATTGCCATGATCAAACGGGTCTTTGCCGCGTTTGGGTTGGCCGATTACAGCATCCACCTGAATAACCGTAAAATACTATCAGGAATCGCCGAGGTAGCAGGGGCAGCCGGCATGGAAGCGGAACTGTGTGTCGCCATCGACAAACTAGACAAGATCGGCCGGGAACGGGTAGAGGAGGAGTTGTACCAAAAAGGCTTTTCGCAGGAGGCAGTGGCCGTGTTGGCTCCCGTGCTGGAAGCGTCAGAACGAAGCAACGGCGAATGGCTGGACTTCTTAAAGGCATTCCTGGCAAACAGTGTGGTGGGTTCAACCGGTCTGAAAGAAGTGGAGGAAGTACTTTCTTTTCTTACCCTATTGGGCGAAGATACACGGTTTCTTACCCTGGACCCCGTCCTGGCACGGGGCTTATCCTATTATACCGGAGCCATTTTTGAGGTAAAAGTGTCCGGTGTGGGCGTTGGCTCGGTGAGTGGTGGCGGCCGTTACGACAACCTTACGGGGGTATTTGGACTTCCCGATATTTCCGGGGTTGGCTTTTCATTCGGGGTGGATCGTCTGTATGACGTTCTGGACGCCCTCAACCTGTTCCCAGAAGCCCAAAATGAGGGTACACGCGTGATGTTGGCGCATTTTGGTGCCGAGGAAAGGAAGCAAGCCATGGCGTACCTGGCCGCTTTCAGAAGAGCGGGTATTGCTGCGGAGATATATCCGGATCTGGCAAAAATCAAGAAGCAATTCAACTATGCCGACAAAAAAAATATAGCCTTTGTAGCTATCCTGGGTGCGGAGGAATTAGCAAACGGAACGCTGGGTCTAAAAAACATGGTCAGTGGTGAGCAGGAAACCCTGAGCCTGGAAGAGGCTATCTCCCGGCTCCAGGGGTAACTGCCGTACCTTCCTCAATCGATTTTAAAAATGGAAGAGATGGGGATGGTGATCCCTCCCTTCAGGGATATGAATCGTTCGCCAACTGCCCAAACGGTGGTATTGATCCGGTAGGCATTTCCATCCGCTGTCTGGAAGTAAATCCAGACTTTGTTGCGGGCTATATTACCAAGTATCTGGGACTTTTGTAATTCGAGCAAGCGCATGCGTTTCGCCTCGGGATCGACTACAACTTCCTTTCCGGAAAATCGGAGGTTCTGCACGTACTCTTTCTCAATGGTGATGATTTCTTTTTCCAGTGTGTTCATAAAGGTGTTAGTTAGGTTTGATTGAAACAAAGAGGATTCAATGCTATTTAATACGGGAAATGATTCAAAGAGGTTTAATAATTGGGGAAATCCTGCTTTTGTAAAAGTATCTGCCTGTTTGTTTCCGATTTGGGAAAGAAGTGCGAACAACTCGGAGGAACAAACGTTAGATATTCGATTATATTTGTAGATACATTAACGATAGAACCTATGATGGATTTCATGAACCTGATGAACAAGGTAAAAGAGGCGCAGGCAAAAATTAAAGAAACCCAGGCGGAGCTTGTTCACTTACGGGCAGAGGGCGAGGCAGGGGCAGGAATGGTAAAGGTCGTTGTGAACGGGCAGCGGAAAGTCCTGGACATCGCTATCGACAGCTCACTGGTAAACGAACAAGACAAAGACATGATGAAAGACCTGATTGTCGGCGCCACCAACAAGGCCCTGGAAAACATCGATGCAAAAATCAAAGAAAAAATGAGTGCTGCTACCGCAGGGATGATGCCCAATATCCCAGGAATGGATTTTGGTAACATGGTCTGATGAAGAAAGCCGCAATCGTCATTTTGAATTTTAACGGGAAAGGAGTGCTCAAAAAATACCTGTCCCAGGTGGTTCATCAGTCTGTTTTTGAAGTGATTGTGGTGGACAATGGGAGCACGGATGGGTCCATCGACTACCTAACCGTACATTTTCCGGAAATACGCTTGCTGCTCTTAGGAGAAAACCACGGCTACAGCAAGGGGTACAACCTGGGCCTGGAAACCCTTAACGGACAGTTTGACTACTACTTGTTGTTGAACTCGGACGTGAAAGTGGTACAGGGCTGGGACGAAGCATTGGTTCGCTACATGGAAGGAAACCCTACATTGGCGGCCTGTCAGCCCAAAGTCCTTTCGCTGAAACAAACAGGGTACTTTGACTATGCCGGCGCCGCCGGTGGCTACCTGGACCGGCTGGGGTATCCCTATTGCCGGGGTAGGATGCTGCATACGTTGGAAAAAGATAGCGGGCAATACGACCAATCCCAACCCATCGATTGGGCCTCCGGCGCTTGTTTCTGCGTCAGGGCCGATTTGTTTCACGAATTTGGCGGATTCAATCCCAATTTTTTTTCACACATGGAAGAAATTGAGCTCTGCTGGCGCTGGAGAAATGCCGGCTTTCAAATTCACCATTGCAGCGATGCCCAGGTCTATCACTTCGGCGGCGGCACGCTGGCTAGCACCAACCCCTTTAAAACCTACTTGAACTTTCGAAACAGCCTGTTTATGCTGTATGCAAACCTGACCAGGGTCGGTTTTTGGCCGGTTTTTTTCCTGCGGGTTGTGTTGGATACGGCGGCGGCGCTGCACCTGTGGTATGGCAGTGGACCTGCCCACGGCAAGGCGGTGCTGCGTGCGTACCGCGATTTTTGGAGCGAACGCAACCGGAAGGCACCCGGAAATGCGATTCGGGTAGGATGCGTTGGTTCAGAAAAATCTACCCAACCCTTCTCGTTGATCGTTTCCTACTACGTTCTCGGAAAACGGTATTTCTCCTCCCTCCACTAATCAAAGAGAATGGGATTGTTCATTCTCCGGAAATAAGTCCGCAGCTTCATCAGCATGGCCATGCTCACATAAAGGATGATGGGAGAGCCCAGGGTGATGAAAGAGCTGTAAATAAAAAACAACCGGATGCTGTCAATTGGGAAATGAAGTTTTTCTCCTAATTTTGAACAAACGCCAAATGCGCTGCCCTGAAAGAATAATTTGATCTGTTCCATCCTTTTAACCTGTTTAAATGTAAGGAAACCCTTAAGGCAAACAACTTACTGATATTAACCGGATTACCCTATGATTGTTGCAAAAAAAATGAGTACTGCGTTAGGTCTATTAGCTGTTTTATTTCTGTGTTCGTGTAACAAGGGGCAAGTTATAAAAAAAGCCGAAAATCAAAAAATTTTTATCACGCCCAAGGTACTCGAGCGATTAGGGGATTCCGTTCGTTTTTCCATACGCGTAGAGCTGCCAAATGCCCTACTATCCAGAAGCGAGCGTTACGCGCTGACGCCACGGTTT
Source organism: Cyclobacterium xiamenense (assembly GCF_009467825.1). Taxonomy (GTDB): domain Bacteria; phylum Bacteroidota; class Bacteroidia; order Cytophagales; family Cyclobacteriaceae; genus Cyclobacterium; species Cyclobacterium xiamenense. Next base: position 48,077 of record NZ_WIOK01000014.1, on the reverse strand, counting down.
TCTTTTGGCGGGGAGGTGTTGCGTTTTGAGAAGAAATTGGAGGTCAGCGGCGATACGCTGGATCCCTATGCACCGGTAATTCTGGAAGGGGACTTCAGCATGCCTTTTTCAAAGGGGATGGAAAAAGGCGAGCTACTGGCGATCACGGAATTCAGAAAGGGCCGAAATCCTGTTCCGGTACTGACGACCGAAGAATTGCTGGCTCGCGGCATTGTTACCACGGCGTCTTTGGCTCAGATTGGACAGTACCGGGGTCAGGAAAAAATCCCTGTTTTGGGAACCTGGCTCCCTCCTGATTCCCTGGAGAAAGCCGGGATGGGGCTCCGCGGCTGGCAAGAGATGGAAGACCGCCTATCGGCCTACAGCAATTTGCCTTTTACCGAAAAAACCCCCTTTCTGGAGGTGTTGAGAGGACCCGGCGACTGGAGCTACAAAAAGTGGAAAATGACCGGCCTGCCCCATTATCCGGAGATCAACCGGCAGGTGCTGTTGCGGTTTGAACGCGAAATCCGCCGGCAACCCGAGCCGCCACTCTCCGTTTCGGACATGCAGCTGTCCATTTTGGCCCGGGGCATTCGGCAGGGAATGCTGCCCGCAGATACCCTCAGTGAGCGGGAACTCGCCCACGCAGTCTCCCGGGAACCGGGTTGGAACGAACAAGAGCAACTGCTGCTGGCCATGGAACAGGTATATCCCAGCGCCTGGGTGTACAGCAATCTGGGAATGGTTTTTCTAAACCGGGCGCAGCGTACGCAATCGGTACAGGAACGGAATCAACTGCTGGAAAATGCGCTTTTTTCGCTAAATCGCTCCAATGCCTTTTTTGAAAACCCCACTGCAGTATACAACTTGGGGCTGGTATTTTGGCTTTGGGGAGATAAATTCAGCGCTTACACCAACTTTTATCGGGCGCTGGCCTTGACGCAATCGGATGCGCAACGGGAAACCTACGAAGGTGCTTTGGGTGCCGTTTCCATATTTAATGGGGACTACCGCCTGGCTGCCATACACCTCAACAAAGCCGCCCAGGATCCCATCAACCTGTTTAACCAGGGATTGGCCAATTTTCTGGCAAAGGACTACTATAACGCCACCATCAAGTTTGAAGAAAGCGCGATTCAAAACAGGACAACCGGCTATCCGTTTTATGGTCTGGCGCTGATTGCTGCGCGAAATGGCGAGGAGGCAAAATTATACGAAAACCTGGGCAAGGCCCTGGAAAGGAACGATTTCCTGAAAAACAGGGCGCCATCGGACCGGGAGTTTTTCCAGTACCACGAACGGGAAGGATTTAAAGAGCTGCTGCGTGCGGCAAACGGGCAGGAACAATGAAGCAGTACCTCGGAATTGATATCGGTGGGTCCCATATAAGTGCCGGACTGCTGACAGCAGATGGAAAAGACATCGCTAACGAAAACCTGGTGCGCAAACCGGTCAATTCGTTAGCCAGCCGGGAGGAGATTTTAGCCGCCTGGGTAGCTTGCATCCAGCGCCTGGGCCCCACAAAAAATACCCTGCTGGGCATCGCCATGCCGGCCCCCTTTGATTACGAGCAGGGAATCTCCCTAATGGTAGACCAGGGCAAGTACCTGGCTCTTTACGAGGTGAACGTGACGACAGAACTATCGGAACGATTGCGTATTCCGGCTGAAAATATTCGGTTTATGAACGATGCAGCGGCCTTTCTACAAGGAGAGGCAGGGGTAGCAGGCTGGGATAACGGCACGCACCTGATGGGCCTGACCTTCGGTACCGGGCTGGGTGGGGCGTTCAAATCCGGGGATCTGGCCGAGGACGGAGCACTATGGTCCACGCCTTTTAAGGAGGGGATCGCGGAGGATTATTTGAGTACTTCCTTTTTTTCCAAGTGGGCCAAAGAGCGGTTTGGGCATTCGGACATCGGACTAAAGCCCTTGCTGGAAGCCGCAGAGACACGTGCCGAGACCCTGGAAATGCTTGGGATTTTTGGACGAAATTTGGCCGATTTAATAGAGATACAGGGGAAGATCCGGAAAATTGACGCGGTAGTGCTGGGGGGAAACATGGTGAAAGCAGCCGACCACTTTCTCCCCCAGGTGAGGCAACTACTCAACGCCCGTGGCCTCCAACTGGATATTCGCATCAGCAGGCTTGGTGAAAAGGCAGCCATGATTGGCGCTGCCAGCATCCATCGTGAAATCTGAAAATAAATTTAGTATCTTGAGCAGATTTTACTAGAAATTGATAAACGTTGTTTTTTTACGTAACCGCAGTTAACATGAATGTATCAAAAGAAGTGACAAAAGATGCCATTTTTAATCAGGTGGGCGATTGGTTGGACGGTTTTGGCTACCGGATTGTAAGTCGGGACGAAACCCGGCCCTGGGGTGGTTTTTTTGTGATCGATGAAGCACAGATCGGGCAGTTTCGGGAACAATTTTTTCCAGAGGTGCAACTTACCGAAGCGCAGCTGAAAAATAAGTTAAGTCCTAAAATTCTACTGGCTGGACCCGGAAAGCGCCTGTCCTGGCAGTATCACCACCGACGGGCTGAAATCTGGAAGCTGGTAGCCGGAGAGGGCGGTATTGTAACCAGTGCTACGGATACAGAGAATGCGCCAAAAACGCTGACCATTGGTGAAGTCATTCGGCTGGAACAAGGGGAAAGACACCGCCTTTTGGGGCTGGGCAGTTGGGCCATAGTAGCCGAGATTTGGATGCATACCGATCCGGCAAACCCTTCGGACGAGACAGACATCGTACGGGTACAGGATGATTTTGCCAGAAAATAAGCAGTAAATGGAGGCCGCAGCTGCACCGGTGACTAGCCGAAACCATGCGATCGATGTTTTTCGGGCGCTAACCATGATGTTGATGATTTTTGTCAACGACCTGTGGACCCTTCGCGGTGTGCCCGAGTGGTTGCTGCACGTGCCTGCCGGGGTAGACGGAATGGGCCTGTCAGACGTGGTTTTCCCCGCTTTTTTATTTATTGTGGGATTGTCCATTCCACTTGCCATCAATAACCGGTGGAAAAAGGGCGAAAATACCTCCCAAATTCTGTTGCATATAGTGAGCAGATCCCTGGCGCTGCTGATCATGGGGGTGTTTCACGTCAACCTGGAGTCCTACCAGGCCGAAGGAGCCCTGTTGCCCAAAGCGGTGTGGCAGATACTACTTACCCTGTCCTTTTTCCTGATCTGGCTGGACTACCCAAAAGTGCCGGAGAAACAACGGAGGAAGTGGGTAGGAAAAACCCTGGGATGGGGATTGTTGGTTTTTTTGGCAGCCAGCTATCAGGGAGGCGCGGGCGATGCGCCCATTTGGATGGGCTTTTACTGGTGGGGGATATTGGGATTAATTGGCTGGGCTTACCTAATTGCATCCCTGGTTTACCTTCTCAGCCGGGGGAAACAGGTTTGGATAGGCCTGGCATTTCTGCTCTGCATGGGGTTCAGTGTGCTGGCAAAGTTGGATATGCTGGCGTTTTTACAGGTAATCAAACCCTATATTTGGCTCATTGACGATGGGGCGACGCCAGCCTTAGCATTGGCGGGCATTTTGGTAAGCGGGTTTTACCGGGACCAGTTCAAACAAGGCAGGCAGGACCACTTTTGGTTCGTCCTTTCCGGCTTGGCGGCGGTATTCCTTTTTCTTGGTCTGGCGAGTAGACCCCTGTGGGGCATTCACAAGATTGGTTCTTCCCCATCCTGGGTATTGATTTGTATTGCGATTAGTATGGCTGTTTTTGGCCTGTTGATTGTCCTGGTCGAGCAGTACAAGAAGAAGCATTGGTTTGACGGAATACGGGCGGCCGGGACCAGTACGCTGACCTGTTATTTGCTTCCCTACATCCATTATGGGCTGTTGAGCATTACGGGGCTTGTTTTGCCCGAGGTGTTGCGGACCGGACTGCCTGGGATATTGAAATCCCTGCTATATGCCTGGCTCATCATACAGCTTGCAGGGTTTTTGGAGCGGAGAAAATTGCGTTTAAAAATTTAAATTTACCTTTAAATCGTAAAAAATGAGGCATTCGGTCATTGTATGGGTAAGCAGCTGCCTGGTTTATTTCGTTGCAGGATCCCTGCATGCCCGGCAAACCACGGCAGGCCTGCCGATTCGGGGACTTGCCATTGCTGCTCCGCAGGCGGGAGAGGTGGATTCCTTTGTAGCCTTCATGGAGCAGGTACTGGCACCGCGGGGCGTCAATACCTTGCTGTTGCGGGTGGATTTTAATTATGCCTACGAATCGCATCCGGAATTGCGTAACGAGGACGTGCTTTCGAAAACCGAGGTAAAAAAACTCGTGGCTGCGGCCGCCCGTCATGGGATCAAACTCATCCCCCAGATCAATTTGTTGGGGCATCAATCCTGGGCGTCCAGCCTGGGCAACTTGTTGGCGATGTACCCTGAATTTGACGAAACCCCGCATGTGCAACTTCCGGAGGAATACGAATGGCCGAATCCGGATGGGCTTTACTGCAAAAGTTACTGCCCCCTGCATCCGGAGGTCCACGGCGTGGTGTTTGACCTGGTCGATGAGATTGTGGAGGTATTCGAAACGGATGCCTTTCATGCGGGGATGGACGAGGTCTTTTACATTGGAGACGATCGGTGTCCCCGCTGCAACGGAAGAGACAAGGCCGAGCTTTTTGCCGGAGAAGTGACCCGCATACGCAATCACCTTAGCCGGACAAATACACGGCTTTGGATTTGGGGAGACCGGCTGATTGATGGCAAGACCACGGGAATTGGCATGTGGGAAGCCAGCATGAACAATACGCACCGGGCCATTGACCTGATTCCAAAAGATGTGGTCATTTGCGATTGGCATTACGAGCGCCCGGATCAAACGCCCGTACTTTTTGCCATGAAAGGCTTTGACGTGATTAGCTGTTCCTGGCGGAAGCCTGAGGTTGGTGAGATGCAAGTGGAGGATATGTATCGCTACCGAAGGTACCAAACGCCCGAGTTGAAGGACCGGTTCCAGGGGGTGATGTTGACCGTCTGGTCGGGCGCTGCTTCGTTTATGGAAGGATATACCCGGTACACGGAATCCGAGAATCCCGGGGAGGAAGCGCAGGAGCAGCCATGGGTAACCTTTATTCGAATGTTTGATACAATAGACCGGTTGTCCGGTAGTTAATTTCCACAACCTCAAAGCCAATTCTACGCCATGAATCCATTGCAGCAATCGACTCGCTACCAATCCCTGGATGTACTCCGTGGGCTCACCGTCGCCCTGATGATCGTGGTCAACACGCCCGGCAGTTGGTCTACCAATTTTGCCCCTTTTCTGCATGCTCCCTGGCACGGATTGACCATTACGGACCTCGTTTTTCCATCGTTTTTGTTTGTGGTAGGAAATGCCATGAGCTTTAGCCTGGCGAGGTTACGCGACCGGGGAGGGGCGATTTACTTTAAAAAAGTGATCCGAAGAACGGCCATTATTTTTCTGATCGGGCTGTTGCTTACGGCCTTTCCGTTTTTTCGAATCATAGACGGGAATCCCGTGCCGTATGATTTTACTTCCATCCGTGTACTGGGGGTGTTGCAGCGCATTGCCCTTTGTTACGGCATAGCAGCCACCTTGGTATACTTTCTAAGCCTCCGGACGTGCCTGGCCATCGCCGCGGCGACTTTGCTCGGGTATTGGGGCCTGATGTTTTTCTTTGGGGATCCGGGTGCGGATCCCTATTCCCTGGAGGGAAATGCCGCCAGAAAACTGGATCTTTGGCTGATCGGCGCGGGAAATCTGTACCGGGGCGAGGGGATACCCTTTGACCCGGAGGGCTTGTTGAGTACCCTTCCCGCGGTGGTGAACGTGCTGGCAGGCTATGCCGTGGGGCTTTTTATCAAACGGCAAGGGGCACAGGTACAAACGGTAGTGCGCCTACTGGCACTGTCAGTCCTGCTATTGGTCGTTGGCTACGCCTGGGATCTCCTTTTTCCCATCAATAAGAAGATATGGAGCAGTTCCTTTGTTCTGGTATCCGTGGGTTACGTCACGGCCCTTCTTGGGTTGCTTGTCTATCTTTTGGAGATCAAAAATTGGAAAAGCTGGGCCTACTTCTTTGAGGTTTTTGGTAGAAACCCCCTGCTTCTTTACGTGCTTTCGGGAGTTTTGGTACGGATCCTGCTCATGGTTCCCGTGAAGGGGTCTTCCCTGAAAAACTGGATCTATGAGGGCTTTTTCACCGGGATTTTACCCCCAAAAACAGCGAGTTTATCGTTCGCACTTGCATTTATGCTGCTTATTTGGCTGGTCGGCTGGATAATGGATAAGCGAGGGGTGTACATCAAAGTATAACCCCTTTTGATGGTCTCGATTGCGCTAAACTGGCACGATTTTCCCAGTGTATTTGTCAGCAGTTGTAAACCATTCATCACATGAAGACCGACGATAAAAAATTCATCCAATCCCTGGCCATTTCTGGCCTGACACTGGCAGGTGGTTACCTTATCCGGAAAGGGCTGGAAAAGTCCTGGGAAAAAACCACAGGAAAAACACCACCAACGAGCCCTTACCGTCCGGAAAACTCGATGAAAGAGGTCATGGCCTGGGCGGTGGCGACGGGGATTTTGGTAAGTGTTTCCAAAGTACTTCTGGACTGGGCCTTTTCGGCAGGCACGGATACATTGGTAGACGATTGACCCTGGCCGATCATCTTTTACTGAAAATACTGGGAATTTTCCGTAAAAATGGGTGGTATTGATTGTAAATCAGTGAATTACTTCTTTCAGAATGGGTAATTGTGCGGTAAATGGGGAGAATTCCTGACCTCATCGGGTAGGTGTTTCGCACCGATTCCCGACTAAACCCAAGATGCCCCATGAAAAAGTTGCTGGTATTTTTCTTCTTTCTGTCAAGCCTGCTGCCGTTAATCGCTCGGCAGGTACAGGTGGCAGGTGGCAGAGCCGGAATTTTCCGGTATCGTTCTTCTGGTTAGGACCGAGCAGCTAGGAGAACCGCTGGAAAAGCAAAAAGCGTCTACCGGGTCAAAAGCCAGTGTTGGGTTGGCCCTGTTTGGGGTGTCGAAAGCGAAAGGCATGAATCTGGTCGATAGGGCAAAGAGTCCTGTGAGAACCGAAGCTGGTGAAAATGTCCGTTTGCTGGTCAAAGCAGACCAAAACACCCGGGACCCCATCGAAATCATACATGTGTTTTTACTTGAGTCCGACCCGGATAAAAACCGACGATTAATTACCACAGGCACCGTTAATTTTAATAAAACTACTGCCGCGGATATTGATTTTATTCCATTTACCGCCTCAAAATAGGAAAGTTCGTCCTACTTATTGGAAATAGAGGCTTTACCTCCCGGCGAATATGCAGTCACGTTGGACGGTTCGCGGGATGTATTCAATCTTTTTGGGGTGGATGCCAGGTAAGGCAAATCCGCAAAAAAGCAGGTTCCGAAGTCATTTACTTTCTACGAGGGATTTCTTTTAAATACCCGGTAAATTCAATGTGCCGGGCGGGTATATTTTTTACCTTTGCAAAAACCGATGACCACATGAGATACCAACCGGCTCCCGCCTCGCTTTACAAGAAGAACCGTAAAAAAATCGAGAATAAGCTGCCGTCTAAGGCTATTGCCGTCTTTCATTCCAACGATATACTGCCTACCAACGCAGACGGAACCATGAGATTCCGGCAAAACAACGACTTGCTCTACCTGTGTGGTGTCGACCAAGAAGAAACCGTATTGGTGATTTGCCCGGACTTCCCCGATCCTAATCTAAGGGAAATCCTGTTTATAAAGCCTACGAGTGAACACATTGCCGTATGGGAAGGGCCTAAATTGACCAAAGCGGAGGCCACTTCCCTTTCGGGAATCCGTACCGTGAAGTGGACAACGGATTTTGAACAGATCTTCCACACCTTAATGGCGCTTAGCAAGCACGTATTTCTCAATACAAACGATCACTTGCGTGCCGATGTCACCGTAGAAACCCGGGATGCCCGGTTTATCAAATCCTGCAAGGAACGCCACCCCCTGCACGAATACCACCGCGTTTCGCCCATGATGCATGCCTTTCGTAGCGTAAAGGAGCCGGAGGAAATCGCCCAACTTCAAAAAGCCTGTGACCTAACGGAACAGGCCTTTCGGCGGGTGTTGGCCTTTGTGAAGCCGGGAGTCCGGGAATACGAGATCGAAGCCGAGTTTGTACACGCGTTCGTGAAATCCGGCAGTCGTGGCTTTGCCTACGAACCCATCATTGCCTCGGGAAAAAACGCCTGTGTGCTGCATTACATCGAAAACAACGAGGTTTGCCAGGACGGAGACCTGGTGCTTTTTGACGTAGGCGCAGAATACGGTAATTACAACGCCGATATGAGCCGCACCTTGCCGGTCAGCGGCCGATTTAGCAAACGGCAACGACAGGTGTACGATGCCGTGCTGCGGGTACAGCGGGAGGCGATGAACCTGTTGCGGCCAGGAATAACCATACAAGCCTATCATAAAGAAGTGGGACTGATCGTGCAATCCGAGTTGGTGAGCCTGGGTCTGCTTGACCAAACCGATATCCGCAATCAGGATCCGGAAAACCCTGCCTACAAGACCTATTTTATGCATGGAACGTCCCACCACCTGGGATTGGACGTTCACGATGTCGGCACCATGTACGAGCCCCTGCAGGCGGGTATGGTGCTTACGGTAGAGCCGGGGATTTACATTCCGCAGGAAGGAATGGGCATTCGGTTGGAAAACAATATCGTGATTGGAGACAACGGGTACACCGATTTGATGGAAAATATTCCCATTGATCCCGAAGAAATCGAAACCCTGATGAACGCCTAACCCCATCCATTGGAACCAATCGATCTGAACGAACAATCCCCGGATGCCATTCGGGAATTCAAGGCCGGCCTGAAAAAAGAGGCGTTGGATAGCCTGCAGCAAAAGAAAGAAGAACTGCAAACGCAGCTTTTGGCGCTGCAGGAAGCGGCTTCGACCGATACAAAAAGTAGTGCCGGCGATAAATACGAGACGGGAAGGGAAAGCATTCGGCAGAGCCGCACCTTGCTCGAAAAGCAATGGCAGACCCTTGCGCAGTGGGAATCCGCAGTGCAGAAACTCTCGGTGGAACCGGCGTTCATCGTCCGCGAAGGAGCCCTGGTTGTACTGGATATTGGGTGGGTCTGGGTATCTGCTTCGTTTGGGAAAATGGTCTTCCGTAGCCAAGAAATTCAGGGCGTTAGCAGCGCCTCCCCATTGGTGCAAGCCTTAAAAGGCAAGAGAAAAGGAGAAACTGCATTTTTCCGAGGCAAAGCGATTGAAGTCAGGGGGGTAATGTAGAATAAGAAGAAAAAATTTATTTTTCCGAATAAAATTTTATTTTTTAATTGAAATACCGCTTAATGGCATGGTCCTTGGGAGTTACCTATCCGAACTAGAAAAGCACTCTGGTTGCTAATTTGGTTAGTTTGTACCGGCCACAGGTAAAACTACCCAATTGTATTTTCCATCGGAGTGCCCGGCCAGGTCCGTATTCAAGGCTCTGGTTGGATGATGAATAGATTTTAGAACCAAAAAAAGCAATGTCATGAAAACGTTACACAATGCAATGAAATTAGTATCCATACCTGTCACCCTTCTGTTTGTATTTATGCTCAGCGCCGGGGCACAAGCGCAACAGGACGACAGCAAACTGTCCGGCAGCGAATTAGAGCGTATGCAAGATCGGAACATGAATTACATGTTTCAGATCAATGAAATCATCAAGGACTATCCGGCGTTTTCCTACTCCTATAAGATGAAGGATGGAGAACTAGATGACGTAGTAGTTACCGGTGTGGACAATGAAATTGACCGGAAGAAATTGGAAGTGATCATGTTTGATCTGAAGAGCAATCGAAATAAGATGAAGAGTAAAGCCAACCGGATGGGCGTATTTTACTCGGTGGACGAAGAAGCCGATTTCGAGGGGGGAGAAGAAGCCCTACGCACTACGGTTCTAAGTAACCTGGAATATCCGGAGACCGCCAAAAATTGGGGATTGGAAGGAACGATTTTCGTGAAGTTCGTAATTGATGAGAATGGAGAAATTCCTTTTGCGACGACTACCAGCAATATCGAAACTTCCATGGAACGCTACCTGAAAGACATGGAAGCGCAAGCCATTAAAGCGATCAAAGCTACCTCCGGGGAATGGGAACCTGCAGAAGTGGAGAACGTTGAAGTCGCTTCGCTGTCGGTTTTACCCATAACCTTTGATTTCGAGAAAAATCCCACGCTTCCTGCCTTAATCAGGTAAGGACAGGTACACGTACCAACACCTATACGGGCAATTTCAGGAAGACAATTCCTGAATTGCCCGTATTTTTTTTACAAGCGTTCGCTAGGAGAAACTGCCCGGAACACTTATTTTTATTGGAATGAAAGACAAGTCAGCCTCCCAACCCGCTAATCCGCTCCACGGAGTTCGATTGGAAGATATGGTCGTACATTTGCAGGAAACCTATGGGTGGGAAGCGTTAGGTAGGCGGATTCGCATTCGGTGCTTCACCCACGATCCTTCTGTCAAGTCCAGTCTAACTTTTTTGCGGAAGACACCTTGGGCCAGGGCTAAAGTGGAGCAACTGTACCTGGAATCGATTGAAAAATGATCGGTCGACAAGCAATCGAAGACAGGGGTATGTTAGTTCATCCCTGAATTCAACCATTTATGGAAATAACAGCGAGGCAAATTGCCGTAAACGAGGTGCCAGGCGTATATTTTTGATGCCCAGATTTAAAAAGTACCGCAAATTTTACATACATTAAGTTTTTATCCAATCAATAAGTTGAAATAACCATGAAATCACCAAAGAAAGAAAAATCGGATCCCGGCAGGCGATCTTTTATTAAGAATGCGGCGATTGCCTCTTCCATCATTTTTGTTCCTCGCCACGTGTTGGGAGGAGTGGGGTATACGGCGCCCAGCGATCAGCTAAATCTCGCTGCCATCGGTGCGGGGGGAAAGGGCGCCAGCGATATTAAAAACGCATCGGTCAATGGCCGGGAGCGGGTAGTTGCCCTCTGTGACGTTGATTTTTCGGGTTCTGCTTCCCGCTCCGTAGAGAATTTTCCCAATGCCAAACGGTACAGCGATTACCGGGAGATGCTCGATAAGGAAAAGGACATCGACGCGGTGACCATTTCTACACCGGACCATGTACACGGCCCTGCCGCTGCCTATGCCATGGAGCGTGGCAAACACGTATACGTGCAGAAGCCCATGACGCATAATATCCGGGAGGCGAGAATGCTGACCGAAATGGCGCGAACGAACAAAATCGTCAGCCAAATGGGAAATCAGGGTGGCTCCAATCCACTGTTGGACATGGTGCAAAAATGGGTTGATGACGACAAAATTGGCAAGGTATCCAAGGTTCAGGTTTGGACCAACCGTCCCGTATGGCCACAGGGAATTCCTTTTCCGGAGCCAGCTCCCGCCAAAAAGCCGGACGATTTGGCATGGGACCTGTGGTTGGGACCTGCCGAGTACATTCCCTACACCCCAAATCTCCACCCCTTCAACTGGCGGGGATGGTGGGATTACGGAACCGGCGCTCTCGGTGATGTGGGCTGCCACCTGATCGACATTCCCTTCCGTACCCTTGGTTTGAAGTACCCAACGGATGCGGAATGCAGCGTGGCCTCCATATACACCGATATGTGGACGGCAGATTATTATCCCAAAGGCTGTCCTCCTGCTTCTTTTATCACCTTGCATTTTGACGAGACGGTCAAAAGCCGTGCACCCATTGAGATGACCTGGAGTGATGGGGGGATTCGTCCTTCCCACCCCGATATCATCCCTGCAGACGACGATATTGGCGGGAAAAACAGCGCCAATGGGGTGCTGATCATTGGAGAGAAGGGGATCATTTCTACCAATATCAACGATAGCTCGCCGCTTATGCCCAAGTTGTACCTAAACGACGGCACCACCGAATTTGGTCCGGAGGTAGAGAAAAACGACGAGCCTGAATACGGTCACCAGCGCAGATGGGTGGACGCTTGCAAGGCGGGATTCAACAGCCCCGAACACAAGGCGCTTACCTCCTCCTTTGACTATGCCGGCCCCATGACCGAGACGGTCCTGATGGGCAACCTGGCCATCCGAAGCTACATGCTTCGTAGAGAAAACAGCAAGGGACAGGCCGAGTTTTTTGGCCGTAAAAAGCTGTTGTGGGACGGAGAAAACATGCGCATCACCAATTTGGAAGAAGCCAATCAGTTTGTGGGAAGAACCTACCGCGAAGGCTTCAAGGTTTAAACAGACAAACGTTGCCATTTATAAACCCACCGGACATCTGACCGGTGGGTTTTTTTAATACCCCGTGATTTCCCGAAGCAGGGCAAAAAAGTCTCTTTTTCGGTCTGATCCCGTACTCCAGTCTACGGGTACGCTCTGATAGCCTTGTTCGAAGCCCTCGCCCTCCATTCGGAAATCAAAGAAACCCCAGGAAGCTCCGGCTGATACCGCCGCTATGAAATTGTTCCAGTCCTTATCGAAGTCAAAATGATCGTCCTCGTTGAATACAATGGGCATGTCCCGGTAGCCCTCCACCGATTTGGTTTTACGTACCATTTCCACGATCTGGTCCGGATCCGATACGCCGTTGCCATGGATGAGGAGAAAATCGGCCGCCTTCACCACATTGGGTAAGGGAATAAATCCGCCTCCATAGCTGGTGCTGACGAGATAGCGAAAGCCGTTTTTTTCGTTGGCTTTCACGCGTAGGATCAATTCGTGTACCCGGTCCGGTTGCAAGATCTCGTGGGTATAGCGAACGTTGCACTCGTTATTTACTTCGATAAGTACGTGTTTGTAGGCCTGCATGTGTAGCCAGTTCAGGATATTGTCTACCGCCCGGATGACAGCCGCCTCATCCGCCAGGCGGTGGTCCTGTCCAAAATAGAACAATCCCAGAATGGGCACCATCTCCAGCCGCTCCGCTTCGTCCAGGATTTTCTTCAGCCGTTGCAGATAGGCAGGCCGCAATTCTCCGCTTGCCGTGAATGCGGAATTGTGCCAGGGTTGATTCCGGCTGTAGCCTTCGGGGCTTCCTCCCTGAAGGTTTAGCGTAAACGACAACAGGCCATGGGCTTTCCATTCGGCCATGTTCGCAACAAATTCCCGGGTATTGCGGTCGGGATCCCACACTTCGGTATCCGGGTACTTCCACCGATTCACCGTTTCTGGATTCAGGTCGTCAAAAATCCCCTGCACCATGCGGCTATTCATGAGCAGGCCTTCGATGGCGTGGCCTTTCCAGGTTCTCTCGGGATAGGTGGGGCGGCCGTTGATGTAGAATTTTTCTCCCGTTATCGCCACAGTTGTTTGGGCTACAGCCTGGGAGACTGGATAGCTGAGCAGCCCGAATGACAGGCAAAGCACACCCACAAAGCAAATATATGAAGAATTGCGTATCATGGTTTGGTTCGATTGGGTATGAGAAAAGGCCTGTCCTTGTTGAACAGGCCGGTTGGTATTACACAAAGTTGGGATCCGGATGCTGATAGGGAGCCCGGTAAGGGCGCCGCAGCAAGCGCGTGGCCTCCTCATCGCCGATCACCATTCGTTTTTCGGGATCGTATGCCAGGGGTCGGCCCAGTTCCATGGACATGTTTGCCAGAATACAACTGGCAGTAGAAATATGGCCTTCTTCCACGTCAGCGACCGGGCGTCCGCCCTCTTCGATGGCCCGTAGAAAATCCCGCATGTGATCCCGGGTAGCGGGGGCTGCGTGGAGTTCAATGTCTTTTTCGTTTAGATCTTCCGGGTAGCGTTCCCGTTCGTAGACTACGTCTCCTTTGATCACCTCACCCCCTCCCTGAGGAATAAATTCGTACTTCATGACGGAAGCTTTAAGGGTTCCTTTATCCCCATAAATTTTGTAGGCCCAGGGATATTCCGGATCCTGGGGAGTACCCCAGGAGCGGTGGGTCCACACGCAATCCAGTTCATCGTAATGAAAGGTTGCCGTCTGGGTATCGGCAGTGGTGGATTTTCCGCCTTTTTGCACGTAGATTCCTCCGGTAGCAAACACACTTTTGGGCCAGCCCAGACCCAGGGTCCACCGTACCGCGTCAAACATGTGCACACACATATCGCCGGTAATGCCGTTGCTGTACTCCATCATGGTACGCCACCAACGGCGGTGCGGAAGCCCGTCGAAGGGCCTCATGGGACCCGGACCTACCCATAGCTCGTAATCGAAAAAATCGGGTACCGGTTGCACCTCCGGTTCCCCGTTGGCCCGCATGTGGTAGTAGCAGCACATTTCGGCATGGGATACTTTGCCCAACAAGCCCTTGTCCACGATGTTCTTTTTTGCCTCCACCAGATGGGGGGTGCTCCGGCGTTGGGTGCCGATCTGCACCACCTTGTTGTGTTTGCGTGCCGCTGCCAGGATGGCTTCCCCTTCGATCACGTCTACACTGATGGGTTTCTGTAAATATACGTGGGCACCCGCCTGTATGGAGTCAATGGTCTGCAGGGCATGCCAATGGTCCGGACTGCCTACCAGTACGATGTCCAGTTCGTTTTCCTCCAGCATTTGCCGGTAATGCGTGTATTTTTTTGGCGTATTTCCCGAGGTCTGCCGTTGGCTGACCAGTACGGCGGCTTCGTCCAGCAGGTTTTGGTCGGGATCTGCCAGGGCCAGGACCTCTACCTCGGCCACCTGAATCAATCGGAATAAATCACTTTTCCCATACCAGCCAGTTCCGATCAATCCGACTTTGTAGGGAGATTTTCGTGCCCTCCAGGGCATGGCCTGTACCCCCACACTGGTCAGCGCCATGAGGGCAGTACTACTTTTGATGAATTTTCTTCTGTTTACGTGTAACGGGTCCATTGCAAAATTTATGTTTTTCCAGATTAAGGAATGAATATAGAAAATTAATCCCTCAGAATACGTGTTTTTGTAAGGAACGGTCACATTTAACGGAAATTTCTTTCAAAGCGGAAAATCTTGGTGTATTTTTCAGCAGTAGACCGAATAAACCCCGCATGAAACCAAAAATAACCGCAGCCTTCTTTCTTTCAGGCCTTTTTTATGTGATTTTCCCCTCCCTGGCACAGGAAAACCGCGCCTACTTGCAGGCTCCCGAAGTGTATCTCAAAGGTAGCTACGCACCGCGACACCAGCCGGATCAACGTCGATTTTCCGGTATCCCCAGCCTGGCTCTTACAGGGGACGGGCAGCAAATGTGGTCGGTTTGGTACGCCGGACCGAGTCCCGGGGAAGACGAAAACAATTACGTGGTGCTGGCCCACAGCAAAGACGCCGGCAATAGCTGGGAAGAGCTGCTGGTGATCGATCCGGATGGACCCGGAGCAGTCCGGGCCTTTGATCCGGAGATATGGATGGATCCAACGGGCAGATTATGGGTATTCTGGGCCCAAACCATCGGGATGGACGGTACCGAGGCGGGCGTTTGGGCCATGACAGCCGATCTGGATTCCGAAGGCGGAGCCACCTGGTCCACTCCCCAACGGCTGACGGATGGCATTATGATGTGTAAGCCCACGGTATTGCGTACCGGGGAATGGGCTTTGCCAGCCTCGACCTGGCGATTGACTGACAACAGTGCCCGAATGGTGGTATCCGCAGATCGTGGAAAAACCTGGCAGCTAAAGGGCGCCATTCACGTGCCGCCAGCAAACCGGGTCTACGACGAACACCAATTTGTAGAAAAAAAAGACGGGAGGATTTGGGCCCTGCTTCGCACCAATTACGGCATCGGCGAAAGCTATTCCACGGACCAGGGAGCGCGTTGGTCTCCGGTGCAGCCCTCCTTGTTTGCCCACCCAAGTGCCCGGTTTTTTATTCGCCGCCTCCATTCCGGAAACCTACTTTTGGTAAAGCACGGTCCACTGACCCAACGCACCGGGCGATCCCACCTGATGGCCTTTGTTTCCCGGGACGATGGGCTTACCTGGTCCCGTGGACTGTTGCTGGACCAACGCCCCGGTGTCTCTTATCCGGATGGACAGCAGGCGGAAGACGGAACCATTCACCTGGTGTACGACCGCGATCGGACAGGAGAACGGGAAATCGTGCAGGTCTCTTTCCGAGAAGCGGACATTTGGGATAGCGCCCACGACGAAGCCTTGTACCGGGTGTTTACTTCCCGAAAAATCATCAGTAGCAAATCAAAAACCGAATGAAGACTGGCATACGGCTAAGCGAATTAGTGGTTCTGGCGTTTTTTCCGCTGGCGGGCCTT
Source organism: Cyclobacterium xiamenense (assembly GCF_009467825.1). GTDB lineage: Bacteria > Bacteroidota > Bacteroidia > Cytophagales > Cyclobacteriaceae > Cyclobacterium > Cyclobacterium xiamenense. Next base: position 31,864 of record NZ_WIOK01000014.1, on the reverse strand, counting down.
GCTCAGGAGGAGCAGGGTTTTGCGGATACTACTCCCTGGATCCGGCATACGATCGACAATACCTCCCTTGGCTCGGACGGTACCAAAACCGCCGATGTCAACGGTGACGGCAAGTTGGACCTGGCGGTAGGCTGGGAAGAAGGCGGGGTGGCCCGTCTGTACCTGCAGCCAGCAGACCCCAGGCAGCCCTGGCCGTACGTGGAGGTACCGGCACCGGATGTGGAGGATGCGTTTGCCGCCGATTTGGACGGGGACGGGCAAATGGACCTGATCACCTGTTCGGAAGGAGATCATCAGCGAGTGACCATTCACTGGGCTCCTGCTGACCCGGAAAAATACCTGGATTCGAAAGCCTGGCGGTCCGAAGATATTCCAGTTACCCTGGGTACGACCCGCTGGATGTTTGGCAGGGCCGTGGATGTGGATGGTATCCATGGTCTGGATTTGCTCGTCGGATCCAAGGATCCCAACGGGACCGTGGGCTGGCTGGAGGCGCCGGTAGATCCGCGAAACATGGAGGGTTGGGTGTACCACGAGATTTCTCCTGCGGGTTGGATCATGTCCATCGAATGGGTGGACATGAACGGAAACGGCACACCCGACGTGTTGATTACGGATAGGAAAGGTTCCCTGCGTGGCCTCCGCTGGTTTGAAAATCCGGGTGCGTCCGGAGTTCGTGGCGCCTGGAGGCCTCATTTGCTGGGCGTGCGATCCGGTGAACCCATGTTTTTGGGTCTGGAACCCGATACGGGTGCCTCGCCACAGGCCATTGTTGTTGCGGATCTGCTTGGAGGCTGGACGCAGTTTTACCGGCAGGGGAAGCAGTGGCTTTGGGAGCAGCAGGCTTATCCGGAAGGTCTGGGAACCCGGGGCAAATCGGCCCTGTTGACCGATCTGGATCAGGATGGGAAAATGGATCTGGTGCTCTCCTTTGAAGGGGCCCTGGGAAAATCCGGGCTGGCTGCGCTGATGGATTTTCGGTCGGATTCCCCGGGACTGTTGGACATTAGCGGAGCAGCAGGCGTCAAATACGATTTTGTCACGGCAATCGACCTGGATGGAGACGGAGACCTGGACCTGGTTACTTCCGAGGAAACGGCCGCAGACGGAAGCAAAAAGGGTCTGGGAGTAATTTGGTACGAAAACCCACTGAAATAAGCCGGTGACCGGCCGCAAATTTTTTGGTCAGGCATGGGCCTGATTGGAAGAATTCGGCGTAGTATTCCCAAGCAGGAAGAAGAATCACTCAAGGTACCGGCATGTACGGAAGCAAATAACTAAAAATGCATATGATAGACGAAATTTACCTGATTGCGAGTGGCGACCTGCGATTGGCTGCCAACCAAACTTGTTGGCCGGCGCAGGAAGAAATGGAGGAAAAGCTGGTGCGCGTTTTCAGCGAACTGGGGGTGCGGGTAATCCGCGCTCATCCCTATGACGCCGAAAAAGGGCATGGTTTCATCGATTCCCAGAAAATGGGCATGCAGGTTTTTCGCGACCTGGATCCGGCGAAGCCCCTGGTCGTGGCCGAAAGTGTCTGGCAGTATTCCCACCACGTCTTGGCAGGATTAACGACGCATAAGGGACCGATTTTGACACTGGCCAATTGGGACGGGCAATGGCCTGGCCTGGTGGGAATGCTAAACCTGAATGGATCGCTTACCAAAGCCAGCGTGTCCTATTCCAGCCTTTGGAGTCGGGATTTTAGCGACGACTTTTTTCTCAATGGCCTGAAGGAGTGGATTCACTCCGGAAAAGTGACCCATGACCTTGGTCATGTACGGGACTTTGACACTGCAGCTTTTCCAAATGGACCCGCCGAAACGGGTCGTCGTTTTGCCCGGGAATTTCGGAAACAGAAGGCCATTATGGGCGTGTTTGACGAGGGCTGCATGGGCATGTTCAACGCCATTATTCCGGATCATTTGCTGCATCCCACCGGCGTCTTCAAAGAACGGCTAAGCCAGTCTACGCTCTATGCCGCCATGAAAACGGTTACGGAGGAAGAGGCAGCGCAGGTGCTGGATTGGTTACTGGACCGGGGGATGACCTTTGTCTGGGGATCGGATCCCGCCACGGAGCTCACCAAAGCGCAAACCCTGGAGCAGTGCAAGATGTACATTGCCGCCCTGCGGCTTGCGGAGGAATTTGGCTGCGATACCATCGGTATTCAGTACCAGCAAGGATTAAAGGATTTAGCGCCTGCCAGCGATTTGGCGGAGGGGCTGCTGAATTGTACGGAACGACCGCCAGTCCTGGGACGGGACGGGAAGGAAATCCATCCAGGAAAAGCGCTTCCCCATTTCAATGAGGTGGACGAATGTGCCGGACTGGACAGCCTGCTGACCTACCGCCTTTGGGAAAAACTGGGCATGCAAGGGGACAATACCCTGCATGATCTCCGCTATGGGGAGGACTACCCGCTTGCAGGAGGAGATGCCTTTGTCTGGGTCTTTCTGATTTCCGGGGCGGCTCCGGCCTCGCATTTTGCAGGAGGATATGCCGGGGCAAGTAGCGAACGGCAGCCCCCCATGTATTTTCACCTGGGCGGAGGCAGCCTCAAGGGCGTTAGCAAACCCGGGCACATTGTCTGGAGCCGTGTGTACATCATGAACGACCGGCTGCACTGCGACCTGGGTACGGGAGAGGTTGCCGAATTACCTGCCGAGGAAACCCAACGCCGTTGGGACCTGACCACCCCCCAATGGCCCATCATGCACGGGGTATTGGATGGCGTGAGCAGGGATCAAATGATGGCGCGGCACAAGGCCAACCACATTCAGGTGGTCTACGCGACCAGTAAAGAAAAAGCGCTGGAGGCATGCCTTGCAAAAGCCGCAGCCATGGACGAACTAGGAATAAAAACAGCATTATGTGGTATCGAGTAAAAATGGTTTTCGCAACGGTTACGGGGGCTTCCGCAATGGCCCTGACATTGGTTGGTTGTGGATCCGGGGAGAATACTTCCCAATCCCGGCAAGAACAGGAGGCAAACGACATTACGGGAAACTACTACCTACCGCCCAAAGCCGAGGTCGGTGAAGGGGCACTGGTACATGCGGAGTTGATTTATCCGCTGGACAACCGGCCCACGCCTCAGGTACATGCTTCCACGTTGGTGGAGACACCGGCAGGTATCGTGGCCGCCTTTTTTTCCGGAACCCATGAGCGCAATCCGGACGTAGGTATCCGGGTAAGCCATTTGGAAAACGGTACCTGGTCCTGGCCCGAAGAAGTGGCCAATGGCGTGCAAAACGACACCTTGCGGTACCCTTGCTGGAATCCCGTGCTTTTTCAGCCGGAGGAGGGACCGTTAATGTTGTTTTACAAGGTGGGGCCTACCCCCCGGGATTGGTGGGGAATGCTGATTACCTCCGAAGACAACGGCAAAACCTGGTCTGCTCCCAGCAGGTTGGGCGAGCACCCGGCGATTGGCCCCCTGCTGGGTCCTGTCAAAAACAAGCCGGTACAGCTGGAAGACGGCACGATAATCAGCCCTTCCAGTACGGAAGTGGAATCGGATGGGGAAACCTTCTGGAAAGTGCATTTTGAAATTAGCAAGGACCGGGGAAAAACCTGGCAGGTGGTCGGACCCATCAATGATGGGGTGGCATTTGATGCCATTCAGCCCAGTGTGTTGCTGCATGAAGACGGCGCCTTGCAAGTCCTTTGCCGGACGCGGCAAAATGTCATCGCTGAAAGCTGGTCCAGGGATCAGGGTCAGACCTGGTCGGAAGTGGAGGCGACCTCCTTACCCAATCCCAACTCGGGGACGGATGCCGTGACGCTGCAAGACGGAAGACACCTGTTGATCTACAACCACAGCACCAAAGAAGGAGCGGAGCCCAACGGTAGAAACATCCTCAACCTGGCCATTTCGGATGATGGCAAAACCTGGCATCCCTTCATGACCTTGGAAAATGAACCCAATAATGCGGGGTACAGCTATCCGGCCATCATACAAGCCGAAGACGGCATGGTGCACCTTTCGTACACCTACGACCGCATATCGGTGAAATACGCAGTCATCGATCCATCAAAAATATAAGAAATTTCCCAACGAATCCTGATTTTTAAACGCCCTACGAAGTAGGAATAACACACATGCAACGAGACTTACTCAATCAACCACTTCGGGGGATCATTCCCCCGGTCGCCACGCTATTACAGGATGACACCCGCCTGGATACAGAAGGTATGTCCAAACTTCTGGCCCACCTCATGGAGGGTGGCGTGCAGGGATTGTTTATTCTGGGCACCACGGGAGAATGCACCAACCTTTCCTACGATCTTCGACGGGAATTGATACAGCTGACTTGTAGGGAAGTAGACCAACGCCTCCCGGTGCTGGTAGGTGTGACCGACACCTCTTTTCATGAAAGCCTGCGGTTGGCAGGGGTTGCCCGGGATGCCGGCGCCGATGCCGTGGTGGCAGCGCCTCCGTATTACTTTGGATTGGGAGAGCGCGAAATCCTGGCCTACTTTACAAAATTGGCCGACGAGTTGCCCTTACCGCTCTACCTGTACAACATGCCCTCCCATACCAAAACCATGTTGAGTCAAGCGAACGTTGTCGAGCTTTCCCAGCACCCGAATATTTTGGGGTTAAAGGATAGTTCGGGTAATGCACCCTACTTCAATGCCATGGTACATGCCTTTCGCAACCGTCCTGATTTTACCCTCCTGGTGGGGCCAGAGGAAATGCTGGCATCCGCGGTACTGATGGGAGGCCACGGGGGCGTGAGCGGAGGAGCAAATATGTTTCCAAAGGTGTACGTAGACCTGTACCAGGCAGCAGCATCCGGTAATTTGGCCGAAATGGCCCGTTTGCAAGATATGGTGATGGAAGTTTCTGCAGAGCTTTACAGCCTGGGAAGTTACGGCTCGAGTTTTCTAAAAGGTTTAAAGGCGGGCTTGCATTTTCTAGGCCTTGGAAATGGCTTCCTGGCTGCCCCACTGACGGCTTTCGAAGGGGCACAGCTGGAGGAAATACGGGAAAAGTTGCCCCAACTGGCTGCTTACCGCTATTGCACTAACCCTATATAAGTTCAAATTCAGGTAAGGTATGAATCTACCCATTATTGATCTAGTTGTTTTTTTATCCTACATGCTGGCGATTGTCTTGTTTGGAGCTTCGTTTTATTTCAAAAAACGCTCTTCGGAGGACTTTATCACGGGAGGAGGAAAGCTTCCGTCCTGGGCAATCGGCATGTCCATTTTTGCTACGTTTGTCAGTAGCATCAGTTTTTTGGCCTTGCCGGGCAACGCCTACCTTTCCAATTGGAATGGGTTTGTCTTTAGTCTTTCCATTCCCATTGCCGCCATTTTGGCGGTGAAATTCTTTGTACCTCTTTACCGGGGTATAAAAAGTCCCTCGGCTTACTATTACCTGGAGACTCGCTTCGGCGCCTGGGCCAGAACGTATGCCTCCATCTGCTACCTGTTGACGCAGCTGGCACGGATGGGGGCTATCATGTATTTGCTCGCGCTACCAATGAATGTGCTTTTCGGATGGAGTATTCCGGTAATCATTGTCATCACCGGAATCAGCGTGCTAATCTATGCCATCATGGGTGGTTTTGAAGCGGTGATCTGGACCGATGCCATTCAGGGGATCATATTGATCAGCGGAGCGGTGGCCTGTTTGGGTATTATCTTTTTTTCCATGCCCGAAGGTCCCGGACAGGTGTTTGCCATTGCCTCCGCCCACAATAAATTTAGCCTCGGGAGTTTTGGGTTTAGCTTTTCGGAAGCCACCTTTTGGGTCATTCTGATCTATGGCCTGTTTATCAATTTGCAAAATTTTGGTGTAGACCAGAACTACGTACAGCGGTATTTGAGCGCCAAAACGGACAAAGAGGCGGTAAAATCCACCCTTTTGGGTAGTTTATTGTACGTACCGGTATCCTTGTTGTTTTTCTTTATCGGCACGGCCTTGTTTGCCTACTATCAGGCCCTGCCGGATCTGTTGCCGGTGGAGTTTAGGGGTAGCGAACAGGCCGATAAGGTATTTCCTTACTTTATCGTCAATGGATTGCCGGTAGGGATGACTGGCTTATTGATTGCTTCCATCTTTGCGGCCGGGATGAGTACCATTTCTACCAGTATCAACAGTTCGGCAACGATCATTCTAACCGATCACTTCAAAAAGTACCTCTCGCCGGACTTACAGGAAAAAGCAGAAATGAAGGTATTGGTAATCGCTTCCCTGGTGATGGGCTTTCTCAGCATCGTGATTGCCATTGCCTTCAACGGGGTAACGAGTGCCCTGGATGCCTGGTGGGCACTTTCTGCCATCTTCAGTGGTGGAATTTTGGGATTGTTTTTGTTGGGATTTATTGGCAAAAACATCCGCCAAAAATATGCCGCCATTGGCGTGGTTTTGGGGGTATCGCTTATCGGTTGGATGAGTTTATCTCCGGTAGTCCTGGAGGAAGGGGCCACCTTTAGAAGCCCCTTTCACGCAAACCTGACGATTGTTTTCGGCACCCTGGTTATCTTTCTGGTAGGATTTCTCCTATCTGCGCTGGCCAATCGGAAAAATGCGCGTTAGTTAAGCCGTTTCTTCTTTTTTGCGGATGGCTCGGGAAGAATAGATCAGCATGCTGATGATGATGAGCAGGACAAACAATACGGCGTATTCGAATTGCATCCAGATATCGGATCGGGCTTTGATGCGGTAACTGAGGTTGGTGAGTTTTTCTCCTTCTCTGAGCTGAATCTTTGAAAGCTCCCGCAGGTCATAAAATACCCGCTCAAAGTCCGTGTTAAACTTTTCCACGGTGGTTTGGTAGTTTTGCTCCGATTCTTCCAGGTCGGTAAAATAACTTTCGATTTCAAGCTTTTCCGTAATTAGCGATTTGAATTCTTTCAGATACTCCGACTCTTTGGGTGTGAGGTGTGTTTCTTCGAAGGACGAGATGATGTTCAGAATTTGATCGTGGTAATCCATTACCTGTTTCTTCACCGAAAGGTATTGCTCCAGGGATTCGGTATCGGCTACCAGTAATCGCATGCGGAAAAGGAGTTCGGTGATGTTGAAAATATAGTCCTGAACGACCAGCCGGTCTTCGTAGACCGAGACAAAGGAGGCTTCCAATTCATCGACGTTGCTTTTGTCCACGAGACTTTTTGCAAAAATCAGAAACAAAACCAATGACAGCGCAATCGCTATCTTGATTTTAAAGGCTTTAAACGAGCTATCATTCATTTTTTTCAGTTTTTGTTGCGGTACTCACCTGGCCCATTTCCGGGGAAATTCCTGCATAAAGATACCAGCAAGGAGGAAAATGCATACACGTTTGCATCAATTATTTTGCACTAATTTTAACGTGCTACATTCTCCAATAAAGAAAAAATAATCCGAAATACCAATTTACCCGCTGACTATTCACGGATGCGGCCCTTCGATCAGGCGATCGGCAAGGTAAAGGTAAATTTACTCCCTTTTCCCGGCTCGCTTTCCACATGGATCTCTCCACCGTTTTTACAGATAAAGTCCTTGGTTAGCTGCAGGCCGAGTCCTGTTCCTTTTTCCCCAGCGGTACCGTATCGGTGTTTTTCCTTCAGAACCGGCGTGAATAACCTGGACAGGGTAGTATTGTCCATGCCAATGCCGTCGTCTTGAATGGCTATTTCCCAAAAGGAGTCATTGATTTTGTTGCTGCTGATTTGTACCTGTCCGCCACGGTTGGTGAATTTCAGCGCGTTGTTCAAGAGGTTTCGAACAATCAGGTTGCATTGTTCCCGGTCGGCCAGGCAATCGGTTTGGGGCGAGAGCAGGTCAATAATAGCGATGTCCTTTGCTTCCGATACCGGTTTGTAGAGGCTGATATTTTCTTTGAGGATTTTATTGATGGATACTTTTTCCGTGTCGGTCACGATCCCTTTCATTTGGCTTTTCGCCCAATGAAGCAGGTTGATCAGGGTAAAATGCACCTGTTCTACCTCGTTTCTTAACTGCGCTGAAACCAGCAGAAACTCTTCCTGGCTTAATTTTTCATCGACTACGTATTGCATGAGGCCTTTGAGGCTATTGATTGGGCTTTTGAGGTCGTGGCCGACGATGCTGAAGAGTTTGTCCTTGGTTTGGTTTACTTCAAATAGCTGGTTGGCCACCTTTTCGATTTCATTTTTTTGTTGGAGGATTTTTTTGTTCAGTGCTTCCAGTTCGTTTTTTTGTCGGGTCACCACGCCTCTGGCTTTCACCTGGTAGCGTATCGATCGAAGGGCCACAAAAAAGGCCACCAATAGAATGGCCAGGATGATGGTAACACCCATCCGCAGGCGCTGCTCCATTCGGGCCTCGTTCCTAAGCTCATTTTCCCGTTGTTGCTGCAGGAGTTCGGCTTCTTTTTTTTCGAAGGCATATTCTGCAGCAAGTTTCTGAATTTGCTTTTCCGAATCCTGATTGAATATGCTGTCCTGGTATGCCTTGTGTAACTTGAAATGGTACAGGGCTGCAGTGGCATTTCGCTGCATTTCGTTCAGTTCGCTAAGCAACAAGTGGGCTCGTTGTATAACGGACTTGAGGTTACTTTCCATGGCCATTTCCAAGCTTTCCTGAAAAGCGTTTTTGGCGGCAGTCAGTTTTCCCAAATTCATCTGCGCCTCACCGATGCCCAGGTAATCTTCGGCAGTTCCCGCCTTGTCCTTGATCTCCTGATCCAGGCTCAGACCCGATTCGAAATGGAACAAGGCTTCCGCAAAGTTTTGTTGGGCCAGATTGATCTCTCCGATATTGAAATGACTGGCGGATGCCAATCGCTTGTTGTCGATCGCTGCCCCAATCGCCAGGGAAGACTGGAAGTTTTCCAGGGCCTGATCGTACGCACCGGTGTGTTTGTAGACGTCGCCAATGTTTAGCATGGAAGAAGCGATACCCAGCTGATCGTTTGCTTCCTTGCGAATCGCAAGGGCTCTTTGGTGATAGTTGAGCGCTCTGTCGGTATCTTCCATGTCCAGAAAGACCAGACCCAGGTTGCTTAGCGTTCTGCTTTGCTCGATTTTGGACAGGTGCTTTTCCTTTATTTCCAGCGATTTGAGGTAGGCAGTGACCGACTCTTCCAAAATACCCCGATCGTAATAGTTAAGCCCGATACTATGGTAGGTATTGGCCAACCCCTTCCAGTATTGATTTTCTTCGGCAATATGCAGCCCCTCCCGAAAAAAGCCCATTGCCTGCTCGTACTCACCGCGAAGGTTGTGGTAGGCCCCGATGTTTCGGTACGCATCCACTACCCCTTCGATATAGCCGACCTTTTCGCTAGCGTCCAGGCTCTTCATTCCCAACAAAAAGGTACTATCCGGGTCCAGGTTGTAGTACAGTTCGCCCAGGTGGTTAATCAAATCGATGTAAGGCTTGTCTGGCGAAAAGTTTTCGCTACGTTCAATCGCATGCAATTCCAATTTCATGGAATCAATCGCTTCCCGCTGGCCAAACGTATGCTGAGACCAGGTAACAGCAGCAAAGGTCACGGATAAAAAAAGTATTTTAAGATGCAAAATCACTTTCAAGATTTCGTGTAATTGATTTTTGGTACCACTATCCAATTCAGTTGCAAAAATGGTGCAATTTCCAGTTTATTGTCGCATTTAAGCCGGCTTCTATCATACAGGTTTGAATGCTAAGTGAATGTCTATGTATATCCTTTTAAAATTAACTTCGGTTCAGAAATGTTCAGAAATTTTACGTCTAAAAAAATAAACCAATGATAACTGTAGGGTTGGTCCTGAATATGACTCTAATTTATTCATTTTCATTTAATTTTTATTTTATTTTAAATAATTAACTAAATAAATTCAAGAATTTTTTATACCGGGTTGCTTCACTAGCAAACGGACGAATGCTTCATGTGCGCTTACGTGTCCACAACCTGCTGGTTTTCAGTTTTTTCGGGTGCCAATTTGGCTGCCACCTGTTTTTCAGGGCCCTGGTTGCCCGGTTTGGTCCGCTGCGTGTTTTTTTTGAAGCGGCAATTTGACCGGCTAATTTCACAAGCTACCGTTTTATTTTTAGTTTTACGCCCGAAACCTGAACAAACAAACGCATGAAAAATATAGATCCGACCACCACCAATGCCTGGAAGCACCTAACTGAGGCAGCCAACGAGACCATTTCCATCAAAAAGCTGTTCGAAGAGGATCCCGCAAGGTTCGAAAAGTACCAGGTACGGTTCAAAGACATCCTGGTGGATTACTCCAAAAATCGCATCACAGACGGTATCCGCCAAACCTTGCTCGACCTGGCCGAACAGACCGAGCTAAAAGCGGCTATCGAGGCCATGTTTGAGGGCAAACTGATCAACGCCACCGAAAACCGGGCGGTGTTGCATACGGCTTTGAGAAACCGATCCAATAGCCCCGTCTACGTGGATGGAAAAAATGTCATGCCGGAAGTAAACAAGGTCCTGGAAAAAATGAGGGTCTTTTCGGAAAAGGTATCCAAGGGCGTGTGGAAAGGCTATACCGGCAAGCCCATATCCGCGTTGGTGAATATTGGCATCGGCGGCAGTGACCTGGGTCCTGTGATGGTGACAGAGGCGCTCAAACCGTTCCAGTTTCCGCACCTATCGACCTACTTCGTATCCAACGTGGACGGTTCGCACATTACCGAAGTACTGAAACAAGTAAATCCGGAGACCACGCTGTTTTTTATCGCTTCCAAGACCTTCACCACCCAGGAAACCATGACCAATGCCCACACGGCGCGCGATTGGTTTTTGGAAAATGCGCATGATAAAGAAGAGGTGGCCAAGCATTTTGTGGCCCTCTCTACCAATGGCAATGCGGTACGCGAGTTTGGCATTGACCTCAACAACATGTTTGAATTTTGGGATTGGGTCGGTGGAAGGTATTCCCTGTGGTCGGCGATTGGCTTGACAATCGCCTGTGCCGTCGGTTTCGACAATTTCCGAAAACTCCTGGAAGGTGCCCATGCCATGGATACCCATTTTAGAAACGAACCATTTGATCGGAACATACCGGTATTACTGGCCCTGATTGGTATCTGGAACACCAATTTTTTGGGAGCCGCATCGGAAGCCATTTTGCCCTACGACCAATACATGCACCGCTTTCCCGCCTATTTTCAACAGGGCAATATGGAGAGCAATGGCAAATACATCGACCGGGAAGGCCGTCCGGTAACCTATGCCACCGGTCCGATTATCTGGGGAGAGCCAGGTACCAACGGACAACATGCATTTTACCAATTGATCCATCAGGGAACCCAGATGGTGCCCTGCGACTTTATTGCTCCGGCGCATACCCACAATCCCCTGGGGGATCACCACCTCAAGTTGATGTCCAACTTTTTTGCACAAACCGAAGCGTTGATGAATGGAAAATCCCTGAAAGACGTGCGGGAAGAGATGGAAAAAGAGGGAAAAGCCCCCGAGATCATCGACAAAATAGCTCCGCACCGGGTGTTTGAAGGCAACCGTCCCACCAACTCGATTTTGGTAAAGAAAATCAATCCCTCCACATTGGGCGCCTTGATAGCCCTGTACGAGCACAAAATTTTTGTTCAAGGCGTGATCTGGAATATTTACAGTTTTGATCAGTGGGGTGTGGAACTGGGCAAAGTTTTAGCCAAATCCGTTTTGTCCGATTTGGTTTCACCGGATGAAGTCACCGGGCACGATGCTTCCACCAATGGGCTAATCAACGCATTCAAGAAATTCCGTCAGGAGTAATAAACCCGGAAGCAATCGGCCGGGTTCAAATCAGGTGATTTGGTTGTGACTGATGGGCTTTTGTCGGGAACATTTAAACCGGTGCTCCTTTTTTGGGAGCAATTTCTCGTGTTTGGTGGCCCGGTTTTGTACCCGTTTTCTCCACCTTCGAAAGGCACTTGCTTTCAATTCGCGGCGCATCAGTTGGATGACTTCTTTTTCTGGGAGCCCAAATTGTCGGAAGATGGCATCAAAGGGGGTACGGTCCTCCCAAGCCATTTCCACAATGCGGTCCCGGTCTTCGCTAGTTTGTTGCATGCCTGGTAAACTTTTATTTGTACCAATGGTTTTCCGGTTATGGAAGAAATTACCCTGGTTTGGCTGAAAAGAGACCTGCGCCTGCGCGACCATGCCCCGCTGAAAGGGGCCATCGAGCGCGGGCTTCCGATCCTGCTGGTATACGTGGCAGAACCCTCCCTGCTGCAGGCCGACCAAAGCGATAACCGGCACTGGCGTTTCGTTTGGGAAGGGTTATGCGACCTGAATCAATCTCTTGCGCCGGTGGGAACAAAGGTCCTGACCCTGTATTCGGAGGTCCTTGCAGCCTTGCAGACGATTCAGCGGCACGTTCGCATCCGCTACCTGTATTCCCATCAGGAAACCGGCATCCGGCTCACCTATGAACGGGACAAGGCAGTGACCGTTTATTGCCGGGAGCAGGGGATTAGCTGGTGCGAATGGCCGCAGCAGGGCGTGCAACGGGGAAGAAAAAACCGAAGCGGCTGGTCCGAGCAGTGGGATGCCTTTATGCACCAGCCCCTGGAGGATCCGGACTGGAAACGCGCTACGTTTTTGAATCCCGACCGCCTTGATTTTTTAAGGGATCTCTTTTGGCAGCAGCCCCCGGCACCCAACCCTGCGGGCATGCAGCAGGGTGGTGAAAAAAAAGCCCAGCGATACCTACGCAGCTTTCTGGAAGGTAGGGTGCGCGATTACAGCCGACACATTAGCAAGCCGGAAGCGAGCCGAAGGAGTTGTTCCCGGCTTTCTCCCTACCTTGCCTGGGGTAATCTTTCGGTACGGCAGGTGTTTCAGGCCACCGAAACCCTACGAAAAAGTGGGGTTCACGCCGGTCAAATCCGGAATTTTCAATCCCGGTTGCGGTGGCATTGCCATTTCATCCAAAAGTTTGAAATGGAGCCCCGAATGGAGCTGGCCCCGATCAATACCGGCTTTAGCGACTACGGCTACGATAAAAACCCGGTCCTGTTGGAGGCCTGGAAGCAGGGAACGACCGGCTTGCCGCTGGTGGATGCCTGCATGCGCTGCCTGACCGCAACGGGCTACCTGAATTTTCGGATGCGGGCCATGCTGGTTTCCTTCCTTACGCATCAGCTCAACCTGGATTGGCGAGAGGGGGCCGCCCACCTGGCTCGCTTGTTTTTGGATTTTGAACCCGGCATCCATTATCCCCAGCTTCAGATGCAGGCGGGGGTGACGGGCATCAATCAGGTGCGGATATATAATCCGATAAAGCAGTCCCGCGAGCAGGACCCCGAGGGCCTGTTTATCAAAAAATGGGTGCCGGAATTGGCGGATATTCCGTTTCCGCATTTCCACGAACCCTGGAAAATGTCGCCCATTGAGCAACAGTTTTATCGTTTCAAGCCGGGGGAAACGTATCCCTTGCCGGTAGTGGACCCGGAATTGGCCTCCAAAAAAGCGCGGGACGCCATTTGGAAGGCGCAATCCCTGCCCCAGGTAAAGGCCGACGCCAAACGAATCCTCGCCAAACACACCCTTGCCAAACGCTGGCGCTAAGGATTACCAGCGATTGATGCAGGTTATGATGTAGTCCTGCTGTTCCTCGCTCAGGGCGGGATGAAGGGGCAGGCTGAGGGTTTGTCGGTGAATTTTCTCGGTAACGGGCAGCCGGTACCCCTGCAAAAGGGAGGCAAAGGCAGGCTGCCGATGCGGGGGTACCGGATAATGAATGGCCGTTTCGATGCCCTGTTTGGCCAAATAGGAGCGCAGGGAATCCCTTTGTTCCGTCAAAACGGTAAACAAGTGCCAGGTATGGTAAAAGGGCCTGCTTTCCGGCTCCGGAAGGAGCAAATCCGGATGGCTGAGGCGCTCCAGGTAACGGGCGGCCAGCAAGGCCCGGTGTTGGTTGTCCCGGTCCAGGTGGGGCAACTTCACCCGCAAAGCCGCCGCCTGAATCTCGTCCATTCGAAAATTGAATCCCGTATAGGCATACCGGTATTTTTCCGTACTTCCGTAATGCGCCAGGGCCCGTACGCACGCTGCCAATTCCGGATCGTCCGTGGTCACGGCTCCCGCATCGCCCATGGCGCCCAGGTTTTTGGTAGGGTAAAAGCTATGGGCGGCTGCATGGCCCAGGCTGCCGGTTTTTTTGGCATTCCATTGGTTTCCCACCGCCTGCGCATTGTCTTCGATCAGCAGCAGGCCCTGGGAGTTTGCCCACTCGGCAATGGCTTCCGAATAGGCAGTTCTTCCGTACAAGTGGACCAACACCAGGGCTTTGGTTTTTGTACCCAACGAACGTTTCAGGGCAGGCAGGTCCGGGAGGAAGGTCTGAAGGTCGGGGTCTACGGGTACCGGAACCATTCCCTGATTGACGATCGCCAGGAAGGTGGCGATAAAGGTATTGGCCGGAACCAGTATTTCGTCGCTTGGCTGTAGCAGCCCCTGTTCCCGGTAGCCGCGCAGGATGAGTTCCAGGGCGTTGGTCCCGTTACTTACGGCAAGGACATGGCGGGTACCGATATAGGCACCGAATTCCTGTTCAAACTTTTCCGTGTGTTCCCCTACCAGATACTGCCCGGCTCGAACCACCTGCAAGGCGGATTGGCTCAATTGAGGCTCAAATCGCTGGTTGACGGCCTTCAGGTCGAGGAAGGGTATGTACGTATCGGGTTTCATGGAAAACAAGATTCCTTTTGGTTGCGAGAAGGATCGGGGCCGCAGGGGGAGCCCACGAGTTACCGGTTTATTTCCTTTATGTGGTGATTTTTCTTTTATTGCCGGATAATTGGCCTCTTTTTACTCGCCAAAGGTATGTATTAAAACGATTTTATGGCAAACTATCTTTGCATGCTGCTACTAGCGGTGCTGGCCTCCTGTTCGTTCAGGGGGATCACCGTGACGGAAAACATCCCCTACATGGAAGAGGGCTTCCTGGAGGAAATGCCCGAAAAACGCCTTTCGCTTTTTGTTCCGAAAAGAGCCGCGGAACCTGTACCGGTGCTGGTATTTGTTCACGGGGGAAGTTGGCGATCGGGCAATAAGGAGCGCTACGGTTTTTTCGGTAGACGAATGGCCCGTCGGGGGATTTTGACCGTGATCATCGATTATCCGCTGAGTCCGGCCTATCAGGTGCATGCCATGGGTCTGGCCACGGCCAAGGCATTGGATTGGGTGGCCACGAATAGTGCAGATTATGGCGGAGATCCCGAACGCATCGTGGTGTCGGGACATTCCGCAGGCGGTCACCTCGCCGCCCTGGTGACGCTTACTAACCGGTATTTTGACAGCCTTGGCGTAGACAACCCCGTGGCTGGCGCCGCATTGATCGACGCGGCGGGCCTTGATATGTACCAGTACCTCAAGGAACAGGACTATGCACCGGGGACCTCGCACCTGAAGACATTCACCGATGATCCGGAGGTATGGAAAGCCACCTCGCCGATCTACTTCCTTCGCGACGACATGCCACCGCTGCTCATCCTGATGGGAGGGAAAACCTACGACAGTATTCTGGAAGGAACGGCCCGATTTTTGGCTGCCTACCGGGAATTTGAGCCCGAACCCAATTTTAAACGGCAAGACAACAAGCGCCACGTGCCCATGATGGCCCAGTTTCTGTACACCCCCGGAAGGGCATTTCGCTGGGTGCGGGACTTTGTGCTGGAGATCGACTGAACGGACAAAAAATAAGGGATGGGCGGGCCAAAACCCCATCCTCCAGCACCTTTGTACCGGTATTACTTATCGTGGGAGGAAAACACATCAATGCGGGTGCGGCCTTCCAGCTGATAGGGGGCGCCGAGCAATTCCAGGCTTCCCCCGGAACCGATCACCAAACCGGCAGCGGCTTTAAAATCCACCGGCTCCCCCGGGTGAAAGACCTTGCTGGCCAGCTTTCGAAGCGAGGGGGGCGATTTTTCTGTCTGGAGCTCAAACAAGTCCCCAACCTGGTTTCCCTCCCCGTCTCTACCCGTACCCACCAGGTACAGGCGCTCCTGCTGATCGGTAAACAAATTGATGTTTTGGTAGGAATTCCAATCCGGGTCCGACCAATCGGATCGGGGTAGCTTGCTTGCGTCCAGACTGATTTGCAGATCAAAGGATCCGGTACCCTGCTCAAATTCGGCTTTCGGGCAGGTGTAGATGTCCAGGTTTCGGCTGTCCCAGTTGGCCACCAGTAGCCATAGTTTCTGCCGGTAGGCGGTAAGCCCGACGGCTCCCGCCGTGACCCGTTCGTAGGCCCCCTCCCGGAGCAGGCTGTAGTGTGGCTGGGACCAGGGATTTTCCGCATGCAGGTCGTAAATCTGTACCCGGGAAGTCGTACGTTTTTGATTGTCCTCGATGCCAACGGCCAGGTACCGACCGTAAATCTGAAAGCCCCCTGCATGGCGAAAGGGGGCAGGCATCAGGCTGTCTACGGACACGATTCGCTTGCGTTGGGTATCCCCCAGGGCCATGTAGCTGTGGGTTTCGGTGCTACCGCTCAGGTACAACGCTGATTCCCCAAAACGCTGCATGCCCTGCAAGTGTCCGCCACCTGGATCGAAGGAAGGCTGGTAATCGAGGAAATAGGTCCGGGTTGGCAACGTGTCCAGATTCAGGAAGAGCAGCGTAAAATCCGGTACCAGCTGACGGTCTGTGGATTGAGCCTGCAGGGAGACTGGAAACGCCAGAAATAGCAGAAAGAGTACAGCACAAACAAATTTCATTTCCTCTAGTTTATTGTCAGTTATAAAGGTAGCGCATCGCGGGAAATCGGCAAGGAAATGCATCTATTTTGATCCGGTTTACGGGCGATTATTCGCTGGTATCCGGGTTGAATAGCCTTCCGGAAAACCGGAAAACGTCGGCAAAAGATGTCCTTAGTAGATCCAGCGCGGGTACTGGCTTCGTAGCTTAGAAAACAATAGAAAACAAAATCAACTTTATGGGGCGGATGTACCCGAAAACTAAAACCAATTCAAATGAAAAAGACAGCGGAATTCAAACAAGGAAAACTGGCGGTTGACCGGAGGCAGTTTCTGGAAAAGTCGGGAATGGTCTCTTGCATGGCCCTTTTTGGGCTGGGCTTTTTTACCAGTTGCACGGAAGAAGAAGATCCCATGCCCGATCCCGATGCGGGCAACGGTGGAGGCGCCGGCAACGGTATACAGGTGACGCAGCAGGCCGTGCAAATCGATTTGGATCGAAACGAAGCCCTGGCGAGTTCCGGGGGATGGTTGCTGATCACCCAGGCCCGTGTTTTGGTGGTCAATGTCAACGGGCAGTTCAATGCGCTCACCTCGGTTTGTACCCACTCCCAATGCGATCGAAACTGGTCCTATGGCAACGAGGTGTTTACCTGTTCTTGCCACGGTTCCCGCTTCGATACCAACGGACAGGTGGTCAATGGCCCTGCTTCCAGCCCGCTGAGATCCTACGGGGTCAGCCGTGATGGGGACAACCTAACCATCAGCTTGTCATGAGGCGGATGGTCTTGCGCTTTCTTTCGCTGATCCTCCTGCTGCTTGCAAGCGAGGCCAGCGCACAGCGGTTCCAGACGGAGGCCGGTGAGGTGGTCTTTTTGTCGACTGCGGCACTCAATGAATTCACGGGTGAATCCAGCCAGCTAAACGGATTGCTGGACTTGGAAAGCGGCCTGATTGATTTTTACATCGATCTCAATACGCTGGACACGGGCATTGGGCTACGGGATCGACACATGCGGGACAATTACCTGGAAACAAAAAAATATCCTTTCGCAGAATTCTCCGGAAACCTGGAAAAATCCGGCCCGCTGGAAATGAACGAGCCTCTGGAGGTAGAGGCCCGGGGCACCTTTACCCTGCACGGGAAGGAGAAATTCCTTAACATCACCGGGACCCTTACCCAGCTTACAGCTTCGGAAATCCTTTTGGAAACCGGTTTTGAGGTGGTATTGGGAGATTTTGACATTGAGATTCCAAAACTGATGTTCTACGAATTGTCCGAAACACAAACGGTGACCATCCAGGCACGTTTAAAAAAAACTGATTTATGAACCGATCGATCCTACTGACGCTGGCGCTTCTGCTGGTGCAGGGAATTTCCCTGGCCCAACTCGAACGAAAACTGGCCAACGCCGACCGTGCCACGGAATTGACCTTCCATGCACCCCGGCACATCAACTTGCTGACGGTGGAGCCGCTGGACAAGAAGGTCTTGCATTTCGCCATCATGCATACCTTCGGTCCGGTGTCCGGAGGCTTACGCAACCTGTATGGTCTGGATAATGGGGCCAATATCCAATTTAGCTTTGAATATGCCTTTGATGAGCGGTTTTCGGTGGGCGCCTCCCGATCGGGCAGGGATAAATTCTACAACCTGTTTGGCCGGTACCACCTGGTCAAGCAAACCGAGAGCGGGAGTGTTCCGATCTCCGTTTCGCTGATGGGTGCGGCGGGCGTCAATACCGTCGACTACGGTTTTTTGCAGGAAGCGGCGCCAACCTTCAGCGAGCGGAGCAGTTTTGCCGGGCAACTGATGGTGGCACGGAAGTTTTCGGAAAAACTCAGCCTGCAACTTAGCCCCATGTTTGCCTATTTCACCGAGCCCTTGCCTGCCTACCTGATCGAAGGGGAGCAGCAGTTGTACCTGGGGCTGGGCTTTTCCGGAAAATACAAAATTACCGGGAAGTCTTCCCTGACCCTGCAATGGATCCCAAACCTGAACAGCGATTTGCGGAACAACCTGGGGCTGGGAATCGATCTGGAAGCGGGGGGGCATGTTTTTCAGCTCTACTTCGTCACTTCCCAAAACCTGAACGAACAGTACCTGCTTGCCGGGGGAAATGGTTCTCCTGGTGAGGAATTCCGACTGGGCTTTAATGTCAACCGTATTTTTGCCAGCGGGCGAAAATAGCGCCGATGAACCGTGGGCACTCCGGGGTGGAATTCTTTTACAGCAGGATAAGCATAAAATAAATGGGAAAACCGATCGTGATATTGATTGGAAAGGTCACGGCCAATGCCATGGGTAGGAAGATGCCCGGATTGGCTTTAGGGACGGCCATCTTCATGGCAGCTGGAACGGCGATGTAGGAGGCAGATGCGGCCAGGATGGCCAGCATGAACCGATCTCCGGGCTCCGAACTAACCCAGCCGCTAAGCAGGGCCACCAGCGATCCGTTGATCAGCGGAATCACAACGGCGAATACACTGGTAAACCAACCCGAACGCAAGAAATCCGAAAGCTTCTTGCCGCTTGTGATCCCCATATCCAGCAGAAAGATCG
Organism: Cyclobacterium xiamenense; assembly: GCF_009467825.1. Classification (GTDB taxonomy): domain Bacteria; phylum Bacteroidota; class Bacteroidia; order Cytophagales; family Cyclobacteriaceae; genus Cyclobacterium; species Cyclobacterium xiamenense. The sequence goes on along the minus strand of NZ_WIOK01000014.1, from coordinate 12,671 downwards.
CCAAAAAGCCCTTGAAAATATCCGTGGTAAAGGGCTTGATTCCTTCCGCCTCCTGCTCGTTTGCCAGGAAGCCGATCACCAGGCTCCCCAGAATAAGGAAGACGCTTCCGTTGGTCATGGAATGTTTTAGCAGGCCTCCCAGGCTGGTTTCCCGGCCCTCACCGGCACCAAACCAGCGAATCAGCAATACCCCGAGGATGATGGCGGGGGCTTCCATCAGCGCCATGATGGCAACCATATGACCGCTGAAGGTGTAGTTTTGAATTTCCAAAAAACTGGCAGCGGTCACAAAGGTGACGGCACTTACCGATCCGTAGGCAGCGGCGATTGCCCCGGAGTTTTCGATCCCCATGCGTTTTTTCAGGATAAAAAACGTATACAAGGGTATGACGCAGGCGGTGACCATGCCAAAAAGGATAGACCAGACGATCTCCATGCCAAAAGGACTGTGGGCCAATTCCTGTCCGCCCTTAAAACCGATCGCAAACAGCAAATACAGGGAAATAAATTTGGAGGAATTATCGGGAATTTTTAAATCACTTTTGAGCTTTACTGCGAGTATCCCGAGAAAAAAAAACAAAAGGGCAGGGTTGGTCAGACTCTGCAGGAGTAGTTGTAAATTCATAAGCGGGGTTAATGGGGCAATTAGCGAGTTTAACTAATGGAGATTGCAGATGGCTTCCAGGCTTCCACAGGTACGGCTTCCAATTTTTGGCAAGGGGGATCGATCAGCATGCCCCCTATGCCTATTCCTTCCTCACGGAGGACTCCTTCGATCAGGGGATGCCGTGCCAGCTTCTGACAAAGGCTGCCGATATGCAGCAGTGCCAGTTCCCGTACCTTTTCCTGTTCCGATTCGAGCGGATTTATCCGGTAATAATGATCGATATACAGTTCAAATAGCTCCTTCTCCGCGTAGGAATCCAACTCCCGGGAGTGGTTGATGATTTTCTTTTTTAGGGGGCAATCCAGGTTATGCACCAGGATGATTTGGGCTACCGGACCATTTTTTAAAAACTCCACCACTGCCTCGACGAACCGCACCTCTTGAAACCGGAAAACCGAACCCAGCGCGGTGAGAAAATAATGATGCAATCCGAATTTTCTTTGGATATAGCTTTCCGCAAAACCTAGAGGACAAACTAAATACAGGTTCTTTTGCATGAGACAAGGACTATTTGTTCCTGCAAACCTAAGGAGGATATTTAATTAATAAAAATTTATAATTATTATAAAGTACATAAATAAAATTAATGATAAGGCTTTTTCCCGGCGAAACGGATTTGGCTTTTTCTTAGTACTTGATGTACCACTCAAAATTCTTTTGGATGATGGCCGGCGCTTCCCTTTTGATGTAGGCGATAAATGCCTGGGCTACGGGACTGTGGTTTTTTCCTTTTACCCATACCAGTTGCCACATGGTCGCCATAGGCAGGCCTTCCAGCGGAAATATCTTAATATCGCCGTTGTTTAGTTCGTTTTTTAGCCCGATGAGGGGCATGATGGAAAAACCGAGTCCGGCGATGATGGCTTGCTTGACGGCTTCGTTGGAAGTCAATTCGATTTTTTTGGCAATGGACCAGTGGCTTTGTTCCACAAAGGCCTCCATCATTTGCCGGGTTCCGGACCCTTTTTCCCGGTAGATCCAATTCAAGGTATTGAACTGTTCGTTGATCGTGAGGCTTTCGTTGATGGAGGCTTTGGAGTTACCCACCAGGTACAGCTTGTTGGGAAGTAAGTCGATGTGCTCCAGGTTGAGCTTTTGGGGAAGGATGGAAACCATGGAAAAATCCACCTCGTTGTCCTCCAGGCTTTCGATCACCCGCTGCTTGTTGGTCACGTCCATCAGCAGTTCTACCCCCGGATTCCTACGCAAAAACTCGGAAAGAAAGTACGGCATCACGTATTTCGCCGTGGAGACAATGGTAATTTTCAGTCGGCCGGCCAGCTGTCCTTTGTATTGCAGGGTTTTTTGGTTGATGCCGTTTACCTGATTGATGATTTCGGAGGCTGCTTCGGCGATTTCCTTTCCAAATTCGGTGATGTATATTTTCCTACCCACGACCTCGGTAAGGGGAATGTCGAATTGTGCCTGGAAATTCTTCAGCTGTATGGAGACTGCCGGCTGGGTTAAGTGGAGTTGCTCCGCAGCTTTGGTCACGCTTTGGGTTTGGGCAACCTTTAAGAAGACCTGCAGTTGATTTAATGTATAATGCATTGCTTATGTATGATGCACCAAATATATTTATTTATTTATTATCTGCTAGTTTTTAAGCGGGAATTTTTTTGTATCCGACCCGGGTCGATTTGCGGTGCTTGCCTGTGTTCAGGCCGACTATCCGCTTGCATGCAGCCGGAGCGGGAGGTGTTTCGATGAAAAAATTGGAATAGGGGGTGAAAAGAGCGTCGGGGGGGGGTCAGTCTTGCGGGAGCTGCCTGCACCAGCATTTCCCGGTAGGTTACGGCGACCCTACCGGCCTATCGGGGAAAGTGCCTTAGACGGAAATCAGCTTGAAGTGACACTGCTTGTTTTGTTGTTGCTGCCTGCCAATTTTCAGTTTGAGGTGGTAAAAGGCCTCCAGGAGTCGGGCGCTATCGTATTCGCCGGCATCGATTGCCTTGAAACCGGCCAATTCGATCCATTTTTTTACCTTGGATTTGTTTTCGTTGTTTGCTCCGCAATAGTACGTTTCCTGAATGACGCCCAGGGGATCGGAGAGGGGATAGTCCAGGCCCAGGTTATTGAAGGCTTTGTACAGGTTTTTGCTGCCCAGCTTTTCCATGAGGGGGAAGGTCTCGCCCGCGTTTTCCTCCGCATAGGTGCCATTGGTGCAGTCAATGATGATTTTATTGGGATCATTGACCTGCAGCAAGCTGTCACAGATGCCGGGCAGGCATTTGGTGTCACAACAGATAAAGACCAACTCCGCATGGGCGATGGCTGCGGCATAAGGCAGAACCTTGTCGGAATTCTTGTTGTAGATTTTCCAGGCAATGTCTGTGATTTGAAAATTCTTTTTTACGCCAAAAACCACGTTGATGCCCCTGTTCATGTACCGGTACCCCAGATTTCTGGCCAGTGCGCTGTCTCCTAAAATTGCGATATTCATTCTTTCTACCTGTTTATTTCCCTACTACCCGATCGCATTGTCTGGCCTATTGGTAGGGGAAATGTAAACAAATAAGCTGGATCTATAAAATAATATAGTGAAAAAATTGCATTAATAAAATAACATACAGGAATGGTAGGGTATAAGTCAAATTTTGCTACACAAAATTCGCTTGCTCTTTTCGGACGCGTCCTACGCTTCCTCTAGTTGGCTTCCCACCAGCAGGGCCAGTAGCAGCAGTCCGGAAAAGACGAGCAGCATCACCTGAATGCCAAAAATCCCAGCCAGTGTGCCCAGGGCTGCGCCAATCAGTGTAAAGAGGCCAATGGCGGTATTGGATAGGGATACGTAGGAGGGACGGTCCGCGTCCGGCGCAAAATCCACCAAATAGGTTTTTCGGCTTAGTCGGGCACCTCCGTGTACCATGACCTGAATGAGAAAAAGCGGGACAAAAAGGTACTGGTGCTGCAGCACATCCGGCCAGAGCGGGAAGGAAGCCATAAGGGCCACGTTCGTCATGCCAACAGCGGCGACAACCATCATCAGCTTTTTGCTGGACCGGTCGGCAAACCTTCCCCAGAAGGGACTGCTGACCACGCCGGCGATTCCGGCTGCCAGCACCATCAGCCCCAGGTTGGATACTGCTTCCCCCAGCTGTTGCCGCCCCAGAATAACGAAGAAGGGTTGGGCCAGGGGAATGGCCATCAACAATCCCCGGGTCAGGACGAACAGGCGCAGGTTGCGGTCCGCCTGCCAAAACTCCCAGGCTTTTTTTAATTCCTGTAGGGGCGTCCTGCCTCCGGAGGTAGCTCCCTTCTCTTCCACGATACGGCTAAAGATAACTCCAGAAATCGCCCACAATACGGCGCCGGAAAGTACCAGCAAAAAGAGCAGGTATCGGTCACTGTCTTCGGATAGGTCGGTCAGTAACAGTGCACCGGCTACCAGGGTAAGGATACCCCCGGCCGTGGCCCGCATGGCCAGCAGTTGCCCACGTTTTCCTTTGAGTATGGTTTTGGCGGTGACATCTTTGAAACCAATGCTCGCTACTCCGCTGCTGCCGCTGAAGATCGCCAGGCAAGCCAGTACCAGCCAGCCAGCCCATGCCCCTTCTGCGGTCAATACCACCCCGGCCATGGCCAATAGGGAAAGGGCCTGAACCCAGGCAGGGATGACCCAAAACCATTTTCTTCGGGGATACGATCGGATTTTAGCCGAAACCAGCAACTGCGGCAGCAGGGAGCCCGCATCTTTGATGGGGACCAGGGCGCCCGAAAATGCCCCCGGTACACCCATGGCCGCCAGAATCCAGGGAAGGGTGGTCCCGGGGTGAACCAGCTGTTCGGCTAGCTTGGACAGGGCACCGCTGCTCACGTTTTTGGCAAAATTATAGGGCGTCTCCCGGCAGGCCGTTTCCGAAATATTTGCGCATGCCCGCACTTCGCCCTCATCGGTGATCCATTCGTATACCTTTTCGGTTAAATCTTCGTTGGTTTTCATGCGGTACCCGGAAAAATGGTGCGAACAAAAGTAAAAATTATCCCTTTCCTAACCAGTAATTGGTGCAATGTTTGCGGTTTATGCCGTAGATTTTTAACACATTAACCAATCATCATGGATACATTTGACGTACAAATTCTCAATAAAAAACAAGTAACGCACGACACCTACGCTTTTCAGGTAGAGAAGCCGGAAGGGTATACGTTTGAACCCGGACAGGCCACGGAAGTAAGTTTGCTGAAAGAAGGCTGGGAAGAAGAAAAGCGTCCCTTTACTTTCACCAGTTTGCCTTCCGATGCCAACCTGGAGTTTACCATCAAGACCTATCCCGACCACGAAGGGGTCACCAAGCGGCTACGGGATGCGGAAGTCGGCGATCGGCTGGAAATTGGCGATGCCTGGGGAGCCATTTCCTACAAGGGGCCTGGCGTGTTTATCGCCGGAGGAGCGGGAATTACGCCGTTTATTTCCATTTTCCGGGACTTGCGGCAGAAGAATGCGGTAGGTACCAACGAACTGATATTTGCCAATAAGACCAACGATGACATCATTCTTTTCGAGGAGCTTAAAACCATATTGGGCCATACGTTTTACAACATCATCGAAAAGCAGGCCGATACCGCTTACGATCAGGGAAGGATCGACAAGGCGTATTTGGAAAAGAAAATCACGGATTTCACGAACCGGCATGTTTACCTTTGCGGACCGGAAGGCTTTATGAAGGCGGTAGAAAAGGCGCTGCAGGAGTTGGGCGTGAAACCCGATTCCCTGGTGTTTGAGCAGTAAGTGGCAGGTAGTTTAGCTATTTATTTTAGGGTCGTTACGTAGGTAAATCCCTCCCGAAACTGCACGGGCTGGGTGCTTTGCCCTCCGCCACCGCGGAGGGAATTGTGCACGTTTTGGTTTAGGGAATTAAACGCCTTGTCGTCTTTCGGCCCGATTAGATTTTTCAATTTTCGCAGCAAAAGCGTGTTTCAGCGAATCGCTCTTTCACCGTTAGGCCAGGGCGGCGATAACTTTTGCCAGTTTTTCCCTGACTTCCCGGGCCAGGGGTTTGATTTCCTCCTTGCCTACGGGCACCATGGCAGCTTCCGGGTCAATGGCCGACACTTCAAACTTGCCGTCGGGCAGTTGTCGGATACTGACATTGCAGGGCAGCATGGCCGTCATGTGGGGGTCGGCCGTCAGCACTTTGTCGGCGAAGACCGGATTGCAGGCACCCAGTATCAGCATGGGCGGGTAGGCTTTGTCCAGTTTCTTTTTCATGGTGGCCTGAATATCGATTTCGGTCAATACACCGAAGCCCTCTTCCTTAAGGGCGGCTGTTACTTTTTCTTTGACTAGGTCGATGGAAGCAGCTTCCATTACGTGATCCATGTGGTAATTCATCGTGCAGTTTATTTTGGTTAAAAGATTACCTAAAGGTACGCGAAATTCGTGCCATTGCCGGTGACCTGGGTCACAGGAGTGCAGGTAGCCTGCCGGAAAAATGGCTGCGGCCCTTCAGGTGACCATCCGAAGAATGGCCATAAAGTGAAAGATCGTGCCACCCAGCACAAAAAGGTGCCAGATGGCATGGGCATACCGCATTTTTTTGTTCGTATAGAAAAAGACGCCCACCGTATACGCCAGGCCTCCTGCGGCGATCAGCAGGATGGTCGGAAGGGAGAGTTGGGCCAGTAGGGGTCGGATAAAGAAGATCGCCAGCCAGCCCATGCTTATGTACAGGGCCAGCGATAGTTTTGCAAAGCGGTGGGTGTAAAAAAGTTTGAATACCAGTCCGATCAGGGTAAGGCCCCAGACGATGGCCAGGTAAATCCAGCCGGCTGTTTCACCCAGCCCGATCAGCAGGAAGGGGGTATAGGTACCGGCAATGAGAAAATAGATGCTGATATGGTGAAAGGTGCGCAGCAGGGACTTGACCGGGCCCGGAGGAAAGGCATGGTACAGGGTAGAGAAGGTGTACATGAGCAGGATGGTGCCGCCAAAGATGCTGCAACTCGCCACGTCCAGCGGGCTGCCGTTGAGTACCGAAAATACCACCAGCAAAGCAATGGCCACGATGCTAAACAGTACCCCAAAAAGGTGGGTAATGCTGTTGGCAAACTCCTCGTTCAGGCGTTGCGTTCGTTCCATTGGGGCGGGGCATTTGGTGCTTTTGCAAATATCGGGTACAAAAGCACAGGGAACCAACCTTTCGCCGGGTTTCGGCAGGGAAATCTGTTCGGGCGGGGATGGCGGTTACCAGGGCCAAAAGAAAAAGACCCCGATAGACACCGGAGCCTTTTTAAAAAAGATTCAAGGAGTAATAAAAAAATGGTCGCTGTATTACTGGATCAAAAGTAGGTTTTCCTTCCCGGAAAGCCGGGGATCGCCGGTTAAGGATTCGTTATAAAATCACCGGTCAATTAATATTTCAGTAACATCTTTTCCGAGCGGGCCCAAATACCGGCGGTATGTCGGCTAAATTTTGTATTTTTGCAGGAATTTATGAAAGCAAGAACCTTAAAAAAAGACAAGGTCAATATCATCACCATGGGCTGTTCCAAAAACCTGGTGGACTCCGAAGTGTTGCTGAGCCAGCTCCGGGGAAACGGCATTGACGCCCGGCACGAATCCAATGCCGGGGACACTAACATCGTCATCATCAATACCTGTGGCTTTATCGACAATGCCAAGCAGGAATCGATCAATACCATTCTGGAGTACGCCCGGGCCAAGGAGCAGGGCCTGGTGGACAAGGTCTATGTCACCGGTTGTCTTTCCCAGCGGTACAAAGACGACCTGGAGGTAGAGATTCCTCAGGTGGATGCCTTTTTTGGTACCCGGGATTTGCCGGCCCTGTTGAAGAAGTTTAAAGCCGATTACAAGCACGAGCTGGTGGGGGAACGCTTGCTTACGCATGCTTCCCATTATGCCTACATGAAGATTTCAGAGGGCTGCGACCGGCCCTGTTCCTTCTGCGCCATTCCGCTGATGCGGGGAGGCCACGTGTCCCGTCCCATCGAGGAGTTGGTCAAAGAGGCCGAACACAAGGCTGCCAACGGTACCCGGGAACTCTTGCTGATCGCCCAGGACTCCACCTATTACGGCCTGGATTTGTACAAGAAGCGCCGCCTCGCCGACCTGCTGCGGGCACTTTCCGATGTGGAGGGCATCGATTGGATCCGCCTGCACTACGCCTACCCAACCGGTTTTCCCCTGGACGTGCTGGACGTGATGGCAGAGCGGGAGAATATCTGCAAGTATTTGGACATTCCCCTGCAACACGGATCCAGCGCGGTGCTGAAAGCCATGCGCCGGGGCACCACCCGGGAAAAGCAGGAAGCCCTGATCGGGGAGATCCGGGAACGCGTACCTGGCATCGCCATCCGCACCACCCTGATCGTCGGTCATCCCGGAGAGGGGGAGCGGGAGTTTGAGGAAATGATGGACTTCGTGCAGCGCATGCGCTTTGAGCGGTTGGGCGTCTTTACCTATTCCCACGAAGAGAACACCCATGCCCATAGCCTGCCCGACGAGGTGCCGGCGGAGGTGAAGCAGGAGCGGGCCAATCGGCTGATGGAGGTACAAGAACAAATTTCCTTCGAACTCAATCAGGAAAAAATCGGAAAGACCTTTAAGGTATTGATCGATAAAAAGGAGGGAGGTTATTTTGTGGGGCGTACCGCCTACGATTCGGTGGAGGTAGACAACGAGGTCCTGATCGATGCCAGCAGTCAGTATTGCCGGATTGGTGATTTTGTACAGGCCCGAATCACCGATGCCACCGAGTTTGATCTGTACGGAGAGGTCGTCGGCCCCGGTACCGAATAACCCATTGTTTGCAAAATACACAACCCATGCAGTTAGTAGAAGTCAGCACCCAAGCGCAGCAAAAGGAATTTGTCGAGATGGCCGCCCGGCTTTACCGGGAGGAGAAAAACTGGATCCGGCCGCTGGACAAGGACATAGAGGACCTGTTTCATCCCGAAACGAATAAATTGTATAAAAGTGGCGGAAAGGCCATTCGCTGGCTGCTGCTGGACGATCAGGGGCAGACCATTGGCCGGAATGCGGCCTTTGTCAACCCCAAGTGGAAAGAAAAGCAGCCCACCGGGGGCATGGGTTTTTTTGAATGTATTCACGATAAAGCGGCTGCCTTTTTGCTTTTTGATGCCGCCCGGGATTGGCTGCAAGCGGAGGGGATGGAAGCCATGGACGGCCCGGTCAATTTTGGCGAGCGGGACAAATGGTGGGGCCTGCTGGTGGAGGGTTTTTCCCCGCCAAACTACAATATGTACTGGCATTTCCCGTATTACCGCTCCTTTTTCGAGGAATACGGGTTTCAGATTTATTTCCGGCAGTTTACCTACATGCGCAAGGTGCGGGGGGTGGTGATGGACCCCAAGATCGAAGCCCGGGCCAAAATCATCCGCGAAGACAAAAACATCACCTTCCGCTACCTGAAGGGGAAGGAACTCTGGGACAAATTTCCGGAGTATTTTATGAACGTTTATAACAAGGCCTGGGCGGGCCATATGGGAAAGACCATTTCCGAACGGGAGGCTCGGCTGATCCTAAAAAACATGAAGCCCATCGTGGATCCGTACCTGGTCTACTTTGGCTTTTACAAAGAGGAACCCATTTCCTTTTTTGTGAGCATTCCGGAAATCAACCAGATCTTTAAGTACGTCAACGGCAAGCTGGATCTGATCGGCAAATTGAAATTTCTTTGGCACCGGGCCGTGCATCCTCCTGACAAGATGCTGGGATTGGTATTTGGGGTGGTGCCCGAATTTCAGGGCAAGGGCGTGGAAAGCGCCATGGTGACCGAATACCGGGACAATATTGCCGAAAAGAAATTGTCCTACGAGACCATTGAGATGAACTGGATTGGCGACTTCAATCCAAAGATGATGCGGGTGTGCGAGCAACTAAACGCCAGCATCTTCAAAACGCACCATACGTACCGGTACCTCTTTGACCGGCAAAAACCTTTCGAACGCCATAAAGTACTGGGATGAACCGAACGCGCAGCTACCCCTACCTGATTTGGATCGCCTGCACCGGGACGATCTTTCTACTTCTTTCCGGTTTGGCCGCGGCACAGGGGGCGGGCAGGCAGCATTCTCCGGCCCTACAGGAGATCCTGGAGGCCTCCGGGCTACGTGGCAGCCTGCTGGTGTACGATGCGGGCGAAGACCGGTACTATTCCAACGACTTCGCCCATGCCGAGCGGGGGCAGTTGCCTGCTTCTACGTACAAGATTCCCCATTCCCTGATTGCCCTGGACCTGGGGATTGTGGCGGATGCGCAAAGCCTGTTTGTCTGGGACGGGGCGCCCCGGGGCATGGCCCAATGGGAGCAGGATTTGACGGTTACCCAGGCCTTTCACCTCTCCTGCGTACCCTGCTACCAGGAAATTGCCCGGAAAGTAGGCCTGGACCGGATGAAGGAGTACCTGAGGCGCCTGGATTACGGACAGATGGATGTGCGGGCCGACAACCTGGATCAATTTTGGCTGCGGGGTGATTCGCGGATCAGCCCGATGGAACAAATCCGCTTTTTGCGTCGCCTATATGCGGGGGATCTGGCGCTGCGTCCGGAGACCCTGGCAGTATTTCGTGCACTGATGGTCATGGAGGAAAGCGAGGGCTACCGGCTGAGTGGCAAGACCGGCTGGTCGGTGGATCAGGGGGTAGACAATGGCTGGTTTGTGGGCTACCTGGAGCAGGGGGCAGCGGTGTACTTTTTTGCCAGCAACCTGGCCCCTGGCCCGGGAGTCAGTGATGGGGAATTTCTGGAAGCCCGAAAAAGCCTGACCCTGCAGGCGCTGCGGGTGCTGGGGTTTTTGTAGGGGGGCTCGGGCAGCTACGGCCGATTGGTCTCCGGATCCACGGTGGAAATCTGGTACCCGACCAACTGTTGGTTCATGTAATCCTGCCAGGTCACCACGTTGATTTTCTCCTTCTCGGCATAGGCGTAGCCGTATTCGTAGCAAAAAAAATAATAGTTGCCTTTTTGGGTGATGTATTGGTGGGTAAAGAAATTGAAGTCAAATCCCTGCCGGGTGAGGATTTCCCTGCGAACGGCCGTCAGTCCTATTGGGTTGAGGTTTTGCAAGATTCGCCGATTCTTCCGCAGGATCTTATTGATATCCAAAATGGTTTTTTCGCTTTTCCGCTTGTTTCGATTATGTCGTTGAAAGCGGCATTCGTCCGAGCAGAAAATTTTATCTTCTCTACCATGGATAACATCTCCACATTCGGGGCATTTCCGATCCATATCCGTGTTTTTACACGTGTATAAACGTTTATACACGTGTAAAAATACGGATATTATTTTTCGAATTCTTTTTTTTACCACAAAAAAAAGATCAAGATGGAAAAGAAAGCCACCGTTTATTTGAATTTCTGCGAAGAAAGCAACAGGGACCGGGTGTATTTCCGGCTTAAAGCGGATCATCCGCTCAGAAGCAAGGTTACCGGTCAGGCCTGGTTGGAATTCCAGGCGGATCAGGGACGCTGGGAAATGGACTATTCGGATCACAGCCTTCAGTTGCTCAGGAAGTTATGTCTTCCCGATACCCTGCTGAATACCTATTACCTGAACCGTGAACCGGTGACCTATTCATCGGGCTGCCAGGTATTGAAACCCGAGTCGGATAAGCAGGCAGGTGGGCAGGGAATGGGTTTACCTACGTTATGGGCGATGCCCATACTTCACGAGGGGTGTACCTTGATCAAGTATTCCTTTTCCTACAGCAAGCCCATCTACCGACTCCTAAAAGCACAATCCTTCTTAAAATGGAATGAATCATACCGGTGCTTTGTGGGCAATAACGACTCCAGCGATTTCCAGGTCCTCATTCGGGAGCTTAGAGGAATAGCCCTGTTGAATTTCCGGAAAGGGATTGAGATCAGGGACATGGAATTGCTCCAACAGTATCAGGCGCAGTGGGACAAGGGTGGCCATCGAAAAAGTTGTCGGGTGGATTTTCTGGAGATGATGCAGGCCCGGAATTACAGTGAACGGACCCTGGTTACCTATAAAAAAATGATTGAGCGCTTTATCAATGATCCTCGTTGGCTGGATCGGGATATGGGAGAGGTAACCGTATCTGACATCAATCGGTACCACGAGGAATGGTCTTCCCGGGGAGGGTCCGCCGCCTCTATCCACCAGTCGGTGAATGCGCTCCGCTTGTATGTTGCCCATTTGGGTAGGGGTAAATTGGTACTTTCCGATATCAGTCGTCCAAAGAAGGAAAAGGTACTTCCGAAAGTATTGAGCAAGGAAGAGGTAAAAGCCTTGCTAAAAGCCAGTGAAGTCAACGAAAAGCATTACCTGATCCTGATGTTGTTGTATGGGGGAGGATTGCGGATAGGGGAGCTGATTCGGCTCAAAAAAGGGGATCTGGAAATAGACCGAAAAATGGTACGTGTACTACAGGGGAAAGGAAAAAAAGACCGGTATACCCTACTGCCGCTAAGCATTCTGGACCGGCTAAAGCGCTACTTGGCTGCGGCGGATGTGAAGGAATACGTATTTTCCGGACAATTTGGGGGAATGTACAGCAGCAGCAGTATTCAGCAATTTATTCGTAAATATGCCGGTGCAGCGGGGATTAGGAAGCAGGTAAATCCGCACATGCTGCGGCACAGTTTTGCTACCCATTTATTGGAGGGGGGTACGGACCTGCGGTACATTCAGCAGCTGTTGGGTCACAACTCCAGCAAGACCACGGAGGTATATACCCATGTGAGCAGCAAACACCTGGGACAGATCGTCTCTCCGGGAGATTTGCTGGATAGCTAAGCGGAATAGAAATGAAAAAGCTAGTTGAATTTTATTGGAATTTTTCTATCTTTAGGAGGCTGTGTTCGTACGGCCAAAAGGGGACTAACCGCAATGGCTGCGGTTAGCCAATAGTTACAGGCAAGGCCATGTACAGTAAGAAAAGGTGGTACCGATGAAAGCTTTCCAATTTCTGGTGGTGCACGAAGGACCGGATCGGGGCTTTTTCCAGCATCAAGGGCGTGGATAGGTATCCGTTTACGGAGATGGAAGACATACCTG
>NZ_WIOK01000013.1:21877-154225 GCF_009467825.1 Cyclobacterium xiamenense | reverse complement strand
AGGTTTTAGGTACTCTTTCCAGGGTTTCAATAGCCTCAATAACCTTGTAAATCTTGTTTTGAACTTTAACTGTCTGTTTTTTCAGAAAGTTCTCAAAATAGTCTTGGTAGGCTATGACTTCCCTTACTTTATCCATGAACGTAAATGTAACTTAAAAGTTACCATTTTCAAAATTTTAAAAAGTTGGTTATATGTGAATTAACTTTCACAATATGCGCTATAACTTGTATATATACCTGTCTAATTCAGGGTTACGCATCCCAATTTGGGTGGATAACCCATATTAAAATCACCTTTTTTATCAGGAGATAATACTACTAAATTTTACAGTAAAAAGCCCAAAAAAACAGACAAAATCACTACACAAAAGATAACAGACGGCAGCGCACAAAACCCAGGCAGCAGGCAAACCGTCGTTTTCACAAAAAATTAACCCCCTTCGCTTCCCATTCCCTGACCAAATTCGGTATCTTTATTCCACTAATTTAGTCCGATCACCCTGCGCTCCATGAAACAATCCCTCGTACCGGTAGTGATGGCCCTGCTTTTGGGGTTTTCCTGCCGGGAACCCCAGCTGCTTTCGGAAATCCCCGCTTCCCACTCGGGAGTAGATTTCCAAAATACACTGCGCGAAGACGAGTTTATGAACATCCTTACCTTCGAATATTTCTACAACGGCGCCGGTGTGGCCGTGGCGGATTTTAACGGGGACGGGCTAGACGACCTCTTCTTTACCTCCAACATGGGGAACTCGGAGCTCTATATCAATACAGGGGATTTTACCTTCGAAAATCGCACGGCTTCCTCGGGAATCACTACCCAGGGAAAATGGGCTACCGGCGTCAGCATCGTCGATATCAACCAGGATGGCCTGCGGGACATCTATATTTGTTTTTCAGGGCCCTACGGCTCCCCCCAACGCGCCAACGAATTGTACGTCAATCAGGGCGACCTGACCTTTACCGAAATGGCAGAAAGCTACGGACTGGCGGACCGGGGTTTCAGTACGCAAGCGGCCTTTTTTGACTTCGACCGGGACGGGGACCTGGACCTGTACCTGCTCAACAACATGACCGATGAAACGGGTCCCAATATCATCCGTCCAAAACGGCTGCAGGGGGAAATGCTCAACACGGACAAGCTGTACCGCAACAACGGGGACCAAACCTTTACGGATATTTCCACCGAAGCAGGCATCACCATCGAAGGCTACGGACTGGGGGTAGCCATCACGGATAGCAACGGGGACGGATGGCCGGATATTTACGTCAGCAACGACTACCTGTCCAACGACCTGCTCTACCTCAACCAACAAGACGGTACCTTTACAAATGTGGCCGGAAAGGCCTTTCCCCATACCAGCTACTCGTCCATGGGAACGGACGTGGCGGATTTTAACAACGACGGACTCCCCGACATCCTCAGCGTGGACATGCTGCCCCCGGATACCTACCGGCAAAAACTGATGTTCGGAAAAACCGGCAACGACCGCTACCTGTCCGAACTCAAGACGGGCTACGAACCGCAACTCATGCGCAATACCTTGCAGCTGCACCGGGGCACCACTGCGGAAAACCTGCCCCTGTTTTCGGACATTGCCCCGATGGCAGGCGTCAGCGCTACCGACTGGAGCTGGGCCCCCTTGTGGCTGGACTTGGACAACGATGGATGGAAGGACCTGCTAATCACCAACGGCTATCCCCGCGACATCACCAACCGGGATTTTGTGGACTACCGATCCAATTTTGCGCGGCTTAGCAGCCGGGAAATCAGCGAAGCCCTCAAAAACCTGGAGGGAGCGCATATCCCTAATTTTATCTTCCAAAACCGCCGGGACCTTACCTTCCGGGATGTGGGCGTTGACTGGGGCATGGCACAGCCCTCCTACTCCAGCGGGGCTGCCTACGCCGACCTAAACAATGACGGCGCCCTGGACCTGATCGTTACCAATACCTACGCAAACGCCGCCATTTACCAAAACAATGCCGGGAAAAAGGGCGCTCGCTTTCTGCAGCTCCAGCTAACCGGCAAGCGTCCCAATATCCAGGCGCTTGGAGCAAAGGTATACCTATGGACGGATTCCCTGCAGCAGTTTCACGAGCAGTATTTAACCCGGGGCTACCAATCCTCGGTGTCCGAAACGATTCATTTTGGCCTGGGAACGGCCGAAACCGTGGATTCCCTACTCGTCGTCTGGCCAAACGGGGAGCACAGCCGGCTGACGGACATTCCCGCCAACCAAACCCTGGAACTGGATCAGGAAGCCGCTACCCCCGCTTCCAAGGAACCCGTCGGACCGCTTGCTGCAACCCCTACCCTTCGCCCGAAATCGGCACCGCAACTCCCGGTGTTTGCTCACGAAGAACGGTACTACGCGGATTTTAATCTGCAGCCCATGCTGCCCCACAAGCATTCCCAACTGGGCCCCGGAGCCGCTGTGGCGGACCTAAACGGGGACGGGTTGGAAGACCTGTATGTCGGAGGTGCCCACGGACAGAACGGGCAGCTTTTTATCCAAACCCCGGAAGGAAGTTTTGACCGCCGCTCCCTGCCGGAAGCGGATGCGGTGTACGAAGACATGGGTGCACTATTCTTCGATGCAGACGGGGACGGCGATCAGGACCTGTACCTGGTTTCGGGAGGAAACGAATTCAAACCCGGATCGCCCTATTACCAGGACCGGCTGTACCTAAACGATGGAAACGGTGAATTCCTCCGTGCGGAGGGATCACTGCCGGAAAATCCGGTAAGCGGTTCCTGTGTAATTGCCGGCGATTTTGACGCCGACGGGGACCTGGACTTGTTTATCGGAGGGCGACTGGCGCCCAATGACTATCCCCTTCCCGGGACCTCCCAATTGCTGCTTAACGAAGGGGGGAAATTCCGGGACGTAACAAAGGAGCGCGCGCCCGGACTGGCATCCATCGGCATGGTTACCGCGGCACTTTGGTCGGATTATAACAACGACGGCTGGCTGGATTTATGGCTGGTAGGGGAATGGATGGAAGTCACGCTTTTTGAAAATCAACAGGGAAAACTGGTTCGCAAACCTGGGGAAAACGGATTGGCAAACAGCGCCGGCTGGTGGAACAGCATCACTGGGGCCGACCTGAATGGAGACGGACGCACCGATTACATCCTCGGCAACCTGGGACACAATAGCCGCTACCAGGCCCGGGAGGGCGAGCCGCTGCAGATCCACTGGGCGGATTTTGACGCCAATGGCAGCCGGGAGGCGATTATTTCGGAGGTACGGGACGGCAAGCGCGTTCCCCTGCATCCCCGGGACGATTTGTTTCAACAGCTGCCCGCCTTACGAAAATCCTACCCCAGCTACCAGGACTATGCGCGGGCAGATTTGGCCTCCCTGATTGCCGCCACGGGTGTAAGCGAACCGCAGCAGTTGTCCGCTGATCGGTTTGCCTCCGGCATCCTCTTGAATACCGAAGAAGGCTTTCACTGGCTGCCGCTGCCCAACGAGGCGCAGCTGGCTCCGGTTTATGGAGCCCTGGCTTCGGATATTGACGGGGATGGACATACGGACCTTTTCTTAACGGGAAACAATCACCAGGCCGAAGCCATCAACGGTCCCTACGATGCCTCCTACGGGCTGCTGTTGCACGGCGACGGCAAGGGGAGCTTTACCTGTCCCCCACAATCGCCCTGGATCTCGGGGGACCACCGGGGATTGACCCATCTGCGGGTAGAGAGCCAGGGGAAAAACCTTGCCGTAGCCCTGAAAAACGATGCCCCCACGACCTGGCTGGATATCTTTCCGGCTGCGCCGCCGGATTTTTCTCCGCCAAAGGTCGATCGGGCTGCCTATGTGGAGCTTCATTACCGATCGGGAAGGATACGAAAAAAGGAATGCTACCGGGGAGCCGGGTACCTGACCCAACAACCCACTAGCATTCCCTATGAAAAAGAATTGATTCGCATCGAATATTTTGATCTGCAGGGAAATCGGCTTACCTCCTACCCCGTTCAATCAAATTTAGAGAAATAGCGAATCTCAAATCGATTTTGGTTGCCCCCCTTGAAGAGGGGCTGTTTTTCCGCACGAAGCACCAGGTGATTCCGGTCCAATGCCAGAATTTCGTAGGTACTACTCGGCACCCCGGCTTCGTCCAGGTAAACTAATTGATTGCCTTCCAGCTCGTAAGCATTGGAAATAAAGGACCCTTGCGCCAGGGTACGGGTTTCTCCGCTGGGGAGAAACTCGTAGATCTCTTCCTGGTGCCAGCCGCCACTGCTGAAACTAAACTGGTTGTAATGGTAATACGCGGAGTCCAACTTCCATTTGCCCAGCAGCTGCTCCCCGGGAGTCCGGGTACAGGCAGCCAGTGTTCCCAGGCCAAGGAGGAAGAAAAACGCAATTCGTTCCATCAATACCCGGGGTTTTGGGTCAACACACCGTTACTCAGATCAATTTCCCGTTGCGGAATGGCAAACAGGTAATGCTTGGGTCGTTCGAAGGTTCGGGGTGGCTTCAAGGGACCCAGGTCTTTCTGGTAGATGGCCACGATGTCCACGATGCCGGCCCGATCCCAGCGGATCAGGTCCTGATGGCGCTGGTTTTCACCGGCCAGTTCCACCCGGCGCTCGTGAATCAGGTGTTCCATGGTGGCATTGGTCAACGGGGCTCTACCGGACCGCTGCCGCACCGCGTTGATCTCGGCGTCTCCGTTTTGTCCGGAGCGTATTTTCGCTTCCGCTACGATCAGGTACACGTCTGCCGTACGCAAAATGGGGTTATTGTGACTCATGTTTAACCCGCCCTGTGGTCTCCAGGAACTGTATTTTCGGAAGTGGTAACCTGTCGAGGACAGGTCCTCCGTATAGGGCGTCAACCCCCGGCTACCCCCCAGGTCCACCATGTCTCCCGGTTTGTAGACGGTGTAATCCAATCGGGGATCCCCTTCTTCAAATTCATCGATCAAATCCTGCACCGGCTCGTGAAAATCCCATCCTCCCCAGGGTCTGGGGGTGGAATAGATCACGTGGTTGTTTTCCCGCCAGCCTTGCAAACTTTGCACCGCAAACAGCATCTCGGGGTTGTTTTGGGTTTCCACCCGGAAGTTATCCCCAAAATCATCGGCCAATGGATATGGACCATCCAGCACCTGCTGCCCGACCTGTATGGCCCCGGCAAAGTTCTCCTGATACAGGTACAACTTTGCCAGCAATCCCCGGGCAGAGCCTTTGTGTGCGCGGCCCAAATCATCCGGACCATGAGATTCCGGCAACAAATCGGCCGCAATGCTCAAGTCCGCCGCGATCTGCGCCTGCATTTCTTCCATGGTGGCCTTGGGTTTGTTGTACTCGTTGGCCAGTACGTCCGCCTCCAAAATCAAGGGAGTGCCCCCATAAATGACCATCAACCGCCAGTACATAAAGCCGCGCAGAAAGTGTGCCTCACCCAGCGTCCGGTTTTTTAGGCTCTGGTCCATGGATATATCGGGTACGTTGATCAAGACCGCGTTGGCGCGGGAAATGACCTCGTACTTGTGCCGCCAGCTGTAATACAACTGAGGATTCCCTGCATCGAAAGTAAAGGATTCGATGGCCTGGTCTTCGCCGTGGTCACCGGCCCTGAATTGATCATCGGAAGGAATATCGAAGGTATGCTCGGCATGCCCGTAGAAGTCATGCGTCACCAGCGGCTCGTACATGGCATTGGCGGCGGCGATGGCATCGTCCGCATTTCTCCAAAACTGGGAAGACGTCGATTGCCCATAAGGCACTGTCTCCAGAATGGAATCGTCACAGGCGCCTAGCAGCACCCCGGAAAGTAGTAGGTATAAAATCGTCTTTTTCATGGCTTGACTTAAAATGTAATGGTGGTACCGATGGTCCAGCTTCTGGCTTGGGGATACTGGGCAAAATCGGCATTCAACTGTAGGTTTCCGTCCGTATAGCCGAGTTCGGGATCCATGCCGGAATAGCCGGTGAGGATGAATACGTTCTGACCGGTGACGTAAAACCGGGCCCTTGTGACCCCGATACGTGAGGTCAGCATTTCTGGCAAGGTATAGCCCAGCACCATGTTTTTGAGCCGGAAGAAATCCCCCCGCTCAAGGAACATATCCGAGGTGCGGTGATTGAGGTTGTCTCGCTTGGTGGTCATACGGGGAATTTCATTGGTGCTTCCCTGACCGTTCCAGCGATTGATCGTTTCGGCATACATATTGAACGGGTACGTAGGATCAATCCCCTGCATGCGGTCGGCATTGTAAATGTCAAAACCTGCATTGCCCAGGAAAAACAAACTCAGGTCAAAATTTCCGTAGCCCAGTTCGGCGTTCAGCCCGTACACCACCTTGGGATGCGGATTACCGATGACTTCCCGGTCGGTTTCGTCGATCAGTCCGTCGTTATTCAGGTCGATAAAACGTACGTCTCCGGGCTGAATCAAGCCGGCTGTCCTTCGGGGATAGTTGGCGATATTCGCATCGCTTTGGATCTCCTCGTTGCTTTGGTAAATACCGTCTGCCCGCCAGCCATAAAAGCTGGCAATCGGAAAGCCTTCGTAGGTTCGGGACAACTCCTGGCTGGACCGGCCGTACAGCCGGGAACCGATGAAATTCCCGTCGGCTAGCTGGGTAACTTCGTTTTGGATAAAGGAAGCGTTTCCACTAACGGAGTAGAACAATTTGCCCTTGGTTTCCCGAAATACCAACTCCATTTCCAGACCCTGATTCCGCAGCTCTCCAATATTTTGGTTGGGAATCTGAGCGGTGCCGATGCTACCAATGGTAGGCGGCGCAATCAGCATGTCCTTGGTGTTTTTGATAAAATAGTTGAAGTTGGCCAATAAGCGATTTTCCAGAAATCCGATATCCAGGCCAAAATTGGTCATTTGGGCGGATTCCCAGGTGATGTTCAGATTGGGTATTCGGGTTTGGGCGGCACCAACCGTCTGATTGCCGCCAAAGGAATACCGGCGTCCCGAACTGATAAGCGCCAGGTACTGCAGACCGGGCACATTTTGGTTACCCAGGCTTCCCCAGCCCCCGGTAACTTTCAAATTGGAAATGAAGCCGATGTTCTGAAAAAAGTCTTCTTCGGATACCCGCCAACCCAGGGAGAATGCCGGGAAGTACCCCCAGCGGTTGCCCGGTGCAAATTTGGAGGACCCATCGCTTCGAAAGGTAGCTGTAACCAGGTAGCGCTCGTCGTAATCGTAGGCTACCCGACCAAAATAGGAGGCCAGGGCATCGTACGATTTTCCCCCGTTGATGGAATTCAGGGTTTGTCCCACGTCCAAAAACCGCTGGTCAAAGGACTCGTCGATAAAGTCCAGCTTGCTGGCGCTAAATCCATCCGAGTTAAAGGTCTGTGTGGTATACCCACCGACAAAATTCACCTTGTGCAGGTCAGCAAACACTTTGTCGTAGGAAACAAAGTACTCAGCCAGTACGGAGTAATACTCGTTGTAACTTCTAGATAGGGAGTTTCGGGGGTTAGCACGTATCTGGTCGTTGACGATAATGTTAAAATTAGAGCCGTCGCTGATGGCCCCTTCCAGGCCAAAATTCGCACGCACTTTCAAGCCTTCCAGCAATTCGTATTCCGCCTGCACGTTACCGAGCAGCTTGTGGCTGGTATTGTTGTTATCCAGGTTTTCCTGGGTAAAAATGGGGTTGTTGATATCGCCAAACTCGCCGGAAATCTGGGAGGAGCTATAGCTTCCGTCCGGATTCTGCACGGGCAATCCGGGATGGAAGCGAATGGCGCTCCACAACACGCCAGTCTGAGCCGAAAGGGTATTGGGACTGACCTGATCGATGGAAACCAATTGCAGGTTTTGCCCGATTTTAAACCGGTCGTTTATTTTGTGGTCGGAGTTCAGCCGAAAACTCAACCTCCTGAAATTGGAATTGGTAATCATCCCTTTCTCCTCAAAATACCCCCCGGAAAGCATAAAAGAGGAGTTTTTGTTGCCGCCGGTAAGGGTCAAATCCACGTTTTGCGTGGTTCCCTGTCCCAGCAGCTCTTCCTGCCAATTGGTTTGTTGGGTTTGGTAGGCGGGGTTTTCCCAGATGGGGTTGATGGCCAGGCCGTCGTTGGTATACCGTTCCCGCTTGAGCAAAGCCAAATCGGGGGCTTCCAGCACATCGATGGTCTTGATGGCATTCGATACGCCCGTGTAGCCGTTGAGCTCAAATTTCAGCGGTTGGTCAAAATCACCGCGTTTGGTGGTCACGATCACCACGCCGTTGGCAGCCCGGGTACCGTAAATGGCCGAAGCGGAAGCATCTTTCAGTATTTCAATGGATTCGATGTTGTTGGGGTTCACGTCGTTCAGGTTTCCGCCCGGCACGCCGTCAATGATGATCAGGGGATCGGCATTGTTTAAGGTACCCGTCCCCCGGATACGGATGGACCCTTGATTTCCGGGAGCACCACCGTTTCGGACCACGTTTACCCCGGCAGCTCTGCCTTGCAGGGCCTGGGCAGCGCCGGAAACGGGTAAATTCTGAATGGCCGTTCCCTTGACGGACGAAACCGCCCCGGTAACGTCCCGTTTTTCCTGGGTACCGTAGCCCACCACCAGCACTTCGGTCAGGGAGGTCTCGTCAGGGGTCATTTGAATGGTAAATTCGGTTTGGTTTCCCACCTGAATGGTCTGGGTGGCGTAGCCGATAAACGAAACGACCAGGGTCGCATCGTCGGGTACCGTGAGGGAAAAGTTTCCATCGATATCGGAAACGGTACCTGCACTGCTTCCGGTCACCGTCACAGTGGCGCCGGGCAAGGGCTGTCCCGTCTCATCTAAAATGGTGCCCCGTATGGTCACATCGCGGACTGCTTCTCCATTCGCCGCAGAAACCGCGGTCAGGGGAAGACATACCGCAAGCAGGGCTAGCAGCTGAAATGCAAACAGGCAACGTCGCATTGCCCGTTCGATTGGTAGGGTTTTATTCATGTGTTTGTAAGGGTAAAGAACTGAAACATTGGTTTTAGAGAAATTGATTTAGGAAATTAAGTAGTTGATACACTGTTTTTACAGGCTAATCGTCGCGTTTTTGATTTCTTTTACCCGGCGGAAAGATCCCGCAATGTGGATCCTTGGAGGATTTTCCTGAATGAATACTCTTTATTAGGCCGAATAGACTAAGCTTAATTCATTCGTTGTATTGGCTGCGACGGGCGCAACCTGCCTTCACCACAAACATCTTCATTAATCCCGGCGATTGACCTCAGGCCAGGGATTTTACCTGACCCCAAGGAAGAAACCAGTAACCCTTCTTGCTGGAGAAAACCATTCATCTTCCTCCATTGGGCTACAGTCTACCTCCCCTTCTCCTCCCTGCCAGCAAACCACCTCACTTCTGCAAAACCTTTGCAATGGAGGGATGAATTTACAATTAAATTTTGTAAAAAAGCCTTCCCAAGCACCTTTAAATTGAAATTTAACGGTTGATTAATTAAAAATATTTATGATAATAATTTATTAAAGTAAAAAATTAGGAACATTATCGAAAAATTCTAACTACCAGGGAAAGCTGCCCGGCCTACTGAGCCGACCGATCGGAATGGTTGCAGCAGTGCTCCTAAAAATCGCGCAAGTTTTACACGGTGGATAGTGGCGGTTTCGGGTAGTCGCGGCCCGTCCGGCTATTTAGGCGATACCGGATTTGCAGAGGTGTAGTTACCATCGGTAAAGGGAGTTGTATAATGGGCATTTCCCGGCCGACTTTAACGGCGTCGTTTCTTTGCCGCTTTCTTTTTGATGCCGGTTATTTCTTGCGAAATGATTCGGCCGCATCCGCTCCAAGGATTCATTTAGGACGGGGAGTTGTTCCGGTAATTCATAAAAAGTTCTTTCTTTGTAAAAAAACCAAACCCAACATGAACCGCCCTCTTCTTCTTTTCGGTATGCTTCTTTTCGCATGGGCCAGGCTCTCCCCGGCTCAAACTGCTCAGCAAGAGCGGCCCAACATCCTGGTAATCGTCCCGGACGATCTGGGATGGTCCGATGTGGGGTACCAGGGATCGGAAATCCGCACACCCAACATTGATCGGCTGGCCCGAAACGGGAAGATTCTGGAGCAATTTTACGTCATGCCTACCTGTACCCCTACCCGGGTCAGCCTGATGACCGGAAAATTTCCCAGCCGGTTCGGCGTATTGGCTCCCGCTTACGGAGAAGTGATCGACTTGGGAGCGCCCACCCTGCCCTCCCTGCTGCAGGAAGCGGGCTATTCTACCGCCATCGTAGGGAAATGGCACATGGGTTCGCCTCCCTATACTCCGCTGAAATACGGATTTGACCAGTCGTACGGGTACTTTGACGGACAGATTGATCCCTATACCCACGAATACAAAACAGAAACCCAACTAACCGACCGAAAATCCTGGCATCGAAACGACCGGTACCTGGAGGAAGAAGGGCACGTCACGGACTTATTGACGGCAGAGGCTGTCCGCTTCATCCGGGAAAGGCGAGAAAACCCCTTTTTCCTGTACCTGGCCCATCACGTGCCGCACTATCCTCTGGAAGAACCCGAGGAATACCTCGACCTGTATGCCGATAAACTGACCATGCACCCTTCCCGAAAACTATTTGCCGCCAGCGTCTCCCACCTGGACGTAGGAATTGGCAAAATCCTGCAGGCCCTGGAGGAAACCGGACAACGGGAAAACACGTTGATCTTGTTTCTCAGCGATAATGGGGGACAAAAAAGCTGGAGCAGCACCGAGCAATACCGGGGAAAATATGCGGATAAACCCCATCGCGTTTTGGGAAATAATTTTCCGCTCAGGGGCTGGAAAGGAGACCTCTACGAAGGAGGTATCCGTGTTCCCGGTATTGTTAACTGGCCGGGCCGGCTGCCGGCCGGAAAAATCAGTACCCCCATCCATATGAGTGACTGGCTCCCTACCTTGTTGGAAGTATCCGGCACGGCCCCGCAAGCGGAAAACACTTGGGACGGAGCCTCTGTCTGGAAGTACCTGGCAGGCCTGCAGGAAAAACCGGCAAGCCCCCGTTCCTTTTACTGGAAGATAAAGGGAGCCTCCGCCGTGCGGCAGGGTGATTGGAAATTGATCGTACGGGACAACGGACAGCGGGAATTGTATCAGCTAAAGGACGATTTTCGGGAAGGCCGGGACCTGTCCGGGCAGCATCCGGAAATGGTAACCCTCCTCATGGCCCTGTTGGAAAACTACCGGAAGGACGATCGAAACTAGTCTTCGCTACGGATGCAACAGGCCAGCCTGGCCAACCGTTTGTAGTTTTTTGCAGCCTGCTTGGTTGATAGCCCATGCCATTGCCAAATCCGGCGTGGAAAAGCGCTGCCCCCCGGCGGGTACGTTGTCCGGTTTTCTCCCATGTATAACCCAACCGAGCGTAGCTCCCGGGAGCCCTGGATTTTTCGGAAATAGCGAAAAGAAAGACGCAGCTAAACCGCTTGGAGGGAATGTTTTGCCTACACGTATCCCCTCGGAACAGGCTGCCAACCCAACGTTTTTTATACACCCATTAAATATGTATTTTTTATATTTTTATTTACAATATTTTACTAATATAAAAGAATTATATTTGCCCTGTTAATAAATCTTATAATTATTATAACGAAGCAACGTCATGAAAAAAACCCTATATTTTCGCCTAATCATTAGCCTAACGCTCCTGATAGTGACCGTACTGGCGAGTACCAACAGCAGTTCTGCACAGAACAACAACCCCGGGCCCAAGTTTGGTATCAAGGGAGGGTTGAATCTATCCCAACTTTACGTGGAACAACCCGACGTAGAGGATGAAAACATGAAGGCGGGTATACACTTCGGGGTATTTGGTAAAATCCCAATCAACAGTTTTGTGGCGGTACAGCCGGAAGTTTTGTACACCAATATGGGGTCCAAGGTTTCTTATGGGGGTTCCGATTTTGAAAACCGATTCGGTATCGAGACCGGTGAGATTCGGTTTAACCTGAATTACATACAGGTACCCATTGCATTGGCAGTAAATGTAGGACCACTGAATATTCACGCGGGTCCGTACCTAAGCTACCTGCTATCGGCAAATGTCAAGAACTGGAATTCCTCCGAACTGAGCCCAAACGTCGTGCAGCAATTGGATACCAAAGATTTTAACCGAGTAGACTACGGACTGGTAGTGGGCGTTGGATTTGATATTAAAAACGTCAACGTAGGAGCGCGTTACAATTACGGCCTTAGGGAAGTGGGAAATACCAATTTGGCCGGAAACCTAACCAATAACTCCAAAAATGGCGTAGGGCAGATCTACTTGGGTTTTGGTTTTTAATCGATCCTGACTTTTTCTGTCGACCATGCTTTTCTGAAAAGCATGGTTTTTTTTATGGCTTTACCGCCCGTGAAAAGCGGTCCTGGACCACCTGAAACCGAAGCCAGCCAGGTATTTTTCGCCCCCCTGATTCCTACAAGTCGGCACGGCAAACTTTCTACAAGGCTATTGCGGCTGATGGCCAAAAAATCCAGGTCTCCAGCAAGGAAAACAGACCGAGATGATGTACATTGGATGGGATAATACAATCAATTTACAAGACATTCCAAGAATTAGATTTTCTTTTTAGCGATTAACTAATATCTTTAGACCTGTAACCAATGGTGTATTTTTTACGATGTATAAAAAAAGCCTATCCGAACGGGACATTTGCACCAAATTCATTACGCCAGCGCTGAAAAAGGCAGGGTGGGATATTCACAAGCAGGTCCGTGAAGAAGTTTTTTTTACTGATGGCCGAATCATCGTGCAAGGTTCCCTTCATACCCGGGGAACAAGAAAAAGAGCCGATTACATCCTTTATTACAAAAACAACATTCCGCTCGCCATCATTGAGGCCAAGGATAATAAAAAAGGGGTAGGTTCTGGCATGCAGCAAGCCTTGGAGTATTCCGAAATTCTTCAACTGCTGTTTGTCTTTAGCTCGAATGGTGATTCGTTTACTAATTTGAATGTATTATGTGTACATTTTCACAGATCTATATTCAGGTGATATTCGCTATTAAAGGCCGAACCAGTTTGATTGGTGCGTCGTGGGAGGAAGAATTGTATAAATACATCACCGGAATAATCACTAACAAGGGTCAAAAACTACTTGCAATTAACGGCATGCCGGACCATATTCATACCTTAATCGGTATGAAGCCTGCATGCTGCCTGTCCGATCTTGTGAGGGAGGTTAAAAAGGCATCCAATGCTTTTGTCAAAGAAAAGAAATTTGTGAAGTACAAGTTTGAATGGTAGGAAGGTTATGGGGCATTTTCTTATTCCCATTCCGCTTTGGACAATGTAATTGCCTATATCCAAAACCAAAAAGAGCATCACAAGAAAATAACATTCTAGCAAGAGTATTATATATATCGGGTTTTTGAAAAAGTTTGAAGTAGAATATGGAGAAAAGTATTTGTTTAAATGGATAGATAATGCGTACCATTAATTTGTTTACCCTCATTTACTAATCAAACGGATTAGGTAATAAACCAGACCTCGAAGAGGTCACATGTTTATAGATAGCATTTACGTTCAGCGAAATGCGACCCCGTCGGGGTCGAATCTTCCTTGTTGAAATGCTTCTATAAACATATGGTCCCTTCGGGATGAAAAATTCAATCAATATCATTGACTGCCCTTTCACCGTTCGTCTGTCCATTGATTTCCCTGCCGGCATTCTTTTTGTTCTTACCGCCCCATTGTCTAAAGAAGAAAGCAACTTGGCATTGTCCGCCGGAAAAAGGAAGGAACACAGACCCGGAATGGGTCAAATGTTTATAAAGAAGAAGGCGGGATAGAACGATACGACCGCCTCGGAGTCGAATAAGGCGACAACTATCATCAAAGAGACGTACCTGGGTCAATATCAAAAAAAAACACCGACCCACGTTTTCCTTACCATCAAAATTTGGCTTTGCGAAAATATATCCGATAAATTGAGTTTTGTGCGAAATACGGTCAATTGATTCCTTTTGTCCGTTTGTTGACCTTATGAGACATGGTCTATTCAGCGCCAGCTTTAATTTAACGATAATTTTTAGGGACAGGGTGCCGCCACTTCGATATACTCCATTGAGGTCTTGGAAAAAAGAGTTAAAATACGTCAATAAATATGTGATACGACTATAATTTTAAATATATTTAAACTCCTGTATTCCAGATTTTAAGAAGGATATTCGCCCGTAAAATGAATCCTACTTGTTGACCGCAATCAATCCAAACCAATGAAAAGTCCTGTACTTGTATGCAGTCTACTTATTCTTTTAGGCTGCTCAGAAAAAAAATCCGAGCCAGCGGCCCCTGTTGATTTTTTATTGACCCAGGATACGGTGCTGATTGATCCACAAGGCAGCATTATCAACCTGAAATACGGTCTTACCCACCCCGAGCTTTCCGCCGATGGTAACTACCTGTATCACTATAACTATGGCGAGGCCAGGTTTGATAAGGTCAATTTGGAGACCTTGGAACTGGAGAGGACGCTCCAATATGAAAAGGAAGGCCCTGATGGAATGGGAGGATACATAGGCGGCTATGCATTGACCGGCAACGACCAGGTAATGGTCTGGTCCAATCGACTCAATGCCTTATTTGATCAGGAGGGCAAGAAAGTCAGGGACCTAAAGTTGACCAGAATTGCCTCGGAAATAGAGGGTCCGGAAATATTTCCCATACGCTTGATGGAGCATCCCAGTGATCCGAATACGTTTTATGGCCTGTACGGCAAGTGGCTGGACCACCAATTTTTTCTTATCCGGTTTGACCTGGAAACTGAGTCGTATGAAAAAATACCGTTACCCGAGACCAGGAAGCTCAACGACTACCGGATGGAAATCGAACACGAGGGAAAACCCGCAGGAGGGTTCAGCCCAAAACCTATAGCACACGCGATCCAGGACGAAAAAATCGTGATCACCAACGGCGCATTCAATGAAGCCTATGTGTACGATATCCGGTTGGATTCCCTGTACCTGAAAACCTGGGAAAGCCAGCTTACACCCAACCAAAATGAATACAAACTCCCAAAAACGGTGGAACTGCTGCAGGCGGAAGAACATTACATGAAATTCAATGAGTCGATTTATTTTTTACCTCCTAAATGGGACCCGGTATCTCAGCGTTACATCCGGCTATCGTTCACAACCCAATTTTCCGAAAACCTGGACGAATACGGAGAAGCAATCGAAACCGGCGCAGAAGTTTACCTCACCGTTTTGGACAAGGATTTAACGATGCTCGGTGAGACGTATCTGGAGCAATACCCAAAAAATCCACGCCAACACTTTTTTGCGGATAACAAAATCTGGTTGTATGAAAATATGGATGATGAATTGGGCTTCGTAAGGATTCGTCTAGACTGAAATAACAGATGGTTGTTTTACTTTACAAGATGAGGAGCCCTACATTTTGTAGACCTTTTCCTTTTGTGGCTAGTTTTTAGCCATTGCAAATGACCTTTTAACAATTGCGTTGCTGAAGTATGTTCTCAAAATAGAAGGGTGTCGTGGATGCTACACCCTGCGGGGATTTCCGTCCGATAATCCCTTGCTTAAACCATCAGACAAAAGGGGATTCGGATACGTGCGGTTTACCGATAACGGTATGCACGAGTAATTTTTTCAGTCCGTTTAAATGGTAGCTATTTTGCTTTAATTGGGTAAACGTCTAGTCGATTTACATGCACTAGTGGACCGCCAGCGCTTTCTGGTAGTGTAATTAAATCCCTCCGCCGCGGCGGAGGGAAAGGGGGATTTCAGGCACAGATTTTTCAACCCGATTCGAAGCGATTTACCCAGCTCCATCCCTCAACCCTTCGAAAGAATACCAACTGATTCAAGATCACCTGTAAGGTAACTTCGTAAAAAAGCTTTCATTACTGAAAAGGAAAAAACAAATACATGTTGTAAATTGGTTCTCAATAGCCATGCGTATCCCTTGTAAATGGGTGAGTAATCAGCAGCTAGGTAACCTTTTCGATTTCCGTGAAAAAAAAGCATCAACCGATCCTCCCCAAACCAAAGCCCTCCAACCGCAGGCGCTTCCTTAAAAGCAGTCTGTATTGCGGAGCGTTCGGAATGCTGAGCGGAAGCAGTTTGCTTCGGTTAGCACCTGAAACGAACGGCACGCCCCTTATCAAAACCAAACTCCGCCCGGTACTGGACGAAGACTGGTGGTTGATTGGTCCTCCCCCGGCACAGGGAAGCCATACAATCCCTGTCAAAATGGGTGATGACGGAAACCTCCTAAACTACGAATCGGTGGATCACCATCTCTTTCAGGCAAACGACGGGCAGTGGCACCTCTGGGGCTGTGTACGCCATACCGGATGGGGAAGAATCCTGTACCATTGGAAAGCCAAAAATCTAACCGACAGCCCTTGGGAAGACACCGGCGAGTTTATCCGGGCAAACGAGGCCTTTGGCGAGAGCATTAACGGATGGGGAAACGAAGAGTGGATCCAATCCCCTTTTTTCGTCAAAGAAAACGGCCTTTATTACATGTTTTATGGCGGCCACAGCACCGGGAGAAACCGGGAAGGCGTTCCGGCCCGGGGAAAAATCCGCAACGAAAGCTTTGACACCGAATGCCAGATTTGCATCATGACTTCCCCCGACGGGCTGCATTGGAGCAGACATGCCTTTGATGACGGGTTAAGCCGGGCATTTACCGGTCCGGGAGAGGCACGGGATCCCTGCCTGATCAAGATAGACGGTCTTTGGCACCTGTACTATACCGGCCTGGAGGACGGGGATCCGGAAAAAGGCGGGATGTTTGTTCGTACTTCACGGGACCTGCTCCATTGGTCCAACTACCAACTGGTACACCGGGCAAGGCAGTACGGCAGCAATTGGTGGGAAATCGAATGCCCACACGTGGTGTACCGGGAGGGCTATTATTACCTTTTCCGGACCCAAAACTATGTGCAGGCGATTACCCATGTGTTCCGAAGTGACGATCCCCTGGACTTTGGCAGGGAGGATGCCTCTGCCACGCGTAAATACCTGGGACAAATTCCCTGCGCCGCTCCGGAAATATATGAGGTGGGTGGGGAGGAGTTCCTGTCCTCCAACCACAACCCGGCCTTGGGCACCCAACTGTGTCGGTTGCGCTGGGAGACGGAAAGCTAAGGGTGCGAAAATCGTTTGTCAATGAATCTGCGCTGCTCATTGGTTAACTCTTTCGTTTTCTGATTCGTTCATGGCCGTTGCAGCTGGCCTTTTTCCGATTGCGATGTTAAAAAAAGATCTTGATGGAAAGGTGTCGGGGATACTACAGCCAGCGAGTTTTCCACTACTGATATGGAATGGATGGTATGACCCCTCAATCTAAAAAAGAGCTATTCTTACAATGCGTGCAATTCAGATTCAACCCCTTCCGGGGTTGGAGATACTTTTTTATTTGCTTTTTCCGTGGGCGGCACCCACGGTTAGTATTGTTCAGGCCCTTCAGGCCTGCTTTTACTGAGAAAAGCATCAACAGTCTTATTTGATACCTACTAAAATTACTGTTCATTTGGTCCAACCATATGTTAATGACGTACCAAATTACTTCCCAAGAAACAAGCCGTACTCAACTCCGAAGCCTGAAGGGCTTCAATACCAATAACCCCGGGCGAAACCCGGGAATCATGAGCCGGTCTATCCTGCCTCCAACCCCAGAGTGGGTTGAATAAGGTACCGCAAACCAACTGTCCTATCCAGAGATAAGCTCTCCTATGCCATCAGCTTCGAAATGCCGGTGTAGCAGCAAGAATATTTGATCGTAAAAAGACATCAACGTAAGGTTCAACCCCATCCGGGGTTGGAGGTACTTCTTTGTTTCCTTTTCCGTGGGCGGCACCCATGGTTAGTATTGTTCAGGCCCTTCAGGCCTGCTTTTACTGAGAAAAGCATCAACAGTCTTATTTGATACCTACTAAAATTACTGTTCATTTGGTCCAACAATATGTTAATGACGTACCAAATTACTTCTCAAGAAACAAGCCGTACTCAACTCCGAAGCCTGAAAGGCTTCAATACCAATAACCCCGGGCGAAACCCGGGGATCACGAGCCGGTCTATCCTGCCCCCAACCCCGGAGTGGGTTGAACAAGGTACCGCAAACCAACTGTCCTATCCGGAGATAAGCTCTCCTATGCCATCAGCTTCGAAATGCCGGTGTAGCAGCAAGAATATTTGATCGTAAAAAAACATCAACGTAAGGTTCAACCCCATCCTGGCTTGGAGGTACTTTTTTATTTGCTTTTTCCGTGGGCTGCACCCACGGTTAGTGTTGTTCAGGCCCTACAGGCCTGCTTTTACTGAGTGAATACTTCCCCCAATAAAAATACCACTCTCGTGCCAGATTTCATGGATCAGTCATCTTTTCCAACTCCATCCATAGCGGAAAAATACTTCTTCCTTCCGTCACATAGTGGGGAATCAGGTCTACTTCCATTTCGGGCAAAAAGACGTTCTCCAACGTAATTTCGTCGGTAGGTACTGCTTCGATTTGCTCCTGAATAATTACCGAATTGGTTTCCAGCACCATTTTTCCCTTGGTTTCCAGGGGTTTGATAAATTTGAAGCGAATGTTATACCTCCCCTCCAGGGTCTTGACCTTCCACATGCCAAATACCTCTTCCTGGGTCCAAATGCCGCGCTCCCCACCGGCATCGTTGCGGTTGAGGTAAACCGGGTTTTCCTGCTCGCTGCCGATGATTACCCGCTGGGCCTGGTTGAGGTGGGGAGATTGCGTCAAATCGGCTATCATCGCATCCATTTCGGATTTCAGTGCTCGCGCAACCGGTTTATTCGCTTCCACGATCGAGTTTAATTCGTAGGGATCTTCCTTCAGATCAAACAGGTCAAACTCCCCCACCTCCGCATCAAAATCGGTATTCCCGACCAACTTATACTTTCCCTTTTGCAGGGCCACATTGGTGTACAATTCGGGGTACCTCCGGGTCCAGTAAAAGAACAAGGACCTTTCGTCAAAGCCGACCACATCCCTTCCCTGCAGCAAGGGAACGAAGCTTTTGCCGTCAATTTTCCGGTCTGTCGGAAGGGACGCCCCGCATAGGTCAGCGAGCGTGGGCAGCACGTCGATATGGGCCAGGCTGGTGGAAATGTCCCTATTGCCTTCCAGTCGATCCGGTAACCGGAGAAAAAACGGTACGCGTACCCCTCCCCGGAATACACTTCCTTTTCTACCACGCATCCCCCCCACGTAGCGGGCCTGCTGGGGACCGTTGTCGGTCATAAAGATCACAACCGTATTCTCCGCAATATCCAGTTCTTCCAACTTATTCAGTACCCTTCCCACGTTATCGTCGATATTGGATACCATGGCATAGACTTTTCGGGCAGCTTCTTTGTCCCGTTCGCTCATTTCCGGAAAAGGACGGCCGTCTTCGTCAAATCCGGCCGAGGGATCCAGGTCCTTGTACCGTTCATAATACTTGTCCGGAACCTGCAGGGGGGTGTGGGGAGCATTGAATGAAAGGTAGAGGAAAAACGGCTCCGCTGCCTTTTTTTCGATAAAGGTCAAGGCCTCCGTGGTGAAAATATCCGAACAATAGCCCTGAAAGGCCTTTTGCTCCCCGTTGTACCAAAGAACAGGATCGAAATAACTACGGTCTCCTTGAAAATACGTGGTAAAATCTCCCGGCTGCCCCATGCCACCGGAAAGGTGAATCAGGGATTCCTCAAAACCCTGGTCGCCGGGACGGAAGGGGTAATTGTCACCCAAATGCCATTTTCCAAAAATACCCGTTCGGTAGCCAGCCGACTGCAGCGTCTCGGCAAGGGTTACTTCTTCGGTAGCCATGGTGGCTCCGCCGTTATAGGTATCCCGCACACCGGTACGCAGGGAATACCGGCCTGTCATCAGACTGGAGCGCGTAGGCGCGCAAACCGGTGACACGTAAAAGTTGGTCAAGCGCACACTTTCCCTACCTAGCTGGTCCAAAACGGGCGTTTGAACATGGGGATTGCCGTGAATACCCAGATCCCCGTAACCTTGGTCATCGGTGATAATCAGAATCACGTTTGGGCGCTCGGGCGCTTGAAATGCCAGCCCCTTATTTTCGTCAGCTAGCACCAATGCGAATGCCGCCAGCAATCGGAAGTAAATCGTTTTCCCCTTCATGTACGTATCTTTTTTTATGGATGATCGACGCATTTTCCCGTTTTCTGCAGATTGTGGGCTATTTTTCCAGTTGATTTTCTACCGGTACGACACCCGCCTTGTGTGCTTCCATGACCGCTCTGATTTCAGCGATGATCTCGGGATGTGCATCGGCTATATTGAAGCGCTCACCGGGGTCTACGTTGACATTGTACAGCAGCGGTGTATCCAATACCGTGGGCGTATTTTCCACAGTCACTTCCGGGCGGGTTACCGGATGTGCCGTAGGATTTCCGTATTCCAGTTGGGTGATAAAATGTGCCTTGTAATCCCCCTTACGAACCGCATAAACCTGCTGACCCCGGTAATAAAACACCGTCTCCCGACCGCTTTTACCCGTACCCCGAAGCAACGGACTGAGGTCGTAGCCATCGTACACCCGGTCATCCGGCAATTCGGTGCCGGACAAGGCACAGAAGGTAGGCAGCAAATCCATCGTAGTGGCCATGTCCCGTACGACACCCGGTTTGATGCCTGCCGGCCACCAGAAAACCGTGGGCTCCCGCATCCCCCCTTCAAAGGTGCCTCCTTTTGCTCCTCTCAGCAGCCCGGCCGTACCCCCATGGGTTCGGAAGGTGTGCCAGGGGCCGTTATCAGAGGTAAAGACCACCAGGGTATTCTCGGCCACGCCCGCTTCTTTCAAGGCCTCCAAAATTTGTCCCACCGACCAATCGATTTCCTCGATCACGTCTCCGTAAATGCCAGCCAGGGATTGCTCCCGGAACTCCGCCGAGCGGAACAGCGGAATATGGGGCAGGTTATGCGCCAGGTAGATAAAGAACGGATCCTCTCCGAATTCATTGATTTTATTCACCGCCTCTTCGGTATATCGGCGGGTGATGGTTCGCTGGTCCGTTGGACGTTCGATTATTTCCTTGTCTCGCAATAAGGGAACATTGTATGCCTGGTAGCGTTCCTGATCGGCCAAGGTAAAGTGATCCGTTTTCTCTACCTTGTCCATATCGTTGGAATAGGGGATGCCAAAATAGCTGTCAAAACCATGATCCGTGGGCAAATGAGGAAATGAATGCCCCAAGTGCCATTTTCCGATAGCTGCGGTACGGTAGCCGGTACCCTTTAGAGCCCGGGCAATGGTAATTTCCGATTGGGGCAAGCCTCCTTTCGAATCCGGGAACAACACCCGCCGCCGATCGCTGGCCATGCCGGAGCGAATGGGCAATCTGCCGGTAAGCAACCCGGCCCTGCTGGGCGTACAGACGGGGGCCGCCACGTAAAAGTTGGTCCACTTTTGCCCTTCAAAAGCCATGCGGTCCAGGTTAGGGGTGTGGATGGTCGGGTGTCCAAAAACCCCCAAATCCCCGTAGCCCAGGTCGTCGGCAAAGATAACGATGATATTGGGCGGATCGTTTTTTAGCCGGTCGGAAGTTGCCATTGAGGGCACGATGCCGTAAAAAAGGATTAGCGCAAGGGGTAGTACATTTACTAAAATTGACTTCATGGTATATGTGTTTTTTGGGTTTTAGCTGCTATCCTATCAATCCGGGCGCTGCCAGGGGACTTTTCCACTTTCCTGAATCTGGAGCCGTAGCAATCGGTGCAATTCCTGGTAGCCTTCCGGCTCTTCTTCGATGCGATTCGTTTGTTCCAGCGGATCTTCTTTCAGGTGGTACAATTCCATCGGCTGATACGGGCTATTCTGCAACAGTTTCCAGTCCCCCAGCCGCAGGGCATGGTAGGCTTTCCCACCGTAGCGGGTTCCTCCTTCCCTTCGGACAAAATACAACGGACGATCGCTGGCAGGCATCTGTTTGCCCAGCAGCATTGGCAAAAAACTACGCCCGTCTATCGATTCGGGTAGGCTTGCCTCCACCAGTTCGGCCAGTGTGGGCAATACATCCATGGTCAGGTTTACCTGCGCGGATACCGACCCTGCCTGGATATGCCCCGGCCAGGAAATAAGCGCCGGCACCTTTAATCCCCCTTCGTACATGCTTTGTTTTCCGTCCCGCAAAGGCCCATTGTTTGCCTGACTTGGCAAATGCCCGCCGTTATCGCTGGTGAAGATGATGAGCGTGTTTTCGTACTGTCCGGTTTCCTTAAGCGCCTGCACCACTTGCCCGATTCCCTCGTCCATGTGTTCGATAAAGGCCAGCAGTTCGGCCCGGGTATCGGATAGGCCGGGTTCCCTGCGTTTTACCTTTTCCAGCCATTCTTCGGGGGGCTGTACCGGAAAATGGGGGGCATTGTAGGCCAGGTATAGAAAAAAAGGTGATTCGGCATCCTTCCTTGACTGAATGTAATCGACGGACCATTGGGTAAACAGGTCGGTGGCGTGGCCTTCCGCCTCGATGCTGGATTTGTTGAGCCGCAGGTAATTTCTCCCGTGCCGGCGGTGCGTCCAGTAGTCGTCCATCATGTCTTCCAACCAGCCATGAAAATAATCAAATCCCCGTTCATTGGGCAGGTTGGGTGTTTCCAGGCCCAGGTTCCATTTGCCCACATGGGCGGTATGGTAGCCTTTTTCCCGTAGCAGCGCCGGGAGAAGTTTGGCTTTGGGGTCCAGGTATCCCCAGGTATTATCCGGAATCGAGCGAATCAGCCCAGGCACTCCCACCCGATCGGGATAGCGGCCCGACATCAGGGAAGCCCGGGTAGGGGCACATACCGGGGAGTTGGTGTAGAAATTATCCAGCCGCATACCGTCTGCACGGAGCGCATCGATATGGGGCGTTCGGATGTCCTTCGTTCCGTAGTAGGACACGTCGTGATACCCCTGATCATCGGTTAAAATAATAAGAATATTCGGTTTTTCGGAGGGTATGGATTGTCCTGCCAAATGAATGGAGTAAAGAAACGGCAGTACCAGGAAGAATATTTTATAACGCATAGGGGGCCGGGACAGGTCATTTGAGCACGATTCCTAAATTACTGAATAATTTTTCAAATTGCCGTTGTACAACCTGTTTTTATGCGAATAGGGCACATTTTCGATCCTGTAGGCGTCGAAAACCTCTTGCAGAGTTGCCGGGAAAAGAAAAAGCCAGGACCGGATGTCTTGGTAAAACCGGCCCTGACTGTTCTTCGATAAAAATTTAGGAAATTTTTTGACCGAATTATATCACACCTTCCAGCCTTTTCGGTACGTTCTGGAAAGGTACCGATTGGCTTCTGCGGGTTGGCTGATTTTCATTCGGCGGGCATCCCAGGTAAGCAGGGTATTGGGCATGCGAATCGCCACGGTACCCAAAATCACCGTTTCGGACATGGGGCCGGAAACGGCGAAATCGCTTTCGGTCTTCACCTTGCCCAGGCAGGCATCTGCAAAATGATGGTAATGGTCGCGTTCTTCGAGATCCGGGCTGCCTACCGCTTGAAACTTGTTCTCCGGCAATAACACGGGCATTTTGGTATGGGGAATCAAGAGGGCGCCCTCGGTACCAATCAGCATGGCCGATTCCGCCGGATAGTCTTCCAGTGAATACAACGCCCGAACGGCTTCGGGGGGATAAAACTCCCCGTCAAACCATTCTACCGTCAATGTATCGGATGCGGTCATGTCGTTGCCGGGAAACACCCAGGTAATGTGATTGCTCTGTGGCCAGGTATCCGCTCTCCGGGCGGGGGATTGCTCCCAGGATTCCTGCACCCGCGCAGTCACCGAAAGGGGAGCAGTCAATCCCATTCCTTTCCAGACAGCATCCAGAATGTGGCAGCCGATATCCCCCGACCAACCGGTTCCAAAATCCTGCCAGGCCCTCCATTTGGAAGGATGGTAAATTTTGGGTGCATAGGGACGCATGGGGGCTGTTCCTATAAATTGCTCCCAATGCACGTGGGCCGGGGGATTTTCACCGTTCGCCGGGCGGGGTCCTTCAAACCGGTAGGCCTCCGTGGCGCCGGGCCGGTTGGAGCAAAGGTACACCTGCTTTATTTTTCCAATATGCCCTTCCTTGATCCATTGCACAGCGGTGCGGTCTCCCTTACCGGAGGCGTGTTGGGTACCCAGCTGACTGACAATGCCTGCTTTTTTGGCGGCTTCGGTGAGTTTTCGGATTTCGGCCACGTCGTGGCACATGGGCTTCTGGCAATACACGTGCTTGCCTGCCTGTATGGCGCGGTAACTGATCGGAAAATGGTTGTGGTCCGGCACGCTGACGTTTATGGAATCGAAATTCACCATTTCATTCGCAAATAAGGTTCGCCAATCGGTATAGGTTTTTGCCTGCGGCAAGGCCTCCGATGCCCTGGCCAAATGGTTTTCGTCCACGTCACAAATGGCGACGATTTCCACTTCCGGATGGGATTTGAAGCGATTCAGATCGTGCCAGCCCATGCCCCCTACTCCTACACAAACATGCCGGAGTTTTTTCTTTCTCGTAAAAAAATTAGGGTAGTGCGCAAGCAATGGAGGCGTTAATGCCAATAGCGCTGAGCGGTTTAAAAATTTCCTTCGGTTGATTTTTGTTAATTTATTCATGGTAAACGGGATTTCGGGTTTATTATGGAATATAATGTAAACTTCCCGAAAAACCGTAGTTTATCGGGAAGCTTTTACTAGTTAAAAACAACGGGGCCGTTATTAGGGGAATCCCGGGTTTTGGGGTTGTAAATTGGGATTGTTCTGCATTTCAGGCAGAGGGTAGGGCATCAATAAATGCATGCTTTGCAAAGCCTGGTTGGAGCTCAGGTTGACATGGCCGACGAAATCGTCGAAACCGTCTGTCAACTCATTGTACGCTTTGCGCAAGCGCAGCATATCAAACCAGGTAATCTGCTCGTAGCAGAGCTCGTGCCACCTTTCCTTCCAAACAGCCTCTCTGAAAGAAGCAGCGGTAAATTCACCCAAGGAAGGTGTCGTAAGTTCTGCCCTGTCTCGGATCCGCTTCAAGCTTTCATGCGCCAATGCATCGGGGCCACCCACTTCATTTTGTGCCTCTGCATACATCAGCAGTACTTCTGCAAACCGGATCAACGGTACGTTGAGGTTATTCGCACGATTACCGGGCACGCCGGCTGTTCCCAATGCAGCTCGGTTGAAATGTTTGAATATATAAGGAGCTCCTAAATCAAATTCCTCGCCGCTTCCGTTTGTATAATAGGTGGTATAGAAGAAGCCTTCCTGATTTACCGCTCTCTTGTCACCCTCTTCATACGAATTATAGAATTCAATTGTAGGGACGGTGCTTCCAGTGCCAGAAGGACCTTGGAACGTTACAGGCTTAAAGTTCGGAAACATGTTGTTCATGGGATTGCCTGCTACGATCACATTGTATTGGAGCATAAACAAGTGTTCCAGCCGGTTGCCGTTGGTCTCATCGTGCAGGTCACCATACGTCGGGAATAAGTTGATTGAACCTGGATTCGCATTGGCATAATCGATCACCTCTTTGGATTTAGCTGCTGCTAGCTGGTAATGGGACGCACCCTTGCTTAACGGAAAACCCGCCATGGTCAGGTACACTTTGGCCAATTGGGCCTTAACGGCTGCCGCAGAAACACGACCACTGGGATCCATCCAGGGCAAGCCCGCACTTTCGGCGGCTAACAAATCTTCTAAAATCAATTCATAAACTTGTTCCTGGGGAGCTGGTGAGGGTCTAAAATCCTCTGCACTTGCCGTTTGGGGAACTTTAATCAAGGGAACATTTCCCCAAAGCCGTACCGCATAGAAATACGCCCAAGCTCTAATAAAACGGGCTTCACCCAAAATCTTGGCCTTCTGGGCCTCGTCCATGGGCGTGATGGCCGGAACCCGATCCAATACCAGGTTC
The DNA here is from genome assembly GCF_009467825.1 of Cyclobacterium xiamenense. Lineage (GTDB taxonomy): Bacteria > Bacteroidota > Bacteroidia > Cytophagales > Cyclobacteriaceae > Cyclobacterium > Cyclobacterium xiamenense. The sequence continues at coordinate 128,341 of NZ_WIOK01000013.1, read as the reverse complement.
GCCTGTGCAATCACCTTGTAAAGGCCGTTCCACCAGTTGATGATGTGCCCGGTTCTTCCGTCATAAATCAACCCGTACAGGTTATTCAAATCTGAATTTTGGGCAGTTTCTGTCGTGGAAGTCCCGGTAGTAGCTTCCAGAAGCTGCCAGGTGGAAGAGAAAATTCCCGAACCACCACCATAGAAACGCATGTCTGCATATACCGCAGCAAGTGCCGCTTCCGCATGATCCGGAATCGTGTAAAAGGACTCCGGCGTTAGGTTTGAGGGGTCCTCTTCGCTGAGAAATTCCTCACATCCTGTCGTAAAAATAAGCAGTGCCAGTCCTAGAGAAAGATAGGAATGGGACCATTTTTTTATAGTCAATTTCATTGTTTTTTTCATTTAGGTTATTCCAGATCAATTAAAGGGTTACCTGTAGGCCAAGCATGTACGTAGTAGGCTTGGGATAGGCATGCCAGTTCATGCCTTGAGAAAAGACATTGTTGTTATTACCTCCCCGTATGGGTGCCACTTCCGGATCACCGATAATTTCACTACCCGTGAGCAGGAAGAAATTTTGAACCGTGCTGTACACCCGTAACCTGCTTAACTTAATGCGGTTAGCAACTTCTGTAGGGAACGTGTATCCGATTAGCACGTTTCTACCCCTTAAGAAAGAAGCATCTTTTACCCAACGGGAATCTACGTTCGTTACGTAACCCGCACGGGTATCCCGGATCTCAGCCACCATGGTATTTTGGTTGGTAGGTGTCCAGGCATTCAACACGGTGCGGTAGCTGTTTGCCAGTGCCTGTCGATCTTCGCTGGGGTGCAGGTTCATATCCAGCAGGTCATTGCCGTACATGTATTGTAATTCAAGCGTCAGGTCCCAATTTCTGAACCGCAAGTTGTTGTTCAAGGCTCCCCACATGTTGGGGTTACCGTTTCCAATAATCATCCGGTCGGAATCGTTGATGGCTTTGTCGCCATTCACATCCAGGTACTTGACGTCACCCGGAAGGATTGTCAAACCGTTTCTATAACTTACGTATTCTGCAGCCTCACTTCGCTCTTCTTCGCTCCAAATTCCCAAGCGTACCAATCCCCAAAATGAACCCACAGGTTCTCCCACTCGGATAATATTTGTGGCATTGGTAAAGTTAGGTCCGCCCACGCCAAAAATATCTGCCGGGGTAGCCAGTGATAACACCTTGTTTCTATTCGCAGAAAGATTGAAGGAAGTATTCCAGGTAAAGTCAGCTTTCTCGACATTGACCGTATTAAGCGTAAATTCAATACCCTTATTCTCCATAGAACCCACGTTGCTTCGTATCGTCGCATATCCGCTAGTTCTTGGAACCGGAGCATCAAGAAGCATGTCGGTGGTCTTTCGGTAGTAATAATCCATCTCCACCGTAACTCTATTCTGGAACAAGCCCAGTTCCAATCCAATATCACTTTGTGCCGTTTTTTCCCACCTCAAATCGGGATTGGCAAGTCGGTTGATGCCTGTACCTCCAACCTGAGATTCGTTATAGATCGCCGAATAATTCGAACTTAGCAAGGCAAGAGAAGAGTAGGGAGGTATTTCTGAATTACCCGTTAATCCATAGCTCGCTCGCAGCTTCAAGTTGGAAATGGTGCTGTTCCCCTTCAGGAAGCCTTCTTCAGATAATCTCCACGCCACCGCGGTGGAAGGGAAAAAGGCGTACTTGTTGTTCTCACCGAATTTAGAAGCACCATCCGCTCTTCCGGTAGCCGTAAAGAGGTATTTGTCATCCAGGATGTAATTGACCCGGGCAAAATAGGAGTTCAGTGAATGGCTATTGGCGCCGGATCCTACACGAGGTAACTGGGAGCCTGCTCCCAGGTTATTAAACGTGAAAAAATCGGTAGCAAAATTCTGAATGCTGGCACTCATGGAGGTAAACGTATTTTCCTGCCAGGATATTCCCAATAAGCCGGTAAACGCGTGCCTGTCAGCGAAGACTTTGTTATAGGTCAGGTAATTTTCCAAGGACCAAAAATTATCCCGCATCATGCTTTTGGAGGCGGTTCCGTTCTGTGCAATGGCGAGCGTTCGGGTGCTGGATTGGTTGTTTTCCTGGGTCATGATATTCACACCCAAAACCGTTCGCATTTCCAGTCCCTCGGCAAACTTGATGTTTGTATAGGCGCTACCAAGGGTCGTCTGGGTATTGAGCACATACCTTCGTCCATAGAGCCGGTGCATGGAGCTCATGGTACCTTCGGCAAAGGGATAATCCCGGTTGTTGGCAAAAACCCCATCCTCGTATCGAACAGGCAAGAAGGGGAAATCTTCCACAATTTGGCGGGGAACCGCATCACTAACATCCACCAGATTTTCTTCCTGGGAGTTATAACTAAGCGTTCCGCCAATGGTCAACCAGGATTTTACCTTATCTTCAATGGTAAATCGGGTGGAATAGCGGGTAAGGTACGATGTCTTCAACAAGCCCTGATCATCCCGGTAACCCAAGGATAAGGAGTAGGTCGTTCGTTCGTTACCTCCGGTAAAACCTAACTGATGATTTTGCGAAATTTTATTCTGTGTCGTTTCCTCCAGCCAATTCGTATCGTGCAGGGGGTTTCCCTGACTGTCAAATACCCGGGGGTCTGTACGCCTGAGGGCAGGATTCAGATACGCCCATCGGCCTGCATTCCATCCGACCGGATCGTATTTTTCCATGTTTCTCCAGGCAAGGTCTTCCACAGCCAAGTATTCTTCTGCATTGAGTACCTCCGGCCTGTTGGGCCCAATGGTATTCACACTCATGTCCACGTTATAGGTAAGGGTACCGTCGCCGGATTTTCCTTTCTTGGTGGTCACCAAAATTACCCCATTTGCGCCTCTGGATCCGTAGATTGCCGTAGACGAAGCATCTTTTAATACTTCTACAGACACGATATCATTGGGGTTAATGTAATCGATTGGATTACTGGCTTGGGTCATCGTGCCCATGGGCAGCATTACCCCATCCACCACGTAAAGCGGGTTATTGGATGAATTAATGGAACTGAAGCCACGAATACGCACGTTGGTTCTTCCTCCTGGACGTCCAGAGTTGGTATTTACCTGTACGCCGGCTACCCTGCCCGCCAAGGCTTGATTGAGCGAAGGGGCAGGACGCTCGCTTAATTCGGTCTCTCCCACCGAACCGACCGAACCGGTTAGGTCGGACTTTCGCTGGGTACCGTAACCGATCACCACCACTTCTTCCAAGGCCGAGGCATCCTGGCTTAAGCGGATGGTCAACTCGGACTGGTTGCTGACTTTGATCGTCTGTGCCTGATATCCGATAAAGGAAACCACCAGGGTAGATTCCTCCGGTACGGTGATGGAAAATTTCCCATCCAGATCCGTGACGGTACCGCGGGTGGTACCTTGTACCGAAACGGTCGCGCCGGGAAGTGCCTCCCCGTTTTCGTCGAGCACCGTCCCATTGATGGTAACATCGGCCTCGCTTTCAATCAAGTCGGGGTCTTCAGCGACAATAGCTGCAGCCTGAAACGGCTGAATGAGCAATAGGCAGATCAGGAGGGGAAAAGCCAGGGCAACCCCTGCCCTTTGGAGCAGTGTAGATGCTGCCTTACGTAATTTATTTTTCATTGGATATGGGTTTATAAGAAATAAAACGATCCGGGAAAATCATCAATAGCGCGCCGTGCTTTCCCAACGGATGGGGATTGCCAGACACTGCCACAGAAAATTACCCAGATTTACTTTTGGGAATCGCCACTAACGGCGATTGGGCCGGGACTCGATCTTTGGTACCATCGTCTTGTTTGCCAGCATCCCTCTTGGATTAGGGAAGCCATGAAAAAAGAAATACCGACGTAAAACACGTATCTCGGACCCGGATTGGGTCAAGATTAGGTACTGTTTTCCAGGTTCATTGGAGGGTTTGGTTTTGGAGGTAGTTGGTTTTTCTTCCCATTGCCCGTCTATCGTTGGCGAACAAAAAGGGCCCCAAACTGGAAAAACCAGCATGGAAGGCAGATTGAAAAGCATGTGATCCCAAAAAGAATTCGTTACTATCCGAAATACCGGCCATTCCCTGAAGCGGAAATCGGACGGACATCCTCAAAATGCAGCGGATCCAGTTGACGATTCAAGCCGTATACACCCGCACACAAAAAAGGAACGGGTACCCATTGGAAATTCTAAAAATAAGGAATTTCCAAAAACAAATGCTACCCGGATCAAGCAACAATTCAAGCAAAAAAGGCCGAAAAATGGGGAAGGACACAAGCTGTACGAAAGGTAAGGCTTGCTTTTCGTTCAATTTCAGACCGTAATGGCACAAACCAAGCGGATTTCGGGTTTAAGGCTAATAGGCTCGGGTTCCACTGCCCGGTAGGCCGCGGGCACTTCTGGCAACAGTGCTTCGCTGCAAACCTTTCCTACCTAAAAGAAGTGATTGATAGGAAAATGGATTACTATAAAATTTACTTGCGAAATGTATAAATTTTTCAAATTATTCCCTAACTACGGTAGATAAAATTAAAATTAATTTTTTGTTACCCATCCGATAATTAAGTAGCCAATACCGGTCTCACACCGCAAAAAATAAGCGGAAAAACAGAGAAGAAATGGTCTTTTTTTAATTGAAGGAAACCTGGGAAAAGGGAATGCTTTCCTGCCGGCAGGTACTTCGGCAGCATCGCTTAGGTTTTGGTAAGGGTCTCTTCCAGGTTGTACAAGGCCACGATGACCTGCATCAGTGCTGCTGGCCGCTCTGGAGTCTCGTGCACCTGTGAGGGGTATTCACCAGCGGTCAACAATTCGGTAGCGGCCGCTCGGTCATCGCTGTACCGTTCCAGTTCTTCCTGGAAAAATGCCAGCAGCGCCTCTTTTTCCGCTTGATTGGGAAAGCGGCACAAGACACGTACAAAGGCTTCTTCTATGGCATCTTCCGGGGAATCCCCGTTCTGCGTCAGGTTTTCGGCCAGCACACGAGATGCCTCCAATACCATGGGGTCGTTCAGAAGGGCCAGGGCTTGCAAGGGGGTGTTGGTACGGTTGCGGCTCACCTGACAAATGTCCCGGTTGCTGCCGTCAAAGATCAGCAGTGCAGGGGGAGGCAGGGTCAGTTTTATAAATGTATAAATCCCTCTTCGGTAGAGTTTGTTTCCTTTATCCTGCCGGTAGATGTTTAGCTCGCCCCTTCCGGAACTGGACGCTTCCCAAAGCCCTTCCGGCTGGTAGGGCTTCACGCTGGGGCCGCCGATTTCGGGTACCAGTAGTCCGCTGCTGGCGAGCACAAAATCGCGAATCAACTCGGCATGCAGCCGCTTGCGGGGATACCGGGCCAGGTACACGTTTTCCGGATCCTTTTCCAAGTGGTCGGGCGCAATCACGGCGGATTGCCTGTAGGTAGCAGAGGTAACGATGCGTTTGATCAACTGCTTGATATCCCAGCCATTTTCCCGAAAATCCACGGCCAGCCAATCCAGCAGTTCGGGATGGGTTGGCAATTTGCCCTGCATGCCAAAATCACCCGCTGAGGGTACCAGGCCGGCTCCGAATAGCTCCTGCCAGATCAAATTAACAAAAACCCGCGAGGTAAGTGGGTGGTCCGGTGCCAGCGCCCATTGTACCAAACCCAAACGGTTGCGTGGCAAGTCGCCATCAAAAGGCTTGATGACCGCAGGTGTACTTGCCAGGAGCGGCTCACCGGTTGGCGCATCGTACAATCCCCGGTCCAATACACGGGTAGGCCGGATCGAATCCGGGAGGTCCTGCATGATGGAAACCGCCACCCGGGCCGTATCCGGATGATTTACAAAGGACAGGATATCCTGTGTATCCTCTTCTTCTACCCAAATCAAGGGGGTTTTCGCGCGAACCGGCGAACCAGCCCCGCCTTCAAACCCTTTCTCCGGGGTGTTGTTAAAAAAGGCGTACAGGCTGAAATAGTCCTTTTGAGAAACCGGATCGTATTTGTGATCGTGGCATTGGGCACATTCCATGGTTATACCAAGCGTGACTTTGCTAAAGGTATTGGTTTTATCCAGTACGTATTCCACCCGGTATTCCTCGTGGATAACCCCTTCCTCCTCGGTGATTTTATGGTTGCGGTTAAATGCCGTGGCCAGCAACTGTTCCTTGGTAGGATTGGGCAGCAAATCACCCGCCAACTGCCAGGTCAAAAAGGTGTCGTAGGAAAGATTCTCGTTAAAGGCATGAATCACCCAATCCCGGTAAGGCCATTGGGTACGGATATTGTCGTTTTGATAACCAAAGGAATCGGAGTACCGGGCGATATCTAGCCAAAGCAAGGCCATCTTTTCCCCATACGTCGGCTTGCTCAGGTATAAATCCACCATTTCCTCCCAGCTACGTTGCCCCTCCACAAAGCTAAGGACCTCTTCCGGACTGGGGGGCAGCCCGGTAATGTCCAGGCTCAACCGCTTCAACTGATGGGCTTTGTCAGCCTCCGGATTGGGCTGAAGCCCATTGGCGCGCATTTTATCAAAAATAAACCGGTCCACGGGATGATCCGACCAGCCCGGATGGCCGTTTTCAGGAGCTGCTTGTTTTTGCGGAGGAACGAAGGCCCAATGGGGCTGGTATTCCGCTCCCTGCTGAATCCATTTCCGTATCAATTGCTTGTCGAAATCGGATAGTTTTAGATTGGATTCCGGTGGCGGCATCATTTCCGATGCCTCTTCGGAAGAGATCCGGGCAAACAGCATCGATTCTCCAGGCTTCCCAGGTACAATGGCATGTTTGTCGGGATTTTCCTTCAGGGCCGCGTAGGCGCCTTCCTCTGTATCCAGCCGTAATCCTGCTTCCCGTTTATTGGCATCCGGCCCGTGACAGGCAAAACAATTATCGGACAAAATGGGACGAATATGGAAGTTAAAGCTCACCTGATCGGGCATTTCTTCCTGCGTTTCCACATCTCCGCATCCGTACAACGTTGCACCAACAAAAAGCGAAAACAAAATGCCTGAATAAGCGTAGAAACGGTTTTTTACCTGCATGGCCATCGTAAATTCAATACGAAGTCAAATTACACGGTATCTTGCAAAATACCAATTCCACGCACAAAAAATACGGCCGCTCGTCATGTTTAACAAATAACGTGCAAGCCGTAGTTAATCGTCCGTTACACCTACCCGACAACCTTATTTTACTCTCCCAACGCCGGATAGCGCCACCGGGAATTGGCAGCAGGTACGTGCTCGGCCGCCACAATGGCTTCAATGTCCCGGACAATATCCGGGTATTCGGCGGCCAGGTCCTTCGTTTCAAGTGGATCTGCGGCGAGATCAAATAGCGCCCATTCGGACTCTCCGGCGTGAATTTCCAGGCGTAGCGCTTTCCAATTACCCATTCGTACCGCCATCTGCCCCCCATAGGATGGGAATTCCCAGTAGAGGAAGGGATGCGCTGCTTGCTTGTTGCCTGTCATCACGGGTAAAAAGCTGATTCCGTCCGAATCGAAGGGGTCTTCTACCCCGGCAATTTCCGCCAGGGTAGGCATCAGGTCGTAAAACACCGCGGCATGGTCCGTACTGGAGCCCGCGGCAATGGTTCCAGGCCAGGAAGCAATCATGGGTACCCGTATCCCGCCTTCGTATAGAAATCCCTTGCCGTACCCTCGTTCTTCCCGAAACGGGCCACCACTATTAAACCAGGGAGAATCCGTACCTCCGTTAAACGTGGGGCCGTTATCGGAGGAAAACACAATCAACGTATTCTCGTAGATGCCCTGCTCTTTGAGTTGCGCTACCAACTGCCCTACCTGTTCGTCCAAATAGCTGACCATCGCAGCATAGGTAGCCCGGGGATAGCGGGTGGGGAAATAGGAGCGTTCGCCCAGGTACGGTTCTTCGTCGCCAAACTTCTCTACGTAATGATCGATCCATTTCCTGGGTACCTGCAAGGGTACGTGCGGAATCGGCGTGGCCCAATAGAGAAAAAATGGATCGTCCTCCTGCCAGGCAACAAAATCCCGGATCCGATCAAACATGAGTTCGGGAGCGTAATCGGTCAGGAAATAGTCGGAATAACTTCCCGAATCGTAAGGGTCTGCGCCCTCGGGCAGCCGGGTATTGGGAGGAATGGTGTCGTTGTCCAGGTAGACTCGGCGATCGTTTTCCCAAAGGTGTACCGGATACAGGGTATGTGCCTGCCGTTGGCAATTGTATCCGTAGAAGTAATCAAAGCCCTGCTGATTGGGGACACCTACTGTATGCGGGGCTCCCAATCCCCATTTGCCTACCACGGCCGTGGTATACCCGGCGCCTTGCAACAAGGTCCCCAGGGTGGTGGTACCGGCGGCTATGGGACGCTGCCCTTCCAGGGTACTGTCTGCCAGCATGGCCCGGTAATCCCAGACATCTCCCCGCTCGCCCCACTCGTCATTGCCTCTCACCTGTGACCGGCCGCTGTGCTGTCCGGTAAGCAGCACGGCCCGGGCCGGCGCGCATACCGGTGAACCGGAGTAAAACTGCGTAAACAACATCCCCGAAGCGGCCAGCGCATCCAGGTGTGGGGTTTCGATCTTTTCCTGCCCATAGGATCCCAGGTCACCGTAGCCCAGATCGTCCGCCAAAATAAAGATTATATTGGGTTTGGACTCCGTAATCGGGGCATCGGAAGAACAGGCAAGGGCTGCACCCAGAAAACAGGCAGCCAGCAGGTAAGCGGGGGTACGTTTCATTCGTTTTTTCTGACGTGACTAGTAAATTTCAATTACGCTTTCAAGGGTTGCGGGATGACCTGCAACTGGTTTTCTTCCAGACGATCCAGTGTCAATCCGGAAAAAACCTGTTCCCTGTTCGCACCATCTTCCCAAACACGCACGATGTGTTTGGCGTCGGAAAAGACCCTGGGACGGAAGTGCTTTTCCCGCACGCGCAGGGAATAGACCAACTCCCCGCTTTCCTCATCCCTAACCTGAACAATCGGTTGTCGACAGGCACTTAGGTCTAGTTCCGGTAGGGTACCGACAGCCGCCCTTGCGTAATTGTCCTGCTGGGAAATGGTCATGGGCCAGCCCGCGTACTGTCCATTCGGATTCTCTTCCGGATCAACGTATCGGGGCCAGCATTCCAGGTGCATTTCCTTCTGAACTTTATCAAAGGTGACCAGGCCGTATCCCGTGGCCCGGTCGTAGATCAAGGCAGGTTCCCGGTCCCTCTTTTGAGGATTGGCCACGGCATGAACGGTCATCTTGTTGCCAAAGCCGTCTTCAAAATCACCGGTATAGGCTGGTTTTCCTGGTAAAGGCACATGCCCTTCGGGCAATTCCGGCCACCAGCGTCTGGGAAAGAGATTGTTCAATGCCGGTCCGGCAAAGGCATAGCCGGCATCCCCGTGTTCGTCTACCCCGTAGTGCACCACCGAGGCCAGGTGTTGGTCGCCGGCCACGTGAAGGGCAAAGGCTTTTCGTATGATGCGAAGCGCTTCGTCTCTACCTTTTTGGGGCCAGCCGTTGGAGTCCATGTCCGTGGTAGGGGCATCGCCGGAGACGTATTCCCCGGGTGGCGGGATGGGCAATTTGGGCACGATGCTGTCGATGATGCTGCCTTTTGGTAAGGTGGCCACCGTACAGAAGTTGGTTTGCGACAAAACCGCTTTCATTTCGGCTCCCTGAGTCCAGTCCGTGGACCAGTGCTCCAGAAATTCCAGTTGACGTTCACCCAGTAACTGTGCGTCCACGTCGTAGTGCGCTTTGATATCGAATTCCGGATTTTGAATAAAGCCGTTGAGTACCTTGGCCTCTTCGGGTAGCACGTTTTTGGGTGCAGATTTGAACTTTCTATCTTCCAGAATAGCAAAGCTAATACCTCCGTAAAGCCAATCGGTATAATAGGTGCCGATTCCTTGCTTGACCGGACGCGGGTCGTAGGGGTCCGGCAGGTGCCCGGTTTGGGTCAACTGCACCATGTTCACCCATTCGGGAGGCATTTTGTAGCCTCCCTGATCTTGTGCCACGTAGCCCCATCCCTCGTCGGTTGGTGCTGATTTTCCGCCTTCACCCCAGACATTACCGTGGTATACGTCGTGGTCATCGGGTATAAAGGCGCTGGGAATATGGCGGAAAATTTCCCGGTAAGACCAGCCAAATAGGTACCATTTGCGCAGGTAATCCAGACTGGATTTTTCCAGGGGCGCGGTTTGGATGCCAAAACCTCCGGTACTTTCGTAAAACTGATCGCCCAGAAACACCGCCAGGTCCGGCTGCTGCTTGCCCACGTTTACAGCCACCTCCTGATCGGGAAAGCCGTAATCGGCATTACAACTAAACAAGGCCATTTTTACTTTTTCTTCGGAAGAAGGTTCCCGGGCAATGGTCCCTTCGTAGGTATAGGATTGCAGGCCTGATTTCAACGGTAGTTCCAGTTTCACCCGGTAGGGAATGGCTTCTTCGGCGCTCCAGTTTTCCTGACGGAAATGTGCAACCCGGCCGAGGGGATCGGGTTTGCTTTGTTGCACTGTGGTCCATTGACCGTTCTTTTTTACCTGCAGGCTTACCTTCAGGCCGGGTACCTGATCTACAGGGGCCAGCTGAGCGGCCAGTTTCAAGGTGCCCCGGTGCAGCGTGTACTGCGCAAAGCAGATGGGGCCGAATACCTGCTCCGGGCTGCCGACAATAGCGTTGCCGGAAATCTGCCAATCGGAAAAGGCTACCGAAGGATCGCTGTTTCCTTCCAGTGGGAAATGGGCACACAGGCCCAGGTTGCCTTCCCAGTTTGCATTGGGTTGGGTATAGGTCAACATGCCCAGCAATTTACCGTTACCGGCATGCAGGGCTTTGAGTTGCAGTTCATTGCCTGTTCCATCGAGGCGCAGGGTTACTTCCGCGTCAAGCGGGATGGGCTGGCTGCCGGTTTTTTCACCGACAAACAGGTAGCCCTGACCGTTGATACCCGCGTCCAGTCCCTGGCCAAAAACGGCCGCCGAGCGGTAATTGGGAAATTTACCCTTGGCTGCCAGACGAAATCCGGCATAGGCTTGGGGGATGCCTTTGGCTGCAGCATTGAGCCATTCCATGCTTACTTGCAGGGTAAAATTCCCGGTTTCGGTTCCCAATTGATGGGTAAGGCTGTACAGGGAACGATTTTTATCAGCGATCACACACACGGCTCTCCCCTGTCTGATTTCCCAATCCTGCAGTCGGTTTCCCCAATACTCCGGGCCCACCCAGGGCATATCCGGCCATTGTTGCCAGGTGCTGGCAAAAGGCGAAGCTGCCATCGTTCTAAGGGCCTGAGGGCCGGGTTTAGCGGCTGCGGATGCGCCCAAGAGCAAATGTGGAGTAACCGTTCCGAGTGCGATTGCTTTTACTGCGTGTCTTCGTTTCATTTGTTTCTATTTTTCTACAAGCGGCCCATTCCCGCCTGGATAACGCCAGTCGGGTGGGGCTCGGTTTTATAGGCGATTAATCGGCCAGGTTTGGATTAATGTTCGTTTCAGATTCCGGGATAGGCCATTTATCGTCAACGCCGGGCCGAAAGCTTTTCGAGGTGACATACCATCTGGATTGCGGGTCCAACTTGATTGAAGTGGTTGGGTACCTTTCCGAATCGGGAAACGGGGCTCCCCAAAAATCACCATTTAAAACGTCATCTCCAATTTCCCATCGGAAAATATCCCATAAGCGCGTCCCTTCAAACGCCAATTCTATCCGTCGCTCGCGTCGAAGGATATCCCGGAGTAGATCCGGGTTGGTTTCGGTGATGGGGGGTAAATCTACCGATTCCCTTCCGCGAACCCGGTTAATGGTTTGATCCAGCAAATCCTGAGTTATCGCGTTACCTGCTTCGAGTTCTGCCTCCAGGTAGCTAAGTAAAACTTCGGCGTAGCGGATTATGGGAATATTTCCTCCATAATCGTTGCGAAGATTGCCATTGAAGGATTCGTCAAAGTACTTTCTGAATCCGAATCCGGTACGGGTCGCTTGTTTGGAGTAGGTGAGCTGATCCACGGATTGGGTCGAATCTGGATGGCATACATACCTCCTCCCCTGAAAGGTGGATTCGTTCCAGATAAAGGTATCCCGAAACCGCTGGTCCCGATTCGCTCCCATGTCCTCCTGAACAAACTTTGGATCGTCGTAGGAAAAGGGCGTACCGTCATCGAACCCATATTCCTCTGCCAAGCTTCCCAGTGGGTTGATGATGTGCCATCCACTGGAAGCTGCGGGATACGCGTGTTGGGGCATGGCATTCGGGGCGAGCCCAGGTACAAACTGAACGCTAAAAATATTTTCGCTGCTGTTTTCGTTTTGGGTATTGAACAGCGGTCCGTATTCGGAATCGATGATGTTATCACCGTAATTGATGATTTGCTGGTACACCGCTGAAGCCTCCTGGTACCGCTTTTCCGCCAGAAATAGCCTACCTAGAAAGGCGAGTGCCGCTTGCTTGCTCGCCCTTCCTATTTCCGAGGAAGGAATATCCGAGAATCTTGGCAATCCCGCCACGGCCTCTTCCAATTCGCGAATGGTGAAATCAACGATTTCGGATTTCGGTGATTTTAGGACAGTGTTTGCTTCATCCGGTGTTAAAGTAGAGGTAACCAGGGGAACATCTCCCCAAAACTGGGACAGGTAAAAATACTGCGTCGCCCGCAAAAACCTCGCTTCGCTTTTCATCCGCTCGCGTTTTTCTTCGGGCATCGCTACATTGTCAATGTTCTCCAAAAAATCATTGGTGATCGCGATACGTCGGTAAGAGCCTTGCCAATACCCGTTGACCACGTTATTGTTGGGTAACAGGGTACCGTCCGTCAGCCGGTTGTAGGTAGAATTATCGCCTCGTCTGTCGTAGGCATTATCGGTCGCAAACTCTAAAAACACGATCCCGCAATAAGTCCACCAATCCGAGGGGACAACCTGCGTTCCGTAGTTGATATTTCCGCGGTACATGCCCGTCAGTGCGATCAGGGCATTGGATTCCGAGTTCCAAAAGGTTCCGCTTGCAAATGCATTGGTTGGAAATTGCTCTAGTTTTTCATCACAGGACACCACCGAAGTTAGCATCACCAAGGAAATGAACGTCTTCGCTATATTTTTCATGGTAATTTTCTTTTTTGATTAGAACTAAAATCGAGCGTTGATCCCTAGCGTGTAGGTTGCCAAAATGGGGTAATATGCTCCTCCTGTATTGATTTCGGGATCCCAGCCTTCTGCGTACGAAGTAAACGAAAGCACGTTTTCACCGCTCAGGTACAGTCGTAAATTCTGCAGTCCAATTCGTTCGAGGACAGAAGGAGAAAGGGTATATCCCAACTGAAGGTTCTTCACCCGCAGATAGGATGCATTGATCACCCAAAAATCAGAAATGACCGTATTCGGCGTTCCACTATTGGTGATGACCTCCAATCGGGGATACGCGGGGTACCGCTCGGGACTATCCGGATTGAACCTGCCGTCCATCTGCCATTGCTGAATATTTCCAAGATTGAAAAATGCCCAGCCGGCATAGTTGTTTAGAAAACCCTCTACCCCGGAAACTCCCTGTAGGAAGATGGAAAGGTCAAATCCTTTGTATTTTGAGCCAAAATTGAGGCCATAGGTGTACCTGGGAATCCTGCTACCCAAAAAATTCCTGTCGTAGGTAGGGTCCACTCGTCCGTCAGGTACTCCGTCTGGCCCACTGATATCCTTGTACCGGATATCTCCCGGCCGGGGATTTGGTGTAATGGCTGCTTGATTTGGCCAGGCCGTTATGTCTTCGTCATTTAGAAATACACCATCCGATTCGTAACCGTAATACATCTCCATGGGAAAGCCTAAAAACAACGTGGATCCATTACCTACCAGGCCATTTGGTTGCGCTACATTTCCCAGGCCAAGCGTAACTACTTCGTTGTTGATAATGGAAAAATTACCCGATACGGAATACTGAAATTCCCTTACCTGATCCCGGAAACCAAAGTCAAATTCCCAGCCGCTATTTCTGGCTGCGCCGGTATTGATCTCTCCAATGCCTACACCCAATATGGACGAGACACTTGCGGTGGGCTGAAATAGGATATCGGTTGTATTTCGGTTAAAATAGGTGAAATTAAAGGATAGCTTCCCCTCCAGGAAACTCGTTTCTGCGCCAAAATCCAACGTTTCGGTGGATTCCCAACGGATGTTATCGTCCCTGTAATCGGAATAGGCGGCCCCGGTGGAAATGCTTCCGCCAAAAGGATAATTGCGTCCCGAATTCAACACCGTCTGGTAGGGGTAATTGCCAATGTTTTGGTTTCCTAAAATACCCCATGAAGCCTTTAATTTAAAATCCGACAACCAATTCACATCTTCCAGGATGGCTTCATCCGAAAGCCTCCAACCGACTGCCATGGAGGGGAAAAGTGCATATTTGTTGTTTTCGGGAAACCTGGACGATCCGTCGTAACGTAGCGTGGTTTCAAACAAATATTTTTCATCGTGGTTGAATTTGACCCGGGTAATCAGCGATTGTATGGCCCATTCCTCGTCAAACCCTCCCACTCGTTGGTTATCCGCACCTCCCATGTCGATCACGGTATAGTCGTTACTAGGAAAATCCTGTCGGTAGCCGTTGAAGTAGGTATTTACCTGATTTTCGAAGGTATACCCCACCAAGAAATCCAGGTTGTTTTTATTGATGCTTTTCGAATATTCCCCGATAAATTGGGCTGTTTTAAAAATCTCTTTGTTGCTAAATTGATTCAAGTAGGATTGGCCGTGAAAAACGTCGTCGTTTAATCGTTGGGACGCCAAATAGGAACGCTGCTCCAATAAAAAGGAATTGTATCCGCCGATTGCCGACAAAACCAGGCCATTAATGGGAGTCCAATCTAATTTCATGTTTATTCCGGTCCGTGTTCGGGGATTGGTCAGGTAGGAATCGGATTGCAACCAGGAAACAGGCGTTCCACCACTTTCCGGGCCAATTCCAAAATCACCGTTTGACGCCTGTCCCAAATATACAGCGGGATAACGAATGGCGTTCTGAATCAATTGATCACTTAGTTCTCCCCCTTTGTTTGCCGTGGCTTGGGGTTCATTCCGTTCTTCTATCGACCCAAACAACCTGGTTGTTAATTTGAAGTCCTCACCTAATTTATTCTCCAGGTTCAGGCGCAAATTGTATCGGTTGTAGTTGTTTTTTGGAACAATGCCTTCCTGATTTAAAAGTCCTCCGGAAAGAAAATACTTGTTGTTTTCATCTCCTCCGTTCAATGTAATTGTATGGCCGGTCTGTATCCCATCCCCGGCAAATACGTGATCCAGAAACCGTGTATTGGGATAATTATCCGGGTCGGCCTGAGATCGGTAGTTGGCGATATCTTCTTCAGTAAAGCTATTGCTCCCTGAAGCAATGTTATACATGGCTGCGTAATCCCAGGAATCCACAAATTGCGGCAATTGGGTGGGCTGATTGAAGCCGACATAGCCGTTATAGCTTACCGTCATCTTCTTATTGGATCCGTTTTTGGTCGTTACCAGAATAACTCCGTTGGCCGCTCTGGCACCGTAAATCGCCGCAGATGAGGCATCCTTCAATACAGAAATGGTTTGCACATCGTCCGGATTGATATCATTCATATTGCCTGGTATTCCGTCGATCAGAATCAATGCATCGGGTGTGGCCCCAAAGGAGCCTACCCCTCGAATTCGGATATTTCCTCCACTCTGCCCCGGTCTACCGGATCGTTGGATGACCGTCACGCCCGGCATCTGACCCGCTATGGCCTGGGAAAGCTGTTGGACCGGTCTGTTTTCGATATTTTCGGAAGATATCTGCGAAACAGAACCGATTACATTGACCTTCTTCTGCGTTCCATACCCCACGACCACCACTTCTTCCAGCGAGGATTGGTCTTCGCGTAAGGTGATGTTTAGGTTGGTTTGGCTGCTTACCGTTATCCGCTGGGATTCGTAGCCGATAAAAGACACCAGCAAAACGGATCCCTCGGCCGCTTCGATCGAAAAATTGCCGTCGATGTCGGAAACCGTACCGGTACTGCTCCCTTCGATCAATACGGTGGCTCCGGGAACCGGCTGGCCCTGCTCGTCCACAATCCTTCCCGTAATCTCCACAAATTCAATGGTGATCGATATCTCCCGCTGCTGTGCAGACGAACTGCTTCCACCAACATAGATCGCATTGTTGACCTGCCTGAACTTCAACTTGGAAGCCTGGGCCAGTTGTATGAGCACATCGTTCACAGATTGCTTTCCGGCTTTCAACACGACCGGATCCCGGTCGACAAGCAAATCGTCCGGAAATATGAATACGTAGTCGGTTTTGGACTCCAGGTTTTTAAACACGTCGCTTAAACTCCAGGCTTTATCGGCCATCCGGAGAAAGGTCTCGTCGATGGGCTTCACCTGTGCTTTGGAGTCATTGGCCAACAAGGTGGTCATGAATAGGCACTGGATAATACAGCCGTAAAACAGGTTTTTCGATACCATCTTGATTAGGTATAGTATTTTTCTTTTCATAATTTTAGGTGTTTTATTGAATTGATTTCAGTAAAGCAGCAGGGTAAAATGTTTCATTTGGCGATGGGGATTTTATCCTGCTTTTGATTTTTATCATAGGCAATCAAAATTTTATTCGGACATTCTTATTATCAATCTCGTAGTCAAAACCAAGCGAGAAACTCAACCCGGTCAAAATAGCGTCCAGGCTTTCGTTCTTGAAAAGCCCCGTAACTTTTCTGTTCGTATCGCCGCTGCGCTCAAATCGGACACCGTACCAGTTTTCCAGGGATTGGAGGATCTCGCCAAAAGGCTCGCTTTGAAACCGGATCATCCCCTCCTTCCATAACGTCGTCTGCATGGGATCAAACGTCCCTTTGCTCAATGCAGAATGGGCATTCAATTGAACCGAAGCCATCTCGCCCGGCTCTAGCGAAAGCTGTTCGTCCTCCCTGGCAACGGCTACCTTGCCCTCCGTCAGTGAAATCCGAACGACTTCCTCTCTGGCATAGGCATTGAATGCCGTGCCCAAAGCCGTTGTTTTTACCGTACCGGTCTTCACTTCAAAGGGCCTTTCCTTATCCGGTGCAACGGTGAAGAATGCCTCGCCCTCTAACTCGATCTCCCGGGTTCGAACGCCAAAGTCCGAATAAAACGTGATGGTGGAAAGGGAATTGACAATCACCTCGGACTGATCCGGTAAGCGTAGCGTCAACTTTTCACCAGCCTGGGTGTGTTTTTGGATCTTTGTCGGGGGCAGCACCGCCAGCGGTTCTACCGTATCCTTTTGAACGAAGGCCTCGTGCAGGTAAAAGGCAGAGAACGCAACCAATAAAAAGGAAGCCGCCATTCGGCCAAAAGTAAAGAAGAACCTAGAAATCCGTGTAGCAGGCCGCTGCCTCTGGCGTTTCACAGTGGCCCGGTGGATCTGCTCCAGCAATTGCCGTTGCTTGGACTCGGTCACCTGTGGGAGCGCTTCCGCTTCCCACGTCTTCCGAAGCATGTCGATAAAGCGGTCTTCCGCTCCATTTTCTGCCAGCCACTCGGTCACCTCCCGATTCTCCTCAGGTGTGGTACGGTTATTCAAAAATCGGATCAGCTTTTCTTCTTTCAAAACGCGGGTTGTTTCAAGCAATACACTTGAAACAAACATATTACGTAAAAAAATAAAAAAATTATTCTACCCCAGCATCAACCGGGTAGTTGATGGAAATTAAATTTGGAATTTACAGTATAAATTGTTAGAAAATTCGGTTGTTTCTCAACGCAATGGGACTCGAAAACAACCGGTACTTTACAGAAAAAGAAACAGCAGCGGTCCATACAGGGAGGTTTTATGCATCAGTTCCCCCTTTAGGAATTTCGTAGCCAGGTAAATGTGGTGTTCAACCGTCCTTCGAGACAGGCACATCCGGGAAGCAATTTCATCGGGGCTCAAACCCTCAATCTTATTCAAGACAAAAACCTGCTGCTGGGTTTTGGGTAGATTTCGAATCAGCTCTGTGGCTGCATCTTCCAGTTCTTTGTAGGTCAACTTTTCAAAAACGTTTTCCGTACTTACGCAATACTTTTCCGGAATATCCTCAATGGTACAGTTTTTCTTTTGGTTTCTTAATTTATTGAGCAGCTGATTTTTAACGGATTGGAACAAATAGGCTTTGAAGTTTTTGTTCTCGTCCAGGGATTTTCGTCCCTCCCAAATTTTTATAAATATCACTTGTACGGTCTCCTCTGCCTCCATTTCATCGCTCAGGTACTTGTAGGCAAAACCGAGCAGTTTGGGCAGAAACCGGTGGTACAATTCGTCAAAAGCCTTCATATCCCCTTGCCTAAGGGAACGTACCAACTCCTTCTCACTTTGATGTATAAGCGGTCTCAATCTCCGGGTTTAAGTTAATCGATGAAATTCCTATCGGGCCCTATGGCTAAAAACCGCACAAAAGCATACCGACAAGTTTTTTCTCAGGGTTTCCCCTATAACAACTAAATGTAAAAAAAATAACTGAATAAACTAATCCTTCGCTTAAAATCCAGGCTTATCGTAGCCAAATCGGGACCTAACTTATTCCGGTAATTCGGTCCGAAACTCGTCCCGGTACAGACCCATTTGGTCGAAGGGTAGGGCCTCAAATCCCTCGATTCGTTTGAATACCTCGGCATGGGGTTTCAGGTTGAAATTCCCGTTTTCGTAATCAACAAATCCCGGATCTTCGTCTGTTCGAAAATTGTTCACCGATTCGAATTGCGCATGTTCCCCACCCATTCGGTGCACCGGGTCTTCAGGCCCACCCACGATAAGGTTTCCTGACAGGACATTTCTACGCGCCCGCATGCCTTCCCATTCCTCGCCTTCAACTATCGGATGCAGGTAATTTCGTAGCCCGGGATACCGCTCTGAATAGGGTGGCTGATCCACGGCTACGTTTTCCAATAGGCGCCTTCTCAGGAGACCGGCTTCACCAAACATGGAAGGGCCTCCGCCACTATACCAGGTGTAATAATGGGCCGATACGACCGCGGTGTGGGAAATGGGCTCGATGACGATATTGTTTTTCATGATCAAATCCCAGCCACTATTGGTAAAAAGCACGCCGTGTTTGGTATTCATCTTATAAAACACGTTGCCGTATACCAGTACATCGGTGGTGGAATCATCGCAGTAAATGCCCATGTTCATGCGCTCGGGGTTGCCGCAATGGTGAAAATAATTGTACCGAAGCACATTGCCGCGGTCACTGGGGTCCCGTCCAATGTACCAGGGAGAGGTATCGTCCGAATTGAGCGTTACGTGGTGGATGTGGTTGTACTCGAAAAGGTGATCGTTTCCATGCACGTATATTCCCTGCCACTCGGAATCGAATATCTCGGAATGACTGATCCGGTTGCCCACGCCGTCAACATTGATCCCTGCCCACAGAAATTTGTTGCGCCGATTATAGGTGTGCACCTTACAGTTTTCTACATAATTATTACCCGGTATCAGCTTGCGCTTATTTCCTCCACTTAAATAAATCCCGCCGCTACCGGTGTTGTAGACGTCGCAGCTCAGAATTCCGTGATTGGTTCCGGCTTTTCGGTCCCAGTGGGTGTATTTGTAAATATGCCCCTGCAAATTGCCAATTCTACGGGACACCGGCACGCCGTCGTAGTCGTCATGGGTAATGAATGGGAAGGTTTGCATTGCCCCCTGCCCCATAAATATCCCACTGGTACCGACGTTCCGAACGGTGCATCCGGCTATTAAATTTCCGGTTCCCCGTTCCAGGTAGATACCGATGCCTCTGCCCACTTCTACCGTCAGGTCCCGAATGACCACATGGCTTGCTCCTTCCAGGCTGATGATGGGGTCTTCCAGCAGGGAGACCATTACGGAACCCTCGGCAATCGAGCTTGGTGGCCAAAAATACAACATACCGGACTGCCTGTCCAGGTACCATTCGCCCGGACGATCGAGTTCCTCAAGAATATTGTAAGCGACGTAGTGCTGAAAATCCCGCCCGCTCCCTACACCGTACAGGGAAGGCATGGCCAGTCTCACCTGTTTCGTTTTTGGGTCGATCGATTCCACTCGTATATTATCGTCCGCAAAGCCGTACATAAAAGTTCCCTGAAACCACACATCGTGCTGACCGACCCAGGCCTCGTGGCGGGGGTCGGTGTATTCGAAAACTCCGCCGCGGTTACTATAGTCCTGATTTCGAGGCACGGAACCGGGGTCAATGACTGTTCCGATTTTCACGTATCCTTCGTTCGGGTACCTTGCCAGGGTCATGGCTTCGGCATTGAAGAACAGCTCCAGGGGCGCAGGAGTAACGGGCATGGCATGGCCGTATTGGCGGATCGCCCCGAAATCGTTCCTACCCAATTCCTTCAAATTGGCCTGAAGTACTGCGTTTCGGGCACCGGTTGAAAGCCGCTGGAGGACGGTGGGGTCCGACACCTTTTTGAATGCTTCCGCGGGAATATTTTTTCCTCCGGTGATGCGTACATCTTCTCCAGGCATTGCCCGCCAGACAATTGGTGCGCCTGGCTTTCCCGAATCGTGTTCGTTCAATACCAGGGAATGCGTCTGCTCGTAGTGCCCGCCCCCAATCCAAACGGTACCTCCTCCCTCGGCCAGTTCGCCGGTTACCGCATACTGTCGAAGGAGGTCCCGTGCTGCCTGCAGTGAGGCTACCGGTTCTTCCCGGGTGCCGGGATTGCTATCGTTTCCGGCCTTGGAAACATACAGATCCTGCGCCTGGGCGGCAACTGCGAGGGTAACTACACATAGAATGCTTACAGCAAAAGATCGTCTCATGGGGCAGGAACGGGTTTAATTGCAATAGCGGGCGACGAAAGGATTGCTCCAGGGCTCCACTTTTTTTTGCTAACGGTTAAACATATGGACCATGTCTTCCCGGCGCTTTTCGGGAGAAACGTGTAGAAAGGTGATTTCTCCATTTTCCAGCTTTCCTTCTATCGTGGTGTTTTGGGGAGCGTGCAGTTTAAACGCCACGTCCCAGTGTTTGGGCCAGGCGGGAAACAGGTACAGTTCATCCCCCTCGTATTGCAGCAACATCCGCTGCAGAGCAATCATGGCAACGGAACCGTGGCATTGGTCGGGCGTCCAATCGTAATTTGGGCCCCACATGGTGGGAAAGCGGTAGGCAGTAGTACCGGCGTTGAAATAGGCAGCCATCAGTTCGGCAGCTTCCTCGGTAAGTCCCAGGTAAGCCGCCTTGATGGAATGCTGCTGCCAGCCCCGGTTTTCCCGGGACTCTCGGGCAGTAAACGTACGTATGGCCAGGTCCAGGCTGTCTTTCCCAACGCCAAATCGACGGTAGGGAAAAATGGCATACAACTCCGGATTTTCAATATTCCGCTTCCCACTGTAGGCATGTGCCGGAGCCAATCGCTGCTCCCCGGCTACCTCCCGCAGGGGAATTTCCGGTAGCTCTCCCAACAATCTGCGGTAGCTGGCCCGTTGGGCTTCGGTCAGGAATGACTCCGGCAACGCGAGTAATTCCGAACAAACCCTGGCAATCCCTACAATTTCCGGCAGGGGATTGACTGCCTGTTGGTAGGTCTCCAGGGCCATGGCCGGGTCAAACAGAATCTTGCCGTTTTCGTCCCGCTCCCAATGCTCATCAAAAAAGCGCATAACGGCGGTGACCACCGGAAGAATCTGTGTTTTCAGGGTTTCTTCGTCGTTGGTAAAGTCGTAATAGTCCAGTCCCATGAGCGAAAACTCCAGCCCGCTTTGCCAGTAGTACCGGATAAAGGTATTAACCGGTGTACCCAGCGGAAGGCTATCGGGGCGGTCAAGGCCGTAATTGGCCTCGGCAAATGTGCCCCAGTGCCGCATGGTCTCCAAATAAAAGGCCCCCTCATGCCCGTAGTAGGTTTTCGTGGCATATTTTCGGATTTCCAACAGCTCCCGGTACAGCTGAAAAAGCGGTTGCATCAAATCGTAATCGCCGGCTTCCAGCATGGACCAATACGGGAGGCGGGTGTTTTGCCACCAGTAGGGCCCACCCCACTGACGGTAATCGGCGTCGAATCCTCCGTAGCGGTTGTCCAGGTGCTTGGTATCTACCGTGAAGATGGACCCGTTGAATTTGATCGGGTACCTGCCCCTTCCCGAACAGGCATGCATGTAGCGTTGAAGATTGTAATTCTTTGAGACATTGGCCACTTTTTCCTTTTCCTGTTCCTTTTGGCTGCTCACAAAAATATAGCTTCTGTCCCAAAAGGACTGCCACCAGTCGGCATGCGCTTCTCGGCGTTGTTCGCGGGATCGTGCAGTAACGTTTCGGGCGAGCTCACCGATCGCTTGTTCCCATTCACCCAAACTTTCGGTTTGGGCCGTCAATGCGACTACGGATACCGAAAATTGGGTCAGGGCCTCCATTGATTCCAGTTTGCCGGGGGAGGTTTTTCGCAAGGCCTCCGAATGGATGAGCGCTCCAAAGGTCGCGTGTAGCAAAGGATCCTTTCCTTTCGCGATAAACCCTTCCAATCCTTGCATTTTGAGGTTTGCCTCCCATATGGACGATTCGTTTCGGTGCGCCCAGACCAGGCTTTCCGGATCCCGGTCAAGGAGGCTGTCTTTCGCTACCTGTATGGACTGCAAGCCGTAGGCCGAGTGGATTTCCACCTTATCGGCGATCTCCCGTGGCACGAGTCTCCAGGGTTCGGTGGTCACCGATGCGCTGATCTCCTTCCGGCTTTTTACGTCCAGTTCTACCACCGGGTGGTTGGCGTCGACCCAGACCTCTATTTCTACCCGGTCTTCTGAATTTCCCGCCTCAATGTGTATGTAACCGTCCCGCAGGATCAGTTCCTGCGAAAAGGAATTTCCTTCCCGAAACGGGTTGGGAGACAGGGCCAAACGCACCTTTCCCAACTTCAGCAAACGCGCATTCCCACTCCAGGCATCGGTTTTGGACAGGTAAAACACGACATCTCCATTTTCCTCCACCCAGAAGTTGATGCCGATATCGCCATTTCCGGCCGGCATGGAGCCCAGGGAATTTTTTGAGGGACTATCCCAGCGAACGTTGCAATCGTCCAGCCCGGGAAGGAACGGCTTGCCGGAGGGTTCAGTCGTTTGCGCCTGGGCCAGCTGCCCGGTAAAAAAGAGTAAAAGAACAAAAAGGGTCTGAACATACATGGTTTCGGTACGTTAGCGCGGGGTTATTTTAACACAAAATAGCGGTATCCCCGTGCAGGAATGGTGACTTCCACATTCAGGCTGTAATCGCGGGTTACGGATAGGGTCTTCGGTATTCCCCATTGGTCTTCCAGCTGCACCTGCTCGTGTAGCCCGGTATAGTATACCGGAACCCGAAGGGTTCGGGTGATTTCCTGGTTCAGGGGATTGTACAGCATAAGCAAGCCTTTTTCTTCCCCGCTTGGGTTTACGTGCAGGATACCGTCCCAATCGCGCCCATCCGGCCGCCGCAGGTGGATGAGGTCTGCATCCAGGACCTCCCGGTGTTTTTTATAAAAGCCCACCCATTTCTCAACCAATGCTTTGGTTTCGGGCGCATCGTACAATTGCGGACCCCGGTAGCAGGCCTGCACGCCGGAGCCAAAGAGGTTGGCCAGGCGTTGTTCGTAATGCGGCAGGTGCGCTTTTAGTGGTTCGATCGTGGCGGCTTCCCCTCCCCCATGGTATTGTACCAGCGGTACAAACATCCAGCCCATGGAGGGCGTCTTGGTCCAGGTCCCGTCGTAGATATTTTGGCGCTCGATGATTTCCTGCTGGGCCCGGGGCAGGGACCAATTGGTTTCGCGGTAACCCATCCCGGTTTTATTGCTGCCGGCAAGAAAATAGTAATCCGGGACGTTCAGGTAAATCCCCCGGGACCGGGCCCATTGGTAAAATTCCGAAATCCGCCGGTATTGGTTCCATTGGGAATCGGCCAGTCCCTTGTGTCCGGGATGATCCGTTGCCGCACACACATCGCCTGGATACGAACCGTCGTGCTCCAGGATATCGAGTCCGGTTTTACGGTATAGATTATACAGGGTTTCAAAATAATCCTGGCCCCATTCGCTTTCCAGGCAGGGCGAATTCCCAAATCGGGGTGTCATCCCGGCTGGCATTACCACGTCGTTTCCTCCCCCTACCCGGCGACTAGCCAGCAGGGAATAACCGCCCAGGGCGATTCCCTTTGCATGGGCGTAATCGGCAAGTTCTTTCAACCGGTCCAGGTTTTCCGGGCTGTCGTCTTCGGCATTGAATCCACTGCCAAAAGTCATGATCACCATTTCAAATCCCACCTCGGCACTCTGGTCAATCGCTTTTTTCACCGCTTCCGTGTCCGCCGAACGGACGTGCATCAGGATGGGGTTTTCGGTCACCCAGGGCGCCAGGGAGCGCATCATGCGCCGGTGCTCCAAGCCTTTTCGTTCGCGGTCCCAGCTATCGTGTAACAGCTCCCATACCCGATACGATGAAAAGGAGGCCCCCGGGTTCAGCTCCTGCTCCGGCCCGTATTTGGGCGATACCTCCAGCAAAACGGGCATGGTGCGCTCGTAGTTGACCTGAGTTTTGTACAAGGGATCCGGTTTCCAGGCAATGCTGGAGCGCAAGACGTTTTCGGAGGTCATGCCGCCGAAGTTGTAATCGGTTTCGATCGTTACATTGGGAAGCTGCCACTGCTCCCGGCTGTCGACGGTGCTTTCGGGTTCTGTCACCGCCAGGATTTCACTGGTAAACGAATTAACGGTCACCAACCTGTCGGAGCGATTTTCAACGGTAATCCATTTGCTGAACACCGGGAGGCCGTCGTATAATTCGTAGTGCACGTTTACGGTTATACCCAGCAGGTAGCGGTAGGATGCCAGGCTGGCATCTTTTGCATTGGGAGAAATCTCCCCAAGCATAAAAAATTCGTCGATTTTGCTGCGGCCAATGGCTCCTTTTTCGGAATGGTCGGTATTACCGCCCGATGCATCCATTTTACCAATACGGACATGTTGTGGCGCCTCCTGCTGTGAAACCGTACCCACTGCCTGCCAGTCCTCTTTGTCGTGGGACCAGCTGGCCTGCAACTGACCCTTGGTCCATTCCATCCGCAACCAAACCGGTTTCCCGCTTTCCGGGCCGGGCAGACGTTGCTCCTGCTGCCCGTTGTAAAACCCGATCGCGTTGTCGCCCGGACGAAGGTTGACTTTAATCACCTTGTCGGAAAACACCAGTCCGATCCCGGGTCCCCAACTGCTGCTCCGGTCCGTACCCGGATCAATTTTCGCCAGAAAAACCCTGGCTTCCGGAAGCATCGGCTGCTCGGCATACACCGCCGTATGGGCCAAAGCCATGATTTCTCCCGCTTTCCCTTCGTTGATAAAGGAATTTCGTTCATGGGCAGGTGATTCCACGCGTTTCCAATTTTCGTGCAGGGAAGCGAAAGAGTCTCCGAACAGGATTTTGCGACTTTGGTCAGCGATTGATCGTTCCGAGAGCACCTGTATCGCCTCCTCGTCCAATTGGTAACTAAAGACAAGTTCTTTTCCCGGTGCCGGCCAAGGCATGTCTTTGGGCATCCATTCGGGTCGTTTTTTCCAGGCAAAACGCTCCTTGGTGTTTTCGACGGTATGAGATACCAGTTTGAAGGACCCTGGATCTGCTTTCATGGAAGCGATCCATTCCGGAAGCAAATAATTGTGAATGGGCTGCCCGGTTAGTCCGCCCACGTCAAAAGCGATTCCGTTCAATTGAATGGCTGCTTCGGGACGCACCGAGCGCAAGAAGGACTCCCCGGTCTGCAGGTGTTCCAGTCCGATGGTCGCCCCGTTCGGCGCGGTGGCAAAGGTCCGGCTCACCAGACCGTTGCGCAGCACCAGGTGACCGTCTTGGGTGGTTTGCACGCTGGCGGGCTGATTGGAGCGATAGAGAAGCCAGTCGCTTTCCGCGGCCAATGGTGCCTTTTGAGCAATGGGTGCTGCCTGCTGTGCCGGGGCAAAGAGAGGGCCCACGCAGCAAATTAGGAAAACAAAAAAGCTAATTTTCATCTGTTTCTACTTTGATTTTCTTAGGTCATACCTTGTTCCGTACCAAAGGTCGGGATGGAATCTCGCTTTCATTATCATCCCTTCCTGTGAAGGGTACGGCAGCCCCGATGTCATGTGCTTATCATGGCTTCTTACCGGTCACCACTGCCACCGATTCCAGATCGGGAAGACCGCCTACAGATTGCCATCTTCCATAGCCGCCGATGTATCGCATTCGGTAGTAAACCAGGGATGGTGTGCGCCCTTCTTTAGGGCTACTTTTCTCTTGAGCTGGCATTTAGGGAAGAATGGTGCCCAGCGGATCGTTTACCGCCCGCTGTTGATCGGCCAGTAAAACCAACAACTGCCGTTTCACTCCCTCATAGGCCGGGTCGTCCGAACGATCCCGTAATTCTTCTGGATCTTTTTCCAGGTCAAACACCAGGGTTTTATTCAATTTCGGGTAGAAAATCAATTTGTATCGGTCCGTCCGTACCATTCGTTGCAGGTTCAGGTAGGAACTGTAAATGCTCGGATAGGCACTTGGGGCATCCTCCTTGATGTAGGGCATCAGGCTGTTGAAAACCGTGGTTTTTGGTTTTTCGATGCCAGCAAGGTCCAGGATGGTGGCACTGACGTCTTGCAGGTACACCTGTTGCTGGTATTTTTTGCCTTTCGGCACACCCGGGCCTACCAGGAGCAGGGGAGCCCGGACGCTGTGGTCAAACATGTTTTGTTTTCCCATCAAGCCGTGATGGCCCACCGCCAGACCGTGATCGGCCGTAAATAAAATGTACGTGTTGTCGGCTTTGCCGGATGCCTCCAACGCATCCAGTATTTTCC
The DNA here is from genome assembly GCF_009467825.1 of Cyclobacterium xiamenense. Taxonomy (GTDB): domain Bacteria; phylum Bacteroidota; class Bacteroidia; order Cytophagales; family Cyclobacteriaceae; genus Cyclobacterium; species Cyclobacterium xiamenense. Next base: position 101,592 of record NZ_WIOK01000013.1, on the reverse strand, counting down.
CGATCTGCGCATCCATGTGGCTGATGATGGCGTAGTACTCCTGTATGTTTTTTCGGACCGAATAGGCGGTTCGGGGAAAGGGAGCCAGGGCTTCGTCCCGTAATTTTTCACTCAACCCGATGCTGTCCTTATACGGGTACCTATCCATATGACTGGCTGGTAAGGCAATGCTTTCCACGGGGTACAAATCGACAAATTCCTTCGGCGCCTGCCGGGGATCATGGGGGGCATTGAATGCCAGGTACATCATAAAGGGCGATGCCCGTTTGCTCGCCTGATCCAGAAAACCCAGCGCATCATCCGCCAACACCTCGGACCAGTGCTTTCCTCCCTTCCAAAATCCCTCAAAGCGCGTATCCCAGGGTTGCCAGGTGGTATCTGTCTCGCTTTTGGGGCGGCTGTAGCCTTCCGGTGTTTGGTTGGGCATGCCGGGTCTGACGTGTACCACGTTTTGAAAAACGCTTTCTGCATCCGCTTTTACGTGCCATTTTCCCGTCATGTAGGTTTCGTAACCTGATTTTTCGAGCAATTGGGGCCAAAACTGACCCGCATCGGCCATTTGCTGAAAGTTTTTTTCCTGCGCCTGCGCATCCCATACCGAAAGGCCGCTGATCATCATGGCCCGGCTGGCCACGCAAACGGCACCGTTCCAGGCGCCCATATTATAGGCATGGGTAAAGGCCGAACCTGCATTGACCAATCGATCCAAATTGGGGGTTAGCACCTCCGGATGCCCAAGGGCACCGATCAGGTCGTAGCGTTGGTCATCGGAAAAGATGAAGATAAAATTGGGTTTCTCCTTACCGGATTGCTGCGCTTGTGCTAGTTGCATTAGCGATAAGGTAATCCCTAGAAAGAGTAGTTTGATGTTCATGATTTGGGTTTCTGTTAAATACGTGTAGGAACAGGATCAATAATCTGCTCCGCGATTGCTTTTTTCACAAGAGAGGAGCCAATTTTCCAGTTCCCCGGATAATGCGGCTACTTTTTGAGGATGTGCCGCAGCGATATCGGTTGTTTCACCGGGATCATGGATCAAGTCAAATAAGGCGAAATTTTCTCCACTATCTGCCGAATACAATTTGAATTGGTTATCCATGATGACCTGTTGGTTTTGAAACCGGAAAGCGATGGTGGATGCTCTCGTTTGCTTATTTTCCTGAATTCGTGGAAAAACATCGGCACCGTCCAGGGGCTTCACTCCCTTTTGCTTATCAATGCCCAATATACCCAATAGTGTCGGAAAAATATCACTGGTAGAAATCGGAAGATTGGTTTTCTGTCCCCCGTCAATTTTTGCCGGCCATTCGATCAGGGCGGGAACGCGGATACCGCCTTCGTACAGGCTGCGTTTTCTTCCCCGAAACGGTCCGGCTGATCCCTGAGTCCGGTTGACCGGTTCCGGCCCTTCCGGTCCATTGTCGCTGCAAAATAGAATCAGGGTATTTTCGGCAATTCCCTTCTCCCGGAGAACGCTTCGTAGCCGTCCGATCTGTTCGTCCATGGCCGTTATGCTGCCGTAATAGTGTTGTTGGTCTTCGGACAAATCGGCATACAAATTTCGGTATTCGGGTCCTGCTACCACCGGTAGGTGGGGCGTATGAAACCAGATGACCGATAGAAAGGGTTGGCCCGTTTCCGCAGCCCGGTGGATAAAGGGAATGACCCGATCCATGATGACCCGGGAATCGTCTCCAGAGAGGTTATCGGTTACTTTTTGGTTTTCTCCCGACCAGTAGTAGGTACCAAAATGCTCCCCCGGCACCCGCTTGCCAATATCTCCCGCAGTAGGGCCCGGCGTGACCATGGGGTCCCAGGTGGGTACCTTGGATTCGGTAGAAAAGGAGACATCGAAGCCGTTTTCCCAGGGCGGTGCATAATGGGCTGCTCCCCGGGGGCCTCCCCTATTGGCATCTTTTTCGGTCACCGTCAAGGTACCCAAATGCCATTTTCCAAAATGGCCAGTGGTATACCCTTGTACTTTTACCAGTTCGGCCAGGGTGAGTTCTTCTTTTTTCATGTGTCCGGTATTGGCATGGGTGATGCCGTATCGTTCCGGGTGCCTGCCGGTGAGCACACTTGCCCGCGTGGGCGAGCAAACGGCGGAGGCCGCATAAAAGCGACGCAAGACCAGACCATTTTGAGCCATGGCATCGAGTGCTGGGGTTTGGATCATTTCGTTTCCATTAAACCCCACGTCTCCCCAGCCCAGATCATCGGCCATGATCAGGATGATGTTGGGGGAATCTGGGGTTTGCCCAAAACCCATGGTCCCCAAAAAACAAAAAGAAACCAGGAATACAAAACTAATTTTTCTTTTATTATTCATGTAGTTATACGTGTTACGTGACGATCACCTGCCTTGCCCAATGTGAAATCGAGAGGATCTCGCCTGTTTCCTCCGATATTTTTCTGGATTCGGCATCTTCAATTTTCCTGGCTGCATAGATTCTGGATTACCTGAGCCGTCCACAGCCAGTGCTTGCTGATGCGCCTTTTTCCGCCTTGGACAGAAACGACGATCACTTTTCCAACTCACCAACGATCTCCTCAAATAGCGCTATCCGCTCCTTATCCAGACTTGCCAGTTTTTTCCATTCATCCGACCCATACACACCTGCCTTTGAATAGTCAAAAGGCTTGAAGCCAATTTTACGGGCTATGGACGGGGATTTCAGCCGGTAATCGTGGTTCTCCGCGTCAACAAACCCCGGGTCAGCCAACAGGGAATTTTGGTCTTTTTGATTTTCCCAATCCGAAAAGGACATGTTTTGGAAAAGCGGCTCCGCTGTACGGGTATCCCAGTAGCAATTGTTGCCCATCTTGACGTTTGCCTCTTTCCAATCGCCCAGCAACATCTCACCGGTATGGGTGTAGACTATGTTGTGAGAAAATTCAAAAGACAGATGCGCTTCCACCCGGGTAAATTGCAGCTGACCCTTCAAATTAGAGGCAAAAATATTGTTTCGTATTCGGTTCTCTTTACCGTAATGCTGGTGGAAACCGGAATTTTTGCAAGCATAGACCAGGTTGTTTTCCATACGCACCTGGCTGGCACCCTCGTCGGTATACAGGCCCCAGCCACCATACGTGGCGGAATAGACGTGGTGAATGACGTTGTGATGAACTTGCGTGCCGATGGCCTCGGACAGCACATACACGCCCCCCATGTCGGACAGCTCCCCCCATCCCAGGTGATGGATGTGATTGTAGGCGATCTCGTTGCCCGTAGCGGGGCTCTTAAACGGTCCTTCCGTCCATTCCGGATTGCCGTTTTTATCGGGTATCTGGGTTACCACCCCGCTCGCTGCATAACCCCACATCCAGCCAACCGAAACACCGGAATACCTAAAATCCGCAATCTCGTTATGGGAAATCTCATTGTCTCGGGAGTGAAAAATAATGACGCCCACGGCGCTTGGAAACAAATGCCCTCCATCCCGGATGATGCTGTTGTGGACGAGATTGTTTGCCGAAACATCCGCGTCCTCGCGGTGGTAGAGAAAATCGCCGATCTTCACGCCACCGGCCCCCAAGTCGTGCAAGTAACTATGCCTGATCCGGCTGTTGGTGCATTGCCGCCTGAACCAGACGCCATACAATCCGGTATGCGCCACCTCACAGTTGTCGAACAGGATATTGTCTGCGTAATCAACCGTGATGCTGGCATCCACTGTAGCCGCCGCCTGTAGGGGATCGTGCCCCTGCCTTGGCATGTGATAGCCCGCCACTTTGAAGCGGATGTTTTTAAATGCTTTGTTGCTGACCGGATTCGATGGGTCTCCGCTGATGGTGATAAATTTGTCGGTAACGGGCACATAGGCAGCGATGGACTCCAACGCCTCTCCCTCCCTCGGGATGTAATACAGGTACCCGTCCTCTTTCCAAAGCCATTCCCCGGGAGCATCCAATGCAGCCGGTACGTTTTCGATTTTGTAGTTCGTAAGGTCGTCCAGCCGATTCCAGGGCTGCATGCCCTTTCCCCGGATGTATACCAGGGAAGAATCCGCATCAAAATGGTCGATGAATTTTCGGGTGACGTCCCACTTGTGGTACAAGGAAATCACGGCCTGCTGGATGTGCTCGGGATTTTCGATATTTAGCAAGGCAAGGTCCTCGGGGTTTAGCCGCAGCTTTTGGATGGCAAACTCCGGCAAACGCCCCTGCCCCTGTTCCAACACCGTTTGTTCGACACCCATCACCTGAAAAAACCCGGTGTTGGGCATCCTGGCCCGAATGGCTCGTTTACCGTTTACAAAGAGCTGCTCTACGGGGAAATTACCCGCATAAGGTGGGGGAACAGCCGCTCGCCACAGTCGGTTGCTTACCTTTTCCCAGCTGCTCACCGCTACGCCCCCATACAGATTGACCGGATCGCCCATTCCTTCAAAAACGATCGGTGCCGCATCGGCAGCGCTGAGCTCCAGCGGAGCCGTCAGGTAATAATCCCCCGGGGCAATTTTAACCCATACGGAATCGGCTGTACCCAGCTTCCGGATAAAATCCCTGGCTCCGGTCAGGGAAGCCAGCGGTTTCTCCAGCGTACCGGGATTGGTATCGGCCCCATGGGGCGCCACGTAAAGGATGGTTGCCCTGGGTCCCCCGGAGGCCCACAGCGTAAGGAATAATGCAAGTAACCCGATCAGGTTCATTTTTGCGACTCGTTTCGGTTTGTATGAAAATCCAAACTTTACCCCGTATTACCAAATTTTTTTATCCATTTAACCCAAATCAGGCGGCTCGAACGGGAGCACCGCCCGGGGCTAGCGTGCTGCTTGATCCAACCATTCGACCAGCACCTCCTGCTGATCTTTTTGAAACCGGCACACATCGTCCGGGGCCAGGAAGGTTAAACCTCCCTGCCCGGTCCAGGCCGTTTGGGCTTCTTTGATTCCCCGACGGATGTCCTCCGAGTCCGCAAACCGATCGCGTAGGGGCGCATAGACCAGCAGCTTGCGTGGAGCAATCAGCCGGATAAGGTCCGGGTAATCGAAGGGGATTTCGGATTCCCTTCCCTGATACAGCCCCAACTTGGGCAAGACCTGGTGCCACTGCCACAAACGGCGGATCCCACCGGTTGGCTTTTCATCCGTATCCGTTCGCATGGGGGTAAAGCCGCTAAACGAAGCCAGGCCGGCAATTCGTTGGTCGAGCGCCGTGGCATACAGGCCGACCATTCCTCCATAGGCAAATCCACAGATAAAAATCTTTGCGGGATCCGTTGACGGAATTTTCTCCGCTGCTATCCCTTTGCCCGCCAACAGATAATCGATTACATCGCTCACATCCGATACGGCCCTACCCAGCAGCGATGCGTGCGGGTTATTCGCATAAAAGCCAAAGGCGTCGGTAAGCTGGTCACCAAACCCGAACTGATCGTACCCGACCACCAGGTATCCTTCCTGAGCCAGCCGCCAGTATACGGTAGTTTCCTCCACGCCGTAGCCTTCGTTGCTTCCGTGCGAATAATTCCAGGGATGCAGCCAGATCACCGTGCCTTTGTAATCGCTACGGTTGGGATCGAAATACACATTGCCGTTCCTATTTTGACCAAAGGCAAAAGGTACCCGTTTTAGTCCACCGGGATTCCACCGGTCCCTCGACCAGGCTGGGACGCCCAATTCCTCCTCGGTTTTTAACCGATATTGCGGTTGGCTTCCACCATTGATCGCTTTTTCTCCCAGCATCCAGCGAATTTTTTCCGGCAGGGGTTGGTTGGTTTTCAAGTGTAGGTCGCTTTCCCGTTGTTTTGCTTTCCAGCCTTCAAAATCGAATTGGTGGTGTAGAACCTCCGGGAAGTCTTCGCGGGTGAAGGAATTTCTTCCAAATGTATGATCGAAATAATCAAACATGTGTTGGGTGTGGGCTTCGGTGATCGGATTGTGTTGCCCTTTTCGGTAGCTCAGGTAAATGTTGTCCTCCACGCCCAAAAATGCATACACTTTTTTTGCATTTACGTAATTCCGTTCCACCCCGAACGTTGGGTCACTGCCGTCATTGTATGCGGTATGGAGCATCAGATTCCGAGGAGCAATGGTAGCCAGGAGGGCATTGCCTTCGATGGGCAATTCGTGTTCGCGACCCAGAAAATCGGTTAAGCCGCTTTTTGCCCATACTTCCGGAAAGTCACCTACCGATTCCATAAAGGTATGCCGGGAAGCGAACCGGTACGAAGTACCGGTTGGCGAACCGGAACTACGGGCGATTACTGTTTTGATGCGCCGATCGAATGCTGCTGCGTAAATCGCTTGCTTTCCGTACCGGGAATGCCCCGCGATGCCTACGGCGCTGGTGTCAATGCGGTATCCCTGTGCCTCGTCCAGTAGGTAATCAAGTGCCCTACTGGCCAGCCAGGCCTGAATCCCCAGCGATGAGGCCCAACCTGCCTCGGGGTATTCTTCCTGAAACTGCTTCCAGACCGATTGGTAATCCGGATACGCTTCTTCGGAATGGTGGGCGTCTAAACCCGGGTAGAGGCAGACAACATACCCGCGTTTGAGCGCTTCCTCCGCCCAGGGCAGCTGGTAGTCTTTGGGTTGGGTCAAGAACAACGGCCGGGCTTTTTGGTCGGTACCGGCAGGTTCCCAGAGAGCAATTTCAAAGGATTGCTTGCCTGGTGTGTCAAAGGTCAGTAGCAGGCGTTTTCGGGTGCTTCCATCCGTTTCTTTTGCGATGCTGCGAAGCTCGGCCGACAGCAGTGCCGGCACCTCGTTGGGGTAATGCCCGATAAAATAAGTTTGCCAAAGGTCGTGGATTTCATTTCTCCGTCTTTCCCAATCAGCCCTTGTCTGCACCTGGCTTCCGTCGAGAAATGTCAGGGCGTCGGGCAGGTCGGCGTTTGCATAGGTTTGGGCTTGGAGGCTGCCTAGGGAAAGCAGCAAGACGGAAAAAAGTAGGGTGCATTTGTTCATCTGCGGATACATTTCTTTCAGTAGCTGGCGCAGGGGCTAAGGCTGCGCATGGCCAAAAATGCAGAAATTATGCGGATTTCGGAGAGTTTTTGGGAATAAAAATGGGGAGAGCTGTGTTAATGGAGAACTATAAGGAACCCAAATGCTTTCTCCCCCACTCTTTTTTCGCCCTGCTTGTCGACAGTTTGGCAAATAGACCATTGAACTGTCCTCTAACCGCTACCCTCGGTTATTAGAAGAACGCTATTTAAGTTTGCTGACACTTACTAATTCCGCAGGTCCTTCAGTCCTGATTTCAAACTTTAAATTGGAAGCACCTTCTTCACCAAACTCAGCATCTACTATTATGACATTTGTTCCGTTTTTCAATGTGGGTAAGTCAAATGCATAATTAATTTCCTGTATGATATTACGGTTTCTATCGAGAAGGTTAAGTTCGCCTTTCGTATTTAGTTCCACAATTTGATAGGGTTCCATTTCCACAAGGATTTCCAACTGCTGCGTTTTATTTATCTCCAGAGCGATTTTTGCGACATTGGCGCCGGGTGCATTTGGTTTAGGTAATAGAACTACAGAAAAAACAAGCGGTTGTTCCTGATAGGGGTTATTGCATTCAAAAATGCTATGCAAGGGCTCACCTGGTTGTCTTATTTTCCGCTCAAAAACAAATTGCTCAACGTTAAGCGGGTAAAGATTCCAAGTTTTTGCGCCCGTGCGTTCCAAATGAAATTCCTTATTGATGTCTTCCAACCGTTTTTTCTGATCAGGAGAAAAAGCATCCGCCATTCGAGCGGTTTCCCATGTTTTAATGGCATCAAAAATGGCTTCACTCTGTCCGTTTTTTTCTACTGCATCGAAACTTACATTAAAGGCAAATCCCGCATCAAATCCTGCTGCCCGTGCCAGTAACCACTCGGTGTCTTCAACACTCGTCTGACTGTTCATGCTAAACCATCCAAGCATTGATGGCAGAAGGTTTCTCCGGTAAAAATCCTGGTTCATTAAACGGTACATGGTTTGGCTTTCCCTGAATCCTGCATACCAGGGTTCACCCCAATTGTATCGTGTATTCATATGCCAGTTAAAATGGCTGGGATTGCTGGCATCGTTGATTACATTCCCTTTTAAGTCTTCAGACAAGTGATCATACCAGGTTTTTGTAAAAAGACTTCTGGCATATTGCCCCATACCGGTTGACCATACGCCTTCCAGTCCGTCGAAAGACACTTGTTTTAAACCTGTTTCATTAAAAAAGCGTGCAATTGTTTCGGCAATTTCCTCAGAAAGTTCAGCATTGCTTAAAAATACCTTGTAACCATGATCCATCAGTTTTTCAATTTTTGCACCTTTTTCATGCGGAGTTGTTTTTGTGTCGAATGCTCCCCGCACACAACCCGTTAACCGCCAAGGTTTTTCCATTGAAACTTCCCGGTAACGGATTATTTCATTTCCGATGACCACCGAATGGAGGGAATTATTTTCCATCTGGTTGAAAAAGACAGGAGATTCGATAAAAATTTCGTCATCGGTTGAACTGATCGCTTTGGTAAGTACACTCTGCCCAACGTTTGCAAGCCGTTTATCAGGAACTGGAGTAACATAGGGATCGTTGGTGGTAATAAAATTAGAAAGGGTATGCACACCGAGCTTTATTCCCGCTTTATCGGCACGCTGAACACAACGCTTCATGCTTCCCCAGTTATCAGGAAAAGTTCTTTCATTCAGTTTAAAATGCCCCCAAGTTTCAAACGGGCCACCGTGGTAAAGATACTCAAGCCCCGCTTTTTTGGTCAGTTCGATGGCCTGATCCAAATTCTCCTCACCAAAGCCGATAATTAGGTATGAAGCAGTGGATTTGCGACTTTTTTTCGCCCATTCCCCGTCAATAAGTGGATGGGGCAATCCTTCAGTACGTTCAATTAAGCCGATTACATCCAACGCTTTTTCTGCCGGGCAACCAAACAAGGCAATTTTTGAACCAACCACTCCACCATCCTCATAATCGGGCGCCACATAGTGTGTATGGCCCCAGTTCGATATTATTCTTTCCTGGCTTCTGTTCCTGCAATATGCCTGCAATACGCTTCCGAAATCTGTGTGTTTTGCAGTCTGTCCCCGATACAATATCTTAACCGATTCGTCCACGTCAATTAAATTGTCGGTTGAGAAGATATCATAAGCAGGTTCGATATCGCTTTCATTGTCAGGATATCCGCCCAACGTTTTTACGTTAAGCGCCTGAATTCCAATGGCAAATTCTTTATTCCTCACAACTCCCACACTTTCGCCAACAGTTTCCTTTATTTTAGTGTGGTAAGGGCCCCAAATAACAAGTTCCACTTTGTCAACCGAGCTAATTTCTGCTAATTCGAATGTAAGGTATTCTTCTTTTTCTGCAACCGCTAGCCGGGCCTCTACATTGTTTTGCGTATACTTTAAAACAATAATCTCACCATTCAACCGCGCACTAGAAGGAGTTTCTATTTTCCCGTTTAAATAGATACTTAAAATCGGACTGGACTGATTTCCCACGATATACTCTGTGCCGTTTAATTTGTCCCGTACACTGGTTATGTTTCCTTCATTATTAAGCGAAACAGCAAACGAATTGGTTTGAAAGTTTAAATTTTCAGATTGTCCGAAGGCACTTAGAAAGCAGCTAATCAGAAATATCGTAGCAATTATTTTCATGATTTATTTATTTATCTAATTTCATTTAACTCAATTTATAAAAAACAAAATCATGATCTTATTTCAGGTATGGAAAAACCCGTTCGTGTAAATCCTTTGTTCTTATATTAAGCCCTGGGAGTTCTGGAAGGTTATTTTCCCGCTTATCCAGGTAAAAATAGGCTGTTGCAGAAACATCATCGCTTCGATAAAAATTTGTTGATGTTACCGGAAAATCGTCATCTTCAACCTGAGGTGGATTTTCTTCATCGAGAAGCCGGCGATGAATGGTTTTATTCCCATCGTTCCCCAAAAACCAAACCGGGGTAATATCGGCTCCATTTTCCCTCATTTCAGCAATTTTGATTTTGTCGGCATTACCCATTTGTTGAATGGTGACTTTACATGCCGAATGAAAATACACCGGATCCTGAAGATGGTACCGGTAAAATGCATAAATGTCATGGTTTTTATCTGCAACCGGAGAGCCAAAATAGCGGGAAGCAAATTCCCCCTGTCCCCAACCGGTTCCAATATAATCTTCTGTTCCCGTTCCCACGAGCGTTGGCAAATCCTTGTCCCCATCGAGAAATATTTTTACTTCACCTTCACCAAACCATGTTCCGCGGTAAACAGAATCGCCGATAACGCCAATATTGGTTCCAATATACCGCCCACGTCCCTCTACGGTGGGCAGAATAACATAGTCTTCACCGGGAGTCGTTTTCATATCCCGGTTCCAGTAGGCATGAAAATATAACACATCATCCGGAAGTTTCTCCACCTGCAGGTAATTGATGTCGTACCATATCCATGCCTCTTCATCTGATTCGTTCGTTAGGGTAATGACTGCCGATTCTCGAAAAGGCATAGGGACAGTAAAATTAAACGAACGAGCTTCGGGACTGGAAAAGAGCTCACTATCAAATTTTGCCGATAATCCCAATCCTATCCCAAAAAAATCGCCGATTGGTGCCGATACAGCCGGTTTTTCGGCCCCGTCCCAAAACATATCAATCCGAACAGCTCTTCGTTGCCTGGCATTAACACCAATGGTACCGCTAAGCCACATCCGGTTGATAATGCCCGCACCGCCTACATCAAAAATCGTTTGGGATGCGCCAGGCTGAACAATGTAAAAGGCATTGCCTTTCGCTCCCTTGTTCATAAAACCACCTTTGCCTTTTTCTCCAGTTGGATTTTCAGGGCTAATCCAACGGCTATGAACTCCGGCTGGAGCAGCCCGGTATAGTTCAGTAATGCTGCCTGCATTCCAGTATGTTTGTTCATTATGAACCCCGCAACTGGCAATTAACAAAGTGGCAGCCAGAAACAATCCAAACATTCTTTTACTATTCAGTTTATTCATAGTACTCTTTCTAAGTTAATTTATACTTCACCTTAAATGTGCGTTTTCTTAAAATAAAATAACTGTATCCTTTTGCCGGGATTTCCACTTCAATTGCAATTTCAACATCGCGGGAGACAGTAGCGATTTGGTTTCCCTGCTGGTTTTCCAACACTAACCGACTGTGCAGCCCTGTATAGTATACCGGAACGGTGATAGTGCGTGTAATTTGTTTGTTCATCGAATGGTACAACATGAGTAATCCCTTTTCCTTATCCTCAGAATTTACGTGCAAAATACCGTCCCAGTCACGGCCATCGGAGCGGCGCAAATGGATGATGTCGGCATCAAGCACTCCGTGGTGTTTTTTGTATTTATTTCACCTGCTTTTCCTTCATTAATCTACGAATTACGGGTATCGGCGCCCGATTCAATGCGTTTCCAATTTACATGCAGTGTTTCAAACGAATCGCCAAACAAGCTGAAAAATAACAAATTATGGGTTTTATATACGGTTGGTTTCATACTTACCGGTTTAGGAAATTATTTTCAATCAGAAAAAAATCAACTCCAAGCGCAGCTTTTTGGTCAATATTCTGGGCTTCCTCGTTTATCCCTTCAAATACAAATTTTATTTTGAAAGCATTGTCAACCGGACTATGTTCGCCCAAATCGATATAGGGACTTGTAATTCCGGCGTGGTTTGAATAGAGATCTTGCGTGAGTATATGTTTATTATTTACGAATATTTTAAAAATTCCGCTATTTCGACCAACTGCTGTTGCGATTTTTAGTTTTGATGGTTCAAATTGTTCCGTAAGTGTAAATTCGGCAAAATCTCCGGGCTGTTCAAACCAAAGATTTTTCAAATCGCCGTTACTTGTTTCTCCCCAAACCTGAATCTCAGCAAAATCCTCACCGACTGCTTCAGACTTTCCAGAAAGGTTTATGTTTTCAGCTTCCAGCGCACCCCCCACCACAAACAATTCGTTTTTTGCATTTTCAATGAACGCTTGGAGATCCTCTAGTTTAGGCAGGGCTTGTGCTGCCATTTCCGGCGATGGCGGCCGATTATGTGTTACACCCGGTACTCCATACCAAAATGTAGTTTGGGCGTATTGCAAATAAAACCAGCTTTGCCTCGTTCCGCAGGAAGACTCAAAATCAAATTTAATTTTTTCATTGAACGGAATGGCATCGAGAACCCTCGTACGGGAGCATACATTATAGCCCTGTGAACGGGGATGTCCGACAATAATATTTCCGAGGAATGGTTTCGAAAACTGGTCAGCAGGAGTAGGAACAACACCACCGGCCCAGCCATAGTAATCTTCTGTTCCGGTACCAAAATGAGAAGGGAAATTCCTGTCAAAATCGTCATCTACATAAATTTTTTCGTCACCTTCGCCCCACCATCCCTCGGTAGGATTCAGTACCGTCCACTGGTCGCCAACAACGACCCCCTGGCCCTCAGCCGAGAGAAAATTCCAGTCGAACAACGGAAAAGTGGGAGTCGGCGAATCGTGACGCCATGAGGCATAAAAATGCATGCTATTTTCATTCCACCGGTATTCATTTTGAATAGTCTTCAACGATACGGTAACGGGTTGATCAACCAGATTTATAAGGCCTACGGAGCCGCTTTCCCGGTAAGGCATTACCCACCTGCAAATCATGGTACTGTCTTCTTTTACTGAACGCTCCCACATATCGTAGGTCTCAATTTTTCCTACATTGTTAAAAAAATCGCCAACGGGCGTCCACACGGTCGTGTTTCCATCGAACTGACCGGTCAAAATGATTGAACGAAGTGCCTGAGAATAATTTTCTGCTGCATGAATTTTGATCTCCAATTGACGAAGGGCATGTTGTCCCTCCGGGAGTTGCACCTTCAGTGTGTCTCCCTTTTTTAGGATTTGCTCCTCCTCCGATACCATACCTACTGCCGCTGGAGGATTCAAAAGAATTGCTCCAATTTCTTCCGTCAGGCCAGCCAGATCATCGAAATCTTTTCTTGTAAAGGTTTTCACGGGCGTTCCCTTCGGATACTTTCGATAGTTAATAATGTTGTAAAACGATTTTCTATCCATCGTTATCTTACAACTTTTGGCATAGGGGATCGGGAAATACAAGTTTCCTGCACGAGCAGTCTCCTCTGCAAAAGGAGGTTTTACAAAGTCTTGGCCTTTGACTAATTCGAAAAAATTAGTATTGATAACCGGATCTGGATTTCCATCAAGATAAAATTTAATGTTGGCACCCGTCGTATCATTAAGCCCGTAATAGAAACATACGGCCCATATTTTGGTAATCACACCGGGGCCTTCGTCTTCCATGATTACCCATTCTGTTTCACCGTTCACGTCTTCGGTCCGGATAAATCCAATTCCGTCAGAGTCTGCAAACCAACCGGGCTTATCCGGAGAAATTGACTCCCGGTTATAGCTGCTCGCTTGCAAGCTTTGGTAGTCCTTTTCGGGGAAGCGCGTGAGTTGTTCACGGTCGACCATTTCCTTGAGTAGGGTAGAGAGGTTTAGTTCGTTACTCCTTTGGCAGGAAACACAAACCACTACAGCTATGACAAAGCAAAATAGTTTATCCATTGTGTTATTTCGTTGTTTTAAAATTTACTAGCATCTCAGGCCCAGCAGTTAGTTCATTCCCTTTGTAGTCGAATTCAATCAGGTTGCGACCTTCGTTTACCGTAAAGGAAGCCGTCTCCAGTATGAATTCCCCTTTAAGCAAATGATTTTCTGAAAAATGTTTGAGAATTTTGTTTCCTTCGTTGAGTAGGTAATCTCCGGGTTCTAAGGTAGATGGCATTATCGCTTTTTGAGTACCCACTTTCAAATAAACACCGGTTACTGAGCTCTCGGACGTTTTTTGAAGGCGAATTACATAGTGTAACCGCCGTTTTTCTCCGACACAAAAATATTCCCATGTACTGGAGGTTGGAAGACCTGGCTCGGTGGTCCTATTCACATGTTTGTAGTCGGGTGAAACCGGTGCCTCCGGGCTACTAACCAAAATGGCAGCGGGCAGCGTATTTTCCGCATCTTCGCCAGATGCGCTTCCTCCTTCTGGAGACCAGGATTCGATAAAAATCAATTTTGCAATCCCATCGGTTACTTCCAAACCATAAAACGTATATGGGTCACGAAGTTTTTCTTTTTGCTCTTCCGTAAATAAGCCTTTCATTCGTGCATCTTCCCATTTCTTGATCTCAGCCAAAATTTCGTCGGCTTTGCTGTTAATCTCCAAGAAATTGGGACTTATATAAAAATCAACACCTGCATCGAAACCTGCTCCGAGACCCATCACCCATTCCATGTCTTTTTTGGTGGTTTTTTCATTAATGCTGAATTGTCCCATTTTACGGGGTAGCAAATCTTCTTTTAGTCCTTTCTGAACCCTTATACGATGTCCTAAGTGCGCCTCTCTAAAGTTCTCAGACGTCCATGGTTCGCCCCAGCTCTCGTTTGAAAAATAGTGCCATCCAAAATGGGTAACATCCGATGAATTAGCAACAATATTCGGGTCTGATAAATTATCGTAGAACACTTTTACAAAACGGTCGCTTCCATACCGGCCATGACCAGCTGCCAATCCTCCCTCGATCCCATCAAAACTGATGCGTTTCAGGTTGGCTGCATTAAAAAAATTTGCCAGATTTTTCGCCATTTCATCCTGCAGGACAATGTTTGGGAAAAATACTTTATACCCATGCGACATTAAGCGGGCAACTTGCGCTCCTTTTTTATGGACAGCAGCTTTTGTTCCGAATGCTCCTCGTTTACAGTCTTTTAACAGCAGCTTCCCGTCAGCAGTGGCGTAGGCATATTCAATAATTTCATCGCCAATAAGCACGGCGGTATGTTCTTGCCAACGCGGATTCACTTTGTGTAAATTGGGTTCGTAGTACGCCGAACGCATCGATTCATCCTGCAAGAATAATTCAGTATCATCAGCGGAAATATCATTTTCCAATTTGGTTGTACCAGCCTTTACCAGGTCAGGGTGCGGGACCGGAGATACCAACGGGTCGTTTGTGGTAATAAAGTTAGTCAAGGTATGGGCTCCAAGAGTGATGCCGTGTTTTTCAGCCTTATCGGAACATTCACGCACCGACTGGTAACCATTTGGAAAATCACGCTCGCGTAGGTTAAAGGTTCCCCATGTTTCAAAAATGCTACCGTGGTAAATACAGGTGATACCTCCTTTTTCCGCAATGTCTATACAGGCTTCAATATTGTCAACATTATATGGCATAATGAATTTGGAAGAGGTAGAATAGTTGGAAATTTTATTCCAGGTATCGCCATTTTTTATGTGAGGCAAATTTTCTTCCAGCACAATCTGCTCAATTACCGCAGTCAGGTTAGCAGTCGGGACACAATAAAAAGCAAATTTAGCACCCGTAATTTCGGCATCGCTATCATGTAGCGGCACTACTTGTACTAACTTTTGCTCCCAATTATCCACCGTACGAAAAACGGAACGATTACGCACAAACCCCGTCAAACTTGCGCCGCCTTCAATCTTTTGAGCAGCATTTCCAAACCTCCCCCGGCTTATCTGTTCGAATCCACCGCGACTTTTTAGGTTCAGCCCCATAAAACCAACAGCGATGGAATCATCGTAAGCTATTCCGATTGATTGGCCTATTTTCTCGGAAGGTGTTACGTGAAAGGGCCCCCAGGTAACTAAATCAATCTGTTTATCACTAGTTAATCGTGTAATTTCAAAGCTCAAGTGCGTGTCCTTGCTATTTACTTTCACATCCATTTCTGCTCCCAACTCATCAAATCTGAGTTTTAACAATTCGCCACTAGGTTTCCAGCTCGAAATGGAATACTCGTTTCCTTCACTCTCAATCGTTACCAACGAAACACTGTACCCTGGCATCAAAAGATTTTTTCCCGATTTTTTTCTTACTAGTGCTGTTACCTGTCCTTGGCTGTCAAGGCATATCTCAAAATAATCGTTTTCGAGAGGTGATTCATTGTTTGAAATATGACATGCTGTTACGCAAACCATAGCCACTGCCAATAGGAGTAATTTATTCATCTTTGCTAGTTATTAATTTGTAACATCCAAATCCTTAGCCCCATCGGGCTGGTCCCCGATCGATTGAATATTTATATAAACTTTATGAAGTTGACTTACTTTAACTTTTACGGTGCACGATAAGAAATAATTTCAACCACTAAAATGCCATTTTATTTATTACAGATGAAAAAACTAAAAATTAGTACTCCTGTAAGGAACAAAATCAAAAGAGAAAGGCTTTTTTCCAGTTTGAAAACGATTTGATACCTGAAGAAACGAAACAAAACCAGGCATACGAAATTCCTTATTCAAAAAAACCGTAGATAAAAAAATGTGAAATTATTGGCAATCGAATCATTCATTATTAGTTGTCACGTATATCAACTTATTTTCCGAATAATCACCAATAACTTCACATTTTATTTGACATCAAAGAGAAAGGCAATTCAATCATTTACTATCTCTGTAAAATCGTGCGGTACGTTAGTTTAGCGTAGGATCAAATGTACCACCATCCCATCCAATATTCTGTTCCAAATTAGGATTTTTTTCTATCTCATCACGATGAATAGGAAAGAAGTAATACGATTCTGGAGTAAACATTTCTGTTTGTCCTGTATTAAATAATTCAGTAACCTCGTAATCAAAATCTTCAGGCAAAAATTCATCACCTCCAACCGGATCTAGACCATCTTTTAGTTTTGCCTGCAAACCAAATTTCCTCATTCCATCAATCTCAGTATGTAATTTTCTGGCCCGTCTAAGGTCCCAAAATCTTTTCCCTTCAAAGGTAAACTCTATCCTTTTTTCGTGATAGATGGCTTCTCTTAGTTCATCCTGGGTCATCCCCACTCGCAATCCGTACATCGAATCGATCCCGGGTTCAATTCCAGCTCTTTCTCTTATCTGCAATAAAACCTCTAGTGCTTCTTCTGGCCGACCCGTTTCATTTGCAGACTCAGCTAAATTAAACAGCACTTCAGCGTATCGAATTTCCACCCAATCCACATCGTTTAGTTCTGCCTGCTCTATTGGAAGTTCCACTTGTATCCCCTTTTTAGTGAAAAAACCCGATCTGCCAGAATTGGAACCTGGCCCAAACCCGTCATCTATACCGCCCAATTGAATATCTGTATATTGCCTTCTACCGGTTTGCCCACCCAGCTCATATAGCGATCCATTATAAACAATGGTTTCGTAAAATCTTGGGTCTCTATTCTCCCAAAAGCTTTGAACATCGTACGCATAATTGGGTGATTCACCGGGAAAAAATCCGTCTTTCATAGGATAGGCCTCCACTAAGGACCATATGGGCTGATCTCCTCCCGTACAATTCCTGGATTGAGATAGTGGTCGCACGCAGTGCTCTTGTCTGCCATTGACTTTCACAGGATTCTGGTAAACTGTTGCCAGAATAACTTCCCGATTTCCGGGTTGCATCCAAATATCTGAATAATTATCTAAGAGTCCGTAACCCCCAGCGTCTAAAAATTCCTTGGCTTCGTTATTGGCCATATAAGCACGTTCCCAATGAGAATTTCCATAAGGATTAGACGGATTAAATTGCGGACTGGCCATATACAATAGTACCCGTCCTTTAAAAGCCAATGCAGCCCCTTTATCCACCCTACCAAAATCATTTCCAGTAAACTTCTCCGGTAAAGCTGAAATGGCCATTTCCAAATCCTCTAAGATGAAATCAAAACATTCCTGGGTGGAATTCCGGGGAACCATCAAATCATCGGTCAACAATTGGGGCTCCCGAATAATGGGCACACCTCCATGGTATATTACTGTTTTAAAGTAATGAAACGCCCTCAGAAAATAGGCCTGAGCTTTTATTTCATTCTTCTCGAGATCTGGCAACATGCCCTGGTCGATTTCATCAAGTAATACATTCACCTTTCGGATCTGGGTAAAAGGCCAGTGTTTAAAAGACCCGTTGGTAGTTTGGACAAATCCTTCACCTAATATTCCGACGGATTCATCAGCGTTATTTCCATCATTTAATGGCCAACCAGTAAAGGTAGAAGCATATAAATCGACCAGATAGGCATTCGAAAGTGTTGGATCATTCCATACATCCTCAGGATTATATACAGACAAATTTTTTACCTCCAATACGTCTTCCGCACAACCGGGAAGTAGAAGTCCAAGTACTAGTAACGATAAGGAAATTATATATATTTTCATGGTCTTCAAATTTAAAATCTAACATTTATACCACCTGTAAATGACTTCATTAAAGGGTAGGAATCTAACCTATCCTGCTCAGGATCATATTCCTTAAATGGTGACAGAACGAAAAGATTGGTCCCATTAAAGAAGACCTGCAAATTGATATTATTGGTAGCTAACCATTCCATAGGTAGATCATAGGCAACATTTAAATTTTTTAACCGAAGGTATGCGCCGCTCCTGATCCAAAAATCTGAAGGCCCCCAACCGAATTCCGGCATTCCCCATCCCCCTGCTCTTGGGTAAGGGGCATCCGTCCTATCAGGGGTCCACCGATCTGTCCAAAGGTCAAAATAGGGTCTATCCCCTGTTTGGAAAACACCACCAGAACGGGTATTCTGAGTCTTAACAATTTTATCAAATGCACCCACTCCCTGAAGCAAGAAATCAACTTTTAGATTTTTCCAGCTAAATCCTCCATTAATACCATAATTTATTCTTGGAATAGCATTATTTGAGAGCCAATCCTGGTCATTTTGATCAACGATACCATCAGCCCCTTCTGTTCTATTCACCCCTCTTATGTCTTCGTACAAAATCACACCCAACATGGGTGACCTACCAAATTGAGTAAACCCTTCCGGAATCGCATTTAAGGCAGCCTGATCTCTGATAATACCATTTGAGCGATAACCCCAGATCCGATTTATCGGATGTCCTATCGCTGTTCTCCAATCTTCCAGGCCCACTGGCTCGTCGATTACCACTACTTCATCCTTAGCATATCCAATATTTCCTCCAATGGTATAATTGAATCTTCCGATACTATTTCGGTAATTCATTGAAAATTCAACACCGCGTACATCGATCTCGGCATAATTTTCATCACTTAAGGGCGCTCCATAGGTTCCCGGTATCACCCTAATTCGCCGCCTCAAAAGATCGTACCGATGATTGTGGAAATAGTCGAAATTTCCGACCAGCCTATCATTAAACAACCCAAAGTCAAAACCAAAATTATAAGCAATCATTTTCGCCCAGGTTATATTGGGATTGGGAGGTGTTCCAGCCCGTATGCCGTTGTATAGCGTATTTCCAAAAACGTATCCGGAACTCGGAACAAAATTATTCTGAAATTGAAATGGAGCCACGTTGTCATCACCTGTGGTGCCTACTGAGCCCCTCAATTTAAACTCACTAACTGAAGGAATATTTACAAAATTTTCTTCCGAAATTCTCCAGGCAAAAGAGCCAGATGGGAAAAAACCCCACCTTGTGTCCTTAGGAAATCGGTAACTACCATCGTAACGAAACGAAAATTCAGCAATATATTTACTCGAATATTCATATCGGGTACGGCCAATCCAGGACGCTCTTCCTGTTTCAGATTCGCTGCCTGAGAAATACCTGCGCTGCGTATCCGTTGAAGCTGCAAAAATCTGATCTACACTACTTGTCAGTAATTGATTGGCCGAACCATTGAACATTTTACCGGTAAACGCAGCCTGCTCATAAATGACCGTCCCGGCCACGCTATGCTCACCAAACACCTTTTCGTAGTTTAAAAACCAGTTTAACTGGTAATTATCCCCGAAATTCGCACTTTCATCAATCCCCTCAAAGGATCTGGATAGATTGTGTACATTCAGGTCTGTCGGATCAATCGGGCCTGGCACGTAGGGGTTAGTAGCTGAGCCTTGCTGGAAGCGATACGACCTATTATGAATCACAAAGTTCTTTTGATTTCTGGAATCAAAGGAATAATTGGCCATCAGGCTAGTACTTAAGCCATCAATAAAAGGAAGATCGTAGTCAATTCGAATGATGCCATTGAATGTGTTCCTGTTGATCTTTCTGTAATTGCCGTTTTCCAGCATTAAAACCGGATTCCAAGCCCCTCTCCCTATAGGTAACCCATTTTCGGTATCCGTAGTAGGGTTACCCTGCTCGTCAACAAAAAACGGATATAATCTGCTCCAATTAAACGTGGTTCTATAAAAATCCGATAGTTCAAACCCTTCTCCTCCATCCCAATCATATGGCCAGAAAAAACGATTCGTAACCCTTTTATTTCCACTTAAATTAAGATTAACTTTAAGGTTATCCGTAATTTTCGCCGTGACATTACTTCTAAAGTTATATCGGGAGTAATCGGTATTGGTGAATGAACCTTTGTCGGAATTGGTTCCCAACATCATGTAATACGTGAGACTTTCATTCCCCCCATTCACACTCAAATTATGTTGTTGAGAGGATGGATTCCGCCATATATAATCATTCAATTCGTAATTCTTGTCTTCAAAATATTGGAAAATTTCTTCTGTAATTGGCTGTGGATTTCCAAATGTTTCTGCGTGGGAATTGATGTATTCTAATTCTTGAGTAGCTGTATATCGAGGTAAAGGTCGGGTAGGCCTTGAAGTAGAGATAAAACTCTTATACGTAAAAACAGGCTTCCCTGATTTTCCCTGTCTGGTAGTTACCAAAACAACGCCATTTGCCGCCCTCGCACCATAAATGGCAGCCGTAGCAGCATCCTTTAAAAAACTGACGCTCTCCACCTCGTTGGGATCCAATGCATCAAAATCTTCCCGGCTTTTTATAATATTATCAATTACATACAAGGGGGAAGAACCTGCGATTGCTGCACTCCCCCGAATTGAAATACTAGAAGGAGCGCCTGCAAATCCGGAAGATTGGACAACCTGTACACCGGGCGCCCTCCCAGCCAATACATTTGACAAATTGGATGTTGGTATAAAATCAATATCGTCCGATTTAACACTTGCGACCGATCCGGTTAATTTCGCCCTTTCCTGTGTCCCGTACCCCACAACAACCACTTCTTCCAACGAGGATTGATCCTCAATCAAAGTTATGGAATAACTGGTTTGATTACCGACAGTGATGCGCTGTGATTGATAACCGATAAAAGAAACCAAAATGACAACTCCTTCCTCTGCATCCAAATTGAATCTACCATCGATATCCGTGGCTGTGCCGGTAGTGGTACCTTCAATCAATACCGTGGCCCCCGGAATAGGCTCTCCATTTTCATCAACCACTTTTCCGGTAATCGGCATTAACTCCTCTTCGGCAAAAACCTCGACTATCGGTTGACTCCTGGGTACCACAGCAATCGAATGGTTCATCTGCCGAAAACCCAAACTTAGTTGTTGACCGGCATCTTTTAGCCTGTCTTCTACTGTCCCGGACTCGTTTTTGAACTGGATGATTTGCGATTTATCCACTTTTTTATTGTCGTAGGCAAACTTAAAAGGCGTTTTTCGTTCTACTTCGTTAAAAAATTGCCGAACACTGAGTGAAGGGGCGGATAGGCGAATGCTGACCTCGTCGATCCGCTTGTACTGTCCCTTTGCCTGCATGATGCTGGCGACATTGACCAACAGCATCTGCACAAGTAAGCCGTATAAAAAGCCTTTCGACAACATGAGTATTGTCTTTAGTAAATAATTTTTCATAATTTTGGATGTTTATTGGAAACTAATTTCAATAAGCCTGGTCTCTTGATGGCCCCATTCCCCAATGTACACCATCATCAGACCAGCCAGTAGCCGGTTGGTTTTTTACCAACCGGTTTTTTTTATGGCGCGTGAATGTATATCATAGGTCTAAAACTTTAAGTGAACTATTTTTTCTTCTATACTGAATTGGAAGCCCTGTATGTAAGCCATACTACGCAACACCTCCTCCAGGGTCTGCTCCTTGTACTCTCCGGAAAACTCCCAGGCGACGGGCTTCGAACCCTGTACCCGAAACGCCACCCCGTACCAGTTTTCCAGGGTTTGCAGCACCTCGTTGAGCGAGGCATGTTCAAACCGAATCCATCCTTCCTTCCAGCCCAGCACCACATTCGGATCAAAACTCCTTACGCGTTGCTTTCCTGAAACGGCGTCGTGGTGCAGGGCCTCTCCCGGCTTGAGCCAAACCGGGTCGGTTGCGGTTTTCTCCCTTACCTTCACGGCACCGGACACCAGAGAAATAGCGATTGCCGATCCTTCCCGGTTGGCGATATTGAAGGTAGTGCCCAATACCGTGGTCACCAACCCATTGGTTTCTACATGAAAGGGCCGTAAACTGTCTTTTTCTACCTCAAAGTAGGCCTCACCTTCCAGCCGTACGCTGCGCTCCAATGAGTCAAACTTCTCCGGAAAGTAGAGTTTGCTGTTGGCATTCAACCAAATCCGACTGCCGTCCCCTAGGGTCAACAGCAATTTCTCGCCCGGTTGGGTAACCTTTTCGATCCAGGAAATCTCCTCTGCCAGCGTACCCGAAGAAATGGGCGCAGATGGGGGCGAAAGCCACCAGCCCAAACCAAAAGATAGGAGCAGAATCGCGGCAATGCGGTAAACTTGCCCGACAGCTTTCCAACCAAACGTTAGGACCCTTTTTCCCGCAGCTTTTTCAGGTTGCTCCTGGGGCTCCGGTTCCCGAAGCAATTGCTGCAGGATGTCCTCCCGGACTCTTTTGGGTGCCGGGTATTCTGAATACCGAACCCGGAGTAGGATTTCCCTGGCTAGTTTCAACTCCCCCACCTGACCGGGATTGGCCGCCATCCAGTTGGACCAATAGCGATCCAACTGCTCGTTGGGATGCTTTACCCAAGCAATAAATTCTGGATCAGCCAGAAAATCCTCTTTGGTCTTCATGCGAGTTGTCTTCCTTCTTTCCAGTAAATGCGGACTGTATGCAAAACAACACCCAAAAAATTTACTTTTTTTTATAAAAAATGCTGGTAAAAAAAAATCTGCCGTATTCCAAAAAATTTTGATATAAAGATTTAGAGACTGGGGACTTAGGGACTGGGAGAGGAGGTGATGGGGATTGAAAGAGATTGATTGAGATTGAAGCAGGTTGAGGGAGATTGATGGGGATTGATGGGGATTGGTTGATGTTGTGAATGTGGGCGAAGATATGGGAGCTGGGAGGCTTGGTCCATACGGATCACCCCAGGGCTTTTCGCAAAAAGGCCAGCGCCTTGTACATCAGGTTGCGGGTGGTATGGTCACTATCCAATCCCATTAATTCCCGAATCTCCGCATAGGAAAGGTCCTCGTAAAAAAAATAATAAATGATTTCCTTCTTCCTGGGACTTAGTTCGGCAATGGCCCGGTTCAGCTGCTCGATACGCTCCCCATCCAGCTGCTGGTCTATCAGGATTTGTTCGTGGGATAACTCAAACCCAAAACCCTCCCGCTCCGCCAGGTCCACGCGACGCTGTTCCCATCCGTCCCTTAGTCGAAACAACTTTCGTTTCAGGCATTTTAGCAAATAAAACCGGATATGGTTCGTAGGCCCCAGCTTCTTGCGGAGTCGTTTTAAATCGAAAAAAACCTCCTGTATCCCATCCTGGGTCAGGGATTCATCCCGGGTCAACCGCATCCCATACGCATACAGCCGGTCAAAATTCTGTTCGTATACCTGTATAAGCGCCGCATCACTTCCACTCCGGAACTGATCCCAAAGGGCTGCATCCGGGATTTTATCCACCGACCGGGCGTTCTTTTTTTCGATAAGAAACCGTTTCGAAACGGTAAAATGAGAAACAGGCATGTAGGGTTTTGTTGGTATTTATTAGATAAATTTACCAACAAATCGGACATATCCTACTCTTTACAAACGAATATATCTAATTTCCCAAATTCTAAACTGCCGAATTTTGTCGTCGGGTAGGTCGGCTTGTATGCAAACAGCTTCCGCTTCCCCGAAAATTCCCAAAAAAATCTCCTTTCCTACCGTAGCCAGACAAACCGTCCCTTTTTCTGCGACTTTTAGTTGCTTCCTCAAGCAGCCTTTCCCCAATACCATCCCATCGCAAAACCGCACCCGGGAAGGCAGCCATCAAAACTCCAGCACATGCCCGCCACTGGTGTCATGTCACACATTGATTGACGGATAAAGTTTTAGAAGTTTTATCCTTGCGTCTTGGCAGGTAAATTGCCATTTTATTTTACTTTCTTTATTGTTTTGATGTATCTGCCATGCTTTTACTTCCCTCTTCATTGTTTCAATGTTATCTATCCTCCGGTTCAGGCACTGCGCGGTCAAAACATTTAATTCTATTTCTGCCATGTTCAGCCAGCTGCCATGTTTAGGGGTATAAATAAAATCAAACCGGTCCCATATCCTTTTTGCCTCCTCTGGCTCAAACAACTCATATAAAGCCCCCGGTTTATGGGTCCCCAAATTATCCATTACTAGGGTTATTTTTGTTGCGTCTCTATACCATTCATCCGCTATTTGTTTTATAAACCTTGCCCAGTCAACTTTCGTCTTTCTTTCGGTTATTTCCACAAACCTTTTGCCCGTTAATGGCTCCGATGCCAAAAATACATTGGCTACACCGCAACGTTCATATTAAAAATCCTCCCTGGCCTCCTGGCCAGGTCTCATTGCGATTGCCAACCGGGTCTCTTTGATAAGCTGTTTCGGGGATTCATCCATACAAATCACAGGAAAATCTTTGTTAAATGGCCTTTTATAGACATCCAGCACACACTCCATATTGGCCACAAATTCACCGTTCTGTTTTGGGGGGATTATCCAGCCCGTTACTTTCCAGGGTTTAAGTTCGTTTTTTTTAAAACCCGCCTTACGGTTTCATAGGAAATTTCGTCCACATAATTCAACTCCACCATTTTGTCGGCCAAGAGCCGCAAAGACCATCTGGAATAGCCTTCCGGAGCCTCGCTGCAACTCAGGGCAATTAAATGGGCTTCCACTTCTCCGTCTGCTTTCCGGTCATAGACCCTGCTGGTGGGCCTGTTCTCCAATGCTGCCTCAAAGCCCTCTTCCACAAATCTTTTTTTTACCCTGTCTATAGTCCTCACTCCGATCTTTAGGACTTTGGCCACTTCTTCGTTTTTTACCTTATCTGAAAATTCCCCTTCATCACAATTAAGGAGAATCAACGCATGAATTACTTTTTTGGATGAATGCTGCCTCCTTTGGTCAGGGAAATCAGTTCATCTCTCTCTTCTTGACTTAATGTTACCTTGTATTTTACCATTTCTATCTTTGGGTTTTTCCAAAGATAGTGAATTTATACGTCAAAGTATATATGACATGACACTAGTCACCTTTAGTCCGGTGTAAGCTCCGGTGGTATTGACCAGGTCCGATGCAGCTACCGGCCTTCCATTTAGTCGGAGGTCATCTACTACCCAATGCTATTAAGTTAAGAAAAAAATGGCCTCAGGAGACAAAATAAGCCGGTTTTCCTTATGAAAACCGGCCTACTTTAGGTAAATTGTGTTGTCTTAAACATATAGCTACGAAGGTACAAAATACCAACCAAAACACGATGGATATATCTTGCGATTGTCCGAAAAAAAATCTTTGAAAAAATACAATCACCTGAAAATCAGGTTACTTACTGCTCGGACCCCGCTCATTTTTCCAGGTCTTCCCCTCTCGACTTCCAAACTGTAGTACTTTCAGTGCTCCAACTGTTCAAAGAATCCGCCAATTCTGATACTGAAGGCGTCCTTTCCAAGCTGGGGAAGCGAGAAGTCACCGGAAGTGCTTTCTCACAGGGGCGCTATAAAATTGAATGGCAATTTTTCTCTGATCTCTGTGCTATTAGTTCAGAAGATTATGACAGGTTCACTACGGCCAGATGGAAGGGGTACAGGGTTTTTGGTGGTGATGGAAGTACCCTAAATCTACCAGCATCCAAACAGATAAGGGGATATTTTGGAGTTCAATCCAGTAGTTCAAAGACCTCACTAGCCAGGATACTTCTTGTCTATGAGGTACTTACCGGCCTTACGCTACAGGCAAGACTCGGAAGAATGAGTACGGGCGAATCCGCCTTACTCGGTGACTGCCTGTTTGAAATTCCACCCAAGCCGGATGACCTGCTGGTGCTGGACAGGAACTTTGGCCACTTCCACATGGCGCACAGAATGACTAGTGAAGGAAGACCCTTCTGCATCCGGATGTCTACCGGGATATCCAATTTTGCAAAAGAGGTAATGGCTGACAGCAGGATGGATTTTATCACCGAATGGGTACCCAGCAAATCAGAGAGGGGAACGGCCAAAACCTCGGATCCTGTACGGGTTAGGGTAACCAAAGCCGTTCTGGAAACGGGTGAAACGGAACTCCTGGTAAGCAGCCTACAGGATATGGAATCATTTAAAATTGAAGATCTTGTGGAACTTTATGACATGAGATGGGGCGTTGAGGAAGGCATCAAAAACCTTAAGCCAAAAATAAAAGTGGAGCAGTTCGGATGTAGAAAGCCGCAGGGAATCTATCAGGAATTTTATGCCCATATCCTGGCCATGAACATGGTAGCACTTGCTGGAGTAGCTGCTACTGAGCAGATTGAAAAGAAAAGTAGGTCCAGGAAAAAGAAACGGAAATTGACGTACAAATACAACTGGAAAAATGCTTTTCTACAACTCAGAAAAAGAATTGTGGAGTTGTTCAGCCGCGAAAGTGTGGAAAAAATACTGGAAACCCTGGTCAACAAGATAGCCCGAAAGCTGGTAGCAGTAAAAAAGGGAAGAAAATTTTCCAGAAAGGGTCTGGGAAAACCGGCAAGGACCAACCAATACTATAAATAGCAAAAAAGGAAAAGAAAGAGAAGAAAATACAACATATCGCACCAAAAATTGACACCTGCTTCAGGAGTAAAGAACCCTATGCCCTAAACCTGATAAAAAGCTAGCCTGCCATGACCTACGCACCGGGCAGCAGTACTGGCGAAAGAAGTTTAGCAGGGAGATCTTCTTCTCCAACTTCCTGATCGAAGAAGATATGGTTATCGTGAACAATGAGGATCAATACGTCTATGCCCTTGACCCCATGACCGGCAATCAGCTCTGGAAGGTCCGGGACTCAGGTACAAGCAGCAAAATGAGGTATATGAATGGGGTGGTCTATTTCAACGGGGGAGCAAGCGGCAGGCTCCATGCAATAGATATCCGAGAGGGAAAGACCGTATGGAAGATCGACCCCCAACTGATAGGGGAATTTCCCGATGAAGCCTTTAGGGGAACGGCCATCTATACCCTCGCCGGAGAAAATGGAAAGAAGGGAAAAGTGATATCCCTGACGGGTAATAATGCGTATTGCTTTGAAGCGTATAGGTAGGTAGATGATCAAAACTTAATTAATTACAAAATGAAGAAAATTTGGATTATACTTCTTCTTAACCTTTTTGCTTTTGGAGCAATGGCCCAAACAGAAAAAGGTACTAAGCTGTTGGGAGTTAGGACTACTCTCGGAATGGGTCAGAGTGATGGACTGATGGGATTAGCTTTCAATCGCTCCACCTTGGAGCTAGCTGATGGAAGTGAACTGGAAGACCGCATGACTTCTTTCTTTATTTCCTCCAAGGGAGGGTATTTTTTTGCGGATGGCTTTGCAGCCGGATTGGAGGTGGCTATATCTACGAGTAGTGGCACTACAGAGACAGATGGAATAGAATTGGAGTCCAACTTCTCCTTTCTGGGCGTTGGACCTTTTGCCCGGTATTATTTTCCATCGGGAAAGCTCCTGCCTTTTGCAGAAATCAACTCTCTTTTTGGAACGAGAAGCCAAGAAACCTTAGGTTCAGGACTTATTGCAGATACTAAATTTTCAGTAGCCAATTTTGGTTGGGGATTTGGACTAGCCTTTCTTTTGGGTGAAAGAAGTTCGCTTGATCTGATGGCCAGTTATTTCAGGGTAAGACAACTTCAGGATTAGTTGGAAATCCTGCAGGTCAGGCATTTCCAAAAGAGGTACGAGATACAATCTCGCGTCAGCGGGGGAACATATATATACTGCTAACAATTAATAAATTATATAACATCTTTAAAAGATAACGCATCCCTGCTAATGCCAATCATACATTTAAAAAATTATATATCGCTATTAATTAAATAATATATCTGGCCATTCTGAGTAATCTTTTGTCCGCCGTTTTTCAAAATAGCATTCTCTGTAATAACCATAATTCTATTTACTATATCGCTTATTTTTGTGACATTAGGCAACCCATCTCGCGTAAAATTTAGGTAAGTATCATTGAAGGGTTGTTTCCAGATTGGCTCATCTGATAATCCCAAAGTTAATCTGGAAGGAATTACAGATGCACCATGCATTACTCCAATCAAACCAGCACAAGTTGCAGCTTGATTATCACAGTCTAATCCGGCTGAAACAGCAATTCCGGTAGTTTTTTCAAAATCTCCCTCTCCATATAAAATAGCCATAATTCCAAATAGTCCGTTAGATAAGGAAGATACAATAGAAACAGGTGCTTCATAAGATCCTCTTTTGTATCTGTGATATTTATTAAAAATCATTTTTCTGGTTATGCGCCAATCCTCATTTTGCTTATGCCATGCAATTACATCGTTCATTCCTTCATAAAATGGGCTGCTTTCAGGAATAAATTTTAATGCCAAATCAACAAGGTTATTCACATCTTTTTCAAAAAATGCAGCACTATACATAACTGAATAGGCAATTGTGGGGTGAGTACCCCAGTCATCGTTTGTTATTCTAGCTCCCCAGTCAGCTCTTTCAACACTTTTCTGAATCATTCCGGGGTAAAAGACTCTCCATATTTCATTAACCAATTGGGCATCAATTTGAAACCAATCATTATTATTTTCTTTACTGCCAGTATCCGGTGGGATGAATCCTTCCGACATTAGGTCTCTGGCTGTACGGTTAGCTACCCATATTTTACGGTTGATATGTTTTTTCCACATTTCTGTTATTTCCGCATAATTAATATCTAATCCGTATTTTTCAACTGCATGTAAGGTCACAAATTCAATATCGGTATCATCATCAGAAAATGCACCTTCTATCCAACTTGTAACAATCGCACTATATCCCCTCATATCATTTCTATTGATAATCAAGGAACTATCGTCATCAAATTGATAATATCGATCAATCAAAATAGGAATAGGTTCTTCTATGTAACAATTTTCAAAGGGAAATCCCATGAAGTTCCCTACCAGTTGTCCAATCCAATAACCAGATATTTTCTCTCTTAAATCCTTCTGAGATATTTTATTTTGGCTTTGTGAATACCCATTTAGACTATAAAATAGGCAAAACGATATAATTACCAAAAGCACTTTCAAGTTGAAGCCTATTCGTAAAAAAATATTTTTTTTAGACGTAATTCCTCTCATATAATTCATTATAATTTTGTTTGTATTTTTTTTAAATTTCGACATAATGGATTTATTTAATAATTAATAAATTGTTGTAATAAAAATCGACTCATATATTTTAAACTTCATAGTTAAGAGTAAATAACATAGGTAGTCAATTTTTATAAATATCGATTTTTAAAGGCTTCCTGTAATTAAGTCATTCGATCCCGGTTCCGGTTTCTTTACCAGTCCTGAAAGGCGAAGCAGGCAATCCCACTTTATTGAACAGGTTGGGCATGGCAATATCACTCCATGCAAACCGCACAAATTTGGGAGCAGGCACTATCTCTGATTTTACAACCACATTGTTACCTTCAACAACTGCATGAGCGTTATAAAAAACCAAATCCTTACCGGCTATTTCAAAATCACGTACGTTCTCATCCGGACAATACAATCCGCTGCCAACATGGTCGAAAGAAACAACGGCCTTCCCATCACTAAACTCCACACTTTTGTATAACGGACCGGAATAAACCAGACTGTCTTTCCCATAATCCTTTGCCAAGGCCCACAAAGCCAATCTTTTACCCACACCCTGTTTATTGGGGGGATGTATGGTGATAGGACTACCAATATCCATGGTAACAGCCATACCCACGTTTTTTTCATTGAGTATTTCTAGTTGTGCTTCACGCAATTCTGCCACTTTATCGCTACCATAGTCAAAAGAAGCCAACTGCACATAATAAAACGGAAAATCGCCAATGTCCCACTCATTGCGCCAACTGTTAATTACAGCCGGGAATAATGTCCGATACTGTTTTGACTTGCTAATATTGGATTCTCCCTGATACCAGATAACACCCTTAATCGAGTAAGGAATTAAAGGCGCAATCATGGCATTGTAGAGCGCGGTAGGTGTATGCGAATTCAGGGATAAAAGATCGGATTCGGGTTTTACCCTATTTTCAAATCCATGTTTTAAAACAAAGAAATATTCATTCAAAAGAATGGCTGATGGTAAATATCTCCAGCTATTGCTCAAAGCTTGAACTTCCTTCCCTCCTTTAGTTTGAATAGAGGGTTGACTTAACAGCCCCCCTCTTCCCCATACATCGATAACACGGACGGCAAGGATGTTTTTTCCTTTATTTAACAAGCTTACCGGAATCGGGTAGATTTGGTCACCATCTTTTCCTCCCCAATTCTCCTTACGACCTACCATTGTCCCATTTATAAAAACAGTATTCAAATCATCAACTATTCCAACGTTAATTTGCAGATTATCAGTGTGGACATCCTCATTCCAGGTAAAATTTTGGCGAAACCATACCATTCCATTAAAATCATTAAGTTGAAACACCTTATCCATTGATGAAGTGCTTACTGTATCCCAAGCTGAATCATCGAAGTCAGTTTTCATTATGCCGTGAAAACTATTATCAACCAGGTTAAATTTTTCGTTCTGAATAAACTCATATTGTGACTTTCGTTTCATCGAAAATAGCCATTGGTTGTAGGGGGAGGATTTATCAGTGGCTCTGGCAATTTGTTGCTTAATACCTTGATAGCCGTCAACATGTTCTATAAAATCGGCTTCCACCCAACTTTCTGCAGGAGAGCCGCTCCAACTGGAATGAATGAGTCCAACAGGTACATTCAATTCTTTGTGTAATTCCCTTCCGAAGAAATAAGCGGTTGCGGAAAATTCCGGGACATTTTCAGGATTGCAAACACGCCAGGTACCTTCGCATGTTTCCAGTGGAGTAAACGATTTATTACGCTTTACGGTAAACATACGAATAGCCGGATAATTTGCTTCATTAATCTCCTTTTCAGAATTATAAAGCGTGTCGTTGGGTAGCCAGCCACTAACCGGCATTTCCATATTCGATTGCCCGGAACACAGCCAGACTTCGCCAAGCAATACATTGTTTAAAATAATGCTGGTATCTGATGAAGAAACAATCAAAGATTGAATATTTCCATCAGTTTCCGGAGTTTGTAGATTCAGTTTCCACTTCCCCTCAGATGAAGTAATGGCGGAAGCATTAGCTCCCCAGGAGGTTTTGACTTTGATTTCGCTTCCTGGTGAAGCCCAGCCCCAAATTGGTGTAGTGCTGTTGTGCTGAAGAACCATATTGTTGGAAAACAGCTCAGGCAGTGTAATATTTGATTCTTGGGCACTACAAGATGTGACTACTAGAATCATAGCCCCAAGGATTAATCCCAAAATATGTAATAACTGTTTCTTCATAACCCACATATTTTAATAGCGGGGATACCCTTTGTAACTTACCCAGTCAAAATCAGCATATTCTTTTGTAGGTTTGCCATTACTTGTGGCATATATACCGACATAGGTTCCTATGTATCCTTTGCATAAAACAATATTGCTTTGAGTTTCAGCAAAAAGTCTGAAGGTATTTCCCCCATCAAGAGAATATAAGTATTGATAAGTATTGTTTTTAGCACTCAGTTTGAATATTATTTCGCCCTGGTATTTATCAATAATTTCTTCTTTTAACACTTCCAATTCTTTTTCACGCTCTTTTACCGTCAGCTTTAAGTTCACTCCCTTTCCTTTTTTCACAACTGTGAAATTCACATAGTTATCATCTTGCTGAAAGATGCTGATACCAGCTTCTTCATTTTCTTTGTTAGGTTCAAAGTGCATCTTTGCGCTATAATCAAAATCGCTCTCCTTTTGGCGGATGCCCATTAAACTGTAGCGGCCAAGTAACTTGAAGGTTTCAGGCTTCAGGTGTAGCCTTAAAAATCCTTTGAAAGCAGATAAAGAATATGTTCCAGGCAGAGGTACACGTCTGAAATTCCATTCATGGCCCAATTCTTCTGCATCAAAATTGTCAGTAAAAGCATCATTAAAATATTGCGGATTTTCAGGAAATGGAAGTGAAGTGTAACGTTCAACTTTCCCTGTTTCCGGTGAAGCAACCGGCCATAAATATTCCACTGGCTGCCAGTTTCCTTTGCTTACTTCTTCCCATCGAACAGTTGACGGTTCCCAGGCTACCGGCACCAAATGAGTTTCCCTTCCCATATTTGAAGTTCCCTCTTCATCATTCCGGATACCCAAAAAAACCATATACCACCTTCCGTCTTTCAATTCAACTAAATCGGCATGTCCGGTACATGTACCCAATTATTCTTTGTCAAATGCCGGGAAGTAAGAATCGGATTACGTGGATTTGAATCAAAAGGGCCGAAAACACTATCACTGGCAGAAATCATAACTGCATGATTATAACTGGTCCCTCCTTCAGCTACCATAAGGTAATACTTGCCATTTATTTTATACATATGTGGACCTTCAACGCAACAACCATCACATGCCCCACGCCATACCGAGTAACGTTCTCCCACAAGTTCCCATTGATTCAGATCCAGTTCTTGAACCCATATTTCGCCAATACCGTTTTCATTTGGCTTTCCAACAGCATGAGTTCCCACAAAATATACCTTTCCGTCATCATCGAAAAACAAATCAGGATCAATGCCTGGTGCACCTTCTATCACATGAGGTTCTGACCATGGACCTGCAGGATTTTCAGCAGTGATGATAAAATTAACCATTTGTCCAGGGCCTCCTGCTGGTGGAGAATATACATTGGTTACAATAATGTAAAATGTACCGTTATTATAACGTATAGTTGGCGCATGTATGCCTCCGTTTTGCTGCACATCAACTAAATTTACTGCACCCGTACACTGATCCTCCCGATGCAGTCCATAACCAATTAATTCCCAATTAACCAAATCCTTACTGTGATGAATAGGCAATCCTGGGAAATATTCAAAACTGGAGTTAACAATATAATAATCATCCCCTACCCTGCAAATTGATGGATCTGGATGACCACCCGGAATGATGGGATTAATAAACCCGGTTTTTTGAGCAACGACATGAGATGAGATAATCAACATCAAATAAATTAATCTAATTTTCATTTCTATATAATTTTTAAAGATTGACCGTTGTTTTTTGAAACTATAAACAAGTTTCTTTATATTTTTATTCATTAACCCTATTTACTGGAAAACAAATATTAAGGGCTGTCTGGCTTTTATATTTAAAACATCATTTAAAAAATACTTATCTTCAGTTATAATATCTCTTGCAACAGTTCCAGAGACAGCCATCTCTGAAAATTGTGACAAGTCTATATGCTTATCTTTATCTGTTTTATTTATTACCACCATAATCTTCTGGTCGGCATTATACCTGAAATAAACATATACTCCATCGTTTGGAACAAAATGCATCAGTTTCCCCGTATGAATGGCTGGTGCTGTTTTTCGCCAGTTAAGTAGTTTTTTTACAAAATCCTGGGCTTCCTTTTGCTCGCTGGATAGGCCTTCTCCTGAAAAAGCATTAACCTCATCACCTTTCCACCCTCCCGGGAAATCGCTGCGAATATTCCCATGGCTGTCATCTCCAGTATTCGACATCAAAATCTCGGTTCCGTAATAAAACTGTGGTGTACCCCTCATTGTGGCAAAATATACCATGGCCAGTTTAAATAGACGATAGTCTTCGTTAAGTTGTGAATAAATACGGCTCATATCATGGTTGTCCGGAAAAATGACATGCACAAAAGGATCGGCATACAGAAAGTCATTAGAAAGC
Organism: Cyclobacterium xiamenense; assembly: GCF_009467825.1. Taxonomy (GTDB): domain Bacteria; phylum Bacteroidota; class Bacteroidia; order Cytophagales; family Cyclobacteriaceae; genus Cyclobacterium; species Cyclobacterium xiamenense. Next base: position 67,653 of record NZ_WIOK01000013.1, on the reverse strand, counting down.
ATTTCGTACAAATCAATCATACCTGCATCCCATTTTTCATTATTAGTCAATGCTTCAACCAACGCATTCTGCATAGGAAAATCTAATAGTCCGGGAAGACAGGAAGTATATCCATCGGAATTAACCTTTCCCCTTTGCCAATAAGCTAATACAGCAGGATTCAAGCTCCATTCTTCACCACTGATATTAAAATTAGGGTATTCTCTCATAATGGAGCATGTCCAGTCGCTCATGAAATCTTTATCGGAATAGGAATAGGTGTCCATCCGTATTCCAGCCAGATTAAGATATTCAATCCACCAGATTGTATTTTGAATTAGGTAATCGATAACCAGCGGATTTCTTTGATTCAAATCAGGCATAGTAGGTACAAACCATCCATCTGTAAACTGTTCTAAATCATAATACGAAGCATACGGATCCCGTAGAGTAGTTCTGCGATGGGTGGTCATAAAATAATTATTTGTATTATTTAGCCAATCAGTTGAGGGCAAATCGTTCATCCACCAATGACCTGAACCACAATGATTCATTATCATATCCATGATAATTTTTATGCCTTTTTGATTGGCAGTTTCAGAGAGTTTTTTATACTCCGCATTGCTTCCGAACCGTGGGTCTACTTTGTAATAATCGGTGGTAGAATAACCATGGTATGAATACTGTTCCTGGTTATTTTCAAGGACCGGATTAAGCCAGATTGAAGTGAACCCCATCTCATGCAGATATTCCAAACTATTTATGATTCCTTCTATATCTCCGCCGTGTCTTCCTCCTTTGTTTTCACGATCAGGCAATTCAAGCATTCCTTCCACAGCATCATTATCTGGATTCCCATTGGCAAATCGATCGGGGGTAATCAGGTACATGACATCTGAATTGTCATATCCTTTCCGTTGACTGGAACCATCCTCACGCTTAAGCAATTCGTAGTTATAAAGACAACGAACTTTCCCTTCTTCATTTTTAAGTATTAAGTCAAAATTACCGGGTTTTGTATCTTTAGAGATATCCATATAAACAAACAAGTAGTTGCTATTTTCTACGGCTACAGTTCTTTTTATTGCTACTCCTTCATAATCAATTTCCGGTTTTAAGAAACCAATATTTTCACCATATAACATCAACTGAAGTTCCGTACTTTCCATCGAAATCCACCAGAATGGTGGTTCGGCACGGTCAATGTTTTGAGAGAAAGCATAAAACGGAACCAAGAAGGCTAATAAAGCTTTGATTGTTTTCATAAAGAAATAGAAAGGAAATTTAATTAGCGATAATAAAATATAAATACAGAAAAATATGATATATTGAAGCATAAATTATTTAATAATATTTTACTTAAAATATTATTAATCCTATAATTTAAACCAAATAATATGTAGTATATATACCATTTTTCAATTAATATACCTATTCATTCTTGACTAATTTAAATTAAGAAGCAAGAAGGAAAAAATCATAAATATTCAGATTAATTCCTTTCTTGCTTCCAACATAAAAAAGGGGAATAAGTATATATTTAAGATTACGGCTTTCGGTTTAATCCATGAATCTGAATCTCATTCAACGGAAAAGGGAAAGCTAGTAAATCAGCATACTCACTATATGGTTTTATTCCGACCCCTTCTTGATCAGTCTTAATTATTCCTTTTTGAAGTCGTCTAGTGTTTAGGTAATGATCTCCAAGCTCAATAGCTAACTCCTTCGTCCTATCGTTATATAAGGTATCGAGAGCTGCATTTTTTTCAGGAATAAAAGTAAGGATTGTTGAAGGATTAGCCCTAAACCTTAATATATTTATATCATCAACATCCTGTTGGCTAACACTATTGTTATTCATTATATTGGACTCTGCACGGATCAAATACATTTCAGCCAATCTTATATAAATCATGTCCATTTGATCACTGGAATATTTACCGTCTATATAAGTAATATTAGGTTGGACAGTGTAAAAACTCCAACGGTTATCCTGGAGATCAGCATTCATTAATCTGGACAAAACACCATTCGGATTTAGACTGAGACTGCCTGTTGTCTCATTTGGCTGGTAGGCATTTCGTAAACTTGTCGTGGGCCGTGGGTTGGCATTGTCACCTGGATTAAATTTGAATGAAAAAATATTTTCACGAGAAGTCCCGAGTGGATTGAATGGTGCCTTTACATCTGATTCAATGATAAAATCACCCGTTTTGATTACCTCGTCCGCCATTTCATAAGCTTTGTCATATTTTTTATGAAAAAAGTAAATTCTGGCAGCCAAGGCAGTGGCAGCTTGGTAATTTGCAACCCCACTGAGATTATTCTGAAAATTGAACCTCGCCTGCTCAATATCTTCTTCTATAGCGTTTCTTACCTCTCCAGTCTTACTGCTGCTAATCGTTTCATCCACACCAAGTGGTTTGAGCAATAGGGGAACGGAATACCCTGTAGAAGAAAGCTCGAAATAATTGTTCAAATCAAAATAAATCAGTGCCCTCAAGAAATGCATGTCGCCTAAAATAGCTTTCTTTTGGTCGTCGGTTCCCTCCATGATGGACAAATCCTTAACTGCTATGGTATTTAGCGTGTTTAATATTCGATATCCCCTTACAAAATAACCTAAATCATTTGCTAGAAGATGATCGAAAAATTGAGGATAATTGTTATTATTCCTTACCACCACATCACGAACCATTGTCGTTCCATACAAAGAGGATTCTCCGCAAAAAGGTACTCCTTGGTTTCCTCTTGTAAGACTATAGGCACCATTGATTAAGGCTCTCATTGCAGTAAGATCTACCAATTTATCGTCAGTGAGACCGGTTGCCGGTGGAATATCAAGGAAGTCATCACTGCACGAAATAAATGTTAGAATTAGTAAACTTAATATTATATTTTTCATAAAACTTAATTTAAAGATAAGATTTAGTTAAAAGTCCCAGGACACACTCAACATATAAGTTTTCGCCTGGGGCGCGCCTTTATCTGCACCCAAAGCAGAACTATTGTTAAAATTTACACCGGTAAATTCGGGATCCCAAAAGAAATCAGGTGCCTTGGTAAAGGTTAAAAGATTTGAAAATCTCATGGACATCCTTAACCCATTCAAAATAGAATTCTGACTCCCGCTAAAAGTGTAGCCAATATTAACGTCTTTTAAGCGCAAAAAATCAGTTCGAAATAAATGCTCTGTAGTATTACCCCATTGTATATTTTGAGTAGTTACCTGAGAAACATTGGTTATATCGCCTGGATTTTGCCATCTGTCCAACAAATGGGTTGGTGGATTAACTTTGTAACCCCCAAATGGATCCAAGTATCTCTTAACATCACCAAAAACATATTCCTGCCCCACTGCCCAAGTAAACAGAAAGCTTAAATCCCAGTTTTTCCGGCTAAATCCATTCCAAAGCCCTCCTGTGTTCCTAGGCCAAGGATTACCTGTGAAAATGAAGTTTTCATTCCAAAAATTATTGAAATTTCCATAATTGGTATTTATTTCACCTGTGGTTAAAATATTACCTGTCTCTTGTTCAAGATATGTATCCTGACCTGTTGCCGAATCAACACCTTTCCATACGACCATTTGTGAAATACCCACTGGTAAACCTGGTTGGAGTGTAGTGGATCCTAACCAAGTATTAAGTGTCACACCTTCTGCTCGGCCTGGCAAAACCTCTACAATATTATTTTCGTTGAAATTTATGTTGAATTTTGTTTCCCATGCAAAATTCGCCTTTCTGACGTTGACCGAATTTAGTGAGATATCAACACCCCTATTAGTAAGTATACCTACATTTGTCGTGATATTATCCACTCCAGTTAAAGCTGAAACAGGATAACCTAATAGTAGATCGTCGGTACGTTTGTAATAGTAATCAATCTCTCCTGTGATTCTATCATTTAAAGCCCCCCAAGTAAGCCCAATATCCAATTGCGCGGTCTTTTCCCATCCCAGTCTATTATCTCCCAGATTACTCATAAAAATTCCAACATTACCATTATAAGTGGCTGTATTATAATTGGTGGTAAATGTATTGTTTCCAATCCCGGCATTTCCAACAACGCCGTAACTAGCCCTTAATTTTAAAAAATTTAAGGTGTTCCCTAAAGACCTGAAATACTCCTCCTCACTAATAATATATCCAATAGATGCGGCGGGGAAATAACCCCATCGGCTATTTACCGCAAAGCGGGACGAACCATCAGTCCTCAAGCTCGTAGAAAAAAGATACTTACCTTTAAAGTCATAATTTATCCGGCTTACATAGGAATTGAAGGAGTATCCACTTTGCGAATAGCCGAGTATTTTAATAGCAGCATCCTGTGGATAAATAGTTGCAGAATTGAAGAAACCTTCTCCTAATGCTGTATTTTCTGTCCGAATGGATTTCTGAGCTTCGGTAGCTAATAAAATATCTAAATTATGACCTTTAAATTGCTTCTGATAATTCAGGCTATTATTCCAGTTCCAGGAAACATTGTTTCCAATAAGTGTTGCGGCCGAAGATCTTCCAGTCCATAGAGTAATTCCGTCTCTAAAATGATAATCGTCATTATTCAGGAAATTAAGACCATACTCTGATCGAAACATAAGACCTTCTGCGATTCTAGCCCTTACATACCAAGTTCCATAAAATTGGTTACTTTTGAAATTCATATCCCGAAGGTTGATTTGGGCTACAGGATTATTTCGTGGCCGGAAATAGGAGCCATCGCTATTATAAACTGGCCAAATGGGTAACAACTCGTTAACATGACCGACACCACCTGCCCAACTTGTTGGAACCTGGTTGTTATTAACGTGACCCATAGACATATTTGCCCCAAATGAGAAAATATTATTTGCCGTGTGTTCAAGGTTTAAACGAAATCCATAACTCCTATAATCATTTCCTTGGAGAATAGATTTTTGATTTTTTAAATTAGCACTGATGAAATAGATGGTTTTTTCTGTGCCACCGGACATTGAAAAATTGTGATCCAGGAGATAACCTGTCCTTAATGTTTCATCGACCCAATTTGTATTGGTTTCCTTTGCCTCAGCTTCCGTTAAACCATTCTGTAACACCCCACTTCGAGACCAAAAGTCCACTAGATTATTCCCTGAATTTACCCAAGCCTCCTGTGCCAATTCTATATATTGCTGACTGTTTAAAAGTGGGATTTTACGTGTTGGTTCAGAAATAGCGAAAGTTGAAGAAACATTGATCTTGGGTTTTCCGACAGTCCCTTTTTTTGTTGTAATTAAAACCACACCATTTGAGCCCCTTGAGCCATAAATAGCAGCAGAAGCTGCATCTTTGAGTATTTCAATTGATTCGATATCGTTTGGATTTAAACTTGCCAATACGTTAGTATTTGCGGCTGTTTGAAGATTCCAGTTATTTGCGGCCTGCCCCGGGTTTGAACCACCTATCGCTCCAGCTTCTACCGGTATTCCATCTATAACATACAATGGCTCACTACTTGCTACTACCGAAGAACTACCACGAATCCTAATATTTACAGCTGAACCCGCCAATGCGCTACTTTGTGTGACCTGAACCCCAGCTGCCATTCCTTGTAGTGCCGCTTCAAAAGAATTGACACCCAAGAAATTAACATTTTCAACATCCACTTTAGAAGTAGAGCTGGAAAGGTTCTTTCTAAGTTGAGTCCCATATCCAATAACAACATATTCATCCAACGAGGTCTGATCTTCGATCAACATGACATTAACCGTACTTTGTGCGCCTACCATAACGGTTTTGGACGCATACCCTATATAGGAAAATACTAAAGTGGAACCCTCTGGAATAGTAATTGAATAATTACCATCAATGTCAGTTACTGTACCACTGCTACTACCCAATACTGTTATAGTAGTGCCCGGCAAAGGTTCTCTTTTTTCATCAAACACCTTTCCACTTATGGTAATTGGATCGATCACTGTCACCCCCACATCACTTTCCTTCTTTTTCACCACATCAATCCCATGATTTACCTGCCGAAAAGACAGTTGGCTTTGCTGTGCGGCCTCCCTTAAAAAATCAATAACAGGGCCTTCCTTTTTAGCAAAGGTTACAGATTGCTGTCTATCCACATCCCGGTACTCATAGGAAAACTTAAAGGGGGTCTGCCGCTGCACCTCCCTAAAAAACTGATTCAGACTTAACTGTTCTGCCGATAATGTGACCCTGACCTCCTCTATATTTTTATATTGCCCATTCGCATTCAGGGCAAACACCAAATTTAGCATCAGGGTCTGCAAAACTAACCCGTATAGAAAGCATTTGGACAACATAATGATTGTCTTTTGTAATTTATTTTTCATATTTACATACGTTTATTGAATTATCGATTTCGGTAAACCAAACCTGCCATGGTGCCATTCCCCAATGATTGCCATGCACAGGTTTCCTCAAAAGCCGGCTGGGAGATTTCTCCTCTCCGGCTTTTTCTATGATGTGTCTCTATTGTTCATGATCTTAGAAAGTTAGCGTTACTGTCTTGTCATTTATTTGGTAGTCAAAATCCTTGATATAGGACATACTCTCAAGCACCTCTTCCAGCATCTGCTGCGGATATTCCCCCGAGAACTGCCAATGTATGCCCCGTGCATTTTTTAGATTGATTTCTACCCCATACCAGTCCTCAAGCCCTTCCTTCACGTCCCGGAGAGAAGCCCTATGAAAACGAAGTACCCCATCTTTCCAACCCAACACCTGCGAAACATCAAATCCGCTGACATAAAAGGAGGCGCTGATATTGTCATAGTTCAGCATTTCGCCTGGTGCCAAAGAAACTTGGCCACTTCTGGATGATACGTTGACTTTTCCGCTTACAAGAGAAATTTTGGTTCTCCCGGACTCCTTGGTATTGACATTAAAGCTGGTACCCAAAACTGTAGTCATCAAATCATCGGTCTGGACGATAAAGGGCCGTAAGCTGTCATGCACCACATCGAAATACGCCTCCCCCTTAAGCTTGACCAGGCGCCGTTCCCCTGCAAATTTCTCAGGAAAATACACTTCGCTGGAGGAGTTAAGCCATACCTTGGTGCCATCGCCTAAGGTTAACTGCATTTTCTCTCCTCTTTCCGTGTTTTTCTGAACGTTTATTTCTTCAACCTGGACCAGTTGGAGCTCTCGGTTTACCTGAAAAACTGGTACTAAAATCCATCCAAAAACCAAACTCACTGTCAGAATCGCCGCAACACGGGTCATTTGCCCCAAGCCATACCAAAAAAAGCCTGTCCGGTTTGAACCTTCTATTTCTGCTAGTTTTAGCCCCCCGCGCCTTCCTTTCCTCCTTTCCTTCAAAATTTCCTGCAGCACCTCCTCTTTTGTATCCGCTGGTGGTTCTTCGTGATCAAACGCTGCACGCAGCAAAATCTCCCTGGCAAGTAGCATGTGGGGGAGTTGTTTGGGATTAGCCTTTCGCCATTGATCCCAATAGGCCTCCAGTTCCTTATCCGGCTGCTTTACCCATCGGATAAACTCCGGATGGATCAAAAAATCTTCTATTTTTTTCATTTCTTTCACAGGCAAGCTGATAATATTGATGATGCATTTATATTCATTTTTCCGAAAGCGAGTATCTTGATCTGATTAAATCATTTTCCGTAAATATCGGATGGCTTTATACATTAGATTTCTCGTAGTTTGTTGATTTTCCAACCCCATAATCTCCTGAATTTGTGCATACGTAAGCCCCTCATAAAAGCTGTAGTAGATTATTTCTCTTTTGCGTGGACTTAATCGGGCAATGGCTGCGTTCAGCTTGACTATCTTTTCCTTGGTAAGTTGCTGATCTATCAATTGAGTTTCATGGGAAAGAGAAAAATGGATCCCTTCCGGAATCGCCTCCAAACCTTCCTTTTTTCCCTGCCAGGCAGAAAAATCCCTGATCAGACGTCTTTTGAGGCATTTAAATAGGTAAAACTTTATATCTTCCGTATCTCCAAGATACCGCCTCCGCTCCCGTAGGTCGATAAACATGTCCTGAAGAGCATCCTTGACCACCGAAGAATCCGCGACGATCCTAAAGCCATAGGCATACAACACCCGGAAATATCGCTCATAAATATAGATAAAGGCGGACTCATTGCCCTGCCGAAAGGCTTTCCAGGCCGATGCATCCGCGGAGAATGCAACGGGTTCTTCGCCAGGTGGGGACTTATCCGGTTTAAAATCAGAGGGTAAAGGTTTATTCACAGGCATTTTGGGCTTTTGCTTCTTTTTCCTTGGCCATTTGGTCACGAGGGAGCTTTATTTAAACTGTCTATTTCGTGATTCTACCCATCAGACAAATAAGAATTGGTATTCACTTTGAAAAGCAAATTCTTTTGGAAATGTAACCCATACTATTTAAAAAACTTCATTGTATATTAGTAATATTCTTATATTCAGCTAGTTAATTTTTTTGAACGATCTCAAATTCACCATTATCGGCTCCAGGATTAAAAAAATGTAACCTCATCCGTTCATAGTAGCATCCGAAATCCCCACTCCTACCGACAAAAATTTAATTGAACTCCTAAAATTAGAAACTCCCTCACCTTCTTTCGATGATTCCTTTGATGATAATTTCCAATTAGCGAATCTTGCCGGTAACACCCGGTAGCCGTACAAATCTTAATTCGTGCAAAGGAATAAATGGCTATCCTACCGTTCGTTCGCCCGAAAAAAGATCGCCTTTCTTACGCTGACTCGGCAATCCGTCCCCTTCTCGCAATTTTTTGCTGCTTCAGGAAAGCCATCCCTCCCAAATCAACTTCCAAAGCGAGCATGATCGGTCGCAGGTACCGATCAAAACTCTAGGACTTGCATGCCGTTACCAACAACCATCCCCGTATAGGGGCCGGCGGCATCGGTATTCCGGAACAATTCGGCAGCAGGTACCTGCTTTCCATTCAACCGCAAATACTCTCCCAGGCCCTCAGGCAAACGGATTTCGGCCGATGAATTGCCCGGCACCTCTACTTCCCAACGGATGCGCTCCCCTTCTCGCTTCCAATGGGATCGGATCCAGCCATAGGGCGAACGATGACCGGCCTCTACCCAGTCCAGGTCATCGGGAAAAGATGGCTTTAATAGTATCTGCTTGAATCCTGCTGCTTCCTCCACCGGCTGAATGCCTCCAAGCCCCTGAAAAAAGAAATCCCCAATGGACCCAAACATGATGTGATTTCTGGATTGGGATCCGTCCCAATTCTGAAAAAGCGTGGTGGCTCCCAATTCGTCTACCCAGTATCCCCAACCGGGAAAGGTTCGCTTATTGGCCAAGGCATAGAGGACCTCCTGCTGCCCGTACCGCATCAACACCTGTAGCAGGGCCTTGGTACCCACTACCCCGGCATCGATATGCCCTCCCTTTTCCTGAATGGCTTCCAACAGCTTTGCCAGAACCTCCGTTTTCTGATCGTCTTCCACCAGGCCCACAAACAAGGGCACGGCCTGAGCGGCCTGCCCGCCGTGATCGTAGGTACCACCCTGCGGATCAAAATACCGGTCATTGAACGCCTCCCGGATCCTGTCGGCAAGATTGGCATAGGTTTGCTGGTCCTGGGTCTCTCCTACAATTGCTGCCATTCGGGAGAGCCTATCGCTGAAATAATAGAAAAAGGCGGATGCCAGGAAAGGCCCCTGGGTCTTGTTTTCCAGCTGCTTGTGGTCGTCAATGCCGAAATTCAGGAGGTACCCATCGGCATGTGCTTCAAGGTAATCCACGTAGCGCTTCAGGGCCGGATAATACTTGCGGACAAGGGAGGTATCTCCCGTAAACCGGTACAGTTGCCAGGGAACTTCGAGAAAGGCGCCTTCCCACTGGGGGCCGTAGCCGCGTTCCGGATCTGCACTTTGTTTGTAGGTATAACCCCAGCCACTGGTAGGGATGATTCCCGGCAGGTCACCGCTGTCCCGTTGTTCGTCCACAAAGTCGTCCAGCCATTTCCGATAGGCTGCGGTCAGGTCGAAATTGTACATTCCCGTCTGGGCCACCAACAGGGCATCTCCGGTCCAGCCCATTTTTTCGCGGTGGGGACAATCCGTGGGATAGCCATGGTAATTGCCCAGAAACGACCAGCGCAGGTTTTCCTGAAGCCGATTGAATAGTTCGTTGGAGCTTCGAAAATAGCCGTTATCGGCCAGATCGGTATGGACCACATCGGCCTGTATTTCCAATAGTTCCACCTCAGGATCACTGCGTGTCACTTCCACATACTGAAATCCCTGGTAGGTAAAGATCGGATGCCAGGATTCCTCTCCCCGACCTTTCAGGTAATACCGGTCGGTTTGGGTATCCCCAGTCCAAATAAAACGGCTGAGTTCCTCCACATCCAGCGTGCTATCTGGATAGATGCGTTCGCCATACCGCAACTTAACACGTGAACCCGCTGGCCCTGCTACCCGGATAGTGGCCCAGCCGGTAAGATTCTGACCAAAATCCATCATGACGGTGCTGTCATTGACCACCCAAGTGCTTTCCGGCGCCCGGCTGCCGGTCACCCGGATGGGCGGCATTACCTGGGCGGATGGTTTGCCTTCCGGGCCGGAAATTTCAATGGCAGGCTGCCAGTAGTCGTCGGCAAATCCAGGAGCAGCCCAACCCGGCATTTCCTTGCGGGCGTCATAGGTTTCCCCATTGTGTACCCCGTCAAAAATAATTGGTCCTTCCAGACTGAATTTCCACTCTTTGTCTGAAACGATCCAATGGTCCACTCCGTCCGTATCCGTCACCCTTACTTGCAACCGGAGCGCCGGGGAATCCCTCCAGGGTGCCTGGTCGAAGTCCCAGGCTTCACGCGTGTGTTGGTTGTACCAGCCATTACCCAAAACAACTCCAAGGACATTCTCGCCCTGTTGCAGCAAGGAGCTTACATCGTGAACCAGGTACTTGACCCGTTTGTCGTACCGTGTCATGGCCGGATCCAGTTCATGGTCTCCCACTTTCTGCCCATTGATGACCGCTTCGTGGTAACCCACACCGGCGATGTACAGCCTGGCGGATTGAATGGGCCCGGGTAGGTCAAAGGTCTTTCGAAAATAAGGAGCCGCGGTTAGGGGGGGAACATCGGTATCCTCCCCCAGGTGTGAAATCCAACTGGCTTTCCAATTCTCTTCCCGCAACAAGCCCATTTCAAACCAGGAAGGCTTGCTAACAGCCGTCCGGCCGGCCTGATCCCAAACCTGCACCTGCCAATACAGCCGCTCTCCTTCTCCGGGCAATGCTCCCGGATAGGCCAGGCCCTGAGATTGACTGGAGAACACTTTCCCGGAATCCCACCTACTTGACTTCCCGGATCCCAGGCTATCTGGATGGGTACCAAGCAAAAGTCGGTAGGCTTCCTGACTGAAACCGTTTGCTGCCTGGATTTGCCAGCCAAAGATCGGGTTTTCTTCCAGGCCCAGGGGGCGGTCCATGTGGTTGGTGGTTAGCGAATGGACCGCAACTTCGGGTTGCTGGCTGCATGCAAACCCGATACTAACGAACAGGGATAAAAGAAGCGAACTGATTTTCATGGATCGGTTTGTTGGGTAGATCGAATGTACCGGTGCTCCCCGGCTATGTGTACAAAGGGTTCGTATTTATTCATCCGCCACAAGGCCTCGTCAGGCATGGGCTGAACCCCGATTCCTTCCACTACCGAAGGACCGGAACCCGATAGGCGCTTCAGGTTGGTAACATAGAACCCAAATCCGGGGCTGTTTCCATCGTTGATGTGCCAGGTGCCCAGGTTGATTACCAAACGATCCAGACCCGATAGGTCCAGGCCCACCGCTTGGTAATCCTGTAACCAATTGAGTTGGGTACTTCGCCATTGCTCATCGGGAGTCGGCAGCTGGTAATGCAGGAGTGGAACGTCCGCACTATCGGAAAAACGGTCCGATAGCTGGCTGTAGCCCGTCCCCAACCAATAGGCCAGGTTAAGCAGTTTGACGCTACCCTGAAAGCCCTCCAGCCAAACAAACCCACCTGCCCAACCATCCCTTTGCCTGGCGGTTTCCTTTTCGAGGCAATAATCGAACTGAATCAAAAATGGAGTCTCGCCTACATGCAGGGCCTGACACAGGTGGTTGATGGTCTGGGGAAGCCGGTCTTGTCCGGGAATGTGGTATTTTCGTTTGGAAGAGAACAGGTAAAGCGCCCGGTATCCCCGAAAATCCCGGACTTCCATGCGGTTGGATGGGTTGTCGTCTTCCCGGTACACATACCGGGTATTCCAGGATTCCAGGCCCTGGGAAAAATCTCCGTTTTTAATAGCTGAAGACGCCTCCAGCTGCCATTTGTAGTTGAGCCATAGCGGATAGTTTTGCGCATCAAATGCCGGCAGGTTTTCCGGGTAGGCATATACTTCCTCCGTGACGGTTTTAAAAGAAACTCCGCACTTCTTCCCATCGATAGCTACCACCAAAATACCCTGGGAAGGTCCTCCGTGCATTTCTTCTTCTCCAAACCCCCGGGGACGGTAGCCGGCAGCGGGTAAATTGATCATTCGCATCCCCTTATACTCGGTAGCCGTTTTGAAAGAGGCCCGGATGGGAATGTGTACATGACCGCTAAAGATGTACCGGACATTGCCCTGTCGGGCCAGGGTATCGAGTAGCAACTGCTTTACCGCCACCGACTCGGCATAATTGATCAGTGGATCGATGCCTATCGGGTGGGCGGGTACGTGTTGAAAAAACAGGGTAGGCCTCTCCTTGTTTCGTTCCAGATCCCGCTCCAGCCAGTCAAAATAATGGGGATGGGTCTCAAAAAAATCACTGCGCAGCGGATCCGGCCACACAATAAAATGCCAATCGCCCAGGTCAAAACTATAGAGCAGCCATTCCATTCCATTCATGGCTTTTTGTGCACCAAAATAGGCATCAAACTCGTCCATCCTATAGCCGGGTGTAAAGGTTGCCTGGTAGCGGGTTTCGTGATTCCCTATGGCGTAAAGAACGGGTGTTTGGATGTCTTTAAGGTAGGCATGCATGGCCTCAAAATGAGACACCTCCCCCTGATTGTCCACGATATCGCCCAAGACCAAGGAAAAGGCGGGTTTAGGAGTCAACTCATTGACGCGGTTCACGCTGTCCCAAATAAAGGCATTGTGGATTTTCATTCGGGTGGGATGCGCCCTGGGGGTCGCTGGATCTCCCCCTTGCGGATCTGCCATGACCACAAAGGAAAACTTTTGCCGATCCGGCACCCTGCCCAGGGTAGCCGGATCCAAGACGCCGATTTCCTTATCCAAGAGGTAATTGCAGCGAAGTTGCAGCCCCTGATCCTCCGTAAAGGACAGCTGCTGCTCCTGAACCAGGGTTTCCAGGGTAAATTCACAGCTTTTGCCATTCAGCAGCAGGTGAACCTTCGTACCGGGTTCCGGGCGATCGATCCAGGCGGCAAAAATAAATGGAAACGCTTTCCCTACGGAAAAGCGAAAGCTGCGCTTGTCTGCCCCACTGGTTGCTGGCTTGTTTGCAAATGGATAGGCGTTAACCCGGTTCAATTGGGCTCCGGGCTTTTTTACCTCCAGAAGCACCAATAGCGGGGCTACCTGTTCCACCGAGCGAATCTCCAGCCGCAATTGGAACTGCCCCTGCTGGTTTAGCACCTCGGAAAAACCGAAGGGCTGAGGGTAGGAAAAGGGAGGTACCACAGGGCCTCGCTCTTTTTCGACGGCGGATCCCAACAGAAACAGCGAGGAACTGGCACCCAGCCGGGAAATAAATTTCCTTCGTTTCATGACTTACCAATCCATATCGTAGCCATGGTCCTGGGGATCCACCCCCCATTTTGTCAGGAGACCTTTGGCTGCCCGAAGATCGTAATGACTCCGGTTAAACTCACCCACCCTACCGATCATGTCCAGCACCGCCTGCTGGGTGGAAGGAGCGCTGTCTTCGATGCAGTCAATGGCATTCAATGCATGGGTACGGGCAAATGAATTGGGGGTTTCCAGCACCTCGTAAAGGGCCTGTAGTCCCTGTTCGGTATTTCCCAGCCGGTACATGGCTTCGGCGGCCACCACCTTTACATTCGGAGACGCATCTGCCAGGGCGGTCCACAACGCCTCTTCGGCTTCTTTCGCCTCGGTCCCAAGTATCAATAACCCCGTTGCCCCCCAATACCGGATGGCAGGCTCTTCGCTGGCCACCATCTCCTGCAAAAAAGGAATGTCTCCTTTCCTTGGGTTCGAGGCCAGATTGGCACCGTCAACCAGTTCATTCAGATCAATGCCGGAGGTTCTCATGTAGTCGTACGCAGTTGTTTCGGCGGTACGGTCAATCAGTTCTGCCTCCGGAATAAAGCCCGTATCGTTGATTTCCAGCATCCAGTCGCGGGTAGCGGACCGCATGCGCTCCAACACCTCGGCGTACTGCGGATCCGCTGCCAGATTATTCACTTCCCAGGGATCGTTTTCGGTATCGTAGAGTTCTTCTGCCGGTTTGGTATTCCAGAACCTGGATTGTACTTCATTGCATTCTCCGGCCTCGTAGGCGGCTTCCCAGGACCGAATGGAGGGAGCGCGCCAAAGGTATTCCAAAAACTGGCCGTATACCCGGTAAGGCATGTAATTTCGAATGTAGCGGTATTTGCTATCCCGGGCGGATCGGCTCATGTCGTACCGCTCGTCCATCCTGCCCCGAAACATAAAGGCGTATTCCGGATCATCCGTTTTTTGTTCTCCCAAAAAGGCGTTTCCTTGTAAATATTCCGGTATTTCCTGGCCGGTTAGGCTCAGCAAAGTGGGCACGAGATCCACAAAACTGATCAGCCGGTCCACCTCGGAACCCGGTTTTTCTGCAGGATACAGGTGTTTGTACTTTTCAGGTATACGTACGATAAAGGGCACGCGGGTACCGGATTCGTACACGTAGCGTTTGCTTCGAGCCAACACCCCCCCATGGTCTCCGTAATAAAATACAATGGTATTTTCTGCTTCACCACTTTCCTCCAGTTCCTGCAGCAACTCGCCGATCACCTGGTCCATGTCTTCGATTTTGTCGTAATACTGGGCCCAATCGTGCCGCATTTCGGGGGTATCTGGATGGTAAGGCGGCAAGGTCACGTCCTCGGGCTTGTGCCGCAGCTCGTCCGAAGGGATGGACTTGTGAATGGAGCTTTCGTGCGAAATGGTCGAATTGAAAACCGCAAAAAAGGGCTTTCCTTCCGGCCGGTTGCGGTAGTGGGCCGTACGGCTGGACTCGTCCCAGATGTCCGCATTTTGCTCCGGGTTGATGTTGTAGTCTTCTTTGGAATTATTGGTGCAGTAGTACCCCGCCTCCCGAAGCATTCGGGGATAAAAGCCCACCACCTCGGATTTATCGTAATAGCTACGCATGTGTTGGTGTCCACCCGAATTGGCATAAACGCCGGTTAAAATGGTATTTCGGGTGGGTGCACAGACCGGCGCATTCGCATAGGCATGGGTGTATAAAAATCCCGATGCGGCCAACGCGTCCATGTTTGGTGTGGTCGCAAACGTATCCCCGTAACAACCAGCAAAGGGACTGTTGTCCTCGCTCGTAATCCATAGAATATTCGGGGGAGGCAGGTCTTTCTTGGCAGACTGGCAGGAAACCAAGTACAGAAAAAAGAGACAATAGGTAAAGTGTTTCATTTTGGGTCGGTTTAACGTTTACTGGGAATTTCATAAAATAAATCAAATTATTCGATTTTTGATAGCAATGGACGAAAAAGCAAGCAGATGAGCCTCATTCTCTACACCGGAAAAACAACCGCTTACCGGTAATCGTCGGCTGGCAAAAAATATTCTTTGAAAAAACAGGTGTTTTACATAGAAAATAAGTACAAATGGTTTCATTTCATAAATCATAATGAATATATTGTGTAAAAATAGATGCTTTTTCTATGTCTACTGTCCACAAAGGCCTGACCGTTACCGTTAGATTGGATGAAAAAAACATCCCCTACGTGAACGGGCTGCTGTCGGAGTACCGTAAAGACCTTAAGATCTATCAGGAAACCTACCGAAAGTCCCTTTCCACTACTTTTTTTATCAGTTGGCTGACGCTTCCGGAACAGCAATATGCTGGAAAAGAACGTCTTCCCGCACGGATTCTGTTACTGAGTAGCTATGTGGGAAGCAAAGCGGCCCATCTCAGAGAGCTGGTGGCGTTTCTGGGACCTCAGCTACGACAGGTTTTTAGCCAAAGTCCGGAATTTCCTACGGGTGAAACCGACGAACAGGAATTGATTCGGTTTTTACAGAGAAAAAGCATTCCCAATACGTTTTACTCCGGGTTCAAATTCATTACCACCCGGGAAGCAGACAGAGAGGCAGCATTGAAAGCTGCCGTATTGGACTACCTGCAGGCTGCTCCGGATATCAATTCCGACTCCAACCCCTCCGAGGTGAAGGAAAAGATAGAGCGGTACGTTAAAAACCACCCGAAGCTCCATTGGGCGTCGCGGGGGATCCCGTTTTCCTTTCGAAATAAACTGCAGATGCTGGCTCCATTGGTTGTCTTTTCCCTCGTGATGATTGCCTCCATCGGCTCGCTTATCGCCTTGTTTTTTTCAGATGCCGCGGTATTTCAGTGGCTTGCCTGGATTTTCCCGGCATTTGTACTCACCTTGCTCCTGCTTTTTTTACTCCTGCGCCTGAACGAAAATAATCCCCACGAACCTTCCGATCCCCTACCGGACGAGAAGGTACGTGAGATCGTTGCGTTGGAGACGAATCCGGTAATCAATGAAATGACCGTGATTGCCCCCTTGAAGAAGGGATGGATCCGCCGGGTATTTTTGGCGGTAACCCTAAAACTGGTGGGGCTGGTGGCCTATTTTGCCTACATCCCCACCGTCCATACGGCCCGATGGCTGCAAATGGACCGGGGAAAGCGCCTGGTTTTTATCGCCAATTTTGACAATTTATCCGAAGCCTACGCCCATGATTTTGTCGACAGTGAGCGAAGGTCCATGAACATGGCCGTTATTTTCAGCCATGCCTTTGGCTTCCCTGCCACCCGCTGGCTCGTACACAAGCTATACAACCACCGCAGCGAATACATGAAGGGCGTTCGTGCCCACCAGAAAATTACCCAGTTTTGGTATAGTTACAACCGGGACTTGAGCGTGGAAAACCTGAAACGAAACCGGGCTTTTCGGGAAGGCCTTTTTAAAGAAATGGACACTAGCGCCATCCGGGAATGGCTATTACGTATTTGATGATGAAGAAACTGGAAAAAGAAGACATTCAGGGATTGTTGGTTCGGGGCTACGGCAACCTGCCTACTGCCCGGTACCTCCTCTACACCGGTACCGAGCCGGAAATGACCCTGGGATTTCTCCGTACCATCCTTCCAAAAATCACTCCCGCTTCGGAAAAACCGGAATCGGTAGCCTTTCAGGTAGCGTTTACGCATCCGGGACTGGCGTTTCTGCAGCTTCCCGAAGTAGTGTTGGATTCCTTTTCCAGGGAATTTAAAGAGGGCATGAACGACATCCACCGACAGTTAATCCTGGGGGACACCGGTGAACATGCCGCTCACCATTGGAACTGGGGAAATGAACCGGTACATTTCCTCCTTTTAGTGTATGCAAAAGACGAGCAGCAATTGGAAGAAAGGATCTCCTGGCTTAAGTCCTTGGCTCAGACCCATGCAGTACAGCTGAAACAGGCGTTGCCAACCGGCTTGCTGTATGGAAAAAAAGAGCATTTCGGCTTTCGTGATGACATTTCCCGCCCCATCATTCGCGAGTTGGCGGATAGCCCCGAGTTGGACCCGGAGACCAGCTTTCCTGCGGGGGAGTTTATCATGGGCTACAAAAACCTGTACGACGAGTTTGCCCCCGCACCCACTGTGCCCAAGGAACTGGATCCCGAAAACAAACTCCCACCCCACCCGGATGAGCAGGAGCAACGCGACCTGGGCAAGAATGGATGCTACCTGGTGTTCCGGCAAATGGAACAACGGGTTTCCGATTTTTGGCAGTACATGAAAACCAAAGCAGGAGATGCGGATGCAGCCATCGCATTGGCAAGTAAAATGGTCGGCAGGTGGCCCGACGGCTCGCCCCTGACGCGCTGTCCCGTGAAACCCGACCCTTCCCTTTCCGATGCCAACGATTTTGGTTTCTGGGAGGAAGACAAAGCAGGTTTAAAGTGTCCCATCGGTGCGCATATCCGGCGAACCAATCCCCGGGACCACCTGGTGACAGAACGAACGCAAAAGGATTCCCGGGAGATGGCAGCCAAACACCGCATGTTACGAAAAGGAAGACCCTATGGACCTCCCCTAAGCCCGGAACTGGATCCCCATACCCTGCTGCAACGCACGGAGGACGGGGAAGAGCGGGGCTTGCATTTTATTTGCCTGGTCACCGATATCCGACGGCAATTTGAATTTGTCCAAAACAACTGGGTGAACTTCCATAAATTCGGTGGACTGGAAAACGATTCCGATCCCATTATCGGCAACCATTACCAAAACGAGCGGAGAAAAACCGATTCCTTTAGCATCCCGGAGTATCCGGTACGAAAGGTACTTACCGACCTACCTAATTTTACACGACTTAAAGGCGGGGCCTATTTCTTCTTTCCTGGAATCCGGGCCCTGCACTACTTGTTAGCCAATGGATGATTTGTTTACAGAAGCGGAAGAAAGAGACATACAGGAACTGATTCAGGAGATGAAGACGTTTCTGAAAGCGACCTACCCCGAAGGTACCGTGCTGAGAAACTTCCACCCCAAAATGCATGGATTGCTGAAAGGAACGCTTCAGGTGCTTCCGGACATTCCGCCCGAATTACGACAGGGTATGTTTAAAGAACCGAAAAGCTACGAAGTCTGGGTTCGACTGTCCAATGCCCCGCCCAAGGTGCAATCCGATAAACCTGCTTCCGGCAGGGGGCTGGCCATCAAGGTACTGGATGTGGAAGGAGAAATGCTGGAAGCGGATCCAATCGGCGTTCCCAGCCAAAACTTCTTACTGACGACCAGTCCCATCCTTTCTGCCTGGAACATCCGCCTGTATAAAAAAGCCATCCGGGCTGTTTTGTTTGGTTTCTGGGCACAACTAACCTTCGCCCTGAACCCCTGGCACTGGCGAAGTATTTTCCTTACGCTGACCTATTCCGCCAAACACGACAACTTGCTATCCCAAACCTATTTTTCGGGAGGTGCATTTCGATTCGGGCCCGATCGGTTCGTTAAATTCGTGCTCCATCCTCAGGATGCTTCGCTGGGCTACACCCTGGACAAACCCAAGTCGGACTCCTTTCTGAAAGAACAATTGGTTCAGGATATGGAAAAAAGCGCTCGTTCCTTTACGCTTTCCGCCCAACTCCACGAAAATGAGTCCAAACATCCCCTGGAAAACACCTCAAAAGTATGGAAAGCGGCGACGGTTCCATTGGCCACCCTAACGCTCCCCATTCAGAAATTTGACCTTCCCGAACGCATCGCCCTGGGTGAAGAAATGGAGTTTTCGCCCTGGATCGGACTGGTGGATCACACGCCCGTAGGCGGAATCAACCGGGCGCGAAGAAGGGTATACAAAGAGTTGGCAGCCTTTCGGAAAACACAGTAAATCCGAACCTGCACTGATCCCTCTCCCGTGCAGGAAACTATCGCACCCCTCCAGCACTTAACGATACAATCATTGCTATGGCGACAATGGGCTGCAACCATCGCTGGGGGATGACGCACATTCAATGCTGAAAATTGGTACGATGCGTTGGAAGCCAGACCCAATCGATAATAGGATGTCCAACGGTTGAGTAGCAACGAATATAAACCTATAGCCATCAAAGCGCACAACCCTACAATCCAAGCGCGGAAGGCGCGAAATAAAGGCGTCAATCCAAACGCCAATTGCAGGAAGAGATCCGCCCTTGCCTATAATTCGGAAACCTGTATGACGACCAAGAACCGATCGATTGATGAACCCTGATCGTTAACGAACCATTTATACCGGTTAATCATTTTTTTGAACCATAGAAGGCATATAAGAGATGTCGAGTGTGCTTCTATTCCTTCTTAAATCGTTGAGCGCCGTCTGTCTGGTCGCTTATGTCATTCTGTTAGTACCCCTTCTATGTACTTTTATGTCCGTATAAGGTTCCAATTATTTTTATTAAACCACGTAAGGGTCTTGCATTCCTGGCGCTGAAAGCGCAAAATACCGCACCACAGGGTGTAGCCTTGGATAACACTACGGATCGCAGTATCCCAAGCGCTGAAGGCGCGAGATACCAACGTCAATCAAAAAAGAACCATCCCCGTCAAAAACCAACTTATATGTCCTTATATGGTTCCAACCCTTTTTTTGAACCATAGAAGGCATAAACGGAAATAGAAGCAGCTTGAATTTGGTAGATTGAAGGTTGGTATTTTTACCAAGTGCCTGGACGAAAAAAAAGAACCTTCCCAAGCGAAGTCGAACTTATATGTAGGCACATAACCTTATTATGATTCCAATAAAAAAAGCCTTCGAGTTCCCAAAGACCTCACCGGTTGGATACGAATCCAGGCGCTGAGAGCTCGAAATACCACAGCACCGGAAGAAGCCCTGTGATCGATCGTCAGACTTTCGGATCCGAGACTATGCTCACGATTGTTTGATTCGATCCAAAAACGCATTGCGGAAGGTATCTCCGCCAAAAAACTCCTGCTCCTTTTCCCAATCCGAAAACCGGGGGAAGGCCTTTTCTACCATTTCCCTGTACCAGGGTTCCACGGAAAGGCCCCAATGTGGCACGGCGCCTATGGCCAGCAATTCCCGCTCCAGGCGCATAAACAAGGGCAGGCTGCCGGTCACACCCTTGACACTCACCAATTCGATCATGCACATATCCCCTTGCTGCATCATCGATAAATGCGCCGGACACTGCTTCACAAAGCGTAGGGAAAAAGGGGCCGCTAATAGTTGGTTGTACCGTTGGGATTCCTCGCAAACCGCAATGATCCGGTCCACAGCCTCAAACACCCGGTCGATCGGAAATCCGAATTCAATGGCGTACCCGTAGAATTTCAATTCACCCAGGCCCTGGTCCAATACGTTTCGGGCCAGGTCCTCGTACCCTCCCCCTTCGTCACCTTTGTGGTCCACCAGCCGTTTGATGGAATTATTCGTCATCCGGGGAATGGAAAGGTGGTTTTTGTTAAACACCCAGGGCGACAGTTTACCGGAAATGGCAATGCCGGAAATGAAAGTAGAAATGTAATTACGCTCCCTACCCGCATGGTGTTTTTCATGTTGCTGCTGGCTGTAATTACGCGTGGTCACCAGGCATTTACGCTGTTGCTCCGCCTCCGTCGCCGCATCCAAATCTCGATAGGGATTGATCAGTACTTCAAAATGCCGGTGCGAATTGATGTAGGCATAGAGGTCCCCCTGTTGCATTTCCACCTTTACATCTTCCCAGTTGCGCATGATGCGCTCTTCCTGTAGGCGGTACTCCGGCTGTGCTTCCAGGATCATGGAAAAAACAATACCCACGGACCCTATCCCTACCATAACGGCATTGAACTTTTCGTCATCCTGAATCAGGGTAATCCCGTGTTTTTGCACCATCTCGTCCTTTTCAAACCAATCCGGATCCGTAATGCCATCGGTAGGTTCTACCCGATACACCTTGCCGCCCTTGCCCACCAGCGTCATGGAACGCACAAAGGCAGAAACGGGCCCGATGTTTATACCCGACCCGTGGGTCGAGGTGGCGATGGCCCCGGAAATCGACTGAATACTTGATCCTCCCTGATTGATCAGGGCATACCCATGGTGCGTCAGCGCCTGAATCAGGTGCCGGATTTTGGTTCCTCCCCCGGTTTCAAAGAGGTAGTGCATTTCGGTCCCTGGTTCGTTGCAATAATTGACCGCTACCGTAAATCCATCCACATAGGCTGCCTTGATGCAATCACGGGCCGGTCGCTGGGTCTGGTTTAAGTGTTGGGTGCAGACCAGGTAGTCCTCGCATTGCGCCACCTCGGTCAGCGCATGTCCGGATCCTACCGCCCGTATCTTCTTTCCGTTCTTTTCTGCCTCCTTTACCAAATCCACTACCTCTACCAATCCCTCATAATCGTAGGTACTGCAGGACTCCGCCTCCGGTGAAAAATCCTCGTAGGCACCGTTGCCGGGAACAAAAAACTGCAGGGGTTCGGAAAAATGGTTGCCGTACCAATTCCCCCACTTTTGCCGAAAAGTTTTGTCTTTGGAAAAAACATCCTCCTGCTTCAGTTCCTTGTCCAGTGAAAGGAAGACCCGCTCGTGCTTGGCCATGCCTTTGTTCAGGCGATTTTCGATCAGTCTACGAACAAAACGGGGACCAACCAGGAAATTAATTGTATTTACCCATCGGTTTCGCTTTTGCCGGGAGCAGTGGTTCGTAAGGGTATCGTCCAATAATTCGATGTGCCGGGGCACGTTCTCCCGATGAAACAATACCTGAATCAGCAGGCGAAAAAGCACCCAGGAGACCAGGGTATTTCCTTTTTTCCAGGTTAGAAAGTTCGATACAGCACTCATGGGGTAATGGGTTTTGTTTCAGTGTATTGCCTAGGACTCGTAACTGTTAAATATACTAAAAAATGTTTGCGAATGTCCGGGAGCGGGGAAAAACGTTACCGGAAAGAACCCAACCAATTGGATGCACGAATAAATTTCCGTATGTTTGATCCAAATAAATGCACGGGGTGCTTGGCGGAGGCCAGGCTGAGATCAGACCCGAAACCTGATTTGGATAATGCCAACGTAGGGATGCAAGCCAACCAATTCACGATCTGTTAGTTGTCGCTCCATTCCTTTGGTCTTTCCAATCGAATGGAATTTTTATTTTCAGGCAAATGAAAGACATGGAAATCAACCCTTCAGGCACCACCGGCCTGCTACCTCAACACCAACAAAACTGGCAGAACCGGCCGGAATGGTTCTTCAACAGAAAACATACGGATACCTACGAGCTCTGGTACGAAGGCCGGTACAAACGGGCGGAAGTCTGGCAAAAAAAGGTGATGGAGCAACTGGTCTCCAAGGACAGCCGGATCCAAACCCTATTGGAATTTGGCTGTGGCACCACACGTTTTACCCGATGGTGGCAAGAAATTGGCATCGAAGCTTCTGGTGGAGATATTTCTCCGCTGATGTTATCTCAGGCGATTCATCTTTTTGAGGGCGATCTGGTCATGGCCGATTCCCACCACATGCCCTTTAAAGACCACACCTTTGATGCGCTGGCATTCATTACCACCTTTGAGTACTACAAGGATCCCGTTCGAGTCATTCGGGAAGCCGCGCGGGTGGCCCGGTATGGCATCGCCATGGGCATGATGAACCGCAATTCTCCCAAGGTACTGCGAAGACGGGTGCAACAACTCTTTGGTAAAAATCCTTTTTACGTGACAGCTACCTTCTACACGCCCGATCGATTGATCCAAATCATTCAGGAAGCGCTCAAGGGACGAGACTACACAATCGAATGGTCCTGCACCGGCCTACCGAAATGGTTTCCCGTGCAGCAATGGCGGTTGCCATACGGAGATTTTTTCGGCTTGTATGTCAAACTATTGGATGAACGCTAAATGAGTAAATCAGTTGGAAAAATAGACGAAGCTTTCCTCGAGAATTTTATCGCCAATCGCTGCGGACAAGATCGTCCGGAAGTAGTGGTAAAGCCGGGATTCGGACGAGACGTGTCGCTGGTGTCCCTGCCGGGAAAGCAGGTGCTGGCACTGACCAGTGACCCCCTTTCCCTTATCCCTGGACTGGGATTGGAGGAGTCTGCCTGGCTGTCGGTGCACCTGATGGCCAATGACATGGCAACCACCGGCTTTGCCCCCCAATACGGGCAGTTTGTGCTGAACCTCCCGGAGGGTTTTTCCAGGGAAGATTTTAATCGGTACTGGGAATACATCCATTCCTTTTGTCAGAAAATAGGGCTGGCCATTACCGGAGGACATACGGGATTTGTCGAAGGGCAGCATTCTACCATCGCTGGGGGAGGAACGTTTATCAGCATTCTACCGGAAGACCGGGCGCTCACCGCAAACAAAGCTCAGGCTGGCGATGTATTGCTGGTCAGCAAATCCGCCGCCATTTCCTCCGCAGCGATTCTGGCAATGAGCTTCCCTGAAACGACGCAAAACAATCTTGGAAAGGAAATCTATCGGCATGCCTGCGCTTCCTTTTACGACACCTCTTCCCTGCAAGATGCCTTGCTGGCGGTGGGGGAAAACGGCAATACTTCGGTTACGGCCATGCACGACGTGACCGAAGGCGGCTTGCTGGGTGGCATCTACGAGTTAACCAAAGCAGCCGGGTGCGGGGTATTGCTCGAAAAAGAGCAACTTCCCGTGGGACCGGTGCAGGCAGCGGTATGCGGGCTTTTTGAGCTGGACCCCTTGCGGAGCATCGGCGCCGGCTCCATGATCATCGCCTGCAAGGAGTCGGGCGCAGCGGCGGTTCAACGCCGGCTGGAAAGCGCAGGGATCCCCTGCACCCAGGTGGGCAAACTCACCACAGCCGGGGAAGGCGCCTACCTGCAAGATGGAGAAACCAAGGAGCCGCTGCGCTACCAGCAAACGGATCCGTACTGGGCCGCTTACCTAAACGCGTACAAACAGGGAAAGAAATGAAACCACTTCATCTATCAGCCGAAAAAGGAATCTATCTGGTAGTAGATCCCTCCTCAAAACCCGAAATAGAGCTGTTTCAAACATTGGAGCGGGTCTTTCGGCAGCCCTTGGTCGCCTTGCAAATCTGGGACAATTTTTTCGATGACCAACACAAACGGCGCTTTATAGAAAAGCTGTGTTCGCTGGCGGCTCCTTACCCCTTTCCGGTACTGATCAACAACGGCTGGGAATGGGTAGCGAGGACCAACCTGGACGGGGTGCATTTTGACGAAATTCCCGAAAACTTCGCAGAAATCTCAAGCCAACTACCCGAAAATGCCCTTCTGGGACTGACCTGCACCAACGATCTCTCCTCCATGCGCTGGGCGGAGAAAAACGGATTCGATTACATTTCCTTCTGCTCGGTGTTCCCCTCTCCCAGTGCAGGGGCCTGCGAGCTGGTTAGCGCGGAAACGCTTACCGTTGCATCAACGGAAAGCCAATTGCCCTTTTTTCTGGCCGGGGGAATACGAACCGATAACCTGCATCGCCTGGCAGGCATCCCCTACCGGGGCCTGGCACTGATTTCCGGAATCTTGGCGCAGCCCGACCCGGAAGCGGCCCTGACTGAATTTATTGATCTACTACAAACGAACCAACAAAATGAAACCAACGACAATTGAAAAACTATGTTGTCCCTTCGACCGGTCGGACCTGGAACTGACCCGAATTACCGAAGACCTGAATGGAAAAATTGAAGAAGGCTGGCTGCATTGCGGCCAATGCAAACGCATCTACCCGATCGTAAAAGGAATTCCCATCATGAACCCGGATGAATACCGGGAACCCAGCCTGGAACAACCCCTGCTCGACCGTTGGCAAAAGCAATTGAAAGGCCGGCAGGTGAAAGCATTTCGTTTACTCGATAGCGGGCAGACAGAAGATACGTGAATCCGAAACTCCCGGTAGCCTACCTCCGGAGAAAACAGCTGCTCCCCGGTCAATTTCTATTCAGTGGCAATCGAATCGTTCGAATTTATTGGAAAGAGACAAGCGGAATACTATCGGGCATTTTTTACCTAATCGGTTGGAGGCCTCTGGTGCCAACGGAGCTTTCTTCGGCAAGACACGGGTAGCACGGCGCTCGCTTCCCTGCCCTTTGATGGAGATTGGAAAATCGCAGGAATCAAAAATGACGGGACCGTTCGTTTAGTTAATCTGATGAAATGCCTATATTGGAGGGGATACAACCACCGCTTTCGTCTTTCCCTGTATGCGCTTTACAAAACTCCGTATTCGGCAAAAAATCCTATTTACCTTAGAAAGGCAATTGGTCAAAGGTGCACACTACCAACTATTGCTGGTGGCCGCACTTATCGGCATCCTATCCCTCGTTGGTGGACTGCTGGTCATGCCCTCCGGTCCGCCTACCTCCCGGTTGGGCGAGTCGGTATGGTGGGCCTTTTTGCGACTTTCCGACCCGGGCTATCTGGGCGATGACCAGGGAGGTTGGCGCAGGTTGATCTCCACCCTCATTACCGTCGCCGGCTACGTCGTTTTTTTGGGATCACTGGTGGCCATTATCACCACCTGGATGAACCGAAAAATTCGGGATCTGGAACAGGGGTTAACGCATGTGACGGCAAATAACCACTTGCTGATATTGGGCTGGTCCAACCGAACCATTCACATTGCTGCCGAAATCTTTCAATCGGTGGGCCGAATCAAACGATTTCTGCTGCGCTTTGGGACCAGTAAATTACAGGTAATCATTTTATCCGAAGAGGTGGGTCCCTTTCAAATGCAGGAACTCAAGGACCATCCCATGATTGGAAGCCGCGCCAGTGAAATTGTGTTGCGAACCGGATCGGCCATCGACCGGGAGCACCTGCGTCGGGTGGATAGTCTGAATGCCTCTGCCATCATTGTGCCCAGCCTGGCATACGGTAGGCGGGAACTGATCAATCCCGATATAGAAACCATTAAATGCCTGCTGTCCCTGAATGCAGAAGCCAGCCGATACCCCGGCCACAAGTTACCCTATGTCGTAGCCGAAATTCAAGACGAATTCAAAGTAGCGGCCGCCTATCGATCCTATAGCGGTCCCTTGGAGGTAGTGGGAAGCAATACCATTCTGAGCAGACTCATGGCTCAAAATATCCGCCATCCAGGTCTCTCGGAGGTGTACAACGAGATCCTGTCGCAAATCGTCAACAACAACCTGTTTTGTCAACAGTTTCCCGAACTGGTCGGCTTTACCATCGGAAGTCTGAAAAAAGCATTTACCAAGGCGGTCATTCTCGGTGTGGTACGTAACCCGAAGGGAGAGAGTACCCGGGTCCCCGATTTAAATTTGCCGGAAAACCACCTCCTGGCATCCGAGGAGCGCCTGGTAGTTTTGGCAAAGAGTTCCGCCGATCTGGTCTGGAATTCGGACCTGCTGTCCAGGGAACCGATTGACTCGCTGACCCAGACCCCACTCCCTGTGGAAGAGCCCGCTGAAACCATTCGGGTATTGATCCTGGGCTGGAACGAACACGTACCTTCCCTGATCAAAGAGCTCTGTTCCTACGAAGAGGAAAGCTATTTCGTACGACTGGTGGCTCTGAGGCCCCTGAACGAACGGGAGAAAGAACTTCAATTCCTCAACGAGCCCCAAAAACGCGTAACGCTGGAACACGTGATAGCCGATTACATTCGGGAATCCGAGATTCTACGAACGGAAGCGGGAAGTTTCGACCACATCGTCATGGTCAGTAGCGACCGCATGGAAGAAGAGGAGGAAGCAGACGCCCGGACCATGGTGGGCTATGTGCTGCTCGAAGAAGTGCTGGACAAGGCACCCAAACGGCCCTCCGTATTGTTGGAATTGGCCGACCCCAGCAACGAATCGCTGATCCGGCGGTTTCAGGCCGAGGTTATCATCAGCCCGATGGTATTGAGCCACCTGCTGGCGGGTATTGCCCTGCAACGAGATCTAAACAGCATTTACAACGAACTCTTTACAGTCGGAGGCGCAGAGATCATTTTTAGAGAGCCGGCGGCTTACGGAATCTCACCCGGAGAAATCTCTTTTCAGGAAATTGAGTCCCTGGCCGCCGTACATGGCGAGACGGTCCTTGGACTGGCGCTTGATCCCCTGCTGCATCGGACAAACTCTCTGCTGCTCAATCCAGAAAAAAAACAAAAACGTCCGCTCACCGAAAACGACCGCCTGGTGGTCTTAACCACCGTCTACTGAGGCATACTGCTTACTTGAATTTCCACAGCACAAGGTCCCATCCCAATTTCTGTCTACACAAACCTTCGGATCCTTTGTGTATCGAAATTCTTTATACAAACAGGCGATGGACAGGCCAGTGATCAGAGGTGCGGGGAATTGTTGCATGGGCAACACGAAGGACAACTCTCCCCTGCCCGTAGAATAATCTCCACCCTTGGTTATCTCATTCCAACGAAGCATGGATGGAATTACTTTCCAAAAGCCTCATTTACTACCCCTGCCGGTATTTCAAATTTTGGGAAAACTGATCTATCTGAGGACTCATCGAAACGTTCTGGAAAAGCCGGCTTTCCGATCAATAGTCGTCTTTTTTCTTACCAATGAAACATTTTGTACCCCATATTGATACAAATGACTACCCCTATTTCCATTCTTTGTCGATACTTTTGTCATTCCAACGTGATACACGTAATGGCATTATTACTTATCAAATCCTATGTACCTAACCTCACTACCGGTCTGCTGAATGTCCGGTAGTTTTCTTTTACCCCTCCCCGACTAGTCCAAAGGCTTGCAGATATGACTACATTCGTAGATGCTGACCGTTCTTCCTGCCTTCCCGCTTACGGGAAACCCTGACTAGCCCAGCTCGTACGGTTCACCCGAGATATTTCGAATTTCTAAGAGGTCGAAAGTACCTGAACCTCGCTTACGAAGGCTTACTGGTTTTCTACCAACAAACCGGTAATTCAAAAGCCTCGTTGTTTGCTTTATAGAAACGGAGGGCTGTATAAAAAATGCCACAGCCAGGGAAAACCTTTTTCAGCTCGCCCGTAGGCGAAGGGTACTTTGTACGTCTTTTTCTATGGCCGAAGCATCCGTTTGACTCTTATTGGAAAATGCCTCCTTGGCCATTTTGAATGCCTCCGGATCCGCCCGGGCGAGTTTTTCCAGCCAGGCGTCGCATTCGGCTTCCCAATCTGCGCTCCCAAACACCCGGTGTACCAGGCCAAGTCGCAAGGCCTCCGCCGCACCCAGGTTATCCGATAAAAACACCAGCTCCCGTGCCGCAGGATCACCTACCATCTGCTGCAACCGGTGCATGCCTCCCCAACCCGGCAGCCAGCCGTGCCGCAGCTCCGGGCAGCCCAACAATGCCGTGTCGCTGGCCAGACGAAAGTCGCAAGCCAGCGCCAGTTCCAGCCCCCCACCCAAAACGTATCCTTGCAACAAAGCGACCGTTGGCTTGGGAAATCGGGCCAGGTAATTGAATACCGCGTGCCCTTTCCGAATCCAGTCTGCTATGCCTTGATCGTCCAATGCCTTAAATTCTCCCAGGTTGGCTCCCGTGGAAAAAGCCTTCTCCCCTTTGCCCTGAAACGCCACGGTCCGGATTTCCGAATCCGTTTCCGCTTCCATCAGTAGCTGCTCCACGGCTTCCAGTTCCAACATACCAAAACAGTTGTACTTTTCGGGACGATTGAGTACGATAAACAGGGTTGTTCCCTCGGTGTAGTGTTCAATATAGGCCTCACTCATTGCTTAAAATTGGCTAAGTAGGGTTTTGCCGCAGCAAAAACCCCGGCATCCATGGTTTTTAATTGACTGGAAATGCGGGGACGAAAATCCATCGAATCCAGTATATCCGTCTGCAGGTCGGCCCCCGGGGCGATTTCTATCAGTTCCAGGCCTCCGGCCGTCAGGGTAAAGAGTGCCCTTTCGGTCAGGTATAGGATTTCCTGGCCTTTCTCCAGGGCATAGCTGCCACTAAAGGTCACCTGTTCCACCCGGGAAACAAACTTTTTGAATGAGCCAGGATCCGTGATACGAATTCCCTGTTCTCCGGTTTCCACCACCGACCGGGCGGCAAAACCGCCGCAAAAAACGACTTTCTTGCTGTGCTGAGAGATGTCGATAAAGCCACCGCAACCGGTAAGCTTGCCCCCAAATTTGCTGGAATTCACGTTTCCGTACTGATCCACCTGGGCAAATCCCAAAAAAGCCAGGTCCAGTCCCCCTCCATGAAAAAAGTCAAATTGGTAGCCATCGTCGAGGATGGCATCCGGCTGATGCATGGCACCAAAATTTAAACCCGTGGTGGGAATGCCTCCCAGCGGGCCCTGCTCAATCAAAAAGGTCAACTGCCCAAATACACCGGCCTGCCTGGCCACAATGGGAACGCCGTCGGACATGCCGTAGCCCAAGTTCACAAAGGCCCCGGGAAA
This sequence comes from Cyclobacterium xiamenense, assembly GCF_009467825.1. Classification (GTDB taxonomy): domain Bacteria; phylum Bacteroidota; class Bacteroidia; order Cytophagales; family Cyclobacteriaceae; genus Cyclobacterium; species Cyclobacterium xiamenense. The sequence goes on along the minus strand of NZ_WIOK01000013.1, from coordinate 37,669 downwards.
CAACTCCAGGGCTGCCCTTCTGCTGATGATGCGCTTGATGCCGGAAAGCTGCAGCTGCTCTTCCGATGCAATGGCCCCCTCTTTGGAAATAAGCGAGGCATCGTAGGGGGTAAGGTAGGTCATGGGCTGCTCCGGTTCCACGACCACGTAATCGATCAGGGCTCCCGGCACTTTTACCTGGATGGCGGGGGTACATCGATCAGGCCGGAGGGCCTGCACCTGTGCAATTACAATGCCCCCGTTGACCCTGGCCGCCTGGGCTTCCGAGAGCATGGCAAAACTGGCCACCTCCCCTTCCATGGACAGGTTGCCGTGCTTGTCCAAGCTGGTTCCACGAATCAAGGCCACGTCCACCGGATGGGTTTTGAAAAAAAGATGGGGTTCTCCAAGGATATCCACCCGGCTGACCAGGTCTTCCACAGCCTTTTCGTTAACCTTCCCACCCTCCAGGTGGGGATCCACAAAGGTATGCAGACCGGTTTTGGTGAGCAGGCCCTTTTCTCCACCGGCAGTGGCTCGCATCAGGTGACTGAGCACCCCCTGCGGAAAATTGTAGGCTTCGATCTGATTGGCTTGGGTCAAGGCCACCATTTTGGGGGCATTTCCAAAAAATCCACCAATAACCCGCCGGGCCAACCCCGGCTGTGCCAGGTGGTTGAGTCCGAGTTGGTCCGAGTCCCCCAACCCGCAGGGATGCAATATAGTCAGTCCGGCGGGGCTTTGCTCCCGGGCATAGCGCTCCCCAATGGCCTTCAGCAACGCGTCGGGAATGGCATGTCCCGCTCCGCCTCCACCAATACAAAGCGTCTGTCCATTGTTGACGAGTGCCGCTGCCTCGCCGGCTGTGATCTGTTGGGGGTACCGATTCATTCGATTGATGCAAATGTTGGCGCCAAGTTAAGGCATCCTCGGGTTCAATTTCAAGGAAAATACTGGATTAATCCTTTTTTTCTTGACCATTTTCCCAAATCGGGCTGGGTACGGCCCTCAGGCCTTTGCAAATTTCCACCGCCCCTTTCGAAAAAACCAGAGGGCAATCAGGGCATGCAGGGAATGGCAAAAGGCGATCGTACTAAAAATCCCCAACGTTTCCAGGTCGAAAGTGACCGCCAGGACATAGGCCATGGGTATTTCCAGCAACCAAAACACCCCCACGTTGATGTAAGCGGGTGTGCGGGTGTCACCGGCCCCATTAAACGCCTGTACCATCACCATACCCACCGCATAAAAGATATAGCCCAAAACGGTTACTTTCAGCCCGGTGGCTGCGATTGTTCGCACTTCTTCCCCCTGTACAAATATGCCCGCCAGGCTATCGGCAAAAAGTAGGTAAATAAGGGTGACGGAGGCCAGAAAAATGAAATTGTACCGGGCCGTCAGGTAAGTAGAAAGTTCCGCCCGAAACGCCTTCCCGGCACCGAGATTTTGCCCCACCAATGTGGCTGCGGCAGCCGAAAGGCCCCATGCCGGCATCAGGCTAAATAGCAAAATGCGAAAGGCAATGGTATAGCCCGCCACGGCAGCGCTCCCAAATTCTGCCGCAATACGGGTGAGCACAATCCATGCGGCCGAGTCCACCAGAAACTGCCCCATACCGCCAATGGATATGCGAATAATTTTTTTCAGGGTAAGCCAGCGAACCTTCAGGTTTTGCCGACCGATTACCAGGCGGTGCTTGCCGTTGACCAGGTGGTAAACCTGATACAGCACGCCCACGCTTCTGCCGATGGTGGTAGCCCAGGCGGCTCCGACCAGTCCCAGCCCCTCGAAGGAGCCCACACCAAAAATCAGCAGCGGGTCCAGGAGAATATTCAGACCATTGGAAATCCAAAGTGCCCGCATGGCCAGGTGGGGAGCACCCGCACCCCGGAAGATCCCGTTGATTAAAAACAGCAGCATGATGGCCGTATTGCCGGCAAAAATGATCTCCGTATACGAGGTACCCTGTTCCAATACACCGGTTTCCGCTCCCATTAGGCCCAGGATTTCCCGGGAATACAGAAAACCTCCCAGGCCCAAAGCCAGCGAGGCTAACAGGCCAACCAGCAGCAATTGGAAGGCAACGGTACCCGCCCGTTGGTAGTTTTTTTCACCAAAGCGGCGGGCCACCATGGCCGTACCTGCCATGCTGATGCCCACACCCAGGGAATAAATGATGGTAAGAACAGCCTCGGTCAGGCCCACGGTGGCGACGGCATCTTCGCCTAGCCGGCCCACAAAAAAAATATCCACCACGGCAAAGAGGGATTCCATGATCATTTCCAGGATCATCGGAACCGCCAAAAGTACAATCCCCGTTTTGATCGGAATACGGGTATAGTCCTGCTCCTCTCCCCGAATGGACGCCCCAATCAATTTCCAAAGTGGCATTCGTTTTTTCATTGGAAAAATTCCTTCATAGGTACCGCCACCGGACTATTCCCGGTAGAGCTCAAACCTGGATTCTCCGCGTTCACCAGGCGTAGTATGGACAAAATTGATGCGGTAAATCCGGTCGCCCCATTTCTGCCCCACCCCTCTATCTTCCGGCTCGGTGAGGGCGATTTTTTCCACGGTCACCTCCATTTTGTCCGGATCGTAGGCAAGTACGAAGGGTTGGATTTCGCCGGACGCAAGCTGAAACGGAATGCGCACCTCTCCCGGGCGAACAACCTGCGCCGGAAACACGGTCATCAGGTGCTGGGTAATCGTGGACCCTTCCGCTAACTCGTAGCGATCGCTGATGCGAACCTTCTTTCCCCGATCCAAACGCAGCGTACGTTGCCAGGATTGGATACCTGCATCCTCCGGATAGGCACCAGCCAGGTCCATGCGAAGGGTACTGTGATTGTTTCCGGTCCGGTAGTCCAGCTCCTTAGCGCGGTACCGGCTTCCGGGCAACTGCGTCAGGCCGTTGACGGTGGGTAAATTGTGGTAATCGGAGCGGTTGTACCAAATGGTATAACGCTCACCGCTAAACGTTTTCCGCGTGTAAGTACCCCTTCCTACATCGATCAAGAGCGGGAGGCCGTCGTAGTAGACTACGTAATTTCCGATATCGTTGTGGTTGTGGCTCTCGTCGTTATGGCCTCCCTTGGCGGCAAAAAAGAACCCCTCTGTGCTTCCCTCCTGGTCCCTGGCCACCATCACCTGGGTATCCGGAAGCCAAACATCTTTTGGAAGCGGAAGCCCTGTTTCGGCCTGGCGAAACTCCTCCTGCATGAAAAGCTCGAAGAACTTCCTAAAATAATGAAACCGCGGCAATGAGGCCGCTTCTTTCTCCCGGTAATAGGCTCCAAACCGCATCATGTCCGGGTCGTTTATGGCCTTACCGTAGCGGTAAATCATGGAGGCAGCCATGCTGGGCTGGGGATCGGCATCGGCAAAATTGAGGAAATAGTCGGGGCTAATCTGAGCGCGGTAAATGAACTTCCCCATGTTTTTCACCTTTTCGTCGGCATATACGTACTGAAACGCCCCTTCCGTGGCCAGATCCAGCAGGGAAATCGTGTCAAAAAGGGAGGCTGCAGCCGCTCCCCAGTAGCTGGGCCCCTCGTCACAGCCTCCATCTGCCGGGTAGGGACCGAGAAATTCGTCCACTACCTGCATGGCTTTAAAGATCAATTTTGCCCGCTGATTTTCGTCTTCCTCCAGGAGGAGTGCGGCATTGATCCAGTTGGAGCAAATCCAGGGGTTCCAGTTATTGGGCGGACGGCCGTTTTCGTTGGCACGCATCCAGCCGTGGTGCTGATTCATCAGGGGCTCAAAGATCCGCTTGTTGGTTTCGTAGCGGATGCGCTTGCGAATTTGCGGCGAAATCTCATCAAACTTCTCCCCAAGAAAATAATCCGCCCAAGCCAGGTAGGTGGCGGTTTCGGCAGCAAATAAATCCACAAAGGGTTTGGACACGTCCATCAATCCCGAGTACTCCTCGGTCTTTGGCAAGTGGGCGGGTACTCCCCAAAAGGACTCCTCACAGATGGACCAGATGCCATTGACGATGGGATCGATAAAACGGCCTTTGTTTTCGGCAATCTCTGCCAAAATCATGCTACCAAGGATTCGCCGCTTTTCGAAGGTAACGGCCTGGTACTCGTCCCGGTCTCCCGTCCGATCGATCAGCAAGGATTTGGTGGCAGGTATATAGGGCCACTGGTAATCCAGGTTTTCTTCGGCATAGTCCAGGTATTGTTGCAAAAGGGCGCGATCGGCCTGTTCCCAGGCAGACCGGTCGTCCAGCCTGGGGAAGGGCTGCCATTCGGAAAGGGGAATCAGTAATTCGGATAGATCGTCTTCGGTGTAGGTTCCGCTGACCAGCCGTTGGGCCTTGGCATACAAGGTGATTCCCAGGGCCAGCAGGGTAATCCAATACGTTTTTGCAGAAATCTTCATCGGGGCTTTTTTTTGTTGGTCAATTGGGTTGTTGCCATACCGCCTATCGGAAGGCCTATTCCCGTTGCACCAGGTCCAGAAATTAGCAGCCACGACCAGGTGTCCGGCAGCCATTTTTGGTGTGTTTACGGGGTTTATTTTCTGGGAAAGATACGCATTTCTTTGGTATCGCTGTACCTATTATGTGATACAAATCACTTTTTTCGGGTACCGATAGGGCTAGCTTTGTACAGATAAAATTTACTGTAGTGTGAAAAAATCATCCCAAACCATATTGCCCTTGATCCGGGGACTTTTCGGCTTGTTGCTAGTCGTATTCTTGCTCACCTTGTTTGTTGCCGGCCTGGTCCTCAGTCAGTGGACCCAATCCGGCACTCCAGGCACTGCATCCATGCAACTCAGCCAACCAACAGCCCCTGCGGCACCGGATCCTTCCTTGATTTCAGCGGAAGGAATTTGGCAGGCACCTGACTGGAGCAGGGTGGCCGAAGCCCCCAATGCAGCCCAAATCGAATACGGCAGGGAGTTGGTGGCGCATACGGCCGAGTACCTGGGACCGGAGGGGAAGGTGCTGCGCATTTCCAACGGCATGAATTGCCAAAACTGCCATTTGGAGGCGGGCACGGCTCCGTTGGGAAATAATTTTGGTGCGGTAGCGGCCACCTATCCCAAGGTGCGAAACCGCTCGGGACGCTCCGAAGACATCCCCAAGCGGATCAATGATTGTTTTGAACGGAGTCTAAACGGGCGCGGATTGGAAACGGATAGCAAAGAAATGCAGGCCATGGTGGCTTATATGGAATGGTTGGGACAAGACGTACCTAAAGGGCAAAAGCTTCCCGGAGTAGGTATCTACGAGGTCCCCCTGCTGGACCGGGCCGCTGATCCGGTGAAGGGAAAGACGGTATACGATCGCCAATGTGTGAGTTGCCACGGGGCAGATGGCCTGGGCATGAAAACCCCTTCTGGAACGGCCTACCTGTACCCACCCCTCTGGGGACCTGCCAGCTACAATCAGGGCGCCGGCTTGTTTCGATTGTCTCGCTTTGCCGGGTACGTAAAAGCCAATATGCCGCTGGGTGCCACCTACAAACGCCCCTTGCTCAGCGACGAAGAGGCCTGGGATCTGGCCGCTTACGTGAATTCCATGGAACGCCCCGCCAAAGACCTTTCCGGAGATTGGCCGGATATCTCCAAAAAACCAATGGACCATCCGTTTGGTCCGTATTCAGACCCTTTTTCCGAAGAACAGCACAAGTACGGCCCCTTTCAACCCATTTTGGCGGCAAAAAATGAAACCAAATGAAGAAAATCTGTTTTTCGCTGGTAGCGCTGCTGTGGTGGCTACCCGGCTTCGGTCAGGAAGATTCCACGCGCTGGAAACCGGAGCTGGGCGTCAGTCTGCGGTCCTATTTTATGAGTACTTCCTATTGGGAGGATTTTAAGGACGATTACGCCTGGGGGCAGATGGCACGGGTATCCCTGGGGAGCCGCCTTCCTCTGGGCTTTCAGCTAAAGGCCGATTACCTGGGATTTTTTCGGCTGGCCAGTTCCGATCTGACCCAACTGGATCCCCGCGTCCCCAATCTAAACCGATACGAGGTAGGTTTATTTGACGTAAATCACCTGGACCGGGCTGTTTTTGGGAAAATCGGTAATTTGTACCTGGATTACCGGCATGCCCGATTTCAGGCCCGATTGGGCCGAATGGAGATCAACACCCCCTTTATCAACGCACAGGATGGGCGCTTAAGCCCCACCTTTGTGGAAGGTTTTCGCTGGGAGTTGCAGGCGCATCCGAAATTGGCGGTAAGGCATCAGCTAATTTGGGGCATTTCTCCCCGGTCCACCGGACACTGGTTTGGTTTGGGCGAAAGCATCGGTATGTACCCCGTGGCCCGGGACGAATTTGGGCAGCCCTCTGCTTATTTTGGCAATACGCAGGCGGACCTTGCCCAGGTGCTGGAGCTGGACCTACAGCTACAACCGGGATCCTCCCTGCTACTAAACCATACCCTGGTGCAAAACATTTACAGTACCTACCTGGCACAGTGGGACCAAACCTGGGAATTGCCCCTTCCACAGGTGCAGGGAATCACGGGACTGCAAGCCACCGTACAGCACGGCATTGGGGAGGGAGGAAACGAGGAAATAGCCCTCCGTTACAAAAATCCGGAGGATGCCAATTGGATACTAAGCGGAAGGATCGGACTCAAATCCAAAAAAACACAATGGCACCTCAACTACACCAAAATGCAGGGTAATGGGCGGTATTTGAGCCCCAGGGAATGGGGAAAAGATCCGTTTTACACGTTTATTCCGCGGGAACGAAACGAAGGAATGGAACAGGTAGATGCCGTTAGTACCTATTTTCAACAGGCTTTTCCGGAAAAATCCCTGCAACTATACAGCTACCTGGGCCTGTATTTCCTACCCGACCCGGCGGATGCAAAACGAAACAAATACGCTGTGCCTTCCTACGGGCAGGCAAACCTGGGGCTGCGGTATGCCCCAAAAACCTGGATAAAAGGGCTCAACCTGCATTTAATTTTGATGAGCAAGGTAGCATTGGATCAGGAAGACCTTCGACCTGCCTGGGTATACAACAAAGTCAACCTGTTTCATACCAACCTGATTCTTAATTACACGCTGCCGGGAAATTGATCTTCCGGGAAATCGTTTAGCCGGACGGATACGGGCAGCAAACGTAGCTGCGCAGCCTCTGGGGTAAGCAGCGTCCCCTTTGGGAAATAAAAAAACCGTTGAATCCACCACAGGTCTCAACGGTTTTTTTTCGGGTATTCTACCTAATTCTTTCTCCTCTTACAGCAGGCAGGCATTGCCTCCCTACAAAAAATTCCGATCAACCAGCATTAAGACCGGTGTGCAGGTCTACTTAGCTGGAGCAGATAAACCAGGGATTGAGCAGGTTTTCTTTGTTGTACAAAAGGGGGCTCTCTTCGTCCGTTTTTTTGACGGTATAGCCAAGCGGCAGCAATACGCCGTGCGCCGCCGCCGTGTCCCATTCCATGGTCGGAGCAAAGCGGGGATAGAGTTGGGCTTTTCCTTCGGCCAGAAGCATAAATTTAAGGGAAGAGCCCATGCTGATCACTTCGGCGTCGGGATACCGGTCGATTACCTCCTGGGTTTCCGGACTCAGGTGAGAGCGGCTGGCCACGATGGAGCGCACCGTTTGGTCCGCCGGTGCTTGCAAAGACCGCGCCTCAGCCTGCCCCTCCTGCTTCCAGGAACCTTCCTGGGCATTGCCCCAGTACATCCAATCCAACACGGGCGCATAGACCACGCCCAATACAGGCGTATCCCGATGAATTAAGGCGATATTGACGGTAAACTCCCCGTTTTTCTTGATAAACTCTTTGGTGCCATCCAAGGGGTCCACCATCCAAAAATAGGTCCAGTTTTTTCGCTCGGTATAGGGAATATCCCTACCTTCCTCCGAAAGAACCGGATAGGGGGTTTCCTTGAGGTGTTGCATGATTACCTCGTGAGCAGCCTTATCGGCGCGGGTCAGGGGAGAATCGTCGCTTTTCATTTCCACCCCAAAATCCGCCGAATGGTATATCTTCAGGATTTCCGCTCCTGCCTCCCTCGAAGCTTCGACGGCAAGTTGCGTTAATTTTGTAAGGTCGATCATCTGTTTCTGTTCAAAAATTTTTGCTGAATGGGCACTGTTTTCAGGTGCCGGCTACGCTCTCATAAGCCCGGCGCGTACCCTTCGTCTTAAATCACCATTCCAGCAGCGACGGTTTCGTTGGTATTGGGATCGATCAGGATGATGGAGCCGGTTTGTCGGTTGCGGCGGTAAGGGTCAAAAAACAAGGGTTGGGCCGTACGAATACTGATTCTGGCAATGTCGTTCATTCCAATTTCGCCTACCCCTTCTTCCCGGTGCAGGGTGTTTACGTTTACCCGGTACAGGATCTGTTTCACCATCACCTGGCACTCTTTGGTGGTATGTCGCAGCAGCAATTTGCTCCTCCCTGCCAGCTTTTGCTGGCTCATCCAGCATATCATCACATCCAGGTCCTGCCCGACGGTGGGTACGTTATTGGGCCGCACCAGCATGTCGCCCCGGCTGATGTCCAATTCGTCCTCCAACGTCATGGTGACGGACATGGGCGAAAAGGCCTCGGCGATGGGTTGTCCATTCAGCTCGATGGTTTTTATTTTGGAGGTAAATCCGGATGGCAATACCTTCACTTCGTCGCCGGGTTTAAAGATTCCGCCTTCAATCCGTCCGGCATATCCACGAAAGTCCCGGTGCTCGTGTGTATGGGGTCGAATGACCATCTGTACCGGGAAACGGCAGTCGATGTGATTCAGGTCGGAAGCGATGTGTACGTTTTCCAGCAGGTAAAGCAGGGTAGGCCCTTCGTACCAGTCCATGTTTTTGGAACGATCCACCACATTGTCTCCCTTTAATGCGGAGATGGGTACGAAGTGTACGTCCTTGATTTCCATTTTGCTCGCAAAGGCCTTGTAATCCTTGATAATGGTTTCAAACACGGTTTCATCGTAATCCACCAGATCCATTTTGTTTACGCAAACGATGACATGGGGAATCTTCAACAAGGATGCGATAAAGGAATGGCGATACGTTTGCTCGAGCAGGCCTTTTCTGGCGTCGATCAGGATAATGGCCAGGTTGGCCGTAGAAGCGCCGGTGACCATGTTGCGCGTATACTGTATGTGTCCCGGTGTATCGGCGATGATGAATTTCCGCTTGGGCGTGGCAAAATACCGGTAGGCCACGTCAATGGTGATGCCCTGCTCCCGCTCCGATTTCAGCCCATCGGTGAGTAGGGAAAGATCCACGTAGTCAAAGCCTTTCTTCTCACTGGAAGTTTTAACGGCCGCAATCTGGTCTTCAAAAATGGACTTGGAATCAAATAAAAGCCTTCCGATCAGGGTACTTTTCCCATCGTCCACCGATCCGGCAGTGGTAAATCGTAAGAGTTGATTGGTTTCTTGTATGTTCATGCGCGTTGAGTTAGTTCCGCGATCCGCATCGGAACCGATGCGATGTTCGTGGTTGTACGTATCTGGTTGGTATCACTTTCTACAGGTAGCTGAGGCATCCGCTGTTTGTATTTCCGTTTGTTTGTATGCGCGGAAGGATTGTAAGTACTTCTGCGGCCTTTCGGCGACTCCTGCCCGAATGAAGCAACGTCTGGTGTCAGTAGGCCATTTTCTCCAAATCGGGAAAAAGGTTTTCGAACCGCTCCTTTTTTTGAACGTCTAAATCCTTTTCTGCGAAGGGGGCGCTTCTTCCCTGGCTCGACGAAATGCTAAAAGTAGCCGCTTTTCTTGCGGTCTTCCATGGCCGTTTCCCCCCTCTTATCGTCGGCCCGGGTACCGCGTTCGGTGGTTCGGGTGGTGGCGACTTCCGCGATGATTTTTTCCAGGGTATCGGCCCCGGATTCCACCGCTCCCGTAATGGGCATGTCGCCGCAGGTACGGTAGCGAACGGTCATGGTACGTATTTCCTCTTCGGGTTTCAGTTGGATAAATTCCGATCGGGCCAGGATCACCCCGTCTCGGACCACACAGTCCCGTTGGTGGGAAAAGTACAGGGAGGGCAGGTCGATGTTTTGGTACTGTATGTACTGCCAGACGTCCATTTCGGTCCAGTTAGAAATTGGGAACACCCGAAAATGCTCGCCCATGTGTTTTTTGCCATTGAATAGGTTCCACAGCTCGGGCCGTTGATTTTTGGGATCCCACTGCCCAAACTCATCCCGGTGGGAGAAAAACCGTTCCTTCGCCCGGGCTTTTTCCTCGTCTCTTCTGGCCCCACCCATGGCGGCATCGATCTTGTACTCTTCCAGCGTATCCAGCAGGGTTACCGTTTGCAAGGCATTTCTGCTGGCGTTGGCACCGGTTTCTTCCCGTACCTTGCCGTCGTCGATACTTTTTTGCACGGATCCTACGATCAGCTGTACCCCCAATTTTTCTACCAGTTCATCCCGAAATGCAATGGTTTCGGGAAAATTGTGCCCGGTATCGATATGGATCAGGGGAAAAGGGATTCTGGAAGGATAAAACGCTTTTCGGGAAAGATGCGCCAGCACGATGCTGTCCTTACCGCCGGAAAACAAAAGGGCCGGTTTTTCAAATTGGGAGACCACCTCCCGGATAACAAAAATTGCCTCCGCTTCCAGTTCTTCCAGGTGGGATAAATAGTAATGTGCCATAATCAACGTTTGAGTTTTTTATCTAATGCTTCTACCAGTTGGTGTACCGCCAAATCCAGGGGGACTTCGGCGGTTTTAATGACTCTAAAGGGGGATTCCGGTGTTTCGTAGGGCGAATCAATGCCTGTAAAATCCTTGATCAGCCCTTTGCGGGCTTTTTGATACAATCCTTTCACGTCCCGTTCCTCGCAGATTTTAAGGGGGCAATCCACGTGGATTTCCAAAAACCGGCCGGATCCGACCAGTTCACGGATCATTTCCCGATCGGAGCGAAAGGGAGAAATAAAGGCCGAAAGCACGATCAACCCGGCGTCCATCATCAAGTGGGCCACCTCGGCGATCCTGCGGATATTTTCCACCCGGTCTTCCTTGCTGAAGTTCAGGTCCCGGTTTAGACCGGTACGTACATTGTCACCATCCAGCAGGTAGGTGTGGTACCCCTGTCCATGCAGTGCCTGCTCGGTCGCATTGGCCAGGGTGGACTTGCCGGAACCGGACAATCCGGTGAACCAGATCAGCGCCGGATTTTGCCCCAACGCCTGTTGGCGGAGCTCCTGGGTAATCTTAAATTTCGACGGATGAATGTTTTCCTGCATGGACTTTCGCTTGTTGGAAGCGCTTTTGAATCGGTTACAAATAATACCATTGAATAAATACCATCACCACGGTACCGTAGATCAGGGTCAGGGGAAACCCAATGGCAAAATAATCCCTGAACTTGTAATTTCCCGGCCCCATGACCATCAAATTGGTTTGATACCCAATCGGCGTCATAAAGTCTCCGGAAGCCGCAAAAGCGATGGCCACAAAGAAAGGCGTTAAGGGCTGCCCCAATTGCTGCCCCAGCTCCATGGCAATGGGGAACATGATGGACACGGCCGCCGCATTGGTAATCAGACTGGTCAAAACCAGGGTCACCACAAAGAGCAAGGTCAAGGCCCAAACCGGTGCCGCCCCCTGCGTCAGAAAGAGCAATCCCGATGCCAGCATGGTGGCCGCGCCGGAATTGTTCAAGGCCACTCCCAGGGAAAGGGAACATACCAGTATTAGCAGCAAGTCCAGGTCCACGGCTTTCCGTAAAGTCTGCAAATTTAATACTTTAAATAGATACAGGGTAAGAATTCCGGCAAAAGCTGCCATAAAAAGATCCACCCAGCCGACAATTCCCGTAAACAATAAAGTCAATGCAAGTAGGGAAGGCAACCGCCGAAACCGTCCGTTTTCGGCGTTGATTTCCCCGCGAAGGGTAATGACAATCAGGTCTTTGAGGTAATCGTTGCGGTTATGGTCCTTGCCGGTTAGCATCAGAAACAGATCTCCGGCCTGCACTTTGGTTTCCCCGATATTTCCCTTTAGTTGCGTTCCGTTCCGGTGTATGGAGATAATCGAGGCCTGGTACCGATTCCGAAAATCACTGTCCTTTATCTTTTCTCCGATCAGCGAGGAACTGGCAGGCACCACGGCTTCGGTAAGTTGAAAAAATCCGTAGTTGGACACGTGCCCCTCCTCCGGAAGGCTCAAACCGTTTTCTTCCTGAATCAGCTGCAGAATGGCATCCGTATTGCCAGTAAAAAAAAGCTTGTCTCCCTCCTGCAGCAGCTCGTTGGGGCCAACGGGAGAAATCTCCTGATTGCCCCGCTTGATCTCGGCCAGAAAGATTTCCCGCAACTTGCGTAGGCCCGCCTCTTTAACCGTTTTTCCGTGCATTTTTGAACCCAGGGGAAGATGGGTTTCTACCAGGTACTCGTTCAGGTGGTCGATGATTTCGCTTTTGTTTTCCTCTCGATCCGGAAGCAAGCGGTTGGAAGCAATGCTGAGGTAAAGTATTCCCGAGAACGCTACCAGCAATCCCAGGTACAAAAAATCCTCGAAACCCAGCAGCGGCAGCCCGTACTGACTAATCAGTCCATTCAATACCAGGTTGGTGGAAGTACCCACCACGGTGATCATTCCGCCCAGGATCGTGGAAAAGGAGAGCGGAATCAGGAATTTCGAAGCGGGAACCTGATTGGTCTTGGTCCATTCCTTTACATACGGAATCATAAATGCCACGACGGGGGTGTTGTTCAGTACCGCCGACAAACTTCCCACGAGCAACATCATGCGCGCCCGGAATATCCCCGGCCGGAGTTTCTGACTGAAAATCCGGAAAAAGAACCCCGTGCCGATATTCTGCTGTATGCCTGCCGTGAGTCCGATCAGGAGGAATATGACCACGATCTGTTTGTTGGCCAGACCCATCAAAAATTCCTCCGGCTGAATGATCTGCAGAAGCAACAATAAAAAAACCGCCCCCAAAAATGCAAAGGACGGTCGCAGCAGGTCCCGGTAAAGTACCAGTACCAATCCCGCTACTATATACAAGGTAATCAGGCTGGGGCTAAACATAACCAGGGTTAAGGACGAAACACAGCTTCGCCCGGTGAGTCCCGAAAAAGACCGAATTTATTCGCCAATCCGGAGCCGGGGGCAAAAAGCGGGCTCCTGAACAATCCATTCTCCGGACGAAGCCAACTTGTTGCGTTTACCCGGGGATTTTTACCGATTGGGTTGCCGGTATCCTGCAGGGTGAAGAACGATCTGCAAGTCACGGCTTTTCAAACGCTCAAAAGTAGTCGGGCAGGCATTTATTTCAAAATTTTCGAGCCAATTATACCGGGGCCTGCCAGCCCCTTCCAGCGATAATCCCAAACAGATTTGAAGGGGTTAATTTTTTAAATACCTAATTTCGTATTTTATAGTAAATTAACTGTTGTTAGAAAAATTTTTTGCAATCCGATCCATTTTCAGCAACACTCATTTTTTTTCCTGCTTTCCCTATGGGTTAGGTCGAGAATATGCGGAATTTGGCTTTTTATTTAGCAAAATCAACTCCTTCGATTTACATTCGTACCTGCTGCAATAGCCTCCGTGGTTACCAACCGCAGCCCGGGTGGCGCAGTGCTTCCCGGAGCCTTGCAGCAACGCTTTCGATCCTGACAACTACTCAAGAGATGTGTGAACAAAAACCACCTGCCCACCTCGTGGAGGAGGCCCAAACGTACTGGCCATTTTCTCCTGCTTCCCCCAACCGGATTTCCAGGAGCCCGCTTTCGAAGTCCACCACCCTGCCGGCCTCCATCGGCCAACAGTTCCCGAGAGGTGTAGCCGGTTTTTCGCAGACAACCCGGTATCGCCAGGGGGCCCTGGTCCTGCTCCTTATTGGTTGCCTCCTTGCTGCCTGCGCGCCTGAGGAGCAAAAAATAGTGCGATTTATGGCGATGGGAGACGTTCCCTACCACCTTCCCGAAGATTTCGTGCGGTTTGAGCGGATGATTGGAGCCATCAATGCGGCGGCACCGGATTTTTCCCTGCACGTGGGTGATATCAAATCCGGCGGAACGCCCTGTTCGGATGCCTATTTTGAAACCATCAAAAACTATTTCGATGCATTTGAGCAGCCGCTGATTTACACGCCGGGAGACAACGAATGGACGGATTGCCACCGGGAGGCCTGCGGTGGTTACGAGCCGGAGGAACGCCTGGACAAACTCCGGCAGCTTTTTTTTGCCGGGGAGCAAAGTCAGGGCAAACAGCCCATGCCGCTGCAGCGGCAAAACAGCTGGGAGGGGTTTGAGAAATTTCCCGAAAATGCACGCTGGCAACAGGGAGGAGTGACCTTTGGTACCTTGCATGTAATTGGCTCCAATAATAATTTTAAATTGGATTCAGGTGCGCTAAACGATGAATTCTACGAGCGGGAACTGGCCAATAACTTTTGGCTGGAGCAACTATTTGCGCAGGCAAGGGAAGCACAAAGTAAGGGTCTGGTCCTGGTGCTACACGCCGGTCTGAATTACCAAACCCGGGACGAGCGCAACGGGCATGCGAGCTTTGTAACCATCCTCCGCAAGGAAGTACTGGATTTTGGGAAGCCGGTCTTGCTGCTCTACGGGGACCGGCACCGATTTATGGTGGACCAGCCGCTTCGGGACAGCAGTGGCCGCACGATGACGAATTTTACGGCCGTACAGGTATTTGGCGATCGGGACATGCACGCGGTACAGGTAGAAATCGACCCGGATAACCCCAACTTATTCTCCATCGATCCTTTTTACGTGGCTGGCAATTAGTCCATATCCGCGCGCTTCCCAGACAGGCGCGAGGAAGTACGGGAGCGAAGGAGGGCTGGAACGAAGGAAGGCCCTTGGGGTTTATCGGTCTAAACCCAATCGCAGACGAAAGCCTGGTGCTCGAATAACACCAAGCGCTGAAAGCGCGAAACACCACAGCACAGGGTGGAGCCCTGTGCTAGTAAAAAGGGTATACCCGGACCTTTGGCGTTTATTGAGCGAATCCCGAATGTGTATGAAAAAAAGTTGCACAAAATAAACCTTCGAGGTCTGGAAGACCTCAAAGCTGATGACCTTTTGGGCGTGCAGGTCTTAGCGGAACGTGCGTGAAAGAAACGTGCACAAAATATGCCCATATAGGGTTCAACACGTCTTGTTCTGCCGCTTTTTTGAACCATTTAAGGCATATAAGAGATCCCGAACCCGCTCCAATACCGTTCCCAATTTTTTAACCCCGCCTGGCAGATCGGTTATGCCATTTCGTTCGTACCCCCCTTCTACGCCCTTAGATGGTTCCGATTTTTGTAACCATACAAGGCGATGACCATTTCCAGCGCTGAAGGCGCCAAACACCAAAGCACAGGGTGTAGCCCTATGATAGATCGTCTCGATCCCAGCATCCCAAGCCCTGCAGGGGCGAAATATACCCGTCAATCCACCGCATCTGGAAAAAGTCTTCCGATTTACAAACGCCTACGTACAGCTACAGACTGCCTCAGGCGCTGGAACGTATACTAATATCCGAATGCCTCAAGTTGACTTACGCGTTGGCTGAGCCTGCCGAAGCCCACGCTTACGAACACGTCCCCCGTGGGCTGAGCCTGTCGAAGTCCGCGCTTACGAACACGTCCCCCGTGTGCTGAGCCTGCCGAAGTCCACGCTTACGAACACGTCCCCGTGGCCGCCTCCGCCTTCGACAAGCTCAGGCATCGGCCAGGACGGATACTTACGCGTGGACTGAGCTTGTCGAAGTCCACGCTTACGAACACATCCCCGTGGGCTGAGCCTGTCGAAGTCCGCGCTTACGAACACGTCCCCCGTGTGCTGAGCCTGCCGAAGTCCACGCTTACGAACACGTCCCCGTGGCCGCCTCC
>NZ_WIOK01000013.1:0-21782 GCF_009467825.1 Cyclobacterium xiamenense | reverse complement strand
CCTCCGCCTTCGACAAGCTCAGGCATCGGCCAGGACGGATACTTACGCGTGGGCTGAGCCTGCCGAAGCGTTTAGGCTGAGCCTGCCGAAGCCCACATCAATAAACCCCAGGTTTTATTTATTAATTTTTATGGTTACATTTGATACTTCATTAATTTTTTTATTTAATACGAATAAACAAATACAGTGCTAACCGGTCAGCGGACCGACACAACCAAATGATCCATGAATAAAAAACTCCTACTTGCGGGGCTATGCCTGCTGCTGAGCCCATTCCTGCTATTTTCCCAAACAGACCGCATCCTCCCCCAACCCAAGACCCTGGTCGCTGGAGAAGGTCAGTTGAATTTGCAGCCGGGTACCGTGCTACTGGCAGAAAGTGCTTCCGCCAGAAAATCCGCTCATTTGTTTAACGGCCTGTTGGAGGTGAAAACCGGGTTTCAACTTCCGGTCCAACAAGCTGCTCAGACAACAGCTCCGGTCATTCTGCTGGAGGAAAAAATCGTCGATGGGAATCCGGAAGCCTACACATTGGACGTTACTAGCGAAGGCATTGTCGTCCGCGGGGGTAGCAGCGGCCTGTTTTACGGGCTGCAGTCCCTGTTTCAACTGGTGGAAATGCAGGGAAGCGAAGCAATGGTTCCGTTGGTGCGCATCGCCGATGCGCCGGCCTTTGGCTACCGCGGTATCATGCTGGACGTGTCCCGGCATTTTTTTAGCACGGAGCAGGTCAAAAAGATACTGGACCTGATGGCACAGCTCAAATTCAACACCATGCATTGGCACCTGACAGACGATCAGGGCTGGCGCCTGGAAATCAAGAAATACCCAAAACTCACGGAGGTCGGCGCCTGGAGGGATTCCACGATCATCGGTCAATACTACGATTTCAAGCCCTTTATCTACGATGGAGAAAAGCACGGCGGATATTATACGCAGGAAGAGGCACGGGAAATCGTGCGGTATGCCGCCGACCGACACATTACCGTGATTCCGGAAATCGAATTGCCGGGCCACAGTTCGGCCGTTCTTGCCGCCTATCCTGAATTTGGGAGCTTTGAGGTGCAGGGAGGAGCGGCCCGGGGCAGCATTGCAGCCGTAAACGAGAAGGGAGAACCGCTGAACAACGAAATCAGTACGCAGGTACCCGGTTATTGGGGAGTCCATTACAATATTTACGGGCCTACGCCCGCGGCTTTCGGGTTTTTGGAGGACGTGCTCACCGAGGTCATGGACATCTTTCCCTCGGAATACATTCATATCGGCGGAGACGAGGTTCCCAAGGACCATTGGGAAACCTCAGCCATTGCCCAAAAAGTCATCAAAAAGGAAAAACTGGCGGACGAACACGAGCTTCAGAGCTATTTTATCCAACGAATCGAACAATTCCTCAATAAAAACGGACGAAAAATCATTGGCTGGGACGAAATTCTGGAAGGTGGCCTGGCACCCAACGCCACGGTTATGAGCTGGCGTGGGGAAAAAGGCGGAATCGCAGCCGCTAAAATGGGGCACGACGTGATCATGACCCCAAACAGCCACCTGTATTTTGATCATTACCAGGCCGAAGACAAAAGCACCGAGCCCCTGGCAATCGGCGGATTTCTCCCCCTGGAGAAAGTATACAGCTACTCGCCCATTCCCGACGCCCTGAGCAAGGAAGAGGCAAGGCATGTTTTGGGAGTACAGGCGAACCTCTGGACGGAATACATTGGCAGCAACCAAAAAATGGAATACTTCCTTTTCCCCCGGGCCCTGGCCCTGGCCGAGGTAGCCTGGAAAACGCGCGAAGAAAAAGATTACGCCTCCTTTATTCGGGAACGCCTTCCGGAGCAGCTTCGGTCACTGGAAGCGCAAGGGGTGTTTTTCCGCATACCTGAGGCAGCCGTTACCATCAGCCCGGATGCCGCTGCAGGCACGCATCGGGTTCAGATCGAACCCCTGGTGGCGGGAGCAAAAGTGTATTACACGCTGGATGGCCACAAGGCCGACCAGACTGCCCGCTTGTATACGGGGCCCTTCCTGGCTCCTACACCCGGCGCAGGTCAGGAGCCGCTGGTGCTGCGGTACATTACCCTGACTCCCGAAGGCCGAAGCAGCAACGAATTTCAGGTTCCTATCGAATAGCCTGGAAAAAAGGCCTGGAACGTATTTCCGTAGAATCCATTTACCCGAGGCTGTCGCTGATAAGCGACAGCCTCTATATGCACTGCCAGGGTTCTGTTCAATTTTTTTTAAACCATTTAAGGCATATACTAATAAGAGGCGCCGAACTCGCTTCAATACCCTTCACAATTTTTGAACTCCGTCTGGCAGATCGGTTATGCCATTTCGTTCATACCCCCTTCTATGGTTCCGATTTTCTTTTACCAAACAAGACGAGGACCATTTCCAGCACTGAAAGTGCGCAACACCACAGCACAGGGTGGAGCCCTGTGATAGATCGTCTCAATCCCGGCAGCCCAAGCGCTGAAGGCGCGAAATATATGCGCCAATTCAACGCATCCGAAAAAACTCTTCCGATTTACAAACGCCTACGTACAACTACAGACTGCCGCGGGTGCCAAAGCCTATACTGAAATCCGAATGCCTCAAATTGACTTACGCGTGGGCTGAGCCTGTCGAAGCCCAGGCATCGGCTAATACAGACACTTCTCCGTGGACTGAGCCTGTCGAAGTCCACATCGGCCAAGACGAACACATCCCCGTGGACTGAGCCTGTCGAAGTCCACATCGGCCTATCACCCTATCCTCACCGCATCGTCATTTTTAGCGGTAAGCCAAAACAACAGGACCGCATCAAAGGCGGCATGGGCGGCCATCGCGGTAAGAATTCCCGTCTCCTGAAACAAATAGCCAAAAAACGCAATCAAACCCACCATCAGTAGCCCATAACTACTGATTCGCCAATTAAAGGGATTCAAATATCCATGGATCAAAACGAATAGCACCGAAGTGGTCCAAAGGCCAAGCAGCGGTTGTAACCCTGCCCGGAAAAACAGTTCCTCCCCTACTCCCGCACAGATAGAAATAAACACAACTCCTCCCGGAGTCCAGCTCCATTGATTGATCAAGTGCCGGTATTTCTCCCGCTCCTGAGAAAAGAACGGCCTGCAAATGACCCATTTTGCCAGAAAGGCCGAAAGTACTCCGGCCGACAGGCCCAGGAACAATTGAGCGAGCAGGGGCCAGTATCCGGCGAGCAGGTCGATCAACGGGATTTCCTGAAAAAAATGAACCAGGCCCAAGCCCAACAGACCAAAGCCCAACAGGGTAGCCCAGCCCAAAAAACGCATGTGTCGACTCATAGCAGCTGCAAGCCAGGTAAAACCGGAAATAAAAAAAAATGCCGAAGAGCGTTCTCCGGCACTTCTGGGTTTTTATTGGATTGAAAATCAGGAAGAGAAACTGATTTTCAGCTCAATGGGCACGGCACTGAGGGCCTTGCTGATGGGGCAATTTTCCTTTGCCACCTCGGCCAACTCTGTAAAAAGGGCTTCGTCCATGCCGGGAACTTTTCCTTTCAGGTCCAGGACAATCCCGGTGATAGAAAATCCTTCGCCCACCTTTTCCAGGCTGACGGTAGCGGTGGTATCCAGCTCCTCTGCGGCAAAGTCTTTGCCGGCAATCTGAAAACTCAGGGCCATGTTGAAACAACCGGCATGGGCAGCCGCAATCATTTCTTCCGGGTTGGTACCCTGGGTACCGTCTTCGTTTTCAAACCTGGTTTTAAAACTGTAGGGAGAATTGTCAAAAAAACCACTGGGTGCGGTCAATGTGCCGCTTCCTTCCAGACCTGTTCCTTTCCAAACTGCTGTTGCTTTTCTTTTCATGTGATTATCGTTGTTTTTAAGTTGCTACATACCTGTACCCATCCTAAATCGGGAGAAACCCTGCCTACGGGCAGGTCGCCTGCTTTTGTCGATACCTACCGGGGCATCCCTCTCTGTATCACTTGGGGCTTGCTCGGTTTTATTTGCTGATTCCGCATCAGAATGAATACCTTTCCAAGGTACCAATAATCTGCCAAAATTGCCAATTCTGCAGCCGTCAATCCTTCTGAATTTGCTCATCCAATCCTGCGACAGGTTTCCCGGCACCGCGCTAAAACACCGTCACTCCCAGCGTTACCTCGAGTTCCACTTCCTCTCCCAGTACCCGCTCAATTTCCTGTTTGACGCGTTGCAACTGTTGTTCGTCCAGGCTGCTAGCAGCCACGATTTTCACAGCTAGACGGATGGGTTTGACGCTTCGGACGGTAATGTCCCGCAGCACCGTTCCGTTTACCCGGTAGCCGTCGAGTTTGGAGATCACGTCCTTTTCGCGAACCATATCCATAAAGCCAAAAAACAAGGGCAAGCTCACCAGCCCCACCACAATGAGCGAATAGGCAATGCCCTTTCTGGCCAGACGAAAGGGACTAAAGCCCAAAAACAAAAAGGTCAGCGCCGCGGCCATCACCATGCCCGCCAGGTTGGTCATCAATAGCAGCAAGGCTCCCTGGAAAATACTCCATTCCATCCAGCCCAGGCCTATGCCGGAAACGGCAAGTGGAGGAACCAGGGCCACGGCGATCGCTACTCCGGCCAGGGTTTTGGCGATTTCTTCTTTTGCGCTGGCATAGGCTCCCGCCACACCGGAACCAACGGCAATGCCCAGATCCAGCAGGTTTGGGCGGACCCGGGCCATAATTTCTTCGTTGGACAAGTTCAAGGGCGTCAGCCAGGTGATTCCCATGGCACAAAGGTACCCAAGCAGCATACCCCACCCGATGGCTTTGGAGCTGTCGAGAATCAGGCTCTTATCCTGCCGAAGCACACCCATGGAAAGGGAAATAATCGGGGCCATCAGCGGAGCCAGGATCATCGCCCCGATAATTACCGGCGAGGAGTTGCCGAATAGGCCCAGGGTGGCGATGCAGGTGGACAATACCATAAGCACCAGGTAGCTGTTGCTGGTACGGGAGCTTGCCCGCAGGCTGGAAAACAGTTCCTTGAATTCTTCGGTGGATGCGTGGTTGATGAGGGGTAGCTTTCGCTTCAGCAATTCGTCCCGTACTTCTCCCCGGGGAAGTACCCGCACCTTAAAGATGTCCTCCTCCGAGGCTTTGCCTTCCATGTCCAGGTGTTTTCCGGGCAGCATGTTCAGGGCTTTGGGTCGAACTTCCAGCTGTAGCTTCCTGGCGCTTAGCAGGCTTCCATCCTGGGAATAATTGATCGCGTCTTCGCTGGAAATACAGAGGCTGGAGGTTTTGATATGGGCGGCAAAGGGTGGTAGCCGGGTTTTCCCCTTTTTTCGAAAAAAACTATCCAGGCCAAACCATAAGAGACCCGAAATACTTTTGGGCGCAAGAATCATTGCGTGCAATTTCCCATCGTTGATGTAGGAATCTTCCAACACCTTTCGGCTAAGCAGGTTGCTTTTTCCATGTTGCACGATCACCATGCCAATGGCAGCGGTATCCAGCTTTTCCTTCTCCCTCGCCTGCAATTGATACCGGTGCGCTTTCGCCGCCCGGAACAACTTGAAAAAGTAGCTGACTTTTTTCCAGAACCGCTGCCAGCTGTTTTTTGCCAGCGAGCCGGTCATCAGGCTCAGGGATTCTCCGATAACGACCGTGTTGAACACGGGTCGGCCGTTGAGCAGTAGCAGGTCTACCCGAGCGCTTTTTTCGGATTCCAGGACCTGCTCCAGGCAGGCCTCCAGGTCGCTATCCACGCCAAAGCCCTGTCTGCCATGAACCAATTCCGGATGGGGAAGCAAGGCAATTTTCCAGTCCTGTTCCAGCGCCAGGGGAAAC
Organism: Cyclobacterium xiamenense; assembly: GCF_009467825.1. Taxonomy (GTDB): domain Bacteria; phylum Bacteroidota; class Bacteroidia; order Cytophagales; family Cyclobacteriaceae; genus Cyclobacterium; species Cyclobacterium xiamenense. The sequence continues at coordinate 15,982 of NZ_WIOK01000013.1, read as the reverse complement.
AATTCCTTTAGCTGTGCGTCGGACAGGTAGGTCACCACAAAATCCTCCCGGCCCAGCTCGACTGTGAGCCGGTCGGTAAAGGGTAATTTGAGTTTGAGGTCGGCGCCGAGACGGGGAACCAGGGTTTTTTCCACCAGTTCCTCATTCGAGGGATCGTACAATAAAATGATGCTCTTCATGGTAAAAGGATAAGGAAACCGGGTGGGTGCCTTCCATCCGGTAGTGAAGCTGGCAGATCGGAGCCAACTATGCGGCTTTTTCAAAAATAACCTTTAATCGGTTCCCAACCAAAAGCACCGAAATCCCTAAACGTACCGATGCCAGGGTGTTATTTCAATTTTCAACAATTTTAAAAATAAAAACCGCCTGAATAAACTGTTTTCCAATAAAGTAAAAAAGTCAAGCAAATCGGTATTTTTTATTTAAGATATTTTTCCACATTTTTGTTTCCCCCTACAAAAGGAGTAAAGCTTTTTTTCCACTTTCAGTTAAAGGTAACCAATGAAATCAGAGGCGATAGCGATATGGACTGAATGTATGCGGATCATCGAAAAACACGTCAACGAACAAAGTTTTTCCACCTGGTTTAAGCCCATACAACCGGCAAGGATTGACGGATCCGTCCTCACCATCCAAGTACCGAGTCAATTTTTTTACGAGTGGCTGGAGGACAACTACGTGGACGTCCTGAAGCTGGCCATCAAGACGGTGTTGGGAGCCAATGGCCGCCTGGAGTATGCGGTGGTGGTAGACAAGGGCAACTCCCAAAACCAACCCTATATGGTAAGTTACCCACAAGGGGTGAGCAACCCGGTTTCAAAAAAGAAAAAGGAAGCCCTCGCCGCTACGGCGCACTCCCCCTTCGACCTTTCCAGCCTGGACGAACAAACCACCCTGCAATCCAATCTAAGCACTACCTATACTTTTAATTCCTTTATCGAAGGGGATTGCAACCGATTGGCCCGGTCGGCAGGGTTTGCCGTGGCCAATAAGCCCGGCATTACATCCTTCAACCCCCTTCTGGTGTACGGTGGGGTAGGCCTGGGAAAAACCCACCTGGTGCAAGCCATCGGCAACGAAATAAAAAATGGACCGGAGGATAAATTCGTACTCTACGTTTCTTCGGAAAAGTTTGTCAACCAGTTTATGGATGCCATCAAAGACGGCAACATCAAATCGTTCACGAATTTCTACATGCAGGTGGACGTGTTGATCATCGATGATATCCAGTTTTTTGCCGGAAAAGGTCGAACGCAGGAAATGTTTTTCCATATATTCAACCACCTGCACCAAAACAAGCGGCAGATCATCATGACTTCCGATTGTGCCCCCAAAGATTTGATGGGCCTGGAAGAACGGCTGTTATCCCGCTTTAAGTGGGGCTTGACCGCCGATTTGCAAATGCCGGATTTTGAGACGCGGATTGCCATCATCCGAAAGAAAATGCAGTCCGAGGGCATCGATATTCCAACCAACGTGATCGAGTACCTGGCCTATACCGTGGATACCAACGTGCGGGAACTGGAGGGGGTCATGATTTCGCTTATTGCCCATGCCTCGCTCAATCGGGTAGAAATCAGCCTGGATCTGGCCAAAACCATCATGAAAAATATTGTCAAGGACATCGAAACAGAGGTCAGCATCGAATACATCCAAAAATCCTGCGCAGAGTATTACGGCATCAAAGTAGAGGACATGAAAGCCAAAACCCGAAAAAAAGAAATTGTCATCGCCCGGCAGGTGGCCATGTATTTTAGCAAGGAGTTTACCAACCATTCCCTCAAATCCATCGGGTACCATTTTGGTGGGCGGGACCACAGCACGGTGATTCATGCCGTGCAGTCGGTAAACGACCTGATGGAGACGGATGCCTCTTTTCGTAACGCCGTTCAGGAGCAAAAAAAGCAGTTCAAAATTCGGTCCTACTAAGCCAGTCTTCCGAAAGCAGCCGGAAAAATCCGCAGGGAACCAATACCATCGCCCAATGGAAAGAGGCTCTCCTAAAACTACCTACCCCATTTTGCGTTCAGCGATTCGCCAGGGACCACAGCGTACTGCTTTTGGCTCCCCAACGGGCGGAGGCAACTGCTCCCCATCGCTTTGGGACTGAATTGAACCAGCCAGGAAACTGCGGTACCCGCCGATGCAAATACGTCGCTTAATCTTCGGGTTGCTTCCTGGCGAACTCCCAGAGATGGGCGCTTTGTATTTGTTTGTCCGTGTCTTTGATCCTCACTATTTATTGCCCCATCAAAAAAGCCCCACACCGTCGCCGGGGGGGCTGTACCAAAAGGCCTGTTTCGTGCCGGTGTTAGAGTTTTTCCATCTTCTTGCGGTCCAACGCTTCAAAGCGGGACTTTCGGCTGATGTATTCCGGAACCATGTATTTCATTTGGGCGACCAATTCCATTTCTCCCCCAGCCGAAAGGTGCTCCATCAATTTCTCCAGGTCTCGGCTTACTTTATCGTAGGAACCGGGGCAAACCTGCGCGATTTTTATTTTTTCGTGGTGCGTGGCCAGGGATTTTTCGCTGTCATTCAGTACTTCCTCGTACAATTTCTCCCCGGGTCGCAAACCCGTAATCCGAATGGGAATATCTACGTCCGGAATCTTTCCACTCAGGTAAATCATCTTTTTGGCCAGATCCAAAATCTTCACCGGCTCGCCCATGTCAAACACGTAAATCTCTCCCCCATTGCCCATCACGCCTGCTTCGAGCACCAATTCGCAGGCTTCGGGGATGGTCATAAAATACCGGATGATGTTCGGGTCGGTGACCGTCACCGGGCCGCCCTCCTGGATTTGCCGGCGAAAGAGCGGGATCACCGATCCGTTGGAGCCCAGCACGTTGCCAAAGCGGGTGGTGATAAAACGGGTGGATCCCGCATCGGTCTCGCGCAGCCGGCTGTTGAGGCATTGCACGTACATTTCCGCAATCCGCTTACTGGCTCCCATCACGTTAGTGGGATTCACAGCTTTGTCGGTACTGACCAGTACAAATTTCTCCACACCGTATTTCACTGCCAGATCGGCCACCAGCTTGGTTCCCATGACGTTGCAGCGCACCGACTCGGCCGGGTACTTTTCCATCATGGGCACGTGTTTGTAGGCAGCTGCATGAAAAATCACTTCCGGCTGGTAGGTTTTCATGACCTTTTCCAAGGCCTGCCTATCCGTCACATCTGCCAGCACGGATACCAGGGGCATTTGGTTGAAGCGGCTTTCCAAAAAGACCTCCTGATCGTGCAAGGGGGATTCCGCTTTGTCGAGCATGATCAGAAAACCCGGATTGGCCCGGGCGACCTGCCGGCATATTTCACTGCCGATGGATCCGGCAGCTCCGGTGACCAGAATGGTTTTCCCGGCCAGGTAATCAATCACCGCCTGATTTTCCAACTTGATGGAGTCCCGGCCTAACAAATCTTCGATATTCACCTCCCGCAGATTGCCGGGCTTGTCCCCGCCGCTCACCCATTGGTTGACCGGCGTGATGGTCATGACGTGTACGCCCAGTGTGAGGCAGCGATCGATGATTTCCCGCTTTCTGGAAGGGGAAAGGTCCAACAGCACCGAGATGATGAGCTCGTTAATGCCCCTGCTCTCTACCAGGCTTTCGAGCATCTCCAGGCCGCCGAAAACCGGCTTCCCCTGGATTTTTTTGCCTTTTTTGGACGGGTCGTCGTCCAGAAAGCCGTGGGTCACAAATTTGAATTGACTGTCCTTGGACAGGGCCTGATGGGTCAGGATACCGGCTTCTCCGGCACCAAAAATAATTACTTTCCGTTCGGGCAAATCCGGCTCCGTACTGGCTTTGATCAGCCGGAAGGCATCTTTGACAAGCAAGCGGTAGACCATCAGAAAAAACAAGGCCAACAGCGAACCAATGACCAGCACCGAGAACGGGAGCATGTGGCTGTTGACTTCCGTAAAATTGGCCATAAACAAGTTGATGACCGTAATGCCCGCCGCAGTGAGGGCGATGGTCCACAGAAGGGTCATGGCATCCCGCAGGGAGGTATGGCGGACGATACCCACGTAGCTCTTGGTAAAAAACATGGCAAGGAGTCCTACCAGGGAATACACCAGGGCTCCCCGGAGTACATCAAAGCGCTCCATGTTTGACAGGTCAAAGTTGGCGCGCAGCCAGAAAGCAAAGAGAACGCATTGAAATAGTATCACCCCATCGAGGCTGGCAATGATCCACCGGGGTATGATGTTGATTTTCTTGCTGAAATTGATCATAAAAATAAGGTTGGTCATGCTGTTAGGTGGCTTCAATAGCCGCAAATTTATTTGTTTTTCCTTCGAAACAAAAAGTATTTTTACAATATACGATAATTACTAGCGCTATTTGACGTTTCTACCGCATTCTAATACCAACCAATTTAATTAATAGTGCAATTCCTCATTCAAATAGCATTTAAATATAATTAAAAGCCTGAATTCTACCAATCAATTTGGGCTTATTTTTATTTCTCTTTTTCGGTATTGGCCTGCCAAAAGGGCCAGAAAAAGAATGCTTACCAACATAGTATCAACCACTTATCCCATTGCGTTCCTGAGATTTCGAAATCGGGAAGGACAAAAATAAATTCCCTACTGTCCCGGCATCCCTACCTCCCGTTTCAGAAAGCGGTGAAACGCCCCGTATAAGGGGTCGCTGTTTGTATGCCTCTAACGAACGCTTCCTACCCTATTGGGCGGCTTTTTTTGGGATTCAAGAAACGGCTTTTTGTGCCAGATCACCACTGGTAAATCAGCCCCAGCTGCAGCCGGAAATTGCCGCTAGACGGGGCATTGGCCTGCCATTGGTAATGATGGGAGCGGATATAGGTGCCGTTTACCGACACGTTGAACTGTTGGATTTTTCGTTCCCAAAGGAGCGCCAGTGCCAAATCGGTCCAGGGTTCCAGGTCTGCGTTGCTGCCGGCTGCGTAGAAAAAGTCGTTGTTTCTTGCCACCCGATCCAGGCGCAATCCGGTTTTTTTCCAGCCGTCCACATGGGAAAATTCGAGGGTTTGCAGGTTGGTACCCGAGCCCAAACCCACGCCCAGCGGCTCCCCGCGGTGAGAGAAGCCCCGAACTTGTGCATGACCATGCCAGTTCATGCCGGCGTTGCTTGCGTAGCGAACCAGACGATTAATGGCCTCCTGTTGTTGGACCATTTCGCCCCGCACCTGAAAATGACCCCGTTCCAGGCCCCATAATTTGGTAAAGCCCAGCAGGTAGGCCCGGGCATGCTCGGGATTGAGTGCAAATTCCCGCCAATTCAGGGCATGGTCGCGGCGACCGTATTCAAAATAAAGCTCCGTCTTTGCTTCTGGCAGTCGCCAGCGCCCAAACACGGTCACCTGTTGGTCCCAATTTCCATCGGCATTGGGAAATCCGTAGTTCTCTTTGATCAGGGGCAGCACCACGGGCAAGAGGGAACGAAATCCCGGGGGCCGGTCCCGGTTGTGAATTTGGAAGGTACGGGAAGCTCCTGCGGATAAACCAGGCAGCCATTTTGGCGAATAGGTAAGAATCAAGGCATTGAGGTACCGGGGGTCTGTGCGGTGCGGACGGTAAAACTGCTGGTTCAACTGCTCCTCCTGTACGGGGGGATACGCGGTACTTTCCAACCGGCCGACGAGCAACTGCGCCTCAAAGGATCCAAGGACGGTGGAAAGGGGCGCGCGGCTGCCGAGGCTCAGGTGCGGAAACCCCGGTGCCTGCTGACTGAAGGTCAGGGAATGAAATTGGCCCGGTCCCCACCAGATCGACTGGGTGCTCAGGCTTGCTTCCCAATTTCGCCAATGCGCGGCAACCTTGGATTGGCCCCATCCCAACCGAAACAAGGCCCCGTCCCCAAAGCGTTCCGGGAAATTGAGGGTATTTGGGTAGCGAAAGTACCACTGATTCACCTGCCGGGAATAGGTATCGGGATACCCGTCAAAGGCCGAATTTAAGGCAACGATCGCCTCCGGCTGGAAGCGAATGGTCAACCAGGACCGGGTGAACTGCAGGCCCGGATTGATCCAGAGTTGCGGCCCCCGGGCGGGTACGGTGAGGTAGGGATAGGATCCATAGGGCCGTCGGGTGGAATGATCCAAAGACGCTCGAACGGGCAGCAGGCTCCAGTTTCCACCGATGCGGCGGGGCTCGGGCAGGCTGTCGCCCTCGATCAGGCCCGAGAGGTTAGCGGTAAGGGGTCGCAGCAGGTAGCTGACCTGTGGATCACCCTTGCCCAATAGCTGCGCCCGCCGGCTTACCTCCTCCAACATAGGCTCTCCTGCAAACATTTGGGCCAGTGCAGAAAAGGGTCCGGCGATTAGTAACAGGACGAGTCCTACCCAATAAACAGAAATCCGTGACGGTTGGTACATTTTCGTCACAAGGTACATTTTTTTTGTGTAAAAAATGGACGGATTTTGGGGAGTATTTCGATGGGCTTCGACAGGCTCAGCCCACGGAAACGTACTCGTCTTGACGGTTTGGGCTTCGACAGGCTCAGCCCACGGAGACGTATCTGTCCTGGCAGCCTGAGCTTGTCGAAGGCAGCCCACGGAGACGTACTCGTCTTGGCTGTTGCCTAGGCTTCGACAGGCTCAGCCCACGGAGACGTGTCTGTAGTAGCCGATGCCTGAGCCGATGCCTGAGCTTGTCGAAGGCGGAGGCGAAGGCATGGTTCGATGATGTGATGATTTGATGATTTGGGCTTCGACAGGCTCAGCCCACGGAAACGTAGTCGTCTTGACGGTTTGGGCTTCGACAGGCTCAGCCCACGGGGACCTGTCTGTAGTAGCTGATGCCGGGACTTCGACAGGCTCAGCCCACGGAGACGTATCTGTCCTGGCAGCCTGAGCTTGTCGAAGGCAGCCCACGGAGACGTACTCGTCTTGGCTGTTGCCTGGGCTTCGACAGGCTCAGCCCACGGAGACGTGTCTGTAGTAGCCGATGCCTGGGCCGATGCCTGAGCTTGTCGAAGGCGGAGGCGGAGGCGAAGGCATGGTTCGATGATGTGATGATTTGATGATTTGGGCTTCGACAGGCTCAGCCCACGGAAACGTAGTCGTCTTGACGGTTTGGGCTTCAACAGGCTCAGCCCACGGAAACGTATCTGTCCTGGCAGCCTGAGCTTGTCGAAGGCAGCCCACGGAGACGTACTCGTCTTGGCTGTTGCCTGAGCCGATCCCTGGACTTCGACAGGCTCAGCCCACCGGAGCGTGTCTGTAGTAGCCGATGCCTGGGCCGATGCCTGAGCTTGTCGAAGGCGGAGGCGAAGGCATGGTTCGATGATGTGATGATTTGATGATTTGGACTTCGACAGGCTCAGCCCACGGAAACGTATCTGTCCTGGCATCCTGTGCTTGTCGGACTGAAAAAGGATCAGCCTAAAAAGGCAGCCCGTGCAAATGTAAAGGTAAGGGGTAAGGCGAAGGGGAATCTAGGAGGGCATGCCGCGGAATTTTTCTACGGAGGTGCGGCCTTCCGGGTAGATCTGCTGACGGGAAACGACTGGTTTGACGGTCTTAAGCAAAATGGCCAGGTCCAGCCGCAGGCTGTGGTTGTCTACGTACCACAGGTCGTACTCAAATTTCTTCCCCCAATCCACGGTATTTCTGCCGTTTACCTGTGCCCAACCCGTGATTCCGGGCAACACCTCGTGCCGCCTACGCTGCTCGGGACTGTACAGCGGAAGGTATTCCGGCAACAAGGGCCGGGGGCCGACCAAACTCATCTCTCCTTTCAGCACATTTAGCAACTGCGGCAATTCGTCCAGGGAAGACGCTCGAAGCCAAGCACCCAGCCTAGGGACGCGCAGGTGATCGGGCAGGAGTTGGCCATCCGTATCCAGCTCTTCCGTCATGGTACGAAATTTTATCAGGGTAAAGATTTTTCCGTGCTTTCCCGCACGGGCCTGCAAGAAAAAGACTTTGCCCCGGTATGCGAGAAACTGTAGCACGACGATTGCCAGGAAGACCGGGGCTGTCAACACCAACAAGGCAAGAGAAAAGCCGATATCTGTAAGGCGCTTTTTCATACAACCGCGCATCAAACCGTCTTACCGGTCGTATACAGCGTGCCGGCATGCAGCCGGGCAACCACCTCCACGATTCGTTCCAATTCGGGCGTTTCCAGCAAGCTGCTGCTTGGCAAACAGAGGCCGGTCCGGAACAAATTTTCGGCCACGCCTCCTCCCAGATAGCCCGCGTCCCGGTACAGGGGCTGCAGGTGCATGGGTTTCCATAAAAACCGGGATTCTATGCCTTCCAGCAGGAGGGAATTGCGCAATTCCACCGCATCAAATCCGGCTTGCTCCGGTTGGATCAGCAGGGTAGTCAGCCAGCGGTTGGAAAAGTAGCCCGGGGGTTCCTCCAAAAACTGCAGCCCGGGAATGCCTTGCAGCAAGCGTCTGTACTCGGCAAAAATCTGCCGCCGTTTGCGGATGCGATCCGCAATTACCTGCAGTTGGGCAAGACCGATACCTGCCGCCAGGTTGGTCATTTTGTAATTGTAACCGAGTTCGTTGTGTTCGTAATGGGGAACATTCAGTTTGGCCTGTGTAGCCAGGTAGCGGGATTTTTTTTCCAAAAACCGGTTTTTGGTCAACAGGGCTCCCCCGGAGCCGGTCGTAATGATTTTATTGCCGTTAAAGGAGAAAACGCCGAGGTCTCCAAAAGTACCGGCAAACTGGCCGTCTATGGTGGACCCGAGGGATTCGGCGGCATCTTCCAGAACCGGGATGTCGTATTTTTTACCGATGTGACAAATTCGGGGCCAGTTAGCCGGCATACCGAATAAGTTCACGGCCAGGATGACCTTGGGTTTTTTTCCCTGCGCGAGTCGTTTGCGAATGGTTTCTTCCAGCCTGTCCGGACACATGTTCCAGGTTTGTTCTTCGCTGTCCACAAATATCGGAACCCCTCCCAGGTAGCGGATGGGATTGCAGGAGGCAACAAAGGTAAAGGACTGGCAAATCACCTCGTCTCCGGAACCTACCCCTAATAAATGGAGCGCCAAGTGGATGGCGGAGGTGCCGGAATTGAGCGCGATGACGTGAGGGGAATCAAATTTCCGCTCCAGCTCCTGCTCAAACTGCCGGATGAACCGCCCATTGGTCGCAATTTCTCCCGCAGCGATCGCCGCCTGGATAAATCCAATTTCGTTTCCTGAGAAATGCGGGGAAGAAAGGGGTGTGTGTTGATTTTCCGTTGCCATTTACTCGACTCGCTGCGCCACTGTTTTTTGCTGTTGTATACAAAACTAACCGATTTGTCAAGAATAGCAAAGGGATTTAAATCGGCCTTGGAAGCCCGAAACGAAAGGTTTTCCTGCCAAAAAATCTAAGTACATTTTTTCTAATGGCAGGTACGTTTTTGAAGTAGTAAACGCAAAAAAGATCCCAGGTGTCGGGAATCAAGCTAAGAAAAAAAAATTAAAAAAAAATTCGATAACCGTTTGATCATGTGGGCTTCGACAGGCTCAGCCCACAGAAATGTATCCGTCTTGACGGTCTGGGCTTCGACAGGCTCAGCCCACGGAGGCGTGTCTGTAGTAGCCGATGCCTGAGCCGATGCCTGAGCTTGTCGAAGGCGAAGGCGGAGGCGAAGGCATGGTTTGATGGTGTGATGGTGTGATGATTTGGGCTTCGACAGGCTCAGCCCACGGGAACGTACTCGTCTTGGCTGTTGCCTGGGCTTCGACAGGCTCAGCCCACGGAAACGTGCTCGTCTTGACGGTTTGGGCTTCGACAGGCTCAGCCCACGGAGGCGTGTCTGTAGTAGCCGATGCCTGAGCCGATGCCTGAGCTTGTCGAAGGCGAAGGCGGAGGCGAAGGCGAAGGCATGGTTTGATGGTTTGATGATTTGATGATTTGGGCTTCGACAGGCTCAGCCCACGGAGAGGTGTCCGTCCCGGCCGCCTGGGCTTCGACAGGCTCAGCCCACGGAGGCGTATCCGTTTTGGCAACCTCGGTTACTTTGGACAGGTTCCGCCGGAGGTAGTTGAACGCCCCGACGGTCACCGGTTGAATCCCACCCCGAAGCTCAGCGTTTTGAGGCCTGTTGCAGGGGCTCCGTTGGGGTGGCCCAAAAGCGTACCAGCAAGTAAACGCCCACTAATCCAGCGGTGAATACCAAGCCCGGCAGCCAGGAGAAGGTATCCAGACCAATGCCCTCCAGCCAAAGCCAGTTGATCCCCAATTGCAAGCCTGCATAGCTCAGGGAAACGAGTCGGTGGGGCAGTTTTTTTTCGTTGGCCAGAAACTGATACAGATGGCTGCGGTGGGGTTGGAACAGGTTTTCTTTCCGGCGCAACCGAATCAACAGGGTAAGGACGGCATCCACGCCGTACAAACTGAAAAAAAACAGGTACCAGGGATTGCCTGTCAGCAGGATGATTTTTACCATCAGGTAACCCAGAATCAGGGCCATGCTGACCGAACCCACGTCTCCGGCAAAGACGCGGGCCTTTTTACGGAAGTTAAACCAGGCAAAAACCAGGCAGGAAAGCCCGACCAACAGGATCCAATCCCGGTCATCCTGCAATTCGGGTACCCAATAAAAGGTTCCCAAGGCAACCAGGGCGTAGGCTACGGTAATGCCATTGATACCGTCCATAAAGTTGAACAGGTTGATCCATCCGATCACCAAAAACAGGATCAGGGGAATCCACCCGAGTGAAAAGGAGGCCTGTTGCTGCCACTCCAGGACCAGTGCCAGGCTAGCTATCAGGTGTGCTGCCAGGCGGGGCCACTGGGGAAGCCCGCGCATATCGTCGGCCAGACTGACCGCACCGACCAGCACGACGGCCAGGCTAACCCACATGGAAAGATAGCCTGCAATCCAGGAAAGGATCACCGCCAGTACAAATACCAGCCCCCCTCCCCGGATGGTTTGCTGGGAATGCGAGGAACGGGCATTGGGATTGTCTACGATCCCGTATCGCCGGGCCAGTTGCAGGTAGGCCAGTTGGGCCGCAAAAAGGAGCAGAAAAAAAATAAGGAAGGTAAGCATGGTGGTATAGGGATTCGATTGGCGGATGGTTTGATGGAAAATGGGTATATATTTTGATCCATTGGCTTCGCTGCGATTTAAGCAGACGCTCTGGCAATTTCGTGGATGATTCGTAAAAATGCAGGGTATATCGACAATTTTTATTTGATTGGTATAATTTATCCGATACAAATGACGGTTTTACACGTGTTTGTGTAGAAACGAGGGCTGTTGCAGTGGAATCGACGTTCGGGGATGGTGTGATGGTGTGATGGTTTGATGGTGTGATGGCGTGATGGCGTGATGGTGTGATGGTGTGATGGTGTGATGGTGTGATGGTTTGATGATGTGGGCTTCGACAGGCTCAGCCCACGGAGGCGTGTCTGTAGTAGCCGATGCCTGGACTTCGACAGGCTCAGCCCACTGGAACATATCCGTCCTGGCCGCCTGGGCTTCGACAGGCGCAGCCCACGGAGACGTACTCGTCTTGGCTGATGCCTGAGCCGATGCCTGAGCTTGTCGAAGGCGGAGGCGAAGACATGGTCTGATGGTGTGGTGATTTGATGATGTGGTGATGTGCTAATGCCGTCGCTGCAAGGGAGCTAACCTGACCCCAATCGTATTTCTCCAACCAACACAGCTCCCGAGGCAGTCTCTCCGAGTACGAATCCATCATTCGTTTTTGGATGGGATCCTGCATAGCACTTGCGGTTGCGCTTCGATTCAGATTGCTGCGCTGCGCTCGCAATGACGGGTGTTGATGGTTTGATGAGGTGCTGAAGGGATGATGTGCTGATCTGATTCCTAATAACCGCCATAGGCTTTTGCTTCCTGAGCGATGTGCAACTTTATTTCCTCCCAGGAAAAGCGCTGGAAGACGGTGGGAGTGGGTTGTTTATCAGCATCTTCGAAATAAGGAATACTTCGCAAGGCCAACCACTCGTTGCCATCCGTAATTTTCTCCCTGTAAAACCCCATCAACTCAGCCATTGAAAACTGGCGGAGCAGAAAATATAAATCTATGAAGTCCTTCTTAGAACCACGCTGTGTAATGGCTGCAATTTTCATTGCGGCAATATCTTCTATAGCAGCCATCCGAATGCCTTCCCGAACAAGAGGTGGTTTTAACCAGGGATAGGGATAATTGACAATATCGACTTTAATACCATTAACAAGGTAAATATTGATCGACTGACTTCCTCCTAATTTCTTGCTTTCATCAAATCTATTAAGGGCATCAGTAAGCGATTGCTCATCAATATCGTGTTCGCCAAACAAATCAATATCTATCGAGTTGCGGTGTCCGATTTGTAATGCCAATGCAGTACCTCCTACCAATCGTAAGGTACCAAAGCTTCGGATGGTCATCAAAGATTCTAATAGTGCCAAAAGCTCGGCTGAGACTGTCTCTCGGTATAGCATCTAAAATTTTCTTTCGGCAAATCCAACACTACGCTTAAAAAGGCAATACTAAAATCGTCCAGTACCCGTATGGCTGTCACGATTTCTCTCATTTCTTCTTTCGTGTAAATCTGCTTTATTATTTCCCAATCTTTCATTATGCCATATCCCATCACCCGCTCCACAATGAATGCACGATGTTCGTACCAATCTATATTTTCGGGTGGTGTATCCCAAAACAGATGTCTGGATAAAGCAGAGATGTTATGTTCTGGTTTTGAATTAGCTTTCATATACTAAATATACGCATTTCCTTTTAATGGTTTGGTTTGATGATTTATGAATTTTGATTTTTTGAATGATGTGGACTTCGACAGGCTCAGCCCACGGAGACCTGTCTGTAGTAGCCAATGCCTGAGCCGATGCCTGAGCTTGTCGAAGGCGAAGGCGGAGGCGAAGGCATGGTTCGATGATGTGATGATGTGATGATTTGGGCTTCGACAGGCTCAGCCCACAGAAACGTCTGGGCTTCGACAGGCTCAGCCCACGGAGACGTACTCGTCTTGGCCGATGCCTGAGCTTGTCGAAGGTGGAGGCGAAGGCATGGTCCGATGGTGTGATGGTGTCTGTAGTAGCCGATGCCTGAGCTTGTCGAAGGCGGAGGCGAAGGCATGGTTCGATGATGTGATGGTGTGGGCTTCGACAGGCTCAGCCCACGGAGGCGTGTCTGTAGTAGCCAATGCCTGGGCTTCGACAGGCTCAGCCCACAGAAACGTCTGGGCTTCGACAGGCTCAGCCCACGGAGACGTGTCTGTAGTAGCCGATGCCTGGGCTTCGACAGGCTCAGCCCACGGAGACGTGTGCGTCCTGGCTGCCTGGGCTTGTCGGACTGAAAAAGGATCAGCCTGAAAAGGCAGCCCACGGGGATGCTTTCGGTTTAATGGGTTAACTGGTTAATCGCTGAAGGATCGGATACGGGCACCGAACCCCGGCAGGGGTGAAACGATGCTAGCCCCGGATAAGCCAAGGGTGGAGGCGCAGCCCGGGGTCAGGTAAAGACCTGGTTTCCTGCATTGGCTAGCCAGCTGCTTACTACTGAAGGGAGGTTTTCGCCAATGCCCAGCCAGGTATGGGACCCCCCTGCCCCCCTCCTTAAACAAGGCGGGGGAAGAGCGCCACGAACACGATGGTAGCTCGTAACCACTACGGTTGACTCCCATACCGGGGGAGGAGAGCCACGAACACGATGCTAACCCTTAACCACCCCGACTGAATCCAATACCACCGCTCCCGCCTGTTTGCCCATACCTACAACTCAATCCGTTCCGAACCAATTAACCCTTAACCACCACCGTTGACTCAAATTCCGCCTCTCCTGCCCATTTGCCCGAAACTACAACTCAGCCCGTTCCGAACCATTTAACCCTTAACCACCACGCTTGAATCCCATACCACCGCTCCTGCCTATTCGCCCCGATACTACACCTCTGCCCATACCGAGCCACGTTAACCACCACGCTTGAATCCCATACCACCGCTCCTGCCTGTTTGCCCATACCTACAACTCAGCCGGTTCAGAACCATTTAACCCTTAACCACCGCCCCTGAAGTCAATGCCGCCCCAAATGCAAAAAGGCCAGACCCTAAAGCCCGGCCATTCAAATGCCATTGTACCCTTACCCAACTTTCCTCCCAAAAAAATCTGTGCCAATCTGTGCCAATCTGTGGTGAATCAATAAACTTTTACCCCTGGACCTATGCTCATAAATTTCGATTTCGACCTATAGACTTATCCAATATGAGGTTGTTTTTCAAAAAAAAGTTACTAGTTATAGAGTTCCCTAAATTGTTTAAAAGATACAACCTTTAAGTTATCGACTTTTAGGTCCAATAATAATTTGTCTCCTGTTACAAGAAAATCGGATTGTGATTGTATGGCCAAATCAAACAAGAAATTATCTTTTTTATCTGGACACTCCTGGAAATTTGTCGAAATGGAAATAATGGTCGTCAAATTACGAATAAAATTTAAATAAAAATCTGGTTTAAAATGGAGTACCTTTGTAAATTTATCTCTAGACAAAACTTCTTCTAATTCTTCTTCAAGCTCATTACAAGAAAACACTATTAAATTGTGGTCTAAAATGAGTTTTGTAATCTCATCTAATTTTCGTCCTATAATGTAGCTGACCCAGATATTAGTATCAAGGATTATCCTTCTTCCGTTCCTCATACCGGGATTTTCTTACTGAACTGCAAGATTCGACAATTTCTGCTAATGAGATATTATTTTTTTGCACGGATTTATTCAGCCACTTAGCCTGAGTCATCATCAATTCTTGTTTATCCGCAACCCTCAAATCCATTCCCAGCTTTTTTGCAATATCCAAAAGGAGCTTCAGATCATCCTCGGAAGTACTATTTAAAATCAATGTTTCCATCTTTTGATTTACATTTTTGCCAGATTGCCTGTTTAATTTATTTCTCTACCAAAGTAACGAATTAGTAGAACAAAAGATTTAAATGATCTATGGTTTTTGATTTTTTTGAATGATGTGGACTTCGACAGGCTCAGCCCACGGGGACATGTCCGTCTTGGCCGATGCCTGGGCTTTCGACAAGCTCAGCCTACGGGGATGCTTTCGGTTTAATGGGTTAACTGGTTAATCGCTGAAGGATCGGATACCGGCACCGAAGCCCGGCAGGGGTGAAACGATGCCAGCCCCGGATAAGCCAAGGGTGGAGGCGCAGCCCGGGGTCAGGTATATGCCTCGGTTGCCGCATTGGCTAACGAGCTGGCTGCCAATGGTACAAACTTTCCGCCAATGCCGAGTCACGTATGGGACCACCCCCCTGCCCCCCTCCTTAAACAAGGCGGGGGAGGAGCGCCACGAACACGATGGTAGCTCGTAACCACTACGGTTGACTCCCATACCGGGGGAGGAGAGCCACGAACACGATGCTAACCCTTAACCACCCCGACTGAATCCAATACCACCGCTCCCGCCTGTTTGCCCATACCTACAACTCAATCCGTTCCGAACCAATTAACCCTTAACCACCACCGTTGACTCAAATTCCGCCTCTCCTGCCCATTTGCCCGAAACTACAACTCAGCCCGTTCCGAACCATTTTACCCTTAACCACCACGCTTGAATCCCATACCACCGCTCCTGCCTATTCGCCCCGATACTACACCTCTGCCCATACCGAGCCACGTTAACCACCACGCTTGAATCCCATACCACCGCTCCTGCCTGTTTGCCCATACCTACAACTCAGCCGGTTCAGAACCATTTAACCCTTAACCACCACGCCTGAATCCAATACCGCCACAAATGCAGAAAGGCCAGACCCTAAAGTCCAGCCCGTATCGAACCCTATTAACCACCACGACTGAACCGAATTCCACCGCTCCTGCCTGTTTGCCCATACCTACAAATCAACCCGTACCGAGCCATTTAACCCTTAACCAACTTTCCTGCCAAAAAATCTGTGTTAATCCGTGGCCATCTGTGGTGAATTAGTAAAAAATTACCCCTTGAATGCCTCAAAAGTCTTCTCAAACCCTTGCCGAGCCGTCAGGGGAAGATCGGCGTCCAGG
>NZ_WIOK01000012.1:45530-182594 GCF_009467825.1 Cyclobacterium xiamenense | reverse complement strand
CCTAGCTTAATAAAGAGCCAAGAAAGGGAAGCTAAAAATCAAAATTATTCAATTTTGAAACCAGAAAAATAAACCAAAAAGCTTAACTTAATAGCATTGTGGTGAACATCCCTCCGGACGGCACGTCAACAATCAAGCGATAAGGCGCATTATCCTCTATGGCTAGCTTATCTTTATGAAATACCGATGCTGGATTAAAGGAGGAATCGTGCATTTTCAACGGATCGAGAATTTCATTTTGAATGAATTCCTCATACGCTGTTCCAGATATTTTTTCAATCAGATACTCGGCAACAGTAGGACCCGTATTTTGATAAGAAAAGAATTGACCGGGAGGGTACTTACACACTCTTGAGCCTGGAAAATCATTGGCTTGTTCCAGAATCGATAGCTTGTTTCGGTCGGCAGCGTACTGGGAAAAGAGTACATCTGACCAACCTGTGGTATGTTCCAATAAATGAACCACTTTAAGCGGATGTGTTTCTTCCCAGGGGTTTTCAAACGAAATTTCGCGCGCAATATCTTTGACTTTGTCTTGTAGGTTTATTTTTCCACGTTCTACAAGCTTCATTATACCCAAACTGGTAAAGCTCTTGGTAATAGATGAAACACAGAAAATGGATGTATTGTCAATCGCTTGATGCCCCCCTTTTTTTCTTCCAAAACTTTCCTGATACAAGATACTATCCTTTGAGACAATTACCACCTGAAGGCCTTCAATATTATTCACCTGCCGTATGGAGTCCAAAACGATCGAAATGTGCCGGTCATTTAGTTTTTGTCCAAAACCATTGATCGCAAAGAACATTAAAATAATGAAGAGAATCTTATTCATAGGTAATTTTGGACTGGTGGTAGCTAATCGGATCAGGCAGGGAGTTTTCACCCCCCACCTTCCCACGAAACGTCCGAAAAAAACGGGACAGGCTGTCCGCGAAAGTCTGCCTTCGCACTGCCTGCTCCGATGCATCGGGAGCTCGTCAGGCTGTTGTCACTGTGAATATAGGAATATTCATGATTGGATCGATTTCCAATGATCGAAAAAAAAGGTCGGGGTATTGCTGGTGTGGCTTCTTGCTTCAGGGAAGTTCGTTGTAGTTAATAAACGTAGTATACAAGTCCTTCCTTTTCCAATAGTTTAGCTGAATTATTTCCATACTTTTATTCCGTAGCAATTACCCCGCATTACGCTTATACAATGTAGTAGGTTGTATTTCATTTGGGTCAACCGCTACAATTTCCCCGTTCCTTACCACGATCATCGGACTTTTCTTTTGCTTTTTGAATTCGACAAGCTTTCTATAAGTCTCCTCCAGGCCTTTGACTATTTTGTCCCGTTCCTCTTTCAACTGTTCTTTAATTCCCATAGTAATTCTTTTATAATTCTTCCCATTGTTCTGCATTGGTACTTGTCTGTTCATTCAACGCTCCTTCAGCGATAACTTCATACCGTACTTCTTTTTGAAATAGGGTTTTTCACTACCGCTGGCGACTATGACTTTGAGGATCTCCTTGCCTTCCCTTTCTTCTTCCACCACGTCAAATAGACCCATGGCAGATGGAGCAATATTATTCTTGATGCGGTCTTTAATTTTCAGGGCATCCCCATCGGTATCCGGAACACCCAATACCTTTCCCGTTTTATCAATGCCAAAATAGATCAATCCTCCTTCCCGGTAATTCAGAAAGGCCAACACCTCTTTTTCCAAATCCAGGTCTTTGGTTAGTTGGGCTTTGTATTCTATGCGATTGGTTTCGGGCAGGTATTATTGTCTTTGATAGAATTTGTCTTTACCCCAATTGGCCGGGTTGTTTATGATGTATTCGGTAATGTTACGATATGAATTTTCATTTCGGATAATGTGGTCGTAATAATTGCGTTGCCACAATGTTCCCATTGTTTCGTTTTTTGATTTATAAATATCCAAACAACCATTGGCGACCAATGATTTATATGCACCAACAATATCCGATACCGTAGGGGCAATCCCTCGCGGTTGCCCATCATTGTATGATTCCCAATCAATGATTTGCGGTTGCCTGGCATTTTGGGCAGGGGTAAACCCTGCCCCTACGGTGGGGGTATGCAACGATATGATCCCGTGAATATGATTGGGCATAATTTGGAAAACATCTATTTGCATATTGTTAAACCGTTCGGATAATTTCATCCATTCATCGTATGCAATTTGCCCGAATTCGTTTAATTGCATCTCATCATTCTCAATATACCCAAAACGGCAAATCCTGTCCTGACAACATATTGTAATAAAATACAAACCCTCCCGGCTGTAATCGTACCCTTTTAACCGGATAGACCTGCGATGGTGGATGTTGGGCTTGTATTTCATACCACCTCCCTCTCTTTTTCAGCTTCAACTTTGGTCATTTTTGAAAGAATCGTGGATTCAACCTCCTTGAGTTTAAAACTGTATTATTCGTTCGTTCTCAACTAGTTATGAATTGCTTTCTCTTTCATCGCAAATACTCTTTGTACCTGCAGAGAAGGAACTAATATTTTATAATTATTTAAGTCTCCTGTTGTGATTTGTGACTGTGCTGAACCGCTATCCAATGATCTCACGTTATCATACTTTACGTAGTACCAGCAGCGTCAATGTTTTTGCGAAGCTTGTCTGCGGATTTCCAGAGCGACGCTTCCAGTTGGCCTACTGGTTGTTTCGTCAGTGGATCCTTTGTTTTTTTTTGCCATTTACGTCTTTGTCATTTTTTAAAAATACGAATTCTGCCCGAGCGACGGCCAAAAAGCAGTCTATTTAGCTTACGGAGCATAAGCCTTTAGCCTCCGAGCAAGTATAAATGTGCCTTAAATGGTGAATATAGGTCAAAAAGTTGAGCGTTGCAACGGATAAAATATTACTTGTGTAACAGGTTGAAGGCAGGAAGGTTCTGCCTCACAATGGATACCTCCACATTTGGCAAGTGAGTGCCGATTTCTCTATCTCCACCAGTTAAATTTTCAACACCTGGTTAGTTCCCTTGATCTGTAATAAAAAAGCCCTGCCAGTTGAAGCTGACAGGACTAAACTCCCTAAAGTATCTTGGTGACTTTGCACAAAATCTGCACCAAAATCTAGTGACTAGCTGATAATCACATTATCGTGGGCCCACCTGGGCTCGAACCAGGGACCTCCTGATTATGAGTCAGAAGCTCTAACCAACTGAGCTATAGGCCCGATCTAGCAACTACTTGCTGCTACTTGTTCCCGCAACAAATCCAGCGCCTTTTCGTCGGTTTTGCCTTGCTTTTGGGACTGCAATGTTACATATTTGATTTTAATTTCACAACTTATACCTGCATGAAAAACCGTCCGGAAATCCAACATTTGATCTTTGACCTGGGAAATGTGATCTACGATATTGACTACCAACGAACCTTTGACAAACTCTACACCCGACTGCCGGCCGACAAACATCCCCTGGTCAGGGAGTTTATGGTCTCCCCCATCCACATGGACCTGGAAACCGGCAAAATCGACGAGCCGGGCTTCCGAAACGGGGTGCGGGACTACTTCTCCGCCGACTGGGAAGATACCTGGATCGACGAGGTCTGGAACAGCCTGCTCGTGGATATCCCGCAGGAACGCATCGCCCTGCTACTGCAACTCAAACAACGCTACCCCCTGTACCTGCTGAGCAATACCAATTCCATCCATTTTAAAGTAGTGGAACAGGTTTTTTTACAAAAACTCCCCGAAAACACCTGGCCGCAGCTCTTCGATCACTTGTTTTTAAGCCACGAAATGGGCCTGCGCAAACCGGGGGAAGCCATCTACCAATCGGTGCTGCAAACCATGGGCGCCAAACCGGAAGCATGCCTGTTTTTTGATGACTTGAAAGAAAACCTTTTGGGAGCGGAGAAGGTTGGCATACAAACCCACCACATCGACCATCCAAAAGCGCTGATCCATTTTTTCCAACAACATGTATAGCACCAAAGACTACCTAAAACACGGAATCCTTTTTCTTTTAACCTTGGTCGCCACCACCCTCGCCGGAGGGGAATGGCTGTTTGGACGAAGCATACTCTCCAGCGAAAAACCCCTCACCTGGCCCTACTTCCTGCGCTCCCTCGAATTTTCCATCCCCTTTCTGGGCATCTTGCTGGTACACGAACTCGGGCATTTGCTGACGTCCATCTACCACCGGGTACGGTCTTCCCTCCCTTTCTTTATTCCAGCCTGGCTGGGATTTATCGGCGCCCCCTCTATCGGGACCTTCGGCGCCGTAATTCAGATGAAAAGCCTGGTCAGCAGCCGTAAAAAGTTTTTCGACATCGGCGTGGCCGGACCCCTGGCGGGCTTTGTACTGGCCATCGCCGTATTGGCCTATGGATTTACCCACCTGCCGGAGGCTTCCTATATCTACGAAATCCACCCCGAATACGCCGATCCCAACTACGACAAAGCGGCCGATGAAAATGTGATGGACCTGGAACTGGGCTACAACCTCTTGTTTTGGCTGATGCAGGAAACCCTGGCTGACCCGGAAAAAATGCCGGAAATGGCCGAGGTGATCCATTACCCCTACTTGTTTGCCGGCTACCTGGCCCTGTTCTTTACGGCCATTAACCTGCTGCCCATCGGGCAACTGGATGGAGGGCACGTGGTCTTTGGGATCTTTCCCAAACAGCACAAGGAACTGTCCCTGATCGCCTATACCCTGTTTTTGTTTTTTGCCGGACTGGGCGTGGTAAGCCCATACGAGGATCTGAATTACCTGATTTTTGCCCTTCCTCTTTACATCGGCTTTCTTTATATATGTTTTCGAAAAGCAGGAATTTCGAATACCAACCAATGGATAATCGCTTTGGGAATGGCCGCGATTCAGTACACCCTGGCTAGTTTTTATCCGGGTATTCAGGGCTATTCCGGATGGTTGTTGTTTGCCTTTCTAATTGGCAGGGTATTGGGAATTAATCATCCAGAAGTACCGGATGGCCGACCTTTGGACCAAAACAGAAAAATCCTGGGATGGATTGCTATCGTGATTTTTATCCTTTGCTTTATCCCCAAACCTTTCATGATCGAGTAATGGTTATATAGTTAAAATGCTTGAAAAAATCCCCCTTGCCCCCTTTAAAAAAAGGGGGATTTGCTTACGATCAGATTTTTAGGTACGTTTCTGGCGTTAAGATTTGTTCCTGGACCTTGTTGGACCGTAGCAGCCCTGCGCTACACTGGAAATGCGAACTCGCGAAATTTCAGTCCTCTTCCTCCAATTCCCGATACGCCAAAATTCCCCCCAACACGTTCCGTACTTTCGGAAAACCTTTGCTTTCGAGAAATTGCTTGGCATTGCCACTTCTGGCACCCGAACGGCAGTGGATGATGATCTCTTCTTCTTTGTGGGGCTCCAATTCGGCCAACTTGTGCGGCAGCTGGGCCAGCGGTATCAGCCAGGCGCCGAGGTTGTCTTCCTCGTATTCGTAGGCCTCCCGCACATCGATGAACACAAATTTTTCGTTCTTATCCAGCCGTTCTTTTAATTCGTCTACTTCTATATCTTTCATTGCTTATTTAACGATTATACGCTCGGTAACCACGCGGGTACCCTGCGTGTATTTGATCAGATACAGTCCCTTTTGGACAGCTGTAAAAGTAAGCATTTTCCCATTTTTATCCCCTTCCTGTGGAATTTTTATCTCCCTTCCCTGAAAATCGTAAACAGCCACATCCTGTACCTCTCCCTGAATCCACAGGCGCTCCGATACGGGATTGGGATACAGGCGGACTTCCGGGTCGGCTACCCCGGGATCGTCCGGAAGCAATTCCGTACTCAGATGCGGCCGAATCATCAGGTTGCCGCGTACCTCTTCGTTTTGCTGCCAGGCACCCAACACGTTGTAAAAGATCCGCTCGCCGGTATCCCCGCTTTTGTCCAGGCCCAGGTGCAGGTAGTCGTTGGAAAATTGGGTATATCCTACGTAAAACGTATCTTCCACCAGTACCGTGGTATCGATGGGAAAAAAGGCAAAGCCATCCGGGCCAGCCTCCGCGGGAATGACCACCTCCTGCCGCAGCAGGGGCTGGTTTTCCAGGGAATCCCAAACCATCAATTCGATACCGTTGCCCCGTTGCTGGGCATTGGTAAATTTTATACTGACCCCGGTCAAGCGACCCGGATTCAGTGCCCGGTACTGCAGGGCCAGCATGCCGCCCCGCTGATTGATTCCCGCCGCGTAATCTGCCGAACCATCGTCATAGGCATAAAAATCCCGAAAGGGAATGACCATGCGGCTGGTATCGTTTATTCGGAAATCCACCGTTTCCTGAAACACGGTGTCTTCGCCGGTAATGGACTCCACCAAAAACCCGTCTCCCGCCGAAAGCTGCACCTGTACCTCCAGGTCAAAGGGGCTGTCGGTCAGTAATTCGAGTTCCTCGGACAAGCTGCTGAAAAAATCCCTGCGTTCCAGCGCCTGAGGCACGGGATTTATCGGGCTGTTTTGGTCCGGCCGGGCAATCAGCCGCCCCGAGACCAACTCCCGCAACTCCACCGTGAACTCCATGGCCCGGAAGCGGTTGGTCAGGTTCTTAAACTGGCTTTCCACCCTTCCGGAAACCTGATCTGCCGTAAATTCAAAATGGGGAATGGCGTAATAGGGCGCAAAAGGGCTGCCGGGTAGCCGGGTCAGTGCCCGGTCGCTTCGAAACAGGTCCTGCGCATTTCTACCTTTGTTGAGAAATACGTAATCGAGCACCCAGGTATCAAATGGACCGGACAGGCGGCCGGTTTGGCTGAATTTGAACCGGAAATCCGCATGCTGGTACGCGGGCGGTACGGGAAGGATCTCCTGTGCAAATTCCGTATCGGAGAGATCCTCTCCGCCCTGTTGGGTCCAGACAGGTACCCAGTCACCCTGTGCATCCAGAAAGGACAAGACCAGGGCATCCTGCGCATCCGGATGTTCTCCCCTGCCGCCTGCCTGCCAAAAAAAACTCAGGTACACGCTGCCTTCATCGGCAACACTGATCCCGCTCAAATCGATGGGATGGGATGTCAGGGCATCGCCCTCTCCGTTTTCCAATGCGTTTCGGGAATAGGGGTTGCCGCCGGCATCTACCCCATCCAAATACACCACGCCCAGCGAGGGGGGATTGATGCCGATGCTGTAGGAAGGAAAAGCACCCTTGGTTTCCCACTTTTCCTCCGACAAACTGCCGCTGGAAAAATCGTCCCAAAAGGGCAAGTTCAGAGAAACCTCTTGCGTCCGCATCGTGCGCTTATCGGGCAGTTCCTGCGGATTGCCGGGTGCCAGGGGCAATTGGCGAAATTGCGCCAGGGCTTCCTGCTGAAGCACCAGGCCTAGCAACACGAGGCAGCAAGAACCGAGGATTCCGTTAGCGGTCATTCAATCGTTAATTCATCGGTAAGTTTGGACACCCACACATCCACCCGCTCACCGGTCTTCATGTCCAGTCCGGGAGGAGGCAATTGCTTGATGACCGTCCCCTTGGGTACGGTGTCTGTTTCGACGTAATTGATGGTCCCCATGCTCAGGCCTGAGCCAAGAATCAGGAATTCGGCTTCCACATCGTCCATTCCGATGATATTGGGCATTTCCAAAATTTGATTGCCTAGTCCATCCCCGACCACCAAATCTATTTGCGAGCCTTTGGGAATCTCAAAACCTTCTTTGATCTCCCTTCCCCGGTATTTTTGCTCCAATACGGCGTTCAGACCGATGTCCGGCACGTACACGATGTCTCCCCGGACCAGGCCAAAATTTGCCAGGATTTCCTGTGCATTCTTCAGTGGGGTGTTGACCAGATTGGGCATGCGAACCATGGGGGCATTTCTGGCATTGAGTGTCACGTAGATTTTCCGGTCCTGCTTGACTTTGGACCCGGGTTTTGGGTTCTGCTTCAGCACCTCCAGGGGTTCGGCCTCGGCCACAAAACCACTGTCGGGCTCGATTTCCAGCAAGAGTCCCCTGCCTTCCAGGTAGGACCGCACCTCCTCGTAGTCAAAACCCTCCAGATCGGGCACCGTTACGGATTCACCGTGGTGGGTGTATCCCGGCAAATAGATTTTAAAAAACACCAGCAAGAGGGCAAATGCGATCCCCATGATGATCAATAGGTGCATGCCTATTTTTTTTAATCCTGTTTTTAATTCACTCATCGTAGTACACCTTGTGTCCCGGTACGGCCAATCGGCTTCCCGGATTGATTCCTAAGTAGCGGCAAATTACAGCTATAATTTTAGAAGAAGTAGGATAAAGCGGGTATTTTTACGATAAAACGTGCGTTTCGACGGTTTGGTATCATTGAATAAGCAATCTTTTTACCTGGGTCCAGCGGTCTCCGGTAATCTTCACAACAAAGAATCCCGGACTCAACAGCGCCTTGCTAAACGAGTAGGTTTGGTTGAGGGTGTTGGGAAACAAGTTATCGTAGGCCAATTGCCCGGAAGTGGTGTAAATCTGTACCCGTAGCTCCTCGTAGTCTTCCAGGTTGAATGCCAGATTGAACACCTCGTTTGCCGGATTGGGATAAAGCAACACCTCATCGGAATCCGGCACCACCGGCTGCGGATTATCTGATAGAAACAGTTCGATATCGTCCAGGTACAGCACGGATTCCGGACGTCGCACGCCTTCCACCTTGAAATACACACGTAAATCCTCCAGTCCTGCATAGTCATTCAGGTTGATAAAGGCCGACTCAAAGGAATCCTTCGATTCCGGAAAAACTCCCGATGGGCCGGGAAGCGTTTGCAGAGCATTGCCGTTCTGCTCCCAGATCTGAATTCCGCTTAGGCCCCCGTTCGTGCTGAGCCACACGGAAAGGGACCCTTCTTGTTGGGCGAGCCCGGACCCTGCCCAGTCAAAAAACAGGCTGGCACGGGAAGTTCCTGCCAGGGAAAACTGAGGTGAAGCCAGCCAATAGGTATTGTCCGGCTCCATCCGGGTAAGTACCAGCAATTCGCTTTCTCCGTTGCTTTCCGTATAGGGCTCCCAAGCCAATTGATTCGATTCCGGATTGATGCTTACCCAGTCCTCAAACTGCTCCGGCCGGTCAAAATTCGCCCGCCAGGGACTGCGTACCCGGGTGCTATCAAACACCAGGTAGTGCCGCAGCTCGTCGGCCGCCGGTTGGTTTTGATCAAAATTGGGATCACGTAAGACATAGTCCAGACGGTTTAGCCCCAGGCGTAGCCGGTTATCATTGGGCAATGTTACGGTGGCCGAAGTGCCCGCCGGTAGCTCCTCCTCTACCACCAGGGTGTCGGTGGAGCTGATATTGGTCGTACGGACTAGCCGAAACCGTTCGATATCAAGGTTCCCGACATTTTGCACAACGAGCCGTTCCCTTCCCTGATCCCGACCTACCACGGGCAGGGGATTTTGCAGGGAGGTCAGTTCAAATTCGTAGGTGAAAATCTCCTCCGGCTCCACGCGAATGTCTTTGATGTACAGGTTATTTCCAAAGCCGTTGATGGAAACAAAGGCGATCCGCACGTCCGGATTGCCTGCGTAGGGAGACAGGTTAATGATCTCCTTCCGAAACTGCCCGGAATTACTCGGAACAAATTCACTGAGGGTCTCTGGCTGAGTGGCCAGGCTTTCGGCGGTTTTATTATATGCCGCTGACAACAGATCAAAGGTATTGCCGCAATCGGTAGAAATGGCCACCAGAAGGCTTTCCTGAAGGGTTGGGTTATCGTAGGGTGCATAGGCCATTTCAAAGGACAGCTGTGGCCGGGGAAGATTCGTCAGGTCAAACCGCGGGCTGATCAAGTAGTCCAGCTCCCCGCTTCCGTTGTAATTAAAGCTGTTGACATAAAACAGTTCCTGCTGCGTTCCGTCCAGCAGGCGGCGAATAGGTTGCCAGGTGATGGAATTATCGGGATTCAGGATGTCCCAGCCCGTTTGGGCAAGGTGCCCCGGATAGGCATAGGGTAAATTTTCTTCGCGAACCAACCGCGCGTTGGTCTGAATGCGGTTATTAAACGGATTGCCGTCTGTACGGCCATTTACCTGAGCGATGCTGACCTCCAGATTGTTTTCCAGCCCCGGGAAAAGTACGGGGTCGAACGTAAGGTCCGCCTGTTCCTCCGATGCCAGATTTACGGCAAAGGTCTGACTGATCAACACCTGCCCGTTCAAGGCCAATTCCAACGCGACTGACGTTATGGTGGTCAATCCGGTATTGAGCACGCGCACCTTGGTGGGGACCTCTTCGGAGCAGTTAAAGCCCACTGGAGAGAGGAATTTTTCAAGTGCCAAATCCAAATCGAGCATTTCCGGCTCCTGCAGGGCACGGCTGGTAAGTAGGGAATTTCTACGCGGACTAAAGGCCAACACCACCTCCATGCGTTCTACCTGACCGGCTGTAAACAAACTCATGCAGCGGTCGGGGGTATAATCCATGAAATTCTCTACCATATCCCGGGAATTGCAGGTTTCCCGGGGAGTGGGCGAGCAAACGGCATTGAATCCGTTCTGCAGAGGTGTATCTGCGACAAAATCGTCTACTTCACAACCCCCGTCTCCCCAAATATGCCGCAGGCCAAAAAAATGGCCCAACTCATGGGTAGCGGTCCGTCCCCTGGAACTTTCCGTAACGTTTCCCAGGCTACCGAAATGGAAGGTATCGATCCCGATTCCATCCATTTCCCGAAAGGTAGGCGGATTGGTCAGCCCTTCCAATTCGTCAGAAACGGGAAAACTGGCATAGCCCAACTGGGTGGGCACCAGGGGAAGCACCCAGATGTTTAGGTATTCTTCCGGAGGCCAGGACACCATGTCGGCGACCAAGGCGGCATCCCGGGAACTGTATTCGTCCTTGGGTCCTTGTACCCGGTTGATGCCATTGGTAGGCAGGCCATCGGGCCGTTGTTTGGCCAGCACAAACTCCAGGTTGGGACTGGCTGCCACGCCTAAAAATTCGGTGGGCGTGTTGGAAAAATCCGGGTTTTGTTGTTGAAAGTCTTCGTTGATGATTCGGAGTTGATCCAGAATCTGTGCTTCGGTGATGTTGGTACCCGATCCCACCGACTCTCCCTTGTGAATCACGTGGATGACGACGGGAATCTGCCGGAGTCCCTCGGACTGTCGGCGACTGTTCCGGGAAAGCTCGCTGAGTTGCTCTTTTTTGGCATCCAGCCAGCCTTCAAAGTAGACCCTAGAGCCAAAATAGCCCAGCTTATCGGCTTGCTTTTTTTCGATAAAAACAGCCCCGCAACGCTCCGAATGAACGTGTGCATCCGGCGGGGAGGGGAAGCCCTGCCCGGAAACCAGACCTGCATACCCCAGAAAAAAGAATAGCACTGATACCGCAATCCGTATCAGTGCTTGAATGTTTTTTGTTACCATTACAGGATCCGCATCAGGCCACTTCAACATTAACCGCTTCCACTTTGGTGATTTCCGGTATGGCTTTCTTGATGGCCTCCTCGACGCCCGCTTTTAGAGTCATGGTGGACATGGGGCAGGAACTGCAAGCGCCGGTCAATTCGAGCTGCAAAACCATGTCGGACGAAAGCCCGATTACCCTGACATTCCCTCCATCCGCTTCCAAATAGGGCCTGATCGTATCCAACGCAAGCTCGATTTGATCTTTATATTGTTCCAGCATTATCTATACTTTTATCTGTACTACCTCTGTTTTACTCATTTCCGCATTCCGGATCGCTACCTGCCGGGCCACATTTTCGGCAAATTGGCCGAAGGCCTCCCCAATCAACCCTTCTTTCATCACGGCAGGATACCCGCTATCGCCACTTTCCCGAATGCCCTGTACCAGGGGGATTTCACCCAGATAGGGCACCTTGTATTTATCTGCCAGTCGTTTACCGCCACCTTCACCGAAAATGTAATACTTATTGTCCGGCAACTCTGCGGGTGTAAAATAAGCCATATTTTCCACAACTCCTAAAACCGGAACGTTGATCTGGGCCTGTTGAAACATGGTCAGCGCCTTGGTGGCATCCGCCAGGGCTACTTTTTGCGGGGTAGTCACGATTACCGCACCCGTCACCGGCACGGTCTGCACCATGGTCAGGTGAATATCCGAGGTACCCGGCGGCAAATCAATCAACAGGTAATCCAGTTCTCCCCATTCCACATCACCAATAAACTGCTTCAATGCCGAACTGGCCATGGGTCCTCTCCACACCACGGCACTCTCTGCCGGCGTCAGAAACCCGATGGACATCAATTTGACTCCATACTGCTCTATGGGTAGGATAACGTTTTTTCCGTTCTCTTGTTTTATCGCGGGTTGTTCGCCCTCTACATTAAACATGGTGGGCACGGAAGGTCCAAAGATATCGGCGTCGATCAAGCCAACCCGGGCACCCGATCGGGCCAGCGAAACGGCCAGGTTGGATGAGCAGGTACTCTTTCCCACACCCCCTTTGCCAGAGGCTACCGCAATGATATTCCTTACCTTGGGCAAAAGCGGGGCATTGTCCCGAACAGTGGTGACATTTGAAGTCATGAATATATCGGTCGCCACCGCATCTCCAAAGGCCTTTTTCAGCGCCTCTTCGCAATTCATCCGAATAAGCTCTTTCAGGGGACAGGCTGGGGTGGTCAATACCACCTTAAAGCGGATGGTCTGATCAGCCGTAATTTCCAGGTCCTGAATCATTCCCAGCGTAACCAAATCCTTTTTCAAATCCGGATCTTCTACCGTTGCTAACGCTTTTAGTATGTTTTCTTTAGAAAGGGTCATTCCTGTTTTATTGATTTGGCTGCAATTTAGGGTTAATCTGCCGTTTATTAAAATTAAAACCGGAGGTAATACCTCCTTCGTTACCTCAACTTTAGCCGGTAGAAAATAGTTTCTTTTTGGGAAAAGATAGGTTCCTACCATCTTTCGCCGATTAACCCTATCTTTGTAGATTGATCGTTACCTATGGCCATTTCCAATGATACCACCGAAAAAGTCAGGGAACGCGTTGACATCGAAGAGGTGGTCAACGATTACGTTACCCTAAAGAAGAAAGGGCAAAACCTGTGGGCTTGCTGCCCGTTTCATCAGGAAAAAACTCCTTCCTTTTCGGTCTCTCCGGCCAAACAAATCTACAAGTGCTTTGGCTGTGGAAAAGCCGGCGATCCCATCCAATTCATCATGGACATCGAAGGGATCGGTTTTGTAGAAGCCATCCGGCACCTGGCCACCAAATACGGAATAGAAATCGAGGAGGAAAGCAACAACGCCGACCCGGAGGCCATACAGGCCTACAACGAGAAAGAAAGCCTATTCATCGCCCTGAACTTTGCCCGTGAATTTTTTCAGCAAAACCTGGATACCGAAGAAGGGCAGTCCATCGGTCTGAGTTATTTCAAAGAGCGGGGATTTACGCCGGCCATTATCGAGAAATTTCAACTGGGCTATGCCCTGGACAGTTGGGATCGGCTGCTGGTACAGGCCAAAAAATCCGGGTTTGAAACCGGAATTCTGCTAAAAGCCGGCCTCATTCTGGAAAGAGAAAACAACCCCGGCAACTACTACGACCGATTCCGCGGGCGGGTGGTATTCCCCATCCACAACCTGAGTGGCAAACCCATCGCCTTTGGCGCCCGAATCCTGACCCAGGACAAAAAACAACCCAAGTACATCAATTCTCCCGAAACGGCCATCTACCACAAAAGCGATGTGCTGTACGGGATTTTCCAGGCCAAACAGGCCATTCGGCAGGAGGACAATTGCTACCTGGTGGAAGGCTACACGGATGTGATTTCCATGCACCTCTCCGGGATCGAAAATGTGGCCGCCTCCTCGGGGACGTCACTGACCGAAAGCCAGATCAAGCTGATCAAACGGTTTACCGATAACGTAACGGTCCTGTATGACGGAGACGCTGCCGGTATTCAGGCCTCCCTGCGGGGAGTCGACCTCTTGTTGGAGGGGGGACTGAACGTAAAAACGGTGGTATTTCCGGACGGGGAAGACCCGGACAGCTTTGCCCGGAAAAAAGGTTCCGCCGATTTCCGCCGATTTATCGAAACCCAGGCCAAGGATTTTATACAGTTTAAAATCGATTTTTTTACCCGGGACGCCGCCAACGATCCGATCAAAAGAGCGGAAGCCATCCGGCAGGTAGTGGGCAGCATCGCGCGCATACCGGATCCCATCACTCGCTCCGTCTATGCCCGGGAATCGGCTCGCTTGCTGTCCATGGAGGAGGACCTCCTGCTGGCCGAGCTCAATCGGCAGCTGCTAAAAACCCATCAGAAGGCTTCCGGACAGTCGCGCGAACACCCCACCACGCCGGTGGAGGAACTTTTACCGGTAGACCCGGAACGGGAGGAAAAACCGGTCCCCAGGCAGCAGAAGGAAGAGCGGGAACTAATCCGCATTCTGATCAACTACGGCTTCGAGAAAGTTTCCGACGAAATGCATGTATGCGAGTACCTGCTGGAGGAAATCAGGGAACTGGAATTCGCCACCCCGGTGTACCAAAAACTACTGCAGCATTACAAACAGGCCCTGCTTCAGGGCATTTTGCCCAAATTTGACCATTTTCTGAAAATCCAGGACGCCGAAATCAAACAAACCGTGGTGGACATGATTGCCCAAAGCCGGGAAATATCCACGAATTGGGAGTCGCGGCATCAGATATTCACCCACCGGGAAACCGACGATTTGTCGGCAACCACCTACCGTACTTCCCTGCGACTCAAGAGTGCCTACCTAAAAAAAATGCGCCTGGAAGTGCAAGAAAAAATCAAAGTTGCCGGGGATTCCGATGTGGAGGAATTGCTACGAATTCACATGGAAATCACCCAGTTAACGACCAAAATTGATCGGGAACTGGGAAACGTGATTCCTTCCAAAAACTAAACTAAAATTTTGTAAAAACGGTTAAGAAAATAATTAATCGTAATTTTGCAACTTGATTTATCGCATAGAACAAATAAAATGAACGATACCATCCAATTAGATCCGATCGAGGACGCCATAGATGCCATAAAAAATGGAGAGATCATCATTGTCGTGGACGATGAAGACCGGGAAAACGAAGGAGATTTTGTGTGTGCGGCCGAGATGGCCACCCCGGAGATCATCAATTTCATGGCCACCCACGGCAGGGGTCTGATTTGTGCACCGCTAATTGAGGACCGCTGCGAAGAATTGGGTCTGGATCTGATGGTGGGCACCAATACCGCCACCTTCGAGACACCGTTCACCGTTTCCGTGGACCTGATTGGACATGGCTGCTCTACCGGGATTTCTGCCAGCGACCGTTCCAAAACCATCAAAGCCCTGATTGATCCGACTATCAAGCCGGAAGAACTGGGAAAACCCGGCCATATTTTCCCGCTGAAAGCGAAGAGAGGCGGCGTATTGCGGCGGACCGGCCATACGGAGGCGGCCATTGACCTGGCACGCATGGCAGGCCTGCAACCAGCAGGTGTACTGGTGGAAATCATGAACGAGGATGGGAGCATGGCGCGACTGCCGGATCTGGTAGAAGTGGCCAAAAAATTTAACCTAAAGCTGATCTCCATCAAGGACCTGATTGCGTACCGACTCAAACACGAATCGCTGATCAAGCGGGAAATCGGCGTGGAAATGCCCACGGAATGGGGGGATTTTGACCTCATCGCCTTCCGACAGACCAATACCGACGAGATTCACATGGCCCTGATCAAAGGTAAATGGGAACCCGACGAGACCGTCATGGTCCGGGTGCATTCCTCCTGCATTACCGGGGATATTTTCGGTTCCTGCCGCTGCGATTGCGGTCCGCAACTGCATCAAGCCATGAAGATGGTGGAAGCAAACGGCAAGGGCCTGGTCCTGTACATGAATCAGGAGGGACGGGGAATCGGGCTGATCAATAAGCTAAAAGCGTATAAGTTGCAGGAAGAAGGCATGGATACCGTGCAGGCCAACCTGGCCCTGGGCTTCCCCATGGATAAGCGGGATTACGGGGTAGGTGCGCAGATACTTCGCGATCTGGGTGTGAGCAAAATCAAACTGATTACCAACAACCCCACCAAGCGCGTGGGCCTATCCGGATACGGGCTGGAAATCGTGGATACCGTGCCACTGGAGATCAACTCCAATCCGCATAACGAACGGTACCTGCGAACCAAGCGGGATAAAATGGGGCACCAAATTCTCTCGAACACGAAAGAGTGAGCCGACTTTTGGTCGAAACCATTCAACAAACCGCACAACAATTACGTATCAGGGGTAGAAACAAAAATCAACACAGTCATGAAACGAGCCATCTATACATTGTTACTACTGGTACTGATTTCCTTTAGCGCCTTTGCGCAAGAGTTTCCTTCACAGGTCTGGCACGACGGCAAAGTATTTCTAAGCTCCGGGGGAATCCATGAGGGAAAAGTAAAGTACGACCTGGAAGCGAATATCGTGCAGGTGCAGTCGAATGTGATAGAAACCTTTAGTTCGGCCTCCATCAGTCATTTTGAGATTTTCGATGAAATCTATGGGGGTATCCGGGTCTTCTACAGCCTGCCTTATGCGCTAAACTCCGACTACAAAACACCGATTTTCTTCGAATTGCTTACGGAGGGAGAAGATATTACCCTACTCTGCCGGGAATTTATCACAGTCGATAACCGCAATTTCAATACCATGGGCATGCGAGGCATGTACATGAATCCCATGTGGGGAATGCCCATGGGAATGGGCTTCAACCGGCTGGACTTCGAGTATTTCTTTCTTCGGGATCAAAAAATCTACCGATATAGCCAGAAAAAGCGGGAGTTGTTCAACGATTTTATGGATGACCACTCCGCCGAGGTGAAGCTTTACATGAGAAAAAACAGGCTTTCGCACGACAAGCGTGGAGATTTGCTCCGAATAACAGCCTATTACAATCAAATAAAAGAAAATTCTTAATGACAAAACCGCTAATCTTGGTTTCCAATGACGATGGGATCACCTCCCGGGGAATTCGGGTACTCGTAGACGTAATGAAGCAGTTGGGTGAGGTCGTGGTCGTAGCCCCGGACAGCCCCCAATCGGGCATGGGACACGCCATCACCATTGGAAACACCCTCCGCCTGTCGGAGGAAGAAATTTTTCAGGATGTGTTGGCCTATAAGTCCAGCGGGACTCCCGCAGATTGCGTCAAACTGGCCAAACACTATGTATTGAAGGACAAGAAACCCGACCTGATTGTGAGCGGGATCAATCACGGAAGCAACACTTCCATCAGCGTGCTGTATTCCGGTACCATGTCGGCGGCCATTGAAGGAGCCATTGAGGGCTACCCCTCCATTGGCTTCAGTCTGTGCGATTACAGTTCGCAAGCGGATTTTTCGCATGTGGAGAATTACGTGTACCAGATAGCAAAGCAGGTTCTCGAATTCGGTATACCCAAAGGCGTGGCCCTAAACGTGAATTTTCCGCCAAAACGAAACGAGGCGCTCAAAGGGATCAAAATCTGCCGACAGGCACGTGCCAAATGGCAAGAGGATTTCGAAGAACGGTACGACCCCAATGGCCGGAAATATTTCTGGATGGCGGGAAATTTCGTCAATTTTGACAAAGGAGAGGATAACGACGAATGGGCCATCGCTAATAATTTCGCCGCCGTGGTTCCCTGCCAGTTTGATATGACCGCCCATCATGCCATCGCGCAGATAAACGACGACTGGGATTGGGAAGGACTTAAAACCAGTATTTAATTCCGATCGATAACAAATCCTTTCGCTCCGCATGTACGTGCCGTCCTGAAAATTTTCGGAAACAAAAAATTAAGAAAACCAATTGGAAGCCGATCCCGACCATTCCTACACCGTTCCCGAAGGCACCCGTATCGGACACGTGCACTTAAAAGTAGCGGATTTGGACCGCTCTCTAGAATTCTACTGCGGACTTCTGGGCTTTGAACTGACAAGCACCTATGGTGAAGACGCAGCTTTTATCTCGGCCGGTGGATACCACCACCACATCGGGCTAAACACCTGGTTCAGCAAAAATGGAACAGCTGCTCCCAAAAACAGCTCCGGCCTGTTTCACATAGCCATTCTCTACCCTAGCCGAAGGGACCTTGCCAGGATCCTTCATCGCCTGCTTCAGGCGGATTACCCACTCACGGGGGCGGCTGATCATGGGGTTTCGGAGGCACTGTACCTGGACGACCCGGACAAAAATGGCGTTGAATTGTATTGGGACCGGCCTACAAATCAATGGCCCAAAAAAGTGGATGGCTCCCTGGAAATGTATACCAGCAAACTAGACCTAAATGGCTTGCTACGGGAGTTGACCTGAGCGAAAATCCGGTAGCGATTTCCGTTTTTGGCCTGTTATTTGTTCCGATTAGTACATGATACGTACACCGCACCTAAAACCATCCCTAGTACTGACCGGTCTGCTTTCTCTGCTTGCCTACGCTCCTTCCTTTGCCCAAATGCAGCCCGACATACCCCAGCCGCGGGGGCCAGTGGACCTAAGCGATACCAGCAACCTGATTATTTTTATCATCCTTCCGGCTTTGGTGATCGTCCTGTATTTTTTTTGGAGAAGGGCGATCAAAAAAAGAAAAGCCGAGCGGGAACAAGAAGAATAGACCCGATCAGTGGTTCCTTAGCCGCTCAATCAATTCGTTTTTTCGAAGCTTGCTGATTCCAGATAACCCGATTTCACGGGCTTTCTCGTAAAGCTCCTCGCGCGTCCATTCTTCGTAAGGTGGAGCGGCACCTCCTTTTTTACCCGCTACATGATCCGGAGTATTGGCGATTCTGGCGGCCTTTTCCTTGCTATATCCCTGTTCTTTCAGGGCTTCGTACTGTTCTTCGTTTTTGATTTGGGGGCGTTTGTCGGCTGACATGGCTTTTTTTGTTTAGGCGTTGTCTCTTCTGAACCGATCGCTTTCACTGCTCCATTCCTTATCGGCTTCCTTGGCGCGCATCAGTTCGTCTGTTGCTTTTTTTGTTTTTTCGGTGGATTCGGTTTCGCTGGAAGCCTTGCCGGCAGGGGCTTCCTTGCCGTCCCTGGCCTCCTCCTGGGCTCGTTGAAAACTATTGTCTTCGAAATTTTCGGGTTGCTCTTTTTTATTCTTTTTCGTCATCATGGGATTATTTTTCTGTTTCTTCTGCCCTTTTGTAATCCAAAACCATTCCAAAACGACCACAATGGATTATTTCACAGGAAAATTTTACCTGAAGTACCATTTTATTTGCTTATCCTTTCCCAAGGAAATATATTCACGTAGCAATAGTTCGAAAAAATTTTATAGAAATATGAGCGATAATTCAAAAAAATCCAGAAGAAGCTTTCTAAAAGGAAGTCTTTTGGCGCTGGGAGGCATCAGCATTGT
Source organism: Cyclobacterium xiamenense (assembly GCF_009467825.1). GTDB lineage: Bacteria > Bacteroidota > Bacteroidia > Cytophagales > Cyclobacteriaceae > Cyclobacterium > Cyclobacterium xiamenense. Next base: position 163,313 of record NZ_WIOK01000012.1, on the reverse strand, counting down.
CCCCCGACACGTGTTAGGCAACGGATACCTGGCACCCAGTGACCACCTGACCAAAGGAATCATTGGGGTAGGCGGTATGGGAAGAGGCCATTTCAACTACGCAGGTACCAAGACCGTGGCCATTTGCGACGTAGATACGCGTCACATTGGCATCGCACAGGAAACCTTGGGCCAGGGCGTAAAAACGTTCTCGGATTACCGGGAACTGATTCAGTTACCCGAAGTGGATATTGTTCATATTGCCACACCCCCACACTGGCACGGGATCATGGCCGTGGACGCTGCACGCGAAGGCAAGGACATTTGGTGTGAAAAACCCATGACCCGCACCATCGGCGAAGGAAAAAAAGTTGTGGAAGCCATCAAACAGCACGGAAATATCTTTCGCTTGAATACCTGGTTTCGGTTTGATGCCAATTTTTACGGCATGAATACCGAAGTAAAAAACATCAAAAAGCTGGTGGATTCCGGTATGTTGGGCTGGCCATTGAAAGTAACCGTGGGGAAACTTACGGGGTTTGACTGGAAGTTTTATTGGGTAGGACGCACCGGACTGGATACCATGCCGGTCCCCACGGAACTGGATTACGATCGCTGGCTGGGACCTGCTCCCTTCAAGCCCTACCACGAGCACCGTACCCACGGCACCTTCCGCGGCTATTGGGATTATGACGGAGGCGGTCTGGGAGACATGGGCCAGCATTACATGGACCCCATTCAGTATTTCCTGGGCAAGGACGATACCAACCCGGTGAAGGTGGAAATCGATGCACCCCAGCAGCACCCGGATGCGGTGGGCACCTGGCGAAAAATCACCTATACCTATGCCGACGGTTGCCAGATTATACTGGACGGAGAGGGAACCACCGAAGCCCCCTATATCGAAGGGCCCGAAGGAAAACTTTATCGGGGATTCAAATCGGATATCCCCAATATGGAGCGCAAGCTGGCACAGTTTCCCGATCCGGCACCGCAGGTGACGGACTTTGTGGATGCCGTGAAAAACCGCAAGAAATTTGCACTGAACGAGCAGAACGGGCACCGTTCCTGTACATTGGTAAACATGGGCCTGGTCGCCCTTCGCCTGGGCAGAAGTCTGGAGTTTGATCCGGAAAAGCAGGAGTTTATCAACGACGAAGGCGCCAACCGCCTGATCGATCAACCCATGCGTGCGCCGTATACCATCTAAATGCAACTCATCTTAAAGGAATAATCAGAACGATGCAAAAACACCCCATTCTAAACATAGCCCTGGTAGTAAGCCTGGTCCTCGGGCAGGTATTTTTCAGCCTGGCGCAAAATCAACTGGACCAGGGACGGACCACCGCCACCAAAATCGCCGACCTGCTCAATCGGTTTCCTGCAGCCAATGCGCAGGAAATGCAAAACGCCATGCAGCAGATGGAAGATCTGGGTACAGAAGGAATTTCCCAGATGGCCTTACTACTGAAACCGGGTTCAATCAACGAAAAACTGGAATACGCGCTGGCAGGCTTTGCGTTTTATGCCAGCGACCCGTCCCGGGAAAACCTGGCCCGCATGGCCGTACAAGCCTATGGGAAAGCCCTGGACCAACTGGAGGACCCGGAAGCGAAGAATTTCCTGCTGACGCAATTTAAATGGATCGGAAAAGAGGATGCCACCCCTTATGTGGAGCCCTATTTGCAAGACGATCGCCTCTCGGGCACCGCAGCCCGGGTTATGGCCAATATTGGATCGGAATCTGCTGAACGTGCCCTGGTCCTGGCTTTGAGCGCCACCGATTCGGATGCAAAAAAGGCCGATTTCATCGAAGCGCTGGGAAGTTTCTCCAGCCCCGAGGCCTTGGATGAAATCACTCCCTATGCCAGCTCTTCCAATCCGGAATTGAAAAAAGTGGCGCTGTATGCCCTTTCCCAAATCGCCGATCCTCGTAGCGCAAAGGTGCTCTACGCAGCGGCGGAAAATGCGGGTTTCACCTACGATCCCAGCAATGCCTCTGGAGAATACCTGGGCTACATCGCGGGGCTTGCAGAAACTGGAGAAACAAAAACAGCGCTAAAACTGGCGAAAAAAGTCTATAAAAAAACCAACACCAGCGATCAGTTCCATACCAAAGCCGGTGCACTGGGCCTCATGGTCCAGCTACAGCCGGAAAAAAGCAGCGACCTGTTGTCCGAGGCAGCCTTGGATGCCCATCCCCGATTCCGGGGAACCGCATTGAGCCTGTTGACGGATGAAACGTTGGTAGCCGACCTGGATACCTGGAAAACCACCCTGGAAAAAGGAACACCGGAAGCGAAAGCAGCACTCATCCGAAGAATGGGGCAGGTGAAAGACCCGGCCGTGGCCCAGGCCCTGCTGCCTTACCTGAGTAGTGATAACGAGGAAGTGCGGATGGCCACCATTCCTGCGCTGGTAACTGCCGGCGACGAGCTGGCGCTGGAGCCCCTACTCGATCGATTGGAAGCGACCGGGAACGAAGCGGAGACCGAAACCTTACTCACTGCATTGAAAACCATGAAAGGTGCGCAGGTACCTGCCGCGATTGCCGATCGAATTCCCGATGCATCTGCAGCGACAAAAATTCAGTTGATCGGATTGCTGGCGTCACGCGCAGCTGAAGCGCAGGTAGGTGTCGTGTTTGAGGCCACAGCGGATGCAAATCAAGGTGTGAAGGAAGCGGCACTTTCGGCCCTTGCCGATATGGCCAGCCCGGGAGACCTGGATGCGTTGGTGGGCTTGTTACGGAATGAACAAAATCCTGCCAATCTGGAAAAAATCCAGGAAGCCATCATTGTAGCCAATGCACAGAAGGACGATCCTGCCGCGGAAACGCGCTGGGCGATGGACCTGTTGCCGCAACTTCCTGCAGACAAACAAGCCTACCTGTACAAAGTGCTGGCAAAAACCGGCGGAAAGGTAGCCCTGGATAAGTTGCAATCGATTTACGAGACCGGAAATCCCTCCCGGCAGGCAGCCGTGGTAGCTGCGCTGAATCAGGCCGACGATGCAGCCGCCAACGTGGCCCTGCTTCACATTGCCCGGCAAGCAGAAAATGCCGCGTTGCGTGAAGAAGCCCTGATGGGGTTCATTCGCCTGATACCCGCCGTGGAAGCAACAGCCACCCAAAAGGTACTGATGCTCCGCAATGCCCTGGCCCTCGCCCAATCCGATGAAACGGTGCTCGCAGCCCTGGGACAATTGGGCAACTACCCCACCCTTCAGGCCTTGTTGGTAGCCGCCGATTACCAGGAACAAGCCGCCTACCAGCAATCTGCTGCCAGAGCGGTGATGAACATCGTGCTGAATAACGAGGAAATCTACGGAGACAAGGTGCGGGCGATCGTATCGAAAACCATTGCCGTTATCAGCGGGCAGGACAGCCAGTATTACAAAACCTCGCTACAGAAATACCTGGACGAGATGCCGGAGGGCAAAGGCTACTATTCCCTGTTCAACGGAGAAAACCTGGACGGATGGAAAGGCGTATTCAGCAACCCCATCAAGCGTGCAGAAATGAACGAGCGCACGCTTGCGCGAGAGCAGGCGAAGGCGGACGAAATCATGGAAAACGGTTGGAAAGCCGAGGACGGCCTATTGATTTTTACCGGAGAAGGACAAAACATCGCCACCACCAAAGACTTTGGCGATTTTGAGTTGTTTGTGGACTGGAAAATAACGGAAGACGGCGATGCGGGCCTTTACCTGAGAGGCACACCTCAGGTTCAAATATGGGATACCGCCCGTACCGACGTGGGCGCAGAAGTAGGTTCCGGCGGCCTGTACAACAACCAAACCTACCCCAGCAAACCCCTACAGGTGGCGGACAATCCGGTGGGCGAATGGAATACCTTTCATATTCGCATGCAGGGGGAAAAAGTAACCGTTTTTCTCAATGGCGAACGGGTGGTGGATGAGGTCCCTCTGGAAAACTACTGGGACCGCGAGCAAGCGATTTTTCCCGAAGGGCAATTGGAATTGCAAGCACACGGCACCTATGTGGCCTACCGGGACATCTACATCCGGGAGCTAACGGGAGCACCTACCTTCGAACTAAGTGAAGAGGAAAAAGAAGCCGGATTTGAGGTACTGTTTGACGGAAACGATCTGGACAAGTGGACCGGTAATAAGACCGACTACGTGGTAGATAACGGTGTATTGGCGATTTATCCGGATAGGGGCGGCAGTGGCAACCTACTGACCGAAAAAGAATACGGGGATTTTGTCTTCCGCTTTGAATTTAAGCTCACTCCGGGTGCCAATAATGGCCTGGGAATCCGGGCGCCTCTGGAAGGAGACGCAGCCTACGTGGGCATGGAATTGCAAATTCTGGACGATACGGCTGAAATCTACAGTCAACTGAAAGAATACCAATACCACGGTTCCCTCTACGGTGTAGCCGCCGCTACCAAGGGCCACCAAAAACCGGTGGGCGAATGGAACTATCAAGAAGTGATCGTACAAGGAGACCGCATACAGGTCATTCTGAACGGAACGAACATATTGGATGTAAACATCGCCGAGGCCAAGAAAAACGGCACCCTTGACGGCAGGGAGCATCCGGGACTTTTGCGGGACAAAGGACACATCGGCTTCCTGGGCCATGGAGATGTGGTATTCTTCAAAAACATCCGCGTGAAAGCGCTTTAACTACCCATTTATCACCACAAACAAGAGGTTGTTTCTTTAGGAGGCAGCCTCTTTTTTTTACCACTTCCACACACACTACACTACCTTGTATCCCGAATCCGCTGACGCGATATCGAGCGATTTCTAAAAAAAGATCCCCAAAAACGCTGCAACACCGCAACAAAAAGAACCTTACCCAGCAAAATTCGGCTTAGTTTTTGCATTATTTTGAAAAATCATAGCGACTTATTCTATTTTTTTTGCGGATAAGCCGTTTTTAACGCTCTAAAACCAATCTGCTTCCCATGCAAACGAAACGAATTTTATGGATCATTGCGCTACTATGTTGGCCGGCCCTGGTACAGGCACAATACGAATCGGTGTCATTTTCCGCCGAAAAAAATCAATTGAACGGAGGGCTTCCGCTACCTTCTGAAACGCCATTCTACCTGGAAGGAAGCCTGCCGGAAGGAATCAAACGCGTAGAGGTCCAGGTTTTTAAAAGTAAAAAAACCGAGAATCAGGCAGATTTTTATTATTGGAAAGCGCCCTACCTTCGTAACCCGACCAATTACGAACTCTTTGTCGCCTATCCCCTGCGCAGTAGCGAAAATTACACACTGAAATTTTATTTCTACAGTGCGTCGGATGAGGAAGAAACGGCCTCGCTAGAAAATGCCCTGCACGAAAACCTGGAAAGTTACATTCAGGCCACAATCCTGGCGGGAAAACGGGGCACCGAAACCTTGAGTCGCCCCGCTGCCATGTTGGACCACGTAAACGAGATCGTCTGGCAGGGGTTAAAAAACTTCCAACACCCGCTGGACCAGGAATTTGAGGGATTTTCGGATGTGGTGAAGCAAAAAATTGCCCAACTCGATCGGGTAAAGCTTAAAAAGGCCCGATTTAATTTACTGGCAAAGAAAACCGATCCAGACATTCAGGATCAAGCGCTCTTTGCGGATCAGTTAAAACAGGAGCTAATCAAACTCCTCAAAGCAGAAACCAGTCAATACCTGCAAAACCAGATGCTGATGCTGGTGGACGTACGTGTCATTGACAATTACCCCACGGAAAACAAGCCTTACTACCTGCCCCTAAGTATCGGGTACGCGGGTACGTATTTTCGCGGAGATTTCAATAACCTGGATTACGGTACCTCGGCCTTTGGCGGGATATCGCTTCCACTGGCCAATAAAAATTTTACCAAAGTATTGGGAAATGCATCCATTTCAACGGGCGTCTTTTTCAGCAATATGCGGGATAGCAATGAGCGAGAGATCAGCGGCCCCCTGATTGGCAGGCCAGTTTATGTAGGCCTGGGCTACAGTTTTTTCCGGGTATTGCGCTTCAATGCCGGTGCCGTACTTACGTCAACGGATGTAAATTCCAACATTGAAGACGTTACCATTTACCCTTTTGTTGGCTTCAGTGCGGAGTTCAGCCTATGGTTGGGATTACGAAAATAAGAGCCGATGAAAACCAAAAACTGTATCTTGCTAGTCGTCGTCTTTTTCCTTTACCTGATGCCGGGGCTATCCCAGCAGTATCGGTGGCGAATGGGACTTTCTACCGGGTACACCAACTATTACGGTCAACTGCGCCCCTACTCCTCGGAAATATCCGCTACTTTGAGAGAAGCATTCCGCCCCTCCTTTCCCCTGAGGCCGGAATCCAATTGGAATGCAAGCTTGGAAAAACGGTTGACTAGCGGTTTGGGATTGTCCTTCTACGGTGGCAGACAGACCCTCTCTGGCAACGGAACCGACCTGTCCGAAATATCCCTCAAGGACCAGGCTTCTACCCTTTACGAGGCAAAGCTTTGGTCCATGGGATCGGCACTGATTTTTCGGATGGACAACGGAAAGCTCCTTCGCCAAACATCCTTTCTGGCACCCTACGTGCTGCTGGGTATTGGCTGGCGTCACTGGGAAGGGCAAACCCGTAGGCTGCTTTTCGACAGCCCCCAAGCAGATTTTGCCGAAAACGAATCCGGACCCCTGTTCAGGCAAGAGCAAAGCGGATCGCACTATTACCTGGATATGGGTCTGGGACTACGGCTGAGACTAAGCCGACAAGTGGAACTGTTTATTCAATCCAATGCGCAGCCAAACAATACCCCACTTTTTGAGGAGCCGCGGCGGCTCCCGGCAGGCGCCGAACTCAGGGATCATGCGAACCGATCCGATCCCGCTACAGACTGGTTATTTCAGCACCAATTGGGCATTAAGCTGAGCCTTGCACCGCGAGGAGCTGTATTTAACGCCAGTAGTGTCAGCCCCTCCGGCCGGTTGGTTCGAACCCAGAGCGAACCGGAGATAAGCAGTACCGAAACAATCGCAGGCAGACCCGAGGGCACGCCGCTGCCAGCTTCATCGGAGGAGAGGTCCGCTATTTCTCCGGATCCGAAACCCGAGCACGCACTGGAATCTCCAGTCGCCCCTAATTTGTCGAAAGGTACGCTGGAATCCAATACAACCGCCCCTACAGAAAACAAACTGGCAAGCAGGTACTTTCTGGGATCCGGCGAAACCCTACCCTGGGAATCGGATTACGTGCAGGAGCGAAACGCCCCCTATCCCTCCTTCCATTCGGTTTATCCGGTCTATCCGGAACCGCCATCGGAACGTAGCGGCGGGACGTTCCGGCTGTTGCCGCAAGCCCGATCCTTTCCTCCCAGGCAATACGCTGACAACCGCCCTGCCCGATCTTCTTACAGACTGTTTGTCCCGGTGCTACCTCCCCTCGTCGGCAGACAAATGGGTTCTTCTCCCGATACAAGCGCACGAGACAACCTTCCCGAACTGTCTAGCGGCATTTCAAAAGTTCCGGCCGCTATGCCTGCAAGCCCCGGGCTGCGGTTGCAACCGCAGGTACCTCTTTGGTCCGGCTCGATCCCGGAGTGGTGGGGCGATTTGCCGGGAATCCGGATAGGCACTACAACCACCACAATCCCACCTGAGGAAATAACCCTGCCGCCTTTATACGCCGCCATCTATTTTGAAATCAATCAACATGCGGTATCCGCACCTGCTCTGGCCAAATTGGCGGCAATTGCGGGTACCTTGCGCCGTTTTCCGGATACCCGGGTAGCGCTTACCGGCTATGCGGACCATACCGGAAGTACGGCCTACAACCTAACCCTGGCGGAAAAACGTAGCCGGTCGGTGGCCCAGGCGCTGGAGGAACGTTTTGGCATAGCCCGGGATCGAATTCAACTTTTTCCTGGCGCACAATTGGTCCGAGGTGCGGTGTCGGCTGCACAACCGGAGGACCGAAAGGTGGAAGTTCAAATTTTATTTTTAAATTCAGGCATCAAATAACGAAACCTGTCAGGTAGGATGGACAAGCCGGAAAAAAAACACCTGGTCGTATTGACCGGAGCCGGGATTTCTGCGGAAAGCGGAATCCGTACGTTTCGGGATGACAATGGCTTGTGGGAGGGCCACGATGTGATGGAGGTGGCCACGCCCGAGGGCTGGAAAAAAAACCGGGAATTGGTATTGGATTTTTACAATCAGCGGCGGAAAGCCTGCCGGAATGCCCTTCCCAACACGGCACACCTGAAGCTTGCGGAAATGGAACAGCAATACCGCGTAACAATCGTCACGCAGAATGTAGACGACTTGCACGAAAGAGCGGGTTCCACCCGGGTCATCCACCTGCATGGAGAACTTTTCAAAGCGCAGAGCAGCCTGGACCCCAGGCTGGTTTACCCCATGGAAGGAACGGAAATCAACCTGGGGGACACCTGTGAAAAGGGCTCCCAATTGCGGCCTTTTGTCGTCTGGTTTGGTGAACCGGTTCCCAAGATGGATGCCGCCATCGCTGCAGTGAAGGATGCCGACGCCTTCGCGGTGATTGGTACCTCGCTATTGGTGTACCCGGCAGCAGGCTTAATCGAATTTGCTGCGGCAGAAATCCCCAAGTACATCCTGGACCCAAAAATGCCTGCCTATTACCCAGCCGCAAATTTGATTCCCATTGAACAAACGGCAGGAAAAGGGGTCTTGCTCCTGGAAGCGTACCTGCAACGACAGTTCTTTCCGCAGTAACCTTTTTTTCGTACTTTTGCTTCCAAAACAGCAGCCCTTGAAAACAGCCATAAACACGTATTCCAAAACCGATACCGGTATTCTACTCGCAAAAAACATCCTGAAGCTCAGCATTGCCGGCTTCTTCATTGGGAGTTTTCACGCACAGGATGCCTGGGTAGGAGTGATTTTGGCACTATACCTGGCCTATTCCCTGGTCAAAAAATTCCGAATTCATGCGGAAGACCGATACGTTTTCCTTACCGGTTCCCTGTTGGGGGGGCTGTTGGGAGTTTGTTGCGAAGCATGGGGAATTTACTACGGTCATTGGGAATACCATGATCTGGGAGGGCGTGCCTTTCCCTATTGGTTACCATTTGCCTGGTCCCTCGCCTTTACTTTCGTTTATCAGCTGGAAAAAGACCTGTTTGCATCCCTTCGCCTGGAACGTACCCGTGACAAGGTAATTCTTACCTTGTTGGTAGCGCTGATATTCCCTACCTACGGAGAGATCATCACCATACAGATGGGCGTATGGACCTATGCCTGGCCTTACCAGTTTTTTGGCGTTCCCTTATTGGCCATCTTCCTACTGGTCGTGTTCCATACCGGTGTCAATTACCTGATGGTCCAGATTTGTCGACGCATGGGATGGCAAAACGAGGTGTTCCATCCAGCCTGATTTAGCGAACGAGCGTTTCCAGCGTAGCCAGATACACCCATTTCTGATCACGTGAATTCAGGCCCGCTTCTACCGCTTTCTGCTGCGCTTCCGTGATTTCCATGTCCTCGTATTCCATGGAGTTGAAGAATTGCAGGTAGTTGGCATAAATATTCATGGTCAGGTGGGTAGATTTGGCCTCACTACCGGTGGGAAGTGCGGTGCGCAGGAAACACCAGTTTTCCATCAGGTCTGCCTGTATCTTTTTCTGATGAATGGGCAAAAAGACCTCCTTCTCCGCCCGTTCGTAGTCCTGAAATTTGCCTTCTACGGCTTTCATCAGGTCAAAGGAAGCCAGCATCCCCGGTTTAAACTCAAACGCATCGGAGGTCCGGGCCACCTCCACCATATAGCTTCGTACAGCCAGATCCCGCATGTCCATAGCATCCCTGATTTTGTTCCGCACCTGATCTTCGTCCATCTCCGGAAAGGCACTGATTGCGAGGTCCACCAATTGATCCGGATCGTTTCCGTTCATCATTTTAACGGGATCCTGGTAATAGGTGACGGTAACGTACTGAAAATTTTCTCCCTCCAAATCGGAACCCGACTGCAGAGACCAGAAATCCCAACCTTCGATGTGGCCTTCCGATTTCGAAACTTTGTGTACTTCTGCCAAAAAATCTTTGTACTCCAGGTAATCCAAAACCCGGTTGGGTTCAACTTTGATAAATTCAAAGACCAAATACTGCTGTTCCTGTGCAATGAGGCTTAGGCTTACAAGTAGTGCCAAAAACCCCGTAATTAGCTGCTTTTTCATAACTCGGTTAATTGGGTTCCCAGTTAAGGTACAAATTTTTAAACAGAAAAAATACCGATTATCCGTTTTTCTCACCTCCCGAACGAATTCCATTGCAAAATAAAAGCCCTGAATGGTTGAAACTCCATTCAGGGCCTGTTAAAATCGACGTCTAAAACCGGTCTATGTGCGCAACAGCTGTTCGATTTTCGTCAGTTCTTCCTCCGAAAAATCAAGCGCCTGCAGGCTGTTTACGTTGTCGTTAAGTTGTGCGGCTTTGCTGACTCCTACCAAAACGGATGTGATGCGGGGATCTTTTAGTAGCCAGGCAATGGCCATTTGGGCCAGACTTTGGCCTCTTTTCCTGGCCAATTCGTTGAGTTGCTCCACGGTAGACAAAAGCGCTGGGGTGATCTTGTCGGTCTGGAGGTACCTCCCATCCTTCACGGCCCGGGAGTCTTCCGGAAAACCTTTCAGGTACTTGTTGGTAAGCACCCCCTGCTCCAGGGGAGAAAAGGCAATCGCTCCGATTCCTTCGGTCTCCAGCACATCCAAAAGTCCATCCTCCACCCAACGATCCATCATGCTGTAACGCGGCTGGTGAATCAAACAGGGCGTTCCCAATTTTTTCAGGATTTTCGATGCCCGCGCGGTGTCTTCCGCATTGTACTGAGAAATCCCTACGTAGAGGGCCTTCCCCTGTCGTACGATCAGGTCCAGCGCAGCCATGGTTTCCTCCAGCGGGGTGGCCGGATCGGGACGATGGTGGTAAAAGATATCCACGTAGTCCAGCCCCATGCGGCGAAGACTTTGATCCAGGCTGGCCACCAGGTATTTTTTGGAACCGAAATTCCCGTAGGGGCCTGGCCACATGTCCCATCCGGCTTTGGAGGAGATTAGGAGTTCGTCCCGAAGTGGCTTAAAATCTTTTTCAAAAATTCTTCCAAAATTTTCTTCCGCGGCCCCGTAGGGTGGTCCGTAATTATTGGCCAGGTCAAAATGCGTGATACCGAGGTCGAAAGCCGTGCGAAGAATGGTTCGCGCATTCCTGAAATCATCGCTATGCCCGAAATTATGCCAGAGACCCAGGGATAGCATGGGCAGGTCGAGGCCACTTTTGCCACACCTCCTGAATTTCATGGATTCGTACCGGCTTTCTTGCGGTTGGTAGGGCATCAGTGGATCCAAATCGTTAATTTTCATGGGTAAATCGTAGGTTAGTTGGAGCGCCAAAGGTACACTTTAATCCAGAAAATCGAAATCAATCTTCTGCCAGAGGTATGATCCGGCTTTGGGGTAACTTCGGCAAAAACGCCTGCAACAAGGCTTGGGTTTCCACCACACGCTTTACGGGCTTCAAAAAAGAAAGGACTTCCCCACTGTGCTGCAGGTCTGTCGCCTGATCGATGTAGCCAAATGCCGCCAAAAATCCATCCTCCACGAGCAATACGGCCTCCTCTTCCGGGTTTCTTCCCCGGTCTTTTATCAGAAAGCGCTCCCCTACCCGGCTACCGCCTTCCTCCCACAAAACAGCAGCCTTTCGGTTGTACGCCTCGGGTGCCTCGAAGCCACAGCAGGCACCGGCACATTTTCCAAGGGCAAAATCGTAGCAGGCTCCCGGTGTTTTCTGTATCCCGGTTAACTTTGGGCAGAGCGCGAGTTCACTGGTTTTTTCCAACAGTTTTTTCCAGGCTTCAGCATGACTGCTAAAAGTGAGTATCGGTTTTACGCCCGGAAAAATCTTATTGACCTGAAACCGCTGAAAGCCCTGTTGGTCCGAGTACGCAAAAATCCCCCAGGAGGCTGCTTTTACTTTCAGGGAGCGGTTGTATTTCGGCCACAACCGCTTTATTTCCAGTGCTTCCAGCAATAGCGCAAGCAGTTCACTTCCCGTGACTTCAAAGCTGACGGCATGTATTTCGGATTTTAGGCTTACCTTCGACTTGCCGGTAAAATGGCCTTCAAATCGGCTTTTGATATTGACTGCTTTGCCCACATAAATGACCTTACCGTTTTTATCGTGAAAATAGTAGACGCCTGTGGCCGTGGGCAACTGCCTGTACTGTTCGTGGCTGATATTTGGCGGAAGTACGCGTGCCTTTTCCTTCCCTTTGATGGCTCGGGGAATTTCTTCCGTACGGTCTTCCCGAAGCATTTGCTCAAAGAGCAAAGCCGTGGCCCAGGCATCTCCCAGCGCCCGGTGCCGGTCTTTTACCCGAATACCCCGTGCCTCACACAATTGACCCAGGCTGTAGCTTCTGAGACCGGGAAAAATCTTACGACCAAGCCGGACCGTACACAAGCGGCGGGGTTTGAAATCCTTGTTTTCCTGCGCAAATGCCTGTTTGACAAAGTTATAATCAAAACTCACGTTGTGCGCAACAAAAATTTTTCCCTCTAACAAGTCCCATAAATCATTGGCTATCGCAGAAAAATCGGGCGCATCCGCCAACATACCGGCATCAATTCCGGTAAGGCCCGTGATGAATGCCGGCAACGAACGCCGGGGGTTAAGCAGCTGCTGGTAATGGCCCGTAATCTTTTCTCCATCGTGAAAGACAACGGCAATCTCAATGATGCGGTGCTGGGCAGCAAAGCCGCCGGTAGTCTCAATATCTACGATGGCATACATAAGCAAAAGATAAAATAACGGCTATTGGCTGGAGAATCAAAAGGAATTGATTTAAATTCTTTCTTGAATTCCTCTTATCATTTGCGTAATATTAAGTTTTGATGGTTGGGAAACGACTTTTATTCACCGCCCAGGTATCAGAAAGGATAAACCAACGAACCCGCTACGCAATGAACGAAAAAGCCGATGCCTGGCAGATGGAACTGACCCAGATTACCTGGGATGTGGATACGCTGCTAAATGGGTACGACCTGACTACCCTCAATCAAAAGCCCGGCCCGGAAAAATGGAGCCCCATGCAGGTAGTACACCACCTGGTCCTGGTAAACCGATCCTACTTCCCCATTTTTGATCAACTTATCGAGCAACGCTACAAAGCGCCACTGCTTGGAAAAATCCCTTTCTATGGCAGGAAATTGGGGGAACTGATTCTTTCCGCTAACCAAAAACCTGCCCCGATCAAAACCTTTTCCCCCTGGGAACCAAGTAATTCCCTGCACGATAAAGAACTGCAGCAGGCATTCGTCGACACCCAGCATCGGCTATCGGCCTACCTTCAAGAGCTAGAGCCTTATTTTAATCGAGGTCTGATGATCGCCTCTCCCGCCAATCGCTGGCTAGTCTATCCCCTGGATACAGCCATTGACATCATCATTGCCCATGAAAAAAGACATTGCAAGCAACTGAAATCCTTATTGGCTTCGGAAAAATGAAAACAGAAAAAGAAAAAATGCTCGCAGGCGAGTTGTACCTCGCCTCCGACCCGGAGCTTTCCAAAGAACGGCTTCAAGCCCGGGTCTTATTAAAAAAGCTAAACGACAGCGCCCCGGATGAAACGCTGCTTCGGCAGCAGGTACTTTCCCAATTACTGGGAGCGGTGGGTGCAGACGTTGGATTGGAGCCTCCTTTTTTCTGCGACTATGGCTACAATATACGGGTGGGCGACCAGGTGTTCTTCAATTTCAATTGTGTGGTGCTGGACGTAACACCGGTACATATCGGCGACCGCTGCCTGTTTGGACCGAATGTGCAGATTTATGCAGCCACGCATCCCCTTGATGCAGCCACCCGGGGATCTTTATTGGAATACGGGAGGCCCATCCGCATCGAGGATGATGTCTGGGTAGGCGGCGGGGCCATCATCTGTCCCGGGGTGCACATCGGCGCACGCAGCATTGTGGCAGCGGGAGCCGTAGTCACCAAAGACCTGCCTTCGGATGTAGTGGCGGGAGGCAATCCCGCCAGGGTCCTAAGAAACTTGAAAGCCGATGAGCGGAGGGCCTAGCCTACGCTTGTAGCTTTTTTTCGTGGTTTTCGCGGATTACCCGCCGAAGTATTTTTCCAACGTTGGATTTGGGGAGTTCGCTAACGAAATGGATTTCTTTGGGCACCTTATAGCTGGTCAGGTTTTCCCGGGAAAATTCGATTAATTCCTCTGCTTTAAGCGAAGGATCATTGCTCACCACGTAGGCAATCACCCGTTCGGTCGATTTCTCGTCCGGTATCCCAATCACCCCTACTTCGTTGACCATCTCGTGTGCCGCCAACGCATCTTCCACCTCGTTGGGGTACACGTTGAATCCCGAAACCAAGATCATCTCCTTCTTCCGGTCAACGATGCACAGAAATCCATCCTCGTCCAATACGGCGATATCCCCTGTCTTGAACCATTCCCCGTAAAATGCGGCGGCGGTTTCTTCTGGCCGTTGCCAATAACCCGGCATTACCTGTGGACCTTTCACACAGAGCTCACCTCGCTCGCCCAAAGGCAACTCATTTCCGGCATCGTCCACCACCTTAACCTCCGTATTGGGAAGAGGCACACCAATCGTGCCGAGCCGTTCCGTTCCATCGATGGGATTGCAGGAAACCACCGGAGAGGTTTCGGTAAGGCCGTACCCTTCGGCTAGTGGGGTACCGGTCACTTTCTGCCAGCGGCGGGCAACGGCCTGCTGCACGGCCATTCCTCCGCCTACGGCTATTTTCAGGGATCCAAAGTCCAGGGATCGGAAGGCCTCCTGATTCAACAAGCCATTAAAAAGGGTATTGACACCTGTAAACACACTAAATCGGTGTTTCTTTAGTTCCTTGCAAAAACCGGGCATGTCCCGGGGATTGGTGATCAGCACGTTATGTGCACCGATCTTCATCATGGCCAGGCAATTGACGGTAAGGGCAAAAATATGGTACAGCGGCAGGGCCGTTATGACCGTCTCCTCCCGTTCCCGTAGCTTTGGTTTCATCCAGGCAGAGATTTGCTGCATGTTGGCAACAATGTTGCGGTGACTCAGCATCGCTCCCTTGGAAACTCCGGTGGTACCTCCGGTGTATTGAAGAAAGGCCAAATCGGCGCCCTCCATTCCCTGCTTTTCAAAGGCCGTCGGATTGCCTGCTGCCATTGCCTTTTTGAAAGACCAGGCATCCGGAATGGAATAGGCAGGCACCATTTTTTTCACGTATTTCACGACCAGGTTAACAATCGCTCCCTTCAGTCCCCCCAATAGGTCTCCGATTTCGGTAACGACCACGTGATTGATTCCGGATTCTTTCCGTATTTTCTCCAGATTATGGGCAAAATTTGCCAAAATCACCACCGCCTTTACACCGGCATCGGTAAACTGATGCTTCATCTCAGACGCCGTGTACAGCGGATTGGTGTTTACCACAATCAGCCCTGCCCGGAGCGCGCCAAACATGACGACCGGATATTGCAGCAAGTTGGGCATTTGGATACCGATGCGGTCTCCCTTTTTCAGCTGCAGCTCCTGCTGAAGAAATGCCGCAAAGGTCTTTGATAAGACATCCAATTCATTAAAAGAAATGGTTTTTCCCATGCACTCATAGGCAACGGCATCTCCATATTTCCCGATGCTTTCTTCCAATAAATCCACCACACTGCTAAACTCGTCCGGGTCTATCGAGGTGGGTACCGATTTGGGGTAAAATGTAAACCAGGGGGAATCTTCCATATCCAATACATTAAGGTTAGGTAATTGGGCTAATTTCACTAAGATATTGAATGTACGCTTCTTTTAAAACGTTTTGTAAAATTTTGTTGTAAAGGGGGGATTTGCGAAGAAATTACCCCTTTCCCGGCCGCCCAAGTTGCAAGCTCCCCTTTTTCTCCTTTCTTTTACAAAACCGTTTGCAGGTATGCGTAAAAACACGAAGGTATGATGAGGTTTTTGGCTGGGATCGTTACTGCCCTTTTGTTGTATGGATTGATCCAGTTGTTCGTCCGTCAAACCAACGAAAAACAGGAACTCCAACAAAATACCGCCCTGCTGGAGCAACAAATCCGGCAGGTAGGAAAGCTGGTGGTAACCGAAGGCTACTTTTCCCAGGTGTTGAGTTACAAAAACTCCCGTAAAAACTACTTTGATATTTTTTCTGCCAATAAAAAAGCATTGGTCATCGTCAATGCAAAAGTGACCGTGGGATACGATTTGCGCCAACTAAAAACAGAAATTGATACCGAAGCCAGGCAGGTACGGATTGTACAGCTCCCGGAACCAGAAATCAACATTTACCCCGATTTGGAATATTACGACGTAAGCCAGGATTACTTTAACGAATTTGATGCGGACGATTACAACAAAATCAAAGGAAGCGTGCATCAGCTGCTGGAGAAGAAGATCGCGCAGTCTGACCTGAAGACCGATGCCCGCGAACGCTTGCTCAGCGAGCTATCAAAAATATACATCCTCACCAAAACCATGGGCTGGACGCTTCATTTCGAAGAAGAAATCCCGCTTTCCCCAGAGGAACTGGAGCGGCTCAACTATTAAAAAAGCACGGATCTTCCTACATGGGATGGATTTTGCCCGTCGTTTCGCATGCCTTCACCCAACTGGTGGGGAACGCTTCTTTCCGGGGATAACTACCCCGACGACGGGAAGCCCGGTTGGCCTTACTGCTCTTACTGGGCTGGTGGGGACACCTTGAAAACGGAAAGGCTTTCTGCCATCAGGATCCCGATTCCATTGGAAATGTTCGAAAAAACCTGCACCGGCTGGGCAAAGGGATCTCCCTCGTTCCACCATTGCAATCCGTACGTCGTATGAAATTGGAAGTAATTTCTGGAGACGGTTTTCAGGGTAAATCGAATTTCACCCCCCTGGGCATCCGGAGAGAACGAACTTTCTATAAACAGCTCGAGATTGGCTTCCTGCCCCTCAAACAAGCGATCGTCTATCAGCAATTTCCCATAGGTATTGTAATCCCTTTCGTACGTAGGATTCTTTGGCTCCAGGTAGAGCGGATAGTTGTTTTCGTACAGGACGGTGTTTCCCTGCTCGTCCACATACGAATAATACCCGAAATAGTCGGCGGAAATTTCGTAATAGTTTTCACCTTCCGGATCGTCAAACAGCAAACGGACGTCTTCCCTGGATGACCAGGAGTCCACCTGTACCCGGCCCTGGTACACTACCTGCTTAATTGGTACCGAAAGCGGAATACTTTCGGTGGCACGAACGATTTCGTATCCGGGTAACTCCGCTTCCAGGGTATAGGTATTCCCTTCCCGTAGCAGCAGCTGCAAGTTTGTGTATTCACCGGTCACCTCATTGAAGCTCAACGGGTAGCGTTCGTTTTGATGGATCAGGCTGACTGCTGCATCGGGAATGGGGCTAAACTCCCACTCGTTGTCCAGGATGTGCTTGCTGTAGGTCAGCCGTACTGCGGGAAACAGGTTGTTTTGGAGATTGGCATTCATCGTCACCTGGGGTTTGTCGAAGGGAATTTCGATATCAACCACGGTTTCACAGGCGAACAAAAACGGGACAAGGAGAAGCAGGTAACCCAGCTGGCTGAAATTCCGGATATAGTGAAGGCATGTTTTCATCAGCTATTAGAATTTAAATGCGTAAGCAAACGAGGGAATGATGGGGAAAAGGCTGTATTGCATCAACTTCCGGTTTCCCTGCCGGTCGTAGCCCAAATCCATGAAAAACGGATTCATTCGGCTGTATACATTGTATATTCCCAGTGTCCATTTGCGCTCGCCCCATCGTTTGGTTTTCCACCAGCTAAAACTCAGGTCCAGGCGGTGGTAGTCCCGGTTTCTGAAATTATTTCTACTTTCGTAGTAATTGACGTTCGGTCTGATTCCTCCACTAAAGCGGTTCATTTCCAATCCCTCGTACCGCTGGGTAGGCAGAGAAACCGCATTTCCCGTTCCATAAACCCAGGCCAGGGAAAAATCCTTGTTGTCCTTCCATTCGTGTGTCAAGGCAAAACTTACGTCGTGCCTCCGGTCGTATTTGTAGGGAAACCACTCCCCAAAATTGACTTCGTCAAACCTTCGTTCGGTATTCGATAGCGTATAGCCCAGCCAGCCCGAAACCCTGCCGACCTTGCGTTGTACAAGAAATTCGGCGCCAATGCTTTTGCCTTCGCCCACAGCTACTTTGTCCTGCCAGTCCTGGTCCAGGTTCAGGTACGTAGCCCCGTCCTTGTACTCGATCAAGCCGTCCATGGTCTTGTAATAGGCTTCCAGGCTGATTTCGAAACCGTTCACGTTTTTTACGCCACCTACGGCTACCTGCATGGCTTCCTGTGGGCCAATCCTGGGCGTAGCGGGTACCCAAAGATCCGTGGGAAGTCCCAATCCCGCATTGGTCAGCAGGTGGATAAATTGTGCCATGGTCACAAAGGAAGCCTTTAGCGAAGTAGAAGCATTCACCAGATAGCGTGCTGCGATGCGGGGCTGCAGGGAGCGGTAATGCTGCCCGTCCGAGATAAACCCGGAATAATGAAGCCCTAGGTTGGCTTTCAATCGGTCGCTGAAGTTGATGTCGTCCTCGGCATAAGCGGCGTATTCAAAAGAATCGAGCTCGTCGGCTCCCAGCCGGAGATCGTTATCGGCCGCACTACTTCTGCTCGCATACACCCCCGGAGAAAAGCGATGCAAAATTCCATTTACGCCAAAGCGGATATAGTGATCGGGATTGGGAATGTACTCAAAGTCCGACTTGGCTGCCCAGTCCCGAATCCCTGAAAAATACCGCTCGGAATAGGAACTCCTTTCGTCCACACCTGCTCCCGTAATCCGCTCATCGTAATTGCTAAACAAGTCAAACTTATACCGGCTATGGGTAAAGGTATGGTTGCTAAAGAGACGGCTGTTGATCACATTGTTCCAGCGAAGCGCGGTGATGAAATTCCCCCAACTCAGGCCAAATTCATCTTCGTAATCCGTTCGCTCGTTTTCGAAAACATAAAAATCCTTGTACCGGGAATAGGCTTTATCGTCTCCGGAATACACGCTCAGGTACAGCCGGTTCTTATCGTTGATGATGTGATTGATTTTACCGTTGAGGTCGTAAAAATAATACCCGATATTTTCCTCGCCGGCCGTGGTGGCTTTGATAATGGGACGTGCCAGCAAATCCAGGTAGGTTCTCCGGGCAGAGAGAATAAAGGAGGTCTGATCCTTGACAATGGGGCCTTCTACCGTCACTTTGGAAGCAATCAACCCGATTGACCCTTCGCCTTTGTATTCCTGCATGTTGCCCTCTTTCATGCTGATATCGATCACCGATGACAAACGACCGCCATAGCGGGAGGGAAAACCTCCTTTGATCAATTCCACATTGTTGATGGCATCGGCGTTAAAGATGGAAAAAAAACCGAAAAGGTGCGAGGCATTGTACACGGGTACTCCGTCGAGCAATATCAGGTTTTGGTCCGGTCCCCCTCCCCGTACGTACAAGCCACTTCCACCCTCCGTGCCCGATTGCACGCCGGGCAGCAATTGCAATACCTTGAACACATCCACCTCGCCCATAAATGCGGGCAATTCTTTGATTTGCTTCAGGGGCACGTTGATCGAACTCATCTTGGTGACTTCCTGAATCTGGTCCATTCCTGCCGCCGATACCACGACTTCCTCCAGGTTCCCATCGGGCAGCAGCGACACGTTGACAACGGTGTCCTGCGCTACCTTCATACGGAAGTTTTTGGTCTGAAAACCGACAAAACTAAAGTAAAGGTCCACGCTATCGGCTGAGGTAGTATAGCTGTAAAAGCCAAATTGATTCGCAACCGCGCCTTTTTCGGATACCCGATCGAAAACATTGGTACCGATCAGGTGTTCACCCGTGCCCGCTTCCGTCACGGTCCCGCTAATGGAAATCCGCTGCGCAAACCCGGAAATACCAAGTAGCAGGAAAAAAAACGTTAAAATCTGGTGTTTCATTGGAATGCCACAGTCATGCAAACTCAGGTGCGTATGAAAATTTTTTCAAATTTATTTAAATTTTTCGATCAACCAGAAATAATTAGTAAATCTAACACAAATTTAATTTCACTTTTTTCAGCTCAAGGCCTGTCGGGTTGGTTTCCGAACAGAAAAACGTCGAATTGACGTATGCTACCACATCCGGTTTGCAAACCCACGATTCCGAAGACAAGACGGATAAAGTGCTGCAGGTGAGACACCCGAAAAGAGCTATTTTGAAGAATTTTTCAACACCGGAGCCTTTCTCTTCCAGGGGGGTAGGCTAAAGATTAACCCACTTCCATTGGAGGGGAGGCATGACCCTTCGCCCTCACAGGTGGCACGGGTTAGTAAAATCCTTCATGCGCACAGGCCATGTTCCTGTTGGCGAGTATTGCCTATAGCAATCGTTTCTTTAATAAAAATAGCACGCCAAATGCAGTAGCGGCAAGCAGCAGCAATAGCAGTCCGGAACCCGGGTTGCCGAATAAGATCGACCCGGTCCCAAACAAAAAGGCGTATACAGCGGTAATCCCTGCGGCGAAAGCCAACAACGCAGCCTGAAAATCAAAATACTGCCTGGTGTCCACCTTTTGGCCAGTTTTTTCCAGGTAGGCATGGATTCGCTTCCAGCCGGGGCCGGGGGCCTTTGTTTTTTGCACAAAAGCGACTAGGACCTCTCTGTCCGTGGACCTGGTCCAATAAGCCGTTAGTACCCAGCTCCCCGTCGTGAATAAAATACCCGCTATCAATTCGGCGGCATTTGGGAGCGGCTCGAAATACAGCTCGTGCAAAAATGCGAAATACAGGGCAACCAAAAAAGAGGCGGCCATGGCCACCAATTCGCTGAGGGCATTGATTCGCCACCAATACCAGCGCAAGATGTAAATCAATCCCGTTCCCGCCCCGATCTGAAGCAAAATACCAAAGGTCTGCAATGCATTTTCCAGGTGCAGGGCCACGTAGCCCCCCACTACCATGATTCCTATCGTGGTCAGCCGCCCGACGGCAATCAGGTGTTTTTGGGAAGCGTCGGGTCGGATAAATCGCTGGTAAAAATCGTTCACCACATAGGAAGAACCAAGGTTAAGCATGGTGGAGAGGGTAGACATGTAGGCGGCCACCAAGGAGGTGACTACCAGTCCCATGATCCCTACCGGCATGAACGATAGCATGGCGGGATAGGCCATGTCGTCCTGCACAATAGAAGCATCGGCATTTGGAAAAGCATCCCGCAATGCATCCATGTCCGGAAAAACCAGGATGCTGCACAGGGCGACCAAAATCCAGGGCCAAGGGCGGATGGCATAATGCACGATTGTAAACAACATGATGGAGGAAAGCGCATGGTTTTCGTTCTTGGCTGCCAGCATCCGCTGTACGATAAATCCGCCCCCGCCCGGCTCTGAACCCGGATACCAAACCGACCACCACTGCACAAATACCGGGATCAGAAATACCGCCAAAAATAGTTCCCAATGATTGATGTCAGGGATAAAATTCAGTTTATCGGTAATATCGGGATGCTGAATCAATTGATCCAACCCACCGACAGCGGGATGATTGACCGACACCCAAGCCGCGGCGATGGCCCCTGCAAGGGAAAGTCCAAATTGCAGAAAATCCGTAAACACCACGCCACGCAGGCCACCCAGCGTGCTGTACAGTACCGTGACAAACCCGGATATCAGCAAAACGGGCAAGGGACTGAGGCCCAATAGCACCCCTCCGATTTTGATCGCCGCGAGCGAGACCCCGGATATGATCACCACATTAAAAAAAATACCCAGGTACAAGGCGCGAAATCCCCGAAGAAACGAGGCCGGTCGACCACTGTACCGCAATTCGTAAAATTCAATATCGGTAAGTACTCCCGAACGCTTCCATAACCTGGCAAAGAAAAAAACCGTCAGCATGCCGGTCAGCAAAAAGCTCCACCAAACCCAATTCCCGGAGACGCCATTTTTTCGAACAATATCGGTGACCAAATTGGGGGTGTCGGTGGAAAAGGTCGTGGCAACCATCGATATTCCCAATACCCACCAGGGCAAATTGCCTCCTGCTTTAAAAAACTCCTGAACGTTTTCGGATGATTTTTTGGAACTGTACAAGCCTATCCCCAGCGACAATGCAAAAAACAGAAGGAGGATCAGCCAATCAATGCCCTGTAGTAACATGCCCGGAATATAAGACATAAACTGCAAACTAGTAGCAAGTACGCCGCAAAACCAACCGACATTGATGGAAACACGGCCAATACCCCGGCCATTGCATCGCCACCCGTCGGAATAGGCTAGCGGCGCAAGAAAGAAATACCCTGAATGTAGGCTGCAGTCCATCTCACAAGGCTCCGGCGGGAGTCCCATGCGTTTGTACCAGGGAACGAAATGAATGGCCGGAAAACCAATTTGCCTCTCCGGGACCTAACAGGAGTCGAATCGGAAAGTGGCAGTGGCTGGCACATTTCAGCCCTAAAAGGTAATGGTAAACCGTGCCCCTTCTCCCGGTTTGCTGGCTGCCTCGATTTTACCTCCCAGTGAGGTGATATGGCTGTGAACCAAATACAAGCCAATACCCTTGCCGTCTGCGTTGGAATGAAAGGTCTCTCTAAAACCGAATAACTTGTCTCCAATCTTATCCGTATCAAATCCAATCCCATTATCCGAAAAAACCAATTGGGTACGCTCGTTGACCAGCTGCGAATGGATGGAAATGAGGGGAACGGTTCCCGGCCTCGCGTATTTGATCGAATTGGTAAACAGGTTGAGGAAAATACTTTCCAGGTAACCGGCATTGAAGTTGACCCTGTTTCCTTTGGAAAAATCCATCAAGACTTGGGTCTTGGACGTTTCAATGAGCGACCGAATGGAATGCATCACCTTTTTACAGCTTGTGTCCAGCTCCACCGGTTCCAGCGATACCGCCAATACATCCCGCTGACTCAAATTGTCGACGTAGCCGTCCAGGGTGTTTTTTAGTCCTTCGGTGGAAAGCTGCATCATATCAATAAACTCCAACATCTCCGATTTTTCCATGGTGCGGGCATTCACCAAGCTGAATAGGGCCAGTAAATTGTTTACCGGGGAACGCAGATCATGGGAAGTAGTAAAGGTCAATTCTTTTAATTGTTTGTTGGATTGGGTTAATTTGGCGATCAACAAATTTCGCTCTTCTTCAATTTTCTTTTTGTGGGTGATGTTTTTGGCAATCGCGTAAATCAATTGCTGTTCCTTGTCTGGAACCGATGTCCAGGAAAACCAAAGTGTTTCTCCTTCCCTGGATAAATACCGGTTTTCAAAATGCATCAGGGGCATGCCTTCCACAATCGTGTTCCGGGCATGGGAGGTTCGTTTCAGATCCTCGGAATGAACAAAAGTATCGATTGAGCGGGTATACAATTCCTCATCGGAATAGCCCAGCACTTTTTTCAAGGCAGGATTGACTTTCTTGAAATAGCCGTCAAATCCTGCGATACACAATAGATCCAGTGACAAGTCAAAAAACAAATCCATCCGGAAAGAATCCACACGGATTGGAGTTGCATTTTCGTTAATCGAACGCATAAGAATGATTGCCAATTACTGTTAAAAATATGCTTTGGTATACACGCTACCAAAACCAAAAATAATTACCGCTGTTTTCGTCCTGCTAAACTATCAAACAATTCGAAACTTTTACCGATTTCTGATAATTTGTTTTGAGTAAGGAGCTGGACTTGCAAAAAAACAAGGGCTTTCACTGACAAAATCCCCTTCATTTCGCCAAAAAAAATCACAACTCATCGACGGGTGTTTACCACCACGCCACAGTTTATCTGGGTTTGATCCAACGCCATTCCGATAAACATGGGGTAACTCCAGCTTTTGTACCGGCCCCAGATTTCGCCACTGTATTTCGGAAAGACTTCGTTTTGAATGGCAGCCAGCAAGGGTTGGGCGTTCTCGCCCAACTGCCGCACGCTGATCGCGGCCTGCAATACCTGTACCTCGTCTTCCTGTTTTAATAGTTCTTCCAATACGGCAAAAGCCTCCGGATCATTTTTTCGTCCGGCCAAAATCTCAGCGGCCTTGGTTCGTACGGCTGCCATTTTGTCCTCAAGCAGTCGGCGCACCGAAGGCATTACCGCATCGATTTCACCAGAATAAGCATCCAATGCCACCAGGGCCCAAAACCGCTGTGCCGGTTCGGTGGCTACAAAAAACGATTCCAGTATCGCCGGGTCCTCCACCTTTCCCACCAATTGGGCCACCTCCAGGATGGACCGAAACCGCTCGGGAGAATACTCCCGGGCGATTTCGTACACGCTTTTTCCTGCCGCTTTGGCCTGCGCCATCATGATTCCTTCCGAAATCAACCCGGTATCCCGATGGCGAATCATCCAAGCATCCAAGGCTTCACGCAAATGGGAAACCCGTTCCGCCACTTCCGGATTAGCGACCAGGTTGGTTTGTTCCAGGGGATCGTTTTCCAAATCGTACAGCAATTCTACCGGCTTGGGTAGAAAAAATTGCCGGACCGGCTCGGATAACTGCCCCAGGGCCCTCAAGCGATTGATCTCTTCGTAACTCCCCCCCTTATTAAATATCAGGGCATTCTGGTAATAGGGCAACTGTGGCATAAAATGACGCACGTACAAATACCTGCCGTCAAACACCGACCGGG
Source organism: Cyclobacterium xiamenense (assembly GCF_009467825.1). Classification (GTDB taxonomy): domain Bacteria; phylum Bacteroidota; class Bacteroidia; order Cytophagales; family Cyclobacteriaceae; genus Cyclobacterium; species Cyclobacterium xiamenense. The sequence continues at coordinate 138,692 of NZ_WIOK01000012.1, read as the reverse complement.
ATACTTCGTAACAATCGTCCGCCCGGTCCCGGTAGCCAAATATAAATTCTTTTTCCTCCGCTGTTTCGCCCAAGAAGTTGGTCCCTTCCATGCCTTCCGGGACTGCGGCTCCCGCAAGCCCGATCACCGTGGGGGCAAAATCCACAAAACCCACTTTGTGGTCCGTTACGGGAGCGGATAGGTTGCTGACGAGGTGCTTGTATTTATCCGGCACGTGCAGGATAAAAGGAACCTGTAAACCGGCATTATCCAACCAGCGCTTGTGCCCGGGCAAACCATGTCCGTGATCCGAGAAGACAAACACGATGGTTTCCTCCAGCAACCCGTCGGCTTCCAACTCGGCAAGCAGCCTACCCACTTCCTGATCGAAAACTGCCAGCAAGTCGTACATATGGGCCCAAATTTCTCGCATTTTTGGACTATCGGGAAGGTGCGGTGGCAATACTGCCTGATCGGGCGCACTGAAGACCTGCAGCGACTCAGTATCGCTGTCGCGCAGCGCATTTGTCGGCCCCTCATGCGTCATCATAAAGTTGAAAACACTGAAAAAAGGCTGTCCTTCGGACCTATTGCGCCAGTGGGCTTCCCTGCTGCTTTCGTCCCAGCGACCCTGATGATCAAAATTGTAATCGGTTTTAACATTGTTACTCGTATAATAGCCCGCTTCACGCAGCACTTCCGGTAAAATTTTCATCCCCTCGGGCACCGGAATTTCGGAGCGCAAGTGCTGTGTTCCCAACGAAACGGCATACCTGCCGGTAATCAGCGTGGATCGGGCCGGCGCACAGATTGGCGCATTGGAAAAAGCCTGGGTAAACCGGATGCTCGTCTCCGCCAGGCGATCAATATTCGGGGTCCGTGCATAGCTGTCTCCATAGCAGCCGTATATGGGACTCAAGTCTTCGTGGGAAATCCATAGAATATTGGGGCGATCCAACGATGCTTCGGGCGCACCACAGGCGACCAATCCCAAGAATAGCAGCAGCAAGGGTAGAAGGCCGCCTCCCCTGCGGTTTGTATGGACTGTATGGTTCATGCTTTGTCTGTCTTACCGTTTCGTTTTTTTCAAAAACTTTCGAATCTATCCGCCGCACCGCCAGCCAAAGCATCGCGGATAGGTTCATGCCGACATTGATGCTGCCTTGTTCGCAGTTATTTTTTTACGAGCAGCGCAATGCTGCCATTTCGTACCGGACTCTTTAATGTGAGGGTTTCATTTTCGGAAATATTGCTGGCCGACAGCCATTTTGCGTCGCGTACCGAAAGCCAATGAAGTACGCCGGTTCCGCCCATGGCGGAAATATCCACTAGCACTTCTCCCTCTTCTGGAAAATAAATCAGGTAATACCTTCCCTCGTTGGCGGCACAGTAGGCCTCGTTTTCCTCCCGGTCAGCAAGCAGGTCCATGCGTGGCTGCATTTCCCAAAACCGTACTTTTTCCTCCACTTTTCTTACCGACGCGATGGCCCGCATGGAGGGAATCGAGAGCCCCAGACCGGATGGCGGACGATGAAAGCGGCTCGATGCAAATCCGCCAAGGATATTGCGAAAGAACGTTTCTACCGCGTGCCTGCCATCAATTCCCCGGTTCACCCAGGAGCTGGTACTACTGCCATAAATTTTGGTACCGTTGACTGGCCTGGGATTGGGTTCGATGTACTCAAAGATGGCCCGAGCCTTGTCCCAGTTTTGTTGCCCGGTATTGTGGCTGTTTTGGGACAGGTCGATGTAGGAGAAGGTGTCCGGTCGATCGAGTGTTCGCCGATGCATGGCAGAGGTGATATCCCAATCGTCCCACATTTGGGTGACCATGATTTCCTTTTCCCCGGCTTCTTTTTTTAAAAACGCGGCCCAATACAGCGCCCACGCGTCTTCCCCTTTGGTTTCGTTGTCGATGCAGTACAACACGTGGTCATAGGGCAGGGAATGCGTTAGGAGTTTTCGCACAAACGATTCCTGGTAGGCCAATAACTCCGGATTGTGATCCAGGGCTGGAACCGTATAAAAAAAGGGCTGTTCGTTGGCGCCGGGGTGATTGGGATACAAGCTATCCAATCGGGCACTTTCGTAGGTGTAGTTGGTATTATTTGCCGGGTGGTAGGGATCCGTTCGCCAATTATCCCGGGAGTGATCAAAGCGGTCCCAAATTTCAATTTGTACAACGATATCCCGTTCGGCCGTCCACCGCAGCAGGCTGTCAAATTGCCGCCAATAGGCATCGTTCCAGGTATTCAAATCGTATTTGCCCTCCCCGTTTCGGGCGAAAGCGCGTAGGTCTCCCGGATCCCGATCGCTCATGGTATTACGGATATAGTTTCCTCCCACCGCATGCAGACTGTCCAGGTGGGATTTCAGGTGGAGGTTCTGAAACAAATTATCGTTATCCGTCGCTCCCAGTAGAAGTACCGGTTCGCCCCGGTATTCCCAATAGGCCGGGTTCGCTGCCCAGGGCCGGATTCCGGAAGACGCTTCGGCTTCCGATCGCTCAGCCGGTACCGACTCGCAGGCCGCCGCCAGAAAAGCAAGAAATACGTACAAAGTTGTGCAACCTGTTTTCATTCCGAGGAAATTAGACGTATGCGCTTATAGGCAGTCAGGGAGGGGCTGCCAGTATCCCGCACTTCAAGAATCAGGTGAATGGCCTGCTCCGGAGCCAGGTCTGGCATGGTCAGTGTCACCGCCGTACCGGCTGCTTCGTATACCATTTGAAGGTCTGCATCGGGACGGTAAATTTCCTCGTACACCCACCAGTGGAACGCCAGCTCCTGCCCGTCCGGGTCGTAGGTTCCCTCCGTCTCCAGCCGTATAAGCTCCCCTGCGTTCGCAGAAACAAGTACCGGTTCGGTACCGGCATGCCCGTTCACTACCACTACTGGGTTGTGATTTGCTTCTCCGTAGGAACGATGCGCCCATTGCACGCGCGCCATAAAATCGGATTGAAACGCCTTGCGCCAGCGTGCCACCGAGTGGCGTTCGTTGAGGGTGCCGTCCAGGAAATCCGGGGCGTCTATGTAAAGATTACCGCGCAATCGGCGGTACCGGCCTCCCCAGCCTCCCCATTCCGGTTGGTCGGGTACATTCAGCCCGTTGGCAAGTAAGCCCAGAAAGGAGGGGCTATCTCCTTCTTTCATCCCGTTTGTCCCATGCCCGTGCAATTGATAGCGCTCGCTAAGCGGGCCGTTTCCGTGGATATTCGCCCGTACCCAGTCTCCGTCCTGCATGCTTTGATCGCCGGTCATGTACATGCCCCGAAAAGCGGATAATTCCCGAATACCCGTAAAACCCTGCCAGGCAAAACCATTAGCAATAACGTTTAGCGCCTTAAACTCCCGGATCAGGTACTCCCGGTGCCCGTCCTGGTCCCCGATGGCATGCACCTGAATTTTTTGGCAGAAGGCATCCACCGCCTCCGGCGAACGGCTTTGTTTCACCCGCCAAAGGGCCTGCGCTAGTTCCCGCGAACCACCCCAAATCGGGATATGAACCAACGCATCGGACCGGTCGACCAGGTCGATGATGGCTTCCGAGGCATCGCTATCAAACCCCTCCCCAAGGTCTTTGGAATTGCCCAGACCTTCCCGAACCCGGGAAAAAAGCGAGTCCGGATGAGGGAAATCATCCGAATGCAAGCGCAGGTTGGGATAAATTTCTCCATAGGCGTCCAGCTGCGCCCGAATGATCTCAGGTCGAATGTCCTGCCCGTGTCCCATCCTACTCGAGGCACATAGCGCCAGGATATCAAAATGATCCGCGTAATACAAAAAACGCGTCAGGCTTTGCTCGTCGTCGGTATCTCCTCCAATATCCGTCAATACGATTACCTGGGGTTTCTCCTGGCACATGCCGTTGCCCGGCAACAAAAAGCAAGCGGCTAGCAATCCAAGCAGTACATCGGTATATCCTTTCATCTCGTTTATTTCTTTTACGGGTAAACGTCGAATTTTAAAAGAAACGGCGCCATTCGCCAATCAGGCCCCTTCGCAGGTTCTATTTCAATTCCAGGGCCTCCGTATTCACAAAGCCTTCGCCCCGGATCGCAATGAAATCCTTCAATAGGGCTTTCAACTTTTCGGGGTGTGACTCGGCCAGGTTTTCTTGCTGTCCCTTATCCCGACTCAAATCATACAATTGAAAATCAGTATCGTTTCCCAGTTCGATGTTTACCTGGGTATTTACCGCCGGACCACCATAGGGGGGAATGAGCACCCAGTCTCCCTGCCGGAAAGCGGTACGCGTGGTTGCTTCCAGCACCAGGGATTCCCTACCCTGCTCTGACTTTCCGAGAAAGGTATGCATTAGGTCCTTTCCATCCGCACTGCGTTCGGAACTGCCCGTCAAGGCGGCCAGAGAATTCAACAAATCCAATTGGCTGACCAATGCATCGGACTCTCCCGGCGCGATGGTCCCTTTCCAGTAGGTAATAAAGGGCAGGCGTGTGCCTGCTTCAAACAAACTGTATTTTCCTCCTCGAAACGGTCCCCAAGGCGTATGGTCACCTAGTTTTTCCACGGCCTCATCGTAATAACCGTCGTTTAACACCGGACCGTTGTCACTGCTAAAAATCACCAGGGTATTCTCCAGCAATCCCGCTTCCTCCAGGGTTTCCATAAACTGTCCGATACACCAATCGGCTTCCAAAATCACATCTCCCCTGGGCCCCATGCCAGACTTGCCGACAAACCGTGGGTGAGGTGTACGCGGCACATGGGGTTGCTGAAAGGCATAGTACAAAAAGAATGGTTCTTCCCGATCTTCCCGTACGTACGCACTGGCTTTTTCCAGAAAATGATCGGCCATGTCTTCGTCCACCCATCGGGCTTTCTCCCCGCCTTTCATATAACCAATGCGGGGGATCCCGTTGACGATGCTGTTATTGTGCCCGTGATGCCAATTCATGGTTAGCAGCTCGGGGTTATCCTTTCCTGTAGGTTCTCCTTCGAAGTTTTCGCTATAGCTCACTTCAATGGGATCGTTGGGGTCCAGGCCCTGAACCAGTCCGTTTTCCAGGTAAACGGTGGGCACCCGATCCTGGGTGGCCGCCATGATGTAGGAATAATCAAAGCCCACTTCATTTGGTCCCGGGCTGATCGGTTCGTTCCAATTTACCTGGCCGGTACCCAAACCCAGGTGCCATTTACCCACCACGGCCGTGGTATAGCCCTGTTTTTTCAACATTTTCGGGAGCGTCAACTCGTCCGTGCCAATAAGTAGCGGAGCTGTTCCTGGCAAGATTTTGGCATTTTCGTTACGCCAGGGATAGGTTCCGGTAAGCAAGGCATAGCGACTGGGCGTACAGGTAGCAGAGGAAGCGTAGGCCTTCGTGAATTTCATCCCTCCATTTGCCAAAAAATCCATGTTCGGGGTTTCCAGGCTACCGGCCTCGTAAGCACTCATGTCCCCATATCCCAGGTCATCCATGTAAATAACAATGATATTGGGCTTTTTTGGGAGGGTTTGCTCCTCGTTCTTTTCGGAGGAACAGCTGGAAAAAAAAGTGAAAATACAGCTGAAAATCAGGGTTACTGCAATTGGGAATCGAGCCATGAACGGAATATCGGTTATTGGTGAAGAAAATTTTCAAACCAAGATAGAGAATTTTTGTCAATTCCCTCCGTAAGGCTCCGCTGATTTTCCAGCCGGAGCTATTGATGGCCCCAGGGTAAAAAAAAAGGGCACCCGGTGGATGCCCTTTTCAAACAGGCATTGCCTGCGATAATCCGCAATTAATTATCCCAGAAAAGTGGGGTGGTCAGGTTATCGTTCGCCTGTACGCGCTGGTAATTCTCCAGGTTATACGTGGCTTCCGATCCTGGATAAATCCATCGGTTGGGAGGAAGGCGTTGCTGGTTGGAGCTGTCTTCCCAGAATTCCAGTTCAAATTCATCCACACGTCGCATTTCGGCCCAGTTCTCATTGGGTTGCACCACGTTAAAGTGCAGCCATCGCTGCTGTGCGATTCGCTTCATCTTTTCGGTCATGTCTGTGGCACCATCCCAGCTAATATCCGCATCGGCAAGGTACGCATCGATGGCGGCATCCGTGGGAGCGGTAGGCTCGGGAGAAATGTTATTATTACTCATGCCGCGAAGCATGTCGTAATAATGCACGGACTCGCGTATGCCTGTCTCGTAATGGGCTCTGGCCTGTGCATCCTGTCCAGCCTTAAGGTAATGCTCTGCCGCCATAAAATGTACCTGACTGGAATTGATCAGCATTCCGGGAAAGTACTGGTTTCGGCTTAGCGTCGAGCGGTTGTAAATGGCCACCGTATTGGAACCGATCAATTCGGTCTGCACGGAGGCACTCAAAAACGGATCCAGTCCGATGTATTCTCCTTCGGCTGCTTCACCCGGCTCAAATACATAGGTAAGTCGGGGATCGTCGTTGGTGAGCATGTGCTCCAAAATTACCTTTCCTGCTACGTTACCGTTCCAATCTTCCAAGCCAGTTTGAAAATCATTGGCTCCGATGAGGGTTCCCAATTCGTGCTTTCGGAAGGTGATGTTATCCGCATTGGAAGCCACGATGGGATAGTTGGTAGGATTCGACAGAATCGCATTGATCTCGGCGGTCGCACGGGAGGAAAATTCCGATGTTCCACTTACCCGGGTCAGCATGCGCAGGCGTAGCGAGTTGATGTATTTCAACCACATGTCGATATCCCCCCGGTTAATCAGGTCCTGAGTACGAAAACCGGTCAAAATGCCCGGGTTGATGGTCATGGTGCGCAGCTCATCGGCAAATCCGGCCAAATCATCCAGCATCTTGGTGTAGATGGCCTGGGGTTCGTCGTAACCCGGATAGGATTTACCAAAGTCACCGCCGTTGGTACTCAACATCCCCGCTTCGGAGAAGGGAATGGCGCCGTGCAAGTCCACGATTTTCTGGGTGTGGTCGTACAGATAGGTTGCCGCTGCAATCATGTACACCCGGTTATTCTGCTTTTGAACATCGGTCAGTTCGGCATATACCTTTTCCAACTCCCGGTACTGGGCCAGAAACTGGTAATAGTTGTTCCATCGGTCGTTGATGGCGGCCGATCCGGGTACGTATTGATTCTCCTCGTTTGCCCATCCGACGGCCTGCGTATACCGGTTAAGTGTGATACGCAAAACCACGAAATAATTCCAGTAACTGGGAAGTACGTACGTCCGGTTTGCAATCATAAAACCGGTAAATTGCTTCTCTACAGAGGTCTCCGAAACCTTGGAAGGATCGGTGTAGTTTTCCTCAAATTCGGAATACTGACAGCTGGCGAGGCTGGTAAGCAGTGCCAGGGTCAGTATGACTAGTTTATTTTTCATATTGCGCTTATTTTTTATTCGTATTCGCTTAGAACCTGGCCCTAAGCATTAAACCTACGGTACGTGTGGCCGGATTCGTTCCCGCGCTGGTCAGCGTCTGTGCCCAACGAGAACCTCCCGTCAACACTTCCGGATCCAGATCCTTGATGTTTCGGTAGAAGAAAAACAAGTTTCGTCCAAAGGCAGAAACGTTGATGCTGGTAGCTCCCAATTTCTGAGCAAAAGTAGCAGGAACCTGATAGCCCAGGGAGAGTTCCCGCAATTTCATGTAAGTATTTTCCTTGATATACAGTTCGTATCTGGCCTGGCTGTATTGTGGACCACCCCAGTTGTACGTTCGCTGGTAATACATGGCTTGAGAAATCACGTTGGTATTGGGGTTTCCATCTGCGGTCACACCTTCCATAAGCATACCATCGTTGTATACGGTCTCTCCGTTGGGTCCCTGAGGGCTGGAAGTTTGTACACCCTGACCCTCTGCATTGAGGTAATAGGCCAATCCACCGCTTTCGGCATCCATGTACTTCAAACTTTCTTCGGTCAATCCCCTACTGATCATCCAGTTGATACCGGTAGGCATCACGTGTCCACCGATCTGGAAATCCGCCATGATATCCAGGGAGAAGTTTTTATAAGCCAAATTATTGAAGACACCACCCACCGCTTTTGGCATGGCATTGCCCGCAAGAATCCAGTTGTTGGCGTCGATTTTATACATGCCGTTTGGCTGTACGATCTTTTCTCCATTCGCATTGGTCTCTACGGGACGGGCAAAGAAATCACCCATGGGCCGCCCGACTACGGAACGTAGCTGTGCTGCATTGCCATCGTAATCGGCGTGTAGCAATTCGGTAGCATTGTTCGCGAGTTTTTCTACCACGTTCATGTTGCGGGCAAAATTAACGCCTGCCATCCAGGTCAATCCACGTGCCTGGTACAGGGTACCGTTCAAGGCAATTTCGATTCCTTTGTTCCGCAGTGTACCGATGTTCGCTAAAACGGAATTGGCTCCGGACGTAGCCGGCAGAGTAAGAGGCAGAATTTGGTCCCGAATCTGTGCATTGTAGTAGGAGAACTCCAGATTTAACCGACCGGCGAGGAACCTACTGTCCAATCCAACTTCAAATTCGTGCTTTTGCTCCGGACGAATGCCATCGTTTCCAAAACTGCTGGGGATATTCGTAAACAGAACAGGGGCACCACCCGGCTGCTGTACGCCCAGCGTATTTTGGTTGTAGGCGATATTGGCACGGTATACGTCCGGATAGTTACCCACGATACCCCAGGATCCACGCAGTTTGGCAAAACTTACGAAACTTGGCAGGTCCACGGCATCCGACAGGATAAAGCTGGTGTTGGCAGAAGGATACACAAAGGAGTTATTGTCCGGGTTCATGGTCGAGGTACGGTCCCGACGAACGGTACCTTCGACAAACCAGATGCCTTTGTAGTCCAGGTTTACGGTACCTAGTGCGGCATCGATCACCCGTGAGGTTCTTCTGGAACCGTTGTTGGGAATGTTTACCGAAGCAACAATATCAAAGAGGTTTTCCGAACTCAAGCCACCATTGGTACCTCGGGAGATCGAGGAAAAACTCTCCTTATTGGCGGTGTAGCCAGCCATGGCACTGAAGGTGAAATCATCCGTCAATTGCTTGCGGTAGGTAAGCAATAGATCCCCGTACAAGATATTAAACGTCTCGTTTGACATGCTAAACCCTCCGGAAGGACCGAAAGCCAGAGGCCGGGTCGTTGATGTTTCATTCTCGCTAGACCTGTACGTAAAATCCGTAGAAATCCTGGCGCGTAGTGTTAGTTCGTCTGTAAAGTCAATGAAATTGGTAATGCTACCAATGACCCGGTTGCTCAACTCCGATGCCCGGTGCTCGTTTACCCGCCAGACATAATCGCCGATGGCTCCCTGAAACCCGTTAAAGGTGATGTTTTCATCGGGCGTCAGGCTTTGTCCATTTCCTGTCACGAAGCGGTATCCCAGGCTGGTCTTGTATTTGTCCAGGTACCAGGCACCGTTATCGAAGCGGGTCATCATCCCACCAAAATTGTTGATCAATCGGTCTACGGAATAGGGCCGGTTGGCCGTGTATTGGTTGATATAGTTTACCATTACGTCCGTACGCACCTTTTTAGACACGCGGAAAGTAGCGTTCAAATTGGCGATGTTTTTGCTGTTTTTGGAATTCAAACTCAGCGCCTCGTTGTCCTGACGGGTCAGTGAAACCCGGAAATCGGCTACATCTGTGGAATTGGATATGGCTACGTTTACCTGCGAACTGATGGGGTTGTTGAACAGGGCAGCGTAATTGTCTTCCTGCGCCACATAGGGTCTCATTTCCCCATCCCAGGCTCTAGCCGGCTGCCCATCAAATCGCGGACCGTAGTTAATATTTGTGTTGGCAAGTCCGCGGGAACCGTCCTCGTAAATAAAGAAGCCGTCTTCGTTCACGCCGTTGTTTGCAAAGCTTAGCGCCTGTACGTGCTGGGGAGCACCCGGGCCTCTTACGTTCTGATACCGTGGTAGGTACGCAATCCGATCCTGTGCATAATTTGCGTTGAAGTCAACGGTAAACCCTTTGGAGGTACCTTTTTTGGTGGTAATCAACACCACACCGTTTACCGCTTCGGATCCGTATAGGGCGGCCGCAGATGCCCCTTTCAGGATGGATATATCGGCAATGTCCTCCGGATTGATGTCCAGCAGGCCATTTCCTCGCAAACGTTGGTCGCCCCAATAGTTATTATTGGTTACCTCTTCGTTCCGGATGGGTACCCCGTCCAGAATAATTAGCGGTTGGTTTCTTCCGGTGATGGAGTTGATCCCCCGAATGGTGATGTTTACCGCTGAGGTGGCACCACCAGCGCCGGCCTGAATCCGAACACCCGGAGCTTTACCATACAAGGCCGTAGCCAGGTTGGGTGTACCTACCTTTACAAGTTCGTCGGATTTAATAGTAGTGGTTGCGTAGCCCAGGGCGCGTTGTTCCCGGGGTACCCCAAGGGAAGTGACCACAAACTCGTCTAGGCTTCCCACGTCTTCCTGCATGGTGACATCAATGGTACTGCGGTTTCCTACCTGAATGGTTTGGGTTTTAAAACCGATAAAGGAAAACACCAGGGTGGCATTATCCGGGGCATTCAGGCTGTATTTCCCTTCTATATCGGAAACCGTACCCATGGAGGCTCCCTGTACGGTAATGGTTACACCCGGCATGGGTGCATCGTTTTCATCGGTAACGGTACCCGATACCCGGATATCCAGTTCATCGGCAGCCGCTTCAAATGCTGCAGGCGCTGCCGGATTGGTAGCAGCCAATGCCTGTGTTGCTAACACACAGGCCAGCACGATTCCCTGAAACAAAAAGAATACGTTCCTTTTTATTCCAACGGAGTTTACTAGTAGTTTTTTCTCATTTTTCATTTGTTGATGGGTCAGGTCCAGGTACGCCTCGGCAATGCCTGAACATTTGGATAAACTTTTAACTAAAATTTTGTTGATTGGACAATCGGCAACGATTGTCAAGCCATTTTTCCCATAGGCAATACCTAATTTTACGTGTAACGATGGTTTAGTAGAATCTATTAAGGTGTCAATTACACAATTTTTTTAAACAAAATCCAGTAGTTAATTAAATTTTTTATTTTGTTAACAAACTTTTTTTTAAAATTCAAGTGAAAATCCGTACCTGGTCCATTTTTTACCGATTTCTATTGCGCTCGGGAAGCGCTTCGTGTCCTGAACTTGTCGTTTCGACAAGCGCATGACGATTCGATTTTCTGTAGTTAGGAATAGCAAACCATGCGGTATACCCGCCGCCAATAGCCCATTGGGTACCTGCGCGCGTAGTATAAAAAAATCGATTCGTGTACATGCACATTTACCGTATAATTGCTTCGATTTGCCTTACCCTGGTTGGCTTGGGGATACAGGCCCAAGACCGTACTTCCCTACCTGCTGCGCCTAATATTATCGTTATTTTGGCGGATGACCTGGGATATGGCGATTTGGGTGGATTTTTTGGTGGGAAAGCCCAAACACCCCATCTCAATCGGCTGGCGGCCGAAGGGATGCTGTTTACCGACTTTCACAGCAACGGGGCCATGTGTTCGCCTACCCGGGCGGCCCTGTTGACCGGAAGGTACCAGCAACGAGCTGGCATAGAAGATCCCCTACCTGGAGATTGGCAGAAAAAAGGAGTGGGCGCGATCAAAGGGATCGCCGGAGACGGATTGTATTCCTCGCCGACCATGGCCGACTACCTGAAGCGGGTCGGTTACGCGACCGCTTTTTTTGGCAAATGGCACTTGGGAAACCACCCCAGCGCCAACCCCCTTCATTTCGGATTTGATGAGTTCAGAGGACTAACCTCTGGCGACGGCGACTACTTCACCAAAATGGACCGTCACGGGTATCCGGATTGGTGGCACAACGAAGAGCTAAGCTTTCAGAAAGGCTACACCACGGATGTGATCACCGACAACGGGATTCAATTCATCGAAAAACACAAAAACCAGCCATTTTTTCTCTACCTGGCCCATTTGGGTGTGCACTTCCCCTGGCAATCCCCGGATGACGGGCACTTGGAAACGCGAAAGGAAGGTACCGATTATACCTCCAGCCAACCCGGCCCGGCAAGCAAATTAGGGCCCCACGCGCCCGCTGAAATACCAGATGCTTTGGTGGCGATGATCGAAACACTGGACCGCAACGTTGGCAAACTCCTTGCCTACCTCAAAGCCGAGGGACTGGACCGAAACACCCTGATTTTTTTCACCGCCGACAACGGACAGTACCTGAGTTACCAGGGAGATACCTGGCCTGCTGTGGGTTCCAACGGCGTGCTTCGCGGAGAAAAGGCCGATTTGTACGAAGGAGGACACCGGGTACCCAGCATCGCCTGGTGGCCCGGGAAGATTAGGGCCGGTAGTCGCTCTAAGGCAACGCTAGCCTCGTTCGACCTGCTGCCAACCTTTCTCGACTTGACCGATCAGCCCCTTCCGGATCCCGAGGGAGTCGACTGCTTGGATGGACAAAGCTTTCTTTCGGTTTTGCTTTCGGGAAAAGTCATGCCGGAGCGAACCCTGTTTTGGCGGACGCCAGAAGCCATTGCCGTAAGAAAAGGTCCCTGGAAACTACTGGAAGACCGGGAAAAGGGCTCCCTCGCACTCTACAACCTCGAGAGAGACCTGTCTGAAACAAGGGATTTAAAGCCGGACCATCCGCAGTTGGTCCGGGAACTAATCCGGGCGCGAGATGCCTGGGAAAAGGAAATGGATAAAAAACCGTAAGCGTTTTTCTTTCGGGGAGATCGGGGAATTTCCGATGTGCGGAAATGCAAAAGCTATCGGGCCTTTCACTCTCCGGTAGTCGTTTCCCGAACGTGCTGGTATCGCAGGTCCAAGACGAACACTTTCAAGGTAGCATAGACCTCGAAAGCTAGTGAAAAATCCTCAGCGCCTGAAGGAAAAAAGGCAGGATCTAGGATCCTTTCACCCTGGCAATCCACCGCTTTACCTCCGCTTCCAAAATCCCCAGAGGGAGGGCTCCCCCACCCAAAATCGTATCGTGGAAACCGGCAAGGTCAAATTGCTCGCCCAGTTCCTGTTCAGCCAATGCACGCAGTTCCTGAATTTTTAGCATCCCAATTTTATAGCCGGTGGCCTGCCCGGGAATCACCATGTATCGGCGCAATTCGGCTCTGATCGCCCCCTCAGAAATGACGGAATTTTCCGAAAAATAGCGGATAGCCTCTTCTTCCGTCCACCCTTTGGCATGCAGCCCTGTATCTACCACCAGACAGATGGCCCGCCAGATTTGGTTGACCAGGCGACCAAAGTCGCAATACGGATTTTCATACCCCCCATTTCTCTGGTAGGTACCGAACCTTGCGGTTAAACCTCATAAAATCGTTTCCCATCAGGTTTAGTAAGAGCCATTGGTAAGCGTAAGTACGGAGCGGGCAGGAACAAGCAGTTCTTCAATGGAAGAAATTTCCCCGAAGGCCAAATCATGGTCCGGGTCCGTCAGGTAAGCCGTCCATTTTTCACCCGATTCTCCACCAAGTACCCGTACGGCTATTGTTGCTGCTACAGAAGTAGCGTTTACCAACACCATGACCAGATTACCCGACTTGGGATCCCGATACGCCGAAGCCAGCAAATCCCCATCCCCAGATTGATCCCCATGCAGCCTGGCGGAAACCCGCTGGTACCCGGGTCGGATAAAACGGCTGTAGTTTCCGAGGGTCCAGAGCATCTTACTGTCTTCCAATTCCCCGTCGGCTTCTTTCTTGGAAATATATACCAATCCGTCTTTGTAATCGTACGGAGAAATGGCCAGCCACCAGTGCCAGGCAGAGGCGTTTGCCACGACCAGATCGTTATGAATCACCTGGGCCATGTACAGGGCAGGGGCCATGCCCAAATCCTTCTTATTGCCGGAGATTTCCCCGTTATTCCCTCCGAGGATGCAGTATTCCGACATCCAGTAGTTCAGCCCCGGCACTTGCCGAATAGCCGCTGCCAATACTTCCCTTTGCTCGACGGCTTTTTGGAAAGGGGACGTGGTAAAATAGCTGTGACCGGAGATCGCCTGACTCACGTGGCTCAGATCTCCTAGAAAATTAGGGCTGCTGCTACCAAAGAATTCTACGATCTGATTGGACCTACCAGGGCGATTATGTTCCTCATACAGGTACTCGATTTGGCCTGCTTCGGCAATATCGATCTTGGTAGGCAGGCCGCTATCCTCCAATGCTGCATTTAGGTATCTTACAATACCAGCGATTTCGTGGTTCCAATAGGGCGTCCCTTCCTGCCCGCCATCGTCCCAGTCCCATTGAGGTTCGTTCACCGGGCTGATGAAATCCACGGATAGCCCTTCCTCTTGGAGGCCCGTGAGGGAAGCGACCATAAAATCGGCAAAGGCACCATAATTTCCCGGGGCCAGGTTAGACTGGGTACCACTATCCGCAAAAGCTTTACCATTCCGGGTCAGCCAAACAGGGGGACTGTTTAAAAAGGTCAGCAGGTATTCCACGTGTCGTTGCTTCGCTGCCTGGGCCAGCCACAATTGCCCTTTTTGCCCCTCTTTATCGAAATTCCCACGTTGGTCCACAAAGGAGGGTGCCCTTCTCCAGGGATCTTTTATCCCGCTTTCCGCTCCTTGCCCGGCACTTCCTGCGCCCAGGTTCATCCGCCACATGGAAAGGCCGATACCTAAGGGATCTCCCGCAGCGTCCACCTCTTTGCTAAACAGCCAATCGGCAATGGCGTTTTTTTTGTGTTCGGGCCAGTTGCCCACAAACTGCCCGGACCAGGCATCAGAGGCGCCAAAATGATCAATGGTCTGATAGCTGATTTGCGGGTCGACCCTTAGCGTAAGCATGTCCGGATCCGGTGCCTGCCCGCACAGGCAACCCGTATTAAGCACAAACACGAAGAAAAAGACCAATTTTGACATACAGTTAGCATTTTAAATGGTATCTCATTTTTCCACGATACCAATCAACCTACGGATTGCAATCGCTTCAGATACCGGCCCAAAACGAACCACCGCTGGTGATCCCACTGATCCTGCCGTAGCGCCTAGGCTGGGCCTGTCGAAGCGTTTAGGTTGAGCCTGTCGAAGCGTTTAGGCTGAGCCTGTCGAAGCCTCACCTTACCGGCACCCACAAAACGGCATCGGCTACCACATTGCCATCGGCATTTTTGTTGGAGACTTCTACAAAAGGTGAGGTATTGGGCTTAAAATCATAATCTCCCAAATGCACCCATTCGCCGGAAGTCTGCCCCTCTACCCGGATATCCTCTTCCTTGATCACCATTTCGTGTTCCTCAAATCCATCTCCCAATACGATATGGGTTTGAGAACTGGCCTCGGCTACCCGGGAAAAATATACGTATACGCCATATTTTCCTTCATCCCTGATGGTGGGGCGAAACCGGACGGAATTATTACCGGCACTACCTGCAACTAAAAAACTGGGGCCATACCCTCCCCTACTCATCTTTTCCCAATTTCCTACCAGGCTCACCTGTGCCAAATCGTCGTTGTCCACCAGAATATCCGCCGTACTACCATCCGCCAGCGGATTCGTCTTGAGTTCTTCCTGAAGGGCCGGTACATCTACTTCCTGAACCGCCTGTCCTCCGTCAATGGCCATACTGGCAGCTACGGCTGCCGACTGTCCCAACACCATAAATACCGGCTCCATGCGGATGGACCCGTAGGCAATATGACTGGCGGACAGCGCTACGGGCACCAGCAGGTTTTTTGCATCGTCCGATTTGGGAATAAGGGAACGGTAGGCAATGGGATACGGACCAAATCCGCCTATTTCCACGTTTCCTTCATTTTTGACCATCTTTTTGCCCTCCTTTTCGATCACAATCCGCTGAATATTGTGGGAGTCCATGGTGTAGGCCGCCATGCCAACGCCATCGTCCACTACCGCTTCTCCCACGCAATTGGCCTGCGTCATAACGTATTCTCCGACCATGCGCCTGACTTCTCGCACATAGAGTTGGGGAGTCCAGTGTCCATTGTCCACGTACTCGTCTTTGGGGTAGCCCCATTCCTGTATCTGCTCCTGTAGCTCCGTTGGTACACGGGGATCTGTTTTGTAAAAATAGAGCAGGGATTGGGTGTAGTGGGTGTGCGCATCGATGATTTCCTGACGGGTTGCATAATCTGCCTCCGGGTAATCGTGGTTCATACCAATCATATCGGTGGAAAAGCCGCCCCGGTTGTTGATGTCCGTTTTGCTATTTGGCATACGGCTCCAGATAAAGTAATTGCCAAGGCTGCGCCGATCGGGTTGTGCCTCAAAGAGCCGCACCAATAAATCGAACATGGAAGGGTCGTAGCCTTCGGGTTCAGTGATTTCTATGCGGTTTGCCGGATCATTGGTCAGGCAAATGCGGTAGTTATAGGCCTGGATTTTATCGTCGCCGGTACCATCTGGTTCCAACGCATCCTCACTAATCCCCCAAAGCAGGCCACTCGAAGGATCCCCGGGAGTTTGGTAGGGGTCAACGCCGTCGGGAAACTGATGACCGGTCATTAATTGTACGCCGTTATACGTTTCGCCGTACTGATCGTTGGGTTCCCTACCGATGGTGTAGGAAACACCAGCCCGGGCCATCAGGTCTCCCTCGTAGGTAGCATCGATAAACATCTTTCCGGAAACGGACCGTTTTGCCCCGGAGGGATCCGCCGCATTTTCCAAACGAATTTCGGTAATCCAACCCTCCTCTTTCGTTGCAGCGTCTATTCTCCATCCGTACTGCACCTCAATTCCCACCTCATCCAGGTAGTCCTGAAAGGTCTTTTTGGCCACGCTGGGTTCAAATATCCACTGTTCGAATTTCCCATAATGATCGCCCAATCTTCGGTAAAAATCCCGGGAAAGTCCCGTGACGGCATATTTGTTGCCGATATCCGTATACCCGAGGCCCCCGGTGGTTAGGCCGCCCAAGTGTTGGCTCGGCTCTACCAGCAACACGGATTTTCCCATGGTTTTGGCAGTATAGGCCGCAATCACACCGGAGGACGTAGCCCCGTACACGACCAAATCGTAGGTTTCATTGGATTCATTTGCTTCCTTGCAGGAAGACAGGAGCATCCCAACCAGGCAAGCCCAAAGGAGCATGTTTCGTTTCATATTCGTTTACGTTTATTGGGTTATTTCAACAGGTTTGACTAGCAATTTTTGTACGTCCATCACCTGATTTCCTGGAATTCGCAGGGCTTTCAGGCTGATCGTTTGTATACCTTTCTTCAATGAAATGCTGCCCAAGTGCATGGGCTTGAATTCTTTCACATAGGACTCCATCCGGTCGATCCGGTCGTTTTCCATGCCCTCAAGGGGAGGGTCGTGTGCTTCCTTTACCCGAGCATCCAGGTGGGTTGTCCCTGCCTGTAGGCGAATTTCGGCACCCACATCTCCCTTCGGGCAGGTGTAGTACGCCTCCACCCGGTAGTCGCCTGCTTCCAGGACCTCGACCTCCCAGGTAATGCTGTCTTCCAGACTGACCCAATGGGTGAAAAAGGAATCGTTGGGAAAACGGTTGGATCGTTGGATCGACCCGTGGGCCATGCCATCTCGTGCGGGCAACTGTGTCAGTGGCGCCTGCGGTGCGCCCAGGGTAAAAGGGCGGTTTTCCGGATCTTTCGCCTGTTCTTCCACCATCGCCATTTCCCATTCAACCAGTGCTTCCCGGAGATTTTCGGCTACTTCGGGGTACTGATCCTGAACCGGTTGCTGCTGACCAGGATCGGATTCCATGTCGAACAGGTTCCCGTCCTTATCCAACCGGTACTTTTGCGTGCGCAAGCTGCTGTTTCCATTCCAGTGGCTGAAAATCATCCGGTCAGTCCAGGAGGGGTCTTCCTCCATAATCAGCGGCTTCAGGCTTTTGCCGTCCAGCGGCTTTTCGCCGGAATGGGTGAGGCCCGCCATATCCAGAAAAGTGGGAAACAAATCGATGGCTCCGGCAATTTGGGGGATCACTTTCCCTTCCGGAATGTGGCCTTTCCATTGCATAAAGAAGGGGCTCCGCACGCCTCCCTCGTCTGTGGAGCCTTTTCTACCCTTCATGCCTCCGTTCCAGCGAAAGCTATTGGGTCCGTTATCGGTAAAATAAACCACCAGCGTATTTTCGGTAAGTCCCAGGTTTTCCAGCTTTTCCAGCAGACGGCCGACATTCCAATCGATGTTTTCACACATGGCCAGAGCAGCCCGTGTAAAGTCCGGATCTTCTCCGGCTACCAGGCTATCCAGCGGTTTGTTTTCGAAACGTTCCCACCAGGAATCCGGAACCTGCATGGGAGAATGGGGCGTATTCAGCGGTAAATAAACCAAAAAGGGTTCGTCCCGATGCGCATGCATAAAGTCCATGGCCTTATCGGTCAGATCATCCGGCAGGTAGCCCTTTCCTTGAACGGGGATGCCGTTTTCTTCCAATGGGGGGCTGAAGTAATCCCCCCAATGTCCGGAACAGAAACCATAAAAGGTGTCAAATCCTCTGGAATTGGGATGGTAGGGATGCTGCATGCCGTTATGCCATTTGCCAAAGGCAGCCGTGGCGTATCCCGCCTGCTGAAACAGTTCCACAAAAGTGGTTTCGTCCAGGTCCAGTCGCTCCTCTCCGGCGGAGGTTCCCCTTACCCCTCCTCTCAGGTGGTACCGCCCCGTCAGCATTTCCGCCCGGGTAGGCGAACACACCGGCGACACGTAAAACCGATCGAAACTTACGCCCTGCCGGGCAAGCGCATCGATAGCTGGTGTAGAAAGATGGGGATTACCGGAGTAACTCAAGTCTCCCCATCCCTGATCGTCGGTCAGGATTACCAGCAGGTTTGGTGGGCGCTCCGGGGCTGCCTGCTGACAAGCGGGCAGCAGCGCTCCACCAAAAACCAGCAAAAAAAGATACGCTATCAATCGATGCATTCGCAAGCTGGTTTATTGTATACGGTCTTCCAGGGTCAGTACCTGCCCGTCGGCAAGCAGGCGCGTTCGCAGCTCGGCATAGGGCAGGTCCTGCACGGGAATTCCCTGCTCCATGGCCATGACCGCGGCGGTGGCTGCTGACTGACCCAATATCATAAATACGGGCTCCATGCGAATAGAGCCAAATGCGATATGGCTGGCGGAAACCGCTACGGGAACCACCAAATTCTCAATTTCTTCTTTCTTGGGAACGAGCGATCCGTATGCGATCTCGTACGGTTGCGGCAGGGGTACGCCGATATCCCCTTCGTTGTGCACGTGGCCGTTTTCATCCACATAGCGCTGTATGTTATGGGAATCGATGGTATACGAACCCATGCCCACGGATTCGGGGGTTGGCTTTTTCTGCAGCAATTCGTTTTCGGTCATGACGTAGGATCCGATCATGCGCCGTGCTTCGCGAACATAAATCTGATGCGGCCAGTTGCCGTTATCGGTAAACTCATCTTTGGCTAATCCCCATTTCTGAAATTCCTCCTGCGTTTCTTTCGGCACCCGAGGATCGTTTGCTACAAAATACAGCAGTCCTTTTTGGTAGTCCTCGTGTTCCTTGATGATCTCCTTTCTGCGTTCGTAACTTGCCTCGGGATAGTCGTAGTTCATGCCGATGTTGTCCGAACTAAAGGGTCCGTGATTATTGGTATCGGTTTTCCGATTGGGAATCATATCAAATTTCCCAAACCACTCCCTCCAGCCGGCATCAAAAATCCGAACCAATAATTCGTACTGGGTGGAATCGTAATTCGCTGGTCGGGGGAAGGGTACCCGGTTATCCGGATGGTTGGACATGCAAGTACGGAAGCAATAGGCTTGCACTTTGTTATCGCCTTCGCCCTTTACGCCCGGGTCCTCGGCACTTATCCTCGGCAAGAGTCCGGAGGAAGGATCTCCGGGAATCCAATACGGATCGATGGGCTGGTCCAATACCTTAAAATGGTGTTTGTGGTGGTAGACGCCTGTTTGCACGCCGTTCCACTCTTCACCGTATACGCTATTGGCCTCCCTTCCGACATGGTAACTCACCCCAGCGGCGGCCATCAGATCCCCTTCGTAGGTTGCATCGATAAACATTTTCCCGGTAAATTCCTTTCCACTCAGGGTGCGGATCGCGGTGATTTTCCCTTCTTCAACGGTGACGCCGTTTTCGCGGTCCAGCCATTCGTCTCTGAGTACCTCAATTCCCAACTCCTCCACCCATTCGTCGTAGACTTCTTCGGCCACATGGGGTTCAAATATCCACATCGTGCGAAACGCACCGTCTATGGCCGGCGTACCCTGGCCTTTGTTTCCAAAATCCTCCCGGTCCTCCCATTTCCAGGCACCTTCTTCCTGGTACTTGTCGTAGACGCGCTGGTAAAACTCTCGGGAAAGGCCACCGATGACTTCCTTTTTACCGGTATCCGTCCATCCCAGTCCCCCTGCGGTCAGCCCGCCCAGGTGTGTATCTGGGGAAACGACGATCACGGATTTCCCCATTTTTTTTGCTTGAATGGCCGCTGTAATGGCACCAGAAGTACCGCCATAGACGATTACATCGGTGATCTCTTCCTGCTCTTGGTCGGGGCCACAAGCTACCAAAACGGGCAGCAGGATGAGGGCCAGCAGGGCATGTTTAATTCGGTTTAACTGGATCATACGAAATAAGATTTAACGTGCGTGTTGATTATGTTATGATGGTATCTTGCTTGCTCTGTTTTTTTTTGCTTAGGACGCATTTGGCCGTATTTCCATTTTTTCCGGATCCCAGCCAACGATTTTCTTTTCGAAATAACTGATATTTCCGGCTTCGGTAGGCCCGGAAGCCCGCAACCCAAACACCGCATCTTCCACGACCGGTTTGCCGGTTCGGATGGAGTCAAAGAAGTTGACAAAGTGTTCGTACCGGTCCCCTTTGTAATCAGCAGGTACCTTGAATTCAAAGACCGAAGGCCCAACCAGGGAAGCTTTTTGGGGATATTTTTTGTAATGATCGGCCTTAATGGCTTCCTGCATGGCCTCCGGAAAACTGTTGAGGGACATGCCTGGGTCGGCAGGAAAGGGGGTTTTTCGTAGCACGAGCCCGGAAAATCCAATGGAGATGTCTCCTTCCGATCCCACGATTCGAAACAGAAAATTATCTCCTCCCCCACTGACCAGATTGGTTCGCAATGCCAGGTTAAAGGCCGGATGTTCCGGGGTTTCGGGGTAATCGAATAAGCCCACATGCAGGTCCGGAACATCCCTGCCGTCTTTCCAGTACCGAAGTCCTCCGGTGGCCAATATCCGGTTGGGGCCCTTGGAGCCGGTGACAAAATGGAGCATGGATAGCATGTGTACGTACAGGTCTCCGGCCACTCCGGTCCCGTAGTCCCGGTAGTTTCGCCAGCGGAAAAAACGAAGCGGATCCCAGGGCCTTTTGGGAGCCGAACCCAGGTACGTGTCCCAGTCCACAGTCTCCGGTGAAGCATCCAGGGGAAGGGTGTATTGCCAGGCTCCCCGGGCGCTATGCCGGTCTATTTGGGCTTCGGCAAAATTAATCGCTCCGATTTCCCCCGCCTCAATCAATTCCTTTGCCTTGGCATGAATGATGGAACTCACGTATTGACTGCCTACCTGAAAAACCTTACCGGTCTTTTTTTGCATGGCAATGATCGCATGACCGTCTTCGGATTTTTGAACCATGGGCTTTTCGCAATAGACGTGTTTGCCGCTTTCCATCGCATCCAGGCATATTTTCTGGTGCCAGTGGTCGGTGGTGGCGTTGATCACGGCATCGATATCCGGCCGCTGCAGAATTTCCCGGTAATCTTTGGTAGTAAACAAATCCTTGCCCCATAGTTCCTTTGCCCGAAGCAGGCGGCCATCGTACAAATCGCAGGCAGCCACCACTTCTACCCCGTCCACGAGTAGCGCCGTATTGACATCGCCGATTCCCATACCACCGCTGCCAATGACCGCGATCCGAATGATGTCATTAGGGGCGAATGATTTGTTTTTAGCGGGAATACTCAGGTATTGGGGGCTACCGGGTCGGTTCCGGCCGGCAGACATTGCCGGTGGAACTCCGGCGGCAAGCGCCGCAGACGTACCGATTTTTTTAAGAAATGACCTGCGGTTTTTGTTTGGTTTCATGCGTTCAGCGATTATTTTTTTCGACTTTTTATAGGTACGGGAGCATGCGCCGATAGGGGATCATTCTTTAGTAGGTCACAGCCATCGTCCGCTCGGCCTCAGGCGGGCTCGATTTTATTGATTAGGTAGTAAACAAGACTCTCGCCTGCCAACGAATGTCATTTTTGCTGGAGGGAAGCAGCGATGCCGCATGTCACCCAGGTTCAATACACCGGCCAAGATGCGCCCCCAACGTGCTTACCGGTGTTCCAGAATTTGTCCATCGGCTTTCAGTTTGGCGCCCAATACCTGATAATCCAGCTCCTGAACGGATACGTTCCTATCGATGGCCAGTGAGGCAGCGGTGGCGGCGGATTGCCCCAGCACCATGAATACCGGTTCCATACGGATGGACCCGAAGGCCACATGGGTGGAACTCACGCATACGGGTACCAGTAAATTTTCCGTCTCCCCTTTTTTGGGTACAATGGCGCGGTAAGGAATGGGGTAGGGTTCTGGCACATGGGCCTCAAAGTTGCCTTCATTCTGCACGTACCCATTGTGGTCCACGTACCGCTGTACCATGTGGGAATCCATGCCGTAGGCTGCCAACCCTACCACATCGCTTACGGGAGGCTCCAGGCCTTCACAATCCCGCTGGGTAACCACGTAATCGCTGCGCATCCTTCGCGCCTCGCGGATGTACAGTTGGGGTGTCCAGCCCTCACGTTGTTCAAATTCGTCTTTGGCCATCCCCCATTTGGAAACCACATCTCGTACTTTTTGGGGAATGCGGGGATGGTAGGCCAGTGTCCACATCAACCCTTGCTGGTATTCCAGGTGGCGCTGAGCGATGGCCTCCCGCTCTTCGTAACTCGCATCGGCAAAACCGTGATTTTGACCGACAAAATCGGTAGAAAATCCTTTTTGGTTATTGGTATCCGTTTTTCTATTGGGCATGGGGGTATTGATCCAGGGCACGAGGGGGTCTCCGTAGTGGTACATTTCCTCCAGCGGGCCAGTGGCTGCCTCGTAATTTCTGAACAGCAACTCGTATTCCAGTTCCTTGTAGTTGGCGGGCTTCTCAAAGGGAATCCGGTTATCCGGATGATCGGTAAGGGTCATGCGGTAGCAATAGGCCTGTAGCTTATTGTCTGCGGTTCCGTCGATACCCGGACCGCCTTTAATGACGAAGGGAAGCAAGCCACTGGAGGGATTACCTTTTTCTACATAGGGATCCACACCGGGGATAAAATTGTGGTGAATGGCATTGCGGGAGACCGCATTTTTCAGGGTCCGGTTGTAGTAATTGGCTTGAACGCCATTGAGTGTTTCACCAAATTCGCTATTGGCTTCCCTTCCAACCATGTAACTCACCCCTGCCGCTGCCAGCAAGTCGCCTTCGTAGGTAGCATCGAGAAAAACCTTTCCCCGATAGGTTTCCCCACTTTCCATGGTGATGGCTACGATGCGGTTGTTTTGTAGGGCCACTCCGGTAGCACGATTAAGCCGCTTTTCGGTAACCAGGGTAATGGTTTCAGCGGCCATCATCTCTTCGTACACGGCTTTGGCTGCGGAGGGTTCGAAGGTCCACATGGCATCTTCTCCCTCTTTGGACCTGCCCTGGTCCGGACGGGTAAAGTAGTCGGACCGTTCCTGCCAGGTCCAGTTGTCCGGGTTGTCGTAGTACCGTTTGATCCCCTGATAAAACTCCCTGGAAATGCCGCCGATGGCCTGTTTGTTTCCAATATCGGTAGCCCCAAGGCCGCCTGTGGTGAGTCCACCGACGTGGGCAGAGGGCTCAATCAGAATGACTGATTTGCCCATGCGGGAACTTTGGATGGCGGCGGCTACACCTGCGGAGGTCCCTCCGTAGATGACAATGTCAAACGATTGGCCTTGTGCCTGAGCCGGTTGCAGGGTCAGGACTGAAAAAACGAAGTATATCGTTAATAAATAGTTTTTCATGCTTCTTTAATTTATGTGATTGAATTTAGGGATTTTTTCCTATTCCAACCGTTGTTTATGAGCGATTAATGCTGATTTTAATTGTGCGTAGGGCAAATCCTGAACGGCAAGGTCGCGATTGATGGCCAAAGCCGCTGCCATTCCAGCAGACTGACCCAGGACCATAAATACCGGTTCCATGCGAATCGAACCAAAGGCGATGTGCGTGGCGCTTAGGCAAACAGGCACCAACAGGTTTTCCACCTCTCCTCTTTTGGGAACAATGGCCCGGTAGCTAATGGGATAGGGGCCGGGCACCCCTCCCTCCACATTCCCTTCGTTCCTGACAAAGCCATTTGCATCCACGTACCGCTGCACGTGATGGGAATCCATCCCATACGCCGCCAGCCCGATGGGATCCTCCACTACGTCAAGGCCTTCGCAATGCCGTTGGGTCATCACCACATCAGCCAGCATTCGGCGGGCTTCCCGGATGTACAATTGTTCCGGCCAGCCGTCCGCCCGACTAAATTCATCTTTACAGGTACCCCAGCGCGAGACCTCCTTGCGAACCCTTTCCGGAATTCTGGGGTGGTAGGCCAGGGTCCACATCAAGCCCTTTTGGTAGGCTCGGTGTGCTTCCTTGATCTTTTCCCGTTCATCATAGCTTCCCTCCGGGTAACCATAATTTTGGCCAATAAAATCGGTTGAAAATCCGTGTTTGTTGTTGGTATCGGTTTTTCGATTGGGCATGGCCGAATTGGCCCAGGGAAGGTACGGTACTCCGTAATCGTACATGGTTTCCAGATCGCTCGCCGCCTCGTAATTCCGGAAAAGCAATTCGTAGTGGGACTCGTCGTAGGAAGCCGGTTTTTCAAAGGGAATGCGGTTATCCGGGTGATCGGTAAGTGTCATCCGAAAACAATAGGCCTGAATCTTCCGGTCTCCGATCCCGTCTACTCCCGGACCATTGGAACTGATGTGGGGCAGTAAGCCCGAATCGGGATTGCCGGGTATTTGGAACGGGTCGACGCCTGCCAGCAAATTATGGTTTTGTCCATTTTTTGCCAGCCTGCCCCGCAGCGTGACACCATAGGAATTGGCCTGTACACCGTTTAGCGTTTCACCGTATTGGTCGTTAGACTCCCTTCCAAGAGTATAACTCACCCCAGCAGCAGCCAACAAGTCTCCTTCGTAACTGGCATCGATGAATACTTTTCCATGAAAGCGCCTGCCACTCTCCATTTCGATCGCACGAATCAGCCGGTTTTCCCGAATAACGCCTGCTGTGCGCTCCAACCTTTGGCCGTAAACACTAACGATCCCTGACTCCTGTTCAAGCATCTGGGTAAAAACCCGAAGGGCAGCAGAAGGCTCAAAGGTCCACATGGTTTCTTCTCCATCTTCTGTACGGGAATAAGCCACTCCTTTGTACGTTTCTTTTTTTTGCCAATCCCAATTTTCTGCCTGATTGTAATACAGGTAAATATTGCGGTAAAATTCCCGGGCAATCCCTCCGATTGCCTGCTTGTTGCCGATATCGGTTTGCCCCAGGCCTCCGGTAGTCAATCCACCCAGCCGATTTCCAGGTTCGATCAAGGCTACCGTTTTTCCCATTCGCGCCGCCTGTATGGCCGCTGTGACACCCGCAGAGGTCCCGCCATATACTACCAAATCGTACGTATCCTGTGTGAAACCCGTTTTCGGATGCCAAAAGACCAGGCACAAACCTAGAAAAAACAACAGGGGAATTGCTTCCTTTTTTGTTCCGGGAATCCCGGAATTTGGCTTTTTTCTGAAAGAAATGGAATCCCACCGCTTGGATAAGCAGCAGGATTCCAGGGCAACGACTATTCCGTGCATGGGGACAGGATCAATAACCCGGATTCTGGGTCAAGGTGGTATTCGTTTCCAGTTCAATTCGCGGAATGGGCCATAGGTAATCCCGCTGAGGATTAAAATTACGGGTCTCGATCACCACCATGTCTTCTACATTGCTGATGTGGTCGTAGCTTGGCGTACCAATGGGATCGATCCTAGGTGCTTCGCTTAGCCAGCCCCCTTCGCCGTACCGGTTTACCCTACCGCGGTAAGGCCCCGGGATAACCTCTTCGGCAATTCCCCAGCGACGGATATCGAAATAGCGAAAGCCTTCCATGCCCAATTCGTGCCGCCTTTCTTTTCGCACCAGGTTTCTCATTTCCTGCTGGCTCTTACCGGGATCGATGGCGGGCATTTGCACCGACTCCCGCTGCCGCAGGGCATTGATCGCGTCGTATACGCTTTCATCAATTTGATTCAATTCCACCTTCGCTTCGGCATAATTCAACAAGACCTCTCCGAACCGGAAAATGGTCAGGTTTTGGTCGGTAGACCCCACATCCGTAGGGTAGTTTGCCACATCAATGTGCTTTCGGTACAAATAACCCGTAAAGGAAGCAAAAGCGTGCTGGGCTTCGATATTCGGTACGCGTACGCTATCCTCTCCGCGAAACTCCCAGGTCATGGTGCTATCCCGATGGGTTTCATAGATCCAATTAACCAATCGGGTACCAGGCACCACCAAGGTATAATGCAACCGGGGATCCCTGTTTTCAAAGGGACGTAGCGGATCGTACAGCGGTGATTCATCGATCGGCAACCCGTCGATGCAGTCGTAGGTATCCACAAAGTCCTGCGGTGGCTTTTTATTGGAGTGGCCCAGGGCCATTCGCGACCAGAAATTTCGAGGCAGGTTATGGGTCTGCACACCGCGTAAGTATTGAATTCGGGTGATTACCTCCGGAGAATTATCCCCGGCAAACGTGAACATGCCCTCGTAATTGGGATCCACGGAGTAGGTTCCCGAATCGATCAATTCTTTGGCTGCGCTGGCAGCCACATCCCATCGCTCGTTCCACAAAGCCACGCGGGACATAAGCGCCAGTACTGTACCCCGACTGATTCGTCCCTTTTCGCTAACATCCAAGGGAAGGTGGGGTTTGATCGCATTGAGTTCTTGTAAAACAAAATCAATGACCGCTGATTTTTGGGTACGTGGCGTCTGCGACTCTTCGAGGGTAAGCGTGCTGGTTACCAACGGAACATCCCCGTACAATTCCGCGAGGTAGGCATAGAAATAGGCGCGTATGAATCGGGCTTCTCCTACCAGCCGGTCGTATTTGGCCGGATCCATTTCGTCCCGTAGGTGATCAGCCCGCGAGGTGATAAAATTGGTGCGGTTGATTGCCCGGTAGAAGTGTGCCCAAAAACCATTGGTATAGGAATTATCGGCATTTTGTTCGCCTCGGCCCAATGCCTGCAGGGGGCTACCATTTCGATCCCACCCATCATCGGAAGCAAAATCAAAGGATAAAAACCAGGCAACGCCTGCCGGCCAGTACCAGAGGCGGTTGTATACCCCGGTCACGGCCATTTCCAGTTCCGTTTCGTTCTCAAAGAAGGTTTCACTGGATGGAGAATCCAGGGGAAGTCGCTCCAGAAACGCATCTTCACAGGAAAATGAAAGGAGCAGAACAGGTATTAATAGTAGATAGTTACGTATATTTTTCATCGGTTGCTGCTGTTTAGAAGTTGACATTCAAGCCCATGGTGTAGGTAGCCATCTGCGGGTACCAGCCGCCATTGCTGACCGGTGCTTCCGGATCGTACCCCTCGTAAAAATCCGTTACGGTAAACAGATTTCTGCCGCTCAGGTACACCCGTACGCTTCCGATATTCATCGGGTCCAGCACGCGCTTTGGAATGGAATAGCCTAGCTGTACGTTTTGTCCGCGTAGATAGGCTGCATTACGCATCCAAAAACTTGAATTCTGTTCGTTATTGGTTTGATTCCAGGCCAATCGGGGAAAGGATCCATCGGTATTGGTCGGCGTCCAGCGATCTTTGTGCTGTTCATGTACGGTTCCTCCAAGGAAAAATGGCATGATCCCCTGGCCAAAGAGGTAGCCATCTGCCTGGCCAACTCCCTGCAGAAACAGGGAAAAATCAAACCCCTTATAGTCTGCATTCAGGCGCAGCCCAAAGGTATGCCGGGGAATGGGGCTTCCGATCACCGCCAGATCGCGGTCATTGATCATACCATCTCCATCCACATCCCGGTATTTGATATCTCCCGGCGCTACGTTACCGAATTGGTCGGCATGATTGTTTACTTCCTCCTGGGTTTGAAACAAGCCTTCGGAAATGTAGCCAAAGAACGACCCTATGGGATACCCTTCTCTGTTTACGGTAAGTCCGGTATTTTCAATTCCGCGCATGTCGACAATTTCGTTGCGCACGTCCGAATAGTTGAGCATGATGCCGTAATTGAGTTCCCCAATCTTGTTCCGGTAGTTTACCATCAATTCGAAGCCGTTATTTTTCACCTCTCCGGCATTCTGAAAAGGAGCACTTAGACCGATGGTTTGGGGGATGTTCAGGGCAAGTAAGATGTCCTTGGTCCTTCTCATGTAGTAATCGGCGGTGACATCCAATTTGCCCCACAGGTTCAGCTCCAATCCGATATCTGTCGTTTCGGTGGTTTCCCACTGTATGGAGGAGTTGGCCATGCTATTCAATGCGGCTCCGGGTGCATTGGCTCCATTAAAGGCGTAATCCTGACCGCCGCCCCCGAGGGACATGAATGCAGCAAAGGGGTACAAACCGATATTTTGGTTGCCCAGTTGCCCCCAACTGGCCCGTAACTTCAACTGGTCAATGATCCCGGAGGAACCCTGCATGAAGCTTTCTTCGGAAATCCGCCAGCCTGCAGAAAAGGAAGGAAATACACCGGAGCGATTTCCCTCGGCAAAACGAGAAGATGCATCCCTACGCACATTTCCTTCCAGGAGGTAGCGTTCGTCGTAATTGTAGGTCACCCTGCCGAAAACCGATTGCAAGGCCCAGTGAGAGGCGGCACCGCCAGTTTGCTCGTTTGCCCGGTTACCGGCATTGATTTGCTGGTATTGGGGAAGCGGAAATACCTCCCGATAAGCAGAAATCCACTGATTGGTTTGGTCTTCCTGCTGGTAACCTGCCGTAATTCCAAGGGTATGCAGCTCGCCAAAAGTTTTGTCCATCGACACGATGGCCCGGATATTATTGTACCATTCCCGGTCGTACCGTTCCGTGAGGGAATTCCGCTGGGGCACGAAGTGCGTGGGTGTCTCCCCGTCGCGGGCATAGGTCTGGGTGATGTTTGAAAAACTCTTGGTATGGGGGTTCCAAAACTTTGGTGCATACATCAATTCGGCGGATAGCCAATCGGTAAATTTATAATTCACGCGAAAGTTGAGGATGGCATCGAGGCTCTCCACGGTACGCAGGCCACCGTCCCGGGCACGGGCCAGGGGATGGTCCCCGTTCCAGCCTTCTCCGTATCGCCCATTGGATAGAATCCCTACTTCGTTGGCGGGAATGCGGCGCATCCAGTGAAACACGTAGCCGGTACCGGAGGATGGTTCACGCTGAAACGACCTGCTCAAAAATAAATCTGTGGACAGGGTAAGTTTTTCCGAAACGTTCACGTCCGAATTGAGCCGGAGGTTAAACCGGTTGAAATCGGTGTTTGGAATAATTCCGTCCTGGTCCAGGTAGCTGATGGAGCCAAATACCTTGGCTTTCTCACTGCCCGCATTGATGCTGACGTTGTGATTTTGCATAAAGGCCGAATTTTTCATGGTCAGCGCCTGCCAGTCCGTGTCGGGATACTGGTCGGAGGGCATGCCTGCCCGGTAATCGGCGAGAAATTGTTCGGAGTATTGGGGGTCGTTGCCCACGTTGGTGAAGGCTTCGTTGGCCATTTCCATGTGATCCAGGGCTCCGACGATCGTCGGCAGCCGGGTAGGCATCTGGAATCCCGCGTACATATTATAGTTAACCCGAACGCCTTCCACACCTCGTTTGGTGGTAATCAAAACCACGCCATTGGCCGCCCGTGCACCGTAAATGGCGGCGGAAGAGGCATCTTTCAAAATGGAGATGCTTTCTATTTCGTTGGGATCCACGTTATTGATGCTGGTCTCGACCCCATCCACCATGACCAGCGGATTGGAATCTCCAAGCGTTCCCACGCCCCGGATACGAATGGCACCTCCGTCGCGCCCGGGCTGCCCACTTCGCTGTGTAATGGTGACACCGGGCGCTACTCCCTGAAGCGCCATGGAGGTCTGGCCTACCGGTTGATTGACGATGTCCTCCGAGGTGACCGTGCTCACGGCTCCGGTAAGGTTTACTTTTTTCTGCGTACCGTAGCCGACCACCACGATTTCATCCAGGGAGGAAAGGTCTTCGGACAGGGTAATCGTGAGTTCATTTTGATTGCCTACTTCTACACGCTGGGATTCGTACCCGATGTAAGAAATGACCAGAACGGCATTGTCTGGTACTTCCAGGCTGAAGTTCCCATCAATGTCTGAAGCCGTGCCAGTAGCAGTTCCCTCCACCAGAACTGTTGCCCCGGGAATTCCTTCTCCGTTGGCGTCAACGATCTTTCCAGTGATCGGGCGGGCTTCGATGCGTATTTCTACGGCCGATTCAGAAAGAGAGCGGTTCCCCTTTGCTACATAGATGGAGTTATCCACCTGTTTAAATCGCAGGTTGGCGCCAAGAGCGATGTCTACCAACAACGCATTGACCGTTTGTCGTTTGCTATTGAGGGTCAGTAGGGTAGAAGTAGTCAAAATTTCTTCCGGAAAGACGAACTGGTAATCCGTCTCTTTTTCCACTTCGCGGAAAACTTCTCCGAGATCCCATTCGGCTTTTTTCAGCCGAATATAGGATTCATCGATGGGTATGATCTGGGCGTGCATCTCGTGCGCCATCAATGTTGTCAGGAACAAACATTGAAGTACCAATCCGTACAATAGGTTCTTCGATACCATTTTGATTAGGTACAGTAGTTTTCTTTTCATAATTTTAAAGGATTTTAATTGTTACTGATTGAAATCTGCAGGGTAAAGCATTTCATTTGGCGATGGGAGTTTTGCCCTGCATTTTTGTTTAGTTCATAGGCTTTCTTTTTTAATGACAACCATTTTTTCATTTATCTCAAAATCAAATCCCATGGAAAAACCCAGTCCTGTGAGTACATCGGCTAGGTTTTTGTTTCGAAAGGTCCCGATCACCCGGGCATTCAGGTCCAGACGCGGGTCGATTTTCATATCCACGTCGTACCAGGAGCTCAGGTCAGCCAATAATGCCTTTAGGGGCTTTCTGTCAAGTACCAGTTGCCCCTCCTTCCATCCAACGGTCCTGTCAATGTCAAAAGGGCGTACATCCAGAGCATCTGGCTCTCGCTCCGTATACAGGGTAGCCATTTGACCCGGTTCCAATTCGATTCGCTTTTTGGCGGCATCTACGGCAACCCTTCCCTCGGTGAGTGCCAACGCAAATCGTTCGGAACGTGCATAGGCATTAAATTCCGTACCCAGGGCCGTGGTAATCATTTTTTCAGTATGTAGCTGAAAGGGCAGCGCTGGGTTTTTTGCAATGCTAAAATAGGCCTCTCCCTGGAGCTGAACAATCCTGTCCCCCTTTCCAAACCCCGAAGAAAAAGACAACGTAGAATTAGCATTTACGGTGATTTGGGTACCGTCCGGCATTTGCAAGGTCAGCTTTTCTCCAGGTCCGGTCGTTTTTGTAATAGTGGTTTCGGCGATTGGAGCCGGTGCGGGTTTTTCGTAGCGCAAACCCTGCATCAAAAAGAAGATACTTCCGATTAACAATAGCCAGGAGGCAGCGACCCGCAATGATGGCCCCAAACGCCAGCGTCTCTTGCTGTTTCTCTTATTTGAATTTGGTTGGATCGTTTCGTGAATACGATCCAGAAGCAGGGAATAGTCCGTGGGGTCCGCATCCTGAGGAAGGGACTGCTGCCAGGTTTCCTTTAAAAATTCGTCAAAAACTTCCCGGGCATCCTCTTGCTCCAACCATTTCAGAACCTGTTCCTTTTCTGACTGACTGGCAGTGCCGTTTAAAAATCGAATGAGACGTTCGTTATTCACTGGGTTTATCGCTGTTTGAGGTATAAACCGCCAGCCAATTGATTTACTTAATCAAAAATAAAAAAAATACGAAAAAATTTTCCTATTCTACTATTTTGAAAAATAATAAAACTATGTTTCGAAAATAACCAGAATTAACCGATGATTCCAAAGTTAATACCGAGTACAAACATTACCTGAAAGGAAGGATACTGAAGCAGGCTTTTTTTCAGCGTTTTGGTGGCCAGGTAAATGTGGTGTTCGATGGTACGTTTGGAGAGATTCATTTGCAAAGCGATCTGCTCGCTATTCATACCATCTAGCTTTTTTAGTTTAAATACCTCCTGTTGCACCTTGGGCAGGTTGTTGATCAATTCCATGGCCAGGTCTTCCAATTCCTGATAGGCCAGTTCACTTTCTCGTTGCTGTCCGGCCAGTTCGACCTGACCGGCTGCTTCGTCGAGACAGCATTCCTTTTTACGATTTCGAATGTGGTTATACATGTAATGCTTGGCTGCCTGAAACAGGTAGCTCTTAAACGACTTGGACGCATCCAGTTTGCCCCGCCGCTCCCAAATCCGGACAAATACGACCTGAACGGCCTCTTCTGCAAGGTGCTGGTCAAAAAAAAAGGTACGGGAAAAGGCCATCAGCTTTTTTGCATACCTGCGATACAATTCGTCAAATGCTGCGCAGTCCCCCTGACGGAGGCAAACCAGCAATTCGGTATCCGTATGTTTGTGTAAAACTCCCATGGATTGGTCTCGTAGTATTCGGCTTCACCTCACTGTAAGCGCCGGAATGGTACAACTGGTTTGGTAGTTTAGGTGGTACAATATACCCTATTTCATTTTAAATAAAAAACTACGTTTTTTGAAGATATATACCTCAGAATTGTCCGCTTCCGGTTTTGGCTGTAATCCAGCGTATGGCGTAATACTCGCACTCCCCTGTTCCAACGTTACGGATGCCGTGGGGATCAAAAGCGGACAAGAACACCAGCGACTCTGGCCCCAGTCGGTACTCGGTACCGTTGATGTGCTCGCTCACCTCCCCCTGTAGCACCAAAATGATTTCTTCATCGGCATGTACGTGGGGATCGTGACTCTTTTCACCTTCCTTTAAGGTTGTGATGTGCATCTCTAACTCCTGCAGGGTTTCCGTCGCGGCTCGCATCACCGAACGCCTGCCCCCTTTTGCCGTCTCTTTATAATCCATGGCGCCATACTGAAAAATCCTGGGTTCCTGACCTGCTGGCCTGGTTTCGCGGGAAACCGGGTCTACGTCCCAGGCAATCAAATACAGGGACGCCTGGGTATCTTGGGGGGATAGCAGGACTTCCGTCTGCCGGGGCAGCCAGGCGACGCTTCGTTCACCAAGCGTTTCGGCTTTTTCCCCCGTCTGAAATTGAAGGGCACCCGCGGTGACTATTAGCAACATTTCCCGGTCTTCGTTTAGTTGAAGCGGTTCGCTTGCCGTGAGGACACGATGCTGCACGCGGAAATTCTCGAGCGTCTTGGTGGGCCAATCCATCAGCTGCCTTTCTTCCCCGTGCGTATGAACTGCCGCGGGAAGCATCGTAAACTCAAACGCCGATGA
Organism: Cyclobacterium xiamenense; assembly: GCF_009467825.1. Classification (GTDB taxonomy): domain Bacteria; phylum Bacteroidota; class Bacteroidia; order Cytophagales; family Cyclobacteriaceae; genus Cyclobacterium; species Cyclobacterium xiamenense. The sequence goes on along the minus strand of NZ_WIOK01000012.1, from coordinate 105,260 downwards.
GGGATGGGGAATTTCCTGTTGGGCATGTGCCTGGGTGAGGGCAAGCAGGAATGCAAGAGAGAATAGAAGTTTCATGTAGGGATTTGGGTTTATGTATTGGTGAAAATAACGTTATTTTTTTAGCAAAGCAATATTACCGTACAGGCAATTTCCGGTAAAAATCGCCTGCCTGTACCGACATGCCCTTCACGTTGCATTTATTGCGCACTTACCGATACGTTTTCGGCCATTCCTCTGGTCTTGATCTCAACCTTTAATAAGGCTCCCGGTGCGGCATTAAAATCAGCAGCTACGCTGATTTCATTCCCACCTTTTTCCAGCCAGGGAACCGCCTCCGGGCTTGCCATTTCGGAGAGCTTGTTCCACTGCCTGTCGTACACAACCAAGCTACCGTCCTCATTCAGTTTTACGTGCTGATTTGCCTGCAGCCTTACGGGAACTTCCCAGGAATGAAATTGATTGAGTGTCAGGGTAATGTTGGTTGCAGTCGCCTGGTTGCCGCCTTCCTCCGGAATCAGGCTTAGCATGCATTGAAGGGCTTGTTTTTCGTGGGGATTGTGCCAGGTAAGGTCGGTTTGGGTAGGTTCACCCGGCTGCTTCAAACGATTGGCATGCTCGATTCGAACCAACGCGTAGGGAATAAGCTTCCATTGGTCCGGTCCGTTGGATTCCAGGCGAAATTCGTTTTGAATGTCCTGCATCCGGCGTTTCTGTCCGTCCGAAAAGGCTCCCTGCATGCGCGCGGTTTCCCAGGTTTTGATGGCCTCGAAAATGGCTGTTGACTGCCCGTTTTTTGCTACAGCATCTAAACTCAGGTTAAAAGCAAATCCGGCATCAAAGCCCGCAGCTCGGGCCAGCAGCCATTCCGTATCTTCCAGGCTGGTTTCCGGACGCATGCTGAACCAACCCAGCATGGCCGGTAATAGGTTTCGCTTGTAGAAGTCCTGATTCATCAGCCGGTAGTTGGTTTGGCTTTCCCGAAATCCCGCATACCAGGGCTCTCCCCAATTGTAGCGCGTATTGATGTGCCAATTGAAATGGGAGGGGTTGCTCGCATCGTTGATTACCGTTCCCTGTAAATCGGGGTTCAACTCGTCAAACCAGGTTTTGGTAAATAAGCTGCGTGCGTATTGTCCCATCCCTGTAGACCAATTGCCTTCCAGTCCGTCAAAAGAAATCTGCTTCAATCCGGTTTCGTTAAACAGTCGGGCCAGGGTGCTGGCCATTTCGCGGGAAAGATCTACATCGCCCAAAAAGACCTTGTAGCCGTGATCGGTTAATTTCCCGATTTTAGCTCCGGCCGAATGGGCAGCAGGCGCGGTACCGAATGCGCCACGCAGGCAGCCCTCAAGGCGCCAGGGAGCCTCGGTGGAAACGGAACGGTACCGGATGATTTCGTTCCCAACCTGAACTGCCTGCAGGGTGTTGTTTTCCATCTGGTTAAAAAAGTCCGGAGATTCGACAAACACCGCTTCATCTGTCCGATCAAGCGCACGCGAAAGGCGGGAATACCCTACCTTGGCCAGCCGGGGATCGGGAACGGGTGTCACGTAGGGATCTTTGGTGGAAATAAAATTGGAAAGGGTATGTACACCCAGCTCCATTCCCCGGTCCCGAGCGCGGGTAACGGCCGCCTTCATGCTTTTCCAATTTTCAGGAAACGCTTCGGCTATCAAATCAAAATGCCCCCAACTTTTAAAAGGTCCGCCATGGTACAGGTAATCCAAGCCGGCTTTTTCGGTTAAATCCAATGCCTCGTCAATCGTGTCCACCGTAAAATCAATGATCAGGTAGGAAGCGGTGGCTTTACTGGATTTTTTTGCCCACTCGCCATCGATCATCGGATGCGGCAATCCTTCCTGCAATTCAATTTCTCCAATCAGGTCCAGGGCCTGTGTTGCCGGGCAGCCAAAAAGCGCAATGGCCGAACCCACCGGCCCACCGTCTTCGTAAGCCGGTGCCAGGTACCGATCGTGCCCCAGATTGACAATCACCCGGTCTTCCCCCCGATTCCGGCTATAGGCCTGAAGCACGCTGCCATTTTCAATTACCTTTGCCGTTTGCCCCCGGTAGAACTTCTGGTTTCGCCAGCTGGCTTCCACATCCACCAAATCCCCTGTTTCAAAAATATCGTAGGCCGGCTCGATATCACTTTCTGCATCGGGAAAGCCTCCCAGTGTTTTGACATTCAAGGCCTGTATGCCCAGCGCAAAGGACTCGTTGCGTACAACCCCCACCGTCTCACCGATGATTTCCTGTATGCTGGTAGCAAAGGGACCCCAAACCACCCAATCTACTTGGTCCTCGTTCGTGATCGAACGAATTTCAAACCGCAGGTAATTGGGAAAGATGCGCGGCTCAATCTCAATCTGAACCGCAGGCGCTGGAAAATCCAGGTACAGGCGATCTTCCCGTACCACCAGTTTTTCCGGAAAAAAAACTTCCCCGGATACGCGTATTTGCATGAAGAAACGGGAGTCCGTTGCTAATCCGTACTCGGTTTGGTGTACTTTATCGAATAGGCTTTGTACCTGACCCTGCTGATCAAGTACTAATCGAAAGAATGCGGTCTCAAATGCGACTTCCTGTGCGAAGCTCCGGCCGGGTAATGCCAGGAGGCAGATGCAGATCCAAGTGGTTAATTTCATAGGCAACAAGTGCGCAACAACGGCCACGCAGTCGATTTGGTGAATGGAATCGGAATATAAGGAAATTTGGTAATAACCGGCCTATTCCTACGCACTCCGACACCAGCCTATATTTCGGCATTCGGCAGGAACGGAGAAATTTACCCCGGACTAGGAGCTGCCGTCAAAAAGAGCGGCTCGTTGTTCAGGCCGGAAAAAGAAGGTAGTTGCTCGTGAAGGCACTCAGCTTTGTTTGCGCTTGGCCTTTTCCCAGGTGCTTTTTTGGCTACCCCTCAAAAACCGAATCAGCCCGGCAACCACGGCATAATTCATTAGGCAAAAGTAGTACGGGACGAAAAGCACCTTTACCCTAAGCTTTCTATTTTCCAGGACGTAGCCCAACGCGGCGGCCCCGTAAAAAAACAGCTGCCCCACCATCAATGCCTGGTACACCCAGCCCTGGGACCACAAAAACAGGTTGGCGATAAAGATAAACACCAGTAAAAACGGCGTGATGGTCCACCTGAGTACCCGGTGGGAAAAATACTGAAAAAACAATACGGGTTGCTTAAATGGCGTGATTCGGGAAAACAATCGTTTCATGGACTGCCAGCCACCGGCACTGATTCTTATTTTTCGTTTTAATTCTTCCCCGGTGGAATCGGAGCCCGTTTCCATGGCGTAGGCATCGGGTTCGTAGACAATTTTATATCCCTCCGAAGCTATCAACATGGATTGCATGAAATCATCCAGGATGGTGTCTTCCGGCAGCCGCTGGTAAAGTGAGGAACGAAAGGCCACCAGTTCTCCCGCCGCGCCCACGGCCGAATAAAGCATGGAGTCCAGTTTTTTCAAAAAAGATTCGTATTTCCAGTACATGCCCTCTCCGGCGGCGCTGGCTGAATCAGCGTCTTCTATGAGCACGCGTTTCTCGCCGGAAACACAGCCGACCTGCTCATCCGAAAAATGCCGCACAATATTTTTGAGGGCCATTTTATTCAACAGGGTATTCGCATCGGTAAAGACCACAATGGGGGTATCGATTTCTTCCATGGATCGGTTTTCCGCCGCCGTCTTGCCCGCTCTGCGGTCTTCGTGCAAAATTTTTATTTGTGGGAACTCAGCCAGTACTTCACGGAAATTATCGGTGGACCCATCCGTGATAAAAACTATCTCGCATTTCGACTCCGGATATTCCAGAGAGAGGGAATTCGTCGCTTTGCTTTTCATAATATCTGCCTCGTTAAAGCAAGGAATCACCAGGCTTACCCTGGGCCAATCGTCCGGTTCGTTCCGGTCTTTTGGCGTTGAAAAAGCACCTTTTGCCTTAACCAGAATGTATAAGACAACGCCATATCCTAAAAAAGCATAAAAAACTACGCCTATGGCCAACCAAAATAGTACATCAAGCATGGGATATAATTTTGCGCCTTGATTTGATTTTTAAATTAAAATCTCGAATTTGTAAAAATAAGTGGAATGATTGGAAAGCATCATGGTATGAACCAAAAATTTTCGTTTTTTTACTCAGCGAAATGTACGATTTATTTCTTTGAGCAATTGTCATTAGTTTCGTAGTAACTTTAGAAATCGATCTAACCGCCAACCTTCAGTATTCGCACCATGAATAAAGGTAATTCTTTGAGAGGTAACAGCAAAGGCACCAAGGCTTCCGGGTTTTACCTGGGACAAGGTGTCCCCAATGAAAATTTTGACCGTATCGTGTTGTTAGCCAAAAAACTCACCGGATGCGCGCATGCTTTCATCGCTTTTCCGGATACCGAGGGACTTTGGTTCAAGTCCAAATCGGAGCTCATTCAACCCCAATCCATCCCGGAGGCCGATCCTCTGTATCTGTGGCTAACCTCCGCGGAAAAATTCCAGGAGCTCAGGAGCGTAGCCAGATACCCTGAGCTGGAGAAAAGTGAATTTTTACAGAACATGAAAGAAATTGGGTACCTGGCTGTGCACCCGGTCCCTGAAACGGGTGGACAAATTTTGGGTTACCTGGTAGTGTTGGACGGCACCGCTCATGAAAACACCGAAACGATTGAAGAAAACCTGGGTATTTTATCCAAGGCCACATGGGAGCAGATACGGATTAAAACCGAGATTTTTGAGGATCGAATTTTAAGCAAGGCGCTTTCTCTATCGCAGGACCTGATTACCGTCATTCGTTTTGACGGAAAATTTATCAAGGTAAATGCAGCTTTTGAAACCTTGCTAGGCTACGGCGAGGAGGAGCTCTCTGAAAAACCCATGGCCGATTACATCCATCCAAGTGATGTGGATCAAACCATGGTAGAAATCAACAAGTTAATCAAAGGCGAAGCAAGTAGTAATTTCAATCACCGCTTAAAAACCCAGGCTGGTGACTACAAAACCTTTGCCTGGACTGCTACAGGGGACCTGAAAAATAAGTGGATTTTTGCTATTGGGAGGGACATCACGGAAGAAAAAGACAAAGAGGAGCGGCTGCTATCCAGTGAAGAAAAGTTTCGGTCTTTTTTTGAAAATAGTCAGGGATTGATGTTAACCCACGATCTGGAGGGCAATTTCTTGAGCTTTAATAATTACGGTGCGCGGCTCCTGGGCTACACCGTAAAGGAAATGCTATCCAAAAAACTATGGGACATCATTCCGTCTCGTTTTCATTCGGAGATAGACAGCTATTTTGGAGAATTAAAAAACGATGGAAAAGCCCAGGGCCTGATGACCACCCGTCAGGCAAATGGAACCCTAAAGGTGTGGTTGTACAGCAATACCCTGGAAAAAGACCACGCGGGGGAGAGCTATGTCATTGGTAATTCCATCGACATCACCGAGCGGCTTCGTCTGGAACGAACCATCCAAAATGCCAAGGAGCTGCTCAACCAAACGCACATGATGGCAAAAATCGGGGGATGGAAATACGATGTGGAGAAAAATTTCCTGAGTTGGACCGATATCACCAAAGCTATTTTTGAGGTAGAGGATGGCTACAAGCCAGATTTGCAGGATTCCTTCCGGTTTTATAAAGATGGATTTTACCGGGAACGGATGGAAGAGTTGTTTTCCCTGGCCAGGGAATACGGCAAAGCCTGGGATGAAAAATTAAAGATCGTAACCGCTACGGGAACAGAAATTTGGGTCCGCAGTATCGGGGAAGCGCACATTGAAGAGGGAAAATGCCTGTACCTATTTGGGACCATTCAGGATATAAACGAAGCAGTGAATAGAGAAAACCAACTCATACAGAAAGAACAGATGCTTTCTGCCATTTCGAAAGCCACCGACGAATTGCTTTCGAATCGAAATCTAAACGAGGCCATTTCCAGAAGTCTGGAGCTCATCGGAAAGGCGGCCGATGTGGACCGGGTATATTACTGGGAAAACAGCAAGGCGCCGGATGGCACCACCCTCACGTCCCAACGGTTTGAATGGAGTGCCGATGAGGTAGAACCACAAGTCAATAACCCAGATTTGCAGGATGTCCCGATCAATTTTTTTGGCGACTTTGTCCAACCCATGGAAAACAACGAAGTGTTTCAGGCCATTCTTTCGGAGATGTCAGAGAGTTCATCTACCCGGGAATTTCTGGAAGAACAAAATATCAAGTCCATACTGGCGATTCCGATTTTTACGGAGGAGGGCTTTTGGGGTTTTACCGGATACGACGATTGCAAACTGGAAAGGCAATGGTCGCAGGCGGAATTGTCCTTGTTAAAGAGTTTTGCAAACAGCATCTCTAACGCCATTGACCGCAATATCCTGGAGCGCAATCTGGTGGAATCCAAAGAGCTTGCCGAAAAAGCCAGCCTGGCAAAGTCCGAGTTTCTGGCCAATATGAGTCACGAAATCCGTACCCCGCTCAACGGCATTATTGGATTTACGGACCTGCTCTTAAAAACCGACCTGAACGAGGTTCAGAACCAATACATCGGGATTGTCAATCAGTCGGCCAATACCCTGCTCAACATCATCAATGACATCCTGGATTTTTCCAAGATTGAAGCAGGGAAACTGGAATTGGACATCAGCAAAACGGACGTCTTTGAGTTGGCAGGACAGGCGACCGACGTGGTCTCCTACCAGGCGCAGAAAAAAGGGGTTGAAATGCTGCTGAATCTCGAAAAGGAGCTACCCCGCTTTATCTACATTGACGATATACGACTCAAACAGATTTTAATCAATCTTTTGGGCAACGCAGTAAAATTCACCAAAGAAGGAGAGATTGAGTTAAAAGTCCAAACCCTGCAGGATCTTCCGGATGGAAAACAGCTCATCCGCTTTGAGGTTCGGGATACAGGTATTGGCATTTCCGAGGAAAACCAAAAGAAAATCTTTGACGCATTTTCCCAGGAGGACGGCTCCACTACCAAAAAATACGGAGGTACCGGTCTGGGGCTAACCATTTCCAACAAGCTATTGGCCATGATGGGCTCCGAGTTGAAACTACATAGCAAATTGGGTGTGGGAAGTCAATTTTATTTTGATATCGAGCTTACCACCGAAAACGGTGACTGCATCAAAAAAACCGATACAGACTTTATCAAAAAGGTACTGGTGGTGGATGACAATGAAAACAACCGATTGATTCTAAAAGAAATGTTTTCCTTAAAAAGCATTCACATGGAGGAAGCGACAAACGGTTTCGATGCGCTGCAAAAGATCGAGTCGAATGGAGGCTTCGATACCATCTTGATGGATCTAAACATGCCCTACATGGATGGATTGGAAACTGCCGAAAAAATTCGAAATAATTTTTCCGGGGAAAAAGCCAACCAGCCCATTGTGCTACTGCATAGTTCGGCAGACGATGACTACATCCATAAAAAATGCAGGGAATTGGGCATACGCATCAAATTGGCCAAACCTATCAAAATCAAGGACCTTTACGATGCCCTCGCTCAGCTCAATCCAGGCACATCCCTTCCGAAATCAGCAGCCGCTGAAGCGGTCTCAGAGGAATCCCTACGCCATACCTTTAAAGTATTGATCGCTGAAGACAATTCCATCAACATGTTTTTGGCAAAAACCATCATTCTAAAGGTGTCGCCCGATACGGAAATCCTAGAGGCCACGGACGGTTTATCGGCGGTTGAAATGGCGGAAGCACACCTACCGGATATCATATTAATGGATATCCAAATGCCGGTTTTGAGTGGTCACGAAGCCACAAAGAAAATCAAACAATCCCCTGCGCTCAAAGATATTCCGATCGTGGCCATTACTGCGGGCAATATCAAAGGAGAACGCGAAAACTGCCTGGCATCCGGAATGGTGGATTTTGTCGCCAAACCGATCGTAGAAAAAAATATTCGAACCATTTTTGAACAATGGTTGCCTGCCAAAAAAGTGGGGAACTCCGGCGAAGCCGCACCCGCGGCCCCCACAGAAGCCATTCCGACGGAGCCGGTGAACCTGACGGAAACGGAGTCACTCAACCATTTTAATTTAGGCAAAGTCAAGGAATACCTGGGGGATGAACCAGAGGTGATCAACGAAGTACTCAAGCTCACCGTCAAAGAACTTGCGCAGTCGGATAAGGTATTAAAAAAACACTTTTCTGAAAAAAACCTGGAGGGGCTGTCCTCCGAAGGACACAAGTTGAAAGGTTCGGCGCTCACCGCCGGATTGGACGCATTGTATGCCATTGCATTGGATTTAGAATCACTGGAACGATTCGAGGAGAAGGCGATCGCAAAAATGCTAGATGATTTCTCAAAGGAAAATGCCCTGGTGACAAAACTGATCCAACGGCACGTCAACGAAGAGTAGAACGGGCGAAAAAAGTTGCAGGCTTCCCTTGCTGGGTAGGGCAAGGGGGACTGCCCCTTTTTTATAGAAAATTAACGCTGTTTTTTAGCTGTTCCTTGTACTTGGCACCGATGGGAATAATTTTTCCATCCACCACCGCAGTATCGCTGTCAAAATCCGTTAGGTAGTGCAGGTTGATCACGTAAGAGCGGTGTACCTGTACAAATTCCGGATTGGCGGCCAACTTCTCCAAGAAATTCGAAATGGTCGATTTGATGGTATAGGTCTGGGACTTGCATTTCAGGCTGATATAGTCTCCCTTTCCTTCGCAATAACTAATGTCAGCGAAGAGAATTTTCTTGTACAATCGGTCGTCCTTTACGAAAATAAAATCCCTGGAGTAGGAATTGGGATCGATGCGTACCTCGGCTTCTTTGAATTTTTCAATCCCCTTCAAGAATTGGGTGTAGGAAAAGGGTTTGGGTAGGTAAAAACAAGCATTTGTTTCAAACGCCGATATGGCGTTTTCGTGATTGGCCGAAATGACGATCAGCGCTCCATCGTATTGGCTGTGTTTCAGGATTTCAAAGCCATTCATTTCCGGCATTTCAATATCCAGAAAAATCAAATCAATCGTTCCTTTTTTTTCCACCAAAAAGTTTAAACCCTCGATTGCATCCGTAAATTTAGCCACCAGGTCCAGTGACTTTGTTTTGGAAATGTAATGCGACAGCACTTCAATGCTTGCCGCATCGTCATCTATAATTACACAACGATTCATTTTATCTGGATACATTTATACGTTTCTTCACAAACTACGCCCTAGAATCCTCCTGTATGGCAGGCTCCGATTCGGGCGTGGCTAATTTTCTGATAACCTGAGCAGGCACTCCTCCCACAAGGGTATAGGGAGCTACGTCTTTGGTTACTACGGCCCCGGCCGCTACCGTGGCACCCTTTCCAATGCGCACGCCTTTGAGTACCATACAACGGGTAGCAAGCCAAGCCCCGTCTTCAATGGTAATGGCGCCGGATTTTCCCTTCTCGGAACGGTCATCCACCCCGTGAAAATCACCGTCCATAATAATAACCTGATTGGCTACCTGACAGTTTTTTCCAATTGTAATCCGCTCGCTTGCAGAAATGATGCAAGCGGTATTGATGAAGGTACCTTCCCCTATGTCCAAAACCGCCCCTCTATCGGCATACAACTGGGTGGTACCCATGTGCGACCAAATGGTGCATCGGTCACCCACGCGAATCTCTCCCAATCCTTCCACCCGTAGACGCCCTCGTACCGTGACCAGTTTTCCTAACGCGGCGCATTTTCTCAATCGGTATTTTGCGTTGACAATCCGGTATAGGCCCTGCATTACTTCTTGCAAAAAGGCCCAATACAAGCCTATTTTTTCGCTTGTGTTGCGTGCTTCCCTGCCGTAAATCGCTTCGCTTTTTCGGGACAATCTGTCCGCTAATTGCTGCTGAACCATCGATCTTTTAAATAATTAATGAATATATGCCGTGAAAATTTAAATTCAAAAAAAAAGGATAAATTAAAAATTTTGTTACTTTTATTTTAAAATTCAGGCAAAAACAGTAATTTATTTTACATAAAACAATTTTTGTCATTGATATATAAATAAATGAAATTCATGTTAAAAAACCCTACAAGGCCTCTTTTCCTGAGCCTGTTTTACTTTTTAGGATTTTTTACCTTTTCCGAAGGCTTGCGTGCCCAACAGGCGGCAGCTTATTTCGAGGACCTCGATTTGAATGTTTCTCTTGAGGATCAATTGCCTCCATTGGACAGCCTGATCGACATGGCCATTGCTCAGCATCCGACCATCCGCCTGAATGAAGCCCTGATTGGATCCGCAGAGTCACGACTGAATCTTGCCAAAAAATCCTGGACCAATTTATTGCGTGGATACATCGATTACGGGTATGGAAATCAAGCCATCGTCACCACTGGAACCCAGGGAGCCGACCTGTCGAATATTGCCAACGGTTACCGGGCAGGTGCCAACCTAAGTATCCCCCTCTCAGAGATTTTTAACCGAGGCGATCGGATCAATCTTCAAAAACAGGAAATGGAGGCTACCTATTATAAAACCAGGGAAATGGAGTTGGTGATTGCCGAGCAAGTAATCGAACAATACAACACCCTCATCCTCGCCCAGCGACTGATGAATATCCGAATGCAGATGCAGGAAAAGGCGAGAACCAACCTATTGCAGGTAGAAATGGAGTTTAATCTAGGTAATCTGGACGCGTCCAGTTACATGAGGAACGCAGAAATCCATACCATAGCCCAATCGGAATACGAAAACGCGCGAAGTAGTTTTTTTGTTGCCGTTCAAAAATTGGAACTATTGATTGGTGTGACATTGACGCAAATAATCCGAAAAAATGAGCCTTAAACAACTTTTTCGCCTTCTTTGGAAGAATAAATTCCGTATTATCTTACCGCCGATTCTAGTCGGTCTGGGGGTGTTTATGCTCACCCGAAACATGACACGCGAATACGAAAGCAAAACCATCGTGTTCACGAATCCAACAAGTAACCGGGGAGCTACCGATGGGGGTGTGATCCGCATGGATTTTTACACCTCTAACAATTTGTTTGATAACCTTACCCTGTTGGTAAAGTCACGGGAGACCATCGAAGAGGCTTCGCTTCACCTGCTTGCCTTACATATCTCGCTCCCAGAGCCCGACCCATCCGTTATTCACAATGACTGCTGGCTGGATCTTCGGGAGCACATTCAACCATCCCTTTGGCAGGAGTTATCCGTACCCGGCGACGAGAAGGAAACCTTTGCCCGAATAAAAGCCCACTACATCCGTGAGCCGAACTCGCCCATCGAATACCTGCTGCGCGAGCACCGGCATTATGCAATGACGAAGATCCTGGAGCGTTTGAGTGTCGCAAGAAAATTTTCCAGCGATATGATGGAGCTGTCGTACCGTACAGACGACGCCGGTGTTTGCTACCATACCCTGCGCTTGCTAGCTAAGGCCTTTATGGAACGCTATTCGGGGATGAAGGAAATGGAGAACACCAATTCCATTGCTTATTTCCAAAGCCAATTGGACATCGCTCAGGGGAAATTACGGGAGGCAGAAGATAGGCTCAAGTCCTTCATGAGCGAAAACCGAATCCTGAACTATTACGAACAGGGGAAATACCTGGATATCGCCAAATTGGAACACGAACAGGACGAAGAGCGGTCCAAGCGCCTGCTATCCGGAACCGAATCCAATTTGAATGAAATCCAGGAAATGTTTCAAAACTTTGACAACAGGCAGGTGATCATTCAAAACATCTCCGCCCTTCAGGACGAAATTGTGGCGCGAGACATGGAGATTCAGGGCTTACAGGCCCAGAATAGCGCCGGACCAAAAATCACACAATTGGAAAAGGAAATCGTCCGATTGAAAGACCAAATAGCAGCCGATTCGAAGGAATTGTTTCAAAATAGCAACTCCCTTCAAGGCATTCAACGGGAGACTATCCTGGAGGAATGGCTGCGGCTAAAAATTCTTTTCGAAGAACAAAAGCAAGCCCTGGACGTCATGCAAAACAGAAAAGCGTACCTCTCTGAAAAAATACAGGAATTTGCGCCTCTGGGAGCGGAACTAAAAAAACTGGAACGGGAAGTAAGTGTGAACGAAGACCAATACCTATCCATTCTGCATGGACTAAACATGGCCTACCTGCAAAAATACGATCTGGAAATGTCTTCTTCACAAAAACTGATCGATGAGCCGTACTATCCCAAATCCCCCCTACCTTCCAAACGAATGATCTTTATTATCGGAGGCAGCCTGGCTACCGGTTTCTTCGGATTTTCGATCGTGGTCCTTTCTTTTTTTATTGACCGTACCATTAAGTCCGTACCACAGGCTGAAAAAGTAACCGGTCTGAAGGTTTCCGGAGCATGGATTGATGAATTGGGCCTAAGTAAGGCAGTAAAAAAAGACATCCTCTACAACCGACTGCGGAAACAGGTTTACAACAACCTGGGTAAATACCTACCCCAACAGGGGAAAAAAATCGTCCTTTTTTACAGCCTTAAACCCGCAGAAGGAAAAACCTTCCTTATCCGCAAGTTGGTGGAAGAATTAACTCTGCAAAACCGAAATATTGTGTACTGGGGACATTCGCGGGACACAGCGGAAATGCCTTGCGATACGCTTTCTTACGATCAACAGGCCATCCTCTATGACCAACAGGATGCCTATTGGGAAGAGCGAATTGCTCAAACGGAGAAGGAGTTTATTTTATGGGAATTACCCCCAATCGAAGAAGTCCCACTAAACTATCCGTTGATTAATCAGGCCAATGTGTTGGTCATGGTATTGGATGGGCAGCGCAACTGGAAGCCCGCCGACGAACGTTTTCACGAAAGCCTGAAAGAAATGGTCAAGATCCCGCATACCGTCTGGCTAAACCGGCTGCAATCCGATGAACTGGAGGACATGAACGGGGAAATACCACGAGACAGGTCCTTTCTGCGGGCAAAGATTAAAAAATACCTTTCCTGACGGCCATGGAATATTCCCGAACCCATCTCGCCTTCCCCGTTGTCGCATTGATTCTTTCCCTGCTGATCAGTGTATGGGTGGTGCATGCGGAGTTCCTGGCAATCGCCACGCTTTTTGCACTACCAATCGGAGTGGCGATGGGTGTATTCATTCTCTGGCACCCCTCCCATGCCTTGTATACAGCATTGGTACTCGCTTTTGTTTCCATCGGAGCGGCCAGGTACATTCCCAATTTGCCCCTAGGGCTGACGGTAGATTTTGCGCTTGTACTGGTGCTACTCAGCGCCGTTTTTCACAATCGGATAAAAACCGACTTCACCCAGCTAAAAAACCCGCTAATTGCGGTAACCCTTATTTGGATGGCGTATAACGTTGCGGAGATTTTTAATCCCGAGGCAAGAAGCATAACCGCCTGGGTCTATGCGGTACGCGGTACAGCCCTCTACATGTTTCTGACCGTGCCGATAACCTTGTTGTACGCCAATACCGAAAAAGACCTGAACCGAATGATCAAAATCATTTTTGCTTTTTCGATCCTGGCGTCTTTTTGGGGATTGCGGCAGTATTACATCGGCCTGGACTACGCGGAAAACCGATGGTTGGACCAGGGGTCCCGAAGCACCCACGTTTTGTTTGGAAACCTCCGGGTATTCAGCTTCTTTTCGGATGCGGGGCAATTTGGAGCGGGCATCGCCCATTCGGCCATGATCGCCCTGGTACTTGCCCTTGGACCTTTTCGGGTAAAACAACGGCTGATCTTTGCGGGCTGTGCGCTCTTATTTTTTTACCTGATGATCATGAGCGGTACCCGCGGAGCCCTGATGGTGCCAGTGGCTGGATCATTGGCCTACCTCTTTGCATCGAAAAATTTTAAATTAATGGCCATCGGATTGGCGGCACTCAGCCTGGTTTTTATTTTTCTAAAGTTTACCAGTATTGGCAATGAAAACTACCAGGTTCGGAGGCTTCGCTCCGCACTTGATCCCAACGATGCCTCGTTAAATGTGCGGTTGGAAAACAAAGCAAAGTTCTCAGAATACCTGAAAAACCGCCCTTTTGGCGGAGGCATTGGCACTTCCGGATTTTGGGGACAGCGCTTTAGTCCGGGTACTTTCCTGGCTGAAACACCTAACGACAGTTGGTTTATAAAAATCTGGGCCGAAATGGGTATCGTTGGGCTATACCTTCACATAGGCATTCTCGCCTTTATTGCATTGCTGGCCCTGTTCCGAATATGGCAGGTAAAAGATCCCCGCCTTCGGCAAAAGCTACTTGCGCTTTTCTCCGGTTATGTCGGAATTGCGGCTGCATCGCTAGGAAACCCCCTGTTGGGTCAGATGCCCACCGGGATCATTCTTTACATGTCCTGGGCCTACCTGTACCTTGCTCCTTCACTTGAAACAAACGCAACCAAATTGGATAACCATGGATAAGCCACTGATCTCTGTCATTACGATCAATTACAACGGATTGACCCATACGCTGGATTTTTTAGCCTCTTTTCAGAAGGTGAGCTACCCGCATGTCGAAATCATTGTCGTTGACAATGCGTCGAGCGAAGACCCTGGGGCAATTGCCGAACGCTACCCGAACACCATTCTGGTTAGGAACCCCAAAAATGAAGGATTCGCAGGGGGAAACAACCGGGGTATGGAAGTCGCAACCGGCGAGTATTTTTTCCTAATCAACAACGATACCGAAGTTGCGGAGGACATACTGGACGTGCTACTCGAACGGGCCAAGGCAAGCCCCAAGGTCGGCCTTATTTGCCCCAAAATTTTGTATTACGACCAGCCCGATACCATACAGTATGCGGGATTTTCTGCGATCAACCCCGTTACCGGTAGGGGAAAAGGAAAAGGGTACCTGGAAAAGGACCTCGGACAGTACCAGATAGCCGAACCCACCCAACTGGCGCACGGAGCAGCCATGTTTATTCCCAGGTCTGTGGTCCTCGAAATTGGCATGATGGCCGAACTCTACTTTCTGTATTACGAGGAAATGGACTACTGCGAGCGCATCAAAGATGCAGGATACACGCTGTGGTACGAGCCAGGAAGCCATATTTTACACAAAGAATCCATGAGTGTGGGGAAAAACTCCCTGCTAAAAACCTATTACATGAGCCGAAACCGCTGGCTTTTTTTGCGCAGAAACGTGACCTGGCCCCTGTTTTTCTTTACTGCGGCCTATTACTTTGCGGTGGCCTTGCCCAAGAATATCCTCGTACACCTGACCCAAGGCGAATGGTCCCATGCCAAAACGTACCTCAACGGATTTGTAGCCGGCCTTTTTATGCAAAACATTCAGGAAAACCTAACCCTAGTCCATCATGAGAATCGGAATTGAAGCGCAGCGTATTTTTCGCAAAAAACGACACGGAATGGACATGGTGGCCCTGGCACTCATCCGAAACCTACAGGAAATGGACCGGGAAAACCAGTATTTCATCTTTGTCAACGAGATGGAGGACACGTCCCCGCTACGCCCAACTGAGAATTTTACCATCGTCCCGCTGCCGTCCAGCCCCTACCCCATCTGGGAGCAATACCATTTGGCAAAAGCCGTTCGCTCCTACCGCCTGGACCTACTGCATTGCACCAGCAATACGGCCCCCGTTAATTGCCGGGTCCCTTTGCTAATTACGCTTCACGATATCATCTACCTGGAAAAAATAAACCTAAAAGAAGGCACCCTGTACCAACGTTTCGGGAATCTATACCGCCGTTGGAATGTGCCTGCAGTGGTAAAAAAGGCCGTCGCCATCTTTACCGTTTCGGCCTTCGAACAAGAACGCATCACCCGGCATTTTCACATGGATTCCTCCCGTGTGCAGGTCGTATACAACGGCGTGGCCGGGCACTTCCAAAAAGAACCGGTGGAAAGGCAAAAAGCAGTTCGGGAAAAGTACACCTTACCGAATACCTTTATCCTGTTTTTGGGCAATACCGATCCCAAAAAGAACCTCAGAGGCGTGCTCAAAGCACTCGCCCTGTTGGAATCGCGAAAGGTACCCTTTCCGGACCTGGTCATGCCCGACATCGGAAAAGAAATCCTGGAATCCATGCTCGCCGAGATCGGTGCCCCCCAATTGCTCAATACGATCCACCTGACCGGGTACATTCCCAACGAAGACCTTCCAGCCATTTACAGCCAGGCGGTCCTATTCCTTTACCCGTCGCTGCGGGAAAGTTTCGGGCTGCCGATTTTGGAAGCGATGGCTTGCGGATGTCCGGTCGTTACCTCCAATACCTCCTCCATGCCCGAGGTGGCAGGCGATGCCGCCTTGCTGATCGACCCCACGGCTCCTCTCAGCCTTAGCGAGGGAATCGAACACTTGCTTGCCCATCCGGATGCACGGAGCAAACTCATTGAAAAGGGCTATCTGCGCCCGCCCCTTTTTGACTACAAAAAAGGAGCTGTCATTACATTGGATTGCTACAAAAACCTGGCCTCCAAAGCATGAGCGATAAAAAATATTGGCTCAAAAGTGGATTTTTTACCATGATGCACCGCGGGGTGGACTTTCTCCTGGGCTTTGTCGGCTTCATGCTATTGGTACGTATTTTGTCACCGGAGGATTTTGGGGTTTGGGTGCTGCTGATCACCATCACCGCTATTCTGGACATGGCTCGAAACGGCTTTATTCAGAATGGAATGATTAAATTTATCGTTGGTAAAAATTCAGCCGTACAACGGAAAATACAGACAGCAGCGCTTTTGCTAAATACCTCATTGACTTTGTTAATACTTGTGCTGCTCGTGCTGGCGGCTTCTCCGCTTGCCCGCTTGTTCCATGCGCCTAAACTAGCAGAAATTCTGACCATTTATGCCTGGGTTCTCCCGGTATTGGTTTTTCATACCCACAATTTGGTGTTGATGCAGGCCCGGTACGACTTCAAAGCCTACTTTCTTGCTGGTATTAGCAAGAGCCTCCCGTTTTTCTTGGTCATCGCCCTGTCCTACTTGTTCAAACAGGAACTGAGCCTCTACGCACTTGCCTGGTACCAAAACGCCGCATTTGCCCTGGCCACCCTGATGTCTGCCTATCAGGTACGTACGTATTTCCGGGTGCAGTGGAAGGCGAAAAATTATTGGCTGGCAAAGGTATTTCACTTTGGGAAATACGTGTTTGGGACCAACCTGATATCCATGCTTACCAATGGCCTGGATAAATTTCTCCTCGGCGCGTTACTCTCCCCCGTACAAGTGGCCATGGCCAATTCAGCGGGGCGGGTGATGAATGTGGTCGAAATTCCGGTAAACTCCATTGCCTCCATCAGCTACCCCAAAGCGGCGGAAGCCCACGACTCAAAGCAAACAGCGAGCCTGGGAACCCTTTACGAAAAGACACTGGGAATGATGTTGAGCCTGACCGTCCCTTTTTGGCTGTTCTGCTTGCTGTTTGCGCAGCAGATAATCCTGCTTATTGCCGGTGAGGCTTACCTGGAGGCGGTCCCTTTTCTTCGAATTATGGCGTTTTTGGCATTAATCAAACCCTTTGACCGACAATCCGGTGTGTTTTTGGATGCCATCGGCAAACCCTTTATCAACATGATCATGGTCCTGGGTACTTTTCTCTACGGAGCGGGGTTGAGCTGGCTGTTTATCCGCTGGATCGGATTACCTGGGGCAGCGTATGGCCTGGTAACTGCTGTTTTTTGTACGGCATTGATCAAGCACCTGATTTTGCGAAAATACCTCCCGATCCGCTTTTTTCACTGCCTGCTGCAGGCGGTAAACATGTATCCCAGCATGCTACGTTCCATCCAGGAAAAAGTAGCGAAACGTTAATCCCCGACACAGCGGAGTTTATTTCCACCAGTTTTCCAGGTAACTGAATTCCTCCTTCCGCTTCGCCCATAGCGGTTCGATTTCGGTTATTTCCTGATGGGTAGTCGCCATAAAATCCTTATTGGCTTTGCGTATGTGGAGCATACCCGAAAGTTGTCCCCAAACGAAAAGTGGAATTTTCGGTATGGCCCGCAGTACTTCCGGAGGGCTGTGGTTAAAAGCAAGCAGGGTCAAAAAGCCCAATGCAAACAGGACCATGCAACCGACTAGCAGGAAGAAGTAGCTGACATTTACCCACAATGCCAGCAGGGCCATCAGGCCACTTATCCCCACGAGGATTACCATGGGAGGCATGGCCACCATCAAGGCAAAATAGATGCGGTTCCAATCCAGAGATACCAGGCCTTTTCCCAGTAGGCGAAGGGAAGCGGGTAATTGCCCGAAGAAGCTGTTCAGCCACCTGCCCCGCTGCCGACCTATCTGCGTCGCAGCGGTGATTTTCTCGTCAAACAAGACGGCCGCACCCGCGTAGGCGATCCGAATACCTTGCTCCACCAGCTGTAGTTGCAGTGACTTGTCTTCGGCGACTACCACCCCTTTTTCTTCCAAAACCTGCATCTCACCGGCGATATTTTCCCGATACAAGCCAATCTCCAGCGACATCCCCGAACCGGCAATGGTCGAGGAAGAACCCAGCAAATAGGGTACATTCCTGACGGCAAAATCATAGTAATATTCGCCCAGGGCGTCAAGCGCCGCGTAGGTTCCCTCCGTGTTTTTAGCGATTCGCTTGCCTTGCACCGCCTGAAAGCCATTGGCATGGTACCGGTCAATGACCCGTAAAAAATGTGCGGGGACGAGATTGTCCGGATCGAATATAACCACATGGCTGTGGCTGTGGTCCATTTTTTCCAGGGCAAGAGCAATGGAAGCCACTTTACTATTTAAAAAAGGCCGCGGCTGAAAAGTTGAGAGTCGTTGATCCTGCACCTTAGCTTCGAAGTCTTCATTGATGCCGTCTGCTACCAAATACACCTTAAAATTCGGATGATCCTGTTTCAGCAAGGCCCGAACCAGGGGCCAGGCAATGTCTTTTTCTTTATAAACGGTGATAATGCAGGCGAAATCCGCAACATAGGATGTTTCGTCAAGGGCTTCCTTTTTCCCTAAAACCGCAAATAGGGCACTGCCTAAGGGAAACACAAGGTAAAAACAGCAAAGCCAGGCAATAATTTCAAACAAGATCAAAGCTTCAAAAATTAATGATTATTTTTATCCTAAATTTACTATTTCTTGAATACATTTCGACAACTTGCACCGATAAAAAACAAGATTTTTATGCGCAATTTTTCTCTTTCCAAATTTAAACAGCTACCACTCGTAATGACCAGTATGTCTCGTTGGGACGGCGACTTTTCCTCGGCTTCCTGGTCCCTTGCCAAAACCTTCGCCCGGGACCAGGTGGTGGTCTACGTTGACTACCCCTTTACCTTACTGGATTTTATTCGGGAACGAAAAAAACCAAGCGTAAAGGCAAGAAAGCGGGCCCTGCTTTTCGGAGAAAATTGCCTGATACCGCTTCCCGATTACGGACCCAACTTATACGCACTGACTCCCCCGCTCATGCTACCGATTAATTGGTTACCACCGGGCTGGCTCTACCGCACATTGGCAGAATGGAACAACCTGCGCTTAAGCAGGCAAATAACGAAAGGATTGCAGCATCTGGGGTGGACTGATTTTATTTTTTTTAATTCGTTTAACCCACTTTACTTGAGCAGTCTCCCCGAGGGTTTTTCCCCAAAGGCCTTCATTTATCAGTCACGGGACAACATACGGGCACTTGAGCCCTATCTACGCAAACACGGTGCTTATTTGGAAGTTGAAGCCATACGAGAAGCCGATCTGAGTCTGGCCACCTCACGTCTTCTGCAAAAAGAATTGTCGGAATTGTCCGGAGATACCGTCGCCTATTTTCCAAACGCGGCTGATTTTACCCTTTTTAAATCCGCCTACGAAAAAGCATTACCGCTACCCGAAGAGCTGCAGGAACTACCCAGGCCCATCATTGGGTATACCGGAAATATATGCCATCGGATCGACTACGAGATAATCAAGGGAATCTGCGAGAAAAACCCCGAAAAAAGTGTGGTGCTTGTAGGCCCACGAAACCATTGGGGGCATACGAATATCGACCTGGACGCCCTCCCCAACTTGCATTTTACCGGACCGAAAAAAATTGAACAACTGCCCGCATACCTGGCCCATTTTGACCTGTTGGTGTTGCCGTTTCTATGCAATGACGTGACCAGAAGTATTTATCCCCTGAAAATAAACGAATACCTTGCCTCCGGAAAACCCGTGGTGGCAACGCCTTTTTCAGAGGACATCCAATCGTTTCACCCGCACATACGTTTGGAAAGCGAAAAGGAATCGTTTATTCGGGCGATCGACGAAGAACTGCGGCAGGACCTGCCGGAAAAAGCAGAAAAACGGTACCGGGAAGCCGCTTCCAACACCTGGGAGGGACGTGTTTCCCTTTTTTGGAAACTGGTCAATCAAACGTTTTCGCTTTGAAACAATGCCGGAACGGTACGCAGTAGAATTTTTAGGTCAAACCAAATGGAAAAATTCTTGACGTAGTCGTTATCCAAACTCAATCGTTCTTCTTCCGACATTTCGCCTCTTCCCCGTTTTTCTACTTGCCAAAGGCCGGTGATCCCCGCAGGTCCCAAAAAACGCAAGGAATACTTGTCCGTGGTGATCTTTTCAGCCTCGTATAAGGGCAACGGACGATTGCCTACCAGGGACATGTCGCCTCGCAGTACATTCCATAGCTGGGGCAACTCGTCGATGCTGGTATTCCGGATAAATTTACCAATCCGGGTGACTCTGGGGTCGTCTTTGATTTTGATAAAGGCGGCTTCCTGATTGCCAGCCTTTTTTGCCAAAAGAATTTTCTCGCAGACCATTTTGTTATCATCGTACATGGGCTGCAAGCAACCACCGCCAGCTTGTTCGCAAAATTCACACAACTCCTTCACTTCAGAAATAGAAGGGGCCGCCGTTTCTTCCTGCGCCGGATCTTCTGCCTTTTGGTATTGGTTGAGGTGTTTCAGTTGTTGCAATTTGGCATCTGCATCCGGATCCATTGATCGAAATTTATAAAATTTAAAAATCGTGTATCCGGTTCCAACGCGGTAAGAATAGTAAAAAACGGGACCTCGGGACTCCCATTTAATCAAAATGGAAACAATCAGGAACAAGGGAGACAGGGCAATCAGAATAAGCCCGGACACAACGATATCGAATAATCGTTTGATCAACGGCATCTTGTATTCTTTGACCGGTGTGATTTCGGACTCCTTGATTTTGCCAATAGGATGGCGAACCTGAAACTCAAGGCGGGTCAATAACTTCCCTGGATCAATGGGTTTCATGATGAAATCCGAAACTCCCTGCTTGATTGCCTGATAGATCTCTTCCCGGCTAGCCTGATCCACCAGCAAGAAAAACGGTAGGTGGCCAAAACCCAATTTTTCTATGGTCTGCTTCAACGGAAGTCCATGAACTCCCATCATCGAAGAATCACTCAAGACCATGAAAAAATCTCCCTTTAACTTAGATAGGTGATTGTAAAAGGTAATGCCATTCGAAAAGGTATTCATCTCGAATACGCCATCCACTGCTTGCGTGACCTCGTCAACGATGCGTTGATTTTCGGAAATCAACGCAATTTTTCGGACAGATTTATCCATTTATCGTTTGCAATGTTGGTTTTCCAGTCCTTCGTAAGATGGAATTAATGCGGGCTTCCAATTCCTTTGGGTTGAATGGTTTTACCATAAAATCGTCCGCACCAAGATTTAAAATATCAATCTTCTTTTCGGAGGATTCGGTGGCAGAAAGAACAATCAGCGGGATCGCCGAGAAAAAACCACTCGCACGAATTAATTCAACAAATTCGGTTCCGCTGATTTCAGGCATATTTAGATCACAAATAATAATATCCGGCAGATTACCCTCGTGCATGGTAGCAACGGCATCTGCAGGCTTATTGAAAACGTTCACTTCAAATTTACCTTTGAAGTAATGTTGGATGATCAGCAAGACAGAAGGCTCATCATCGATAGCAAAAATTTTATACCTGCTTTTCATGACTGCGTAGGATTAAGGTGATTAGAATTACCGGATAAATATACCAATCACCAAACAAATAAAAAAAGGTTTTACCTATTATTTTTTAATAAAAATGGAATATTATTGTTGAATATTTAATTTTTCTTTTGATTTACTATCAAATACAAAATTTACTATTCGAACACCTAAAATCTGTGTTTAAATTATTTTTTTCTTTTCACCTGCTCTCTGACCTGTCCCCATTTCCCGCAGGCAAAAAAAAAGCATTGTTTTCGGAAAATCGAAAACAATGCTCGGAGCGGAATCAAACCAACTCGTCAGTACAATCCTTCGCGCAGCACCTGATCAAAATAGGCAATCGTCTCTACCAGTCCTTCCCGAAGCTGCACCTTGGGTTCCCATCCCAGCTTTTCCCGGGCCAAATCGATGTTTGGCTTCCGTTGCATCGGATCATCCTGAGGAAGAGGTAGAAATCTCAATTTACTTCTTGAACCGGTAAGTTCCAATACGTTCTCTGCCAGCTCCAGCATCGTAAATTCGACGGGGTTTCCAATATTAACCGGACCGATAAAGTCACTTGGACTGTTCATCAAGCCGTGCATGCCGGCGATCAAATCACTTACGTAACCGAAACTTCTGGTTTGTTTTCCGTCACCAAAAATGGTTATGTCATCGCCTTTCAATGCCTGAACGATAAAATTACTTACGACCCGACCGTCGGATGGGTGCATGCGGGGTCCATAGGTGTTGAATATCCGCATCACCTTAATTTGGAGCTTATGTTGTCGGTGGTAATCAAAAAACAAGGTTTCTGCGCACCGCTTCCCTTCATCGTAGCAGGCCCTGGGCCCGGTCACACTTACACTGCCTTTATACGATTCCGGCTGCGGGTGAATCTCCGGATCCCCGTATACCTCACTCGTGCTTGCTTGCAGAATCTTTATTTTTAACCGTTTTGCCAACCCCAGCATATTGATTGCACCAAGCACGCTGGTCTTGGTGGTCTGTACCGGGTCAAACTGGTAATGGACCGGACTTGCCGGACAAGCAAGGTTGTAAATCTCGTCTACCTCCACATACAGGGGCAGCGTGACATCGTGGCGTAGAAATTCAAAATTCTTGTTGTCCAGCAAGTGATGAATGTTTTTTCTCCTGCCGGTAAAAAGATTATCTGCGCAAACTACCTCGTTTCCTTCGCCTAAAAGTTTGTCGCAGAGATGGCTGCCCAAAAAACCAGCCCCTCCCGTTACTAAAATCCGCTTCATGTTTTTGAATTAACTAATAAAGAATAAAACCTAACAATAATTACAAAAGATAAACCAAAAATAATAAGAAATTTTCCATTGCTATAATTTATTTTTAAAAGTAGTCTTATTTTATATACTTTTGTGACCGGATTACCGGTTTTGGTTCCGGAAACTTACCATTAAACACAATATACCATGTTTAGAAATAACCCGTTACTGCTTGGGGGCAGTTTGTTACTGTTGGCATTTCTCACGGCTTTCACCCAATCACAGGCCCAGGATGGAAAAAGAGATCTGTACGAACTGAAAATATACCACCTGGAAACAGCGGCCCAGGAAAAAATGGTCGATGATTATTTGGAATCGGCCTTTATTCCAGCTGCGCATCGAGCCGGCGTGTCGAATGTGGGGGTATTCAAACCCTTGGCATCCGAAGCCGACGCCGGAAAAAAGATTTACTTGCTGTTGCCATTCAAGAATTCGAAGGAATATTTTCAATTTCAGGGAAAGTTAGACAAGGATCAGGCGTATCAGGCCGCGGGAAAAAGCTATATTTTTGCTGCCCACGATCAGGCGCCCTTCGTTCGTCTGGAAACGTCGCTGCTGCAAGCCTTTACCGGAAGTCCCCGAATGGCAACACCTAACCTGACGGGGCCAAAGTCTGAACGAGTTTATGAATTGAGAAGTTACGAGGCCGCCACCGAACGTCTTTACCGGCAAAAAGTAAAAATGTTCAACAGCGGTGAAATTGACATTTTTGACAAGCTCAATTTTAATCCGGTTTTCTACGCCGAAACGCTTGCTGGAGCCAACATGCCCAATCTGGTCTACATGACCACCTTTGAGAACAAGGCAGACCGTGACGCCCATTGGGACGCCTTTCGGGTAGACCCGGACTGGGAAGCCATGAAGGACCTGGAAGAATACCGCAACACCGTGTCAAAAAACGATACGCGCCTTTTGCATCCGACCGAGTATTCCGATTTCTAATCGCAAGCCGTACTTACACACGATACACCTCGCTGTCTCCTTTCATGGGGACAGCTTTTTTTTACCTCGGGCTGCGGTAATACAAGGCTGCCGTCGAAACTTTCTTTTGGATTAGCTTCACCTGGGCCAAAATATCCATGGTTTTTTGCAAGTGGCTTTGCGCTATCTCCGGGGAAGTGGCCCAGCGGGTTTGTCGCAACCATTCCTTTACGTCCGTAGCCTCCAGCTGGTACCTGTTGGCAATGGGAGACACAATCGCTTCTTTATCGGCCATTAGCCGGGCATTGGTACGGTAAATCTCCTCGAGCAGCCTATCGGCGAGGTCCGGATGCTTGGCAAGAAAATTTTCGGAAGCCACAATTACAAAACAAGGCCAGGGAGTAGGGATTTCGCCAATACGACGAAACCAACCCTTGGTTACCAAAGGTTGCGTAGTGTATTTTTCCCAAAGAAAAGCCTTCGGATTGTTGCTTTTAAACGATTTAATGGCGCCTTCGAGGTTCCCGATGATTTCAAAATCCATCGATCCGGTATCCCACCCCTGTTCGCTCGCGAGAAGAAAAGCCATCAAGTGGGAGCCCGAGCCCAGCCGACTTACCAAAAAAGGAACATTACGCAGCTCAGCTGGGTGCTGAAGTGCAGATTTTGCCGGTACGTGTATGCCCCATACCAACGGAGAATCTACGTGAAAACCGATGATTTTTCCGGGGTTACCTTCGATCTTATCTTTTACAAAACTCTCCGTGAGGATGATCGCCAAATCCGCATTACCCTCCCGGATGGCTTTGTTCATGGCTCCTGATCCTCTGGGTTCATCTTCCCAAACTAGCTGAAAATCATCCTCAAGGAAAGGTTGGCTTTCGACCAGATTTAACCAGGGAAAATTAAAATGTTCGGGTACACCCGTAATGGTAATTTTTTCCATCGACAAAGATAAAAAGGAAATTTTATAGTTTCTAATATAGAAAAAAACCCAGTGCTCCCTCGGTTTCTTTGGTTTATAGGTTTTTTTCATGCACTTCATAAGGCAATTGTTAGCCGGTATTCCTATCTTTGTGTTTTGATACGGTTTTTCCTGAAAAAAGAAGCGTACGATAAATCAACCAAAAATCATTCCTTATGAAATTCAAACCTGGAGTTAAATACGGCGAAGAGCTGAAAGACCTGTTGGCTTATGCCAAAGAAAGTGAGTTTGCCATGCCGGCCGTTAACTGTATCAACAGCAATACAGTCAATTCCGTACTGGAGACCGCTAAACGTGTCAATTCTCCCGTGATGATCCAGTTTTCAAATGGTGGGGCTCAGTTTTTTGCGGGAAAAGGACTACCCAACGACAGACAGCAGGCTTCCATCGCCGGTGGCGTCTCCGGAGCTATGCATGTGCATAAAATGGCGGAGGTATACGGGGTGCCTGTAATCCTGCACACCGACCATGCCGCCAAAAAATTGCTTCCCTGGATAGACGGGCTCCTTGCAGAAGGAAAAGCCTATTATGAAGCCTTTAAAAAGCCCTTGTTTAGTTCCCATATGCTGGACCTGTCGGAAGAGCCCCTCGAGGAAAATATTTCAATTTCGGTAGATTATTTTAGAGAGTTTGCCAAACTTCAAATGGCCATCGAAATCGAATTGGGCGTGACCGGTGGGGAAGAAGACGGAGTGGACAACACCGATGTGGACAGTTCCAAGCTGTATACCCAGCCGGAAGAAGTCGCCTATGCCTACGAAGCATTAAAAAAAGTAGGCGATCTGTTCACGGTCGCCGCCGCCTTTGGCAACGTTCATGGCGTGTACAAACCGGGAAATGTATCGCTGAAGCCCGTCATTCTAAAAAATTCCCAGGATTATATCAATGAAAAATTCGGTACGACCGGAAAACCCGTAAACTTCGTTTTCCACGGAGGATCCGGTTCTACCGTAGAAGAAATTCGGGAAGCAAACGGATACGGCTCCATCAAAATGAATATCGACACGGACCTGCAATGGGCCTTTTGGGAAGGTATTCTGAAGTACTACCAGGAAAAAGAAGGGTACCTGCAAACGCAACTGGGCAACCCGGATGGAGCAGACAATCCGAATAAAAAATTCTATGACCCCCGTGTATGGTTGCGTAAGGGCGAGGAAAACTTTGGCAAACGTCTGGAATTGGCCTTCGACATGTTGAATGCAATCAATCGAAACTAATGCAATTGAAACGTATGTATAACAAAAAAGCCATCCCTCGGGATGGCTTTTTTGTTAGTAACACTCCCCTATCTGGTTTCTCAACGTGGATATAGAGCCAGCTGACCAGCGGGTACTTACAGCTGCTTTCACAATTATCGATCTAACCTACCCCACTTGCAGTGTAAACGTGTGCACTGGTTCTTGTGAGCCACTGACTTGTTTCGAAATCGGTGATACCGAAGCACATGGGCCGTTATCGGTACGCCATTAGAACCGTTTCCAGTTCCCGAAAACTCCGGCTCAAGGTTGCAGCCATTGTTTCAGATACGCCTTTCTAGCCTCTGGATCTTCTGTTTGCACATAGTTGATTTTTTCCAGATGCCCTCGTTCCGGTAATAGGCTTCTACTCTCGGATGGACTCCCGAAAGTGCCCTGAATTACCAGCGGATTCCTATCCACCAGGTTTTCGAGTAAGTCCGGCAAATCGTAGTAGGGCAAAGCGTTAGCCACGGAGTAAGCGATTAATGAGGGATCGTATTCCTTGCGTTCTACCAATTCCCGGTAAGAAATCATGGGATCGATCAATGCGATCGATTGGTAAGCATCGCTGTAATTGGCGGCGTGCAACAATACGGCCGACATGGCTCCTTTGGCAACCCCGCGGATGTTTTCTTTACCCGAAGTTTCTTGCAGTACCTGTACCAGGCGATTGGCGTCTCCGGCATGCAAGCCAACCAGGCTTCGCCCGATCAAAATGCTCCCGAACCAATGATTGTACGAATTGCCGCCAAAGTTTGAATCTCCATTAAAGGCGCCATCGCCCATTTCTCCGGTATTGAGCAAGTCCGGCGCCAATACGGTAGCACCTTGCCTGACGAGTGCCTCGATTTCGCCTCCTACGGCTGCATCAGCCGCTTTTCCCTCCGGATGCAGGTAAAGCACGGCTTCGGTACTTCCTTCGTTTGGCCGGAATAGTAGAAAAGGGAGCCAATAGCCGCCTTCTCCCTTTACCAGGTGCTTTTCGACGGTATACCCATCGCGTTGGTACCTACCGGTCATCATACGGTCTACTACTGGGGCAGGCTCCCGGTAGCCAGACAGTTCCCGTGAAGAAGCAACCCGCTCTGAGAGGCTTCCCTCCGGTCCGTCCACCGCCAATTCCTTGCTAAGCTCGTGTATTGTCTTTCCCGGATAGGTATCCAAGAGTTGTCCCGTCGGGCTCACGCGTAGTTCGGCCTGAGTCAGGGTGTCGATGGGTTCGTCCAGCGGCTTTCCGGGGTACCGAAGGTGTTTTTGGAAAAAAGCGTACATGGCCTCGCGGTTACTTTTGGTGGAGGCATGGCCAGCGTCGTCTTCCACCATTTCCACGTTTTCTGGTTTGCCGTAGGCAGCGTAAATCCGACTAAGCTGGTTTTCTGTCTCCCTCGCTCCTTCTATATTAAATATATCCCTGGTCGTAGCGATCAGCAGATTTGGCTTGGGTGCCCGCACCAAAACCAGGTCCGGCTGATCCAAACCCGAGGAAATACCCCGGTAAAAATTCTGCTCGGCATCCTGCGGTCCATGGGTCAGCCACAATCGCTTGAAATTTGTCAGGTAATTCTCGGGAGCGGAAGCGTGAATTCGCTCGTCAAAAGCAGCGATATAGGACGCTTGCGTGCCTCCACCCGATCTTCCGGTAATACCAATCCGCTCCCGGTCTACTTCGGGTCGGGAAATCAGGTAATCCACGGCCCGTATGCCATCCCAGATCATGTACTTCGCCTGGGAAGATCCGGCAATGAACGCCTGCGCACCCGGGTAGGAGTGTTGTTTGGTAGGACCGCCAATCGTTGGTTTGCCTGTCTTGGAATCGAAATACTCCAGGCGTTCGCCCTGACCCACCGGATCAAAGGCAAAAACAATGAACCCTTTTTTCACCAAATTGAGTATCACATGCTGGTAGGTGACACTGCGGTAAGCTTCGAGCGCATGCCCCGAACAGTACACGATGGCGGGCGCTTTGCCTGGTAATCCATCCGGTATAAAAAGTGTTCCGCTAAGATAAAAACCCGGCTGTGATTGAAAGACCAGGTGATCCATGCGGTAGCCTGGCTTTTGAACCGTACGGGTGATCTCTGGATGTAGCGGCGTTTTTTCCGGAAAGGGTCCCACCACCTCCATCAGCTTTGCTTTCACCTGCTTTTGCCATTCTTTCCAATCATCCAGTGTTTGGAGTTGCGCTACCGCTTCCTCCCGGGCATGCAGTAATTCAAAAGCCTGTGCTGCCTGGTATTTATACAAGGCATTGGGACCATCGGTGAAATTAACCCACTGTGGCTGAATCACCTTTAAATCCTCCTGGCCCAGACCAACGGTGGAAAGTAGTAGAACGAATAAAAGGGTTAACGAGACGTATTTCATGCGTTTTCTGGTTTTAATTGGAAATTCTTTCCTTCCATGCAGGGCAATCTTTTGATTGGGACTTTCCGGGAAAGCTGTTTGTATTTAATGACAAAAGGGAACGACAGTATGCCTTCCCTTTTGCCTTTTGTTGACCAGTTACGCTACCCGGTCTTGGATTAAACCTGATCGGGAATCACGTAAGGTGGACGGCTGGGTCGGGTCAGCAGTGTGTCTGCCTCGGTATCGTTGGCGAACTTCTCGTATTCTCCCATGAACTTCAGTTCTCTTCCCAATCGGTAGGAAATGTTTGCGATCAGCGGTAAAGCGGAGGAGTAGTAGCCCTCCCGGATATCGCAATGCAAGCTTTCCTTTTTGCCGTCACGGATGGCATCCAGGAAGTTGGCATAATGCTCCGCACCACCGGGTGCTGCCAGGACGTTTGAATCAGCAGATCCTTCAGCCGTCGCTGTTTGCGAGCCGGCGAAGGGTTCTTTTTCGTCTTTTCTAAAGGCTTTCCAAGTGCTCCCATCGAGTTCCAGGTAGCCCTCGGTTCCGTAGAACATGTTTCCAATTTTGATTCCCTGGCTGGACTCTCCGTGGGTATACCTGCCCCGGGTTTCAAATTCCAACACCTTACCATCGTCGTATTTAAATAGAGAAGTCTGCGTATTGGGTGTTTCCTGTGAGCATTCCTGAGGAGTCATGCCATAAATTCCACCGGTGGAAAAAACGGATACGGGGTGTTCGTTTTTATTCAACCCCCATCGGGCGATATCAAATTGATGGGGTCCCTGGTTTCCGGTATCACCGTTGCCGGTATCCCAGTGCCAGTGCCAGTTGTAGTGGCCTTTTTTCTCATTGTACGCCCGGTAGGGAGCAGGGCCTAACCAGAGGTCGTAGTGCAAGCCGGCCGGTGGCGCACTGTCTCGCGCGATTCCAAAGGAATTTCTAGGCTTGTAACAAAGTCCCCGGGCCATGTATACATCCCCAATGTTTCCATCGTGCAAGAACTTCATGGCTTCCATCACATTCTGAATGGATCGGTTTTGGAAACCCACCTGCACGATGCGGTTGTACTTTCGGGCGGCTTCGATCATCTTCCGTCCTTCAAACACATTGTGGCTGGCAGGTTTTTCTACATAAATGTGCTTCCCCGCCTGACAGGCCCAAATGGTACCCAGGGCATGCCAATGGTTTGGAGTAGCGAAAGATACGGCGTCAATGTCCGGATCTTCAAAAACCGTCCGCATGTCGTAGGCCGTTCCGGGCTTGTCCCCTACCCGATCGTTGACCAGCTTTACTTTTTCTGCCCAGGTATTTTCATCGGTATCACAAAGGGTTTTTATCACCACGTTGCGGCTTTCTTTCAATTTACAAAATTGGTTGATATGGTTGGTTCCCTGACCGCGTATCCCAATTATTGCCAAATGCATTCGCTCGTTGGCTCCCAGGATATTACCGTAGGACTTTGCACTCATGGTCATTCCTGCCATGGCAATGCCTGCACTGCCCAGCAGGCTCTTTTTAATAAATTCTCTTCGTTCAGTCATGCGTAATTTTCGGTTTATTTTTTGTACTACTTATAGGTTCTTCATAAAATTCTCGAACATACCTTTCTGCTCGATCATGGATGCGATTTTATCCAGGGGATTGCTGTGCGCTTCCAGTAAAATCCAACCCCGGTATCCTGCCCGATCCAACAGGCGGAAAAGTTGCTGATAGGGATAGGTATTTTCATTAAACGCCCGCACATGCGTGGTATCCCCCAATCGGTCTTGCACCAATGCAAAATTGGCTTCAAGGCCGGGTTCCATCAGATCGGTATCGTTGCTATTCCAGCAAATTTTCACGTTCGAAGAGGTAACTTGATCGAAAATCGCCTTCATCACCGGCAATTGCTGGGTGATTTTTCCGTGCACCTCTACCCGGATCAATTGGCCGTGGTCGGCTGCAAACGCGCCTATCTCGTTAAATGATTTGGCAATTTGAGCGATGGTTTTCTCCCGGGACACGCCCTCGGGAAGGGTGTTGGGTTTTACCTTGATCCCGGTAGCACCGATATCCTGGCATAACTGAATATAGGTCTTGGTCTGCTGCAGGTTTGCTACCAGCACGGCCGGATCCGGGCTATGAAATTCAAAGTTGCTACCGTACCCGATGCAGGTGACCGAGCTATCTTCAAACTGCTTGCGTACTTCCCTTCGTTCTTTTTTGCTAAGCGATGCTTCCACCCCGTGGGCGTGTTCCGTCCGCAATTCCACACCCGCATACCCGGTTTTCTCACAGGTAGCTATGAGTTCGGGCAAAGCCCAGTCTTTTCCCCATAAATACGTCACCAAACCAAATTTCATGGGTGTGCTTTTGGGATACCAGGACGACAGGCCGCTCAGCACAAGTCCAGAGATCAACGTCCGTTTGATGAATTCACGTCTTTCGGTAGATTTTTCACCCATGATTAATCCCATTTTACGTGAAAGATAGAGGTGATTCCGTCTTCTGGAAAGGGATTACCTGCGTCGAAGGGATACAAGGCTTGTTGCGGTTCCAGTACCACTTTTTCTTCGTTGAGACTTCCATCGGCATGCAACGCTTTAGACAGATCCAAGCCCAGGTGTTTGGCAAGAAAAGGATAAACGGCCTGCCGTTTTTTGGCATCGTAACCGTGGTTATCCTCCGGTATGTGTACATTCTGTACCTGTTCGGGCTTGCCCTTCAGTTCGTAAATGTATTGCAGGTGTGGGTATTCTACTTCGGGGGTGTTTTTGGTCCAATCCCCACCCACCGACACCAGCAGTAAAGGCTTGGGAGCGACCAGTGCAGCTATTTCCACGTTATTGGTTTGAAAGTCTTTGGACCGGTGAATCGGCATACCGCTTTCACACACGCAGCCACCAAAAAAATGGGCCGAAACCATGACAACCGGGGCGGAAACATCTATCCGGTCGTCCACCGCGGCGAGTAGAAAGGATTGAGTTCCTCCCCCCGAGGCTCCGGTTACTGCCAGGCGCTCGGGGTCGGCACCCAGTGAGAGTATAAAATCCACACTTCGGATGCTGTTCCACAACTGTAGCTTAAGGATTTCACCGTCAGCCCGGTGTTCCCATCCGAGTTCCTTTTGCTGTCCGTACCCAACGGCATCGTAAGCAACTACCAGTGCTCCCATCCTTGCCATAGAAGCAAATCGTTTCTGTGCATCTGCCCGGTATCGACCAACCTCCCCTTCCTGGTCCCAATGTCCGTGCGGACTCAGAATTCCGGGTAATTTTCCTTCCGGGTCAGTTGGTTGGTAAATACTTCCTGTCACGTATACCCCCGGCAAGCTTTCAAAGGCTACGTTTTGCACCTGATACCCATCGTATACCCGCACTTCCCCTAAAACAGGATTCAGTGGGGTCTTTTTGGGCATTTTTGTCAAGCCGGTCCCTTGCAATAGTTGTTTTCGAATGGCTTTTGCCCGCCTATCCCAGGCTTTTTCGGAAGGGTAGGCTTCCCGCATGGTTTGAAGAAAAGCCGCGCCCTCTTCTTCGGTCCAGTGTGCGCCCACGCAAAGCATGTCGGAGGCTTCTGTTTGGGAAACTGCCGCGGAAAACGGCACAAGCAAACAGGAAAAGAGTATGGCCCATAAACCGGTAGTTCGGTACATTGACTGATGTTTCATAGGAATTGGGTTAGTTTTTAAGCCATTTGTCCCACCAGGCAAAGGCTTCCTGCTGCATGGGTTGATCAAATTTGTGAGGTCCGGGATAATACGATGCCTTGTATCGATCGGAAGCGCCGGCCTTCTCGTAGATACGCTGTAGGATTGCATCTGCTTTTTTCATTTCGGGAAGGGTATACAATTGGTCTTGCTCGTCGTTTAAAACCAGCGTTGGAAGGGGAACCCGCAAACCTAGTATTTCCGGAAAATCAAGCTCTTCCGGCAACCTGGGTACGTAGGTCATCCAGGTATGGGTGAAGGATTTGTGCAATAGGAAGTCGGTCCAGGTACTCATAAACCCTACACACACGGCACAGCGGATGCGCGCATCCAGCCCTGCCATCATCACCGTCCGCAGCCCTCCACCGGACAATCCCCCACAACCCAGGCGGCTTTCGTCCACATCGGGGCGGGACGCCAGGATATCCAGGGCCATTTGATCCTCCGCAAAGAAAACGCCCGGCCAGGTAGTCCCCCCACAAAACAGGGATTTTGCCATCACGTGTTCGTGCGCCCCTGCCCATTGGTTATACGCCTCGATGGACGTGGGATTTTCCGGATCGCTATCGTTCAGGCCCGAACGCTGATTTTCGGGAACATCCTCCAGCATTACCCGCCGACTGGCAAAGGTGAATGCATCGGAAACCATGACCACATAGCCCCTCTTGGCTACCTCATTGGCCCAAGCCATTCCTTCGTAGTAATGCTCCTGATGCGATTTCATCAGCGGGTGCTGTTCTTTTCCTGTTTTGGTGATTTTTCTCCAACCAAAATATTTATTTCCCCCGTGGTCGTGAAAAGCCAAAATGCCCGGCAACCTGCCCTCCGCGTTTTCCGGTTTCAAAACCAATGCTTTGGTGGGTCGTCCATAGGGAAGTTGCCAGGATACTTCCTCTATCCGCAGACCATCGTACGTATGGGAGTCATGGACCGTCACACGTGGACGCTCACCGAGGACGGGGATGCCCAACCGTTCCCGGGTACGGGAGAGGGCGAGGATTTTCCATTCGGGTAAATCGGTAAAGGAATCGTTTCGGAATGAAAGGGAGGGTAGTTCCCGACTCATGACCCGGTCCAACCAGGGGCCGTAAGGGCCAATGATACTTTGCTCTGCCCGATACCGACTGTCCGAGGCGGGCGTAGGTTCGGCATTTGATGCGCTCGGTAGGGAAAACCCCGCCGCCAGACTTGCGCCAGCAAGTCCCGCTTTTTTGATAAAATCTCTTCGCTCGTTTTCCATTACCGGATACCGTAAGGTGGTTTATTTCGCGAGTTCCAGGCCCTGAGTGGTTACGTAGTATTTTGCCAGCATGTTGGGTACTTCCCAATCGGGCAATTTACCGGCAGTGAGGTACCGAATATAGGCCTCGGTCACCTCCCGGAAATGATCTTCGTGGCTGGTTCGAAATGCCTGTGGGATAACGATCCTCCAGGAAGCCTTACCCGGCACCTTCACCACGTCCAAGCCTGCAAATTTACCTGCTAGTTGCTGTACTTGTTCCTGCACGGTACTTTCGAAAGCTTCGGTATCTACGCCTTCAACCGGTTCGATGTACAGTTCGGTTATATAATCCTGTTCGGCATCCTGGCGGATTATCAGGTTGGATTTGGTACCTCTCATGATGGAATAGTGGGTATCTGCAGAGCCTTCCGGAGCGATATAGTTCCAGATTACCGATACTTTGGCATGAATGCCGTTGATCTTGTAGCTTATTTCTCCATTGCCGTAGACCTTTAGGGTATCGTCCTCCACCACATTTTGCAGGTAAGCGGGATACGCATCCAGCCCCGTTGAGCGGGAAAACTGTTCGAGGGTCAGGTCGGTAGTCCATCGTTCGGCCTCCAGCATTTCGATATCGGTCTCGTAATTGATGATTTTTTCAGGAAAACTCTCCCACTGTACCAGGTCTACAAGGTGCGTCGTGACGTCCACAATGCCATTACCCTGCTGGTTTACGTCGTAAAACCAGGCAGGACGAATAAGGGGTTTGCCCGAAACCTGCTTGAAAAAGTGGTGTACGCTTTCTTTGGTGATGGCCGGATCGTCCAGACTGCCTTCCACCAACGTGCCAAACACTTCGGGAATCATGGAAAATTCTCGCTGAAGAATGGTGGAAATCTCAAATCGCTCCGTCATGATATCGTAGAGCAATACGTTATTTTCCTCAGCCGAGGCAAAGGCCTCCTTCAGCAATTCAAAACCAGCCACATCAATGGCCATGGGTTTGTCTGCCAGCACGTGAAAGCCGGCATCTACCGTGGCTTTGATATTCGCGGTCTTTTCCCGGTTATTGCCCGCCGTCACCATGACATTTCCTTTCCGTTCCCGAATCATGCGTTCCAGGAAATCGTCTCCTTTGTAAACATCCAATTCCCAGGAGGTGGGATTCTCTTCACGGGTATTGAAGCTTTCGATGGCCTGAAGGTAGGCTACTAGTTCCGGCCCATCAGGGGCATAGACATGGACTTTGGGGTCTACCTGCTCGTACATGGATTTTTTCACGAGGTGTGCGTGAAAATGCCCGGGGTCGAGTGTGAGCAGTTTGATTTCATTTTTCTCACCAGAAAAGGTTGTTTTCACTTCTTCTTCCACATTTTTTTCGTTGGTACATGCGATGGATAAAAGTAAAATTGAGGCAGCGACAGGTGACCAAAATTTACTATTGAACTTCATAGAGCGATTTTTAGAAATGTATGGATTAGTAATGGTTGTAGTTTGTTTAACCGATTTTTTTGACAGAAATGGATGACAATCGCCGAATCTACGTCGAAAACGGCACCGAACTGAATAATGGATTAAAGATAAAGAATATCGCAAAAGAATAAAACATATATTAGCGCAATCGATTGCATTTGCTGGATTATTTCCTTATTATTCATTTTAAACGGCAATACGACTGTTTTCTAATTTTCGCTTTTCCGAAGCGCGCTAATGAAAAAAAAAGAAAAGATTACGATTCATGACATTGCCATGGAGATCGGGGTAACCGCATCTACGGTTTCCCGGGCATTGAATAACCATCCCCGAATAAGTCCGGCGACAAAGAAGATGGTGCTGGAAGCGGCTAAAGCTATCAACTACAAGCCAAACCGCATCGCCGCGGCGCTGCGCCATGGAAAGAGCAAACTTATTGGCATCATTGTTCCTACTATCAATCGTAATTTTTTCTCTTCCATCGTCCGGGGCATCGAAGAATACGCCAACGCCCGGGATTACAAAGTAATGATCAGCCAATCCTACGACGATTACCGGAAGGAAGTAGAAACCATCGACGCGCTCCTGGACGCCCGGGTAGACGGCATCATGGTATCGCTGGGAAAAAACACTCATAGCTACGCCCATTTTGATGCCGTCCTTCAAAAAGGAATCCCCCTGGTGTTTTTTGACCGGACCACGGATGAGTTAACGGTAAATCAGGTGGTAATTGATGATTTTGCCTCGGCTTACCAGGCCACGCATCACCTGCTGGACCAGGGTTACCGGCACATTGCCCATTTTACCAGTCACATGAAAATCAAGATCTATCTGGAAAGACTGCGGGGCTACAGCCAGGCTTTGCGGGACTATGGTATACCTTTTGATGAACGATTGGTTGTGGAAAGCAACATGCAATTGGACGGAGGGCAAGAAAGCACCCGGTTTCTATTGGAACAGGGCCTTGGATTCGATGCCATCTTTTCGGCCAGTGACTACGCGATCGTGGGTGCCTTGCAGGAGCTAAAAAAGATTCAGGTAAAAATCCCTCAAGAAGTGGGACTGATCGGATTTAGCAACGAGCCCTTTACTGAATTTACCGAACCGGCCCTCAGCACCGTCGATCAGAAAGCCATTGCCATGGGACAGACTTCTGCTGCCCTCTTTTTTGAGATGATCGCGGACGATGGAAAGCCAAAAGCCATGGTCAAAAAAACCCTGGATGCCAACCTGATCATCCGCTCTTCTTCTAGCAGAATTAGCTAATTCCAACGTTAAATCACATTCGTATATTTGAACTTACTTATGAAACCATTACACAGAAAAAACATTCCTACCCTCCCACCGAGACCTTTAAAAATCGTGCAATTTGGCACAGGTAATTTTTTAAGGGGCTTTGCGGATTGGATGGTTGATCTACTTAATGAAAAGACGGCATTTAATGGAGACATCCAAATGGTACAGGTGCACAGCCGCAAGCCCGCTGCCGGCATAAATGCCCAGGATGGCTTGTATCACCTGCTCACGCGTGGCTTCCAAAAAGGCCAAACCATCGAAGAAAACCGGTTGATCCAATGCGTCCGGGGGGCCATTAATCCGTTCGTTGATTACCCGGCATTTCTGGCTTTGGGCAATGAACCTGACCTGGCCTTTGTTTTCTCCAATACCACAGAAGCAGGCATCTATTTCGACGAAAAAGACAAAGACCGCACCCTAACCCCCGAAGCCTTCCCAGGAAAGCTGACTGCCCTGTTGTACCAACGGTTTTCGCACTTTAAGGGCGATCCTAACAAAGGACTGGTGCATTTGCCCTGCGAGCTGGTAGAAAACAATGGCGATAAGCTCAAAGAAAATGTCCTGCGCTATGCCCGGCTTTGGGAGCTGCCCGTAGCCTTTGAAAACTGGCTGGAAGCACACAATCACTTTTGCAACACCCTGGTGGACCGCATCGTGCCGGGCTACCCCGTCGAATCGGCCGCCCAGATACAGGAAACGCTTGGTTTTCGCGACGAGCAACTGGTGGTGGCGGAGCCTTTTCATTTTTGGGCAATCGAGGGGCCGGACTGGCTTCCCGAGGTCTTTCCTGCTGAAAAACTGGGCTTAAACGTAATTCTGGTGAAGGATCTAAGCCCCTTTCGCACCCGAAAAGTCCGGATCCTGAACGGGGCCCATACCTGCATGGTGCCGATGGGGTACCTCCAGGGAAAGCGACTGGTCAAAGAAGTATTGGACGATCCTGAAACCGGACGTTTTATGGAATCCACCATTTTTGACGAAATCATCCCCTCCATGAGTTTGTCTAGCGATCTGGTGGTACCCTTTGCCCACGATGTGTTGGATCGATTCAAAAACCCGTTTATCAAACACAAACTAATCGATATTTCACTGAATTCCATCGCCAAGTGGAAGGTACGGGTGCTCCCCTCCTTATTGGAGTACGCCATCACCGAAGGTAAGTTACCCCTTCACCTGTGTAAATCCTTTGCAGCACTACTGGTGTTTTACCGGGGGCATTACAAGGGAGCCCCCATTCCACTGCGGGATCGGGAAGAAAACCTGCACTATTTCGATCAGCTTTGGAAGATTAAGACGCCGGAGGACCTCGTGGGCAGCGTGCTTTCCAGAATCGACCTTTGGGACCAGGATTTGAACCTCGTTCCCGGCCTTAGCGAACTGCTTATAAAAGAAGTAAAAGCCCTGCTTGCAGCAGAATGACAGGCAACCAAAAAAAGGCTTCCCCGGTAAGGGAAGCCTTTTTTTTTAGCCCGAAAGCGATGCATCAAATGTATTGATTCAGGATATTTTCGTACATCTCTTGCTTGCCGCTGATCATCTCTGGTTCGCCGATTTCCAGCGCATGGGCTCTCAGATCCTCCAGACTAAGTTTACCCATTTCAAAGTCTTTGCCTTTGCCGCTATCGTAGGAAGCATACCTTCTTTTTCGAAGCAGTTGGTAATCGGATTTTTCCATGATCTCGTTGGCAATCAACAAGCTTCTGGCAAATGCATCCATGCTGCCCACATGGGCGTGAAACAAATCCTCCAGATCGGTGGAGTTTCTGCGGATCTTGGCATCAAAATTCACCCCACCTGTAGTGAAACCGGGACCTTGCAACAATACCAACATGGCTTCTGTTAATTCCTGCAAATTGATGGCAAACTGATCGGTATCCCATCCGTTTTGGTAATCGCCCCGATTTGCATCGATGCTTCCAAGCAAACCGGCATCCTGAGCGACCTGCAGTTCGTGCTGAAAGGTATGGCCCGCTAGCGTGGCGTGGTTTACTTCGATGTTAAGTTTGAAATCCTTATCCAATCCGTAATGACGCAAAAAACCGACTACCGTGGCCGCATCGTAGTCGTACTGGTGTTTGGTTGGCTCCATGGGTTTCGGCTCGATGAGGAAGGTTCCTTTGAATCCCTGCTTACGTCCATAGTCTCTGGCCATGCCTAAAAACTGCGCCAGGTGTTCCGTCTCACGTTTCATATCGGTATTCAACAGGGACATGTAGCCCTCGCGGCCACCCCAGAAAACGTAATTTTCTCCACCCAGCTCAATGGTGGCATCAATGGCGTTTTTGATCTGCGTAGCTGCCCGGCTCAGCACATTAAAATCCGGATTGGTGGCCGCCCCGTTCATATAACGGGGATGGCTGAACACATTGGCCGTGCCCCAAAGCAGTTTGATTCCGGTTTCCTGTTGTTTCTGTTTTGCATAGGCCACGATGGCCTCCATGTGCTTTTCATACGTAGCGATATCCTCGCCTTCGTCGATCAGATCTACATCGTGAAAACAGTAAAAAGAGACGCCAAGCTTGCTGATAAATTCAAAAGCGGCATCCATTTTGTCCTTTGCCCGCTGGATCGGGTCAGCGGCTTTGTCCCATTCCCGGACCATGGTACCTGGTCCGAAAGGATCGTTGCCGGTCGCGCAGAAGCTATGCCAGTACGCAATGGCAAAGCGAAAGTGATCCTTCATGGTTTTCCCGTTAATGATCCGGTTTTCATCGTAAAAGCGGAAAGCTAACGGGTTTTTAGAATCCCTGCCTTCAAATTTGATTTTTTCGATACTGGGGAAAAATGTTTTTGACATGGTAAACTATAGGTTAAGATATTTAAAATTCGTATTATTTGATTAGCTGATGCAGGCTCTGCTCCCAGCGTTGAAATACCTCCCGGTATGCTTCGCGTTTTTCTTGCTCAGGCTCCACCACTTGAAGTCGCTCCAAGCCCTCAAAGGCTTCGGCAGCATTGGTGTAAATGCCCCGACCAATTCCTGCACCCCGGGCAGCACCCTGGGCGCCATCGGTATCGTACAATTCCAGGGAGATCTCGTTCATGTTGACAAAAGCTTCCCGGAAGAGCGGACTTAAAAACATATTGGCTTTTCCTGCTTTCACTGTTTTGAGGTTTAGCCCCATGTTCTTCATGATTTGAAAGCCATACGTAAGGGCCGAAACGATACCTTCCTGTCCGGCCCGCAATACGTGACGGTGATCGTGTTTGAGTAAATTTAGCCGGGATAAATGCGCTCCCACTTGCTTGTTCTCCATGATTCGTTCCGCTCCATTACCAAAAGGAATAAAACTTAGTCCTTCGGCTCCAATGGGCACCTGCTGCGCCAGTTGGTTCATTTGCTCGTAGTTGAGTTGTTCGTTTCCCAATAGCTTTTTTAGCCAGCTGTTGAGGATACCGGTACCGTTGACGCAAAGCAGGACACCGTACCTGGGATCTTCCTTCCGGTGGTTGACATGCACAAAGGTATTGACCCGAGACTTCGGATCGTACACCGGTTGCGTACTCACGCCGTAAACGGTGCCCGAAGTACCGGCTGTGGTCGCCAATTCCCCTTCTTCCAGTACATTCAACGAAAACGCATTATTCGGCTGATCCCCAGCCCGGTAGGTAACCGGTATACCGGCATCCAATCCCAATTGCCGGGCCGCTGTCTCGGACAGGCTGCCTTGATTTCCAAAGGAAGGAACCGCCTCCGGAAGCAGGGATGCATCCAGCCCGTAGTAATCGAGCAGGCGTTTGGAGAGACCATTGGTCGTAAAATCCCAAAACACCCCTTCGGAAAGTCCGGTTTCGGAGGTTTGTATTTCCCCGGTTAACTTCATGGCAATGAAATCACCTGGAAGCATGATTTTGTAAATGCGTTCGTACACCTGGGGTTCATTGTCTTTGACCCATTTCAATTTGGATGCAGTGAAATTGCCCGGTGAGTTTAGGAGGTGCTGCAGGCAATATGCTTCTCCCAGTTCCTCGAACGCCTGCCTTCCGATCCCTACCGCCCGGCTATCGCACCAGATAATCGCCGGACGAATGATTTCCCTATCCTTGTCCACCAACACCAACCCGTGCATCTGGTAGGAGATGCCGATGGCGTTGATTTCACCGGTTTTTACATCGCCCTTCCGCAATACTTCCAGCGTGGTGGCCTGTATGTATTTCCACCAAAGCTCCGGGTCTTGTTCGGCCCAGTCTGGTTTTGGTGCATGAATGGTCATTTCTTCCTTGGGCAACCCTTCGGAAGCCACGACCTTACCGCTGTCTGCGTCCAGCAGCGTGGTTTTTACCGATGAACTTCCCAGGTCATAGCCTATCAATAATCGTCTCATGTGCGCTTTTATCGGTTACTAATTACCAGAATACAATGTAAAGGGCGGCGATGATTCCCGAAATCAAAATGGCGCCAATCTTAAACTTCGTACTGGTAACAAAGAGATCTTTGGTGATTTCAATTCCTTTGGGATGGTCCTTCCCTTTCCCTTCGTACAAGCTGATTCCAATGATTAAAACCGAAATAATAAGAAACACCAGTCCCATCCGGTCAATAAACGGAATACCCGGAGTCAGAAATTTGAACGCCGTTGACAAAGGAATCGTCAATGCAGCCGCTGTAAGTGCCGCATTGGAAGTGGCCTTTTTCCAAAAGAACCCAAAGATAAAAATAGCGAAAACTCCCGGTGACACAAAACCCGTATATTCCTGAATGTACTGAAATGCCTGATCCAGTTCGCTCAGCGCAGGCGCGACGATAGCCGCAATGAAGAAAGCAACAATGGCTGTAATTCTTCCTACCCGTACCTGCTTGTTTTCGGATGCCTTTTCGTCAACAAAACTCTTGTAGATGTCCAGCGTGAAAATGGTTGAGGTACTGTTGGCCATGGACGCCAGCGAGGAAACAATGGCCGCAGTCAAGGCAGCAAAGGCCAGACCTTTCAATCCCGAGGGAAGTAGTTGGAGTAAGGTGGGGTAAGCCCGATCGGATTTAATGATACCACTTTCCGGGTCGGTCATCGAGGTGATAAAGCTGGTATCCAGCCCCTGATTGACAATAACAAAGGCTGCAATACCAGGGATTACCACGATCAGCGGCATGAGTAACTTTAAAAACCCGGCGAAAACCATTCCCTTTTGGGCTTCGTTGAGGGATTTCGCAGCCAGTGCCCGTTGGGTAATGTATTGATTGAAGCCCCAGTAATTCAAATTAATTACCCACATGCCCCCTATAAGTACGCTAATTCCGGGAAGATCCAGGTAGGCGTCTCGTTGACCGCCTGCCCCGTCCGGAATCATCATTTCTCCTTCGTTGATGATCATTTGAAAATGAGAAGGCGCTTCCCGAAGCAGGGAAGTAAACCCGGCGATCACGTCCCCGGAACCAACAATGGAAAGGGCAAGGTAGGTCGTGGCCAATCCACCCAAAACCAGAAAAAACACCTGAACGACGTCGGTCCAGGCTACGGCTTTTAGCCCTCCATAGATCGAATACAGCATGGCAAAAACTGCCAGTCCCGCAATCCCATAGACGAGTGGTACGCCAAGAATTGTTTCCAGGCTCAAGGCACCCAAATACAGCACCGACGTAAGGTTAACAAAAACGTAGACCAGCAGCCAGAAAACCGCCATCACTGTCCTGACGCGTGAATCGTAACGCCGCAACAAAAACTGGGGCATGGTACTAATCCCTTCCTTCAGGTAAACCGGTAAAAAGAATATTGCCACAATGATCAAGGTGGCAGCGGCCATCCATTCGTAAGTGGATATGGCCAGTCCCAGGGCAAAACCGGAGCCGGACATGCCGATAAATTGTTCAGCAGAAATATTGGATGCAATCAAGGATGCCCCCACCGCCCACCAGGGTAGTGCTTTTGAGGCGAGAAAGTAGTCGTTGGAATTTTTTATGTGTCCCTTTTTTTCCCGGGACACCAGGTAGCCCATGGATAGGATGAGTAGGCAATAACCTGAGAAGATGACCAGGTCTAACGCTGTGAAATTCATGAAGAAGTGGATTAATGGGTTCGGTCTTTTGTCAATTCATTGGGTAGTATTCGGAAAATTAAAGATGCAATATAGTCAAATAAGGTTTTTATAAAATTAAATTGATGCAGAAAGTGAAGTGGTGGAAGATACTGGGATCGTTCCCTTCCTGTAAATCAATGACCGTTTAATCCAATTGGCTGCCGCTTTGTGTGAGGCAGACCTTGCTACCTGTAAGGAAAACAGTATCTTTGACACATTAACCATTTTCAAACCTCCGCATTCCATGGAACCGAATTTGTCTACCTTTCGCTTGTCATTTTCCCGCCGCAAGTACCTATGCCCCCCCCTGCTCTTTCTGCTTGGGGTATTCCTTGCAGTAGCCTGCCAATCCAACCAAAAAAGGGAAGAAGTGGCTGCAGCACCGGTTACACCAAGTAAACCGGCACCAAAAGTTGCGATTGACGATATAGAGGCCGGAATCAAGGCATACATCGATGCAAAAACAGTCGAAAATGAGGGGTATTTCCTGGTTAGAGACGAAGACAAGCTGCTACGTTTGCGCCTGGTACGGGTACACACCGAATACCTGTCAAATCTAGGTCCAAATAGCCATTTTGCCTGCGTGGACCTGGCCGACGTCAATGGAGACGTTTACGATGTAGATTTTTTTCTGGAGGGAAAACCCGGGTCCATGGAGGTGACCCAAACCTCGGTACACAAACTCAATGGAAAACCGTTCTACAGCTGGAAGCAGAAAGAAGACAAAACATGGTTCCGCCTGCCCATTGAAGAGGCAACCAACGAATTAATGGGCGTAATCGAAGGGGAGGACCGGTTTCAGTTTCATTACAAGGCAACCGTTCCCCAGCTTACAGCGGATGCAAAGATGTGGATTCCTATTGCCGTGAGCGATTCCTTCCAACGTGTGGAATTAGAAACCATGCAGGTGCCCGGAACCCACCGTTTGATAAAAGACCCGGTCAATGCAAATACCATCCTGTACATGGAACTGAATCCCGAACACAGCGGGCAGGAAATTGCGCTTACCTACCGTGTATCGCGTAAGGAGAAAGGTCCCTACGAAGAAAGCGGGCAGGTAGCCGACCGGTACCTGGCTTCCAACCGGTTGATGCCGGTGGATCGTAGGTTTCGGGAAATCGCCATGGAAGCGATTGGAGAAAAAAGAAACGATAGCCAGCTGATGAAAGCCCGCGCAATCTACGATTACATTATCGACAACATGCGCTACGCGAAATCAGGCGAATACGGCAAAGGAGATGCCGTCTATGCCTGCGACACCAAAACCGGAAATTGTACCGAATTTCATTCGCTGTTTATTTCCCTGGCCCGATCCGTGGGCATTCCGGCTCGATTTTCCATTGGAGCGGCCATTCCTTCCGATCGGAACGAAGGCGGAATCGACGGGTACCATTGCTGGGCAGAATTTTATGCTGAGGGCAAATGGTGGCCATTGGACATCAGCGAAGGCAATAAATACACCGCATTGGCTACCTACTACTTCGGCAG
The DNA here is from genome assembly GCF_009467825.1 of Cyclobacterium xiamenense. GTDB lineage: Bacteria > Bacteroidota > Bacteroidia > Cytophagales > Cyclobacteriaceae > Cyclobacterium > Cyclobacterium xiamenense. The sequence continues at coordinate 61,439 of NZ_WIOK01000012.1, read as the reverse complement.
GCACCCGGCAAACCGGATCGAGTTCAGTCGAGGAAGAGACCTGGAACTAACTCCCGGTCCGGAATCGGGACCCATTAATTTCCTCGCTTACCCGCTTCTAGAAATCGGGGGGCAACCTGCGGTAGCCGAGTCCTCCTTTTCGTTCACACGCCTTCAGTAAAAAAAAGTGACGAACAGAAACAGGTAGAAACAGTAACGTTTAGAATAAAATTCCAAACGTGAGGGAATCATGCATGCTTTTATTCGTCACTCGCCCTTCCCTTTATTGATAGGGGAATAAATTGGGTGGAAGGCACTCCGAAACTTATTCCGGATGCTCGTTTCCGCCTGCAGGATGTTCTCCGCCTTCTTCTGCTGGATGCTCGTTTCCGCCTGCAGGATGTTCTCCGCCTTCTTCTGCTGGATGCTCGGCATCTCCTTCAGGATGTTCCACTGCCTCTTCGGTGCTTTCACTTTTCTTGTTACCACAGGAAGTAACGGTGGCAGAAAAGAAAAAACCCAAAAGCATCAGTAATAAGACGGTCGATTTCAAACGGTGTAAGAATTTCATTTTCTATTTGGTTAATGGTTTTACAACTCTGTAAAGTTACACTTTTTATAAAAGGATGCAATTTTCAAGGGGTAAAACCCCGGCATGTGGCCTACGCAAACTTGCAGACCCGCTAAATTGTGCGTATTTTATCCGTATATACCAAACCAACCCATTTTAGTACCCATTATTTACTAACCCATACTCCGAAAAATGGAAAAATTAACCCACAAAAAAAAGGTGATGGAGCAAGCCATTCGCTACCAGGAAGCCATTGTTGCAGATTTTAGAAACCGCATTCAGGAACTCAGAGAAGGTGAACAACAGACTCAGGATCAGTTGTATGAATACGACCAACAAGGACAGGAAGACGAAAGCGCAATTGTCATCAACCGCATTGCAGACGAGTTGAATTTTGTGATCGAGGAACTGGATTTTCTAAAGCAAATGAAAACCGCAACAAATCTTTTTGAGGAAGTTACGCTGGGAGCCATCGTAAAAACCGATAAAATGACTTTTTTTCCCAGTGTGAGCATTGAGAATTTTGAAGTTGATGGAGAAAATATTTTCGGCATATCCCGGAAAGCTCCCATCTATAAAGAAATGGTAGGCAAAAAGAAAGGAGATTCTTTTTCAATGAATGACCGTACCTATACCATCCTGGACCTCTATTAGCCACTAGCAAGGCCTGTGGGAAGTGGTTTCCCCTACCTGATTGCTATTGCTAAAGCGTGAGATACCATCCAAATTTAAACCAGATGCGCTGCCGCAGTCCAGCATCGAAGAACCGGTCGGTTCGGTGATCGATACCGACCTGAAACTTCTGTCTGTTTCGCGACAAATGGCCCAGGGCCGCCACAAATCGGTTTTCCAGTCCGCTATCCCGGTCCTGATAGCTATAAATGAGCTCATCTGCTAACACGAGGTAATATTCTCCGGGGTCAACGGTCTGTCCCTGAAGCGCAATTTCGGCAGAAAGCTGGTACCGTAGCCGGTACTCAATTGCCTCTGCGGCTGCGAACGTCTGATCGGTTCGAATCCGATGCCCCAGGCGAAAGGTACTTTTACGTTGTAAAAAGGAAATCTGCTGGATGGTCCGGTGGCTGTCGTTGTTTCGGCCATCCAATCGAAATTGGTAGCCGCCGGTCAGGGAGACGAATGGGTTGATCGAAGTACCCGCAAACCCTTGAAAATCGGTAAGCACGTGCCGGTAAGCCCAACTGGCCTCATTTCCCTCAGGCAAGGAAGCCATGCCGTGTTGACTTTCAATTTTACCCGTTAACCGAAGTTTTTCGCTTGCCTTCACCCGAACCTGCAACTCGGGGAAAAAGCCCAGATTGGTGAGCCGCCCTTGTGCCATGCCCTGATGGCCCACTATCATCCCAAAAATAACTACCAGAATATACCGCATCAAAAGAACAGGTGATTGGTGGAGGGTATGGCAATTTCTCTCCGACTTAGCAAGTTTCCGTTTTCATCAAACAGACCCTCCCAAAGTTGTTTACTGGTTTCATTTTCGCCGTAAAATTCAATTTCGTACCGGGTCGTTACTGTTACAAAATCCGCATTTTTCACCGAATCCTTCAAGTCCTCAGGCGCTCCAGTGTATTGTACCTGAATTTTTTCAATCCGGTATTTTTTAAACGTGTCTTTGAAATACCTACCGATTGACTCCCGTGTAGATTCGGGTAACGCTTCCCAGGTGGTTTGTACTTCTATGTCTTCTATCCTGCCAGATAGGTCAAATTCCACGCTGTGGGTCGCTCCTCGGAACACAAACTTGGCCTCATAGCTACTTTTCCCGGAGGTTTCTTCAACATACCATTTCACCTTACGTGGCGATCCAAACGCCTCGTGCAGCCAATCTTTGGCCGCTTCCGGCACTGTCCCGGGCGTGATGCGAAATTCCCGCTCAATTTTCTCCTGCCCATATAACGCAAGGGGCGAGAACCATACAAGACCGGTAACGACCAGCCATCTACTTATCCAAATCATCGTATGTCGCATGCATATTTAGTTAGATTCCCGCGCAGGCCTCGGATATATCGACCCAAGGAAGCGTGGATGCCCAATTCGGCCTTTCGCTACCTGTCAAAAAGAAACTACCACCGAATGATCCCCGCCTGCCCCACAGATGCTCTTTTTCGGGAAAATCATCGATCAACATAAAATAGGCAAGGTGAATTTTTTTTTACGAAAAGAGCCGTTGCGGTGTACACGTCCATTGTCCCCCACGCTTCCTTACGATGGAATGCGAATGTGGTTCGGTGAAATCGGTCCGTCGCATTGCATCGGGCGAACTACCGCATTTCCCCATCCGAATCGGTACCCCAACCGCACACTGCCATCCCGCTTTTCATTCCTCATATTCGTGAGAAAGCGGCACCAGGCGTGCGCTCAAGTCCGGCGTTTCCATTTCCGGATCAAACGGGAACATGGGTCGGTTGATTCGCTTAAACTCCAGGCGTTCCAGGTCCTGATCGACGCCTCCCGGGGTAAGTGCCATGATCCAGTCGGCTCGCATGTCGTACAGTTCTGGAACGAGGTAACCGATCTTTACCACCACAATATCCGATTCCCGGGGGTTTAACCCCAGATTGGTAAAATCACTTTCCCGATGGTAGGGTTTGCGCTTTGCGGTGACGATCACCCGGACACTGCCTACTGCCACCACTACTTCCGTTTCCGCATTTTGATCACCCTGTTCGATGGCCGTTACCGTTCCACTCAAAGTGATCGGGGGAGAGAAACGGTCGTCTACGGCCGCTCCCACTTTTGCGGTTACCTGACCGCCCACACCCACTTCCAGGGCGGCATCCACCAGTTCCGGACCCGGAATAGAAGCATAGATCAGCAAGGGACCGTCCGGCGATTGGAACTCAGGCCTGGCTAGAATCTCCCGAAGGGTCCAGGTCACATCGCCTGCGCCTCCTGCTGTGGGGTTATCACCCATATCGCTGATCATAAATGGTTTTTTATCACTCGCTATGGCCATGTCCAGGCTTTCGCGAAGGCTTGCTGTAGGGGCAATGAATTCAAACGCAAACCGTTTTTCCCAAAAACTTGCGGCCAGTTTTTCCGCCGTTTCGGTAACGGTAGACCGATCATCCCCCGTCACCATGACCACCGCATGGTTTCTGGGTTCATCCGCCCAGGCATAGCCTACCCATATCGCCGCATCGGTCACACCTTCCTGATCAGCAGCAGGGTACACCTCCGCATACAACGCCTTTCCGGGGTCCACCCGGGTGCTGGTCTTTTCTCCGGGTAGCAGGATGGGAACCGGTATCCAGGCCTTGTAGGCTGGTTTTCCCATTCCCGACTCCAACCTTTCCAATAGATTATCTACTGCCCTTTTTTTGGATTCCAGGGCATCTTCGTGAGGAGCCATCCGGTAGCAAGTGATGAGATCGGAATGCGCAGCAAGGCGCCAGGAAACATTGCCATGCAAATCCATGGAAGTGGAAATTATGGTTTCCGTACCCACTACCTCACGAACTCGTTGGATAAAATCTCCTTCCGGATCATCCAGGCCGACCACACTCATGGCTCCATGGATATCAAAAAACAGGCCATCGTAGGGAAGGTTTTCCCGGAGCCGATCGAGGGTTTCTCCAACCAGGGATTCATAGGCCTCCCGAGCCACGATCCCCCCCGGAATGGCATGTCCGCGCAGGGTTGGAAACCAGGTGGCTCGGGCACGATTAAGCGAATCCTCGTGCATAAAGGGATAATACCCAAACACCTCATCCCCTCTACGGGCATGAAACGCGTCCTCTTGCGTCACCGCCGGTGAAAAAGTGCTGGACTCAATCGCCAAACCAGCGATGGCAATTCGTGGCAAAATCGCAGATTTTTCCTGCGTTTGGGAATCCCCACTTCCACATGCCCCCAACGTCAACGCGTACAGGGCCAGGTAAAGTAGGGGAAAAAAAGCGTGCTTCGTGGTCATAATTCGATTCATTACAGATAACTTGATAAAATACGCAGGCTACTATTGGGTTCAAGCGTTCTAAACGGTAGGTCGGTGGAATCGCCTGAGCGGCTGATCCCGGTACTAGTGTTGCTTCGGTAGTTTCTCGAGGATTTCCCTCAGCAAATGATTTTGCTCTTCCTTCAGGTCGTTGTGCCTTTTGGCCCACCTGAAAACCAGCACAAAAAAGACCAGAAGTAGCAGCGAATAAAAGGCGGAAATAAAAACCATGAGCAGAAATGATTTGGTGAAACTAGCTTTCAATCATGAAATAACCAAAAAAACGGTTTCTTCAATTTTTTTTTGCAATCTAATGAAAGTAACTGGCTTTTTGTGCCAATTTGTGGGTAAATTAAGCCTGTTAACTACAAATTACTTTTATCAAGTAAATCAAGGTGTTAGCCATGACCCTCAATGAGCGTAATCCCAGTGCTTCTACGCATTGGCAACATCAACTGGATCGATTTTGTAAACAGGAAAATCTAAAAGGACTCATCCTTTCCCTGTATCAGGAAAGAAAGGATCCGATCGCCTGGATCGGGGCATCTGGAAACCTCAACAAACGGCAACCCTATTTTATTAGTGGCCTGGCAAGACTCCATATCGCTGCTTTGCTGATAAAATTAAAGATAAGAGGTAAGGTGAATCTGGATGAGCCTTTTAGGCAGTATTTGACCGGACCGGAATACGCCGGTATTGGCCGCCGGCGAGGTACCGACCGTACGCCGACGATCACGCTGAAACAACTGCTGACCCATCAGTCCGGAATACCGGATTACCTGCGGCTGCCTATCGGAGGAGAAAAAAAATTAAAAGACGAACTTTTTTCAAGAAATGACCGGGAATGGACCTTTGCTGAAGTACTACAGGTAGTTCGGAATACCTCTTCCTTATCCCGGCCGGGTGCTTCCCAAAAACCGCACCCCTCCGAAACCAATTTCCTACTATTGGGAAAGGTAATCGAAAAAGTGACCGCCCTCAGCTTGGAGGGGGCTTTGGAAACCTTTCAGACCAAACCCCTGGCCATGACGGAGACGTATGTTTACAAAGACCCCTACGATCGAACGCCCACTCCCTTTTACAACGGAAAAGAAGCCGTTCACATCCCGCGGGCCATGGCCTCGTTTGGAGCCGCAGGGGGCATGGTTAGTACGGCACAGGACTGCATGACCTTCCTCAAATCGTACCTGCACGGGAAATTCTTCCCTCCCAGCGAGTTAGACGCCATCTTTGACTGGCAGCGAGAATCCGCATCCCTGTCTCATGGCCTGGGTATCTGCCGCTACCAAAAGCCTTTGTATACCCTGCCATGGGGAAAATCACCGGCGATCATCGGACAAACGGGGATCACCGGCGCTTTTTCTTTTTTTGTCCCGGACCTCCACCTGTATTTGACCGGCACGGTCAATCAATCAGACAGACCGCTCCTTCCTTACAAACTCGCCCGATTTATTCTCCATGCGCTGAGCAATACGAATCAATCTCCGGTGATCACTTAAGCCAATCCGGCTTTGTGGTATCAATGGATGCCTGAAGTTGATTCAATAGATTATAAAGACCGAAATAGGTCCGATTGATGTACAAGCCATGCCGGGAACCCCGTGCCTGTTTCGATTTCCTGAACATTTTGTCGTTCGATATTTTGTCCCCGAGGGCAAAAATCTGCTGGAAATACGCATCGTCTGCGAAGTCAAATTTTTCTACATGAAACGGCTTGCCTAGCAGAGAAATCATTTCTTTGAAGATGGCTTTGAAATACAGCTTCTCTTCCTCGGAATCTTTGTCACTAATAAACTCCAGGTTGTAGAAAATTTGATTCAACTCGTCTTCCCGTATGAGAAGGTCCTTTTTTATTAAGGAGAAATAACCTTGATAGAAGTCCTCTGGAATCACTTTGACACATCCAAAATCGATAACTGCCAATTGGTTTCCCTCCTGAATGATGAAATTACCCGGATGGGGATCGGCATGCACCTGTTTCAATTCGTGCACCTGGTGGTGGTAAAAATCCCAAAGGGCCTGCCCTACCCTGTTTTTTGCGGCTTGATCGGGCTGCGTAGCCAACCACTCCTTCAGGTGCAGTCCTTCCATCCAATCCATGGTAATGATACGCGAACTGCTCAGCTCCTCGTAGTAGTTGGGGAAATTCAGATCGGCAATGTGACCGCAAGCCTTGGAAATTTCCTTGCTCCGCTTCACCTCCAGTTCGTAATCTGTCTCTTCGAGTAATTTTTCCTCCACCTCTTCCATGTAGTGGTCCAATTCCCGCTCGTTCATGTTTAACAGGCGGAGTGCGAATGGTTTTACCAATTTAAGATCGGACTGTACACTGGAAGCCACGCCCGGATATTGGATTTTTACTGCATATATTTTTCCATCTTTCGTAGCCTGGTGCACCTGGCCAATGGAAGCCGCGTTGACAGCAGAGGGGGTGAAGGTATCGAAAAGGTTTTCCGGTCCGGTTTTAAAATATTGCACAAAGGTTTTTACCACAAGGGGATAGGACAAGGGCGGCGCGCTGTATTGGGCCATGGTGAATTTGTCCTGGTACGCCCGTGGCAACATGTTTTTGTCCATGGCCATCATCTGGGCCACTTTCAAAGCACTCCCCTTTAGCTCACTTAATGAAGCATAGATATCGGTAGCATTGTCCCGGTGCAAGTCGTCTTTATTCAGGGAAGGATTGACTACTTTTTTTGCATAATGCTTCATGTAGTTGCCCCCAACCCGCGCACCGGTACTGATAAATTTGACAGCCCGCTGTACCTTGGAAACGGGAATACTTTGCTGTTCTTTTAGTTTCTGAGTCATGGTCTCTACCTGGATTGAAATAAAAATTTGGCAAAATCCACGAAACTATCCACTGCGGACTTTCCCATTAGATCAAACGCCAGATTTACTGATTTTTCGATGGCCGCATCGGTCTTTTCGAATGCCGGAGAGTCATCTTTCAGCCAAAATCGAAACAGAAAAAGCACCTGAAGCCAAAGGGCTTCGTCGTACCGATCCGACAGGTAGGGTCGCTCGGCAATTTCCTCGGTCTCCTTGCCCTCAAGTATCAACTCATTAACAAAATCCTTAAAACTACGCTTAAATTCTTTCAGCTCGGTCGGGAAATTTTTATCCTTGAATGCAGTATCTCCGTAGACAGCCAGTAAATAGGAGCGCCTGCTTTTCAATTCTTCCACCCAGGTAAAGTAAAATCCAAGTAGCTTTTCACGGGTAGAATACGACTTGTAAACTTCCTGACTTTCCAGGTTAGCGAGGGTGGCCTCGTAAACGCGAGCCCAAACAGCTTTTTTGATGGATTCAAAATTGCTGAAGTGATCGTAAAATGCAGCTTCCTGCATTTTCAATTCCTTGGTGAATTTAAAAACCGACGCCGGTTCGTTGCCTGTCTCTAAAATATGGTTGATGTACGCATCAATTATCTTATTCTTTTCTGTCTTTCGACTTTTTGTTTTTTCTGTCATTTCTTCGTCATTAATGTACTCCGGGAAAATAACACGTTCGGGGTCCAAGAGGTTTGTTAAAATGTGTAAATAATTTTATCGGGCACCCAAACAGGTTTGGGGAATTAATTGATCCGATAGATTTGTTTACCCAACGTGCATCCAATTCGGGTTTTTTTTCGTTAATGATGGGGGAAAATGAAAAACAGGTTATGGTGTTGCTAGTAAGGAAATGTTTTCTTGGGCTTTTTTTGGGACTTTCGGTGTTCCTCGTTTCTTGCAATCGGGAATTTGAAGAAATGCCCAGCAGTGAATCGCTGGTCAAAGAGGCAATTTTTGAAAGCATGCAGGAATGGTACTATTGGAACGACCGTTTGCCAGCAACCATCAATTCGGGCAGTTACCGAAGTAACGAAGACCTCTTGTACGACCTCATGTACCTACAACTGGACCGTTGGTCCTATCTCACCACACAGGAGGAATTCAACAAGGCCTTTACCGGTCAAAATGCCGGACATGGATTTGGTTTTGGTCTTGGCGAAGATGGAAAACTGTACGTGTCGTTTGTCTACAAAGACTCACCAGCCGGATTGGACGGCTGGGAACGCGGCTGGGAAATCATTGAAATCAACGGGAAACCCATCGAATCCTACCGCTCGACGAACGGATACAATTTTGAGTTGGGGGAAAATACACCGGGAGTTACCAATACCTTTACGTTCAAACTACCTGACGGCAGTACCACTACCCGAACAAATATCAAATCCGAATACCAGGCGAACTCGGTTCTTCACCGAGAGGTATTGGAAACCGGAGGCAAAAAAGTAGGCTATTGGGTATACAATAGCTTCAAGGTAAGCCCTGGTGTCAGCCCCAACCGCAGCCTGGAGGTGGAAGAAACGCTTTCCTATTTTGAATCACAAGGTATAGACGAACTCGTTTTGGATTTGCGGTACAATGGCGGTGGTTCTGTGGATGTCGCAGAACAAATCATGAATGCGCTCATACCTGCTTCCGAAGACGGAAAACTCATGTATACCAATGCCCTAAACGCGGAAAAAACCAATTTTAACGAGACTTTTCAGTTCAGTAAAACCGGCAATCTGGAATTAGATCGACTTCTAGTCATCACCTCCCGCGGCTCTGCCTCTGCAAGCGAGCTAATCATCAACTGTTTGGATCCGTACATGGACGTCATTCTGGTAGGAGAAAGCACCTACGGCAAGCCCGTTGGCTCTTTTCCCCTATCCCAATTTAACGAAGTGCTGTCGCAAAACCAGGTGGAATTGGTCCCCATTACGTTTGCTATCGCCAACGCAAATGGAAATGCTGCGTATTACCAGGGTTTTCCGGTAACCATCCCTTCCAGGGACAACCCCGCCTTTAACTGGGGCGATCCAAAGGAAGACAACCTGGCAAGTGCGCTTACCTACATTCAATATGGGGGCAGTGCGTCAAACAACCGACAGCGATTTCAGCCATCTACCTGGCAAATGATTGACAGTTTTACCGGTCTGGAGAAAGAATTTCCCGTTTACTAGGCTGTTTTGATTTTTGTCATTCGTCTTCTTTTAGTTAAATCTACCGTAAACCGCCGACTCTTCCTATGAAAATACTGCCCATCGGTTCGTTTCAATTGTTCACGAAAGGATTGGCCTTTTGTCTGCTTGTTGCCGCTTGTTCCCCACCGTCGACTGAAAATCAGGTGAATAAAGGGCCTGGTACCCTTGCTTTCGGTTCCTGTAACCGGCAACACCTGCCACAACCACTTTGGAAACCCATCCTGGATGAAAAGCCAGATGTCTGGATTTGGTTGGGAGACAATATCTATGCGGATACGCACGATATGCAGGAAATGGCTGCTAGTTACGAAATGCAATACCAGCAGCCGGACTATCAGAAGTTACGGGTAACTACCCCGGTCGTGGGCATATGGGACGACCACGATTACGGGATCAACGATGGCGGCAAACACTACAGCCAGAAGGACTCCAGCCAGCAATTGTTGCTTGATTTTTTAGAGGTGCCAAAAGAAAGCCCCAGAAGGTCTCAAAAAGGTGCCTATGCTGCGCACACGTTTGGTTCCGGTGATCGGAAAGTAAAACTACTCCTGCTCGATACACGTTACCACCGGGATACGCTTCTAAAAGTCAATGGCAGCTATGTACCGAATGAGGAAGGAACCCTCCTCGGAGAAGCCCAATGGAAATGGTTGGAAGAGGCTTTGGAGAATAGCGATGCCGCCATCCACATCCTCGCCTCGGGCATTCAGTTTCTGCCGGAAGAACACCGGTTTGAAAAATGGGCCAATTTTCCAGCCGAGCGTCGGCGATTGCTGGCGCTAATTGAAAAAACGAACCCCAGCGGAGCGGTGTTGATAAGCGGGGACCGGCACATTTCGGAGGTATCCAAAATGACCTTAAATAACGGCTACCCACTTTATGAAATCACCAGCAGTGGGTTAACCCATGTGTATTCGGATTACTCGGGAGAACCAAATCGATATCGACAGGGGGAAGTCATCCATGAGCTTCATTATGGGCTGCTAACCATCGATTGGGAAGAGAAACGGATGAAATTTCACATCAAAGGAGTAGAAGGACTGGCGCTACTGGAACAGGACATTTCGTTTTAGCAAGGGCAATTTATAGAGAAATATACAGGCTAATTTCGCAACCAAACATGACAAAAGCTTCGGTAACATTTTTTTTGGTTTTTTGGTCGGCCTGTCAGCTGGTACAGGCTCAGTCTTTTTCTTTCACACAAAAACTGGAAGAGGAAATGGCAAATTTTGGTGGGGAAACCGGTCTGTATGTGGAACATCTGGCAAGTGGAGAAATTTTTGCCATTCGGGCGGATTCTCTTTTCCCGACCGCCAGTGTCATCAAAGTGCCGATCATGGTGGGTATTTTCAAGCAAATCCATGACAAAAAATTGGAGCTGGATACGGCCCTGCTTTACAGAGACAGCATCCGGTATGGAGGTTCCGGGCTCATGCAATATTTTAAAGATAGCACGGAGACCGACTTGGCCACACTGCTCTCACTGATGATCGGCTACAGCGATAATACAGCTTCCCTTTGGTGTCAGGAACTCGCTGGAGGTGGGCAAGAGATTAATAAACTTCTGGACAGCCTGGGTTTGGAACACACCCGGGTGAATTCCCGTACAGCGGGCAGGCAGGAAGCCTGGGAAAAATATGGCTGGGGTCAAACAAGCCCCAGGGAAATGGTTTCCTTGCTACGAATGATTCGTCACGAAGAATTATTCTCTCCCGAACTATCTCAAAAAATGTACCGGCTTATGAGCAATGTGATCTATGACAATTACGCACTTTCTGCCATACCTCCCTACATTCAGACCGCCTCCAAACAAGGGATGGTGAGCAGTTCCCGCTCTGAACTGGTAATGGTCAACGGACCCTCGGGCGACTACGTATTCTACATCGCCACTAAAAATAATCGAGATACTACCTGGGACGAGGACAACGAAGCCTACCGACTTCAGCGAAAACTATCCGGAATGCTATGGAATTACTTTGAAGCAGAACAGAACCAATAAATTAACTCTCCTAAAAAACGATGGGAAACCTTTCCAATGAATGATTTTTCTACCTTTCATAAAAAATTCCGTGACTAAGGCTAGAATCCGGAAATTTGGCTTTAATTTTACGGTAGTAATCAAAATTAAATAACAGTGATTTTAATCGTTCTATTTCTTCTGCATTGGTACTTTTCGTTATTCTGTCAGAGTTTTTTTCTGCACCGGTATGCCGCCCATCAGATGTTTGTAATGAGTAAGTTCTGGGAAAAATTTTTTTACATTTTCACCTGGATTGCTCAGGGCAGTTCGTACCTTTCCCCCAGAGCATACGCTATCCTGCACCGCATGCACCATGCGTACAGCGATACACCAAAAGACCCGCATAGCCCGCATCATACAGAAAATCTGTTTACCATGATGTGGAAGACAAAAAAAATATACAACGAACATTTTACATTTAAGGTCAAACCCGAAGAACGGTTTTCAAAAGATGTGCCGGATTGGAACCGCTTTGATCGGTTTGCCGACACCATGTTTCTACGAATCGGCTGGGGTTTGGTATACGTAGTAATATACGTGTTAAGCATCAGTGTATTTGAATTGGCAGGAACCCACTGGTGGATGTACTTCCTGCTCCCCATACATTTTATGATGGGCCCAGTACATGGAGCCATCGTCAACTGGAGCGGCCATAAATACGGATACGCAAATTTCGACAACAACGACCACTCAAAAAATTCCCTGTTTTTAGATTTTCTCATGTTGGGAGAATTGTTTCAAAACAATCACCACCGCTTACCTAAACGGGCCAACTTTGCCGTCAAATGGTACGAGTTTGACCCCACTTATCCCATTGTTAAATTACTCCATGCAACGGGAATCATAAAATTAAAACCGATGGGTTAACTCCCCTTACAAATCAGCTGTTCACGGACTTTCAGGACAGCTGATTTTTTTTGCGCAAAAAAAAGCCAAGGCCCAAAAAACATTTAACTTTTAGTAGGATTTTTTGAATAATTCTTTTTACAGCATATTTTTTTTAAAAAAGCTTTGCAATTAAAAAACTAAATGGTTAAGTTCATGCAAAATCACCTACTTTAGTAAACTTATGAGAGAATTAACAAGAGCAGAAGAGCAGATCATGCAGATTCTATGGGACATTGAGAAAGGATTTGTCAAAGATGTCCTGGAAAAAATGAAAACGCCAAAACCGGCGTATAACACGGTATCGACAATTATACGTATTTTGGAGAGGAAAGGTTTTGTTAAGCACCGTGCTTATGGCAAATCCCATGAATATTACCCCATTGTTTCGAAAGACGAATACAGAAGTTTTACCATAAAAAATCTTCTATCAGGTTATTTTAGTGGTTCATTCGCCAAATTGGCCTCTTTTTTCGCCAAAGATGAAAAATTGGATGTGAAGGCCCTCGAAAAAATTATGGACGAAGTAAAAGACGATGTAAAAAGCACCTGATCAGTAAACGGGTAACAAAAAAGGGTGATTTCTCACCCTTTTTTGTTCCAATTCTCCCATAGGTGCCATTCAATTTTTAATCTGCGGTTCCAATCGCATGCACCTGAAATCCAATGGATCGTAGCGCCTCTTTATCAAGAATATTTCTTCCATCAAATACGTGGGCAGGTTTAAGCATCCCATCGTAGATACGCTTCCAATCGTAGGTTTTAAACTCATCCCATTCGGTCAACACCGCTACTGCGTGAGCTCCTTCGCAGACCTTGTACGGATCGGTACCCACCGTTAAATTTTTACGATTTTCTTCCGACGACCTGCTCCCAAGATAGTCAAGATCTGTATATACCTGTTCTTTTTTCACTTTCGGATCATACGTTTCTATGAAGGATTGCTCGTTTAGCAGATGATCCGCTACATAGATGGCGGCCGATTCGCGGGTATCGTTGGTGTCTTTTTTAAATGCCCAGCCTAAAAAGGCAATCTTCTTCCCGCTTACCGTATTGTATAGGTTTTTGATAATCTTCTTCGCAAAACGCCGTTTTTGATGGTCGTTCATAATGATTACCTGCTCCCAATAGTCAGCCACTTCGTTCAAGCCGTAGCTTCTGGAAATGTAAACGAGGTTCAAAATGTCCTTTTGGAAACAAGAACCTCCAAAACCCACCGAAGCCTTTAAAAACTTGGGACCAATGCGCGAATCGGTACCGATTGCCCTGGCTACTTCATTGATATCTGCCTCCGTAAATTCACATAATTCCGAGAGGGAATTAATTGAAGAAACCCGCTGTGCCAGATAAGCATTGGCAGTAAGTTTAGACAATTCAGAGGACCACACGTTGGTCGTCAGGATTTTTTCTCTGGGAACCCACCTGGCGTATACATCTACCAGTGCCTGAATGGCATTCAAGCCTTCCTGTGTCTGGTCCCCACCAATCAATACCCGGTCCGGATCCATTAGATCCTCCACTGCAGTTCCCTCAGCAAGAAACTCCGGATTGGAAAGTATCTGGAAACTTAATCCGTCTCCTGTATGCGTCAAAATATCCTTCAGCGTACTGGCTGTACGAACAGGCAAGGTAGATTTCTCCACAACGATTTTATCTCCCTTAGCTACCCGGGCGATCTGCCGGGCACATAATTCGATCCATTTCAAGTCCGCGGCCTGTCCCTTCCCTTCTCCGTAGGTCTTCGTAGGGGTATTTACAGAAATAAAAATCATTTCGGCTTCGTCAATGGCTTTGTCCACATCTGTGGAAAAAAATAAGTTTCTTCCCCTTGCTTCTGCCACTACCGCAGATAAACCCGGCTCGTATACCGGAATATTATCTACGTTCTCATCATTCCAGGCAGCAATGCGATCCTGATTGATATCCACCACCGTTACCTTGATGTCTGGACATTTTTTTGCAATCACCGCCATGGTCGGGCCTCCCACATATCCCGCCCCGATACAACAAATATTCTGGACTTTCATTTTTTTTTTGGTTTAAATCAGCACACGTGCGGACAGTATAAAATTAATTCTACTTTCTTTTATTAAAAATTTAATCTAAAATTCTCGCGGAAACCGTTGTAAGCTAGGAGGCAAAAATAATTCATTCCACGGATTATCAAAAATAAAGCGTGTTTTTGTTGATTAATTTGCATTCCTACAGTAAAAAATAGTGCCTGTTTGTAGCGAACCAACTTCCATTACCGGCCAAACGAAAAAAGGGAGCTCGAAATCGAACTCCCTTTCCCGTTACTTTTATACTAGCCAAATTGGTCAATTGGCTGTTGTCAAGAGGGAACTTCTGCTTACTGGCATTATCGAACGATGATCAATCGCTGCATATCCCTGTAACCCGAATCGGTAATCGTGCTGACAAAATACAACCCTGCCGCCAGATCATTGACCGAGATCTCATACGACTTACTGAACTGATCCTCAGCCGGCACAAAGGTATTCACCAGTCTTCCACGCAAATCGAAGATCCTAACCTCCGCAATCTGTTCCGTAGGATGATCCAGTCTCAAATTCACGAAAGTAGAGGCTGGATTCGGATACATCGCAATCGTAACCGCTTGTTCAACCACCGACTCACCGTCTTGATCCTGCGATTCATCCCAAACAGTTACCATCACTGTTTCGGTGTACAGCGGAATACCGTATTTACCAATCCTGGCCTTTACTTCGTACACACCTGGCTCGGTGAAGATATTCACCGGATTCTTTTCTTTGGAAGCGTTGCCGTCTCCAAAATCCCAGTAGTAGCTCAATTCAGGATCTGCAGTTCCCAGCAAGTCGCCAGAAAATTTGACCATCAATGGACCTGATCCCTCCATGGGGCTTGCGACCAGTAACGGTGCTGCTTGTTGTTGATTCGTACGCAGCCCGGATCCGTCTATTTCGATAACCTCAAACGCCGAGAGTTTTGGCTGATCCGCTCCGCCTTGTGCAGAGAAGTTCATCGTCAGCTCCCCGTCACTTACCGTGACATCGATGGTTTTCGTCAACACCGTACCCGGTGCCGCTTCCGCGTTGATGTCAAAGGAACTCAGCACCGGATCCCCTTCGATGTTCACATTGAACACCCGCTTGCCACTGCCTCCGGCAACGCCGGTTGCCACTCCCCAGTAGATCTCCGCAAAGTGAAGCACTACCTGGTAGTCGCCATTTGCTAGCGGTACCTCGTAGGCAAACGTTTTCGTTGTCGAACTTCGCTCTGTCTGGTACAAGGTCGGAAGCGAAGCACTGCTGTTCGTATAGGTTTTTCCTCCCACAAAGTACGTGTCTGCAGCAAAGTCCTTGCCCTCGTACGTCAGTGCTGGTCCGCCTGCGTTAATACGCAACTCGAATGCCGGATCAACTGGCGGTACCACTTCCGGAGACACCACAATCGTCAATTGATCGCTGGCTTCTTCTCCCTGCTCATCCGTTACCGTCAGCGTTACT
>NZ_WIOK01000012.1:0-45434 GCF_009467825.1 Cyclobacterium xiamenense | reverse complement strand
ACCGTACCCGGTGCCGCTTCCGCGTTGATGTCAAAGGAACTCAGCACCGGATCCCCTTCGATGTTCACATTGAACACCCGCTTGCCACTGCCTCCGGCAATGCCGGTTGCCACTCCCCAGTAGATCTCCGCAAAGTGAAGCACTACCTGGTAGTCGCCATTCGCTAGCGGTACCTCGTAGGCAAACGTTTTCGTTGTCGAACTTCGCTCTGTCTGGTACAAGGTCGGAAGCGATGCACTGCTGTTCGTATAGGTTTTTCCTCCCACAAAGTACGTGTCCGCAGCAAAGTCCTTGCCTTCGTACGTCAGTGCTGGTCCGCCTGCGTTAATACGCAACTCGAATGCCGGATCAACTGGCGGTACCACTTCCGGAGACACCACAATCGTCAATTGATCGCTGGCTTCTTCTCCCTGCTCATCCATTACCGTCAGTACCACGTCGAAGGTACCAAACTGATTGAACGTATAGGTCGGATTTGGCTGGTTTGAATTAAATCCATTTCCAAAATCCCAGAAGTAGCTAATCGCTCCTTCTGCATCACTGCTTCCATCTCCCGTGAAACTCACCGTCAACGGTGCGGTGCCCGAAGTTATGTTTGCCGCCGCAACAGCGGTGGGTGGCTGATTCGATGAAACCTCAATCGTGATCGTAGCCTCATCGGTCAATCCGAGCTCATCCGTAACTGTCAGCGATACCTCATAGGTGCCTGCCGAGACAAAGGTATAGGCTGGATTCATCAATGTACTGGTCACATCGGTACCAAAATCCCAGAGATAAGTAAGGTCTCCCTCTGCATCCGTACTGTTGGAGCCAGTGAAGTTTACCGTGAGTGGAATAAATCCACTTGTCACGTCTGCCTCAATAACGGCTATCGGTGGTTCGTTCGCTGCCACTTCCACGCTGATCGTGGTTGCATTGCTTTCGCCTTGCGCATCCGTTACGGTTAGCGATACGTCATAAGTACCCGCTTCAGTAAAGGTGTACTCCGGATCCGCCTGTGTACTCGTCACACCGGTACCAAAATCCCAGAGGTACGTAACCGCTCCTTCTGCATCCGTGCTGTTGGAGCCGGTAAAGCTTACGGTCAATGGAGCGAATCCAGTTGTTACGTCTGCTTCTGCCACGGCTACCGGCGGTTCGTTCGCAACCACTTCCACGCTGATCGTGGTCGCATTACTTGCGCCTTGCGCATCCGTTACCGTCAGCGATACGTCATAGGTACCCGCTTCAGTAAAGGTGTATTCCGGATCCGCCTGTGTACTCGTCACACCGGTACCAAAATCCCAGAGGTACGTAACCGCTCCTTCTGCATCTGTGCTGTTGGAGCCGGTAAAGCTTACGGTCAATGGAGCGAATCCAGTTGTTACGTCTGCTTCTGCCACGGCTACCGGCGGTTCGTTCGCAGTGGTGGCTCCTTCGATCGCAATACCGGAAATACTTGGACGGTTTGCACTTGGATTCATGGTGATCTCCAGCAGGCCGTCCGTAACTTCGATATTTGCAAAAGTCAATTTCACCGGACTGTTTCCTGACTCAAGGAATAGATCCAGGTCATCTTTCACTAGTTCGCCTTCCAATAGGATATCGAATACCCTACTACCTGCACCTCCTGCCACTACTTTACCAAAATAAAGCTCGTTGTGATAGGTGCTTACGGTGTAGGTTCCATTTGGCACCGCAATACTCAGGGTGAGGGAGGCCAGATTAGCGCCCGATCCTCTTTCCGTTTGGTAAAGTGGCTCTGAGCTGGCAGCGGCATTGGTATACGTATGATTGACATCGTAGTACGCCGGAAGATTTACGTCCCCAATGAAGGTCTTGCCCTCGAAACTTACATCCGCCGCACTTCCGGTATTAAGGTAGAGCGAGAAGTCCGGGGTTACCGGTTCCTCGACCACACTGAGAATTTCGAAGGCAGCCAATTTGGGTTGATCGGTGCCGCCGACTGTTGCCAGGGCAGAGAAATCCATATTTAGTTGCCCGTCGTTCACCTCCACTTCGAAAACTTCTGTTACCGGTGTTTGTGGCCCTACCAAATCATTGATATCGTAATCGTCCAGAACCAGGCTTCCCTCCAGACTAACGTCGAATACACGCTGACCGGCGGTTCCGCCGCCGCCGCCGCCAGTAGCACCGTGGTAAATCTCCGCAAAGTGCAGGATTACCTCATAGGTACCATTGGGCACCGGAACGTTGTAGCCAAACACCTGAGGTGTGGAACTACGCTCGGTCTGGTACAGGGTTGGCACGGTCGCATTGGTATTGGAATACGTTTTACCTCCTTCAAAAAAGTTATCTGCTTCAAACACCTTACCGTCGAAAGACACCTGCGGTCCACCTGCATTGATTCGCAAGGCGAATGCTGGCTCAGATCCGGGGTCGTTAACGACTACTTGTAGTTGTTTTTCGTCTTCATTTCCAATTCCATCCGTAACGGTAAGGATGACGGTATAGGTACCTGGCTCGGTGAAGGTATAGGTTGGATTCTCTTCGTTCGAAGAATCGCCATTTCCAAAATCCCAGAAATACGTCAGGTCATCCAGGTCATCGCTGCTGCCATCTCCAGCAAAGGAGACCGTCAAAGGCGCATTTCCACTGGTCACATTGGCCTCAGGTACTGCCACTGGTGGTAAGTTTTCCTGAACCGTTATGGTTAGTGTTGTCTCCGCAGTATCCCCGGCATCGTCCGTCACCAGCAGGGTCACGGTATAGGTACCGGGCGCTGTAAAGGTATGCACCGGACTAACCAGGGTGGAGCTATTGTCGTCGCCAAAATCCCATGCATAGGACACGATAATGCCGTTGGCTTCAGACTCGCTGGCATCGAACTGAATGGTCAGCGGTGCAATTCCCTGCTGCACATCCGCCGTAGCCACCGCTATCGGTTCTTGCAAATCCACCACGTTGATGAGTTGCGTGGCAGAACTTGTAAGGCCGCGATCATCGGTAAGGGTTAGTTCGACGGTGTATTCTCCGATGCTGGTGAAGGTATGGGTAGGATTGGGCAATTCGGAAGTTGTTCCGTCCCCGAAATCCCATTCAGTAGCAACGATTTCACCTTCATCGGTGGAGTTCTCACTGCTAAATTCCACGGTAAGCGGTACCCTTCCTTCCGTAACCGATGCTTCCAGAACAACCACCGGCGCTTTATTGATCAACAGATTCATTTGTGCATCAGCAGTCAATCCATTCAAGTCCGTTGCCGTTACCGAAAGCTGGTAGTTGTTTTCCTCGTTTGCTGGCACCGTTCCGGAGAGTACTCCCTGTCCAGAGATGTTCAACCATCCCGGAAGGGCTGATCCGTCGGCAAGCGTCGCGCTGTATTGCAGCTTGTTGCCTGGATATCCCTTGTCAAAGGATCCCGAAAGATCCGTACTGAACGTTGCTCCCAGATCTACCAGGTAATCGTCGATGGCTGATGCCGTAGGCACAGCTTCCGGACGTATGTTGATGTAATAGAACGTATTGTCGTTCCAGTCACAATTGGCCGATCCGGCACCGCATCCGTTTTGTACAAAGTCTTGTAACACGATGTACTCGTTTGGAATGATGTTGCCATCCCTGTCATTTGCCTTGTAAATCCGCAGACCCAACAGGTCCGGTCGGTCTCCGTTAATGTTGTTTCCTCCACTGGAAAGGTAGTTGGAAACGGCTATTCGGAAAGGAACGGAAATGGTATTGGCCACATCAAAATTGATGGTCTCGTTGTCTCCGCCTTTCGGAAGCAGGGTTTGGTACCAGTCGGCCTGGTGCCCAAAACTTATGCCACCGACCGTTCCGGTTCCGTTTACCTCCACCAGTCGGGAGCTGTTGCTCGAAGGTCCTCCGTGTAGGGCCGACAATTGAATTCCAATCACCGGTTTGGTAGGATCTGCCTGCACAAAGTTATCGGACAGAATCAGGTCCCCTTCGTACCCGGCATCAATATTTGCCGGATCCGGATAATTGGAACTTGGCCTGAAGGTGATAGTATTCGGTGGATCTATGGTTCCATCGTCATTGACAATGCTCAGCATACTGGACTTGAATCCAAAGGCATCAAAGACCTGCTGGGCATCGATTTCTTTACCTCCCTCGGGCACCGGTACGTAACCACCGTGAAGCGTTGCCAATGCGGCGGCTCCATTGTCGGCATTGCTGACAATTTCGATGGTTTCCTTCATCATGGTAGTGGTATTACCGTTTGCTCCAATGAAGGTGATGGAAAGATCCCGCGAACCGCCGGCTGGTATGGTCAATGGCAGCGTTGTAGATTCAATTCCCTGCGGTACGATCGCATAGATAAACCGGTTCTCATCCGAGATATTGATTGCTTCGATCACCAACGGTTCCGTTCCCGTATTATTCAATCTCATGACATTGGCATCATGGAAACGAGCTCCGGTAGATCCGGTGTTGTTGATTCGGTAGAAGGTAAAGTAATCCTCTGCCGGGAATCCGCGGTCCGTACCTGGTACTTTGGTCATGTTTTCCATTTCCACCAGGGCTCCCGTGGGCGTTTCTATGCTAAAGGAATAATTCCGGGTAGTGGTATTGCCATTGGCATCCACTGCTTCTACCAACAATTGAACCGCTCCTAATTCATCCAAAACGAACGGTCCGTCAACGCTAGTGAATGCCCCGCCATTGATACTGTATTCCAGGCGCTCAATGGCACCGCTTTCACTTTGATCTTCAGCAAACAGGGTCACAGTCACCGGTCCTCGGTAGACTCCTTCTGCTGCCTCCAGCCCCTCAAATTCTGCCCGTAGGGTGGGTGGCAGGGCTGCCGTGTTGATTGGCGCAATACGGATGTAGTTCGGCTTGGCGTTCACACCTTCCGGCGCCAGGCTCAATCGAAGTTTCCCATCGGTCACCTCCACGAGCTCGGTGTTTTCGAAATTCAACAGGTTATCCGGATTACCCGCTTCCTGATTGAAATCGACTACCCGTGTGCCGTTGACATTGAGCGCATGGTAGCTATCGGTGAAGTCGGGATCGCCCACGCTGATGTTTACGTTATATAATCCATTCGGAACCTCCAGCAACCAGTCCCGCTGCGGGAACGTAGCCGCCGTACGGTGACCAATAATGGTAAAGGTATTCAGCAGTGGCTCCTCATCTGCCAGGGTATTGCGGTTTCGACCGTTGGCACTGGCATCCGCTGGAGTCTCTGTATTCGGAAGTACCCAGCCAAAGTTCAATTGTCCCAGATCGGTGGTTTGCAAGCCGTAAGGCGCGCCCAAATCGTCAATATATCCTTCTGGAGATACAGACACCTGCTCCGGTGTTTGGAAATTGAACTGGTACACATAGACGGCCTCCTGGGTAATATTGGCCCGTACTTCCAGCGTAGCGGGCTCGTAATTTGGCGCATCCGCTGTAAGTGTAACCGTGTAATTACCAATGGCCAATCCTTCCTTGTCAAAACTGATTTCAAAGGGCGTACCCAGTTCAAAACTGGATGGAAGGGTGATCCTTGGATCCGAACTGGTAAGCGTAACCTCTCCTGCAGTCAATCCACCGTTTGCAGACAGGCTGATCTGCTGCAGCAGGGGATCCGGATCATTGATGCTTCCGTTCAGCACCACTACTTCCGGATCGAATTCCAAACGTAGCGTGCCGTCTTCAAACGGAATGACATTCTCGATGACGAACATGTAGTCCTGGTAGTCACCGTTTGTGGCATCTTCAAAATTGATCAGGTAGCTATTTTCTACCGGATTACCTTCCCTGTCGATCACTGGATAGGTCCGCACCCGTCGCGCTACGCCTCCTGTATTCAGGTCGTCTTCGGTGTAATTGGTGCGATTGAATACCTGCGAGGTGACGTATACACCGAACACGGCTCCCAGAGGATCAAAAGTGTCAGTACCCGATGAAATTTCCGGGTAAAGGGTTTGGTGTTGCCCGAATACACCGGACATCACGCCCACCTCATTGAGGGTCACTGTTTCATCCCGGGTATACCACCCGAAAGGAATTTCTTCGTTTGGCGAGTACCTGCCAACAGGTGTGATTTTCACTGCTTCAGGCCCTGCTTTCACCCATTGCTGCACCAGTACTTCGTCTCCTTTCAATACGGCCTGGGTACCGTCCGAGAGGGAGGTCCAGCCCACATTGATGGAAATACCCAAGGCATCCACCACATCCTGCAACGGAGGCTCATTGCCACCCTCGTAACCGGTTTTCTTCAAGGCATGCAGCCCTACTTCCAGCAATGGCTGATCCGGATTGTCCGTTGCAATCTCCAGCACTGCTTCCTGATATCCAAGGTTACTGCCAGTCAGATCCGGTGCGTAAGTAACCGTGTACGTGATGGATTCACCCGCCTCCAGGGTAACAGGACCCGCAGGCGTGACCGGATCGTACTGATCAGCAAACGTCCCGGCTACAGTCGCGCCAGTGATCGTGACTCCTTCGTTTCCTTCATTGGTGATTTCCACCGTCTTGGACTGAGACTGATCGCCTTGCGTATTATTGGTAGTTTCGAAGAGCAACTCGTTCGGCGCAGCTACCAACTCTGCCTTGAGCGTAGCAGGTATGGCTGCCCGCAACAGTGTCAGTCGCGGTGTGCCGTTGTTATCCCGGTCGTATTCCGAAACGTATATATTACCTGTTTTGGGGTCCTCCACCAAATCCAGGGGATCGTCAAATCCACGCATGCCCGGAATCTGATTGTAAACCTCCCCAATATTCCCGTTATTATTTGGCTCCATCACCAAAACATCGTTCTGACCACTGAATCGTACGACCATGAGCAAGCCCTGAAGTTTTCCGTCAAAGGCATCGCTTTTGTATTCGATGACTCCATTCGGCGACTTGTTGTTGCCGAAATCGTAAGCAGGCGTTCGGTAATTTGGATCAGGGCCCAAGGTGATCGGGTATTTCGCCACATCTCTATAGGGCTCGGTTTCCTGCCCTGGCACCCCGCTGTATGGCAAGCCGCCGTGGTTCAGAATAAACTCCCCTCGGTACGGATTGGGGTGTCCGTGGTAGCTTCCTCCCTGGGTTTTAAACAACCAGTCTTTCTGAGTTTCTCCGCCCGTTAGTTTTGGCGCAAAAGGAATACTGGTCAACCCGTCAATTCTCCTGGCAAGCGGGTAATCCGCAGTGCTTGGCGAGTTGGGTGAATTGTTGTTATTCCCGGCCGTTCCGTTGGTGGGTACATACAACCATCCATTGGAGTGCCAAAGCAGGTCGTAGGCATTGCGGACCCCGGTGGCAAAAATGCTGACCGGAGAATCGGCCGAATACGGGTTGTAGGTCGTTCCATCACCCATCAAGAGACCCGTAGCCGGTGCGGCGTTGATAACCGCGATATCGTCTGTCGTGTACACACTTAGCGGTAGATTGGCCGGCAATTTATCCAGATCAACTTTTAGTACAGCAGCTGCCAACAAGCGTTCCGGTCGGTTATTCCAGGCCGGATCGGGATCTCCGCCTGCTGAGTTACTTCCCTGAGCAATGTACATTAGGCCGCTGTCGTCAAAGGCAAGGCTATTTGTCAGGTGATCCTTGGAAGACCGCGGCAAATGAATTACCAGGTCCTGCACGGTGGAAAGGTCCGGACCGGAAAGACGAGTAAGCTTGCCATCCCATTCGGGACCATTGGTCAGCGAGGCAGCGCTGTGGGTGATGTAGGCAATCAGGTTATCGGCCGTAGAAGCCGGATCAAAGACCAATCCGATAATCAAGCGGTTATTGCCTGCCATCACTCCGGATACAGGATGCGGCGATCCGTTTAGTTCGGGACTCAACACCTCCAGGTTACTTAAGGTACCATCGGCCGCCATGTCCCAACGGAAGATCTTTCCATCCGACTGGAAATCTCCAATCGTACTTCCATACAATTTCCCATCGGGTCCTACGACCAAACTGGAGAATCGTTCGTTTTCTGTACCTTCTCCCAAAGCCGTTCCTCCAGGAACGATGGTAAACGCCACTCCTTCCAGATCCCGGATGGGAACGGGCAAGTCATCCAATGAACCCGTTGTAAAGCGGGACTCAAAGGTGGCGAAGGTAAGCCGATCGGATAGGTCACCGGAACGGTTTGCTTCTACCCCCGAAATTCGGAACAGATACGGCGTGTTTTCCTTTAATTGGTTGATCGGCGTCAGGGTGATTGCATCCCCTCCCCCCGTATCGTTGGAGTTGCTTGGTACCAGGACCTCCCCGTCTGTCGTCAATTCGTAGAGGTTGACGTTTCCGGCAAGCGTACCGTTATCCAACTCGTAGCCATCAGGAGTCAATATCTCCACATTCACCTGTAGGTCATTCAGCGAAACATTGGTGGCGTTGTTTGCGGGAGTTACGTTGGTAAACACCGGCACATCCGATCCCGATACCTGTACGATTTCGATAGAATTAATTTTCGTGTTGAACCCACCAGCGGCGTCCACCGTGAGCCTGCCGTCCAACACGGTGACGGTCACGGTAGTGGACGTCATCCGCGTGGATGCTCCATCCGTTCCGGTTGGAACAAAGGCGTTTACCGCGTTAACGTTTTCAACCGATACGGTGTGAGAAGGAGTGGTGTTCTCCTGACCGTCTACCTCCGGATCGCCGACACCAACGGTCACCTCATAGGTGCCGTTTAATACGCTGATTTCCCAGATTCCCTCGGTGTTCACTCCGTTTGTTCCACCAACATCACCGTATTGCATGTGAATAATGGTGTTTTGCACCAGGCTCACCCCTGCCAATGCCCTGTTTCGGGTATTGGCCTCCAGGTTAAGTGGTGTTTGCCCATCTGTGGTTAACCAACCGTAGGCATATCCATTTCCACGATCACCGTAAGCAGCACCTGCATCTTTAATGTAGCCGGCTGGCACGTCGTCGATGGCCCGCGAGAAATTGATTTTTATGGGATCAAAATCGCTTGGAGGCAATTGATCTGGAGTGATTTTAAATTCGGTAAAGGTATACACGACTTCGGATACTTCCTCCCGACGTTTGCTCGCAAAAATTCCCGCAAAGGTCAGGTCCTGATGGGCAGGATTGCCGTTCAGGTATACCGCAGGAAGTGCCACCGAACCCAATTCCACTTCGGCCCCGCTATTTAGGCTGTAGTAGGCAGTAAGCAGGCTGTTTTCGAGGTCCACGTACAAGCGCAAGGTAACCGCACTGCTATGAAGGCCCGCCACATTGTTCGCCTGCACGTTGTTGGCAGCATCCGCAGGGGCCAGGCCATTGAGCTCCCGAAGCAGCTCTACCTTGCCACCGTTGGCTACCACCAACTTAACAAAGTTGTCTTCGTCCAAACCGAACCAAATACCTGCCTGCTCGGAGTTATTGGTACCGTCGCTGTAGGGGTTTGCTACCGTCGTACTAATGCTGAAATTGCCGTAGCCGTTGGCATCCACACCCACTCCCAATGTATTGATTTGAGAGTTTACATCCGTACTAGTGGTAGCTGTGGTGCCATTGGTACGGTATGCGATCCCGTTAGCGGCATCTATCTGTAGGTTTCCACCGGTCAAGCTAAGCCTGGAAGGCTCGTATCCCGGCACGTTCGGGTAGGAAACCGGACCATCTAGCACCAACCGGGCGGAGGGGTCGTCCACCATGGTAAAGCCGGTATTGCCCAATCCTCCTTCGTCTCCGCTAAACTGCAGGCTGAAAGGCAAGGCAGCCTCCAACTCGTCACAGTTCAGCAAGCTAATCGGCGAACATCCGTCCAAAATCCCCTCAAATGGCCGCACATTTCGGGCAATGACCACGATGTCCTGGTAATCAAATCCACTCACATGTTCCTCGGTAGCGATGACGTAGGCATCTGCTTCACCCGGCAAGGCGTATACCCGAATGTGGTGCGGGATGGCCCCGGTGAAGGTGTTTAGCGCATCTTCGCTGTACAGGAAGCGGTTGCCGAAGAACGGCCATCGGTTGTAAAAACCAAAGCTTGCGGTTCCAGGATCAAATGACGTAGTCCCTGTTATGACCGGATTCAGGGTTTGCCCGTTTCCGGCAACGGTATTTTGAACCGTGAACAATTCCTGCGTAGAACCGCCATCTCCACTGGCATACCAGCCAAAGCCCGTGATCGGGTTATTGGCTTCGGGGCCGTAAACGGCCAACACTTCAAGTTCTACAGGCGCATCGCTGGCACGCTGAAATGCCTGAATATCCAGTTCATCTCCCAGCAAATTATTGTAAGAACTTCCGGCCGGCAAGTTGATAAGGTTGGTAGCCGGATCTGAATCTCCTACATCGATCAGGCCCTGACCCAATTGGGTATCCAAAATCCACTGCAAAGAAGGCTCTGAACTTCCACCCGTTCCGGTTTTGCCCAGCCCACTCAGGTTGATTTGAACCGGATCGGCTCCCTCTCCGGACAGCGTCAATTGGGCAAATTTCGGACCATTGCTGGTCGGCGTGAATACCAGCGTAAACGATGCTGAGTTCTGCGCATTTACAGTTGTGGGTAATCCGGTGACGGCAAACTGGTCGCTATGCGTTCCGGAAATGCTTGCCTCGATGCCATTCAATGGAGCATTACCCAGGTTTGACAACAAAATCTCCTCTTCGTAGGAATTCTGTCCGGTGATGGCATCTCCACTGATGGTTTCGGTACTTACAGCTATGGAAGGCGCAGGAGCAGCCTGGTTGCTGGGTTTGAGCAGGATAATCTCGCTTGTGGCGTAATCAGAAACGTAGATATTGCCCGTAGCCACATCCTCAATCAAATCCAACGGATCGACAAATCCCGTGAAACCTGGTATGCCTTCTTTAAATGAGGCGATGTCTCCGTTGGGTCCGTCCGGAACCAGCGCGATGATATCGCTTCCACCGCTGTATCGAGCCACCAGCAGAGCGCCGGTCAGGTTGCCATTCTCGGCATTGCTTCGGTATTCGATAACGCCGTTTGGCGATTTATTGAATTCAAAATCAAAGGCCGTACCCCTGTAATTGACGTCTGGTTCCACGCCGTTGTACACACTATTGGTTACATCCACATCGCCGCGATTCAACACGTACTCTCCCCGGAAAGGATTGGGATGTCCGTAATAGCCCAATCCGGCAGACGGATCCATTCGGAACAGCCAATCCCGCTGTACGTTATTATTATTGGATGCCGAAATGGGTGGATAATCGGCATTGGCATGGTCGTAAACCGTTCCGTCGGGTCTTCTGGTGCCACTGACAGAGGCGGGTGAATTGCTGCCTCCCGCCGTTCCGTTTGTGGGCACGTACAGTTGTCCGTTGGAATGCCAAACCAAATCGTACGCATTTCGAACCCCTGTAGCAAACAAGGTTAGCGGTGCTTCCACGTAGTAGGGGTTGTACATCCCGTCAAGTGTAGGCGAATTGATATCTACCGCATTGATAGCCGATTGGTTGCGGGTGGTCATCACGTCCAGGGGAAGCGATGATGGAAGTTTGGTCAAATCCAGTTTCAGGGTAGCCGCAGAAAGCAAGCTCTCCTCCCGGTTACCCCAGGCGCCATCCGGTGCACCTCCAGCACTGTTGCTTCCCTGGTTGAAATACAGCATGTTGGGCTCGCCGGGTCGGAAAGCAATGCTGTTAGTAAGGTGATCCCGAAGAGACCTGGGAAGATTGGTAACCAACAATTCCTCGTTTTCCAGATTTGCTCCGGTCAGTCTGGAAAGATTGCCATCCCAATCCGGTGCACTGCTCAAGCCGGAAGAATTGTGCGAAATATAGGCGATAAGGTTGCCGGCGGTGGCGTTGGGGTCAAATTCCAGCCCGACAGCCGTGCGCCCGCCATAGGCCGCTTTCCAAGCGGAGAGCGTCTGCTTCCCGGAGAGCGTACCGTCTGCATTGATGGTCCAACGGTGAATGTCACCGCCGATGGTCAACCCGTATAATTTACTGTCTGGCCCTATGGTAAGCGTGGTGTATTTCGCTCCCGTGGCTACTGCCCCCTGTTTCGTAAAGGATACATTGTCCAGATCGGTCGTGGGACCGGTGGTTCCCCCCGACCCGGTAGTAAAGGAAGAACTAAAAAATTCAAAGGTTTCACCGGCAAGGTCTTTTACCCCATCTACTTCAAAAACATAC
Organism: Cyclobacterium xiamenense; assembly: GCF_009467825.1. Classification (GTDB taxonomy): domain Bacteria; phylum Bacteroidota; class Bacteroidia; order Cytophagales; family Cyclobacteriaceae; genus Cyclobacterium; species Cyclobacterium xiamenense. Next base: position 33,431 of record NZ_WIOK01000012.1, on the reverse strand, counting down.
GTGGTATTGGCTTCCAATGGCAAATTTGGAACCAGATTGATGGCATCGCCACCACCCGTACCGTTTACACTCGCTCCAACCGGGCTGGTACTTCCCTGCTTAAATAGCTTAACCGTACTGTTCGTGATGGTGCTATTGTCCACGCTGGTCAGTCCATCCTCATTCGGATTGGGGAGGAAAAGGCTATTTGCCGATACGCTTGTATTCACCGATACGCCCCCTGCCCCGTCAGCGGGGTTTACACCCAGGATGCGTGGAGTTTGCACACCACCCGCTCCCGGAAGAATGCGTACGAAATTAATTTTGGTATTGAATCCCGTTCCGGGCGACAGTGTCAACCGCCCGTCGGTAACGGTTACCTGAACCGTTCCGGAAGTAAACCGTCCGGTCGTTCCCGCGGCTCCGCTGGGAACGAATGCAGCGATGGCGCTGACGCCCTCCACGTCGATCGTATGGGAAGGCGTGTCTTCTACCGAACCATCAACGGCCGGATCTCCAACGCCTACCGTTACCGCGTAAGAACCGTTAGGAACCTCGATTTCCCAACTGGCATCCGGCAAGTAGCCGTTGGCCGCATTATTGGAAACATCCCCGTATTGCATGTGGATAAGCGTATTTTCCAATACGCTCACGCCTGCCAATTCCCGGTTCCTTCCGTTCAAGGTAAGGTCAGCCGGGGTACTGTTGGCAGCATCGACCCAGCCGTAACTGAATCCATTGCCCCGGTCCCCGTAGGCGTCTCCTGCGTCTCGAACATAACCGGCTGGCGGTGCCGTTTCGGGATCAGAAAAGTTAATGTTTGCTTCAAAATCCGGTGTGCCTGGATCCACGGTTGCTTCCGTAATCTCCAGGAAAACTTCCATTTCCGCATTTTCATAGCCGAGATCCGGCTGGTCAATGGCGATGACCATGGTGGAATACGTACCTACCGGCAGATCTTCCTTTATACTGAATTCCAACGGACCTAAAACGGGTCCTGCCGGCAAATTTAACCATTCCCCGGCATCCGGATCGTCGGATAAAACAATTGTCGGATTGCCGCTGCTCGCCGATAATTCCACGGTTTGTGGAGCAACGACTGCCCCTTGCTCAGCTGTAAAGTTGAGTTGGGATACCGAGAAATCCAGACTTAAAACCGGACTTTCCTGATCCACTGAAAAATAGGCAAAATCGGTATTAAAAGGTGTGGTGCCGTTTCGGTAGGAGGAATAAATACCTGCAAATGCAATTCCCGTCTCTGATCCGACCGTAATTCCGTCAAGGTATTCCTGAGGTAAGGTCATGACTTCCAAACCGGCTTTGGTCAATTCCACAAAATCACCGGTTCCAATTGCATAATATCCACGGATGGTCCTATCCAGAGGATCAATAACCAGACGAAGGGTTACGTTTTGGCCGGTAACTCCCACATTCGTCACCTGTATCTGGTCCGGTGTGCCCGCCCCATTCACTGAAATGGCATTGACTTCCTTGCGAAGTTCGACGTTATTGGAGTTGACATTTAGTTTTACAAAGTTATCCTCGTCCAATCCGAACCAAATGCCCGACTGGGCCGCATTTCCTCCGGTAGTGATTCCGAGCATCTGGGTTTCAATCACCAGTGGTTGCGTAAGGTCGGTTATTCCCACACCCAGTGTATTTACCTGGGTATTGGTATTGGCGCTTTGACCGGGATTGAGATAAGCAATGCCTTTGGAAGCAGTCAAGCTTAGGTTTCCTCCGTCTACCGTGATCTTGTCGGGTTCGTATCCGATTACATTCGGATAGGTTACTGGCAAATCAGCTGTCAATCGGGCTTCGGAATGCGGATCGACCATGGTAAACCCGGTACCTACTCCATTGCCATCAACGAGTCCGCCCTCGGTACCATCAAATTCCAACCGAAGCGGAAGAGCCTTGGGAATACCGTTGCAATCAAGTAAGCTCCAGGGCGAACAAGGCTCGGGTGCATCTACCGTTACCGATACCGTCCATACCTGCACGCTGCCATCTTCCGCCGTGACGGTGTATTCCACCGGATTGGTGAAGTCTTGTACCGTACCCGAGGCGGGTGTCACCGAAGCACCCGATATCGTAAATTCCGGGGTCAAAGCGGTAATGTCTGTTCCGAACGGAACCTGTATGTTCACCGCATTATTCGCGGCATCAATGCTGCTCGTACCCAAACCGCCCGCTAGGGCAAAACTATCTATGGACGTGTCCGAAGACAACGGCGTAGCCACCGATAGACTCGCTTCCAACACGGCAGGCTGATAGCCCTGAGCGGTGGCTATGATCGTATTGCTGCGTGTATCCCCTTCTGCCAGGGCACTCGCGTCCATGCTGAAGTCAATCGCTCCCAATGCGGCCGTTGCGGGTAAACTCATCCAGTCATTGCTGCCGGTAAGGTTTTTATCTACCGCATTGATGTTGTCGTCGATCACCAATCCGATCGGGCCGGCTCCTGCTCCGGAAAGCGTGCTGCCAAATTGCCCGCTCGCACCCGGTGCCAGATTGGAACTAACCGTGGCCGGGTCAAAAATCAACTGACCCGACACGGGCGTATCGGTACTTTCCGTTACCTGAATGTAATTTATTTTCGAATTGTAGCCGCCAAGGCCGGTCATGGTTAGCAGACCGTCGGTCACTTCTACTACGATGGTTCCGCTTCTGTTTTCTCCTGCTTCTGGAGCAAAAGCCGGTACCACCGTGTAGCCTTCCACAGCCGCGCTGTGTCGACTATCCAGATCCGAGCCTGCGTCTCCCAAGCCAATCGTCACTTCGTAAATCCCGTTTGGAATTTCCATTTCCCAAATCAGCTCGTTCCCTCGGGGTTGGCCCGACCAGGATTGAACGCCTCCGGTAGCATTGAGGATGTTGTCTCCCTGAAAATGAACCAGCGTACCTTCTAATTTTTGCTGTTCGCTCGCACCGGCATAGCTCGCCACAATGCGGTTTCTACCTACTCCATTCGAATTATTTGCTGCTTCATCCGAGGCATCTATCGGCGTTCCATTCGACTTTAGTTTCCAACCATACGCATAATCTGTCCCTTCAAATGCAACCGCTGCATGCCCAAATTGCTTCCCATAGTCCACCAGGTAGCCGGTAGGAGGAATCGTGGTCTTGTCCTGGAAGTTGATATTGGCTGTGAATCCGGAGGCTACCGTTACCGATACCGTCCATACCTGCACGCTGCCATCTTCTGCCGTGATGGTGTATTCCACCGGATTTGTGAAGTCTTGCGCTTCCCCGCTAACTGGCAGCGCAGTTGCTCCCTCAGATAGGGTAAAGGTCGGAATAAGACTGCCCGGATCCGTCCCAAAAGGAACTTGTACCGCTATGGAAAAATTTTCGGAATCTATTGAGCCTGCTTCGATCTGTTCGGCCAGGGTAAACGACTCGATTGCATTTCCTGAAAGAAGGGGAACCGAAATAAGGTCTTCCGTCACCACCTGCGTGTAATCCGTACTTAAGCGAACCGGACCGATTGAGGCGTCGTTGGTACCGACTGAACTTATAAATAGCCGACCGATCTGTGGCGTTCCGGATACGGTTTGACTACCGGCGTTTACCCAGGATGTTTCGCCCTCCGTGAGTTTGGGCGCCAGGGTCCATTCATAGGCAATGCTGGACGCACCGTCCCATACGCCCTTCACCAGAAACTGAACGGTCTCTCCGAAAGGCACTTCTTGGGTACCGTTGTTAGATGCCGGCGCTCCCAATCCAATACGTGCGATCAAGCCTGTGCTGCCACCCTTGGCCATTTGAAGGCGCACCCAGGGCGTAGCGGAGGAATTCTCATCAATCCGAATCGCCGTTCGGATTCGGTCCCCCGAACCTGTTCCAAATCCATTTACCTGAAAATAAGTGGTAAAGTAGAAGGGTACATTTGGCGTTAGCGTTGCGGGATTGTTTGTTAGCGGAATGAGGTCGTGTGCATGACTCCCAAGAGAAAAATCCAACGAATGACTGCTGCCAGCGCTTAGTCCTTCATTTGTTACGGGTATGGAAGCATCGGCCGCTTTTTCTTTCAACCATTGGCTGGGAGCGATTTCGTGCAGGTTGCCGACACCGTAGCTGTCAAAATTTTCGATGAATGAGAAGTCCGAGGGTGCCGCGGTGACGGTGACTGTCCACTCTTTGGTACTGCCATCTTCCGCTGTAACCGTGTAGGTCACCGGATTGCTAAAGTTCTGAACGCTGCCGGAAGCTGGTGCTGACGTTGCGTTGTCCGAAAGCGTAAACGTTGGTGCGAGCGAGCTTAGATCGCTACCTGCAGGCATTTGAACCTCAATGGTACCCGCTGGGGCATCCGTCTGGGAATCAAGCTGTCCGTCCAGGGTAAATCCAAGCATTTCCTTTTGCGAACTGACGGTAAGCGGTACAACTTCTATCGCCTGAATCAGTGCATTGTTTACCGATGCGAGGAACTGTAGATTCAGCTCTCCATCAGTTACCGTTACGTTATTTTGGGTGATTCCCAGTACTCCCTTTCCGTAAAGCGCAAATAGATCCAGGTCATCCTGGACCAGTTCGCCTTCCATCAAGATGTCAAAAATGCGAAGTCCGGCACCTTCGTGGAAATTCTCCACCATGTGGATTCGCACGGTATATTGGCCATTGGCAATGGGAAAGTTGTATCCGAAATTAGCACCAAACCTTCGGGGATAATATAGATCCATGTGCCCTCCTTCGACCAAATAAGGGCCAAAGGAACCGAGGGATGCTGTGGTTTCTTCGGTCTCCACCAGAAAATCGGTGTTTTCCTGCAAAAACAAGTCGCCGTCTTTGGTGTAGTCAAAGCCCGCCACATTCATGCGGTAAGGAATGGCGATCAGATCCGGATCGGGAACGGCGACTTCCTCAATGGAAAAATCGGTAAACAGCACGGTAATGGGTTCGCTTGCGGGTGCATTTCGGTGGGATGTAAAAATTCCCGCGTAGGTTTGCCCGGAAAAGTAGGATGCCGGAACGGGGCGGCTGTCTCCTTCAGGTCCCGTCACCAGTAGCTCTTCTCCTTCCCCCAAACGGTAAAAACCCTGTACCGAATTGGCGACAGGGTCAAACTCCAGACGAAGGGTAATCGGTCCCGTTTCTATGGGCAAATTGCCCGTGTTGATTTCAAGAAATGCCGTTTGCGTGGTGGTGTTGTCCATATTTTCCACCTGCAGTTGAATCTTGCGTTGATTGCCGGTACCGTTTTTCACTACTACCAGTTTTACGTACTGATCCTCGTCCTGACCCATCCAGATACCTGCCTGTTGGGAACTGTTTCCCGTACTCACCTGAAAGTTCGGATTGATCAGCGTTGTCGAAACGCTAAACTTTCCGGTAGGAACATCCAGTCCCACCCCGAGGGCATTTACCTGAGAATTGGTGTTGTTGCTGGAAGGTGAACCCGTAGGCTGACTAAAAAATATCCCCTTGGTGCTCGTAATCGTTAGGCCAGTAGCATCCCTGCTGATCAACCCAGGCTCGTACCCGGGTACCGCCGGGTCGGAGGGTGGAGTCAGCGGTGCGCTGGGCTCGAGCACCATGGTAAATCCCGAACCCGCCAGGTTTCCCTGGTCCTGAGTAAAGTCCAGGTTTACCGGTAATGCTTGCAAAATCTCGCTGCAATCCAGCGGACTTATGCCGGGACATGGCGCCTCCAGGGAACGGTTGTTTCCCGAAAGAATCAGTGGTCCGATGTTTCGGCCGTCTTCATCGGAAGTACTTCCGAAAAGTTCGGAGCCGGTATTCGGTATCAGATTTGGCGAAATGGCTGCTGCGTTAAAAAATAGCAACAAGACAAAGAGAAACGAGGACAGGTAACGGTTGCTCATAAGAATCAAACTAATTGGTACATCTTTTTTTGGCGCTGGAACGAGGTTTGAAAATTGCATCCTGACAAGCCTCCGGCAAAATGCAATTTATCGATAAACTAAAACCTCCTACAGATTCAAAAGACGTATATGTGTATTTAAAAAACAAATATTTTATTTTAAAAAAATTTTATGTAGCCAAATCCCAACAATTTGTTTCCATTTTTCACAGCATTTTCACTAAAAAAAAAATTTCATATTCTACGAATAATACTATTAATTTGGCAGGATTACTTTTTAATCGGGCACCTGCACCGCTAAATGAAATCCGAAAAAAAAAATTCAAACTATATTTTATTTAGTTTCTTTTCCCGAAGAATATCCAAAAAAAATCGAACCATTATTCTCCATCTAGGTGAGAACATGGTTCGATGCCGGTTGTAATTGTTTGCTAAAAATTTCCTTATTCCAATATTTTACAATGTTTTTTTCGTCCAAAAAGTCCCGCCACCTTTCGGCAATTCCACAGCTAATATGTGTACGGGTAGGGCAGCAAATTGAACCCCAAAATGACAAAGAAAATACGTGCGTATCTCTACTGAATTTTTAAAAAAATAACGACTTGCCGGAAACGATTTCCTACCAACTATCCCTGCTATAATCCCTCCAGGAAATCCTGAAATTCCTGGTTGTCAAAATTACTCATTCCCTCCTGATAGAAAACAATTTCTCCTTGAGGGCTCACCACCAATGTGGTAGGAATCGCCTGACTTTGGAGGGAGGGGTTCAGGCCATAGGCTGCGTGGATGATGGGAAATGAAAATCCCTTTTTCTCCACAAACTTTTTACTTTTTGTGAAATCATCGTCCAGTGCGATCATTAAAAAGGCAATGGAATCATTGTCTTGGAGTTTTTCGTATAAGTTGGAAATGTGTGGCATTTCGGCCCTACAGGGAGGACACCAAGTGGCCCACAGGTTGATAAAAAGTGTTTTGCCTCGGTATTGAGAAAGCCCTACCCGGTCACCGTCTGTATCGAGAAACTGCCCGCTAAAATCAAAGGCCTCGTTGGTTTTGTTTTCCAGCAACACCTTAGGTTTGATCAATCCGGTCGCCAGAACCAACGATTGGACGCCTCCAACGATGGGTGTTATCAGTCCTGTAAAATACAAGGTTGCAAAAACACCCAACATGATTGCCCAACTCTTTATTTCTTTTTTCCAGTTCATATGCAAAAATTTTAAACAAATGTAAGCCTCTATCCACCGTCATACGGTGACTTTTCACACAAAGTTTCTTCAAACGAAATATTTCATTAATTTTGGCAAAAAAAACACTTATGAAACAGGCGCTTACTTTCCTCTTTATTTTTGGCTTTTTTTCCACCGCTTTTTCCCAGGTACATGTGGGATTGTATCAGGGAGGGATTCTTAGCCATATTGGCGCAGGAACGGATCCGGAGAAGTCCTTTTTTGCCGAAGCGCGCCTACTCGCCGGTGGGGAAGTGAATCCTTTTTTGGGTGCCGAAATCCTGGGGCATTACAACCTTAGAAAAACTACCTGGTATAACCTGCATGCCGGCCTGATGCTGGGGTATTCCGAGTTGGACAATGGGAAAATAGGTCTACCCCTGGGGTTCAGTTTCAAGCCCATTGCGGCTCACCGGCAGTTTGCCTTGCTACTGGAAGGGACTCCATTCTACGAAAACACTTTTGCGATTCGGGCGTTGGTGGGTCTACGTTATACGTTTCGAAAAGAAGAATAAACTAACCGATGCTTGCCAGGCCTTAAATAAGGAAGGAAGCGATGCTTCCACGACCATTTTCTGCTAGAAATCGATACAAAAGGGTCCAACAGGCACGTTACCGAACCGCGTGTATGCGCCAAAAAAAATCCCCTTCGGCGCAATAGCGGAGGGGATTTTCATTCGTACCGGTTAAAAACCGGCAAAAGCGTACGTTCGTTACAGATGTGCTATCAATTTACCTCCAGGGTTTCGATGACCTCCGGAAGCTCCTGCTGTACCTGTACCACCTTGGGAATCACATCCGTTCCGACCGAATCCGAGATACCCAAAGGACTATCCAGGGGAATAAAGGGGGCAATAACGATCGACACGATGGATGTAAGTTTGATCAGGATATTCATGGAGGGACCGGAGGTATCCTTGAACGGATCGCCCACCGTGTCTCCAGTTACCGATGCCTTGTGCGGTTCAGAACCCTTGTAGTACATTTCTCCATTTATTTCCACACCTTTTTCAAAGGATTTTTTCGCATTATCCCAGGCACCGCCGGCATTGTTTTGAAAGATACCCATCAAAACTCCCGAGACGGTCACACCGGCCAACATGCCACCCAATACTTCGTGACCGAATAGAAAGCCTACAATAATGGGCGAAACCAGGGCAATGGCGCCGGGTGCGACCATTTCCCGAATCGACGCCTTGGTGGAAATTTCCACGCATTTTTCGTAATCCGGTTTGGTTTTGAATTCCATGATTCCGGGCATCTCTTTAAACTGCCGTCGCACCTCATTGACCATGTCCATGGCGGCACGTCCCACCGCTGCGATCGCAAGCGAGGAAAAAATAAAGGGGATCATGGCGCCCACGAATAGGCCGGACAACACGTCTGCCTTGTAAATGTCTATGGTGGAAATGCCGGATATGCCCACATACGCCGCAAATAGGGCTAGTGCGGTAAGGGCAGCAGAAGCGATCGCGAAACCTTTTCCTGTGGCAGCCGTGGTATTGCCTACCGCATCCAAAATATCCGTTCGTTCCCGAACTTCTTTTGGAAGACCCGACATTTCGGCGATCCCGCCTGCATTGTCAGCGATTGGGCCAAATGCATCAATTGCAAGTTGCATGGCCGTGGTAGCCATCATCCCCGCTGCTGCAATGGCTACCCCATAAAGACCTGCGGCCATATAGGAGGTGAAAATCCCTCCAGCCAATACCAGAATGGGTAAGACCGTCGATTGCATCCCAACTGCCAGACCTCCGATGATATTTGTCGCATGTCCGGTAGAAGACTGACGGATGATGGAGTTAACCGGACCTTTGCCCATGGCTGTGTAGTGTTCGGTAATGATACTCATAAGTGCTCCTACAATCAGACCGATGAACACGGCACCGAAAACTCCCATCTTGGTAAACGGAATGGAGTTCAGACGAGACATGACCAGATCGCCTTCGGGAAGCATGTACTGAATCACAAAAAACGAAGCCGCCACGGTGAGTAGAATCGAAATCCAATTACCCCGGTTTAGCGCCGCCTGCACGTTGCCTGTTTCGGAGTTTATTTTCACAAAAAAGGTACCTATAATAGAGAATACCAATCCCAATCCGGCGATAACCAAGGGTAGCAAAATTGGTGCAATACCGCCAAAATTATCGTCACTGACGATCTCCCTTCCCAAAACCATGGAGGCAAGAATCGTAGCCACGTAGGACCCGAAAAGATCGGCACCCATACCCGCTACATCGCCCACATTATCACCGACATTATCTGCGATCGTGGCCGGGTTGCGAACGTCGTCTTCCGGAATACCCGCTTCCACTTTCCCTACCAGGTCCGCCCCCACATCGGCGGCTTTGGTATAGATTCCTCCCCCAACGCGCGCAAATAGTGCGATGGATTCAGCTCCCAACGAAAAGCCCGCCAATACTTCCAGGGCCGTTTCCATTTCGTGACCGTTGACGCCTCCTCCTGCTGAAAGTACAAACATGTTGTAAAAGACGATGAATAAACCACCCATCCCTAACACGGCAAGACCTGCCACACCGAGTCCCATAACGGTTCCTCCGGTAAACGAAACGTTCAGCGCCTTGGCCAGGCTGGTCTTGGCGGCTTCGGTGGTTCGCACGTTGGACTTGGTAGCAATCTTCATTCCCAGGTAGCCCGCAAATGCAGAAAGTACTGCTCCTATTATAAAGGAAACAGCGATAACGGGGCTGGAGTTGTCCAAAAGGGTCCCGGACCAGCCCAAAATGATGGCGGCAATTATAACAAAATAAATCATTACCTTCCATTCGGCCTTCAAAAACGACATTGCGCCGTCGGCAATGTATCCGGCCAGCTCGACCATGTTCTTTTCACCGGTAGGTTGTCTGGTCACCCAGGCAGATTTTATGGCCATTACCACTAGCCCAACAATACCCAAAAAAGGGACCAAATAGAGAAATAATTGTTCCATATCAGCTATTAAAGAAATCTATGTTTTTTTTAATTTCGACAAAGATATTATTATTCCTAATCCTTTCAAGAAAGAATTGGTAAAAGATGGCAGGGACCGCTTCAAACCTGCTGTTCACCCTGTTTTTTAGCTACTTTTCTTGTTTATTTCCGGAATTCAGCCAAATCACCTTGGGTTTCTACCAGTATGAGTGGGTATTTGGTGAAAAAACCGTACTCTTCTCTATTCAAGGGAAATTTTAACCGTTTAAGGTATATGATTTGGGTTTTGTGAAAAAATAGTGCCTAATTTGAAAGACACCCCCTTGCTCTGCTATGAAAAATCGCCGCCAAAAAATGGCTTTCCTCCTGGTAATTTTTATTCAAACAGGTCTGTTCTCCCTAAGCATCCCTTCGGGAAACGCCCAATCCCAGGACACATTGAAAAGAAAAGCGTATTTGAACAACCTTCGCGAACAAAACCGTCCGCACCCCCTACCCCATGAACGGGCAAGAAACGTATTTGCCTCCTTTGAAAGGCTCAGTTTTACAGACAGTACCTGGGATGCCTGGCAACAACGCACGGGAGAGCTCCCTCCTGATTTTTCCACGCTGCCGGATATCCCCTTTCTCCCCGAACTTCTGGTCGACTACGAATCAGGGCAGCCGTTCCGCATTACCTCCCTGTCCCAGTGGGAGCAAAAACGGGAAAAAATAGCCCGGCAGGTAAAGGAGTTGCTTTCCGGTACCTTTCCAGATCCTCCCAGAAACCTGACCGCAGAAATTACCGAAGAACACATGGAAGGCCGCATCCGGGTACAGACCGTGGTACTCAAATTTGGCGATCACCCAAAGGCTAGGCTGACCCTGGAAGTCTTTCTGCCTCCCGGACCCGGGCCCCACCCTGTTTTAATGAGTCAATGGAACCACAGAGGCTGGGTGCAGATTGCCGTGAGAAGAGGGTACCTGGGCGTTATTTATGCTGGGGCAGACGTATTTGATGAGTCCATCCATTACCAGGAGGTGTACCCGGAATACGATTGGTCGGCACTGATGACCCGCGCCTGGGCAGCCCAGCGGGCAGTCGACTATCTCTATACCGTACCCCAGGTGGATCGAGAAAAAATCGCGTTGACGGGGCATTCCCGAAACGCAAAACTATCCTTGTTCGCGGCGGCTTTTGACCCACGAATCAGGGCCGTCATCAGCAGCAGCGGGGGCACCGGTGGGGAGATCCCCTACCGCTTTACCGATGAACGGCATGCGAACGAATCCATTGACTACCTCAATTCCATCCGTCCGCAGTGGTTCCACCCGCGGCTGCGTTTTTTCAACGGACGCGAGCACAAACTGCCCATTGACCAAAACTCCCTGATGGCCCTCATTGCCCCCAATTCTTTATTGCTTAGCTCTTCCATCCGGGAAGCCGGCGGCGGCGATCCCTGGGCTATTGAGCAAACCTATGTTTCCCTGAAAGAACTCTACACCTTTCTTGGTGTCCCCGAAAACGTAAGCCTGCGCTTTCGGGACGGAAAACATGCCGTCGCCGCACGGGATATCGAAAGTTACGTCGACTGGCTGGATATCCAGTTTGGCAGATCAGATAAGACCTGGGAAAACCAGCGGTACTATGCCTATGATTTTGATGCATGGAAACAAGACAAAAATCCAGCCGATACCGTGCCGGACAGCCCCCTTCAAATAGAATCGCTTGTGAACGAAAGTTCAGGCGCGGCGGGCACACCCTTGGAGGATTGGCAGGGAGAGGTAAGAAAATGGACCCAGTGGACCTTGGGCCGGGAGCCGGAAGGGCTGAACGCCTCCCCCATCAAGGCGCTAAGTACCAATGCGGACTACATGGACCTATTGCTCAACCGTCCGAAAGTAGCCAATGGAAAACGACAAAACATCGCACCCTACAATGCACTGGGCGACTACCAACACGGCGCCTTGTACCTGCCCCTAACGAAACCGGAAGCTACCGGAAAGGCCATTCCTGTCGTGATTTACCTGCATAAGTACGTTAATACCGGGTTTGATGAGGCGATGAACCCGTTTATCCGGGAATGCCTGGACAAGGGAATGGCCGTATTTACCATGGACTTGCTCGGATACGGCAGCCGCATCGAGGAAGGTGCTTCCTTTTACGAGCGGTATCCCCATTGGTCCAAAATGGGCAAAATGGTCAAAGACACACGGGACGCCATACAGGCACTCCAGCAAGTGGAAGGGCTGGATGCCAACCGAGTCTTTCTCGCGGGATATGCCCTGGGCGGAACGGTTGCCTTGTTTACAGCCGCTCTGGATGATCGAGTAGCTGGTGTTGCGGTGGCATCTGCCTTTACGTCTTTACGCAGCGCCGATGCCTCCATGGAGGGCATCAAAGCGTATTCACACCTGTATGGTCTCGTTCCGAATTGGGTTTTTTTTGCCGATCGCCCTTCGGCTATCCCGGTAGATTTTCCCGAAATCCTGTCGGCCATTCTTCCCCGACCCCTACTCGTCATCAGCCCGGAACAGGACCGCCATGCTAGCCTGCATGACATTAGCCAAACCATGGAAATGCTGGAATTGCTGGCAAAAAAACGAGGGCTTCCGATGGAATCGTCTCAGTATGTTCCCCCCGGATTTAACCGTTTTGGAACCGCCTCCCAGCAGCACCTGATCGGGTGGATTCACGAGAAAAGCCAATCAACCAATGACTAATATGAACTTCCGTACCCCATCGATTTGCCTTCTGATTACAGGCCTCTTTTGCCTTGCATTCACCCTTCCCGGTAATTGCCGGCAATCCGGCACCCCTCCGACCGAAGGCCTCTCCCTGGCTGTTTTTGATGTGGATGCCACGCCTCCGGTAGGGAGTCTGCTTGCCTACGATCCCATGGAAAAGAGCGACGACCTGGGCCTGCGTGCCAGAGGAATCGTACTGATGGGGAGTGGTTTACCCATCGTCCTGTGCGCAGTAGATTGGATAGGAATCGGAAACGAGAGCCAGGATGCCTTCAAAGCAAGGCTCGCAAGGGCTGCATCTACCCTCCCCTCACGCGTGGCGGTTCATACGGTGCATCAACACGATGCCCCGATCAGCGATTGGGGAGCCGAGAACCTTCTGGTATCTGCAGGACTGGATGCCAACGCATTTGATAGTTCCTTTGACCGGGTTCTTTTGGACAGACTGGACGACGCCATCGAAAAAGGCCTAAAAACTGCCCAGCCCCTGACCCATATCGGTACTGGCAAAGCGACCGTTGAACGGGTCGCTTCCAATCGCCGCATCAAAGGACCGGATGGGAAGATACAGTACTCGCGAACCTCTTCCACCAAAGATCCAAAAATCAGGGATTTTCCGGAGGGACTTATTGACCCGGAGGTATCGTTGGTTAGTTTTTGGAACGAAGAGCAGCCGCTGGCGGTACTCAGTTACTACGCTGTGCATCCACAGAGTTATTACCTGACACGGATCGCCAATCCGGATTTCCCCGGAATTGCGCGGTACCTGAGGCAGCTAGCCGTTCCGGAGGCCCTCCACGTACACTTCAACGGAGCCGGGGCAAACGTAACCGCTGGCAAGTACAATGACGGTGCAAAAATAAATCGAAAGCTATTGGCCGAACGATTGGCGGCAGGTATGGAACAGGCCTGGAAAACCACCGTTAAAACAGCCATTGAACCCACTTCGGTCCATTGGGCGCACGAGGACGTGTTGCTTCCAGCCAACGAAAACGTCCCGAAAATTGCCCGGGAGATGTACCAACAAAATGCCCGATGGCTTACCAATAACATGCAAAAACTGGCCTGGTACCACCGACAGCAACGAGGCAAGAAAATTTCGGTTAGCCGCCTTTCCCTGGGCAATGCCCGGATCCTGCACCTTCCTGGAGAACTCTTTGTGGAATACCAATTGGCGGCAAAAGCAGAGCGGCCGGATCGTTTTGTGGCCCTGGCTGCCTACGGCGATTACGGTCCTTTCTACATCGGTACGGCAGCGGCCTATGCGGAAGACGGATACGAGATCAATGTCAGCCCGGTAACCGCGGCAGCCGAACCGATTTTGATGAAAGCCATCCGAAAATTGCTGCAGGATCCTCCGGCCGACTATGGACAAAACAACCCTTACGTGCTACAAAACGAAACAGCCCGGCCGATCACAACCCTGGACGAATGGGAAGAAAAAAAACGCAGCTGGGAAAACAACCGCGCGGCAATTATGGGCACCCTTCCCTCCAGAAAAGGCCTTGGGATACCTACCCTCACCTACCTGGATACCCTGAAGGACGAAACCTTCAACCGCTACCAGGTATCTTTCCCCTCGGACGATCGCAACCAGGTCACGGCCTACCTGTACGTTCCTCACGAAAGCAGCCGCCGGCCGGCCATGCTGGCGCTTCACAGCACCGGTGAACTGGGTAAAAAGATCGTGGACGGACAGGGGCCACTCGCCAATCGGGCCGTAGCCAGGGAACTGGCCGAGCGGGGATATGTGGTCATGGCACCCGATTACCCAAGCTTCGGGGAGCAAACGGATCACGATTTCAGCACGGATGGATTTCCTTCCGGCACGCTCCTGGGTGTATGGAATCACCTGCGTTGCGTGGATGTCTTGAGTCAGATGCCGGAAGTGGATCCAGACCGAATTGGAGTCATTGGTCATTCGTTGGGTGGCCACAATGCACTTTTCGCCGCCGCCCATGACGAACGGATTCAGGCGGTAGTCAGCAGTTGCGGCTGGACTCCCTTTGCCTATTATGACATTGGGGAGGCTGGTACAGAACGATATGGTGGCAAGCTTGGGCCCTGGGCGCAAGAACGGTACATGCCCGCCATAAAAAAACTACTCCCGGATGCCAATCTGCCCTTTGATTTTACAGACATTATTGCCTCAATTGCTCCGCGCCCGGTGTTTACCAACGCGCCACTAAGAGACAGTAACTTCGATGTAGAAGGCGTAAAATCTGGTATGAAAGCGGTTCAGCCGGTGTATTCCTGGCTCGGGTTTCCGGAACGCCTTATGGTCCGCTATCCCGATGCAGAACATGATTTTCCTCCCGGCGTACGGAAGGAAGCGTATGCGTTTTTGGACGATTATTTTGGTTTTGTCCCGACTAGAAGGCTGGCTTTTGAGTAACCGATCCACGTTATTTTCCGCTTGCATAAAATGTTACGTTGTCTGCTTATTTGATCTGAAAATAATTTTATTTTTTGCATTTATATAGGATATTGTAGTCACTACGAACACACGAACCGAATTCATGACACGATCAACCATTCCCCTTTTGACATTGCTGCTAGCGTTTGGTGCATGCGAGGACAGCAAGTACGCAGGACCGCTCAGCCCCGATGCTTCCATGGCTACCTTTGCGATTCACGAAGATTTTGAGGTGCAACTATTCGCCGCAGAGCCGCATATCAACGATCCGGTGGACCTGGTGTTTGATGAATACGGCGTCGCCTATGCGGTGGAAATGCCGGATTACCCCTACAAACCGGAACCAGGAAAGGGGCAGGGGGTGATCAAAAAACTGATGGACACCGATGGTGACGGACGCATCGATGCCTCTACGGTATTTGCGGAAGGGATTGCCGATGCGACCAGCCTGATGCCCTGGAAGGGCGGGTTATTGGTAACCGCAGCGCCCCATATCTATTACATGAAGGATCTGGATGGGGATGGAAAAGCAGACCAGAAAGAGTCGATCTTTTCCGGCTTTTTTGAGAACAACTCCGAAGCACAGATTACCAACCTGCGCCTGGGAATTGATAATTGGATCTATGCGGCAAACAACGGGCAGCGAAGTGAGGTGACCTATACCGAAAACCCAGATGCCGAGCCTTTAAACCTTCAAGGAGCCGATTTTCGCTTTCGCCTGGATACAGAAAAATTTGAAAAGGAGAGTGGCACCGCCCAGTTTGGGATGACGTTCGATGATTGGGGCAATAAGTTCTTTACCCAAAACACCCTGCACGTACAACAGGCGGCCATTCCCCGAAGGTACCTGGAGCGTCACGGGCACCTGTCCAGCATGTCTGTCAACCAAAACATCTCCGACCATGATTTTGAAATGTTTCAAATGACACCACCGCCCTACTGGAGAGCCGAGCGGACGGACCGGCGAAACAAGCAATATCAGGAACAGCAATTGGACCGGGTGGAACATGCGGAAGATTATTTCACCGGAGCTTCCGGAGGGACGGTATACAATGGAGGGGCCTTTCCTGAAGGATTTTATGGCAATTTGTTCACAGGAGACGTGGCTGGAAACCTCGTCCACCGGGATGTGTTGGTGGCAGATGCACATGCACCTACGCAGATCGCCCGGCGAGCAGGTGAAGAGTCAGATCGGGAATTTATCGCTTCTACCGACCCTTGGTTCCGTCCGGCGGGGTTCACCGTGGGCCCGGACGGCTATTTATACCTTGTGGATTTTTACCGGCAACACATTGAAACGCCCGTCTCTATTCCGGATGACCTGAAAGAAGAAATGGATTTTATGAACGGAGCGGACAAAGGGAGGATTTACCGCATTTTGCCAAAAAGTGCCGCTGCCACACCAGCCAATTCCATTGATTTTTCGTCCATGGATGCCAAAACACTGGTGGCACAGTTGGCCCACCAAAACGGCTGGTGGAGAAGTACGGCACAGCGCCAGATTTTGGAAGAACCAAAGCAGGAATATATCCCTTTTCTGGAAGAGCTGGCGGCCGGAGAACAGCCCCAATCCAGGGTTCTAGCCCTGTATTTACTACAAACCATGAATGCCCTGGAGCAGCATATGGTAGAAAGTGCTTTGAAAAGCGACCATCCGGGACTGGTAAAAAACGCACTAATCCTGGCCGAGGACTATCCAGAGCTGCAAGGGGCAATTGCCGCAAAAACCACCGACCCCTCCCAAATGGTAGCCTTGCAAGCTATTTTAAGTCTGGGAAATCAGGAGGATGCATTTGTTCGGGAAAACCTCGCGGCCTCGCTTGTGGAAAAAGGCCAAAACAAATGGTTTCGCACCGCCATTTTGAGTTCAAACGCCGGTTCCGGACCCGAAATCTTAGCCATTCTGGATAAAGAGCACGCTTTTTTTGAGAATTCCGAAAGTTGGAAAAAAGACTATATCAATGAAGTAGCGCATATCCTTGGGGCAAAAGGCGAAGAGGAATCCATCAAATCGTACATGGACCTGCTTGCATCCTTACCGGATACCGTGCAAGACGAGTGGCAGGGAGTGGCATTGGCGGGGTTGCAAAAAGGGCTGGAAAAGTCCGCCTCCCGGCATTCCGATACCCTTTCTTCCCTTAAAACCCAATTGGAATCCGCTTCAAACACCTCCGATCTTCCATTGAAAGACCTGGTTGCACTTCTCTGAAAAACGCTTTACATGACACGAAGAAAGCTTATCACCTACCTGTTTGGATCGACAGGACTTGTTTACCTGCTTGCACAATGTGCACCAAAAAAGAAGGAATACAGCTTGGAAGACATCACCGACTGCGCCGACCTGACGGGGCTTGATCCGGCGGAACTGGAAAAAAGAAAAAGCCTGGGATACGAATCGATTACACCCATCTCGGACAATCGATGCGATAATTGCCAACTTTACCTCCCCCCGACAGTCGAAAGAAAATGCGGTGGCTGCCAACTTTTCAAAGGGCCGGTAGAAGCGGGTGCCTATTGCACCTATTGGGCACCGAGAGTGGCATAGCGCTAATGGATTGACTTCGGAAACTAATTAATTGGCAAACAAATTGCTTTTCAGGTTTGTTCTAAGCATAAAACGCGAAACCATGGACAATTCCCTCACCCCTGTAGCCATCGTGACCGGCTTTCTATTGATATATGTGGTCGCGGTCGCAGTCAATCTCAATACCGCCATTATTCTACTGATGTTTTCCCTCTCTCCGGTCCTGATGATCTGGATGGTCATTCGGGTATTGAAAGCAGTCTTTGAGCCTGCGCATACCTTTGAGGAAAAATGGTACGAAGACCAATAGGGGTCGTTCCACAAAAAAAGTTGCGAAATGGTAATTTGCCGGTAAATGCCTATCTTTAATTCCACATTATGAATGGGCATTTTCTTTACCTACCATGAAGCAACTTATCGTACTCATCGATTTTTCCCCGTATACCCCCAACCTCTTACGGTTGGCATTTGAGTGGAAAAAAACGTACGGATTTTCACTCACTTTTGTTTACAAAGTAGCTGGGCTGGCTCCCACCCTTTCTAACGCCCCCGGCAAAGAAGAAATCATTGATTTTGAGAAAAAGGAAGCAAAAACCAAATTTTCGGAACAAGCTACAAAGCTGGGTGTCTCCGAAGATGAGGCTTCCTTCCTGGCAATAAGTGACCCACTAATTCGGTTTTTACAGGAAAAAACGAGCCCGGAAGATTTACTTCTCCTGGGATTGAAAGGTACCGGTTTCCTGAAAAAACTGCTTGTGGGCAGCACTGCTACCGATATTATCAATCGGCTTGATCGGCTTATTATCGCTTTGCCGAAGTCAATCGAGCAAACCATTCCAAAAAAACTGGTCCTGGCCTGTCATGTGAAGTACCCCTTTAACGAGCAAGCCTTATCGCTTTTGCTGCAAACCATCGGAAGTACCCTTACGGAAATCGAACTGCTGACCATCCTCTCCGATCCGTCGGAAAGGCAGGCAACCGAAGAATACTTAAACGATCTTCAGAAAAAACTAGGCGCTGACTACTCCTGTTCAATTTCGTTGTATGAACACGTGGATGCCTTTGATACAATCAAAAACAGGTTGCGGGGTTTTCCTGACGATTATATTGTGCTTCAAAAGGGGTCACGGACCTTAAACGACCAACTTTTCCGGAAATTTTTTATCAGCGATTTGGTACACGAAGGGGAGACCCCCCTGATGGTACTCCCCTGCGAAGAACCCTAAGCGTTTAATGCGGATTAACCATGCCCGGGGGCACCTTGAAAACAGGCCTTCTCAGATGCCAGCCCTTAGGATGGCCTTAAAACTCCTAAGTGTTGTATGCGCATCAATAAGCAGACACTCCAATCCGGCGATTTCTGCAAAATCTTCCAGAATTTCAACGGGCAGGTTTTGGCTGAAGCAGGTATGGTGGGCACCTCCTGCCAAAATCCAGGCTGCACAAGCTGTTTTAAAATCCGGAAGCGGCAGCCACATGGTTCGTGCCACCGGAAGCTTTGGTAGCTCGTGGGGAGGTTGAATTGCACGAACCTCGTTTACGAGCAAACGATAGGAATTCCCGAGGTCGACCAGTGATGCATTCAGGGCATTTCCTTCGCCGGCGGTAAATACCAGCCGGACCGGATCTGCTTTTCCTCCGATACCCAATGGATGGATTTCGCACCGGATCGGGCCTTCCGCCAGGCACTCGTCCACTTCCAGCATGTGCGCACCAAGGACCAGACCTCCCTGCTCTTGGAAATCGTAGGTATAATCCTCCATAAATGCGTTGCCTCCGGGCAGGCCCGTACCCATCACCTTCATGGCACGTACCAGTGCCATGGTTTTCCAATCACCCTCTCCGGCATAGCCGTAACCCATTCGCATGAGGCGCTGCACCGCAATTCCGGGAAGTTGGTGCATCCCGTACAGGTCTTCGAAGGTATTGGTAAAGCCCTTGTACGCACCTTCCTGCAAAAAATGGTGCAGTCCCAACTCAATACGTGCCGCTTCTACTAGAGAAGAACGCTGTGCTCCCCCCATTTTCAGCTTTTCATCCAAAATATACTTAGATTCGTATTCCTCGACCAGTTGGTCTACCGCCTGCTGCTGAATTTGATCAATTTGCTGTACCAAATCTCCCACGGCATGGGTGTTCACCGAAAACCCAAACTGCATTTCGGCACCAACCTTATCTCCTTCGGTGACGGCCACCTGACGCATATTGTCGCCAAACCGAACAAATTTCGCCCCCTGCCAATCGTGCCATCCAGCGGCTGCCCGGCTCCAAAAGTCAATTTCCTTATGCACCTGAGGATCCTTCCAGTGCCCGACTACTACCTTTCTTCGGACCTTCATTCGGGTGCAGATGTGTCCAAATTCCCGGTCTCCATGTGCACTTTGATTGAGGTTCATGTAGTCCATGTCAATGGTAGCCCAGGGGATTGATTCCCGGTATTGGGTATGCAAGTGAAGCAGGGGTTTTTGAAAGGTTTTCAATCCATTAATCCACATTTTTGCCGGAGAAAACGTATGCATCCAGGCAATCACCCCGATGCAGGAAGCATCGCTATTGGCCTCCTGAAAGACCCTGGTAATTTCTTCTGTCCGGGTGACTATTGGTCGGTACTCCACAGAAACCGACAGGGCTTCGGAATCATTCAAATACCTGGCTACCGTTTGGGCATGATCGGCTACTTCGGCAAGTACCTCCGGGCCATACAAATGTTGGCTACCGGTAACCAACCATATTTTTAGGGCGTTTAACTGCATCATCGCTGTACTTGGGATTTCTTAAATGTCATAATTACACCTAAATTTGAAAACAAAAAAATAGAATAAAAAATAATTGCTAACTTTCTCCCGAAAGCCAGAAAAACCCCGACGGCAAGTCTACTAAAAATGGGAGCCCGTTTGCCAGGCTTCCCGTAGCAAACGGGCCGGTTTCTTCTGAGCCTGCTGCTGAAGGACAGCAGTTTTTTTTACAATAGAACGAAGACTATGAGTACGTACAAAGAGCTAAAAAGGGCTTGCTTTGAGGCGAATATGGCCTTACCCAAATTAAACCTGGTGGTATATACCTTTGGTAACGTCAGCCAGGCAGATGCCGACGCCGGCGTTTTTGCCATCAAGCCCAGCGGTATTCCGTACGAAGAACTTACAGCCGAAGACATGGTGGTGGTTGATTTTGAGAACCAGGTGGTCGAGGGAAAAATGCGCCCCTCTTCCGACACACGTACGCATGGATTTTTGTACCAGCGATGGAAGGGAATTGGCGGGATATGCCATACCCACTCCACCTATGCCGTTTCCTGGGCCCAGGCCCTGCGGGATATCCCCATTTTTGGTACCACCCACGCCGACCACAACACCCGGGCTATTCCTTGTGCACCACCCATGGCCGACGACCTGATCGCCGGCGATTACGAATACATGACCGGACAGCAAATTCTGGATTGCTTTCAAGACAAGCAGTTGTCCTACCAGGAAGTAGAAATGGTTTTGATTGGAAACCACGGTCCGTTTACCTGGGGAAAAGACGCCCAAAAAGCCGTGTACAACAGCCGGGTGTTGGAAGAAATTGCCCGCATGGCCTACCTGACCCTGCAGATTAATCCCGATGCACGCCCATTAAAAGCCTCACTGATACAAAAGCATTACGACCGAAAACACGGAGCAGGCGCCTATTATGGGCAAGAAGGCTGCTGACCGGGTACAGCACAAAAAACCTCCGGAACAACGTTCCGGAGGTTTGAACACTTAAAAAAACCACCAACCTTTAATTAAAACTCATTGATTGCTCTTGCGAGCAATTGAATTTAATTTATCTGCCAATAAATACATGACAGGTACTATTACTAACGTTAAAAAGGTCGCAAAGGTTAGGCCGAATATCACCGTCCATGCCATCGGCCCCCAAAAATCTGCATTATCCCCCCCAATGTAAAACTTGGGATCAAAGGAGGAGAGCAATCCGTAGAAATCAATGTTCATCCCCAGCGCCAGTGGGATCAATCCCAGCACCGTAGTGATGGCGGTAAGCAGTACCGGACGTAAACGAATCTTCCCTCCCTGAATGATGCTATCCAGCAATTCTTCTTTGGAAAGGAACCCATCCTCCGGCACATTCAATTCCTGTCTCCTTCGTTCCCGCACCAGGTTGGTGTAATCGATGAGTACGATGGCATTGTTTACCACCACCCCCGCCAGGGAGATAATCCCGATGCCGGTCATGATAATCACAAAGTTCATGTTAAATGCTACCAAGCCCAAGAATACGCCGATGGTACTAAAAACCACCGAAGCCATGATAATGAAGGGCGTGGTAACCGAATTAAACTGAGCAACGATGATAAGAAAGATCAAAGAGATGGAAATAGCCAGTGCCCGGGTAAGAAATTCCGCAGATTTGGCCTGCTCCTCCTGCTCTCCGGTAAAACTCACATCGATGCTCTCCGGAATCTCAATATCCTGAATGAGCCGCTTGATTTCGTTATTGATTTCAGTAGCATTGTACCCGTCGTTTACGTTGGAAAATAAGGTAATCACCCGCTCCAGGTCTTTTCGTTTCACCGAACCATAGGTAGAGCTGTATTCCAGACTCGCTACGGAAGAAATAGGAATTTCCTTTTGATTGCCAAACTTATCCCGGAAACTGATTTTCTTGTTGAGCAGCGCACCGATATCGTATCGGTATTCGTCTGCCAGACGAAGTTGTATGGGGTAATCGTCTTCTCCTTCCTTGAATTTGGACACTTCCAGGCCAAAGAGCGCAGTCCGGAGCTCGTTGGCGATGGTGGACGTAGACAAGCCAAACCTACGGGCCTTTTCCCGGTCAATATCCAGTATCAACTCCGGGTTTCCCGTTTCCAAATCGGTCTTCAGTTCCTCAATCCCCTCGATTCCCGATTCGTTGATCTGCTCCCGCATCTGATTGACGAAGGCGATCAACTGGTCAAAATTCTCCCCACTGACCTCAATATTGATTGGTTTTCCTACCGGCGGCCCGTTACGCTGTTTATCCACGGTCAGCAATACCCCGGGATAACCTTCAGCGAGTTTCCGAATTTTCTCCATGACCTCGTTGGTATTAACACCGTTTCTAAATTGGTATTCAACAAAGCCGATGGTAATTTTTGCCTTATGGGGTGTAGAGGCCTGACTCGGGCCTTCCAAGGGATCTCCGGTACCCTCTCCTATTTGCGTAATGACCGACTCAATGATGTCCTCGTACGGTTCCAGAACCTCAAACAGGTCATTTTCCATTTTATTCACAAAGTCATTGGTAGCTTCGATATCCGTGCCAATGGGTTTTTCCATGTAAATACTGACAAGGGAGGGCTGATTGTCCGGGAAGAATAGAATTTTAGGCGCCCGAACCCCTAGCAATACCAACGATATTATCAGCAACAGAACCGTGCCGCCAAAAAACAAATAGGGCCCTTTTCCCTTCAACGCAAAATGCAACGTTTTTTCGTACAGGTTTTCGAGCTTCACCAAAAAGGAATTTTGAAACCAACGTATGGCCTTTCGGAGTGCGAAAACGTTAAACAAAGTCAGCAATGCACCCAAAAATAACAGGTTTCCAAGGGCGATCCAGCCAGCGAAGAAGCAGACAATGGCCACAAACGTAAGGACTGCTGCTACGATCACCGGTTTCTTTACCGGTTTGTTTTGGTCCACGTCCTGTATCTTCATGTACAGGGCAGTAAGCACAGGATTGATCACCAGGGCAACAAAAAGGGAGGAAGATAATACGATGATCAGCGTTATCGGCAGGTACTTCATAAACTCCCCGATGATATCGTCCCAGAAAGCTAGGGGAAGGAAAGCGGCCAGCGTGGTGGCCGTGGAAGTAATGATGGGCCAGGCTACTTCTCCCACCCCTTCTTTGGCCGCACGGACGGCGGATTTGCCTTCCTGCATGAGGCGATAGATATTCTCCACCACTACGATCCCGTTATCGACCAACATTCCCAATGCCAGGATCAGGGAAAACAACACCATTAAGTTTAGGGTCACCCCCAGGGAGTTTAGCACCAGGAACGAAATAAACATGGATAAGGGGATAGCGATCCCCACAAACAGCGCATTTCTGAATCCGAGAAAAAACATGAGTACCAACACCACGAGGATCACTCCGGAAATGATGCTATTCTCCAAATTATCCACTTGCGACCGGGTAGCCTTGGACTGATCATTGGTAATCGTCACTTCCAGATCTTCCGGGAAACGGTTGATCTTTACTTCTTCGATCAGCGCTTTGATTTTATCGGATGCATCCAACAGGTTTTCTCCACTTCTCTTGACCACGTTGATGGTAACGACCGGAAGTTTGTTGCTTCGGGCGTAGCTTTCCCGCTCTTTGTACGTATCGCTCACGGATGCCACATCCCGCAGGTATACGATCTTTTCATTTTCCGTTTTTACGATGACGTTTTCAAGCTGCATGGGATCGGTAAACTCTCCCGCTATCCGCAAGGTTCTGCGGTAATCCCCGGAAAGGATATTCCCTCCGGAAATGGTCACGTTCTCATCCGCCACCGCACCAGAAATGTCCGAAAAGGTCACTCCGTGCGATTCCATTTTGTACAAATCGGCATCAATGCGAATTTCCCGTTCGATGGTTCCACTCAGGTCGGCACTGGAAATTTCCGAAAGCTTCTCGATCTCATCTTCCAGAAACTCCCCGTATTTTTTGAGTTCCTGTTCCGTGTAGTTTCCAGAAATATTGACGTTCATGATGGGGAATTCCGAGGTATTGATTTCCAAAACATCGGGGTCCCGGTCCAGATCGGAAGGCAGCTCGCTTTTGGCTTTGTCCACGGCATCCTTCACGTCCTGAAGGGCTTTAGAAATATCCACGTTGGGATTGAACTCCACCACGATGGACGAAAAATCCTGTATGGAAGTAGAGCTCACGTCCTTCAGGTTATTGATGGATTTGAGTTCTTTCTCAATGGGTCGGGTAATCAAATTTTCCATGTCCACCGGAGAGTTTCCGGGATAGGCCGTTCCCACGTAGACGGTCGGTATGACGATCTCCGGAAAACTTTCCTTCGGCATGGTGCGGTAGGCAAAAATGCCCAAAAATGTGATGATTAGCGTCAGGATGACCACACTCGTCCGGTTGTCTACCGAAAGCGAGGATATCCCAAACTCTCTGATCACGCCTTTTTTTGAATTTTCTTCTATAGCCATAAATGCGTTAGGATGCGATGTTTACACTAAAATTATCTCCAACTTCCCTGAAGCCTTTGTCAACGAGGGTTTCGGAACCATTCAATCCTTCCAGAATCTCGGTTTTCCCCTCATAGGTCATGCCACGCTCCACGTACCGCTTACGCGCCATACCCTCTTCTACCACGAACACATAACTTCCCTTGTTGTCTTGCAAAATCAAGTAAGTAGGTACCGTCACAGCGTCCGTATTCTGGTAATCCTGTATATTGAGCACCGACAGCATGTTGGGTTTTACATTTTCCATTTTTGGCAAAAATACTTCCACTTTAAAGGTCCGGTTGTTGGGGTCAATTATCCTGCCGATTGCGGTTACTTTCGTATCCAAGGACTTGTCAATGGAAGGAAAGTGAATACTTACAGAATCTCCCTTGTCCAGGATGCCCACGTACCGTTCCGATATATCTCCTTCGATAAACAGGTCGTCCTCTCCTACCATGTTGACGATGGGCGTCCCCGGTTGAACCAGCTCGCCTACACGTACCAGCAATTCCTCAACGGTGCCATCAAATGGTGCCCTTACGGTGGTACGATCCTTTTGCAGCTGCAGGGAAGAAAGGTTTTTTTCAAGCGTCTTCTTCCGGTTTTTTGCCTCCAGGTATTGCATTTCTGTCCCAATCTGCTGATTCCACAAGCGCTCCTGCTTTTCAAACATGGTTCTGGCCAACTCCAATTGGGTCTCAATCTCCTCCAGGTTTCGTTCGACAGACTCTGCATTTATTTTCGCAATCACCTGTCCTTTTCGGATGGACATTCCCTCCCGGGTGACCACCTCTTCGATACGTCCGGAAACTTCGGCACTGATGTTGACATTTTTCTTCGAAAGGACCGAGCCGGTTACTTCCACGTAATGCTCAAAATTTCCCTTTTCGGGTTGGAGGGTCGTGATCAATACCGATTTCCGCTGGTTTTTCCGGAATTCGGGGTCCAGTTGGGAAAGTTCGGTTTCCAGTTCCTCAATTTTTACCTTCAGCGCTGCGGCCTCCGATTTATACGCATCCAGCTGCTCCTTCTTTTCGGTTAGCTCGTCCTTAGGCGCCGAACAGGAAACTACCCCGATGATCAGGGCCAGGCTTAAAAACTTAATTGTATTTTTCATAAAGGTATGGTATTCGTTTCTTTAGTTTAAAATTCCCAATGCTTTTTCCAAATCAACCTTCGCAATGAAGGCATCGTATAAGGCAGAAAAATAATTGGTCTCGGCTTCCTTCAGCGCGGAATCCGCCTCGACTACTTCCAGGTTTGAGCCTACGCCCTCCTGGTATTTTATTTTGGCCATATCGTATACCTCCAGTGCCAGATCCCGGTTTTCGCGTTGCACTTCCAGAGACTTTAGGCTATTTACCAGGTTCTGACGGGCTTGGTATTTTTCTACGACGATATTCTGGAGCAGCGACTCCTTCTGCACCTCTAACTGCCGCAGTTGTACCCGGTTCTGCTGAATTTTGTATTTCTTGGTAAAACCATCAAAGATGGGGATCTGTAGGGTTACCCCCAGGACGGAACCGGTAAACCATTCGCCGGACCAAAGCCCAGGAAAATTACCACCGAAAGAGTTTCGTTGGTAGGTAAAATTTGCATCGAGGCGCGGCATGTATTGAATCTGGTTGTTTTTGAGGTCCAGGGTGGCCAACTCGTAATTGGTATTGATCTGGTCGATTTCTATCCGGCGCTCTCCTTCTTCCAAAAGCAATCGCTCAGCATCGAGCAGGGCTTCCATAGCCAAAATGGTGTCTACAAGGTTGATTTCCTGGTCTTGGGGTAGCCCCATCTGAAATTTCAGCAAGCGCAAACTGATGCGACTTGCCGTCTCAGCCTTGTCCAGTTCCGTTTGAATGTTGTTGTGCTGCACCCGGATTCGGGTAACGTCGATCTTCTCTGCAAAACCCTCTTCGTACAAGATTTCCGTCTCTTTCAACAGGGTATCGATTCGGCTTAAATTTGCCCGAACCAACGCTTCGCGTTCCCGACTGACCAATACCGAATAGTAGGCTTTCTTGACATTTTCGATCACCTCCAGTTCGGTATATTTCCGGTCGACCTCTGCCAGCTGCCGGTAGGTTTTGGCTGCCTTCAGACCGATAAAATACGAGCCATTAAAAATCATCTGCGAAACCGTTGCCGTCAACCCCGCGGTATATTCCGGGGAAAACTGCACGCCAATAAATTCTCCCTCGGGCGCTTCGGGGTCGAAAATGATCGCCGGAAACGGAGTAACCGGAACGACCAGATTTTTCGTGGCATTGAGATTTGCATTGATTTGGGGAAGCCCTTCTGCGGTACGTTCTCCCACGAGGCCCCTTGCTGCTTCTATTTCCAGCCGGGCATTTCTGGCCTCCACGTTGTTTTCCAGGGCATAGGCGACACTTTCTTCCAGTGTGAACGGCACTTGTTGGGCGTGCACCAGCGTGCTGCTTCCAACCACCCAAACAAAAACGAATAAAATTACCGGTTTAAACTTCATAAAATTAAGATTCCTGTGTTTGTAGTTTTTTGTAATAGGTATTTCTTCCCTGATCGGTAAGTATTCCATGTATAAAATGGTCCAATAGCTGCAGGTGGTAATCCAGCAACGTGTATTTTTCCTGGGGTAAATTTCCGGAGATAAAACTAGTAATCTGATTCAATCGCATGAATGCCAAAATTTCTGAATTGATTTCGCTCCTGAAATCCCCCGATTGTTTACCCTCTTCCAAAATCTGCACAATCCCTTTCCAGGCATGCTCCCGTTTGAATTCCTCCAGCTTTTTCCAGCATTTGGGGTAAAACCGCTGCACATCGTGCAGCAACAAAGGGTTCATTTTGGAAAAACGCTCCCGCAGGTACCGGGTCATCTGCAAAAGGTGATCAATCACCCCCTCTTCCGACTCCATCATTTCATAAAACGCACACTCGTCCGCTTCAAGCGCTGCATCGAAAGCAGCCGTTACCAGATCTTCTTTACTTGCAAATTCCTCATAAATGGTTTTCTTAGACATGCCTGCCTGCCGGGCAATTTCATCCATGGTGACGGCACGTACACCAAAGACAAAAAATTGCTCCAAAGCTACCTGAATTATTTTCTCTCTTGTTTCCAACTATTCTTCTATAAACTTCCTGCCAAAAAACTCTGGAAACTTTCGAAAGGTTCAAAGTTTCCGTGAAATTAACTATTTTTTTTAATAAAGAAGAAAAAGCTACATTTTTCGCATCAAAACCCCGTTTCTATCTGTCCGAATTCATCGATAGATACCCGGAGAATGATCGTATTCTTTCAAATAATCGGAGCAACGGTACCGGCCAATGCCATTCCCTTGTCCGATAATGAACGTATTACGGAAAAAATATCCGATTGCGAACAGGTACGCGCGCAGCAGAGCGGTTTGTGATGACGATAGGCGGTAATTTTCCAAAGCAATTTTGTACCTTTGCTGCTTCATTTTACCATCACATTCTCTATGACTATTTTCTTTTTTCAATCGCCGGAAAAAACGGTATACGCCCTGGAAAGCGGGCAGGCCATGGATTCAAACACCCTACAAAAACTAAGCTGGCTCTTCGGCGGGGCGGAGTTTCTGGAAAAAGACCGCATTCCAGGGAAATTTTTTGGGCCGAGAAAAGAAATGATCACTCCCTGGTCTACCAATGCGGTGGAAATCTGCCAAAACATGGGCATTAGCGGTATCCGAAGGATCGAAGCATTCGTGCCCTGGTCTGAAGACCTCGCCCTGGACCCCATGTTGCAACGCCTCTATCCCGAGCTGGATCAAGCGCTATTCTTCGTTGAAAAGACGCCCGATCCGATCCTTTCGATCGACGATATTAACGCTTACAATGCGCAGGAAGGGCTGGCCCTCAACGCCGAGGAAGTGGCCTACCTGCAGGGAGTGAGCGAATCCCTGGGTAGACCCCTGACCGATAGCGAAGTATTTGGCTTTAGCCAGGTGAATTCCGAGCATTGCCGACACAAAATTTTTAACGGCACCTTCGTCATTGACGGGGAAGAAAAACCCCTTTCCCTTTTTCAGTGGATCAAAAAGACCTCACAAGCCAATTCAAATGGAATTGTCTCTGCCTATAAAGACA
Source organism: Cyclobacterium xiamenense (assembly GCF_009467825.1). Taxonomy (GTDB): domain Bacteria; phylum Bacteroidota; class Bacteroidia; order Cytophagales; family Cyclobacteriaceae; genus Cyclobacterium; species Cyclobacterium xiamenense. Next base: position 4,513 of record NZ_WIOK01000012.1, on the reverse strand, counting down.
ACGTAGCCTTTGTCAAAGGTCCAAAAGCCCTCCAATTTGCTCCGGTAAATCAAGAAAAAGCGGACTTTTTTGCGATCCGGGAGATTGAAACCGTGCTCTCCCTAAAGGCAGAGACCCATAACTTTCCCACCACAGTAGAACCGTTTAATGGCGCAGCGACGGGTTCCGGAGGAGAGATACGGGACCGGATGGCAGGAGGTACCGCCTCCATTCCGCTGGCCGGCACCGCCGTGTACATGACCTCCTATCCGCGAACAGCTCCCGACCGAACCTGGGAAGCCGGGCTGCAAGAACGAAACTGGCTGTACCAAAGCCCGCTGGATATCCTAATCAAAGCCTCCAACGGAGCAAGTGATTTCGGTAACAAATTTGGGCAACCGCTGATTTGCGGGAGTTTGGTAACCTTCGAGCATCAGGAACACGACCGAACCTGGGGGTTTGATAAAGTCATCATGCTGGCCGGAGGCGTGGGTTTTACCCGGGCACCCTACAGCCTGAAGAAACAAGCCAGCAAAGGGAACAGCATCGTATTGATGGGGGGTGACAATTACCGTATCGGCATGGGAGGCAGTGCGGTATCCTCGCTGAATACGGGGGAACTTACGCATGCGCTGGAGCTGAATGCCGTGCAGCGATCCAATCCGGAAATGCAAAAACGAGTGGCGAATGTCATCCGCGCCATGGCCGAAAGCGAGGACAATCCCATCCTTTCCATTCACGACCACGGAGCGGGAGGGCACCTGAATTGCCTTTCCGAATTGGTGGAAGAAACCGGAGGCACCATCCATCTGGAAAAATTACCTTTGGGTGATCCCACCCTATCGGCCAAGGAAATTATCGGCAACGAGTCTCAGGAACGAATGGGACTGGTACTGGAAAAATCGCAGTTGGAAACCATCAAAAAGATAGCGGCACGCGAACGAGCCCCTTTCTACGAAATCGGAGAAACCACCGGAGATTTTCATTTTCGGTTTGAAAACAGCGAAACGGGCGAAAAACCTATTGACTGGAGCTTGCAGCACATGTTTGGATCCTCTCCAAAAACCGTCCTGGAAGACCAACGTTCCGACCTTTCTTTTGCGAATCCCGAATACAGCCAGCGGGAGCTAGGCGAATACCTGCATCAGGTTTTGCAGTTGGAAGCAGTGGCCTGCAAAGATTGGCTGACCAATAAAGTGGACCGTTCTGTCACCGGACGAGTGGCCTGCCAGCAAACTACCGGGCCTTTGCAACTGCCGCTAAATAACGTGGCTGTGATGGCCATGGACTACAGCGGAGCCAAGGGTATAGCCACCTCCCTCGGCCATGCACCTGTAGCGGCCTTATCCAGTCCGGAGAAAGGCTCCCGGCTGGCGATCGCCGAGGCGTTGACCAACTTGATATGGGCACCACTAACAGAGGGGCTAAAGGGCGTGTCCTTGAGCGCGAATTGGATGTGGCCGGCAAAAAACCCCGGTGAGAATGACCGCTTGTACCGAGCGGTAGAAGCGTGTAGCCAGTTTGCCATCGATCTGGGGATCAATATCCCTACCGGGAAGGACTCCCTTTCCATGACCCAAAAATACCCGGACGGGAAGACCGTGCTGGCACCCGGAACGGTCATCATCTCTACGGTTGGGGAATGCGCCGACATCAACCGCATCGTATTTCCCACACTGAAACCAATAGTCGGCAGTGGCCTGCTGTACCTGGACTTTTCCAAAGACGAGGCAAGATTGGGAGGAAGCGCCTTTGCCCAAATCCGTCAACGCATCGGTGCCGATGCGCCAGATGTGATCGATGCGACCTATTTCGTTCGTGCGTTTGCAGCGGTTCAACAACTGATCCGGGAGGATATGGTTCTGGCCGGTCACGATATTTCTTCGGGTGGGTTGATCACTAGCCTGCTGGAAATGTGCTTCCCTAATGAGAATTCCGGCTTGCAGGTGCATGTGGAAAACCTGAAAGAAAAAGACCCGGTAAAGGCCCTGTTTTCGGAAAATCCGGGATTGGTTATTCAGGTCCAAAACCCGGATAGTGTAAGCGCCCGCCTGAAAGCGGAAGGAATTGACGCCATTTCCATTGCCAGCATTGCTTCCGACGGCGCGTTGCGCATTCCAGCGCTGGATCTCGATTGGAACGTAGCGGAGCTTCGGGATACCTGGTACCGCTCTTCCTACCTGTTGGACCGGCAACAGTCTGGCGAACAATTAGCCAAGGAGCGGTACGAGCACTACAAAAATCAACCCTTGGCATACACCTTTCCGGCAGCCTGGCAAGGCACCTACCAATCGCTGCATCTAAATCCGGCACGAAAAAATGCCACCGGTACCCGAGCGGCAATCATTCGGGAAAAAGGGGTCAACGGGGATCGGGAAATGGCCTATGCCCTGTGGCTTGCTGGTTTTGACGTCAAAGACATTCACATGACCGATCTGATTTCGGGGAGAGAAACCCTTGCGGACGTAAACATGATCGTTTTTGTAGGTGGTTTCTCCAATTCCGATGTATTGGGATCAGCGAAAGGATGGGCTGGTGCCTTTCTTTACAATGAAACAGCCAAACAGGCCCTGGACCGATTTTACGCAAGGGAGGATACCTTGAGCCTGGGCGTCTGCAACGGATGTCAGTTGATGGTGGAACTGGGGCTGGTCAACCCAGAACATGCGCAAAAAACCAAAATGTTGCACAACGAAAGTCATAAATTCGAATCGGCATTCGTCAACGTGACCATACCCGAAAACAATTCGGTGATGTTGCACTCCCTTTCCGGGCTGCGACTGGGTGTATGGGTAGCGCATGGAGAGGGCAAGTTCCATCTACCGATGGATGCCTCGGATTATCACAGTTGCATGCACTATTCCTACACGAGCTATCCCGGTAACCCCAACGGTTCGGACCGTGCGGTGGCCGGTTTGGCCTCCAAAGATGGCAGGCACCTGGCCATCATGCCCCATATTGAGCGCTCCCTTGCTCCCTGGAACTGGCCCTATTTCCCGGAGGGCGATCGACAGCAGGAGGTAACTCCCTGGATTCAAGCCTTTATCAACGCAAAGAACTGGGTGGACGCTCAGAAAGGGTAGGTACGTGGTAGAAATATACGGGGAGTACTCAAGAGAGTAATTATTTTATTCGTTAAATTTTACTCGAATAAACCTTGGCCTGTAGAAATCCGGGGAAATCTTTACGTCTTCAAAAAAGTCAAAGGAATTGATGTTATAGCTAATGACCAGCTCCCCAGGTTTCGATAGGCTTGGATGTGCTTTTGCATTGTAGCTTATAAGCTGGCTTCCAGCACGAATGTCATCGGAAGTGTCCCAAACTGTGATGATTGGGCCAAATGGTCCTTCCGGTGATAGGGACAACCGCAGACCTACCGTGGGCGCGATACCGTCTTTCTGGAAAACTAAGGCATACCTTCCATCCTCAAGAGAGGTTACACTCAATTCATTAGATGCACGATCGGCGATGACAGCTGCTTTCTTGAAATCATCCTGCCATGCCATACCATCCCAAAACCTCCATCTATGAAATACTTCTATGTCCCTGGGTTTCACTCGTGCTACCATTACTTCCTTTTTCGCACCCTTGACGCCGTAAATGTAAACATAGCCGTCTGGACGCAGCGCTCCCGCTTCTTTTGTATTGACCAAAATACCTGCTCCAAAGGACCCGGTACTTTCTGCCGTCCCCTCGAAGTAAAATGGTGTATCCAATTGACGATGGTCTGCAAAGGGAGGCTTACTTCCGGAGGGAATAACGATCAATGCGTTCCCTACTTCTTTGAAATTAAAAGCATCCGTCCCGGTGGTTATAATGCGGTAACCGAACAGATAGGTATCGTAGTTCTTTTCCTGATTCGTAAAACCATCACCTAGCCAGTAATATTGTCCATGAATGGCATTCGGTGTACGGGGCACGAACAGTGACTGTGGAGCACCCTGAATGTCTGTCGCCCAATGAAAGGAGATGGACGTAGTATCCTCCCACACCGCCTCCATCCATGCGGCAGAATTATTGATCATGACAAACGGGCTGTCAAGCTTTCCATCAGTAATTTGTCCGATAAGGCTATCGCTAAACAAAACCAATACGCTACCTACGGTATCGAAACGGGTTTGTTCGACACCGTTTAGCGGGATTGTAAAAACACCATCACCGCCAAACCAACCAGTTGTTCGTTGAAACAAATTTGTATAATCCGGCGCCTCTGTCACGGAAAATCGGAGTTCCTCAAGTGAGGTAGTTATTGGTTGTATACCAATTTCCCGTTTTGTAAAACAGGAACCTAGAAGTGCTAAAAGCAACACAAATAAAACCAACGCTACCTGGCACTCAACTTTTCTATCTTGTTGCATCCTGGATATTCTTTCGTTTTGTTTTTTTTCTCAGTTCCCACAGCACGTCTTTGATTCCCCTTTCCTTTGGTAACCAACTAGTTGATCACGATTTCGTCTACCATGAGCCAGGCTTTGCTGCCGGCGGCACCGTGCCATGCGGGCATGCGCTCGACGGGTTTGGCCAGTAGCTTGAG
>NZ_WIOK01000011.1 GCF_009467825.1 Cyclobacterium xiamenense | reverse complement strand
CCTAGCTTAATAAAGAGCCAAGAAAGGGAAGCTAAAAATCAAAATTATTCAATTTTGAAACCAGAAAAATAAACCAAAAAGCTTAACTTAATAGCATTGCTATTTGAAGAGGGTGATTTTTCAGCCAATTTTGGTCTGAACTTTAAATCACTTGTAGATGAGATCCGAGGAATTACGTAAAAAGATGTTTTCCCTTGTCCGGGAATGGGAATCAAGTGAGCAGACCCAGGAAACCTTTTGTGTAGCCGAAGGTATTAACCTTGCCAAATTTGGTTATTGGCGTAGCCTTTACCTGAAAAGCCAAGAATCTTCAGAAGGGGAATTCCGGGCCATCTGTCCCATTGTTGAAAAGTCCGTTGATATCCGCTACCCCAATGGGGTGACCCTTTCGGTACCCCGAGGGACACCCGTTGAGGAAATCAAATCCCTGATCTGCTTGTTCTGATGTTTTCGCTGACATCCTCTCACCGCTATTTTATGTTTTCAAAGCCGACCGACATGCGAAAGAGTTTTGACGGGCTCTGCGGCATTGTCTCGGAAAAACTCAACCGGCACGCCACCAACGGAGATGTATTTGTCTTTTTCAACAAACGCAGAGACCGCCTAAAGCTGTTGCATTGGGAAACGGGAGGTTTTGTACTTTACTACAAAAGACTGGAAAAAGGTGTCTTTTTGCTTCCCGAATCCAACGGGGAAAATCTCCCGCTGGCCTGGTCCCAACTGGTAATGATCATCGAAGGATTTCAGCTGAAAAACATGGAACGAAGCCCCCGTTATACCCCCAAAAATACAGTAAAAAAAGTGTCTTAAAATAGGTAAAAAGGCACTATTTTAGTATTTTTGATCATGCAAAACCAGCCGGAAATCATCACCCAGGAAGACTATCTTTCCCTTCAGAAAGACCTGGGCAGACAGGCTGGTATCATCACCGAACTGAAGCAAAAAAATGCGTATCTGGAAGCCGAACTCGCTGCCCTGAAGCGCATGGTTTTCGGCTCTAAGCAGGAACGTTTCATTCCCGGAGACAACGGCCAGCTAACCCTTGGCCTGCACCCGGAAACCATGGAGTTGGAAGAGGAAGAACCGATTCAGGTAAACTACAGCCGTAAAAAAAAGAAACGCAAAGCAGTCAGACTTGAACTTCCTGCTCACCTTCCACGCCAGAGCGAGACCATAGAACCTGAAGGACTTGATTCGGGGGCAAAAAAAATCGGTGAATCCATCACTGAAATTCTGGAATATACCCCTGGAAAGATCTTCGTCAAGCAATATATCCGTCCCCGATATGTTCAGACAGATAGTTGTGGAGATCAGACCCTGAGGATTGGTAAACTGCCGTCTCTGCCTATCCCGCAAGGCAACGCCGGTCCGGGACTGCTAGCCCACCTTATGATCAGCAAGTTCATCGACCACCTTCCCTATTACAGGCAGGTGCAGCAGTTTAAGCGGCAGGGTGTGACCCTGGCCGAATCCACCATCAGTGGATGGTTTAGTGCCACCTGCACGCTGCTTACCCCGCTATATGAACTATTATGCGAAAAAACCCTGAAGGCATCCTATTTACATGCCGATGAAACACCACTTCCCGTCCAGAGCTCGGAAAAGAAAGGGGCCACCCATACCGGTTATCATTGGGTATACCGGGCCCCGGAAGAAAGGCTGGTCTGCTTTGATTACCGAAGAAACCGGGGCAGAGAGGGTCCAGAGCTGTTTTTGCAGGGCTTTCAGGGTGCGCTGCAGACGGATGGGTACGCTGCTTATGAGGTTTTTTCTCACCGCAAAGGAATCACCCTTTTGGCCTGTATGGCCCATGCCAGACGCTATTTTGAAAAAGCCCTCTCCAACGATGCGAAAAGAGCTAAGCAGATGCTGGTCATGATCCAAAAGCTGTATGCAATAGAGCGTAAAGCCAAAGAGGCAGGCTATTCGCACCAACAACGCTATTATTACCGAAAGCGAATGGCTACCCGTATCCTGAAGAAAATGGAGAAATGGATGCGTGTCCAATCAGCTTGCGACACCGTATTGCCAAAAAGTGGCATTGGCAAAGCGTTATCCTATACTCAAAACCTATGGCCCAGGTTGAAACGGTATAAGGATAACGGAGCATGGGAAATTGACAACAATCAAGTGGAAAACAGTATTCGCCCGGTAGCATTGGGCAGAAAGAACTATCTTTTTGCCGGCTCCCATCAGGCGGCCGAACATGCGGCCATGATGTATTCCTTCTTTGGAACCTGCAAATTAAACGGGATTGAACCTTACCAATGGCTTAAGGATACCTTGAACACCATTGCCGATGCAAGGGTGAATGACCTGGAAAAATACCTCCCAATCAAACAGGAAGAAGCCTGATCTTAAAAATCGCTTACTAATTTACGGCCTCATTCCCTACAGGTATCAGGCCGAAGGGATACCCCATTTTTTCGAGATCTTAAGGCTTCAAAAAAGAATCATGTCTCATTAAAATTTTGCTTATATGCCTTTCAGCGCCGTATAAGTTTCGTTTTTAACTACATAGGGCACATGAGCGCACATAGGCTCTTCTTAATTATGGGTTCTGCACCATAAGATTTTGAAACCAAAGGAGACTATGTAATCTGCCAGGGGCTCTTTCTCTATGCCCTTATATGGTTCCACTTATTTTCAATTCATAAAAGGCATTTAAGGAAAAAGACGAGTTTTGTATTCCTAGCGCTGAAGGCGCGCAATACCACAGCGCAGGGTGTAGGCCTGTGACAACAATGTGGATAGCAGCATCCCAAGCGCTGAAGGCGCGAAATATAGGCGTCAATCCATACGCAGTCCCTACTCTTTGACTGGTGCGTCTATGGGTCCACCCATTTTCTAACCATATAATAAGGAAATATAAGGTTATTGATGTAAATAGGCTGAAAGCAGTTTGTTAGCCAACACGGGTTTTTATTCAATGACAAAATCTAATGCCTTTCAAAATCCCTCATATATATTTGCTTCAGCTCCGTATAAGTTTCATTTTTAACCACATAGGGCACATGAGCGCACATAGGGATCTCCTTAACTATGGGTTCTGCACCATAAGATTTTGAAACCAACGTAGACTTTTTAATCTGCCCGGGCTTCCTCTTCTATGCCCTTATAGGATTCAAGTTTTTTTAAACCATATAAGGCATATAAGGTCATTTCAGGGTTTTACATCGATTGAATTGATGGTTTCCATTTCTTCGAGATCTTAAGGCTTCAAAAAAGAATCATGCCCCATTAAATTTTTGCTTATATGCCTATCAGCGCCGTAAAAATTTAGTTTTTTAACCACATAGGGCACATGAGCGCACATAGGGCTCTTCTTAACTATGGGTTCTGCACCATAAGATTTTGAAACCAACGTAGACTTTTTAGTCTGCCCGGGGTTCCTCTTCTATGCCCTTATAGGATTCAGGTTTTTTTAAACCATATAAGGCATATAAGGAAATATAAGGTTATTAATGGAAATTAGCTGAAAGCAGTTTGTTAGCCAACGTGGGTTTTTATTCAATGACAAAATCTAATGCCTTTCAAAATCCCTCATATATATTTGCTTCAGCGCCGTAAAAATTTCGTTTTTTAACCACATAGGGCACATGAGCATACATAGGGATCTTCTTATCTATGGGTTCTGCACCATATGATTTTGAAACCAAAGGAGACTATGTAATCTGCCAGGGGCTCTTTCTCTATGCCCTTATATGGTTCCACTTATTTTCAATTCATAAAAGGCATCTAAGGAAAAAGACGAGTTTTGAATTCCTAGCGCTGAAGGCGCGCAATACCACAGCGCAGGGTGTAGCCCTGTGACAACAATGTGGATAGCAGCATCCCAAGCGCTGAAGGCGCGAAATATAGGCCTCAATCCATACACATTCCCAGCTCTTTGACTGCCACGTCTATGGGTCCACTTATTATTAAACCATATAAGGCATATTAGAGCATATAAGTTTTTTTGAAAATTTTCTGTGTAATACGCAACTTTAAAGCGAGGGAAGGGCGATTTTCGATCTTAAACGCCTCTACTATGTCCTTCAATGCCTTATATGGTTCCTTTTTTATAAACCATATAAGGGCATATAAGACTTTTTTGATAATATGGATTGCTGCCTATTTTTTTGTACAATATCCAATTGTAAATCAAGATAAAGGTTATTTTTCTGTCTTAGATCCCACTTGTATGCCTGATATGATTCCTTTATTAAACCACTTATATGGCCTTCAATCCCTTATATGGTTGCTTTTTTAACACACTTATATCGCCTTCAATGCCTTATATGGTTTTCTATTTCGCAACCGTCTACTACCGCATCTGCTTCAGCACCTTACGGAGTTTGCGAATCGCTTTTTTACCGGTAGCATCCAACGCTGCAAAATCGAGCGGCCGGGTTTCCAGCAAATCGTTGCGGAGATCGTAGATTTCTCCATCGGCATAGTACTTCCAGTCGGTGTCGTGTACAAAAGTCCGGGGCCTGAAATTGCCCCAATTGGGGTCATAATGGCAAAATACCCATTCCCGCACCGGCCCGGTGTACCCGGAATCCGTCAATTGGGGATAAAAACTGATCCCATCCAGCGGTCCGGGCAAGGCATTGGGTTCCTTTCCGGATACTTCCAGCAACGTGGGTAAAAAATCCGACAGGTCGATCAAATTTTCGTTTCTGCTGCCCGCGGCGACCGTCCCTGGCCAATAGGCCAACATCGGCACATGCGTTCCCAGATCGTTGGTATAGCCCTTGTTGCCGCGCAACTCCTGTCCCTTAAACCTGGTGACCACATCCCGGTCGGTGCCGTTATCACCCACAAACAGGATCAGGGTCTTTTCGGCAATGCCCAGTTCAGCCACCTTGTCGATAATCCGTCCCACCAACTTGTCCATATAGGTCACCATCCCAGGAAAATACTGAGGATCGTTGACCCGCTTTTGGGGATCGTAGGATGCAAAATCAGGGGAACCGGGGTAAGGCTCAAAGGGATCGTGGGTCAGCGCCATGGGGAAATAAGCGAAAAAGGGATCACCTGCCTGCTGCTCCACAAAGTCCTCCAGGTAATCGGTAAAAAGGTCCGGACCGTACTGCCCGTCAAACTTTTCCAGGCCATTGTCTTTGGTTTCCAGTAGGGGATCCTTATACCGGGAACCCAGATCGCTCACCTGCCACAGCCGGTAGGAATCGAAGCCCGCTTCCTCCGGCCGGCTGCCAATCTTTCCCCCGGCCAATTCCCGCTGCCGTGCATTGCCATACAATTGCCATTTGCCCACCACGCAGGTGGCATAGCCCTGTTCTTGAAGCCAGTGGGCCATGGTTTTCTCATTAGGGTCCAGCAAGCCGAAACCGATGTAATTGCGAAAATTGTATTTCCCTGTCATCAGTTGTACCCGGGAGGGGGTACACAAGGGCATGGCATGGGCATTTTCAAATACCATTCCTCCGGCAGCCATGCGGTCCAGGGAGGGCGTTTGATGATCGTTATTCCCATAGGCCGGCAAGACCTCGTGGCCCAGATCATCCGCCAGGATAAGGACGATGTTAGGAGGCTGTTGGGCCTGGAGGGAATGAATCCCCAGGAACATGAGAAGCCAAAAACAAGCAATTAAGAGTTTGACAGGTAGCATTCGCATAAATTAGTTGTCTAAAGAAGTAGTACAGTAATCGGTTTTCTTCCCGAAGGTATCCAACTGCAAATGATCACCAGAAAAAATCTACTGGTCACGGCGCTGCAGTTCTAGCGTTACGGATTTCCCGGCATAAACTCCTTGAGGCAATTCAATGTCGAGCCGCGTGCTGTTCGTAGCGCTGTCCCAGTCAGCCGTAATGCCCTCGGATGGTGTCTCGTACCGGCCGGGAAGGTGGATCACAAAAACCTCTGCCGATCGCAAGGGATCGGCGACGGTTACGGAACTGTTGGCGTTTTCTTTACCCATTACTAGTACAATCCCCGGCTGCGCTGCGGTCACTTCGGTCCCATCAGGCAGAGAAAGGGAGCCTGCCTCGTAAAATACGGCTTGCGTTTGCTCCAGGCCAGGGTGGTGTACCGCCTGTAACCGCTGATTATTAGCCAGAATGGCTAATCCGGACCGTGAAAGGGAAGCCAGTTCTTTCGCATTAACTCTTGGAGCGACCACATAGGCATATCCCGCTTCCTGAGGGCGAATACCGTGATCGAAATAAGCGGTCAGAACCTTTTTCTGTATTTCTTCCGTGGAAATGTTTTTCTGATCGGTGATATCGGCCCAACTGCCCCGCTCGACCTGATTCTTCACCTGTAGCGTAGGTCGGTCGGGAAACCAATAGCCCACACCGTCGTGGTACAACCATTCCAACTCTTCCAGTTTGTGTTCCCCCTCAGGTAAGACCCGGGAATCACTGTCCTTTTGCTGTACCCGGATCGGGCCCCGGAGCAAGACCTGATCCACCGTCGTGGCTACGGAATGGGGCTTATCCGAAGCAATTCCGGCCCCCAGACAAACAAAGACCCGATCAAAGAAAAACCATCCCTTTTTTGCCCTGGTACCATCGTGCGGACTGATAAAATCAAAGCCTACCGCACCGAAATAGCCGTCATCGGCAGCACCCACAAAATCCGTCAACCCATCCATCTGGATATCATCGGGACCGTGTAATTCGGGTTTTTGAAGAATGGTGGTACCGGATATTTTCTGCCAGTCGTATACGGGCCAGATATCGTGGTATTCGTTGCCGGTTAGCTGGAGGTAATTGGTGCCGTCTGCCCGGTGGTGGGTGGTAATGCCTGGGCCATTGTAGGGGATTTCCATGTTGCGGTTGCGGGTGGAAAACATCCGCACGGTCGTATAAAAATCCGGTCGCTGCAGCACAAAATGTTCTGTTTGCCAGAAAAATTTAGCAAAAGCGCGGGTAGGAGAGCGCTCGCCTTTACGTAGCTGTATGATTTCCTCGAGTTCTGCTTTCCGGTAATCGGTACTGCGCAAAAGCCGTTCGATCTCCACCGTCCCTTTCGGCTGAAAGCTGGTTTGATTGGAAATGGCCCGGTTCTTTACGCTGATGTCTTCGTAGATACCATAGACCAGCTGCTTGTAGACCCCGTCCAGGTAATAATCCACCAGCTGATTGATCCTATCGGTGTCAAAGGCATAGGAGGTACCGGCCACATAATCTGCCCATTCGCCGAAGGCATTGGCGTACTTACCGTAGCCATAGGAGGTGGTATTGTTTACCCGATCCACCCGGTGGTGAAAACTGTAGTCGTGTTGCATGCCCCGCTCTCCGGTAGAAAACTTGATTTCATTGGCAATGATGGAAATTACCTCATCAAACCCAGCCTTATCTCCGGTAAACAATAGGTTCTTGGCCAGGATTCCAGCGATAACAATGCGGTCCCCACTGGGACGGGCTCCGGAAGCATTCATGTGCGCCCGTCCAATGATGGGCTGCGCACTTTCCACCAAATCTTCCGGCAATTCATCTCCGATCAGCAGCATCAGGTTTACCAAATTGGTCGGGGTGGATATTTGGTTGTTGTGCCAGTTATCGCCAAAAAAATCGTTTTCCACCCAATAATCCAGAGAAACGGTAATTTTTTGCTTTAACTCCGGATCCTGGTAAAACGAGGAGGAGGGTTTGCGGTAGGCCGTTGCCAAATACACCAAATCTGCGGTATGATGTCGGTGGGGAAAGCCTGCCGTTCGGCTCAAATCTTCGTAGTTGATATCCGGAAACGAACCGTCCGAACGCATTCGGTCCAGAATATCCTGTACCTTTGCCTCCGAAACCTCGGTTTTTAGCAATTCGGCTACTACTCGATGTCGAATGGTATCCAGTTCATTGGCCCTGCCGCTAAAGGGTAGCACCAGGATCAAAAGAGCCGTTAGCAGCAAAGGCGTTAGTCTCGTGCGTACATGCATGAATTTTGGTATTTTGGGGGTGAAACGGGTTTCTTTTACGAAGATAGTTAGCTGTCTTTTTCCCGATTGCGCTGCATTTCTTCCATTTTTTTTCGCAAAGAAAGCGGCCGCATATCGGTCCAAACTTCTTCTATATAATCCAGGCATTCCTGCTTGGTTCCTGCTTTTCCGACCGCTTGCCAGCCAAGCGGAAGTTCACGGCCCTCCGGCCAAATGCTGTATTGCTCTTCATGGTTAACCACCACCAGGTATTGTCGGGTATCGTCGTCGTCGTCCCACATTGGTTCAAAACGTTTGTTTGTCTATTAAATGTACGGAATATCCCGGATTTGTCAAGGTAGTATACGGTAGCAGTACCAAAATAGGAGAGAATGGTTGGCAACTCAGATAGTTGATCCAATTGTTCGAAATGCTTTCCCACACTATCTTTTATCTGATTTAATGTGTATATTTCGCTGTAAACCCTTGATTAAAAGACTTTTTATTACGCAGATGCAATCGAAAAACGCAAGCAATGAAACCTTGTCCCTGGAGGAAATGCATGCACTTTCCTGTTGTTGTGAGGGAGAGCGGGATTTAATGGTGAGTGTGTTTGATAATGGGAAAAAAAAGTTTTTGTACCACAACAATTCGTTCGCTGCCATTTTGGGCTACAGCAAGCAGGAAATGGCCGAAGGTGGCTGGGAGTTTTGGTTTAACCGGATCAAGCCGGAGGAATTACCAGGCATTCGTTCGAACCTTGAGAACATCATGCAGACGGCTAGTTTTTCTCCTCAATTGCCAGTCGGCCACATTTTTTCCTACCACATTCAGGATTCCCAATGTAGGTGGTGTTTGCTACAACATCAGGTATCACTTTTAATAAAGCCTTATGCTATACTGGTAATCAGCTATGTATACGATCTATCCAACAAAGAGCGTATCGAAAAAACCCTGTCTGGATTTCGCTTTTCCCTGCAGCGACGAACCGTGGAAATTTCGAACAGGGAAAAGGAGGTGTTACTCCTAATCGGAGAAGGGTATTCTTCCAAAGAAATTGCTGACCGATTGTACATCAGTATTCATACGGCCATTACCCACCGCAAGCACCTACTCGAAAAGTTTGCGGTAAAAAATACGGCCCAACTCATCAAAGAAGCCTCTAAATCCGATTTCATTTAAAAATCCCCTTTTTTGGGGATTGCGCCTTTCCGGTGATACGACTAGCTTTATTTTTCGTCGTGTACGAGAATTCGGTAACTGCAACCTACCGTTTTTGACTTTTCGGTTAGTAAACCCCATACCATGAAGAAACCAGCCATCAATGCCCTGCTATCCGGGTTGATTGGGCCCCTGCGCCTAAGCACAGCCGAAGATAAAAAAGCATCCCTGCAGTTGAATAAATTACTTACCCGGACCCACCTGGAAGGGGACCCCTTGGCACTGCGTCCCAATCCCTTTTCCATTGAAAAGTCGGACTTGTTTCAGGCAGAGTCGCTTAGCGATACCCAAAAAAAGTCGATCCAAACCATCGAAAAAGCACGGAAAAAGAAGGAACCGGAGACCCAGTTTACTGTTTTTCGCCGGGATCTGCCCTTGCGAGACCCGCTGCTTCCGCAGTCGGTGGCCTCCTGGTCGGCAGGTTCGAAGGTGGACCAAACGGTTGGCCCCCTGCAGGGAATCGACGGAAGGCAGTTCTGGTTTGATTTTTTGCCCATAGGCACCTTCACTGCCCTGTACAAGCAGGGAATTGCCTCCCCAATCCTGCTTTTCCAGCCAGCAAAAAAGGTAGGAGGGATTCGAACCAGAGCCGTACTAAGCAGCAGACAAATCCAATACAACCTGGCAAAAGGCGGTATCTGGATCAATGCTCGTTTGTTTTCCCCAAATGCCCCCGAAGGGTCCTATACTGGCCTGACGATTCAGTCCGGTACATTAAAGCTCAGCCATGCTGCTAAAAATACGAACAAAAAGCTAACCCTACCGGCCACCGCCACAATTGAGGTTGCCCTAACCTTGGCGCAGCAGGAGTCGTCGGCTTCTGACAAAACCGCTACTACCTACGGAAAAGCAGCGGCGAGCATGTCCTTGAACTTTCCGTCTACGTTTAGTTTCCGCATCTCAGGTAGTACTGCTTCCATCATGCGAATCGGAAAAGCCGGCTGGCAATTGATGGGACAAAAAATTTCCCTTACCTGGTCAAAGAATGAACCGCTAAGCTACCATCCGCAACTTCAACGGATTCTTATTCCCTTTCAGTCCTCAGTCAGTGAAATAGTCGTGCAGCAGCCCGAGTCGGATTTTAACTTCTTGCGAAACAAAGCGCCTCTGGAACTAAGCGGTTGGCTATTGCCGCTGACCCAATTGAACCTAAATCAGCCGACCCTCCCGGAAGGAACGGGACAACTTTACCTGCGCACAGGTCCCGGGTTGGTAAATTCCTGGAAGGGGTTGGCGGGAAATGGCTTCCAGCTGTCCCAAACTCATTTTTTGGCTTCACCCGGGCAATTGCTGTTGGCTGATTTTAATGTAGCCAATCCCCATGCAAGCCAAGTGTTGGAGCTTTGGAGAGAAGCGGAGCAGGTTGTACCCTCCCATGTGCAATTGACCTTTCCTCAAGCTGGGCCTTTGCTCTATTTAAGCAATGCCAATGGGAGCGAAATCCTCATGCGGTTTTGCGATGCAGATTTTCAGGTGGACCGCCCGGTAAAAGTAGACGGCAGTCCTCCATCGGTTCAATCCAAACATTCCCTGCTGATCCTGTCGGCTACTTCCGCTGACCGGCTCGCTTACCTATACGACGATAACCTGATTGCCGACACAGGGGAAATCACCAATCAGGACCCCTACCGGCCGGAACAAATGGCCCTGGCCATGAGCAACGCGCTGTTTAAGGTCACCCAACCCAATGGCTGCCTGTTATTTGGTAAGGTCACCGAAGACTTTTCCAAGGTCTACGAGGGATCCCTGTTTCTTTCCTTCGGCCTGTTGGCCTATATTCCCACCTTACCCGATCCCTATGCTGCCAATCTGGGCCTGATTCGAAATCAATTTCGTCCGGATAGTGCCGGCCTTCCCGGCGCGGCAGGGGCCTCCATGCAAGGCTGGCTCCTGGGGAAAACAAGCTGGTCCGCAGCAACGGAAGGCGATGAGGTAGAGGTGACGTTTCACTTTTCTCCGTTAGCACAACTTTTCGGAGGGATTTCCCTGGAGAGTACATCCGATTCCGCAACACCTGCACCGGACACAAGCAGCCCGGGGAATTTTTCGGGAACGGTCCTCAATGCCACTAATTCCTTTGCCATGCAGGCAGATTTGGAGAATCCTGCAAACCGGCTTTCCGCCATGAGCTTCTCCAATTCCCTGGATCAGGTGGAGCCACAGGCCATGGCCAAGTTCGCATCCGCTGCCACCCCGGCCGCAAGTCCCGTCAGGAAACCCTTACCGGACTACGGGAACCGATGGGAAAAAGAGACCAACCGGTACCGAAGAGATGTATTCGCCCTGCTGGATGTCAGCACCAATGCAGATCTTTTCGGCATCAGCTTTGATTTATTTGACCGCCGGCAGTTCCGTATAGACACCGAAAGGGATCCCATTACGGGTGAGATTTCCTACAGCTTTTTTTCGCTGCAGGTACAAGGATTGGATGTGGTGAGCAACGGAGAAAATGTGCGGGCCTTTACCGTGCCCCAGATATCCTGGGAGCCCGTGATCAACCTTTCTCCTCCGGCCCCTCCGCCAGATGGGCCCATTCCCGGCGATCCGGCCGGCGGCTTTAACTACTATCCCAACGACGGAGGCCCTACCCGTATCGCTAATAACAGCAAGGAAAAAGTCGTACTCGCGCCACTCCCGCTGACCGATTTTCTGTTAGAAAAGCGTTTAACGGACACTGCGTTTCAAGCTTTTTCCTTTTTTACCCTGCCTTTTGGCATGAAGGCTGCCGCCTTGCTTACCGAAAACTACCGGTTTAATAACGTGGATCGGGAAGGTGGCAACCTGCGGGAAACCAAAATTAATTTTGATAATGCCATGCAATCCGGCCTGCAGCTTCGCATTGATGCCGGAACACCCCTACGAGAGGGCGATAGTGACATGTTTATGGGCACCACGGTACAGCTGAACAACGTGCTGGACTTTTTGGGAAATGCCACCGGCAACAGTACCCTGGGAGGTAGTGTGACCGATATCTTTAACCGGGAATTTTTCTACGACAGCAATTATCCCTTTGAGCTATTCAAGCAACGCGGGGTGCCGGTCACGCGCATGGACCTAAGCGGGTACGGTGCCAGCATGTTTAGCAATTGGCTGAATACCAAAGCGGCGGTTGCGGAAACCAGTCAGGCAAAATTTGATGTGATGCTGGGGCGCTGCTCCCACGAGATCATTCAGGTCAAAAGCATTCTTTACCCCTGGGCCATCAAGGTGGTGCGAACAATCACCCTGTTCCGGGTTAGTTCGGGTTACGTTTACCGGTTTGACAGTGGCTGGCGTGCAGAAAGCGACGGAAAGTTTGATTTCAGGTATTATGTGTACGAAACAAATCCAGCTTTTCCGGGAGGCCCGCCAGAAAACCCCGAACCCCAGCTGATTGCCGTTGAAAAAATGGCGGAGTTTGCCATTCACCCTGGCCTTGTTAAGGGGCTATACAACGTCTCCAATATCGTTGAAACGGCGGAAGTCGCTCCCTTTGAAGAAAACGTGCTATTCGCAGAATCGGTAGACCAGCTGGGTATGGAGGTAAACACCCCCCAAAATTTTGATGTCAAGTTGCAGCCGGTGTATTTTGACGCCGACGTAGAGATCGAAGGCGCTACGGCTGGCATGCAAACCAAAACTACTGCGGAGGGGGAGAAGGAACTGGTGCCCTCCAGCCGCATCCTGGGCTTCGTGCAGCTGGGTCCCAAAGGTTTTCCGCTTAATAATGCCGCCTTGAGGCAACTGGTCCAACGGCAAGGAACAATTGGTGGAGCGATTGATTGCGAAGTTGAATTGGTCGGTAGTGCGCAGAAAATGCGTTTCAGCCACTTTGATTTCAACAATTCGTTTGCACAAAACGGCTCCGACCCGGTTTTTTGCCTGGCAGGCAGGGGCAATGTATTGCTCCCAAAAGACGGCAGCTGGTCGATGGTCCGACACGAACGTGCCAACGGCGAGGTGAGCCCGGTTCCTCCCAATTTTGGGATTCCGGTAATCCGGCCCGGAAAAATCATCAAAGACGGGGAATCGGTAAAAATCGATACGCCGGTCAATGCCGTACTTACCCGAATAGCCGAACCGCTGGAATTATTCCGGCAACCGATAAACGGTACCGTGAATTACGGATTTCTACAAAGTACGGATACGCAGAAGGCACTGCTGTTGACCCCCTCTTTTCAAAATGGGCTGAAAAAGCTGCTTAGCAAAACACCGCCGTTATTCGTGGATGCCTTTCGCATAGTCAATACCAAAGGCATCTTCCCCAATATCGGGGCCGGGGATGATTTCTCGCTGCAAACACTGGGAGAGGCCATTCTCATGAAGAAAAACGGTTCCATCCCCTTTGATTTGAATGCGCTTCAGGATTTGGGCCAGGATGTTTTCGAACTGATGGACGTGCAGGATACGCTCAATAATGTCAAGGAGCAGGGACTTCAGCTCCTGCACAATCCGGAGGAATTGTTTGACCTACCCACGGAGTTTGAATTGATCGATGTGGGTGAGGGCAATTTCCGGATTTACATCGAGTATGCAAAGAAGGATAAAAATGGCACCATAGAAGAACCCGGTTCGCTGGATTTTGACATCAACTCGGTCACCGAAAGCTGGAAAAGCAAAATGAACAATATCGGGCTGGTGATCGACCTGGCAGGCATCAAGCGGCTCATGACCATCCGCGGAAATTGGGATTCCGAAAAGGGAAAGGAAGCCACCTATCCCAAACCCGATTTGGAGTTTGCTCCGGAGTTGGATCCTCTGGTAGACCTACTGGAGATCCTGCAAAGCCTGCAGGAAGGCAATTACGGAGAAGCGGTGCAAAATGGGCTGCAGTTGGCCATGAGCAACAAAGCAGGCAGCTGGGAATACAAATTTGAGGCCTCCAAGGAAATTCCAGTCATTCGCTTCCCGGTACCCGATGCGGTTTACAACGATCCGAATACCCCCTTTAAACTAGAGGCCGGCCTAAAAATCGGAGCTTATTTCAATGCCGCCCTGAAAGTCACCACCAATGCCAACGAATTGCTGCCCTCGGCCGGTGGGGTGTTGGGATTCTATGGGCGGCTTTCCGTGATGTGTGTGTCCGTTTCTGCAGCGACCATCTACGCCATCGGACAGGCTGAGGTGGACATCGCTGCGGATACCCAACTGGGGCCTTCCCTTCGGATGAAATTTGGATTCGGCGCACAAATCGTGGTAGGGCTACCGGTTGCCGGAAATGTCAGCGTCCTGTTCGTCGTCGGAGCGGAAATCTTTATTGCCGAGGGAATTGTGGAAGTCTCCGCTTTTCTGCTTTTCGAGGGGCATGCGGAAATACTGGGCGGTATCGTGTCCATTACCATTCGCATTGAAGCCAAAGGTACGTATGCCAAAAAGGCACTGCCCGGGGGTGATTCCCGTACCGATATGCAATGCCAGGTCACCTTTGGCCTGGATATAAGCATCGCCTTTATCATCAATATCAATTTCACCGAATCCTGGCAGGAGCAACGCCGGATTGCCTAATTCATTTTTACCATGAATCCGAATCAACGACTCTCCATCATGACCTTTCCGCAGTATTTTGACGGAAACGAATTGCAGGTAAACATCGTGGTGCTCCCCCGGGACCATAACCCGCTCAGCCCGATCATCACCGGGCAGCAGCCGGCAATTCCCGATGCCACGGTCGCGTTTGCGGATGCGAATTTCTCCTTTGGAGCTCAGGTGATACAAGGATTTGGGGCCAACCCATTGCCGCAGCCCCAAGCCCTTACCGATGCCATTCCGGTAAGCACCCAATCTCCGGCAAACCCCAGGGAGATTTTCGAAGCCATGGCCAATCACCTTCAGATAGCGGACCAAAACATGGTTAATACCAATGCCAGCCTGGCAGCCATACCCCAGTCCCGGCAATTTCAGGCTCCCCGGCCCCGGAACGTATCTGTCTACAAGCACCTACCCAAGACGTTTCTAAAAGCAACCGGATTAAAGGCCATCAACAACAAAAATGCCTTTACCGACGATACCTACCACTGTGCCGTGAAGGGTGCCAAATTCCATCAGGGATTTCAGCAAAGCGGTCCATCCGTCAGCTGGGGAAAGGTATTCGCGCATATCCTGCGTCAGCCTCTGCTTGCGAGGGCGGCCGGCTTTATCTATTCCTTCAGCCTGCCTATTGCCGCCGATACGTTTCCGGACGGGGGCTTCCTGTACCTGGACCTGGCCGAAGGAAGCAGCTTTAGCCCTCCGTTTGCCGCAGAGGACGGTTTTATCAAACGGTATGCGGCCCGCATTCCTATCTTGCGGCCCGGTGAGCCACGCCAGGTTTTTGCACCGCAGCTGTACCCGGTGCTTTCCATTCACGATGGCAACTACGACAATTTGTTTATAGAAACGGCCATTTACGACGACGGCTTTGCCAAAACCGTGCATTGCCACCAGGCGCCACACCGCGATCCCCTGATCGAAGAACCGGATGGTTCATACCCCCTTACCGATGCGGGCATTCAACTCGGCTGGGACGATTTGCAGTTGCTCAACTGGTACCTTCGGCAACTTTCCGAAGACCCTAGCGTAAGCGGTCCGGTTAAACGGCTGGACGCGCCCATCGGGGTACATGGGTTCGTCATCGACGTTCGCCAACAAGCCGGGGAAGGAGGGACGCCGGGTTCTTGGGAATCGCTGAATCAGGTGAGCAACCGAAATGCCTTTGCCCTCAGCCGGGATCCGGATACCCCCAATGATGCCATTGTGCTGGGTGATTTTTCCGGAGAATTGCCCTACCAGGTTTACCCCATGCAGCTTGATGGAACCGAGCAGGTGCTGGGGCAGCCGCAGCCCTATTGGCTGCCCATGTATTTTGCAAACTGGACCGGACACAGCATGGTGCTACCCGATGCCGACGCCGCCGCGGTTTACCAGACGACCCACCCCAATGTGGACGCCGATCCGGACGGGCAGCCGGCAACCGACAAAGCCGGTAATCCAGTGACCACTGGAACCGGAGTAACCGGAGCTGCGCAAAACCGGCTCAATGAAATCTACCAGGCGGGAAACCTGACGGCGCAGTTGCGGTACGGCGAAGCTTACGAATTCCGGGTGCGCTTACAGGATATCAGCGGGGGTAGCCCGGCCATAGAGCGGCAACCCATCAACGAAACCCCCTCGGATATCGGATTTTGCCGATTCAAAAGGTACATAGCCCCAATCCAACCCCGAATTTTAGAAATTGAGTCCAACCCACAGGCGGCCCCAGGAGAGGTGCATCCGGTCACGGGGATAGACGGGCCCAACGACCTGGAAATACTGACCATCCGACGTCCCAAACTAAGCTATCCCGCCGTGGTCTATACCGGCAAATATGAAGACCCGATTGGGCGATTATCCGCGCAGTCCAATCTGGGACTGAGTACCGCGGCGGCCGATGCCGAGCACCGGGTGGGGCTGGGTATTGCCGATCCGGACGTGGACCGGGTGGAAATTGTCGTGGAGATCGCCAGCCTTAAACTTGATAAATTAGACAGTGTCTCGGACAAAGACGATTACGTGCACCTGTACACCACCTACCGCTATTTTCCTGCCATTGGGAACGACGAAACGCAGTACGAGGCCAGCCTACCCATTCCCATTGTATACCGGGATATACAGGGAACCGATAAGGTACTCGGCACCGGAGCTACCCAAAACCTGGTACAGGACCTGGGACTGACGGCAGATATCGACGACCTCACCGAATTGGTACTGCCCACCTCCAGAACGGCCCGGCTGACCATTCGGGCAGTTTGTGAGGACAAAGAAACCGAAGCACAGACGGAGGCCTACTACGGTGTTTTGGATGAGGCCAACCCCGAAATGGACGTGCGGTATGGCGCCTCTTTTACCGTACTGTTGTACCAGCCCTCTCAGGACGAGACCGGATTGCTGGTACAAACGGCCGGTATTCCCGCGTTGCAGGGCATCTACATGCGATCGGATGCGCGTACCGTATTTGATGGAACCTGGAACAGTCTGTTGCTCGGCAAATCGCGCGACGAACGGACCAGTAATATTCAGCACCTGGCAGACCGTTTGCAACTGCAGAGCAACGGCCTGACCCTTCATGCCCCCAAAGGAAAGCGAGTAGTTTTTGGTTGCAGTAGCCGTATCCGCCATAGCCTGGCACCGGACGGCTCTTCCATCACCTTTGCGTCAAAGGGCGATTTATTCAACCATTGGTTGGTTTGTATGAATTACGAACTGGACCGGGATTGGATGTGGGATGCCCTGGAAACCGAGGCATTCCAGCTGAGACGGTCCAAGAGATTTACCCACGATACCGAAGAGGGGGAGGTCGATGCACTTGCCGGAACGCTCAAACTGATACGTACGGCTTCCTTCGAGTCCCTGGATGGCCCGCAGCGTACCAGTACACGACTGGTATTTTTTGATGCGGTGGAACCCAAACGCGATGAACCCGGCACTTTTCCGGATACCATCAGCCTGAGCTACCGACTGGAGCCGCGGTTCAAACCAGACCATGGCACGGTAAACGATCCCCTGGAACCGGTGGAAATGATCCTGCCGATTACGAGCCCGCCCGCACAGGTACCCAAAATTGTTTCGGCCGGCTATGCGCTTTCCCCCTACGTACGGGATGAGAAATACGAAAATAGCGAATCCCGAAAGCGCTTTTTGTGGATTGAATTTGACAAACCCGTCGAAGATCCCCAGGATTGCTATTTTGCGCGGGTATTGGCGCAAGCTCCGGACCAGTTGCTTAGCAACAATCATCCTTCCTTATTACAAGCTCCCGAGGAGCCCCGTTTGCCCCTGGACCCGGAACCGATCCGCATCGTCTCGCCGGATTCCTCCAAAGACCTTGCCGGCTTGAATGCCATGCAGCCCATGCTGAAAAGCAAAGACAGCGATGTTCATTACATCCTGCCGCTGCCTCCCGGTATGCACGCCAATAGCGATGAGATGTTTGGCTTTTTTACCTATGAGTTTCGAGTCGGGCACTTTGAGCGGACGGGACCCACGGATGCAGATCCACCGGAAAAGGTTTGGACCACCGCACAGGGTCGGTTTGGTCGGCGTTTGAAAATGCAGGGGATTCAGCATCCGGCCCCCATTTTATCCTGCATGCCAAACCGGGACAAAGACAAAATCTGGGTAACGGCACCCTATGCGGTGGCTGTTCACAAAGGTAAAAATGTAACCGCAGACCCGCCCCGCACCGAGCTTTGGGCGCTATTGTATGCGCAGGTGAAGCGGGTAGATAATCGGGATTACCGAAACATTTTATTGGATGACCGTCCGTTGGATTGGCGGGTACAAGTAACGAACGAGCTGCCAGAAAGTCTCCTGGAAAACTACAGCAAGCAAGAAATGCAATTGCTACAACAGATCGCCTGGAAAACCGTCAAAGGGCAGGGAGTGACGGGAAATGCAGGCAAGTTCTTAAAACTAAAAGCGCTGACTTCCAGGAATAAACATGCCACCAAATACGGCACCACCATTTGGACGAATGCCGAAGTACACCAATTGCTCCGATTGTACGGGTTGCCAGTGACGGCCTCCTTGAGCGTGGTAGTCGTGGAAGTATTGCCCCGGATTACCAACGTTTTTGACCATGTTTCCGGATTGGAGGATGCACTGGTGGCCCAATCAACAGCGAATTTCATGAACTCGAGTCAGCAGGAGTCCTTTACCCAAAGCTACCAACAGCGCTACGCAGCGAATGCCTCCGGTTCAGCTGCTCCCGTACAAACGAACAGCCCGGTAAACGAGGAACTGGGGCATCACCGTATCTTGCGAAGCTCACGATTAACCAAAGTACCGGATATTTGTTGTACAGATTGCGACTAGCATACTTATTTAAAGTAAAATGCGTATAAAAACACTTAAATAATTTTCTATCAACTATTTATAACTATAATGTAATCATAAAGCGAGGTACTTTGACCTACCGGCGGTAAGGGGGTATGCGGGCTTGCCTGTTATTTGACGGTTCCAATAATAGATAGGCATGTCGCTTCGTATTTTTAGAAAAGAATGTACTTTTACGAGCTAAGCTATGTTCACCAAATTAGGGAAACCATACCATGCAATTACCCAGTTTAAGCAGTTTAAAGAAAGAGCTTCAACAAAAGGAACCGAAGGAACTGGTCGAATTGATACTGCAGCTAAGCAAACTCAGCCGGGACAATAAGACCTTTCTCTATTTCAAGCTGTTTGATAGCGAGGATGCCACCCTTTTTGTGGCTACGGTAAAAGAAGACCTGGAAACCGCCTTTTTCTCCGCAAACACCCGGAACTATTATGCTGCCAAAAAATCCGCTCAAAGCGTGCGGCGCATCCTCAACAAAAACCTAAAACTGACCAAAGACCCCGTCGCAAAAATTGAACTGATTGCTTTCTTTTGCCAGAAAATCGAGGAATTGGGATACCTGGATTACCGCTATCCGGTCATCGACAACCTGTATGCCCTTCAGGTCGGGAAAATTGAAAAGCTGCTTGCCAATTTGCACGAAGATCTGCAATTTGACTACGAAGAACTTTTGGAGAAGCTAAAAGAACCCATCCGATAAACCAGCACCGCCGCTCCGAAGAAAGCGTTATAAAGCCAATACCATGATCTGTATGGAAGATTTACAGGTTAGCCCTGGCATCGGGAATCGCTTCATGAAGGTGGCTTTATGAGAAATCTGTTGAAACTACTGTGTCAAACAAAAGAATATAACGGAACCCAACCGATTTACCGATTGTATTATTCCCTGGAATTCAATCTATTACCTCTATTTTCGGAAGTTGCATTTAACGGAGTACTTCCGTTATTCAGATTTCCTTCAAATTGTTCCGCTACATTTCGATTTACCCCGGTGAGTACCTATCTGTAGTGGGAACGTGCCGTGCAGTTTTGGCGTCATTACGGCCAATACCCCTGCCGAAAGTGGATGAGCGGTTAGGAATTACCGGGATATCATGTGTAACTTCGATAAAAACCAACTGTCTTTTGCCCAATAACCCTAGCTTTTATACCCACTATGTTCCTTTGGTCCGGCATTTTCGGACGTTGGCTAGCCACCTTGTCTGGCCGATAGTTCTAATCGCTGTTGCCACGGGATGCGGAAATCGAGTAACCACCGCTGATATTCCGGTGACCGTCCCCGAAGACTTTTCCTTACCCACAGGAGAATCCGAAATGCAGGCAGACTGGTGGGTCAATTTTGGCGACGCAGAGCTGAATTTGTTGATTGACAGCGCACTCAGGCAAAACCTTGACCTGAAGAGTTCCTGGTTTCAGGTAGCCCAAAATGCAAGCGATGTGGCCATTATTGCTTCGGAACGGGTACCGCAGGTGTTCTTGGAACTGCAAGGTGGAGCCAGTAGACCTGTTCCGGATTTCGTGGGTGGTGAAAATACCCAGTTATCTCTTCGTAGCAGTTACGAGGTAGACCTTTGGGGAAGGGTTAAACAAAGCAAGTTGGCTGCGGAAGATCGCCTGAAAGCCAGTTTTTTGGACTATCAGACACTGGCCATTAGCGTGGCGGGAGAAGTAGCCTTGACCTGGTTTTCCTTGCAGGCCTTTCAGCAACAACTGGCCCTTATCCGAGAGCAAACCGAATACAACGAGCAGGTTTTGGCCTTAATTCGGGCGCGATTCGCCAGCGGTCAGGTGCGGGGGGTGGACATTCTTCGACAGCAACAATTGATACAAAATACCGAAGAAGAAGCGACTGCCATTGAAATGGAGGTTAGAACGCTCCGCAATCGACTGGCCGTTCTACTGGGAACCGCACCGGGAACTCTTTCCGGGGAGCAGACAGGAACGCTTCCCGAGTTGAGTCCTTTACCGGATGCGGGGTTACCCATGGAGTTGATCAATCGCCGACCGGACGTACAAAGCAGTTTTTACCGCATGATGGCTGCTGACCGGGAAGTGGCGGTGGCAATTAGCAACACCTATCCGCGACTGACATTCAATCTGACAGGAGCCCTTCGTTCCAATACGCTCACAAACCTGGTGGAATCCCAGGCTGCATCTCTGACAAGCAGTTTACTGATGCCGCTTTTCTATGGAGGGCGCCTGAACGCCGAAAAGGATCGGGCGGAAGCATTCCGGGAGCAGCAAGTTCAGGTCTACGGTCAGACGGTCTTGCAAGCCCTTCAAGAAGTAGAAGATGCGCTGGTGCGGGAAAGCCTGCAAAAAAAGCGGATCGGGTACCTGGAAAACCAATTGAATCTAGCTGAGCGTGCGTTTGGACAATTGCGTGTGGAATACCTAAACGGCTCCATTGCTTACCTGGACGTACTGGTCAGTCTGGACCAGATGCAGCAGCTGAAGCGGGATTTGGTAGGTGCTCGGCTGGATCAGCTACTGTTTCGGTTGGCGCTATACCGGGCGCTGGCTGGCGGATTTGAAACGCCCGCGGAAAACGATGGAGAAATTACTCGAAATGACAACCCAATCCCCTCAAAATGACGAAAAAGAAAACCGTATGGATTAGCCTGGGACTACTTGCCGGCAGCATGCTGGCGGCCATGATCTTTTTCTGGACCGCCCCTGAAGCAGAAATGGAGGGTGCCTCCAAAACCACCGCCATGTTGGTCGATGTGGTCGAGGCCGAACAGGGAGATTTTACGCCCACCGTGGTGGCCACGGGTATTGTCCAACCGGCAACGGATATTTCGCTCAGCAATCAGGTAGGAGGGGAGATCACCCAAATTGCTTCCCGGTTTGTTCCCGGGGCTTATGTGAAAAAGGGAGAGCTGCTGGTTCAGATTAATCCAGCCGATTTTGAGAATACACTCATGCTTCGGAAAAGCGATTTGGCGCTTGCCCAATCGGATTACGAGGTGGAGCTGGGTCGACAGGACGTGGCGCAAAAGGATTACGAGTTAATTGGCGACGAACTCTCTCCGGAGAACCGAAACCTGGTATTGCGCAAACCCCAGCTGGAGGCGGCCAGGGCAAATGTGGCGGCGGCCGAAGCTGCCGTCAACCAGGCATCGTTGGATTTGGAACGCGCCAGTATACGGGCTCCATTCGACGCGCACATTCTTTCCCGAAACGTCAACCTGGGCTCGCAAATCGCTCCCGGATCAGATCTGGGAAGACTGGTTGGCATCGACGAGTACTGGGTGATGGCCAACGTACCCCTTTCCAAAGTTAACTGGCTGGATATCGACGAAAATACGGCCGGAAGTGGTGCCCCCGTAAAAATCGTGCATCCCGCTGCCTGGGAGCCCGGACAGTACAGAGAAGGCCGGGTGTCGCGCCTCGTAGGCTCGCTGGACGGCCAAACCCGGCTGGCAAGGGTGATCATCCGGGTGGACGACCCCCTGATGCGGCGAACACCGGATCCAAGCAAACCGCCCCTGATCATCGGGACTTTTGTAGAAGTACAGATACAGGCACGGCAACTGAAGAATGTAACGCGCCTGGAACGGCAATACATCCGTCCAGGCAATACCGTTTGGGTGATGCAGAAAGGGGAACTCGCTATTAAGAACGTAAACATCCGTTTTGAGGATCAGGAGTTTGCCTACATCGACAGCGGTCTGGAAGCAAATGCCCGGGTAGTGGCGACCGATTTGGCCACCGTGGTGAATGGATCACCGCTTCGTCTGGACGAAGATTAACAAGCAAACGCATGAAGGAACACGAAAACCTTGAAACCGAAAAAGGCCCCATTGCCTTTATGGCCAGGCGGCCCATCATCACTAACTTGCTGATGATCATCTTTTTGGCCGGTGGCATCTATACGATGTATTCCATCCAAAAGGAGGTTTTTCCCCAATTTCAATTGGATATCGTGGAAGTCTCGGTGGTCTATCCGGGAGCGGCGCCAGAGGAGGTGGAACAAGGCATTGTACTTCCGGTGGAAGAAAAGGTGAGGGAAGTACAGGGCATCAAAGAGATCATTTCTACTGCTAACGAAGGCTCTGGTACGGTAGAAATTTGGCTGATTCCGGGAACGGACCGGATGAAGGCCTTGCAGGATATCAACCAGGCAGTAAGTCGGGTCCAAACGTTTCCCGATGACATCGAGCGTCCCCAGATCATCCTGCAAAACCAACAAATGGACGTCATGCAGGTAGGGATTTACGGAGATGTAGACGTGTGGACCCTGCGGATTCTGGCAGAAAGGCTGCGCACACGTTTGCTCAGCAACGATCAAATCACGCAGGTAGAGATCGGCAATGTCCCCGACTTTGTCACCCATGTGGAGATCCCCCGAAACACCCTGCTCAAATACAACCTTACACTGGGGCAGGTAGCCGACCTGATCGAAAACTCCAGCCGGGATATTCCGGCTGGTTCCATCGAGACCCTTTCCGGAGAAATTTTGCTCCGCATGGAGGAGCGAAAACTGGTAGCAGAAGAATTTGCCAAAATCGACATTATCTCCTCCGAATCCGGGTCTACCGTTACCCTGGGAGACATCGCCAGTATCCGGGATGGCTTCGAGGAGGTAGGATTTCACGGGCAATTTGAGCAACAAAATACCGTGGACCTGGAGGTCTTTCGCATTGGAAAGCAATCCCCGCTGGAAATCGAGGCCACAGTCAAGGCCATCCTGAAAGAGTTTGAATCCAGTCTGCCACCGGGAGTTCAGGTTCGGATCGAAAGCAACCGGGCGGAAGATTTCCGCGAACGCCTGTCCCTGCTTACAGAAAACGGCCTGATGGCGATTTTGATCGTTCTGGTAATTCTGGGGTTGTTTTTGGAATACCGGCTTGCGTTCTGGGTAATGATGGGGATGACCATCTCCTTTGTCGGGGCCATGTTGTTCTTTCCCGCAGTAGGAATCAGCATTAACATGATTTCCATGTTTGGTTTTCTGATCGTGCTGGGAATCGTCGTGGATGACGCCATTGTGGTAGGTGAGAACATCTACGAATACCGCCAAAAGGGCTATTCCTACATGGATGCTGCCATACTCGGAGCCAGGGATGTCTCCAAACCGGTGATTATTAGCATCCTGACTACGGTCATTGCATTTGTTCCGCTGCTGTTTATTCCGGGTGAAACCGGGAAATACTGGTGGCCACTCCCCGTCGTGGTCATCGTCGTGCTTTTTGTATCCCTCTTCGAAGCGTTGTTTATACTTCCTTCCCACGTGACCCAGGCGCCCAAAACAAGAAAACACCGCTGGATTTTAACGCTGGAGACCTGGCAGGGTACCATTGCTGCTGGTTTTAATCGCTTCGTCAACCGTACCTACAAACCATTTCTCAACCTTTGTCTACGGAACCGCTACCTGACCTTTTCGGCGGCTATTTCCTTGCTGATCC
Source organism: Cyclobacterium xiamenense (assembly GCF_009467825.1). Lineage (GTDB taxonomy): Bacteria > Bacteroidota > Bacteroidia > Cytophagales > Cyclobacteriaceae > Cyclobacterium > Cyclobacterium xiamenense. The sequence continues at coordinate 159,247 of NZ_WIOK01000011.1, read as the reverse complement.
TGGTCGGCGGTTTTGGCTACAGCGACCACATGGGCATGGTATTGATGCCGGAAGTAGCTGCCGATGAGATTGAAGCCGCCGTTCGCCTTCCGGTGGGCACCACCAACGATCAGGCGGCGAAAATTGCAGAGGAAATCACCACCAATACCCGAAAGATGTTTGAAACGCACAACCTGTACGAGGTGGCCTATGGGGTAAAAACAAATGTCCGGGGAAAGGATTTTATTGACGTGGAAATCGTCATGAAACCACCGGACGAACGGGAGATGGGCCCGAAAGAACTGATCGAACTCTGGCGAGACAATATTGGGGATATCAAAGGCGTGGACCAAATCAACTTTGAAGCCGAGCGGGGTCCGGGAGGAGCCAGGCAGGATATCAGCGTGGATTTAAGCCATCCCGATATCAACGTACTGGAGCGGGCCAGTGCAGAATTTTTGCAACGGGTGCAGGACTTTTCCGAGACCCGGGATGTCAGCGACAACTATAATAAGGGAAAGCTGCAACTGGGATTCGAATTGCTACCGGAAGGCCGGAATCTGGGACTTACCCCGAATATCGTGGGCCAACAAATCCGGGATGCCTTTTTCGGGGCATTGGCCATGCGGCAGCTGCGAGGGATCAACGAATTTGAAGTACGGGTAAAACTGCCATTGGAAGAACGAAAAGACATGGATTACCTGGAAGACTTTATTATTCAGGCGCCCAATGGCGTGGCTGTTCCGTTGCTTGATGTGGTGCGTATCAAAGAAGGAGAGACCTTTACCAATATCAATCGCCGGGATGGCAAGCGCGTAGTAAATGTGGGAATGGACGTGGAACCACCCGCTGCTCAAACCCGTGTGCTAAAGGCTCTCAATGAGCGGGTATTGCCTCAATTGCGCGCCGACTTCCCCGGTGTTTCCTGGACCTACGAAGGTAGTCAGGCTGAGATGCGGGAGTCTACAGCCGCCCTTTGGTCCGGTTTTGTCATTGCCATGCTGCTTATTTTCTGTTTACTGGCTGTTGCATTGGGCAGCTATACCCAGCCCATTGTGATCATGCTTGCCATTCCTTTCGGTATTGTAGGCGCGGTCATTGGGCACATACTCCTGGGATACGACCTGTCGTTGGTCAGCCTGATGGGGGTCATTGCACTGTCTGGTGTAGTGGTCAACGACTCGTTGATCATGATCGACTATGCCAACAAGAACCGAGACAAGGCGACTTCGGCCTACGAGGCGATCCATGAGGCCGGGGTACGCCGTTTCCGCCCCATCGTCCTGACCACCCTGACCACTTTCGGTGGCCTGACCCCGATTATTTTGGAGACTTCCAGTCAGGCCATGCAACTGATCCCCATGGCCATCTCTCTGGGCTTTGGAATTATTTTCGCTACGGCTATCATTTTGGTGATCGTACCCTGTTTGTACCTGATTTTCGACGACCTGGTGCAGGCATCCACGCCGAAAAAGGAGCAGGAACTGAACGCATAATAATTAAAAAATAACCGTATATTCGGGCAAATTAGGTAAGCATCACGGAATCTCGCATGACGCTGGGCACCTGGCGTGATACCGACAAGCCTTACGCGATTCCCAGTCTGCCATTTTGCAGGCGTCAAAAAAATCATCATTCTATGAAACCAATCCTTCGCTTTGTAGCACTCGTACTGTTCCTGACAAGTCCAGTACTCTTGTCCGCTCAGGTTGTGGACCAGGAAAAACACCGGGTTATCTTTCAGGTGACCAAAGGAGAAAATTCCGATCAACAGCAGGTTATCGGCCAACTAAACAATATCCTCCGTGCACTGCCCAATGCAGAAATCGAAGTTATTTGCCATGGAACCGCCCTGCCGCTGGTGCTGCATGCGGAAAGTCAGGTAGCAGCGGGTGTGACCGATTTGCTTGGACGCGGGGTGGTATTTGCCGCCTGCGAAAATACCATGCGCCGTGCCAAAGCATCCAAGGAGGACTTGATTTCCGGGGTGATTACGGTACCTTCGGCGTTGGCAGAAATCATCCTCAAACAGGAACAGGGTTGGGCCTACATCAAGGCCGGGAACTAATTGGCTCAGCGTTTTCGGGGAAGGAGTTGTTTGCCGATCAGCGCCCAGATCGGGTTGCCGTTTTCGGAGGCCCGTGCACCGATATCGATAAGCAAACGCTTGGTAGTCGCCTCATCGGCACCGATCAGGTGTTGATGCGTCTCCAACTCCCGCCAATCGTGCGCACCATCGTTTAGAAGTTTCAGCAGCAGGTCTTTGCGTGCGCACTCCTTCTCTGCCGCTGTAGGTAATGGGAGAGCGGGGTGCCGGCTAGCATGGCCAACGAACCGATAATCGCTCCGGAAAAGCCGATAAATGCGACCCAAATGTTTTCGGACCAATTCGGTCAAGTTGATGAAATAGGAATAAATGTAGCCATTCTCGCGAAAAATTCCATTTACTGTAGACGAGCGGTGATCGTCCAACCCGGTGAATGTCTCCATTTCAGTGGAGAAGGGCGACAGAACTAATTCCAGTATCAAATAGGGAAAGATTCCGAATGAACTACCCGAACCGATTAGTTTATTAGGTTATCCCCCCGTTTATACCGGGGCTATTTTTACAATCTATGACAAAACTCGATTCCGATACGACTGGTAAGGAAGGGAATCAAACCTTTCAGGTAACGCTGGTTCCGCCTGAAAAGGGCAGCTATACCCTCCACCCGCAACTTCCCGCAGATGGCAGGGTATCGGCCGGTACCGAACTAACCATCGCCGCCTGTCCCGAAGCCGGGTACAGCCTGGATGCAATTTATTGCACCGTAAAGGGCGGCATGTGGGGAACGACAAGTAGGGAGTATTTTATCCCCGAGGTGACCATTTCCGTAGATGATGACCTACTGCTGGGCGCAACCTTTATCGAGGCGTCCCTGGTTGCACATCTTCATGTAAAACAGGACGTTATCTATGCAAGACCGGGAAAAAAGCCGTTGAAATACGATGTGTATTCCCCCATTGGTGCCCGAGAGCTCCCCGCTATAATTATCGTCCACGGCGGGGGTTGGTCTTCCAATAACGAAGACATCATGCGCGGTTTGGCACGGGAACTGACCAAAGGGGGCAACTACGTGGTTTTTAGCATCGACTACCGATGGATTAACAACTTGGATGGGGACGAAACGCCTAATTCCATGCACCAGCTGATCGAGGACGTATTTGGTGCGATTGCCCATATACAAGCCCATGCTGTAGCGTATGGTGCGGATCCCGGGAGAATTGCCTTAACGGGTGACAGTGCCGGCGGACATCTTTCAGAAGCCGCGGCCGTATTCAGCCCATCCATTGGTACTGCTGGCTTCGGAGAAAAAGAGGGAATCTACGAATTCAAGCCCGTGTACGTACCGCCTGGCAAATCGCTGGAGCAGGTGAAACAGGAAATTACGGCAGCAATAAAAGCGGTTGCACCCAGCTATGGACCATCCGATGCGGCGGATTTCAAGAACTTCCTACGCCAAACGGATGCCGCCTACTGGGATGCCGTGTCTCCGATCCGGCACGTACCCAAGGCCGAAATACGAAAACTACCCCATTTCATTGTTCGGGGAGCAAACGACTCCCTTATCACTGAGCGGATGGTTCAGCAATACGTGGTGGAGTTGCAGGCAAAAGGGCAAGAGGTTAGCTACCTGGAGGTGCCGGGAGCAGGGCATGCGTTTTTCGATTGGAAGCCGGATGCTCAGACCAGGGACACGTTTAAACGGTATGGGGTACCCTATGCGGCAAAAATGAAGGCATTTTTCGATGCCATTTTCTACTAAACTACCGAATTGATGAAAGCAGCATTACTTGTAGTCGTTTTTTTTACCATGTTTGGGAGCCAGGCGCAAACCGAACCCGATGGGTCTTCTTTAGCAGGTGCCGACCTGCAGCTAAAAGAACTATTTGCCGATACATTTTATGTGGGTGCAGCCATGAATCGGCGGCAAATTACCGGAGAAGATGGGCCGGCAATCGATTTATTGCAGCGCCACTTTAATTCCATCACTCCGGAGAATGTGATGAAAAGTGAACGCATCCAGCCCCGGGAAGGGGAGTTTGCCTTTGACCTCGCCGACGCATTTGTCGCATTTGGAGAGAAGAACGACATGCACATCGTTGGCCATACACTGATCTGGCACTCCCAGGCACCGGATTGGTTTTTTACCGACAAACAGGGAAATGAAGTTTCTGCGGAGCAGTTGAAACAGCGGATGGAAACCCATATAAAGACCGTGGTGGGGAGGTATAAAGGCAGAATCCATGGCTGGGATGTGGTCAATGAGGCGATCCTGGACGACGGCTCCTACCGTGAAAGTAAATTTTATCAGATCCTGGGCGAGGAATTTATCCACCTGGCTTTTCAATTTGCCCATGAAGCGGACCCACAGGCGGCCTTGTATTACAACGATTATTCCATGGCGAATGCGGGCAAAAGGGCAGGAGTAGTGAAAATGGTACGAACCTTACAAGAAAAAGGATTGCGAATAGACGGCATTGGCATGCAGGGGCATGTAGGCATGAACTACCCCTCCCTGGATGAATTTGAAAAAAGCATTGTCGCCTTTTCCGATCTGGGCGTAACTGTGATGATTACGGAACTGGACCTGACGGTGCTGCCTTCGCCCGGGAATCGATCGGGTGCGGAAATTTCTGACACAAAGGCTTATCAGGAAACGTTGAATCCCTATACCCAAGGTTTGCCGGAAGAGGTGTCAGCCGCCTTTACCCAACGGTATCTGGACTTTTTCCAGTTGTTTCTGAAACATGCCGATAACATTAGTCGAGTCACCACCTGGGGTATTACCGACAGGCACTCCTGGAAAAACAACTGGCCCGTTCGGGGTAGAACAGATTATCCACTGCTATTTGACCGGGACTACCTACCAAAACCGATTGTAAAGGCCCTGGTGGAATACCTGACCGATAACTGATCACCCCGAAACCAAAAGCATGGTGCGTTTCTGCTCGCTTTGCACCGCCTAGTAAAAGCGTGAGTGGACCGAGCCTCGTGCAATCCCGAAAAGAACAGGTAAACCGGCAACGATGCGGTAGTTCTACAGATACCTCCTCTGTTTCTCGATGCCCAAAATACACCGATTATCGGTACCAATTTCGATCCTTCAAGCTCCTCGGGCCATAGATGGGAGGCGGATCACCAGCTTCCAGGGCCCCCAAATCGGGAGCCTTTCCCGAGTACTGATCGTTAATATTGGGAATCACGGTGCCTTTATCCACAGCTTTTCCGGATGGATGCAGGGTGAAGTTCAAATCTTCGGCATGGTAAATACCGTGGGGGTTTTCGGGGTCGGGAGCAGTCATTTCGTTGAATACCTCGTAGTCTACCAGTACGCCATTGGCCTCCAAACCGCTGGCGGCATGTAAGGCTTCCAGCGAGGAAAAGCGGTGTAGGTCCTCATTGCTTAACTCGTAATCGTACGTCTTATCCTTCCCTGGTCCCAGGTAAAGAAAATGGTTTTCGGTATCGGGGTTGGGCCGGTACCCGTTGTAATCGGAAGTCGAATAAGCCGTCGCAAAGGGAAAGGCATTTACCGGCCTGCCGGGAACCTCGGTACCCATAAACAGGTTGTTCCGAAAATGGGCGTTTGAAAAAGTCTGGGTATTCCGATTTTCTGCAATGATGGTGTTGTGGTAAACGATCAGCCCGGCAGGTTTGGCCATGAATTTAAATGCAAATCCGTTGGGTATGTGGTAGACAACATTCCGAATAAAATAGGCCGGGCCGCCAAAAACCGGCTGGGCACTCAATGCACATTGTCCCGAATTAACCCCGCGATTTCGCATGATCCGGATATTATGTACGCCCCCGTCTGCTTCGATGAAGTCATCGACCATCAGGTGCAGGTCGTTATTGTATATATCGATGGAGACAGCCTTTAAATCCTGTGATTCCTCTGGCGTTCCGTAGGTGGAAACGTTGATACCGTCGTGAAAAAAAGCGACGGCATTGTGACAAATAACGTGGCCTGAACCGTAAACTTTAATTCCCATATAACTCTTCAACGGACTGGGGGGATAGGGGGCCGGATTGGCCCAGCCTACCAGATGATTGCGCGGATCCCTTCCCAAAATCACGTTATCGGCGATGTAGAAATCCCTGGATCCCGCGAATTCCGAAATCAGTCCCAAGCCCACTTCTTCCATCCGGCAATTGCGGATCGTTAGGTTGCTGGCTCCGACTACTCCTTTCGTGCCGGCTGCAAACACGATGTCCGTGTTCCGGAAAGTAAGATTCTCAAAAATATGATGTTGGGTACCCATCACATCAAATAACCGGTGGGCACCGTTGCCGTCAAAAATAGCGGCCCCATCTCCCGCGCCACGAATGACAATGGGCTTTTCTTCCGTGGCTTTGACATTCAAAACATACGTCCCGTCAAATGGAATCCCGTGGGGGTCCACATAGTCCAATAAATCGGCTTTGTAGGTGCCGGCATGCACCAGAATAATGTCTCCAGGCTGTACCGTTCTCTCGCTTACCACCGACCAGTCTCCCAGCCCGGATCCATAATACGCCTGTTTAAGCCCCTCGAAGGCGGGTTGCATCTTTTCTCCGTTAAATCCAGGAGGATACACATGCAGCGTTCGTCCTTGTTCGTAGGCTTTTGGAACCGTTCGCGTCGTGACGTTTACTTCCTTAAGGGTAGTTCCTGACACACCATCCGGATCTGAAAGTTCAAAACGACAGGTGTAGGTGATTCCGGGTTCTAGGTCGAGAATGCTACCCGCAAACTGGTGAGGCACGGTATATGCTAACTGTTCTGCTTCGCGGAAAATCTTCTCGCCTCCGATCCGAAGTAGGGGCATGCCTTTCAGCCATTGCGAACTGCCTTCCTTGCGGTAGCTGACCGCTACTTTTGCATTGCGGTTTGCGTCACCGGAAATTTTCCATTCGAATCCCAGGTTTAGGAGGGTAGGAGGTTCGACTACAAACTCACCGGAAATAACCCCGTCTTGTGCGTTTAGGGCAGAAACAGAGGAGAAAAAAAGAAAAAATAAGCAAAGGTTTGCGTATAGGATGCCTTCAAGGCTACTGTTGTTGGGTTTCATGGCTTACTTTATTTAAACCACAAGATACTTATTTCCTGGGAGATGTGCGTCTTAAATACCGTTTGGGCGAGCTTGTCTTTGGGGAACAAATAGCGGGGGAGACAGTGTTTAACTGGTACAAAGGAGAAAAAGAGTGGTTGATCAGCCACCGTGCAAACAAATTCGGTAGTAAAGTACTTAGGTATACAAGCGGTGACGCGTTAGGAAAACCGGATCAGCAGCCAATACCTTACTATGAAAACAATCGTTGTCTTACTCGGAATCATCTTATTTATCGGTATCGCGATACAGCTTTATGCCATGACGCAACAAAAAAATACGGAAACCTACCCCTACAAAGTTCTCAAAACCTACACGGATTTCGAACTTCGCTCCTATGAGGCAAGGCTGTTTACTACTGTCAAACTCGCTTCCGATAGCTACAAAGCCGCTTCCAACCGCGGGTTTTCCATCCTGGCTGGATATATTTTTGGAGGAAATGAACAAAAGCAAAAGATTGCCATGACCACGCCCGTGGCCATGTCGCTGGAAGACTCGATGACGATGATGTTTATGGTTCCCAAGGAGTATACCCAAGAGACCCTTCCGCAGCCAGACCGATCCGAGATCAAATTTAGTGAGGAACCTGCCAAAACGGTTGCGGCAATTCGATTTGGCGGTTGGGCATCGGACGAACGAATTGCGGAGTACAAGGAGAAGTTACTGGTAGCTTTAGCCGCTGAAGGGATTGAACACACGAATAAATTTTATTTTTTGGGATACAATGCTCCCTTTGAAGCGATCAATCGCCGAAATGAAGTGATTGTAGAATTGGACCCCGAACAAATCGCCAAGGAATAGGTATTCAGAAGGATGTGCGAATCGTAGGTGTAGGCCACTTTTACGATTTCTTCTGGTTACTGACTCGTTCCTTTGGGTTATGGAAAGGCGGATTTCCCGAACGGCCGTTAACCAATCAACGCCAGCTACCTTAAGTCAGCAGGGATTCGCTGCTTTCCTCCATCAAATGCTGAGAATCTCCTTCTTTTGAAAAATTGCAACTTTTAGCAAATGATGCCGATGAAGATGGTGGACCATCGCTGCCATTTTCTATGATCTTTGATTCAAATTGGAAGCCCGAATACCTGGGAAATGAACCTCTTGCTGGTACGATTTACGAAAAGGTTTCCCTTTCTTCCGGCAATACCGACCTGGGTTTTCATCGAATCAATATTTGGATCAATGCATCTACTCATTTTCCGGAAAAGATCGTCACGTTAGACCGGAGGCAAACCGAGATCCCCTACGAATTTACAAATCTATCAGTCGATCAGAATCTTCCCGAAAGTACTTTTGTATTTCATTCGAGCAGTTTTCAGGAGATAATTTGGGATGAATGGGAATGACTGAACCTCCCCCCGGCTCCTCCTGGTTCCAGGAGGGGGAGAGCAGCGGTGAATAATTGCGTAATTCTATACGCTACTCACGAGGCAAAATTGACCGACAGTTAGCCGGGTAGAAAAGGTATCCTATATTCAATGCTGTAAAGCTATTCCATTTGACCTCCCCCCGGCCCCCTCCTGGTTTCAGGAGGGGGAGGATAGGATTGTAGAAACCATAGATAATTTGACATAACTAGCTAATAGTTTGTAACTTGAAGTTATTTACTATAAAATCACGTTAACATACTTTGTAAACAATTTCGGCAAAAATGGGACAGCTGCACAATAAAAAATTCCTCTAAGAAACTAGAAAGGCCTTGCGCAACAGTCCCAACCAGCCCGAATTTGAGCTTTGGCAATGCTTAAAAGGCCGGCAACTAATGGGTAAAAAGTTTAGGCGGCAGCACAGTTTCGGAGATTTTATCTTGGGCTTTTACTGTCCGGAAGCAAGACTGGCGATCGAGCTGGACGGTGCGTCCCATTATATCGAAGAACGACGGTTGGCCGACCGGGAAAGGGATGCAATTCTCGAATCGTATGGAATTACAGTGCTGCGCTTTTCGAATAGTAAGGTAGAGGAGGAACTGTTAAACGTTTTGAAACTAATTGAATCATACTTGGAAAAGTAACGTCAAGCTGATTCTTACCAAATCCCCCTCTTGGTTTCAGGAGGGGGAGAGCAGCGGTGGCGAATATTTATTATTGGAGGGTTACCGGTACAGTAAACAGGACATCATCCCAGCTAAAGGCTACGATGGCTCCATTATCCGAGGAGCGGATGTCGATAGTAAAGGTCTCCACCACGGAATCGATTTTCTGGACCGGAGCCTGAACGGTCAGTACATCCAACGCATAATCCGGTTCCGCTACACCAAAGAATACGCCGGTTTCACTATTGAGTCGCACCTCAAATGCGTCCGCTCCCGGCACTGCATACATGCGGTAGGTTCCAGCGTCTACTGGTTTCCCGCCGAAGGTTACGTCCTGATTAAAAGTGATCTCCGTGGCGGCATTGGCACCAAGGCGCCAGTATTTCCCGTAGGGCTGTAAGGCACCGGCAGGTTCTTCCCCAAAGATAAGCCGCCCTTTTTTGGAGGGCTGGCTGTAGTCGATGCTTATTTCCAAGCCGCCCTGACTGTAGGAAGCCGTGGCCGGAGGACTTGCCGGCGTGGCAAAAAACAAACCGTACACTACCCAGATTATAAAAATCAATACAAGGACTCCGGCACCAATAAGGATATTTTTTTTCATCGTTTTGTGTGTTTTTTCCGAATGAAGGTACGAAATAAATGGGAAATGCGGACGAGGAATCCCGCGGGTCTCCAGCTAATTTTGGCGATTCTTAGAATCAATCGGTCAGTGATACGACCAAAATGTTCTTAAACAGCGTATTCCATCGGACGATACCTTTCCTTTACCAGTCCGATTCGTCCGTTGCTGACTTTACTCGCAATAAACTATCAAAAATAGCATTGAGTAAAACTCATTTTCGTTACATTGGAAAATTGTTGAATTATCCGATCTTGTTTTGCAATAAGCCCAACCATTCCAGTACAACCCTGGTAATCATAAATGGTCGTATCCGTCAATATTCCCAAAGCACATAAACCATGTCCCAGGAACAGGTTTCCGTAGAAAAGCGTTTACACGTCGGTATGGCTGAACGATTAAAGCTCAATCGGCTTCCCCTTTGGGTGCATGGGATTGGCCTGGGGGGTACCGGTCTGGTTTTCCTGCTGGCTGTGCTTGCCTTCGCTGCATTCAAAGATGTGCCGGTATGGGTCGACTGGGTGCCGGCAAGCGAATTCACCGCTCCAAAATACGCAGAGCGCATCTATCCGGATAGTATTTTCCGAACACGGATGAATACCTGGTCCAACCTTGTATACATTTGTTTTGGCTTCTATGCGGTTGCGCTGGCGATATACGACTGGAAACGAAAACTTCCCCTACAGCGGGGGTATCTGACCTTTGCTCCTGTACAGACGTTTCTCTTTGGCCTTGCCGGCATTTACCTCGGCCTGGGAAGCGGCTTCTTTCATGCCTCGCTGACCCGGTACGGGCAGCAATGTGACGTAGGGGGGATGTATGCGACGATGATTTGCCTCGCTGCGTTTGCGATCGGAAGTTGGCTGCCAAGGATGCGGGTACCCCGAACCCGCCGGCCAATGCCCAGCTGGCCAGTGCTTGCGGTAATGGTCGTTTACGGGTCTGCTTATTTTTCGTATTACAAATGGGACTATTCCTTTTCCGAAATATCCGGTTACCTCACCGGTATTTTAGTGCTTTTTGCAGGCGTTAGCCTGATTCAGCCGGGTAGATACGTGCAGTTCCGCTGGTTTGTGGCAGCGGTGGTCGCCATAACGCTGGGTTCAAGGATTCGGGACCTGGATATTGCTGGTAAATTCTCCGGTCCGGATGCCATCTTTCAGGGCCATGCGCTTTGGCACCTGGTTTCTTGTCTATTTTATGTGTTTCTGTTTGCCTATTTTCGCTCGGAGGAACGGGAAGACAAGTAACGGATACGGCAGCGGGGAAAATTTTTGGAGGAAGCAAGGGTAGTCGGTACAATTCCGATCCACATCGCCGGCGTTTTTATAGCTTTTAAAACAACCCACCGGTTTTCCAAATCTAACTATATAGTTGATTACGGGGTCAGAAAGGGGGATAGCGTTCTTTTTACGGAGAACGGTGTTTAAGGTTTCATGCAACAATTTGTGCAAATGGGAAGGGGGGGTACCCCATTATTCCGGTAATTTCGATATATTCGGAGATAATTGTTCCTGGAAGCCCCCCGAAAATACGAAGCCCCAAAAATCATGCGAACGGATCACAATTTGCTGTTGAAAACCTTCAACCAATTCAGCGGGTTGAAAGGCCGTTCCATCGGTGCCTTTTTGGACATATCCGTTGTAAAGAGATTTACTAAGGGCGAGTTGCTACTTAGAGAAGGGGATATTTGCGACAAACTGTTTTTTATTGAACAAGGAATGGTACGGAGTTTCTACCACAGAGAAGTAAAGGATGTTACCATTAGTTTTAGCCTTGCCGGAGAATTTATCACTTCCATGTCTGGCTTTATCACCCAACAGCCCACCTATGAAAACATCGAGGCTTTGGAAGATTCCGTTGTGCTGGAATTTGGTAAAGAACAACTCAACGAGCTATTTGATCGAGAGCCGACATGGGCAACCATTTACCGAACGGTATTGGAGGCGTATTACGTGAAACTGGAAGAGCATTTGATTTTCTCCAAGTTTAAAACGGCCAGGGAACGATATGCCGAATTGTTACACGAAAAGCCGGAGATCATTCGAAAAGCCTCCATTGGACAAATAGCTTCTTTTTTGGGGATTAATATTGAAACGCTGAGCCGAATCCGGTCGGAACGGTGATTTTTTGATATTTGTCAAGCGAAAAATTAATCGGTTTAACCTATTTTTGAAATAACCAACCATTTTCACTCGTGCAAAAAATCAAGGCTTTGCGTATTCCTGTGGGATTAGTGCTTTCGGCCACTATCTTGCTGAGTTGTCAACGCAGCAGCTCCGAGCAGTCTTTCGATTCGAGCAAGGTTCCTCGGGCAAGCCCGGAAGAAATTGACCGATTGATTGAGGCATTTATCTTTGCGGAGGACGGGGACACGATAGCGATTCCGGCCGGGTTTTATAACGTAAAGACCCAACTGATCCTTGACAACAAAAAAAACGTCACGATAAAAGGAGCCGGCATGGCAGAGACCGTACTCTCTTTCAAAGAATTGACATCGGGGGGTGAAGGCGTGAAGCTCGTCGGGCAAAACATAACCATAGAGGACCTCAGTGTGGAAGACGCGCCCGGAGACGGGATCAAAAGCCAACATTGCGATGGCATCACGTTTAGAAAAGTGAATGTCACCTGGACCAATGGCGACAAGTCCAAAAATGGAACGTATGCCATCTACCCGGTACAATGCAAAAATGTACTGATCGATGCCTGTATCGCCTCTCATTCGAAGGACGCCGGAATCTACGTAGGCCAATCGGAAAACATTGTTGTAAAAAATTCCCTGGCCTTTGGAAACGTGGCGGGGATCGAAATCGAAAATTCCGACAACGCCGAAGTGTTTGGCAACACGGCCAGGGACAATACCGGCGGTATCCTGGTTTTCAACCTCCCCGGATTACCGAAGGCAGAAGGCAGGGGGACTAAAATCTACGACAATGACATCCTTTCCAATAATCACGTGAATTTCGCGACTGCGTTAAACGAGCAGCCCAATGGCAACACGGTGACCCAAATCCCTCCCGGTTCGGGGCTGATTTTGATGGCGGCGAAAGGGGTGGAGATCTTCAATAACCGCATCCATTACAATAAAACGGTAGGTATTGCCATCTCAAACTATCAAATCACGGGGTTTCCTACCGATGCTCCCAATTGGTCGCCCTTTACCTCCGATATTTATATCCACGGTAACGAGTATAAACGATCGGCACAACTCCCGGACGTAACCAAGGAATTCGGCCAATTAATCGCTGTTTACAATGCCCATGGAAAAGGAAAAACACAGGACATCATCTATGATGGTTTTTGGGACAAGCGCCTCAGTCCGGATATCAAAACCAACCCTATGAATGTGTGTATTCGCGAAGCCGATATGTCCCAACTCCGCTTCACCCTCTTTGATCTTTGGGAAGGTGAAGAAAACATCAAATCCTCCAGTGATTACGCGCCCTTTGATTGTCAAACGGAGGTGCATACACAGGTCCGCGCCCTCTCAACCAGGTAGTCCATGAATACCAATCTGATATACAGCGTTCTGGCCTTTTTTGTCTTGTGCGCCTGCAGTGCGCCCACTAAAAATGAAACAACAGATCAACCGATGGTCTATGGGGAATGGGAAGCACCTGATGTGGACATCAATACGGTAAATTTCGATCAGATGCCTTTCAGTAAACTTTCCGATTACGGATTTTTCAAAGGTAAAATCAGGGAATTTAATCCGGGAAAAGGTGTTGTTTTGTATGAACCTGCCTCGTCTCTCTTTACCGATTATGCATTCAAAACCCGATACATTTGGATGCCTGAAGGAGCAAGTGCCACTATTCAGGACGATTCTGAGGGGACCATCGATTTCCCGGAAAATACGGTGCTGATTAAAAATTTTTATTATCCGGCGGACTTCAGATACCCTTTGGAAAAGATCCGGGTCATCGAGACCCGGATTATGGTCAAGAAAAACGGGGCATGGGAAGCTTTTCCCTACCTTTGGAACGAGGAGCAGACGGACGCCATTTACAAAGCCGTCGGGGCGGAAGTGTCCGTAGACTGGGTAGATCAACAGGGGCAGGCACAGTTCGTCAAATACATCGTTCCCAATCAGGCCCAATGCAAAAGCTGCCACAATAGCAATGAGGTAATGGTGCCTCTGGGTGTGAAGGCAAAGCAGCTAAACCATGCGTTGCCTGGAAAAGGAAACCAATTGATCGCCTGGGAAGAAGCCGGGTACCTGGAGGAGTTGAAACCACTGCAGGCGTACCCCGCCATGGTCGATTATAGCGACATTTCATCGGATTTGAACCTAAGGGCAAAGGCCTATTTGGACAGCAACTGCGCACATTGCCACCGCGCCGAAGGTCCGGCAAGTACCTCTGGCTTATTCTTGAATTACGAAGAAACGGATCCCGCAAAACTGGGGGTGTTCAAAACGCCGGTGGCAGCAGGCTTTGGTGCCGGGTCTTTTACCTATGCCATTTGGCCGGGGAAAAGCAACGAATCCATCTTGACCTATCGGATGGGTACCAATCAAGTGGGAGCGGCCATGCCGGAAATTGGTCGGGGTTTGGTGCACCGGGAAGGACTGGAACTGATAAAAGCCTGGATTGATGCCATGCCCGAGGAATCGTTTCACCACCTAAGTGCCGGTAAGCGATAAAATGGTATGGGCTCGAAAAAATCCCCCTTTTTCCCCCTTAGCAAGGGGGATTTATGTACGTTCGGGTTTACGGAATTTAGAAGCCTCAGTAAGATCGAAAATTTCCCTAATTTTAGGATCGGTTAGTCCGGTTAACTGGTTGTCTTTGCCTTTTCATTCATCAAAAACACACCGATTGAACTATACGAAGCATGTCTACCATAGCCTCCCAAATTCTTCATTGTACCGGCGCCACCGCCATCCGGGAAGTCGCCCATGTTCAAACCTTATGGAGCGGGTACGGCTCGATCAAACGCTACGTTTTAGAAGGAGGGAGGTATCCGTCGGTTATTGTCAAGCATATACAATTACCTGAATCTGGTAAACACCCCCGGGGTTGGAATACCGATTTGTCCCATCAACGTAAAATCAAATCCTATGCCGTGGAAAGCTACTGGTACGAGCAGTATGCCCGGTTAACGGGAGCAGCGTGTAAAGTGCCTCAATTATTGCATGCCGAAGCAAAAGGCAGCATGCGGCTCTTGATTATGGAAGACCTCAATACCTTAGGCTTTCCCAAACGTCTGACGCCCGATACGGTTTCGTTGGCAGCTGCTAAAAACTGCCTGACATGGCTGGCCCGTTTCCATGCCAAATTTATGCGGGTGCCGCCCATAGGCCTCTGGGAAGTCGGCACCTATTGGCACCTGGAAACCCGCCCCGATGAGTGGGCGAAAATGAAAAATGCTCCTCTGAAGCAGGCCGCCTCGGCGATCGATCAACGGCTCCATGAAGCTACCTTTCAGACCCTGGTGCACGGCGATGCCAAGCTGGCCAATTTCTGTTTTAGCCCGGAAGAACAGGTGGCGGCCGTGGATTTTCAATATGTTGGAAAGGGCTGTGGCATAAAAGATGTTGCCTATTTTATCAGTAGCTGTTTTGCAGAAGAAGCCTGCGAAAACTATGAGGATGAATTACTTTCACATTATTTTGATGTACTTGAAAGGGCGCTTGATAAGTCTATTGATTTTCAATTGGTTAAAAAAGAGTGGACGAAGTTATACGCCTTCGCCTGGGCCGATCTGTATCGTTTTCTGGATGGCTGGAGTACCGGTCATTGGAAGATGCATGGG
This sequence comes from Cyclobacterium xiamenense, assembly GCF_009467825.1. Taxonomy (GTDB): domain Bacteria; phylum Bacteroidota; class Bacteroidia; order Cytophagales; family Cyclobacteriaceae; genus Cyclobacterium; species Cyclobacterium xiamenense. The sequence goes on along the minus strand of NZ_WIOK01000011.1, from coordinate 143,726 downwards.
TACAGCGAACGGCTGACACGGTCCGTATTGGAAGAATTAACTTACGTTTAGATGCTGAACAAAGACATCCTTATTGCCCTTGGCCAAAGCGTCATTTCAGCCAGTACAGAAGCAGGCAAAATGATTCAGTCGCAGGTCAATCAGCCATATAAACATAAAGAAAAGGAGGGATCGCATTCCCGGGCTTCGCAGGTGGTGACAGAAGTTGATTTTAAGGCTCAGGAACTCATTTTAAACCATTTACGACCCGGTATTGCGCAATACGATCTGGGCTTACTGACGGAAGAAGCAGCCGACGATCAAACCCGATTACACAAGGACTATTTCTGGTGCATTGACCCCCTGGACGGTACCTTGCCCTTTACGGAGCAGCGGCCGGGGTATGCCGTTTCCATTGCCCTTGTTTCCCAATCCGGAGATCCGCTGATCGGCGTAGTCTATATACCGGATGAGGATCTTTGTTACAGTGCGGTCAAGGGAGAAGGGGTGGTCCTGAATGGCCAGCCATTTAACCTGGGAAAGGTAGATGAAGACAAGAAATTACACATCTATATGGATCGCAGCATGCAGTCGGCCGATTATTTTAACGCATTTACCGAACAGATGAAGCAATGGGCAATAGCACAAAATTACCGGGAGGTGGTGTACCATAGTGGTTTTGGCGCGGTCCGGAATGCGTTGGCTGTCTTATCCCACGCAAATGCCTGCTACGTAAAATTTCCCCGATCGCAACAGGGAGGCGGCAGCATCTGGGATTTTGCTGCCACCCGCCTGATTTATGAAGAATTGGGCGTACCAGTATCCAATAGCAAGGGCGAAAAACTACGCCTCAATGCGCCGGAAACGACCTTTATGCATCGGCAAGGGGTGGTGTATGCGACAACGGAGCGCATTTCGGAGATGGTTTTGGAGATAGAAATATAAGTTTCTATTTTACAATAGATTATGTATGAACGATTTACCGATAGATCAGAAGTCGCATGAAAAACACGATTTTAGTCGGCTTAGCGCTGCTTTTTTTGCGGGGACTGGTGGTTGCCCAAACCGGACTTGCTCTCCCTCCGGATCTGGAAGGGCGAATTCCCTGGGATCTAACGACCTTGGCAACCGCCCCCGATTTTGAATGGGTAAATCGGACCGACTCGGTCTGGTCGCTGATCTATACCGGTGAGGAATATGAAGGGAAAGTAACGGAAGTATTTGCGTACTACGCCAGCCCGGCTACATTGGGTGAAAAAAAACCGGGAAGCGGGGAGTTTCCCGGAATCGTGCTGGTTCACGGTGGGGGAGGGACGGCCTTTCGGATATGGGCGCAGGAATGGGCCGAAAGAGGGTACGCCGCCATTGCCATGGACCTGAGTGGTAATCAGCCTTTACCCACGGAGCAGCAGGACAACCCCTGGGGTTCAAAAAGCACTCGGCTCGCAGCCGGAGGCCCCCGGCAGGACGACGTGCACAAGTTTTTCCGGCTGGACGAAGCCATTACCTCCCAATGGCAATTCCATTCCGTGTCCAATATCATCCGGGCGCACTCCCTGATTCGGTCCTTTCCAGAGATAAACCCGGATAAGACAGCGATAACAGGTATCAGCTGGGGCGGGTACCTTACCAATCTGGTAGCAGGAGTAGACCAGCGGTTCAATGCGGCCGTACCTGTGTATGGGGCTGGCTACCTTCACGAAGGAAGTGCCTGGGACAATCAGTTTGATTCCTTGGGAGCAGATGCCACCCAGCGCTGGGTGGAACTTTGGGATCCTTCCCGTTATGTGGCCCATGCAAGGGTGCCCATGCTGTTTATCAACGGCACCAATGATTTTGCCTATTTCGTTGAAAACTGGCAGAAAACAGCTAATCTGGCCCATAATGCGCAGTATGCCATGATACCCGAACTGAAACACAGCCATTTGCACGGAGCAGAACCCGGGGAAATTTACCGCTTTATCAGTACCATACTAGAAGATAAAAACGATTTCAATAGTTCAATTAAATTGAAACAAAAGGGGAGTCAGGTCAGGTATTCGATTGCTCCTGTGCCCAAAGAAGTTTACCTGGCATACACAGCAGATGACAAACGGAGTCCGGAAAGGGATTGGCAACTGATCCCTCTCGATAAAGCCAAAGGTAAAGTCACTATTCCTTCAGATGCCAGGCTTTGGTACATTTACTGGGTGGATGAGTCGGAGAATAGAAGGAGTGGGGAGGTGTTAAGTAATTGAAAAACAATACACAAAGTAAAATATAGTAAAAAGATTGTATTAATCCTTCAAATGATATACGATGGTATGTCAAATGAAAAAAAGTAAAAAATACAAAGCCTTTAAGTCGGAAGACCTATCCTATATTGGTGATTATGAAAAGCCTTATGGCATTTCTGAAACTTTTGTGGTCAATAAGGGAGACCAGCAAGTCAGTTATGTGGTTAAGAACGGATATGGTTATTTCTTAAAGGATTTTAAAGGTGCCAGGAGTTTGGCAGAGGTGGCTAGAAAGCTTGAGAATAAATTGACCTATGCTGAGATTTCCCCGATAATTGATTTTTTGGATCTTAAAATGGTTGATTTGGCCAAGGCGGCCGCAGTTTCCCAAAGCACTGTTTCCAGGTGGTCTGCTGACAGTAAAATCGGCATACCTGGTTCTTACCAGTTTTTTAAAATAGACGAAGTGATCAAAAAGGGAATGGAGATTTTTGGTCGGGAATCCAGCTTAAAATCCTGGCTGAATACACCAAATATGGCTTTGGGTCAAGTCAAACCCAGCGACCTATTGGTATCCATGACGGGGATAGACCTGGCGCATGAAGCCATAGATGCCCTTCACTTCGGAAATGTCATGTAGGCGTGTTGACCTATTACCGCAGGATGTCGGAAAAATACCACCGGGAACCTTTTAGTAGTTCTTTGTCAGGGGGAAGGTGGAATCCCAAAGCTTATCCTATGATTTATGCCGGTAGTTCGGCAGCTCTGGCGGCTTTGGAATACCTGTGTATCAAGGGTACTTCTACTGCTCTTGATACCTGGTATGTGGTTATTTATGAAATCCTTGACAGTGAACTGATTGGTACCCTTGACAAAGAAAGTCTGCCACAGAACTGGGACATGCTGCCACCTAACAAAGCAACACAAGATTTTGGCAAACTGTGGCTGGTAGAAAATAGTTTTCCATTTTTAAGGGTTCCATCCGCCAGGTTGCACTTATCTTTTTATCCGGAAGAACACAATCTATTGGTTAATCCCAGGTTCCCGGGTATCCAGGATTTGCTCAAGGTGGTGGATTTTAGAAAGTTTGATTATAGACTTGGTAACTAACGGGTGGAATTTGGATTCAACTTCTAGGTGGACTATCTAAATGATACTTTGTGATTTGCTTTAACATAAGATCTGCCGTTATAAGACTACCTATTATAACTGATCTTATGTTAATCATCCGCTACCGCTTCTGAACGCAAATCTCTCCAATTGTTATATAATTTATATTATGTTAAATACTGATGATCCCACGCCATCCCTTACTAATGAAACCTGCATTGAATACTGGTACACTTCCGGTCCCTCCTTTTTGTTCCGGATACCGCATTAACCAATCGGTATTCTCTATTGATACGCCTGGACCTATAACCTCTACAATTAACACCTCCCCAGGGTGTGTATAAAGTCTTTTTACACTAAAATTCCTTTATCGCTTGTCTGACTGTACCGGGTTGTTTAAATTACCAAAACAATCAAAGAAAATGAAAAAGTACGTTAAGAATGTCTGGATGTATCACTTGATTGCCGACGGACCTGCGTTGATTTTTATTTGGTTTTGGGTAGAAGCCGGTACACCGGGATCGATTTCTTTTTTACTATTTGCCTTTATCTATCCCTTCTTATACCGACCTGTGGTGGATTATTATCGTTTACTGGCCCTGGAGGCCATTGAGAAGAAAGACTTTCCGAAAATGTGGAAATGGGCTGGCTTCTACCGGTTCAAATGGTATAGCAAGCTGATGTTTGGCGTATAAGCCCCTCGCACCACCTTTATTGGTGGAAATCCGTCTAGCCCCTTTTCCTTGTGTACCGCTTATCTGTTTACCGGTAGCTCCACCAACAGCCCCAGCTCCCCTATCCTATTGCATTTCAACTAACAAGTACATTGGTTAAGCAATAACGAAATAGATTACAGTACTAAACGTATAAAAACAAAGAGATGAATACACTAGAAATCCGAAATGAACCCGGGTAAAAGAATTTACCCCGTTGGGAATAGGCACTTTTTTCCGTTTCCGGTATATTTACCAATAAATCTAATAAATTCGTTAAACCCATGCCATCCCGTTTTACCCCCAGCCTTTGGTTACGCTTTTTTACCGGTCAACTGTTGTTCCTTTGCCTGTGTGCCGCTGCGCTGGCGCAAACCGAACCTGCTGCCATCCTGCTTACCTGGCAGCATGACCCTACTACGACCATTAGCATCGACTGGCATACGCTTCCGGAGAGCGAAGCACTGGAAACGCTTACCTATCGCTCTAAAGGCACAAGCGAATGGCAGACCGCAGGGGCTCAATCCTTTCCTTTCCCCCATTCGGATCGGCAGGTTCACCGCATCGAACTGACCGACCTGAAACCCGATTCGAACTATGAATTTCGTGTAGGGGAGTTCCAGCGGGTCTACTCTTTTCGCACGCTGCCGGCCAGGAATGACCGTCCGCTACGCTTTGCTGCGGGTGGGGATACTTCCCATGGGGAGCTATTCCGCCAAATGAACCGCGCCGTGATGCATTACGATCCGGATTTTATCGTCTGGGGCGGAGACCTGGCCTATGCCAATGGAAACAAGGAGAACGTGGACCTCTGGTACCAATGGTTTGATGGGATCCGGGAGACCCTTATCTCCGAAGAAGGACGTGTCGTTCCGGTCATTGTAGGCCTGGGCAACCACGATGTCATCAATCACCATTACCCGGCCTCCGAGCGTGTGATCGATGCGGTTATGGGCATGCCGGCTTTTATCGCAACGGTAAAAGCGGGTAAAATGGCGGAACCCACCGATGCCATGCGGCTGGCCAAAGGACCATTTTTCTATCCGCTATTCGCTTTTCCTGGCCAGCCTGGCTACGGAGTACTGGATATCGGTAATTACCTCAGCCTGATCATCCTGGACAGCTCCCACAGCAATCTGATTAGTGGAAGCCAGACGGACTGGCTTAAGAAAACACTTCAGGACCGGCAGGATCGGCCGCACCTGATTCCGGTCTACCACAAACCAGCCTATCCCTCAGGCCGGGTGGAGCCTGGAGGAAAGCGAGTTCAATTCTGGTCAGAGGAAGTACTTGATAACTGGATTCCACTCTTCGAGGAGTATGATGTTCGGGTAGCCCTCGAAAATGACGACCATACCTATAAGCGCAGCTATCCGATAAGAAACAATTCCATCCATCCCAATGGCATTGTTTACCTGGGCGATGGCTCCTGGGGAGTGGAGAAAAAGACGCCTAAAACCCCTGAAGAAGTCTGGTACCTACGGAAATCCGCCGAGGAAAACTCGGCCATAATTATTACCCTTCAGGGGCCGCACCAGCATTTTTTAATGATTAATGAAAACGGTACCATCATCGACGAGTACCCGGAAACCTTAAAGGTGACTCCCTAAATTAGTTGCTGTTCAACCCCTCCCGGGGTTGGGAATTTTTAAGGACTTTGCCAGCCCTGGGCTAACACCCAGGGTCATTATTGTTCAGGCCCTTCAGGCCTGTTACCTACCATAAATAGTTAACCCCTTAAATTCCATCCCTGCTTTCCACCATTTCGTCACTTAAATTTGATTGAAATTTCCGCGTAGTTTATTCTTGTGTTAGGAACAATGCTTCCGGATACTTGCCAGAAAGAAATGACCAAATCCGATAACTTTACCAATTACCATGAGCAAAACTACCAAGAGAACCTATATTGCGCTAATCCTTGCCGGGTTGATATACAATATCTATTTGACCTGTGACGCATGTGGTGAGGCCAGGCAAATCATCCCAACTCACGCTGAGTTGAGGGTTTTTGGAATACATGTATATTTTTAAATGGAAAACGAAATGAAAAACAAACCGTTAGCATTTTCGGAAATAGAATGGTGGGCCGTTACCTTTGTTTTCCTGATCTTGGTATTGTTCAATCTTTTGAGTACCGGAAACATGCAGTACCAGGTTGCCCCCGGGGGGTACTTTGCCCGGTTTTTCATTCCGCTGATCCTGTTTTTTGTTTTTTACCTGATGCACCGGGTCCTGATTCCCCGGTACCTGCGCACAAAAAAAGAACGTCCCTTTATCGGGTATAGCCTGCTCACGCTCTGCCTTTCCTACGTCCTCGTTACCCTTTTTTCCATGGGGGCGGGAATTACCCAGACGCCATTTACCCCGTATTTCTTCACCGCCATGGCCTTGTATGGAGGCTACCTGGTTTGGGTACTGCTGCTAAAGGAAGTTTTTTTACCTCCAAAAATGAATGACTATCTGACGTATAACCTGCTCAGGTTGAGTAGCATATTCTTCTTTGTGGTTCTTTTTCTATTTAAATTCGACTTTCTGGTTTCTCGGGATATATCGGTGATCCTGGCGCTTTTTCTTCCAGCCTCCATTCTGGTCGTGTTATACAATTTCTTTTTGATCTACAGAATGCGCTTACAGGGAAAACACCGCGCCGCCCTTTGGTTCAATATTCTCCTGATGCTGATTTTCCCCGGCTTTATGCTTTTTGCAGGGCTCATGGGACGGGAAGCGGTTCTAGTTTTTCTTGGTTTGGGCACCGGATTGGTCATCCAGTTGGTCGTACTGCCCCTCTCCGACCTGGCTTTTGAAAAGTACTTTGGGATGAAAGGAAAAATAGCAACCCTTAGCCATCAGGTGGACCGCGGATCGGCCGACCTCCGTTTCCTCAAGTCCCAGATCAATCCCCATTTTTTGTTCAATGCTTTGAATACGCTTTATGGGGCGGCTTTGATGGAAAATGCCGAAAAGACCTCCGATGGCATCCAAAAACTGGGAGATATGATGCGCTTTATGCTGCATGAAAACCAACTGGACAAAATCCCCCTTCGGCGGGAAATCGAGTACCTGCGCAACTACCTGGACCTGCAGATGCTGCGCTTTAAAAAGGAGGATAATTTGGAAATTAGCATTAAATTGAACGAAGAACACTGTGAAGGAACCATTGCCCCCATGCTGCTAATCCCTTTCGTAGAAAATGCCTTCAAACACGGCATCAGCACAAAAAACAAATCCTGGATCAAGATTAACTTGCGCTGCCTGGCCGGATCGGTGCACCTGGACGTGGTCAATTCACTACATCCGCCCAAAGCCCTGAAAGACCCCTCCGATGAATCCGGTATCGGATTGGACAATGTCCGCAAGCGATTGCAGGTCCTGTATCCGGACAGGCATGACCTGGCAATAGTAGCGAACGATACGGAACATTTTGTCCATTTCTCTGTCCAAATAGACTAAGCCGAAATGATGCATCAACGCCAATTTCTCTACTTTTTCTGCTGGCTGATCGGCGGAGTTTCCTGTCAAAATCAAACGAATAGAGCCGACCTATCCCCTGTACAGACCTATTCATTCGAGGATGCGTTACCGTTAGACATAAAGGATTTCGTTGAGAATCAACGTTACGTTCTTTTGAGCATAGAAGAAGAGGCTTTGTTTAAGCGAGTGGATAAGTTAGTAGCGATCAATGATCAGTTTTACCTTTTTGATCATATCAATAACTCCGGAGTATTGGTCTTTGATGCACATGGAACCTTTCTCCGTAAAATTGGTGATTTTGGCGAGGGGCCGTATCAACTAACTGGCATTGAAGATTTCCAGGTAAGGAAAAACGGTGAAGTATTGATTTTAGATGCACTTGAAAATAGAATCCTTGTTTATTCTCCAGAAGGAAACTGGGTCGAGACTATTTCCATTTCTGTGAATGCAGGAGGTTTTATAGAAACCGAGACTGGCTGGCTATTCGCCATTAACAATGACAATCAAAATGATGCCATTGCGAATTATCCCAAAGTTGGTAGTTTTGATACTTCTTTTACGTTAGACAGTTTGTATTTTGGCTACAGCGCGATCGGAGGGAATACTAATGTATATTACCATGCAGGACTATTGTCAGAAACTTCTGGACACATCGCATACAATAGACCTCCGGACGATACCATCCGACTTTTTTCGGAGACGGGAAAACTAGAAAAACAAATTTTAATAGACTTTGGAGACGGTAAATTGCCTGAGCATGTTGTCAATGATATGACACGTGCGGATGAATTGAAAGAAAAAGGGCTAAATCACCAATACCTTCGATTACCCGTTAAGTTTACCAATAATCTGATTTTGGGCGTGATTGTTAGTACGAAAAATGATTTCTGGACATTTGCTATTCATTTAAAAACCGATAAATTACATGTTGATAAAATTGACTTTTCCGACGTTCATTTTCCTTCGTTGATCCTTCCCACAGCGATTACTCCCACCGGGGAAGTGGTCACATTGATCGAACCCATTTCATTCGGGTCAGATACTCAGCCAGAAAACTATCCGGAGGAAGTAATCAGTCATTTTGAAAATGAAGGTTCCGTGTTGGTACTGCACAAATTGAAATCCAACTGATATGCTCACAGCTATCGCAATAGACGACGAAAACATGGCACTGGAAGTCATTAAATCCCATGCGGAAAAAGTGCCCTTTCTGGAGCTAGAGGCAGTTTTCTCGGATGCGATCACGGGCTTTGACTACCACAAAACCCAGCCCGTTGACCTGATTTTTTTGGACATCAACATGCCGGATATTTCCGGAATCGACCTGGCGGGCATGTTGCAAGCCGAAACCATGGTGGTTTTTACCACGGCCTATTCGGAGTATGCAGTCAAGGGCTTCGAGCTCAATGCCCTGGACTACCTGCTCAAACCTTTTTCATTGAGCCGTTTCCTGCAAGCCTGTCAAAAAGCTCGCGACTGGAAGGAACTGCAGCCAGCAGCAGCAAACGGACATGTATTTATCAAAACCTCCGAGGGCCAAATCAAGCTCCATTTTGCAGACCTGCTGTTTTGTGAAGCCACCGGTAACTACGTGACCTTGTACCTGGAGGGGGAAAAGATCATCACCCGCATGACCTTTAAAGAGCTGGAAAAGTTACTTCCCTTCCATTTTGTCCGCACCCATCGTTCCTTTATAGTCAATAAAAACCGGGTAGAAAAGATCGAAAAACACCAGGTGCAACTTGGGGAATACACCGTGCCGGTGAGCCTTTCCTACGGCGGACTTATGTAGTGTTTTTTTGTTCAACCTGTTCGCAATGGCAAAAAGTGATTAGAAAGCCAACCGTAACTAATTCCCCCTTTTTAAGGGGGAAAGGGGGATTTTTTCGAGCAGTTTGAATAAAACGGATAAAAAAAAGCAGGCAGCCCCAATCCCTGAGCAGCCTGCTTCTTTCTCGTTTGTGTTACTATTCTCCCGCTTCCATGGGATGTTCCTGCAGCAATTCGGCAGGTGAATAAAAACCCTGTTTTGCCTTGCTAGCTTCCCTAATTTCGGCAACCTTTTCCGGTTTGATAGGGGAAGATTCGTTACCGAAGCTATTTCGAACGTACGTGGCCACAGCGGCTACTTCCTTATCGTTTAGCATACCGGCATAAGGGGTCATGGGCACCTGACCGGGATATTCCTTACCCAGTACTTCAATGGGGCCCATCAAGCCGTTGAGGATGATTTTTACCAGGCGTTCCTCGCTGCCATTTACCCATTTGGTGCCCGCTAGCGGTGGAAACCCGGAAGCACTCAATCCTTTGCCGTCGGGTTGATGGCAGGTGATACAAAACCCTTCCCGGCTGTAAATGGCTTTACCCATTTGGAATAGCGTCAGGTCCTCTCCCTTCAGGCGGCTGTTGGAAGCTTTCTCTTCCTGAGCAGCTTCCTGAAAGACGATGCTGCCATCCGGATTTACGACCATGTTTTTCACCGACATATCGTTTAGGTGGGCCAAAGCCGTTTCAAACGGACGTTGCATCCATATATCCTTGGGATGCTCGTCTGCCACTTCCAGGATGGCCAATCCGTCTTCCTTGTCCAGCCAGGATGCCGCTACGATGGCTTCCAGTCGCACCCTTCCGTGGGGATCGGCCGCCGCCGTTTTCAGCATCTCTACCTGATCGGGTACCTGATGCCCGGTATAGCGAAGAATTCGTGCAACAGCGGCCCTTACCCTGTGGTCATCAGAAGCAAAAAGTGTTTTCATCAAATCCTGATCCACTTGATTCAAGCCCCAGCTTACCCACAGCGCTTCCAGCAGATGGTGTTCGTACCGGGGATCGTTCGCATCCAGCGCGCTAATCCATTGCTGCATTTTTTCCAGTACCTCTCCTTTGTCCCGGCCACGCAATTCGGCACGGGTGCGGTACCTGGCCCTGAATTCTGGCAATTTGAGGTTGTCCAGCAAGGTTTCAATCGGCGCATCGGCTATTTGCGGAGGCGTAACCAAGGGTCGGGAAGGATAGGTGATTCGGTAAATCCGTCCGTGCACGTGATCCCGCAGCGGGTCTCGGGCATTGTGTTGCATGTGACCGACCAATATGTTGTGCCAGTCCACGAAGTAGAGCGAACCATCTGGCGCAAATTCCATGTCCACGGGTCGGAAATTCCGATCGTCGCTTCGTATCAGGTCTACCCGGTGCTCGCTATCGTAGCCCGTACCGTCTTCCATCATTTTGTGCATTTTCATTCCCAGAAACCCGATGGTATTATTGATCAACAAGTCTCCCTGGACTTCCTCTGGAAAATGCCGGCTGGAGACAAACTCCAGACCCGAGGTAGGCCGTACGCGGTGCGCGTCTTCAATCAGGTTGGGACCTTTGTGGGTACCCTCACCGTAACGGGGCTTGATGGACCCTGGCATCATCCACCGTACGTCGGGTCCGGAGGTCTCTGCAAAGAAGTTTTGCCCCCAGTCGTCAAAAGCGATACCCCAGGGGTTGGGAATGGGCAGTTGAGCGGTTCTCTCCAGGCGCCTGCGGGCGGGATTGTATCGATAAAATCCACCATTGGTCGCTCGAACCGGTCCGTAAGGGGTTTCCACGTTGGTATGTAAAAACACGCCTTCACCCATGTAGATGGCCCCGGATGGATCAGCCACAAAGGCAGAAATATTGTGGTGGGTATCGTGGTCGTCAAAGCCACTGAGAAGGATTTCGCGCTCTTCGGCATAATCGTCTCCGTCCTTATCCCGGAGAATGATAAGGTTGGTACCCTGCGACAAATAGACCCCTTCCTCGGCGATTTCCATCCCGATGGGCAGGTGCAGGCTGTCTGCAAAGACAATTTGCTTGTCCGCTTTCCCGTCGTTATTGGTATCTTCCAGGATAAGGATCTTGTCGTTGGGCTTGGGGTCTCCGGGTTTGTAATGTGGGTAACTAGGCATCACGGCCACCCATAGCCTGCCTTTCGTATCAAAGGTCATTTGTACCGGATTGGCCAGGTCGGGAAACTCCGATTCGGAAGCGAATAGCTCGACCTTATAGCCCTCGGCCACCTCAAATTTTTCCAAAGCGTCTTCCCCGTACAGGTATTCCAAATCCCCGTTTTTCTCCGGGTTGTAGTTGGTTTCCACTGCAGGAAGCTCGATGGTATTCGCATCCGCAGCTGCCAGGTCAAACGATTCCCCCTGACTCACCTTCCAAATGGCCTGATCCCGGTTATCCGTCATTTGGCGGATTTTTTTCAGTTCGTAGGGATAATTATCCGGTCCGAAAGGATTGTACCTCCTGCCAAACACGTGTACCCCGTTCGGTATTTTGTAATCGTTGTGCCACATCCAGTTTTTTTCCAAAACCGCCCCACGGATGGCTTCCCGTCTGTCTTCGGCTACCGGCTTGTCGGTACCAAACAATTTATCGGTAAGGAATTTACTGAATTTTTTGTATCCGTCTTCGGTGAGTTGAAAGCCATCGATGGTCAGGTATTCCTCTGAATCGGCGTACCAGGAAGCAGAAGGATCAAATGCATTTACAAAGAGCACCTGATTGGCCGCAGCCACTTCCTGCATGGCTTCGGTGTATAGCTTCAGGTTGCGGTTTTCCGCTTCTCCATTGGGCAGGTCGTAGTCCGCGCTCAGGTTTTCAAAAGCGATCGGCGATACCAGCGCCAATTGAGGCGCCGCCTCTCCATTGTAAATAGTGTTCTTGGTATGGTTGATAAAGGCTTCGAGCTCCTGCTTGTACCGGTCCAAGCCCTCCTGTCCCTGAAAGGACTCGTTGTACCCAAAAAAGCCGACGATGATGTCCGCTTCGTGGCGTTTGATCCATTCGTCCGGGGATTCCAAATGCCCTTCGCTACCAGAAGGCGTGGCCAGTTCATCCTGAAACTCCTCTGCTCCGGGAAAAGCCCAAGGCGAAACCCGGCCGGAATGGGGTCGGAAACCTGGTGTATCGCCTGCATCACTCATGTTGCGGATATAGAGTAGGGAGTCGGGATACCGCACGTGCATTTCCGTCTCAAAGTACCCGTAATTCATCATGCGGGAACCCAGGTTGTTCCCCACAAGGATGATGTGGTCTCCCTTATTGAGGGCTAATTTCGGCCCCTCGGGTCCACATTGAAAAGCAAAAAAGGCAATTGCCAGCACCCATACGAGAGTGACTGTTCGTTTGAATCGATCTAAATTTCGTTTGATCATCAGTATCTGTTTAATTTGTAGTCGGGCTTTGTTTGAACCAATATTAACATAAATTTCCAATTTATCTTAAATAAAGTACACGAAATAGGAAATTCTATCCTGTACTGTCCTGTGGACTCCATAGATGGGCGTTGAGGCGGTGTGAAATTTAGGTTACCGGCAAAATCCTGCCACATTTCTTTTTGAATTTGGGCATTTTATACCTAATCTTAAGCTTTAATCCATGCTATGCAAACTAAGAAAATCGGCTTAATCCTCGGTCCTATCGCCTTTTTGGGTACCTATTTCTTTGCCTCTCCGGAAGGGCTGTCCGAATCAGGCACCTCCTTGCTGGCCATTACATTTTGGATTGCCATTTGGTGGATCACGGAAGCCATTCCCATCGCTGCCACGGCGCTACTACCCCTGGTTATTTTCCCCCTCACCGGCGTCATGGGCATCAAGGCTACCTCCATTCCGTATTCAGATCCCATGGTCCTGCTTTATATGGGGGGCTTTATGATCGCCGTGAGCATTGAGAAATGGAACCTACACAAGCGCATTGCCCTGCAGATCATTTCTTTTTTAGGCACGGACTTAAAAAAAATCATATTGGGATTTATGGTGGCCACAGCTTTTTTATCCATGTGGATTTCCAATACGGCCACCTCGCTGATGATGCTGCCCATTGCGATAGCTGTGGTGATGCAGGTCAGTCAGTCCAACGAAGCGGTTCAACAAACACTCGGACAATCGCTGATGCTTGGCATTGCTTACAGTGCCTCCATTGGGGGATTGGCCACCATCATCGGCACACCTACCAATGTGATTTTGGTGGGGGTGGTAAAAAGCACGTACGGCATAGAAATTAGTTTTGGGGAATGGATGCTCATCGGCTTTCCCATCGCATTGGGCCTGCTGCTAATTTGCTGGTACTACCTGGTAAATTGGGCTTTTCACTTTCCCAACACGCTGAAATTACGCGGAGGAAAAGAAGAAATCAAGCGACAATTGGCAGAACTTGGTCCCATCAGCAGGCAGGAGAAGCGCGTCCTTTGGGTGTTCATTGGGGTCAGTTTCTCCTGGATCAGCCGCAGCTTTTTGTTGCAGCAATTTGTACCTGCATTGACGGACACCATTATTGCCCTGACCGGTGTTTTGCTGCTATTTGTTATTCCGGCCGGTAACGAGAAAAAGGAACAATTGCTGGACTGGAAAGTGGCTGAAAAAATCCCCTGGGGTATTTTGATCCTCTTTGGAGGCGGTCTGGCCCTCGCCGAAGGCTTTCAGGAGACGGGCCTGGCCAACTGGATCGGCGAGCAGTTTATCCAGCTACAAAACTTCCCATTCTGGTTGTTTTTACTTTTGATCATTGCTGCGGTCAATTTCCTCACGGAAATCACCTCAAACGTGGCCACCGCATCCATGCTTTTACCCATTTTAGCGGCGGTGGCGCTGGCCATGGGCGTGCATCCCTATGGACTGATGATCGGTGCCACCATGGCTGCTTCCTGTGCCTTTATGCTGCCTGTGGCAACCCCTCCCAACGCCGTGGTATTTGGCTCAGGCTACCTGACCATCCCCGTTATGATGCGTACCGGCTTCTTTTTGAATTTGCTCTCCATCGCCTTCATCTTAATGCTAATATTGTTTTACCTTCCCTGGATTTGGAACTTCAGCATACTTGTGTTTCCGGAAGGCTGGAAATAGACCGTCACGTGCACTGATTTTACGAGGGAATCGACAGCAAGCAGTTCCCTTGTGAACTGAAAGCCCACCTGGCAATCAGGTAGGCATCAGAAACGACGCGTCAGGTGCTACCGCTGGAAAGCCTATTTGAGCGACCGACCGCAATCATACAGCCTACGTGAGAAACCTGCGAAAAATAAAAACGCACAAAAAAAGGCTTGTCCAACGGTACGTGGACAAGCCCTTTACAATTTAAAGCAATGAACGATTATCGTTCCAACCAATCGGCGCCGAGTTTGTCGGAAAGCTTCTGATTGTATTCCTCTGCTTTTGCTTCGTTTTTCAAACGCGTGTGCATCTGGAACAATATTTCCATGATGTCGGTATTGTCTGGTTGCAATTCAGAAGCTTTGGTAAAGTACGGCAACGCTTCCTCGTACAAGCTGTCTGCTTCGGCAAGCATGGTGTCTGATTTTTCTTCCCATTCATCATCCGAAAGGTTATTCACCTCGGTAATGATATTTCTGGCTTTATCCAGGTAAATAGCTCCTGCATAATAGTTTCCTTCAAAAAACTCGGCATCTGCCTCGACGGTGCGCTTGTACTCCTCAAGTGCACCTTCCATGTCGCCCGATTTTTCCTTCAAATACCCGTATCGCAAGCGGATGGCGGCATTGTCCGGATCGGTTTTTAGAGCCTCTTCAATGGAAGCCATGGCTTCGTCCATTTTGTCCAATTGAAGCAACAACTGAATCTCGAATTCTGCTAACCCCTTATCCTCTGGATACAGTTCCCTGGCTTCCTTGGCCAATCGGTAGGCCTCTTCCGGGTTGTTTTCTTCTGCACTGGCAATTTGGATAAGAAAATAATACGCATTCAATTTGTTGTATTCCTCAATATCAAGCAAATGCGTGAAATACCTTTTGGATCCCTCGGTATTTCCAATCATATTGGCCGTATAGCCCGCATTGAATACAATGGAGGTATCCTTGGGATCCAGGTCGGCTGCTAGCGAGAAGAATTCGTACGAGAGTTCCATGTCGTCCTCTTCGTACTTCTCAATAGCCTTGTTAAACGAGGCATTTTTCAAGCGATACACACCCTCTCCCTGGAAGTTAGCCGGCATATCCGGCACCACCTCTTTGAACAGGTCCTTACTCACGCTGCTCGTGGAATCCATATTTTCCATTTCAAAAGTTTTCATGAAACTGGACTCGGCCTCTCTACCCAATGCCACTGTTTCCTGGGTATTGGAAGAATCGGCTTCAAACATCTGGGTTTCGATTTTGCCTTTGATAAAATAGGTCTCGGATTCGCTCCCGGTTTCTTCGTCCGTGATGGCGGTTTTGATATCCGAATATGCGGCTTCTATTTCGCCTTTTCTCAGGTTCTTTTCGGCGGATTTAACCACCTTTTTCTGGCCAAAGGCAACTGTCGCAGCAATGCCCACCAAAGCTAAAGATAAAATTAACTTTTTCATGTTCGAAGTGTTGTTCTTTTTTTGGTTTTACTTATGATTCAGTGTCGGAATTCGTTTCGTTTGCTCTATCTGGATTTTCTCCCGTTTCTACGTCTTCATCCAGTATATTTTCTATCTTTTCTACGGAGGAGATTTTGTCGCTGTCGTTGAGTCGAATCAACCGTACGCCCTGGGTGGCTCTTCCCATCACCCGAACTCCCGAAGCAGGCGTTCGAATGGTAATGCCTGAACGATTGATAATCATCAAATCATCGGTATCAACCACTTCCTTGATGGCTACCAAACCGCCGGTCTTCTCGGTGATATTCATGGCCTTTACCCCTTTTCCCCCACGCTTGGTAATCCGGTATTCCGATAAAAAGGAACGCTTTCCAAATCCTTTTTCGGTGACAACCAAGAGCGTGGCATCCTCTCTGTGAACACAAACCATGCCAATTACATGGTTGTCTTCTTCACCCAAATTGATGGCCTTAACGCCGGTAGCAGTCCTCCCCATAGGCCGGACGTTCGATTCGTGAAAATGAACGGCCCTGCCCGAACTGGACGCAATGACAATGTGCGAATCCCCATTGGTCAATTCCACATTCAGTAGCTGGTCGTCCTCCCGGATATTCAAGGCAATGATCCCGTTGGTGCGGGGACGGGAATATTGCTCCAGGGTGGTTTTTTTGATGATCCCGTTTCGGGTCACCATCACGATGTTGTTGTTATGGATGTAATCGGCGTCGTTCAAATCCTTTACCTGTATGATGGACCGGATTTTATCTCCGGACTGTATATTCATCAGGTTTTGTATGGGCCTTCCCTTGGACGTTTTGCTACCTTCTGGGATGGCATAGGTCTTCAACCAGAATAGCTTGCCCTGATCGGTAAAAATCAGCAGGTAATTATGGGTGAGTGCCGTAAACAGGTATTCGGTATAATCGTCTTCCTTGGTACTTACTCCCCGCGACCCGACGCCTCCCCTACTCTGGGATTTGTATTCCGTCAACACGGTCCGTTTGATATATCCCTGATGGGAAACAGTAATCACCACTTCTTCATTCGGGATCATGTCCTCGTAATTGAAGTCCTCGGCGTTGTGCTCGATCGTCGTCCTTCGGTCATCCGAGTACCGGGTCTTCATTTCCAGGAGTTCGTCCTTGATGATCTGCATCCGCTTGTCCTCATTGGCAAGGATCTCCTTCAGTTCTTCGATAAGCTTCATCAGCTCGTCGTACTCCTGCTGGATCTTTTCGCGCTCCATTCCGGTAAGACGCTGCAAACGCATATCCAGGATGGCTCGGGCCTGAATTTCCGATAACTCGAACCGTTCCATCAAGCCATTCCTGGCAGTTTCCGGATCCCGGGAATCCCGAATCAGTTGAATCACCTCGTCCAGGTTGTCCAGGGCTATCAGGTACCCTTCCAGGATATGGGCGCGTTTCTCGGCTTCTTTGAGTTCAAACTGGGTTCTCCGAATCACCACTTCGTGCCGGTGATTGACGTAATGAACGATCAGGTCCTTTAAGTTCAGGGTATACGGTCGCCCTTTTACCAGGGCTACGTTGTTTACGCTAAATGAGGTTTGCAGCGGGGTGTGCTTGTACAGGTTATTTAGAATGACATTCGGTACGGCATCTTTTTTCAGTTCGTACACAATACGCATTCCCTGTCGATCGGATTCGTCCCGTATGGCCACAATTCCATCCAGTTTTTTCTCATTGATCAACTGAGCGGTTTTTTCAACCATGGAGGCTTTATTGACCTGATAGGGAATTTCGGTGATGACAATCATCTCCCTTCCATTCGCCTTGGTCTCAACGGATGCCTTTCCTCGCAGGATAATCCGACCACGGCCGGTCTCAAAAGCGGCTTTCACGCCGTTGTATCCATAAATAATTCCCCCGGTAGGAAAATCCGGAGCCGTAATGTGCTCCATCAGCTCCGGGATGGTAATGTCGTTGTTATCAATGTAGGCGTGAATCCCATCGATTACTTCCCCCAAATGATGGGGAGCCATGTTGGTAGCCATGCCCACGGCTATTCCCGATGCGCCGTTCAAAAGTAGGGCAGGGATTTTTGCGGGCAGTACGACGGGCTCCTTCAGCGTATCGTCAAAGTTCAATTGAAAATCAACCGTATCCTTGTTGATATCAATCAGCAGTTCTTCGGCGATTCGTCGCAGCCTTGCCTCCGTATACCTCATGGCTGCAGGATTGTCCCCATCCACAGATCCGAAGTTCCCCTGCGGATCCACCAATGGATACCGAAGCGACCAATGCTGGGCCATCCGTACCAGCGTCTCGTAAACAGCGGAGTCTCCGTGGGGGTGGTATTTACCCAGGACTTCTCCCACGATTCTTGCTGATTTCTTGTAAGGCTTGTTGTGGCTGACACCCAATTCCTGCATCCCATACAAGATTCTGCGGTGAACTGGCTTCAAACCATCCCTCACATCGGGTAACGCCCTGGAAACAATGACCGACATCGAATAATCGATGTAGGCACCGCGCATTTCTTCCTCAATATTGATCGGGATAATATTCTCGTTCTCTCCTTGAGCCATAATTAAAATTTCTCGCTAATAACCTGCAAGATAGCAAAAAGAACAGGTTTAGAAAAATATAATTTTTCTAACATTTATGGAATCAGGTATCCAATTTATTTTCATGGAGTTAATGAGCAATTTTTTTTCAGAAAATTTGGAAAAGTAGGGAGCAATGCCCCGTATTGGACAGTTTTCTACCATTGACCTACTTTTCTGTGCTGCCTGTGCCAAATGGAACTTCCCCGGTATTCGACCCCATTGTGCAGGTGCTTCATAACCACCCGGCATCCCCCTACTTTGCAGCGCTTGGTACCGGGGAGATTCAAGGCAACCCCTACCTGCAAGGCATAAACTTGTTGCCGCAGGCTTTGGGATTCCGGAATCGCTGGATTGGTGTAGGTAAACGGCCGGAATTCGACGGCGGGTCGTACAAATACCTTGGTGTACTCTGAAAAATCGTACTCCAAGCGGGCAGCGAGTCCGTAATAGGGATCCGGGGCAGTAAGGTTGGGATCGGGGGATCTTCGGAGAAACAAGGATCCGAATTCTCCTTCCAAGATAAACCGCCAGGGGTATATCTGACGCGCCCGCTGCTTTAATTCGGACTGCATGTAAATGTTATTTTCCGAATAGTTCCGGTACCGCCATCGCAAAAACGAACCGCGTTTTCCGGCATCCCAGAGTATTAACCCTACCGTCCCGAACAATTTATCGTAGGTGTAGGCCTGATCCTGAAATTCAAACGTGTATCCAGAGGCGGTTAACGGAGAAATGCGGCCGGTCTCCCGGCCGTAGCCGGCACCGAATGTCAAAAAATCAAACACATTGACCCGCACGCCTACTGCCAAAGGAAAGGAAAGGTTGCCAGCACTCCTGAAAGCGAGCGTGTCTCCGGCAGCAGGATCCAGTGCTCCTTCCGGATTACCGCTAATGGCATAGGCACCGGGCGTCTCACTAGCAAAGTCAAACAACTTTTGTTGGTACCCTGCCCCGGTGGTAAGTTCAAAGGAGAAATTGCTTACCATGTTTCGAAAAACGTTTCCCAGTTCGTTCTCGCTTTTTCTTCCTTTCAATTTACGTTCAATACCGAAAATATCTTCCTGCGCCACCGCAGGATGGAGAAAAAGAAGGCAGGTAAGCAGTCCACCCACAAAAAAAAGAAGTCGTTTCCACGAAGCGTTCATACCAGTTTTTTTCTACTAAACGTAAAAAACAAAAAAACCCTCACATAACGAGAGGGTTTTTTTGTTTTTTTATTTTTTTATTAAAAATCGCGATTCTATTCGCCGGCATCTGCTTCTCCTTCTGCAGATTCGGTACTTCGCTTCTCTTTCAATTCGGCAATCAAGGTATCTACTTTTTCCTTGATCTCCGGGTTTTCTTTGATGGCTTTGTTGACCTTGTTGTACGTAGCTACACCCAACACATCGTCGTTTTTAATGAGGCCTATTTTCAGGTCCCTTACTTCATTACTCAACGAACCCATAAATTCCATGATTGCTTCGTATGCCCCTTTTTCTTCGTCGGTGACCTCGATCTCAGCCATTTTTTCTTCGTCGTCCCAGGCATCTTTAATTTCATTGTACCGGGCGGCACCATCGATCACCTCGTTATCCTTAATCATGGATACCAGTTCCTCGTTTTTTTGCTCGTAAAACGCCATGACAGAATCTTCCATGGCAGCAAACTTTGCCAATTCTTCATCGGTAATTTCTTCTGCTGCTTCGTCCTGGGCTTGTGTGTGAAATCCGATCAGTCCAACCAATAAGAAAGCCAATACAAATACTTTTTTCATAATTTCTATTTCTGTTTATAAAACCCTTTATACATACGAATTAAATTAGAATCCACTTATTTCACAAGTTAATTGGCAAAAAATACGCCAATTTTTATGTGAACAGCTTGAATCTTACACTTAACCAATATTTTTTAGCTTTTTAATGGTTTCCTGTGGATTTTTTGAGGAAAAGACAAAGTTACCGGCGACCAAAATTGTTGCACCTGTATCAACTAGTTTCTTTGCATTCTCCATGCTTACTCCCCCATCGATTTCAATTTTCGCATGGGACCCCGTCTCAACGATCAGTTTCTTGAGCTTCTGAACTTTCGCATAGGTATTTTCTATAAACGATTGCCCGCCAAAACCGGGGTTAACCGACATCAGCAATACAATATCCACCTCCCGGATAATGTCTTCGAGTTGGGAAATGGGGCTATGAGGATTCACTGCCACACCTGCCCGGCAACCCAAATCTTTGATGGTCTGCACCGTTCGGTGCAAATGAGGACAGGCTTCCAAATGAACGGTGATGTGCGCCGCTCCGGCTTTTTTAAAATCACTAAGGTATCTTTCCGGATTCACAATCATCAAATGTACATCCAATGGTTTTTTCGCATGACGATTGATGGCTTCTACTACCGGTAAGCCCATGGATATATTGGGCACAAAGACCCCATCCATGATATCGACATGGATAAAATCCGACTCGGATTCGTTTATCATTTCTACCTCACGTTGCAAATTAGCAAAATCGGCAGCGAGCACGGAGGGGGCGATCAGAGGGTTCATGGGAGCAGGGAAGTTCGATTGAAAATTGAAAGTAACTGGTGTGAATCATTGCAAAAAAAAGAAAAATTATTTTCTTTTCCTTATTTCTTCCACAACTTCATGCGGGCAGCATCGGAATTGTCCTCTACCTCAAGCCAATAGATTCCCGGAATGAGGGTGCCCATGTCCACCCGATAAGGGTCTCGTAGAAATGGACGATCCAGGCGAAGCGAGCTGATCATTTTCCCTTGCAGGTCGTAAAGCGTCAGTTGGCAAGAATTTTCCTGCCCAAATTCCACAAAAAGTTCCTGGTCATCCAGCGGGTTGGGATAAACCCGGGAAGGTACATCGACCAACGTCCCCTCCTCCCCACCATACAAGGCCCTGAGGTAATTCGGAACCCCGTATCCCAATTCAAAATCCGGATTTTTCGCCTGCGACCCGCTTTGTATCAGGCGGTCTTTGAGTTCGGCACGTGTCCACTCCGGGTTGGCTTGCCAGAGCCCTGCTGCCAAAGCAGCTATCTGCGGTGCGGAGAAAGAGGTACCGCTGGAAAAACTGGTACCCTCAACCTGCCTCCAGAGGGTTACCCCAGATCCGTAAGCCACCAATTCCGGCTTGATACGGCCGTCACTGCTAGGGCCAATGGAGCTAAATCCAGCCTTAGTAAATCGGTTATTGATCGCACCCACGGCCAAAATTCCCCGGGCGTCGGCAGGTACAGTGATTGTCTGCCAGCTGATGTTTCCCTCGTTTCCAGAACTGCTGACGACCAGTATTCCCTTATTGGCTGCCATTCCGGCCCCAATCGAGATAATGGCCGTTTCGCCATCGAGGTCTTCCCGGCTGTAATTCATTTCCGGGTCGTCAAATAAATTGTACCCAAGCGAGCTATTGATCACCTGCACGCCCAGACTGTCGGCAAATTCAGCCGCCCGCACCCAATTGTATTCTTCTATTCGGTATTCTGAATCCACGTCTTCGGTGATGCACAGCACGTACGATGCCGCGTAGGCTCCTCCTATCAACCGACTGGGATCAAAGGAGGCCAACAAGGAAAGGGCGCCTGTTCCGTGGGTGTCGGTCCGGAATACGTCGCCGGATCCAGGCCGTACAAAGTCTCGAGTGGCCAGGATACGGTTTTCGTTAAACAGATGCTGCAGGCCACCGATGGCATCGGTATTTAAAAAACCGGCGTCAAAAACGGCTATTTTGATGCCTTCCCCATTGAATCCATCCGCATGCATTTCGGGGATACCCAGAATATGATTTTGAAAATCAAAAGTCGTTTCCGAGGGAGTTTCCGCAAAGATGGGGTCGTTGCCCGTGTAACTTAGTGTTCCGTTTTGTCCATGCTGCTTCCCCCCACGGCCAACATATACCACCTTGGAAACAAAGGGCAAAGAAGCAATTTTCTCCACTGCTGCGGAATCGGCGGCTACCAGAGAGGCATTCAGCCATTTGGAATGGTATAGGATTTCCTGTACGTCGCCCCTTATTGCGGCAATGTACTTTTCGGAAACCGGGATATCTGTGCTGTCCAACGCACTGTTTTCCTTCGCTCTCCGCTCCAGGGACGCCTCACTTACCAATTCCAGCGGCCGGTTGAGGCTGTATCGATCGGTGGGTTTATAGCTGTAATGAACGGCATATCGGTCCTGACCCACCAGCTGGGTTCCGCTGCAAAACAGCACAAATACACATGCAAACAAGCTACTCTTTCCCATGGCGGATTAGTTTTAAATGAGTAAAACGTCCCTCCTGAATGATTTGTTGTCCCAGGCAGTCGTTTCTGGAACAGTAGCGAAATACTTCGTAGTAGCTTTCTATCAGCCCAACTTCCCTGGCAAAAACCTCGTAGCGGTTGTCCCGAAGGGTAATGAGATCGTCTTCCTCGCTCTGCCGAATGGTCATCGTTTCCGGAAAATAGGTGTTTTCCACCAGTAGATCCCCCGCACTTTCGACGAAAAAGAATTTCGCAGGTAGCGAATTATAGGTGTTCCCATCCCAACTACTTTCCACATGGAGGGGGTAAACCAAAATGATTTCCAGGAGGTTATTGTCTTGGCGAATCACTCTTCCTCCCGAAAAAGTCAGCGTATACGCCTTTTCATTATCCCAGATATTCCGATCTGCGGATCGCTGTCTTCGCACCCAAAATACGAGCTCGTTTTCTGCATTGAGGGTTTGATCGGTTATTTGATCCCGGTAAAAAAACGTCTCGGATTCAAAATCATCTTCCCCAAAATACCGGGTATTTTCGACGCGGTATTCCCAGAAATTTCCAACAGCCAACGGTAAAAAAGTCGACGTAATCACCGAAGGATCTTCTCGCAACACCTCACAACCAATCGTAAAAATCAGGAATGGGAGAAAACAATACCTTTTATCCAAACCATTCATTCTCTATCTTTGAAATCCGTTAAAATTACACAAATAATACGCAAAACTGAAATGGCTTTAAAAACTTTTGTAAAGATAAGCAATGTAAATAATTTAAGCGATGCCAGGTATTGTTCCGGGATGTATGTAAACCTAATGGGGTTTTCGCTGGAGGAGCATTCCGAACACTATGTTTCGCCGGTTGAATTCAAAGAAATCACCAACTGGCTTTCGGGCCTGGAATACGTGGCGGAGTTTTCCCTGACACACCCTGACGAAATTTTGCAAACACTGACTGCCTACGAAGGCTTCAGCTGGATACAGGTGGAAGAAAAGCACCACCTGCAACTCCTGGATAATAGTAGTTACGGACTTATTTATCGTTATACCTTACCTGCCGAAGGCGACTGGGAGGAAATCTTATCCTTTTCCAAAAGTCTCGGAAAACAACAAATCGTACTCAATCTGGAGTCCGATTCAAACCGGGAACTTCAGGACGAGGATATCAAATCCATCCGCTCCCTGGCCCAAAATTGCGAGGTTTTGTTGGGCTTTGGCTTTGATGCTGAAAACATCGGCGAATTGTTGGAGGCTACCGGAATAAAGGGCATCAGCATGAAGGGAGGGCACGAAATCCGGCCTGGAATCAAGGATTTTGACGAGCTGGCAGACATATTAGAGGCCCTGGAACTGGAAGATTAATCCCGGACGAAGGAGAATTCCAGGTATTTGATGGTTTCTCCTTTGTCCATAAATAACTTTTCGTAGCGCGTTTGGATTCCATGGTGCGCATCCTTCCATTCGGACGAATAAAAATCCCTGGTCTGTCGCTCCACCCGAATATCGGAACGGCTGGAAAATAGTTCTTCGGTGTAGGAAAAAAGCCCTGTGTTGTCCGTTTTGAAATGGATGTGTCCACCGGGATGCATGATTTGCTTGTAAAGCTGCAAAAAACGAGGGGAAGTAAGTCGCTTTTTTTCGTCTCTATCCTTTGGCCGGGGGTCGGGAAAGGTTATCCACAACTCGTCTACTTCTCCCGGAGCAAAGGATTCTTCCAATCGTTCAATCTGTGTTCGCAAAAAGGCTACGTTTTCCAGCCCTTCTTCCGAGGCCTGAGAACTTCCTTTCCAAATACGGGAGCCTTTGATGTCCACACCAACGAAGTTCTTGTCCGGGTACCGTCTGCCCAAACCGACGGTAAACTCTCCCCTGCCGCAGGCCAGTTCCACTACCAGGGGATGCTCGTTTTTAAATTGCTGCCGCTTCCAGTTCCCCTTAATCGTTTCAAAGATTTCCTTTCCCGGTTGCACCACATTTGGATTGACTTCGTTTTGCGCAAAACGTTCCAGTTTTTTTCTACCCATTTTTTTAAAGTCCGTTGATTTCTGCGACGACAAATGTACTGCCTCCGACGAAGATCAGGTCATCTGCCACGGCATTTTTTTTAGCAAATTCAAGGGCTTCGTTTACATCCGAAATAACCCACCCGCTAAGTCCGTATGCCAGCGCTTTTTGCTGTAGCACATCGGCAGGCAGCGACCTTGGTTGATCCGCCTGACAAAAAATATAGGCTGCATCCTTCGGGAGCAATGCCAGAATCTCATCCACATCTTTGTCCCGAACCATCCCGAGAACCAGCGTCAACTGGCGGTAAGAAAGGTTCAAAAGCTGATCCAGGATTACCCGAAACCCATCGATATTGTGGCCCGTATCACAGATGATCGTCGGATTTTTTCCTAAAATTTGCCATCGGCCCTTTAAGCCAGTACTTGCCTGTGTGTTGGCCAAACCGTCTCGGATGGCTTCCTCCCGGATGCGTAGGCCCATGCTTTTCAGACTGTCGAGGGCCAGCAGGATTGCCGGAAGGTTTCGGGCCTGGTAATCGCCCAACAAATCCATAGGGAGATCCCAGGTTTTCCCACCGACTGGTCGAATCTCAAAAACCGCCCGAAGAGGTAGCTGGCCGGCAACGATGCCTTTCGGAACCACCTCCATGTGCTGATCGGCGAATACTATGGAGGCGTTTTTTTGAGCGGCTGTTTGCCGGAAAACCGCAACCGTCTCTGACTGGGTTTGCCCAATGACGACCGGTACGCCTTGTTTGATAATACCGGCTTTTTCACCGGCAATTTTTTCCAGGCTGTCTCCCAGAAATTGCATGTGGTCCATCCCGATGTTGGTAATGACACTGAGCAAAGGAGTCACCACATTGGTGCTATCAAACCTCCCTCCCATGCCCGTCTCAATGACGGCATAATCTACCGCTTCCCGGACGAAGTAATCCAAAGCCATGGCAACCGTCATTTCAAAAAAGCTGGGCTTCAACTCCTCCAAAAAGGCACGATGGGCTTCCACAAAGCGACATACTTCCGCCTCGGGTATTTCCTGTCCGTTGATTTTTATTCGTTCCCGAAAGGATTTCAAATGGGGCGAGGTGTACAGTCCGGTCTTATAACCGGCGGTCTGGAGTACCGAGGCCAGTGCATGGGATGTACTGCCTTTTCCGTTGGTCCCGGCGATATGAATGCTCCGAAGCGCTTGCTGGGGATTTCCCAACCGATCGCAAAGCATAAGCGTATTGCTGAGGTCTTTCTTAAAGGCCGGCGCCCCTACCCGTTGAAACATGGGCAAGGCCTGATACAAAAAGTCAAGGGATTCCTGGTACGTCATGGAGAGGGATTAATCTACCCGGATGATAAAGGTAATTCGACCGGTGGAATAATCGGCGGTGGGATTGTCGCTCTGCCGTTTAAAGGAAAGCCCGGTGACTACGGTACGGTAGTAATTCAACACCTCGTTACTAACGTTGTATTCAAGCGGGATAGCCTGAACGATGCGCCCATTGTCGTTCACCGTTATCCGAAAAACAATTCTCCCATTTCGGTTGGATAGTCTGTCTTGAATCTGCGGCCTGGAAGCGAAATCCCAACCTGCCAAATCCAGGTTATAGCCCGCTCCGTCTCCGGTGTTTCCGCTTCCGGATTGCAAAATGGATCGACCATCCACGGTCCCCTGAGGGTTGCCTTCGTTGCCCGGCTGACCGGAGCTTCCCTGGTTATCACCCGAGGAGGGCCGATTCGAAGAGCCGGTATTGCCTCCTGCGCCAAATATCGCCCGCTGGTCCACGGTCGGTTTCTTTTCTTCCACCTTCTCCGGCGCAGGTTCTGCTTCGGCAGGGGTTTCCGTCACGGGGGTTTCTGCGGGCCTTTCGGGGGTTTCCCTGGGCTGCTCGGCAGCGGGCTGAGGCTGTGTATCGGCCTTTACAGGACTGGGTACATTGGATTGAATTTCCTGCCTGGGTTGGCTCGGACTGGGTTGTGCCGGAGAGGGGGTGGATTCGGGAGGGCTGACGGGTACGATGTTTTCAGAAGGCTGAGAAGAAGGGTCACCCGGTGCGGGTGCCTCTTCTGACACTTCGGAGGCACTCGTGGCGGTGGTAGCTGCTTGTTCGTTATCCATGCCCGTATCGGAAAAGCCCAGATTCAATTCCAGACCAAACTGCGACATGGGCGGCACCGGTTGCTTCCACACCACGATAAAGTAAAATCCGAGCAGTATCAGCACGTTTAAAATAAACGTAATCAGGACTGCCTTTTTTTTGTTGTCCAGGGTTTCTTTTCGGTCTTCCCAAACTTCCATGGATTACTGAAACGGTTTTGTTGCGATGGTGACATTGGCTTCCAGCGAGGCCGCTATCCCACCTACCTCTACCAAATGTTCTACAGGCACCTCTTTGTCGATATGCAATACCACGTACCCTTGCTTGTCTTTTAGTAACGCTGTCAATTCGTTTTTAATTTCATTTCTGCTCACCTGTCGGTCGTTGACGGCATATTTCAGATCTTTGGTAATGCTTACGGTTACCTCCTGCATCACGATATCCGAGGTTTCACTGGAGGGTAAGTTGACCGGCAATCCAGAGGGTGTAATAAAGGAAGAGGTAAGCATAAAAAAGATCAACAGCAAGAAAATAATATCGGTCATGGACGACATGCTGAATGCTGCTTCGATTTTGTTTTTTGACTGAAGGCCCATGCTATTTCTTGTCCTGAAGTAAATCGATAAATTCGATGGTGGTGTACTCCATGTTATGTATCAACTTGGAAACCTGGGTTACCAGGTAATTGTACCCCAAATAGGCAACGATACCCACCACGAGTCCGGTGGCCGTAGTAATCATCGCCTCGTAAATCCCGGTGGAAAGGAGTTTTGGGGAAACCATCCCCTCTTCCTGGGCTACGCCAATAAAGGCCCGAATCATACCGGCCACGGTACCCAAAAACCCGATCATGGGGGCGGCACCAGAAACGGTAGCGAGCAATCCCAGGTTTTTCTCCAGTTTATAGATCTCAATCTTTCCGACATTTTCGATGGCCACTTCGATGTTTTTTAAGGGGCTACCGATTCGCTCCAATCCCTTGGCGATCATGTGTGCGACCGGCGTTTCTTCGCCCTGGCAAATCAGTTTTGCTTGCTCAATATTCCCGCTCTGCACCATCATTTTGACCTGATCAATCATACCCTTGGGTGTTTTTGAGGCTTTTTTCAATGTAATCACCCGCTCGATAAATATAAAGATGGCCAGTATAAAGAGCAGATACAGCGGAATCATCATGTAGCCCCCCTTTACCAATAATTCCAAAAGGCCAATGTCCGCAGAACCGGATCCCTCTAACAGGGCAAGTGAATCAACGGCCTGTTGGCCGTCACTGGTAGACAACGTTTGTGCTAGGATCATATTAATATTTCAAAACCCATAAGTTTTCATTATACGCTTCTTGAGAAGCCTCCCTCGCCTCAAGGGCCAGGTCTACATTCTCGTACT
The DNA here is from genome assembly GCF_009467825.1 of Cyclobacterium xiamenense. Lineage (GTDB taxonomy): Bacteria > Bacteroidota > Bacteroidia > Cytophagales > Cyclobacteriaceae > Cyclobacterium > Cyclobacterium xiamenense. The sequence continues at coordinate 115,615 of NZ_WIOK01000011.1, read as the reverse complement.
GCCCAACTGCCAGGCGGTAAAAATGAATGTCTCCATACGGATGAATCAAAAACGTCTGCAGTCCATCTTTATTGAGTTTTGCTGAATAATCTCTTGCCAGGTCGTCGTCAATAAAACTTCCCACGACCAAAAAATAACGGGCCGAGGTCCCACGTCCATCGATCTCCGTGAGCACGGGTTCGGTCACCGGGTCTTCTGCAACCGGTACTTCCTCCTCCGGCTCTACAGGGGCTGGCGGAGCGGGGTTATCCAGCACCGGTTCCTCAACTGCAACCGGCGTTTCGCTTGCTTGGTCGCTGGAAAAATCTCCCCAATTACCCCAATAATACGCCCCAAATCCGATAAGTAGAACCAAAAGCAAAATCCATACAAACGCCCAGTTGGAGGATCGGCTTTTCTTTTTCTCCGGTGCACTGGTTTTTTTTCCGCCCGTAGTGGCTGCGATCTTCGGTTTCGTTGGCACGGATTTTTTCTCCGCTACCGGGGCTACCGGAGGCTTTTCAGCAGGTGTGGACTCCAGTGGGTTGATGGAAACCGGAGGCAACCCAAAGTCCTCATCGTTATCTGCTTGGCTGTTTTGATCCTTGGATTTATTTTCAGACATATCAAAAAAGATTGTTTCAATTTGCTAAGCTAAAGTAAAACGATCAAATCGGCAATAATGGCACCATATTTCCCGACCAAGGATCTTGCTAAACCGACCTAAAACTTGAACCCGATACCTCCAAGAACCTGAATGGTTCGGACGGGATAGTAGTTAAACCGTTCGTAGCGCTGATTGAGCAGGTTGTTTCCTTTAACAAAGGCGGAAAACCGGCGGGTAAATGCATAATCCGCGTGCAGGTGCAGGTCCAGCAGGGGATCCAGTCTTCGTTCGGTGTCCGAAGCCAGATTGATGGCCCGAATACCTCCCATCGCATGAAGGTTGGCATGGATGGTCCAGTGCTCATCCGGGGTAAAGGAATTGTTGATATGGGCCTCCCACTCCGGACGGTGCCAGGCGGAAGCAATGTCATCCAGGGTGTATTGGTAGTAATGAAGGGAGGCATCGAGTCGATAGGCATTGTCGTAGGTATAGTTGACCGTACCGTGGTACTCCAATACCTTGGTGTTGTTGTCGTAAATTAGCTGAAACCGGGTGCTATCCATGGCGTTGTTTCCAAAGAAATGCAAATTGGTAAAGTCCCCATATTTGAAGCCCAGCCGGTAATTGACCAGATCGTTGACCTTTCCAGAAATACCTGCATCTACCTGAAAGTTCTGTATGGCATTCCGAAGTTGTTCGGAGGGACCCAGAAACGGATTTTCCTGTACGAAATCGTAATAGGTGGTTCGGTTGACATCACCGGCATACCTACCGTAAATGCCAAACTCCGGCAGCAGGTGGTACGACAGAAAGACCGTCGGAAACACATAAAACTCCTTCAACTTATTCGGAACGATGTCGTTTTCGTGAACCACATTTGCCCCGATTTTCACCTGTAGTCCCTCGCGAATGTACTGTGCATAGGGATGCAATTTGAAATAGTTTCTGGTAATGGACTCGTAATTCACATCCCTTGGGGAAGTAAAGGCCAACAGGGATTCAATTCCCCCATTTAGGTTTTCATTGGCGCGAAAACCCACGTTTGCGTTCACCAGGGCTTCGGTCTCCTGCGCTTCGTACCGATCGTCAAACAACCGCAACGAAAGGCTGGCTCCGTAGTTAAAGGGTTCCGTCTGTTCAATTCTCCGGATACCTACCTGCGTCCGAATGGTATGAAAAACCTGCCGAATCGTATCGGCAAGCACTTGTGTCTCGGGTTGGGGGGTATAGCCGTAGAAATGATAGGTATCTCTTTCGTAGCCAAACTTCCCGTAGATTTCCACGATGTCTTTGTACATACTACCGGTTAGCCGTACCCGGGTATGGGTCTCGGCGGAGTTTTCCCCATCGACCGGACCGGTATAGTAGCCCTGGTGCTTCAAGTGGAGCCCGTAGGAAAGCTCCGGATCAACCTGGGGAAAAAGATCCAGTTGAATCAACGGTGAGGCATAGTTACCAAATCCAAGTTTGGCAATTCCCATGGTTTGGTCCGTTTCCGGCCGGGGAAAATCCTTTTGGAAGGGTTGGGTTTCTAGCGCTACCGGGGCCAGGGGAAGAAAATAGTTGGTTACCTCGTAGGTGTAATTGGGCGTAGTGGAGACCGGGGGCAATGCCGGGCTATTTTCGAAAACCCGGGACTGTTTGGGAAGCGTCAATACCCGGTCTTTTCGGATGATAAACTCCGTATCCCGAATCTCCCCCCGTTGGGATTCGGGCTGATCTTGTGCCTGTAGGGGTCCGGCAAGCACGGCCGCCAGTAAGACTCCCCCGATCAATCGCTGTTTCCCATGCTTCATTCTGTGGTGGTGTTGATGGTTTGCAATAATTCTTCGGCTTCATTTACAACTTCCGGAACGGAGGAATTCTCGACAATGGATTCAAGCGTTGCCTTCGCTTGAAAGGTTTCATCCATGGCGATGTAATTTTTTGCCAGTAGCACAAACTGCATCCCGTACCAACGTTCGTACGAGGCAAAGGGCTGCGAATAGCTGAAAATCAGTTCGTTGGAAGCTTCGTATTCACCCGCTTGATTTCGTATCCATGCGAGTCGATACAACGCCTCGGCACCCTGCTCCGAGGTATAATTTTCGACCAATTGCCGGTATGCCGCTGCCGCCTCGGTCGGATTACCATTGGATTCCAGTGATTTTCCTTTGATTAGCAAGGCTCTTGGTACCGCATCTACCGTAATATTGCCCAATGCAACGATCTTATCGGCCCAGCTAACGGCCTCTGAAAAATTCCCGATTTCAAAGGTGGCTGTCATTAGTCCGGAATAGGCATCGTACTCCTCCGCAACACTTCGGGCGTTTTCGGCGGTAAACTCAAAATACGGAATGGCTTTGGCATAATTTTCCCGTTCAAATTCGATGATCGCTATTTTTTGAAATACCCGGGTTTTCAGGTTGATATCGGAAGTGTTTTCCAATTGGTAGTAGCGCTCCAGGGCTTTGTCGGTACTGCCTTGCCGGTAATGCGCGTCCGCCAGGTAATAGCTGGCCTCGGGTACCTGGCTGGAATTCGGGTAATTTCGCAGAAAGCTTTCCAACGAGCGGATTGCCTGTTCGTACGATTGATTGAATACCAGACTTTTGGCCGCTTCAAATTCCACGTTTTCCAAATTACTGCTGCTGGGATTCGATTTGCGGTATTCCGACAGGTACGTAGAAAACTCCTCCGGTCTCCCTTGCAGGGAGAGACTCTCCTGGAGTCCCACCAGGGCTGTTTCTCCGTTGGAAGCATTGGGGTAGTCGTCCAGAATCCTTTTATAATCCGCAATTGCCTGGTCGTATTCCTTCAGGGAATAATTGGCTACCGCCCTGCCCTCCAGCGCAAAGGGGATAAACGGACTATTGGGTTTCTGGGCTATCAGGGTACTGAAAACCTCCCTTCCCTGCCGGTAATTTAGATCCTCCATGTGAATTTGGGCCTTTTGAAACAGCGCATCTTCCAGGTAAAGGCTGTTGGGGAAGCGGTTTGCCACCTGGTCCAATAGCCGGATCGCTTCGAGGTTTCTATTTTGAAAATTGGCCACAACGCCGCCCCTGAAATAGGCATAATCGCTATACGGACTGCTTTCTTCAATGGCTCGCTGAAAAGTAGTGGCTGCTGCATCAAATTTTTTCTGTATGTAATACACGTCTCCCAGGCGCAACAGGGCATCGTGGTACTGTTCTTTTTCGCGGTTGTTTCGCAATTTGTCCGTATAGGCTTTGAACTGCCTTTCGGCCTTATTGTAACTCCCCTGGTTAAAATAAGCATATCCCAGGCCATAGTGGGTTTTAATGAGCGCAGGATCGGAGCTGGGGGGGTTCATGGCCAATACACGTTCATACGCCTGTATGGCCGCTTCCGGCTTATTCGCTACCGCATTTGCCTCACCTTTCCAAAATTGCGCCAAAACCTGCAGGGACTTGTCCTCGGGGTAACGGAGCGACTTGTCCAAAAGCTGCAAGGTACCCGAGGGATTATTGTCCCGGAAATAGGCCATCGCCTGGTAGAAGGTTACTTTTTGGTAGGCCTCCCGTATACGCGCCGACGGCTGCTGCATGCGTTCCATGTGCTGGATCGCCCGCAGGTAATTGTTGGTATTGATCAGCGCGTCGCTGAGCAAGTCTTCGGCTTGCGCGAAACGAGTTCCCCGGGGATAATCATTCAGGTATTGGTCCAGCGCTGTAACCGCCTCCTGAAATTTGCCCATTTCCAGGTTTACCTTGGCGTAATTAAACAGGGCTTCTTCTTTTATCTCCGGATTGAAGTCCATTTTATAGGCCGCACTAAAACTATTGGCCGCAAAGGGCAAGTTCTCTAATTGAATGTAGGCATGGCTCAGAAAATAGCTGGATACCTGACCCAAAGCGTCGCTTAGGAGCGCTACCTCTTTGAAAAAATTACTGGCGATTTGAAATTGGCTGATTTCATAATGGGCTACTCCCGCCTTGTACTGTTGGTCCCGGGACAAGGCACCTTTTTTCGCGGAAACAAACGATTGGTAATGGTAAGCGGCTTGTTCGTAGGCATTATCCGCGTAATACGCCTCCGCGAGCAATAAATGCACCTGCTCCCGCTTTTCAAGTCCGGCTTTATCGATGATGGGCGCGGCGTAGGCAATTACCTGGGGCAAGTCTCCTTGTTGGTAATACAGTGCCGTCAACATGTAGGGAACCTTCAGGCTAAATTCCCTGGACTTTTCGGCTTCTTTAAAATTTGTGACAGCCGTCTCAAAATCTTTCTGTTGAAAGGCACTAAAACCCGCATAGTAATACGCGCTGGCTAAAAAAGGGCTTTTGTAACGTTTGGCCCGTTCGAAGTAGTTTTGGGCCTGTGAGTAATTTTTCAATTGAAAAAAACTGTAACCCGTTTTGAATAATAGCTCCGGATGCCGCTCCTGGCTTAAGGGAATTCCGCGCAAGCGGCCAAAATTTTCAATGGCTTCCCGGTAATTCCGTCCGGTAAAGTAATGATTACCCAGAACCCATGCCGCTTCATGAGCCAGGGGCTCTTCCGGATAATCCAGTACAAAGGCTTCGAGTGAAGACGTGCCCTCCGGAAAATCCCCCCTTAGTGAAGAAAGTCCCTGGTAATAGTGTACCTCAATGGATTTCTCCTGGCTCAGTTCGTGAAGGCGCAACTGCTCAAAGGCCTCGCGGGAAGCGGCAAACTGGTCTTTGTAGAACAAATCCAATGCATCCTGAAAGGCGGGTTCGACCTCCTGCTGGTGTAGGGTGGCCTGTCCTGAAGCAAGCAGCTGTACTCCCAAAACCAAATACACTGCTAGCAATCCTATCCGTTTTCTTTTCATCGCTCGGATCAATGTAGAATTTTAAAAATGAGTTCTTTAAGAATTTGTGACTCGTCCAGATTGTTGGCTAAGACACCTTTGGAACGCAAATCTGCCTCTCTTAGGTATCCGATGATATCAATAATCTTGCCTAAGGGGTAATTTTTTGCCGCAGTCGTGTATTCTTTTATAAAATAGGGGTTTACTTTCAGCGCAGCGGCCAATTCACGGTCTCCCATTCCCTTACTAGCCTTTACCTGAAGCAGGCGACTAAAATGCAAATAAAGCAGGCTTAATAGGGGAATCAAGGGGTGGGATTTTGGGTTTTGCGCAAAATACTGAATGATGGTATTCGCCTTTTGTACATCCTTATAGCTAAGTGAATTGGTCAACTCAAAATTATTGAAGTCCTTGCTGATTCCGATGAACTGCTGAATGTGCCCGGTATTGATCGCTACCGGCTCATCAAAATTGATAAGCATCTTATCGATTTCATTGGTGAGCACCTCCATGTTGTTACCAATGGACTCGGCAAGCACCTGACAGGCCCGGGTCTCGATGGTAAACCCTTTTCCTTTGACATAGTCGTCAATGTAGGGGGCCAATTTGTATTCGGGTACCTTATCGGATTTCACAAAAACGGCCCGCTTGTCCAGTTCTTTCGCCAGGGCCTTCCTTCCATCCAAGACCTTGTATTTGTGGGCAAAAACGAGGATGGTGCTTGGAAGGGGATTTTTTAGGTAATGGATCAGTTGCTGATCGGCCTGCTCCCTGCCCAAATCCTGGATGGCCTGGGCCTCCTTTACGATGACTACCTGTCGTTCAGACATCATGGGAAACCGTTTGGCGTTGGTCAGAATAGTAGCCATGTTCGTTTCTTTCCCGTAAAGAATGATCTGATTGAATCCACGGTCTTGGTGAGCAAGGGCATTGTTTTCAATATACCCGGTTATTTTATCGATGAAATAGGGCTCTTCTCCCTGAAGAAAATAGACGGGTGCAAAGTTATTTGCTTCCAGATCTTTGAGAATACTTTCCGGTTTACTGGGCATACCTGAATTAAAAATATCGCGATAAGAGTTCAAATATAAAAAGAATAAAGGATTATCAAGGGTGGATGGAAACAATACCTTCCTTACTTTTGTATCTATAGCGTAACCAAAATGTAGCGACATTGAAATCATTGGAAATTGGCATTGCCTATTACAAGGAGGGTAAATTTGAAGAGGCCCTAAAGGTCTTTAATCAGCTCGTTGAATCGGAGGGGCCGCTACCCGAGCACCTGCATTACCGGGCGCGCATTCAGTCCCGGTTGGGCGCATTGGATCAGGCAATCGCTGATTTCGATGCGCTCCTACAACTTGAGCCCTACAATACTACCTTTATTAGTGACCGTGCGGTGGTTTTGCATTTATTGAGGCGAAACGAAGAAGCCATGCAAGCCTTCGACCAGGCCCTAAATCTGGACCCACAGAATCCGTACCGCTATTCCAGCAGGGCCTATTTCAAGGACCGGATCGGCGATCTGAAAGGCGCTATCGAAGATTACGAACGTGCGATTGAGATGGATCCAGAAGATGCAGTATCGTTGAATAATAAAGGGTTGGTAGAGGAAAAGTTGGGCTACCTGGGTGCAGCGCGGCAGAGCTTTTCCAAATCGGACCGACTAACCGGCTATACGCCTCCGGAACAACGGCAGCCGGATAAGGGAAACGAACAGTCCCTACCGGGCAGCGACTCTCAACCGAAACCAGAAAAGGCCAAACCACTCACCATCCGGCACTTTTTCGCGATACTCAATAAATTGGTGACTGACAAGGCCACCCGTAGGGAGTTTAAAAATTTCATCCGATCAAAAATCAAAGGCGCTTGATCACGTAGAGCGGCTTGTTGATGAAGTAGGACATTTTTTTTGACAAATTTTTTGTAAACAACTGTTCAAAAAAGGTTTTCTTTTTACTCAGCGTAAAGAGCACGTTTCCCTTTGCCGTGATGAGGTAGTTTTCTAGTCCCAGGCCAGGGTCATCCCGGTAGGATTTTAGGACAAAATTCACCTTTTCCATGGCAACAAACGGTTCTACTTCCTCCACCATGGTCAAATGGAGCGCCTTGTCGATGGTGTGAATTCGTGTACTTACGTGCACGACATCTAGCTCTGAATCAAAGACTTTCGCAAAACCCACCACGCGCTGAATGGCCAGCTTGTCCTCTTCCTGGTAGTTGGTAGCATACACCACCTTTCTGGGGATCTTGAAAAAGACTTTTCTGGGAACGATAAAAACGTCGCAGTCTGCGCTTTGCACCACCTTGCTTGACTTGGTGCCGATGTAATTTTTCTTAAATTCATTGATACCTTCCGTGCCCATCACGATCAAATCTGCCGCTTCAACTTCGGCACAGTTTAAGATGGTGGAGATGGTTTTTCCTTCTTTTAGGAGTCCGCTACAGGAATTAAGGCCCCGGGAAAGGCTTTCTTCCCGCACTGCCGCCACCAGGGATTCTAGCTTTTTTTTGGCTGTCTGAAGGCCTTCGCCCGGCGCAGCCCCCGGAAAAAGCTTCTCGTAGTCTTCCTTATCCGGAACGTGTAGCAAAAATAGATTTGCATTCCATTTTTCACCCAATTTTGCGGCATATTCGATCGCATTTAACGAACATTCCGAAAAGTCGGTAGGACAAAGGATGGTATAGGTTTTCATAAAGAATCAATAGGTTTAATACCCCTGTGTCTTACTTATTTGATTGATCAGGGGTCTGTTTTGCAGCAAATTTTTATAGTTTTCTATAATTTGGGGGGCTGCAGCCCGGTAGTTGGTAATACTGGCTATATGCGGAGTAATGGTAATTTGCTCTTGTGTCCAAAAGGGATGCTCCGGGGGCAAGGGTTCCTGCTGAAATACGTCCAGTAAGGCTCCTGAAATTCGACCGGATTCAATGGCCGGGATCAGATCCGCTTCCACCAGGTGTTTGCCTCGGGCCACGTTGATCAGGTAGGTACCCGGCGTACATTTCTGAAAGAATGCGCTGTTTAGAAAACCCTCCGTCTTCTCCGTCAGCGGAAGCAGGCAGACCAGCACGTTCACCTTGTCTAGAAAGGCCTGCAATTGTTCTCCGTAAAAATAAGGGTGCCGGAAATCGGCCTTGGGACGGTTGCCGTATCCGACCACCGGAATCCCTAAGCCAGCAAGCTTATCGAGTGCATCTCCCCCGAGTTCACCCACTCCCATCACGCCTACCGTGATCGGGATCTCGGGCTGGCTCATATCCCAGGTTTTGGACCGTTTGTCTCGAATGTAGCGGAGGATTTGCCGGTGGAAATTGAGAACGCCCATCACCACGTAATTGGTCATCGAATAGGTAAGCCGAGGGTCCACGATCCGGGTGATCGGCACCTTATCGGGCACATAATCGGCCAGGATATGGTCTACCCCGGAGCCCATGGAACAAATCAGTTTCAAATGGGGAAATCTCTTGAGGATCCCCTTTGGGTGTTGCCAAAGAACTACCACTTCCACATCCTCCGGCCTGCCGACTTCCGGATACACCTGAAGGTCAATACCCGGGTCCAACTCATTAAAAACTGCGATCCAGTTCGCGATTTCTTTTTCCGATTTATTTGGCGCAACAATTGCTAGTCCCATTGAAAGAATAATCCTGTTAGAAATAAAACAAGTTAAAAATGATCGCCCAAAATTCCTGCAACCCTACACCGTACACACACGAATACCGGGCAGGAATATTGAATTTTTCAACGTAATTCCTGCAATTTAACTATCTTTGCCCACATTTATAGAACCGTTAATGTAAAGTAAACCCAGGCTGCAATCCCGAGTTGAATTTCAAGGCAATCATACAGACAATCTAAATTAAAATAACTATGAAAACAAAAAAAATGCTTTTTCTAATCGCTATTTTGTCATTGGTGCAATTTTCTGTCTCGGCGCAGATCAGCATGCCACAGGCCAGCCCGAGTAGCAAAATCAGTCAGCAAATGGGACTCACAGTACTCCACCTGGACTACAGCCGTCCCGGAAAACGGGAAAGAAAAATTTTTGGGGAACTGGTGCCTTACGGACAAGTATGGCGTACCGGGGCCAATAATCCCAGTACCCTCGAATTCGATACCGAAATAACCGTAAACGGACAAGCCCTCCCCGCAGGAAAATATGCCTTGTATTCGATCCCTGGAAAAAGTCAGTGGACCGTGATCTTCTCCAAAAATACCGAATTATGGGGTGCCATGGGCTACGATTCCAGCGACGACGCCTTACGGATTCAAGTACCCGCCCAAAAGCTAAAAGAGCCAGTGGAAACCATGACCATGGCATTTGCAGACCTAACCGATTCCGGAGCCACATTAAACCTTTCCTGGGACAAGACCCAGATTGGGTTTCGGTTGGAATCGGAAGTGGATCCCATTGTCATGAAACAAATTAAAGAATTACTGATCGACCAGGAAAACGACAATCCCGGTCTCAATTTTCAGGCGGCCAATTACTATTTCACCAACGATAAAGACCTAACTACCGCATTGGAATGGATCAGCAAATCGGTGGAGAAAGACCCGAAGTACTACACCGTACATTTGATGGCAAAAATCCAGGCCAAACTGGGTATGAAAGCGGAAGCTGAAGAAACGGCCAAAAAATCCATGAACATGGCCGAAGAGGCCAACAATCCGGATTATATTGGCTTGAACGAACGATTGATTGAATCGCTAAAATAATCCACAGCAAGAGCTGCCGACCCCCGGCAGCTCTTATTACCTTCTATTCTTTATCTAACGCCGGTTTTCCTTGTGGCCCTGCGCCCGTACCAAGCTGAATCAGCATGGAAATAAGCATGACCAGCAGGCAGCCAATGGCATTGTACCACAAATACCCCACGTCGATATCCCAACCGTATACCGTTGTTCCGTTGAAGTAATGGAGCAACAAAATCAGTACTTCCGTAAGAATCGCCGCTGAAAATACAGCTCTACCCCCTACCCACTTTAAGAAAAATCCAACCAAAAAGATACCCAATATGGTTCCATAAAATAAGGAACCCAATAAATTGACGGCCTGTATCAGGTTTTCAAACAAGGTAGCATAGGTAGCGAACAACACGGCAAACAAGCCCCAAAGAGCGGTAAACCACTTCGAGGACAACATGTAATGCCGGGAACTTCCGGATCGGTACAAGGACCGCTTATAGATATCCATAGTGGTAGTAGCCGACAAGGCATTCAATTCGGAGGCGGTAGAGGACATCGCCGCGCTGAAAATCACGGCAAATAAGAGCCCTACGATACCCTGGGGCAAATAATCCATGACAAAACGCATGAACACATAGTCCGTATCGTTGGTTTCTGCCAGCGGGTCGTGCTGGACGATCAAGGCTTTCACCTGATCGCGTACTTCCTCCTGCTTTTGGGATTGCTCCGCAAGCTGCGCTTGCTGCCGCCGAACTTCCTGATCGTCTTCCGATTCAATTGCCCCCAACAATTCCTGTATATGCTGACTTTTGCGCGCAAATACCTCGCTGTAATCCTCCTCCAAGCCTTGCAGTTGCTCGACGTATTCACTTTGCTTGAGCTTATCCAGTTGGATGGTATTGAAGATGACCGGGGGCTGAAAAAACTGGTAAAACACAAAGACCATCACCCCGATAAATAAAATTACGAACTGCATGGGGACTTTCAAGAACCCGTTCATCATCAAGCCCATGCGGCTTTGGGTAAGGGAGCGCCCACTCAGGTACCGTTGGACCTGGGACTGGTCTGTTCCAAAATAGGAAAGAAACAAAAACAAAGCGCCCGTGACCCCCGACCAAAAATTATACCGGTCCGAAAGGTCAAATTCGAAATTAACGATGTTCAATTTCTCCATCTTGCCGGCAAGGTGCAGCGCTTCGGTAAATTTTACCGGGATCAGTTGAATGACGATGATACCCGCCAAAACCATTCCTCCCATCATCACAGCCATTTGTTGCTTTTGCGTAATGGATACGGCCTTGGTACCGCCAGAAACCGTATAAATGATCACCATCATGCCAATAAATACATTGGTGATGGTCAGGTTCCATCCCAACAGGGTGGACAAAATTATGGAAGGTGCATAAATGGTGATCCCCGCAGCCAGGCCCCGCTGTACCAAAAACAAGCCCGCCGTCAGGGTCCGTGTTTTCAGGTCAAACCGTGATTCGAGAAATTCATAAGCGGTATAGACCTTTAGCCGGTAGTAGATCGGCAGGAAAACCACCGAAATAATGATCATGGCCACGGGCAAGCCAAAATAAAACTGAATGAACCGCATGCCATCTGCATAGGCCTGTCCTGGCGTACTCAAAAAAGTAATGGCCGAAGCTTGCGTGGCCATAATGGAAAGCCCAATGGTCCACCAATTGAGATCATCCCCACCCCGCAGGTACTTGTCCATGTCCTTTGGACCATAGGTTTTGTACACACCATACGCAGCAATCGCCAGCAAGGTGCCAAACATGACGGACCAGTCCAGGTAGCTCATGAAAAAGCGCGGGTCAACCAGTAAAACAACGCGATTAACAGGGTCAAAACCACTACCTGCATCCAGTACAATCGGTTCCAGTGACGGAATTCTCTCTCCTTACTCATGGGCTTGTTCGATGAGGTTTACAAATAACTTTATTGCGCCCGGTACACCGGCAGGCAGCAATCGGAACCAGGAAATGCCGGAATAGGTATAGGTCCCTTCCCCGTAACGGGCTACCAATAGCGCTCCTTTTGTCGGAGGCTCGTTGGGATCTTGCATTTGCAGGGGTGTCTGGTACGCTTCATCCCAACTACCGGGAAAATACAAGCCCCTTTCCTGGACCCAACCGTTAAAATCACTTTCCTCAATTGTGTTCGGCTGCGTCAATACCGGATGGTCTTTCAGGATCAGGGAAACCGGCGAATCCTCTACCGTAATCCGGTCTCGGGACAATTCCAGCGGATAGGGACCCAACTGCCGGGATAGCAAGGGAGAACTGGTATTGTACTGCACGATCAGGTTGCCACCTTGCTTTACGTAATCCATCAGGGCAGCGGTTTGGTTGGCCAACCCCTGGTTAACGTTGAAGGCCCGGATGCCAACAATTAAGGTGGTGTACTTTCCAAATACCGATCCTCCCAGGTTCCCGCTTTCGAGAATTTCTACCGTATAGCCCAGGTTTCGCAAAATATCCGGAATTTCGTCCCCGGCCCCGGGAATATAGCCAATGGTCTGTTTCCGGAGATCCATGTTGAGGCGAATTAAATTAAAGGAAGCTTCAGGAAAATAGGTCAGATTGGGGATGTGCGGATGGACGATCCGCTTTTTTCCTTGCGTGTAGACCGACCCTTCCCTCGTTTTGTAAAACACGGTATGCTGTGATTTGGATTCGCCATTGGGGTTTCTCAATGCGACATTAAAAAATAGGAGATTGCTGCTCGGATCAGCCAGGCTATCCAGTACCGTGTAATCACCCGATTCCAATCCTTCGATTCCCAGCGCACCAGGTTCGATCGCTCCTTCAAAAGACACCGTCACCCCGATACGGGCTTCCTGCTGTCCGAGCAAAAAGACGTTCTCCTGATCCACTGCCAGAGAAATCTTTGGAACCAGTGTAAATGGCTGAATGATTTCCCCGTTGACCTGGTCATTGTACCGGTACTGAAGGGGAAGGCGTACTTCCATTTCCTGATCGTAAAGCCGAAAACGAAGGATTCCGCTAACGGCCGGATCGTTAAAAGGCTTCCCGATAGCATTTTGCTCGGCTACGGTGTAGAGATTATCTTCGGCCGGACTTTTCAGCCAATAGGGCTGAGAGACCGGGTGCGTGGACGGAATTCGCAATTCCTGCTCCCATTCGACAGGTTGGTTGTTGGAAAGACCTGCGTTGATCGGGTACCGGGTACCCAATACTTCGAAATGGTCCAACTCAAGGCGTTCGTCGCCGGGTTGATTCACAATCAGCCGTGCATTAATCCGGTCGGATGGAAACGATAGCTCTTTATTTGCCAAAAACAAGGCCTTCCATCCCAGAACGTCCAAAATGAGTTGCTCCACCTGACGTTGTTTTTCACTGACCCAGGGAAAGTTTTCTTGAGCCTGGTTCAGCATTGTTCGAATTTCCAGCAGCTCGGGTAGGTTATTGGCGGGTGTGGCAAAATCGAAAATCTCTAGTAACTCCTCTATTCGATTCAAAATTTCCCGACCTTCGGACAACTGCTGCCAGCGGTCGGAAATGCCCTCAAAGGGATCGGAATCAAACGGCTCTCCTCCTACAAATTCGATAAAGTCTTTTCCCTCGCCAATACTTGCCGTAGAACCAAAGCCCTGGGACTTATGCATGGTGCGACTGTCCGCTGCAATCTGGGAATAACTGGTCCCTAACAGCGCATTGTATTCGCCAACCGGAAATGTATGGTAGGGTATATCCGGTTTGGGCTCGTATTGGCTTCCCCAGCTGTAAGCGTTCCAAAAAATGCGTTTGGCAGACCAGGGCTCGACCTCGTGTAACTGTTCGGGAAAGGCATCGGCCTGTCCCGAGCGTTCAAAAGCCTCAGCCGCCAGGATGGCAGAGGTCGTGTGGTGCCCGTGCGTGGTGCCGGGGGTGGTATTGAACCGGGTAATAATCAAATCCGGCTGAAAATTGCGAATGACCCAAACCAAATCGGAAAGGAGTTTATTTCTGTCCCAGTTGCTAAGTGTTTCGTCAGGATTTCGGCTGTATCCGAAATCGATTGCCCTGGAAAAGAACTGCTTTCCTCCGTCTGTTTCGCGGGCTTTGAGCAATTCCTGCGTTCGGATCATGCCCAATTCAATGCCTAATTCTTTGCCAATAAGGTTTTGTCCACCGTCTCCCCGGGTGAGGGACAGGTAGCCCACCTCGGCGTGCAGGCCATTTGCCAGGTAGGCGATCAAGCGGGTATTTTCGTCGTCGGGATGAGCCGCTACATACAATACGCGCTTCGTTTCACGGAGCCGTAACAGCTCATGGTATATTTCAGAGCTACTCTGTGCGAACGAAACCGATCCGACTAGCGGCAAAAATGCCATAAAATACAAGAGCCCTGACAAAACGGGAGCCAAATAACGGGTTGGTGTAGGTATCATGGTTCAAGCTAAGCATTGTGACAGCGATCGTAAAACTAAATTACATTAATGGAGAAATAAGCAGATTAAATCTAAAAAGACTTTCCGATTCGGGTTATTTCCTTGCATGTGTTTTTATTTTACGCTATATTCTGCCTGTAAGATAAGTAAATTTTGCCATGGCCATAACGAAAAAACACAAAGATATTCCGGGAAATCCGTCCACTTCGGCCGCGAAACAAGCCACATTGAACGATCGATTCCGTCACAGGCCACTCAAGGTACTTACGGATGAAGATTGGAATTTTTGGTGGGACAACGGGTACGTGATCATTAAAAAAGCCGTTCCCAAAAGTTATACCCGTCGTCTGCAAGACCTCTTGTGGGAATTTGAGGAGATGGACCCCAACCAGCCCGAAAGCTGGTATGCCTCCCCAAAGAGCGAGATGCAGATGAAAGAGCTCACCAACAGCGGCATGGTGGAAATCTACAATCACCAGTACCTGTGGGACATTCGCCAATACCCCAAGGTCTACGAAACGTTCACGGATATTTGGGGAAGGGAGGATTTATGGGTGACCATCGATCGTGCCAACCTTAATCTACCTGCCCGTCCCGATTTTGAATTTAATGGATTTATCCATTGGGATTATGACCCCGAGTTGGGCCAGGACAACGTGCAGGGGCTGGTCGCTTTGAATGATCAAACCGATCCGAACGTGGGTGGTTTCCAATGTGTACCTGAATTGTACCGAAACTACGACAGCTGGAAAGTTAGCCAGCCGGCCGACCGGGACAGGTTTAAACCCGACATTTCGGGGTTTGAGCTTACCAAAGTACGGCTGGAAGAAGGTGATTTGTTAATCTTTAATAGCAGGCTTCCTCACGGCATTCGCCCCAATTACAGCGAAAACAAGGTTCGGATGGCCCAATACCTGACCATGATGCCGGCAGCCAACGAAGACGAAGCCTTGCGAAACTGGCGCATATCCTCCTGGAGAAACCGGATTGCACCCGAGGGCTATGCCTTTCCGGGTGATCCCAGGAATTGGGAACAGACACGATATTCCAGAGCCGAATTGAGTCCGCTGGGCAAAAAACTCCTGGGCTTAGACCCCTGGTAAGACTACCAGGTCCACCAGTAGGTAAATTTCAAAGCCAGCGTCCGGTTTTTGACATAAAAAGGAGCCGGCAGGTAGTTGTCGGTAAACACCAGGTACAAGTCTGAAGCTGGCTTAAAACGCCACTGAAACCGGGTGTTGAGGTTAATGTTATCGATCTGCTCGTTGTACTGGGCAAAGGCCGTGAAAAACAGCGTGTTGGTAAAGGTGACATCCACCCGGGGTCCTACCAGCCAAAATCGCGTGTCACCCCAGGGTTCAGGCAGGTCCAATTGGTTGTAATTTCCAGTAAGGGAAAGGCCTACGTAGGGCTGAAACCGGTAACCAATTTCGCCCGTAAGGTTGAACCGCTCGCCTTGAGCAAAGTACCCCCCGTACTGGGAGGAAATCGAGTAGGTAAAGAGACTTTGGGGCTTGGAGACGTACTGCACCCCCACCGAGTTCCAGGTATGATCGGTAAAGGCTGCCAGGGTATCTCCGCTAAAATTCGTCGGATCAAATGCTTGTTGCAATAAAATACGGTTATAGGTATACCGGGCCGTCAGGGTGCTTTGGCTTCGAAACCGCATCGTATAGCCCAATTCGGTGATGTTATCGGTTTGTTCCCAACCCGTGTTGTAAAACAAGGAGGTGTTTACTGTAGGACCGTGGTTCAGTATTTTTTTACTTTTGGGAAAAAACAAATACGCTGCGTTGGGATTAACCCGGTAATAGCCGTTTCTCGGTACGTAGCCGACCTCCGCCGTGTATTGGGGGGACACGTATTCGTGTTTCCATTCCCAGGTAAGGTTCCCGCTGGCATACTTAAGGTTGGCTGCATGCACCATGCTTTCCCCGGATTGATTGGGGCTAAATGATTTCAGAAAGAGGGCTTTCCCTGTCCAGAGATTATTGGAAGAGGCCAGGTTGTATTCCAGTCCCAGGTTTCGGTTGTAGGCACCGTTTGTAGCGGCATCGACTCCATTGTTGCCTGGAAGTTCGCCCATGGATGTTTTATTAACAAATATAGCGGCGATGTTGGAGCGTTGTCCCACCCGCCTTTGTGCGGACATGACGGTGAAATTTTGCGCAGGAGTTAACGTTTCTTCTACCTGTCCGGTTTGCATGTTCATGGCCCCAATCCGCCAATCCCGGTTGATCTTTCCACTTAGCCGTGCACCAAATTGTATGGGGGCATTCAGGCCAATTCTCCGGGAGAAAAAGGGCCGGATGGTCTCGTACCCAAAATTGGCGAACAAATCACCGTTTTCCAGAAAAAACTGCCTTCGTTCCGGAAAAAATAATTCAAAGCGATCCAAGTTGGTGATCTGCCGATCGACTTCCACCTGAGAAAAATCCGGATTTACCGTCAAATCCAGATTTAGGGAAGAACTGACCGCGATTTTGGCGTCTACCCCCACCCTGTTTTGGTAATCGGTAGGCAGGCCACCCTCGTGGTCCTTTACCCGGCCTCCCATGACATAGGGGATTACCGATACGTTCATACCCGGTTCGGGCGGCGCCTCTTCCCAGACCAGCACGCCGGTATAGGCCAGGGAGGCAGAAGGAAACTGCCTGGGCACCGGAGCCCAGGAAGATTTTTCAGTGGTCTTCAGGTCCAGGCGACTAAAATTGATTCCCCATTCCCGTATGCCTTTTTTGTAGCGAATGGACTTGAACGGTATCGCCGCTTCAAACACCCATTTGTCTTCGTAATTTTTTACTTTTGACACCCATTTGTTGTCCCAACTTAAATCCACCCTACCGCCTTCGTACATGATGCCATCCCATTGCGCCCCTGCTGCGTTGGCGCCAAAGGAGAACCCGTTCGTTTGATCGTCGAAGGTG
Source organism: Cyclobacterium xiamenense (assembly GCF_009467825.1). Classification (GTDB taxonomy): domain Bacteria; phylum Bacteroidota; class Bacteroidia; order Cytophagales; family Cyclobacteriaceae; genus Cyclobacterium; species Cyclobacterium xiamenense. The sequence goes on along the minus strand of NZ_WIOK01000011.1, from coordinate 98,227 downwards.
TCCATAAATAGTAGGAAATTGTCGTTTTTGCCAAAAGAAAAATCCCTGCGAAGGGATTCCACGTAGTAGGGTCCCGGTACGGCATGGTGATTGATTACCAACAAATACAGACGTTCCTCATCAAAGGTCATCATCACCTCCGTCTCTACCTGCGAAAAGCTGGTATCCATGGGCAAGATCATGTAAAAATCCTTGGCTACTTCGGCATCTTTCCAGGCTTGTTCATCCACGATGCCGTCTATGATTACCGGCGAACTCGCACGTTTGATATGTAATTTGTAGTCCTCGTTGATCTTCTGCCCCAAAACCGGAATGCTTAGCAGAATCCCCAGCAATATGCAGCAACCGTTCCCTATTTTTTTTCCCATACGAAATTAGCAGCCAATCCATCCAATTGCCTGCTCCCAAGCTTAAAATAATTTTTAAAGCGCAATAATAGACTAAAATATAGAATTACGAACTTTTTGTCCGGCTGTTTTTGGAAAAAGCGGCGAAAATTACGTTGACTGCTGGTGAAGGGTATAAGTGGTCAGTCGCCCACCGTCTCCTGTCGGATCTCTCCGGTAACCTTATCTTTGAGGATCACTTTTTCCACCCCATTCGGCAAAATTTCTTTTTTGATCAGGTAGTACGTTTCGTTGTAGGAGACCCAGTCCTTATCCACTGCAACCGTACCTGCACCTCTCCAGTCCTCCAACTGCACGGTCTCCCATTTTTTAGTTTTGGCGGAAAGAAAAGCAGCGTCCAGAATCGCATTCACCACATACCCGTCGTAAAAGGTTTCCTGGGGTTCCCGACCCTGTTCCATGGCATCAAACATATCGCTAAACATCTGTGGATAACCGAGTTCGTGCGCCTCGTCTCCAACAGGAAAAAGCCAACCCGCGTCGGATTCCGCCTTTTCAGCGACGTAATTTGCCCCTTTGCCGGTGGTGAACATTTCGAAGCCCGTGCGCAAAAAGCTGTTCAGCCAGATGGTGCCTTCCGTTCCCATCACCTCATCCCGCAGGTCCATTCCCCCCCGGAAGGTCCAGCTCACCTCAAATTGGCCGATTGCACCGTTTTCATACCGAACCAATCCAATGGCATGATCCTCCGCATCAATGGGGTGAACCTGGGTGTCTGCCCAGCACATCACTTCTACCGGCCGGATCGCTTTCCCGATAAAGTTCCTTCCGATCTCCACGCAATGGCAGCCCAGATCAATGATGGCTCCCCCACCCGACTGTTCCTTGTCCCAAAACCAGTCGCTGTGGGGACCCGGATGGGCTTCCCGAGACTTTGTCCACAGAATGTTGCCCAAACTTCCAGCATTCACGCTTGCCAGCGACTTCAGAAACTTTGAGGTATAGCACAAGTCTTCCAGGTAGCCGGCAAATACCCCGGCGGTTTCCACGGCTTCCAGCATGCACTTGGCCTCCGCTGCATTTCTGCCAAGCGGTTTGGTGCACAGCACGGCCTTTCCTGCAGCCGCACAGGCCAGTACCGCATCCTCGTGCAAATGATTGGGTAACGCAACGATCACCGCATTTACCTCGGGGTCCTGGATGATCTCGTCCATCGTGCTGCTGTACCTTTCCAGCCCAAAATCGGCAGCAAAGGTTTTGGCATGGGTCAGGTTTCGGGAATAGACTGAATGGATGCGGTCCTTCCGTCGTTGGGCATGTAGGGTAGTGGCGTAAAAACGGGCAATAAAGCCCGAACCAAGCATGGCAATATTCATTCGGTTCGTATTTTTGGGTTAGCGAATTAAAAATAGTAAAATTGACCGGTAATGAAAATTATTGCTTCGAATCTATCTCTTTTTCCCGGATCAAAAGAAATGTCGGAGAACTGCTAATGCAACCCTTTTCACAAGCCGCATGCATCAATTCATCAAGCCTCATTTCATCAACGCATGGATCCAATGGACCGCAGAACACGATATGGAATTGGAATACCTTCCTTCCCGGCACAAGCTTTCGCTACTCAAGGAAGGATCGCGGATCGGTGGATTGCGCCTGCCCTGGAATTATAGCTGGGATCCGGTATCCAAGCGCGCGACTCCCGAGGAAAAGAATTGGGTGCTGTTTTTAATCCGAGCTGGAATCGCGGCAGTCGGCTATTTTGAAAACGGGAACAATCTCTCCCACCATGTCTTTCGCGCTTACATGGTTCGGAAAAAGCAGGGAAAAAGCCAGATAAAATACCTCAAAACCAAGGGGAAATCCCGGGCAGGTTCCCGAGTACGCCTGGGGGAATCCGAACAGTTTTTTAGGGAGATTAACGAAAAAGTGAGCGCTTACCTGGCCCATTATCCGGTAGACCGCATCGGGTATTCCTGTTCCAAGACCCTCTGGCCCTTTCTATTCACCGCCGGTTCTGGTATACAAAAGGACGATCCCAGACTCTGCAAGATCCCAAAACACGTGCAGCATCCCACCTACCAGGTGCTTTTGGAAACCAACGAACGATTGCTAAGCGCTACATTGGATTTTGAACCGGAACAGGCTGGTTGGTTTCGGAATCCACCCGAATCGGGAACGCAGCTGGGAGAAGCGGAAGACGAAAACTGGTGAGGCCTGGGAGCTTGTAAAAATATTATCCAACTTCGGGGCAGGCATGGATACATTTTGGCTTGCTAGCCTTATCTTTGTTTTCGACGTAAACAAGGAGTATGCGATACGATATTACCATTATTGGCGGAGGCATTGTCGGCCTGGCCACCGGAATGAAATTGAAATCCCACCGACCCGACCTCTCGGTTTTGATTGTTGAAAAAGAACCGGCCGTTGCCCGCCACCAGACCGGCAACAATAGCGGGGTGATACATTCAGGCCTCTACTACAAACCTGGAAGCCTGAAAGCAAAAAACTGCATCGATGGCTACCGGCAATTGGTGGCATTTTGTGAGCGCCATGCCGTGCCGTTTGAAATCACGGGAAAGGTAGTAGTTGCCACGGAAAAAGAGCAGTTGCCTCAACTCAACATGTTATTGGATAGGGGCTTGCAAAATGGGTTGGTAGGGGTCCGGTCGATTACACGTGAAGAATTAAAAGAGTACGAACCCTACTGCGAGGGCGTAGGTGCCCTGCACGTACCACAGACAGGGATCGTCGATTACAAGGCTGTTGCGCTTGCCTATGCCCGGGAATTTGAGCAACTCGGTGGCGTTATTTTAACAGGGAATAAGGTGCTGAAAATAAGTAATCTAAGGGACAGTATTTTACTCACTACTTCGGCTTCAGAGATCCAAACCAGGATGCTGGTAAATTGTGCCGGCTTGTACGCAGACAAGATTGCGGCCTTGCATGAGGAGGTAGCCCCTGACATTCGCATTATCCCCTTTCGGGGAGAATACTTCAAGATCAAAAAAGAACGGCAATACCTGGTAAAAAACCTGATCTATCCGGTTCCAGACCCTAATTTTCCATTTTTGGGTGTGCATTTCACCCGCATGATAAAAGGAGGCGTGGAAGCAGGACCCAATGCCGTATTGGCGTTTAAAAAAGAAGGGTACAAAAAAAGCGATTTTAACCTAAAGGAATTTTACGAAGCGGTGAGTTGGCCAGGCTTGCAAAAAGTGGCCGCCAAATACTGGAAAACCGGCTTGGGCGAGTACAAACGTTCGTTTTCAAAAAAGGCCTTTACCAGGGCTTTGCAGGCATTGCTTCCGGATATTCAGGAATCCGATCTCGAAGCAGGCGGCGCCGGTGTACGGGCTCAGGCCTGCGATAAATTTGGTGGCTTGTTGGATGACTTTGCGATTTACGAAACAGCCCAGGCGGTACACGTGCTCAATGCTCCATCTCCGGCCGCCACCAGTGCTTTGTCAATTGGCGACAAGGTTTCTGCGATGGTTTTGGCTAAACTTTGAGAAATCAGTAGATTATTGCCGATGGAATTTCCAAAAGGCAAGCATGGAGCGAATCATCTGTTGGTAATCGTCTATTTTTAGTGGCTTGGTTAAATAGGCATTGGCACCAAGCTGCAGGGCCTTTTGCGCATCCTGCTCGTTGGAACTGGTGGAAAAAATGATGACAGGGACCAAATTCCAGGCCGGGGAAGACCTGATTTTTTCCAATACTTCAAAGCCGTTAATTTTCGGCATGTTGATGTCCAGTAAAACCAGGCTGGTATTCGACAGTGGAACGGAGGTAATATGGGCCAAAAAATCTTCCGGATCGCTAAACGATTGAAAATCAACGGGCTCACAATCGGTTAAAAGGGCGTTTTCCACGAGTAGGGTATCAACTTCACTATCGTCAACCATCATTAAATTTATGCTCATACGCAACACATCCTGTTTAAATCCAGCCAGAAACCGGGTACGTACCTTTCCAGGCACGTGCAGGCAACGAGCCCTCTGTTCACGACAAATATAGCCGATGCAATTGATTTCATCTACTTTTCAGGGAAACTATACCGGACCGGTATTCCTTTTTATTTTTGCAGGGACCATCGTACAGGAAGGCCAGGGATGCGATGAAATGGCGCATTTCGGTGTAGGATCGTCACCGATAGGTCTTCACTTCTTCCAAAACCGCCTGCACCGCTTCCCGAAATTCCTGTATATGGCCGTCGATGCCTTCCCCAAATCCATGCTCTATCATGAGCCGCTTTCCATTCCCCAGGGAGACTCCCAATCGCTCCAAATCAAACAATCCCAACGTGGGCTTTATTTTGTGCCGTGCTTGCTTGATGATAGCCATGCTTTTTTCCTCAATTCCACGGAGATAACTGGCTTCCAATTCCGTTACGGCTATTTCAATGGCCTCCAAAAGCTGGTTTTTGAAGTCCTCATCGTCTTCCACCATGGCTTCAATTTTGTGGAAATCGATATTCTTAAATGGTTTATTCATAATTCTTCGATCGTTGACGATTTACCTGCCAAAAATCCGGTACTCCAGGCGGCTTGAAAATTGTATCCCCCGGTAATCCCATCCACATCAATGACCTCCCCGGCAAAAAACAAACCCGGGTATTTTCTGCTTTCTAGCGTATTCGGGTCAATTTCATCGAGGGCAATCCCACCGGCAGTAACAAATTCTTCCTTAAAGGTAGTTTTTCCTGAGATTTTTAATGAAAACTTGAAAAGATTTTCTATCAATTTATTTATTTTTTTTTTGCTGACCGCTTCCCACTTCAATTCCTCCTCGATTTCCGCTACCGATGCCAAAAATCCCCACAGCCGGGCGGGCAATCCAAACAGCGGGTTTCTGTGAATGATTTTGCGGGGATGATTGCTTTTATATGCCTGCAAGGCTTGCAGCAGCCCCTCGGGTGTAAAGTCCGCGTCCCAGCGAATCAAGGCCACGGCCTGATACGACTTTTCGTGCAGCCAACTGGCACCAAAGGCAGATAGTTTCAGAACTGCCGGACCACTAAGGCCCCAATGGGTGATTAAAATCGGGCCGGAATAGTTGAGTTTGCTTCCTTCAAAGCGAATGTGCCCACTCGGCACACTCAGCCCTCGAAGTTTTTTCAATTCGGTTTCCGGCGTATTGAATGTGAATAAGGAAGGTATGGGAGGAACCAGGTTGAGCCCAAGTTTTTCCAGAAACCCATAGCCTTCCCGTTTGCTACTTCCTCCCGAACAAACAATCAAGCGGTCTAAGCGCTCCGAAAAATCCTTTCCCCGTACCCGAAAACCCGGCGTCAATGCTTCGACACTTTCCACTCCCCGGTTTAATTCCACACGTATCCCCAGCCGTTCTGCCTCGTTAACAAGCGCAGATACGATGGAGCGCGAATCGTCGCTCTTTGGAAATACGCGGCCATCGGCTTCCGTTTTTAGTGGTACACCCCGATTCTCAAACCAGGACAGCGTATCCGTTGTACCGAAATGCGCAAACACTTTTTTCAAAAAACGGCGCCCTCTGGGATAGCCCTTCAGAAGCTCGTTTGCATTGGCTATTCCCTGGGTAACATTGCACCTACCCCCACCGGAGATCAATACTTTTGAAAGTACTTTCCGGTGTTTCTCAAAGAGTATAACGTTGTGTCCGGAATATGCGGCATGTATGGCGGCAAAAAAACCTGCTGCACCTCCGCCAACTACACCGATTATCATACGATTCCGCAATTTTACTGGTGAATGTCTGAAATGATCTCAAAATTATCCCTTTTTAAAGAATTTCATGCCCAATCGTCGAAAAAAAATACACCGAAAGAAAAACCGAAACGTTTTGGACAGATCGATGCGGTGGTACCCGTTTGTTTTTTCAAGGTGCTTTTCGATATCCACCATCCCTTCGTATAAAATGCTGGCCTTTTTGTTAAAAAATGAAAAATCAAACCGACCTTTATTGGATTATCTCCCATCAGTAGATAGTTTAGAATAATTTTCCGGGATCGACTGCTTTTTTCATCTTCCGGATAGCATGGTATTAGAGTTAGAAAAAAAAGGCAACCTATGACGAGTGGTTTGAATAACTATAAAAATTTTCTGCTAGCACTGTTTCTTATTTTGGGGCCAATCACCGCCTGGGCACAGCACCAACCCAGCCTGGGGTCCACCGCAAGGCTTATGGAAATGGCGCTCGCAGCCATGTCCAATGAAAAATACACGGAGGCGAATGGCCATTTTCGGGAACTTATTGCCAGTAACCTGCCCATACCGCCTGAAATGCCCTTCCATTTTGCGGAAACCCTCTACCAGCTAGGACAGTACCATAATAGCGAAAACTTTGTCAGGAAATACCTGGACCTAAACGGTTTTAAGGGAGAACATTACAGCGAAGCAAGAGATTTGTTGCAGAAGCTTGAGTCCCCCCTTGCGGCCATAAAAGCCTGCAATCTCTGCGATGCGAAAGGATATCGCTATGCTACCTGTACAACCTGCGATGGAGAAGGACACACCGATCAGGCCTGTTCGCTATGCCGAGGCAGGGGGATCATCGGCTGCAGCCGTTGTGCTGGAGACGGAATGGTGACCAAAAAGAACGTATTCAATATTGTGGAATACTTCGAATGTGAACGGTGTAAGGGCCAGGGAAGACTTACCTGTACGCAATGCGAAGGAAGCCTGCTCGAACATGGCGACTGTCCCACCTGTGGCGGGAATGGGACGATCGGCTCGGAAACGGTATGCGACCACGTACATACGGAAGAAGCCGCGACTTTTACCGCCCCTTAATCGGGCAATAAGGGAGCAGTCATTCCGATCATTAGGGGCAGTACGTTGCAATGGATGCCTGTGCTTCCTCGTACCCGTTCTCCAAGGCCGTCTTAAAATCACTGCAAGCTTTAGCCATATCCTCAGTAGCCGCATATAACATTCCCCGGTAGTAAAAGTATTGCCCGTTTTTTGGACTCATTTTTATCGCCGCGTTATACTCGCGCAATGCCTCCTTTACATTTCCTATGCGGTGCATGGACCTGGCCTTTAAAAAATAAGCCATGGAAGGTGCCCCGGATATTTCCACCGCATTGTCTGCATACATGAGTGCTAATTCAGGATTTCCGTTTCGGTGGTACAAATTGGACAGGCTAAGCAGTACCTGTATGTTTTTAGGCTCTTGTTCAAGTGCCGCCTTGAAACTCGTTTCCGCTTCTTTGAACTCGGCCAATTCCTCATGGGCTCGCCCCTTATTGTAAAGGGCCTTCACATTGCCTGGCTTTTTTTCCAAATAACTTGCATAGGCAACGATCGCTTCCTCGTATTGGCCATCGCTGTAATACTCGTCCCCCTTCATGGAAGAACTGTCTCCACAGGAGACAACTAAATACGTTACCCCAATCAGGGTCAATAGGTTTTTACTTAAATTCATAGGTTGATTCAAATTCTTTAGACAGCTACACTGTTTTCCCGCAAGGCTTCGTTCAGTGAAGTTTTTAGATCCGTGGAAGCTTTTCGCTTCCCGATGATTAGCGCGCAGGGTACCTGAAAATCTCCAGCCTTAAACTTTTTGTTTATAGAACCTGGTATAACTACCGATCTTTCAGGTACATAACCCCTGTGTTCTACAGGAGAATCTCCGGTGACGTCGATTATTTTTGAACTGGCGGTAAGGGTCACCCCTGCGCCAACAACCGCCTCACGCCCGATACGAACGCCTTCTACGATGATGGCCCGGGAACCGATAAATGCCCCGTCTTCCACGATCACCGGCGCTGCCTGAATGGGTTCCAACACGCCTCCAATGCCTACACCGCCGCTCAGGTGGACATTTTTTCCAATTTGGGCGCAGGAACCGACCGTAGCCCAGGTGTCTACCATGGTACCGCTGTCCACGTAAGCTCCGATGTTTACATAGGAAGGCATCATCACCACACCTTTAGCAAGAAACGCGCCATACCTCGCAACCGCGTGGGGTACCACCCGTACACCTTGCTTGGCATAGTTGGTTTTTAGTGCCATTTTATCGTGAAATTCAAAGGGTCCCACCTCGATGGTTCGCATTTTCTGAATTGGGAAATAAAGAATTACAGCTTTTTTAACCCAATCGTTTACCTTCCAGGACCCATCCTCAGCAGGGGTAGCCACACGCAGGGAACCGTTGTCCAAATCGGCAATTACAGTTTTTATGGCTATCTGTACGTCTTTTTCATTCAATAAATCCCTATTTTCCCAGGCTTTTTCTATAATGTGCTGTAATTCTTCCATAAGTTATAAACTGTTAGCTTTGTTTGAATGGTTCTTACTACTATGCGCAAAAAAATCCCGGTAGCCATAGCTTCCGTCCTCAAACCTGTAGACGATTCCAGAATGTTGCATAAGCTGGGATTTTCAATGCGTGAAACAAATAAATACCACCTAAACATCATAGGTTTTTCTTCAAAAAAAACGCCAAAAATAAAAAATATCCGTTTTATCGAAATTTTTTCCAAATCCAGGATGCACCCCGCCCGAATTCTGGTATCCTTCCCGTTTCTCTTTCATCTTTTTCGTATCAAACCTCGTCTCCTGATTGTCACCACTTTTGAGCTGTTACCGGCTGGCATGCTTGGAAAATGGCTACTCGGCTACCGACTTATTTACGACGTTCAGGAAAACTACCGGAAGAATATTCGCTACAACCACAGCCTGCCAGCCCTGATCCGCCCCATGGCAGAGGCACTGGTTTGGATAGCGGAAACTACGACCCGTCCATTTGTAGACGCACATCTCCTAGCAGAAGCTTGTTACCTTCGGGAAATGCCCAAGTTAAAACGGGCCCTTGTGCTCGAAAACAAGGCCGTGCAACCACTTGGTCAGGTGCCACCGTTTAAACTAGCTCGGCCAACAGCCCCAAAATTATTGATTACGGGCACCATCACGGAGGCATATGGCACGCTAGATGCCGTCCGCTGGTTTAGTAAACTCGCCGAACTACTGCCCGGTGCACGCCTGGAAATCCTGGGACACTGCCCCCTGCGAGGCTTTGCCGAACAGCTCCGGCACGAAGCGAGCAGCCACCCACAAATCCACCTGCATCTCTCCGCAAACCCCGTCCCAGGCAGCTGGATTGAACAACGCATTCAGGATGCCGATGTACTACTCTTGCCCTACCGCTTACTGCCAAGTATTGCCGCCAAAATCCCCACCAAATTGTACGAGGGAATCGCCCGGCAGAAACCCCTTTTGATCTCATGCAATCCGGTATGGAAGGCCCTGATGGATTCCTATCCGGCCGGTATGGAAGTCGACTTTTTGGATCACCTGGACATCGCCGAGACCTGGCAGCGCTTCACGTCCATGGAGTTTTACCAACAGCCTCCCGGCAACGAAGTAAGCTGGGAAGAAGAAAAAAAACGCTTCCTTGCCTTTTTAGATACCCTCTGAAATAAGTAAATTGTACTTTTCCAATACACCTCCTGACAGCCATGGGATGCCGTCATGTCACTGAATTCCTGTTGTAAATACCTTACTATTAGTGTTTTATATCTTTTTTAGCTGATTGGTAATTTATTTTTAGACTAATCTAAATTTTATTACCCATCGAATTTTTGGTCATCCACACTCGCTTTAGACTCGATTTAAATATTTTTTTAGACAACCCTAAATCGTATATTTACAAAAAACTTGACAACAAGCGGATGATACAGCTCAGCAGTACGGAAGAGAATTACCTGAAAAACATCTATCGCTTATTGGCGGAGGGCGGGGAAAAAGTGGGGACCAACGAAATCGCAGCCCTGACCGGAACCAAAGCAGCGTCGGTGAGTGACATGTTGAAAAAGCTGGCTGAGAAGCAGCTCCTCTCCTACCGGAAATACCATGGCGTAAGCCTGACCGAAGAAGGCACAAAAACGGCCCTACTTATCCTACGCCGGCAGCGACTATGGGAGGTTTTTTTGGTTGAAAAATTAAAGTTTGCCTGGGACGAGGTTGCGGCCATTGCCGAGGAATTGGAGCACGTAAAAGCGCCAGTGCTCGTACGTCGCCTGGACGAGTACCTGGGTTTTCCGAAATTTGATCCGCATGGCGATCCCATTCCCGATGAATTTGGGGAATGGGAAAGCAGCCCCCGGGTACTCTTACAGGAGGTGGCTCCTGGCAAAGCCGGCAAAGTTGTAGCGGTGACCAATAGCAGCGCCGCGTTTTTGAGCTACCTCGATAAGGTGGGGATTTACATCGGCGCAAAGGTCGAGGTGCTGGACAAAATTGAATTTGATGGCTCGGTGGAATTGCGGATTGACGGAGGCAAAACCGTCTACTTGTCCCGGGAGGTAGCGGCCAACCTGCAAGTACGCCTGCATCCCTCCTAAGCAGGAACGGAACCGTACGAATCGTTTTTTGGTTTATTTGTCAACTTCCTACGCGAGTGAACGTATAGAAGAGTTATTGTAATTAAAGAAAACAAACATAACAGCTATGAAGAAAATGGTGGGAATCCTGGTAATCGGGTTGCTGGTGTCAACGCAGCTAAAGGCACAAGCGCAGGAGATTACCTGGTATAGTTTTGAGGAGGTGATCGACAAGGTAGAAGCAACTCCCAAGATGATCCTGATCGACGTGTATACCGATTGGTGTGGGTGGTGCAAGAAAATGGACAAAGAAACATTCACCGATGAGGAAGTGATTGCCTACGTGAATGAGAATTTTTATGCAGTAAAGTTGAACGCCGAAGACAGCAAGAAAAAATTTGAGTTTCGGGGCCGGGAGTATTCCGAGGAAGACATGGCCCGGGCCATGCGGGTTCAGTCCTACCCCAATTTTGTGATCATGGATGCAGCCATGGAAAACATCACCCAATTGCCGGGATACCGGGAAGCCAAACCTTTTGTTTCCTCCCTGGTAGCCCTGCTGGAAAATTTCAAGCAATAAATGGCTACCTATCTGCGTCGCGTCGATGATACCATCGTAGCACTGGCCACCCCGCAGGGCGTGGGGGCGATTGCCGTTATTCGCCTCTCCGGAAAAGAAGCCATACAAATGGCAAACCGGGTATTTTTTGGGAAAAATCTGGAGGTGCAGGCCAGCCACACCATTCACTTTGGAACAATCCGGGACGGAGACCGGATTATCGACGAAGTGCTGGTATCCCTGTTTGTCGCGCCCCATTCCTTTACCAAAGAAAACGTCGTGGAAATCTCCACCCACGGATCTTCCTATATTGTCAATCAGGTATTGCGCTTGTTGGTACGCCAGGGCGCGCGGCCTGCCGAGCCTGGAGAGTTTACCCAGCGGGCTTTTTTAAATGGGCAGTTTGACCTGGCCCAGGCAGAGGCCGTGGCCGACCTGATCCATTCCGATTCGGAGACCTCTCATCAAGCTGCCCTGCACCAGATGCGCGGCGGTTTTAGTTCGGATATCCGGGAATTACGGGAAAAGTTGATTCATTTTGCTTCCATGATCGAATTGGAGCTGGATTTTACGGAAGAAGACGTGGAATTTGCCAGTAGGGACGATTTGCGGCTACTGGTAGAAAAACTGCTACGTGTGGTGGAGCAGCTAATCAGCAGCTTTGACCTGGGCAACGTGATCAAAAATGGAGTTCCCACGGTGATTGCCGGAAAACCCAATGCCGGTAAATCCACCCTGCTCAATGCCCTGCTCAACGAAGAGAAGGCTCTTGTTTCCGATATTGCCGGTACCACCCGGGATAGCATTGAGGACGAAATCACCCTGGGCGGCGTGGTATTTCGCTTTATCGATACCGCCGGACTTCGTGAGACCACCGATACCATCGAAGCCATGGGGGTCAGCCGCACCCGGGAAAAAATGAAATCCGCCTCGCTGATTCTGTATTTGTTTGATTTGGGGGATACCGATCTGGTGGAAATCAACCGAGACCTAAACAAACTGGAAAACATCGGGGTACCCTTTATTAAAGTAGCGAATAAACTGGATAAGGGTAATCCGCAATTTATCAATATTTTAAAAGAGGCCCACCCAGATACCCTTTTCATTTCCGCGGGAAAAAAAGAAAACCTGGAGGAATTGAAAGAGAAGATCCTGGAACAGGTCAATTTGGACAAATTCCGAACCGGCAATACGGTAGTCACCAATATCCGGCACTTTGATTCCCTGACCCGTACCCGGGAATCGCTGCTAGATGTTTTGGGCGGCTTGGATCAGGAAGTGAGCAATGACTTTCTGGCCATGGATATCCGCCGTTCCCTGCATTACCTGGGCGAAATAACGGGAGAGATTACAACAGACGATTTATTGGCGAATATTTTTAGTAAGTTTTGTATCGGAAAGTAACCTTTGAGGTTTTCAAAACCTCGAAGGTTTCACCGTGAAAATTAGTGATAGACCCTCGGTTTTAACAAACCCTAAAATGATCGTTGAAGAATTAGCCCGGTAGATTCAGGGGATGATATTTTCATCCTTAGCTCAGGACTAGGAGCTAAAGCCCTTAACCAAAACGAAAGCAAACTGCTGTTTTTTGAAAATGAACCATTGAATTTGGTAGAAGTAGATTTGAATGACCTCAAGTTGGTTCGTAAAACACCATTTTAGAAAGAAGGGCCGAATGGAGTCGGGGAGCCTTACAGGGTTAGGTTTCAGTTGGGACCAGAAGGGGAATTATTTATTAGCGGCAATAAAACGAAGGGAATATTTAGTACCAACGGAGAAATGGCCGAAAGTCTACAAGTGGTGCCGGAAGGAATTGACTCCAAACTGGCCAATAGTCTACATGGTCCTATGTCAATATCGAAGACGAATTGGGTTTTGCGGTCATTGATTTTACGTTTTATACCTCTGAAAAAACGATGAGTAGGAAGGATGGAAGGAAAATCCCCTCGGAGAAGGTTGAGGTTGAAACTAATCACTTACTTTTTCAAACACCAGGCGGTGGTGATCCCAAATTCCTCGCTCAAAAGCAACTTTGATAGGGGCTACTTTCAAGTTGCTCAGGCGTTTACGCATCGAAGGGTCAGTAAATAGTTGTGGAACAAGCTGTAGGTAGGCCCAGTACTTCTTCCAGCCAAAAGATTTCAGTTTTTGCCGCCAAACTTTGATGGTTTCAATGTAGTCCAGCCTGCCACTGTGTTCGGTAACGAGCGTAAAATACGGAGCGGCGTTTTTTATGATCTGCTCTTTTCCATACGGGATCCAGGAACCGGGAAATTCATTCATAATCAGCGCTAACAAATATTCATTAGAATCCTTAGGTGCATGGATATCGGCAGTGTCAATGTCTATCATGCCCTTATCAAATACCATGGATTGGATAAAACATCGTTTGCCCACCGGTATGAGGCTGCTGACAATTTTAAAAAAGTTTTGATAAACCTCATCTTGTTTACCCGCCCTGTACTCATCCACTGAACAAAAATGCTCGAATGCCCCCACCGATGCAATGGCATCAAATATTCCAAATGTATCGGGGGTCAGGTCGCGGTAATTACAAATATGTACATCAAGGCCATTGCGCCTACAAGCATTGTATTGCCCCTCCGAAAGTGTAATTCCAGTTCCTATTGCACCCAATTCTTTGATATAAGTTAAAAACGGACCCCAACCCGAACCGATATCCAGTACCCGATCACCCGCTTTTATTTCCAGGTTTTCAGCAATAAATGCATGCTTATTTTGCTGGGCCGCTTCCAGGGAGAGTGAAAAATCACCATCATACTTAGCCCCGGTAAAATCAGCCGTTTCGCCAACACTCCATCTCCATATTTTGTCCATTTTGGAATAGGTATAATCGATATCCTGCTTGCTGACCATGGTCAATGATGTTTTTTGTGATCACCCTCCCGCTTTTACTATCAGCCTCCGAGCGTTTTAATTTAGATTCCAGTTTTTTCCCAATCCCAATGATAGGCCGATTCCATAGCGTATTTTCGAAGGGCATCTATTTTACCGACACTGGTTTCATCTTGCCGGCTTACAAACTGATCGGTTCTTTTTTTTACTCGTTATCTCCGTTCCTATTGTACGCTTTCTTAAAGTTAGCGATTAATAACAATAAATGACTTATCCCGGGGGAATAATTCCAGCTACGGATTTTTCAGAAAAAAAACTGCATAATCGGCTACAGGATTTGTGCCACCAAAAGGTTAACTTATTGATAAATAAATTTGTATAGGTTCTGAATCCGAAAGTAACCGACACCGGTGATTCCCGTTGATATTTTTGTCTTCCAGGATCCAACGGCTAGGCGCACTGCCTTCCTGGTGTACATTTTATTTTTGAAGCGGCGAGCGCCGGAAAAAGATAAATGAGAAAGAAATGAGCCCGCATTGTTTTTAAGTAGGTTTGATAAGTACCGCTGTGTTGGTTTTCGGGCCTGAAAAAAAGCGCCCGTTTTGCTACCGATTTTTATTTAGGTCAATCGCGCTAGTTGCCTATCCGAAATACGGTCCGCATCGGTGGAACCTATCAAAAAAAAGAAGGAAAGTAGTGCTCGCTTACTTTCCTTCTTTTGCATCGCCTAGGGCATCTCCAAAACAGGCCGTTGATTTGAGAAATCCATAAACCCAAAATATCCATTGCCTCTTCCTATGCCGCTAGTACCTACTCCTCCAAAGGGAAGATGAGGCGACATATAATGTACCGATGTATGATTGATAACACTTCCTCCCGCGGTGGTGCTATTTATAACTTTATCGGCTGCACCTTTGTCTTTGCTATACACATAAAGCCCCAGCGGCCGTTCTCTTTGATTGACAAAGTCAATGGCATCATCCAGGGTTTTGTAGCTTAACACCGGAAGTAAAGGCCCAAATATTTCCTCTTTCATAATAGCAAGATCCGGATCGACATTATCAAGCAACGTAGGGGAAATATAGTTTTCCCCATCATTTGTCTTCCCTCCAATCACTAATGTAGCCCCATGTTCAAGCGCATCATCAAGCAGCTTTTTTACACGCTGATAATGATTGTTGTTGACCAATCGCCCATAGTTTAAACTTTCAATTCCGGGTCCACCAACGCCATACAGGTGTTCAATTGTGCCTTTTAAATGAGCAATAAACTCATCTTTGCAATTTTCCGATACCAAAATATAATCCGTGGTAATACAGGTTTGACCACAGTTGTAAAATTTAGTCCACACAATTTTACCAGCCGCATCGGCGAAATCCGCTGAATCATCGATGATGGAAGGGCATTTGCCCCCAAGTTCCATCGTTACCGAAGCCATATGATTGGCAGCGGCTTTCATCACGATTTTACCAACCCGTGTGCCGCCTGTATAAAAAATATGGTTGAATGGTAATTCCAATAACTCCGATGCTACATCTGCGCCTCCCTCCATCACGAATACTTCCTCTTTCGGAAACACCGATTCAATAATCTCTTTGATTAATTTGGACGAATGAGGCGTCAGTTCAGAAGGTTTGATGATGACTGTATTTCCCGCTGCCAAACAGGCAACGAGCGGTCTGAGGGTTAGCAGTATCGGGTAATTCCAGGGAGTTAAGAACAAACAAACTCCTTTGGGCTCTACAATAATTTTTGATACGGATGCAGCGCCACCCAAACCTTCGGGTGTGGGAACCACCTGAGGTTTCATCCATTTTTCCAAAAAGCCGACAACAAAGTCAATTTCCACAATAACCGAATCTGTCTCGGACGCCTCTTCCTTTGGTTTCTTGTAATCCTTGTAAAGCGCCTCATAGACATTGTCCATGTTGGCAATAACGGCTTCTTTGAAGGTAAGCAACCTGGCAATCCGCTCCTGAGCGGTGGATTTCTTCAATTGCAGTGCTTTGCGCTGCTGACTTTGAAATACGGCAGCAAGGTCAACTTTCGAAAGTGTTTGTGTCTCCATTGTAGTAAGTTTAAGGTTAATTGGATAAGTAGTATGCGAATGTATGGCTGCATGGAAAGGGTATATATTCCATTTTTTTTCAATTTTAGCTTAGGTCGGAAATCACAAGGAATTTTTCTTTACGTTCTGCAGCGTCTGAACAAACCTAGGGAATAGGCAGCAAATGGGTTGTGCCATATGTTCCAAAAACCAGTAAATTTGTTCCATAGGAAAAAAAAGGCCGTATAACTATCCCTGAAACCAAATAAAACACTGATATCCTGCGCTGAAACACGCGTTGATACTGCATTACGTTCCGTGAAAATTCATTGGGTTGCCTGCTACCTCCATGCCGTTAGCGGCTCATCGAGGTACCCGATTTGCCAGGAAATGATCCGAGAAGCAAGGAAAAGACCTCTCTTTTTCTTACTTTGAACAAACATTTCAGCGAGGTATCTATGAAAAAAATCGGATTAATTGGCGGTACTTCCTGGCACGCGACCATCGTCTACTACCGCCTGATCAACGAAATGGTGAGCGAACAGATCGGCACGCAGGCAAATCCGGAATTGCTTATCTACAGCCTGAATATCGAACTGATGCGGGCGCAGGACAAAGAAAAAATCAATGCCAGGTACCTGGAAATTGCCCTAACCCTGCAAACAGCCGGTGCCGAAGCCCTGGTCATCTGTGCCAACACGCCCCATATGGTCTACGAATTCGTGCAACCACACCTAGCCATACCCCTACTTCACATCGCAGACGCCGTGGGAAAAGAGGCGAAGAAAAAAGGGCTAAAAACCCTCGGCCTTTTGGGCAACCGGCCGACCATGACCGGCGCCTTCGTTTCCAGTCGTTTGGCAACGAAATTTGGTATCCAAACAATTATCCCCGACGAACGTTATCTCGCACAAAATCATTGGTATGTGTCCAACGAACTCACGCAGGGTGTGTTTAGCGAAGCGGCAAAATCGTTCTTTCTGGAACAAATGCACCTGCTTCAAAAAAAAGGGGCCGAAGGCATTATTCTCGGATGTACCGAATTGCCTATCCTGATGGACAAAACGGCGTTCGCATTACCGCTACTTGCGACCACCACGCTACATGCCCGGATGGCTGCTGATTATATCCTGGAATGATTGGTGGTTACAAGCATTGAAAAATTAGCCAGCACTCTAGCCAAAACGATTCCGAAGCCTGGAGGAAAGCTGCTGAAGGCATACCAACTGAAACCAGACCAGAGGACCCAGGAAGCATTCAGAAGCGATGCCTACGCGAGTTCCTTCACGTAAATCTCCAGGAACAAGTTTCTAAGCCTGTTGCCAGGTAAGCCATGTAAATCGGAAGGAGTCGAAGTCCTACTTCCCCACTCGAACTCCGGCGTAGGTTTGCCGAATGATTTTTCCGTTTCGGATGATAAAGGTATCCGTAGCAAAGCTCAGGCTAAACGTCGGAGTATCGGCCTCCCACAAAATATAGCCCACATCCTGCACCGACAGGCTTTGGTTGAGGGCCAGCTTGGCTTCCTGGGTGGGAAAGGCCCGAAAGGCGTTGACAAAGTTTTCCCGGATTTCATCCAACCCACGATAGGTACCATTGGGGGTGATTAGAATGGATTCTTCTGTGTAGTCCTCCATGACCCCATCCAGGTCATTTGCCAGGAAGGTTTGCCAATGATGGTCCAGTACGGCCTGGGTCTGGGATTGGTCAATTTCCTCAGAGGAGGAATGGGAAACACATCCGTTTGCCAGCAGTGCTAGCAGGAAAATAAAAGCAGGTAATTTTTTCATGATCGGTGATTTTATTCGTAAATATAAAAAACCTGCGTGTCAATGCCGCTATTCCCAGAAGCAAAAACATACCGATGATCCGGCGGCAGATAAAAAGCTAGGTGGCGAAGGTCTGACCAGACCTTCGGGGATTGGAAAAACCCAAAGGTCAATTTTCACAACCCTTGAGGTCTTTGAGACGTGGGGGCATTTTTTTCGTGCACGTCCGTTTTTCATAAGTTCTGGCTTTTCTCAGTGCTGCGGTA
Organism: Cyclobacterium xiamenense; assembly: GCF_009467825.1. Classification (GTDB taxonomy): domain Bacteria; phylum Bacteroidota; class Bacteroidia; order Cytophagales; family Cyclobacteriaceae; genus Cyclobacterium; species Cyclobacterium xiamenense. The sequence continues at coordinate 80,080 of NZ_WIOK01000011.1, read as the reverse complement.
CTTCGCACACTCGGTGTCTTTCCGAAAAACGAATATAATTAGGTGTTTTTGGATTTATGGTTACAACCATTCCCGTAAAAACTGCAAAATATCGGCCCGCATTTCCGGGGTTTCTTCGTGGGCAACCGGATATATCTTCAATTTCCAAGCATCCGGTGCCCCCTCACGCGCATAAACAGCCTTTAAATTTTTGTCAATGATTTCCAATCCTTCCAGGGGTGTCAATGGATCAAACTCTCCTGCCAGACCCAAATGTGGCCTGGGAGCAATAAGGGCATTGATGGAGGATGTCGTGAAGTGGTTCAACAGGTCCGGAACATAGTAGTAAATCCCGTGAAGGCGAAGGTCGCCTTGCTCCACCAAGGTATGAAAATCGGTCAGGCAATTCAGGTCGATGGTCACCTTGATCCGCTCATCCAACGCCGCCAACCACCAGGACATGGTACTGCCCATGGACATCCCCATCGTGGCAATGCGGTTGGAATCAATATCCTCCCGGGAAACCAGGTAATCCAGGGCCCGCAGGTTGTCATACACCATCATCCCGAAAAGTACCTCTCCCTTCCACAACATTTCTTTGAAGATATCCAATTCTGCCCTCCCGGACCTTTCCCCAAAGCCCCAGGAATCGATGCAAAGACCTGCATATCCTTCTTTTGCAAGGGCAATGGCAAAGGGAGGTGACTGCATTTCTTTTCTGCCCAGGACAAATTCATTCTTTCCTACTTCGTATTGCCCAAAATGGGAATGGTTGAACAGGACTACCGGCAGTTTACCGCTGGCATTTTTGGGTTTGGAAAAATAAGCAGGAACTGACTCTTTCCCGTTGATGTCCAGCCGCAATTTTTGGATGATCACCCCGTCCCTTTCCTCGGTCGAAAGCAGTTCCACGCCAATAGGTCTTTCCCGGTCAGGAAGCCTACCGAGCAGCGCATACAGTTTCTCCCGTTGTTCGGCTTTGTTCCAGGTCTCCGTCATAAAATCTTCCATGGCTATCGATTTGGTTTGGGCGAGCGCCCGACAAAACGGACTCATACTACAAATGACTCCGATAATTCCGATAAAAATCCCAGTTACTAATGGACGACTTACAAGCATATTGTATCGGTTTTACTTTTTTTAATTGCCAATTCGTTTCACGGTAGCCCGCAAAGGTCCTGCGCGTCAGTTCGCCAAATGCTCCTTTTCTTAGTAACAACCATTAAATGCAATTAGATAGTATCTAATACTGATTACCAGCTATTTATAATCCCCAATTAGAAAAAAAGGTTGCAGACCTCGTATGCATGTTGGACGGGGGATGCAGCGATCGAACCCGTATCACTACCGCCACTGGGCGATTTGCTCACCGCTTTGGTAAAAAGGCACGCCAGTCTTTGCCATCGGTCAGCCAAGCAAGGTTAAAGACCGCTATCTTACCTACGGTGCTGGGATGGCCGGATCCCTCATACAGCAGAAACACCAGCCCTTCGCTAGGCGTACCGGCCCTACCGGCGGTCAGAGAAGAATAGGCAAAGCCACCCGGTTCTACCAATTTTTTTACCGGCCAGGTCTCTCCTCCGTCAAAGCTGGCCCATACCGTACCGTGTGTCCTCCCCTCCGGAGATTCAATATTGCTAAACAGGAGAATATCATGCCCTGCTATCGGAAGCCGTACCAAACCGGCCATCAGACCATAATCCCTACTTTGATCCCCATCCGGCAAGACCTCACTTACCGAAAGCTCCTCCCAGGTATGCCCTCCATCACGACTTCGGGCAATGTACCGCATCCGCGGGTTCAGGCCATCGGTCGATAAATGCCTGCGGGAGTTGTAGTAAAGCGTCCCATCCGAAAGTTCTGCGATGGCTGCTTCACCGGTACCCTTTGCGGGAAAGGGCGCACTGGTTTGCCAGGTCCTGCCCCCGTCATCGCTATAGATGGCGTTCGTATAGTGGGTTTCCCAATATTCGCGATCGTTGCCGCCTCCGTAATACCGGGTAGGACGGATCAATCTCCCTTTTTTATCTCCAAAGCGAAGCGTTATACCGTGTTCGTTCATGTGCATGGAAGGAATATTTCCCAGGCTATCAGGCAGGATGGTCGTTTTTTCCGCATTCCAGGTTCTACCCTGGTCGCTACTCCGGTACAGCGTAACCGGCGCGATGGGATGACTGTCTTCGACAAAAGCCAGGATATCCCCACTTTCCTCGTCCACCGTGACGCCTCCTCCCTGAAATCCGGGCTTCGCCAGGGTGGTAATTGAAGACCAGGTTTTACCCCCATCTTCGCTTCGTCGTACCTGATAGCTTTGGTTTCCCCAGGTAGCGACAATGGATCCGTCCTTGGCCGTCACCACATTGGGAAACCGTTCCGTTGGAAAGAGTTCTTTCACTTCCATGATCGGGTTCCCTTCGTTCCAAAACGCATTTTCTCCGCGCTGCGCAGAGGAGCAGCCAAGGGAGAAACCGAGAATGAGGCCCAATACCTTTTTCCTGTTAATTGAGTTCATGCCTTGCTTTGTAAAATGGACGCGTTGGGACAATACCCGGTCGAATTTTTCCTACGCTAGCGGTGCGAGCGATAGACCTCGCTGCACTTTCCGATTGTTCCCTGCGGTACTCAGTGACTAGCCACTTTTACATGCAGCGGGTACCCCCGCATGCATTGCCCGCCTGAACGGATACTTGCAGGTGAGCTGCAGGTATTCGGCTCAATCTAACGCAACGTGGTTCAAACCATCCGCGCATCGACTACCCAATAATAGGAATATATTCCGAAAGTTCCATTTTTTACGATGAGCCGGGTTGAAAATCCCAAAAAATCCACGGCGGGTTTCAGCTGTATCGGCTCGTATACCGAAGAAAATACGGAAAAACAACCGCTGTAAATCGGTCCCTGATGCCGGAAAGGTAAATGAGTAGAAATAAAAAAAAACTAACGGAATCGCTTGCGCCACTCATCTGCATATCGTAATATTGCAATAAATAATTATCACACATGGGCGTTACAAAAACCAATCTATTTTCCGAAACCCAAAATGAACTGGCTCTCGCGGCAAAGGCATTTGACCACCCCGCACGGGTAGCGATCATTCACTACTTGCTGAAATCAAACGCCTGCATAAACGGCGACCTGGTACAGGAACTGGGACTAGCGCAGCCGACCATCAGTCAACACCTGCGGGAATTAAAGGCAATTGGCATTATTCAGGGGACCATTGAAGGCTCCCGTATCAGCTATTGCATCAATCCCGTCCGCTGGGCGGAAATTAGAAACCAATTCAATCAACTCTTTGACCAGTACCCGGCTCCCCTTTCCGGGGACTGCTGTTAAAATAGTCACATAATGAACAATTTAAAAATACAAAGGCATGAGCAACGATCAGGAATTAAAAAACATAGTAAAAGCGCGATACGCGCAAATCGCAACACAGGAAAAAACCACCAACGCCGCCTCGTGCTGCGGAGCCACGACCCCTTCGAATAAGGTTTACAACATCATGATGGAAGATTATTCCGAAACGAAAGGTTACGTGGAAGCAGCCGACCTCGGTCTGGGATGCGGCCTGCCTACCCAATTTGCCAAAATCAAAAAAGGCGATACCGTCATCGATTTGGGTTCCGGCGCAGGAAACGATTGTTTTGTGGCCCGACACGAAACCGGACCGGAAGGAAAAGTGATCGGAATCGACTTTACCCCCGCCATGGTCCAAAAAGCACGACGCAATGCAGAAAAAATGGGCTATAACAACGTGGAATTTCGGGAAGGCGATATCGACAACATGCCCGTAAATGAGGAAGTAGCCGATGTAGTAGTCAGCAATTGCGTGCTCAACCTGGTTCCCAATAAGGAAAAGGTAATCCGGGAAATTTTCCGGGTATTGAAACCGGGCGGTCACTTTAGTATCTCCGATATCGTATTGATGGGCGTACTTCCCGAAGCCCTGAACGAAGATGCCGAAATGTATGCCGGATGCGTGGCTGGGGCGATTCAAAAAGACAGCTACCTCCAGCACATAAAGCAAGCTGGATTTCAAAACATCCGCCTCCAAAAGGAAAAGTCCATTTCCATTCCCGAAGACATTTTGGGAAAATACCTCCGGCCAGAGGAGCTAATGGCGTTTAACCAGGGAGGAACCGGCATTTACAGCATTACCGTCTATGCAGAAAAGCCAGGAGCTACCGACGAAAGCAAGGAAACACGTTTTTCAACCCAGCAAGCTGCCTCCTGCCAGGAAGGAACGGGCTGTTGCTAATGTTTTACACCGAACACAAACAGTAATGAGCCAATCCACCATACCTTCATTATTTCTTATCGCCTTCTTTCTTGGCTGTACGCCTTCAACAAAGAAGAACCAGGCCATGAACGTATCCGAAATCAACGCAATTCAAGTCACCATGTCTACTGAAAACACAACCGAAACATCAGCCCTGTACCCCGAATTGGCCCAGTACGTACAATCCCTCCTTCCCGATATGGCGGCTATTCCTGAAGATCGAAAGGAACTGCTGCAGGAGGTTGCCTTGTTTGTGCGGGAAAAAAAGCAAGCCAACGAACCGGCAAACCTTACCTTTATCTGCACCCACAATAGCCGACGAAGTCACCTAAGCCAGATTTGGGCGGCGACAGCCGCCGCGTATTACGGGCTGGAGGAAGGAATTCATACGTATTCCGGCGGTACCGAGACCACGGCATTTAATCCCAGGGCAGTAGCTGCCATTGAACGTGCTGGTTTCCGGGTAAACCACACAACAGGAGACAATCCGCATTACATGGTGAGCTTTTCAGATCAAGGACAGGTAATCGAATGTTTTTCTAAAAAATACGACGATCCATTTAACGCTTCTGAAAATTTTGCTGCCATCATGACCTGTTCGGATGCGGATAAAAATTGTCCCTTCATCCCGGGTGCATCCCTCCGCTTACCCATCCCCTACGTGGATCCAAAGGAGGCAGATGGAACGTCCAAAGAAGCCGAGGTTTACGACGAACGCACGCGTCAAATCGCTACCGAAATGTTTTATATAATGTCCCGGGTCAATTCCTGATACCCGCCGGATTGTAGCGAGCATTGGTTTTCTGCACGATGTTGTACGGTGCAAAGAAGGTCGATCCCGGCATCCCCGCCCCGTTCACGTCGGTAAACGTTGCCGGAGGGGCGGGCTATTCCTAACGGTAATGCCGTGAAACAACGCGCAGGCATCAGAACAAGGCATTGAAAAACAGGTAACAAACACACACCAAACGCAAAAATGGATGAAAGAAATCGGCTTTTTTGAAAAATACCTAACGATTTGGGTGATACTTTGCATTGCAGCAGGTATCGGCATCGGTGCTATTTTTGGAGAAAACATGAGCTACCTTTCCTCCCTGGAAATCGCACATGTAAACATTCCGGTAGCGGCACTTATCTGGTTAATGATTTATCCCATGATGGTGCAAGTGGATTTCAGCTCGTTGAAAAAAGTTGGAAAGAATGCCAGGGGGCTGGGGCTGACAGTAGTCGTCAATTGGCTGGTAAAACCATTTACCATGGCCTTTTTTGCCTGGATATTTTTTGACCAGGTGTACAGCGCCTGGCTAACACCCGAACAAGCAGACCAATACATTGCCGGGGCCATTTTATTGGGAGCCGCCCCCTGCACGGCCATGGTATTTGTCTGGTCCTACCTGAGCAATGGCGATCCCACTTACACCCTGGTACAGGTATCCGTCAATGACCTTATTCTATTGGTAGCTTTTGTTCCCCTCGTACAATTATTGTTGGGCATTACCGATTTCCAAATCCCCTACGACGTGCTGGTCACCTCAGTAATCGTATTCGTCCTTATTCCACTGGTGGCGGGCTACCTAACCAACCGGCTGCTGATCCAGAAAAAGGGAGCGGACTGGCTGAAAACAAAATTTTTACCAAAACTAAAACCGCTTTCTATTTTTGCCTTATTGACTACGCTGGTTTTGCTCTTTGCTTTTCAAGGCGAGCAGATAATTGCCCAACCCCAGCACATTCTTTTGATCGCCATTCCATTAGCCCTGCAAACCTACCTCATCTTTTTTCTGAGTTGGGTGGCGGGCAGGTACCTGAAACTACCCTACCGGGTATGCGCTCCGGCCTCCATGATCGGTGCCAGTAATTTCTTCGAGTTGGCCGTGGCGGTCGCCATCGCCTTGTTTGGGTTGAGTTCGGGTGCGGCACTGGCGACGGTAGTAGGCGTGCTGATTGAAGTACCGATCATGCTTTCGCTGGTCCAACTTGCCAAACGGTGGGCGTATTGAAAAAAAAACTGCGGCTACTTTTTGGCTTTCTTCCGGTTCTTGGTCAGGTATTGGTCCATCCGGAACCGAAACGTATATCATTAAATCAACGTTTTTTATGCAAACAAATACTGAATTAGTACTTGCACTTTGGGAAGAAGCAAGAACGCGTTTTTCGAATCAGCTAGACGATCTGAAACCCGAAGACCTCCGAAAGAAATTGGGCACCTCGCCAAATTCTGTGGGCTTTCTCATACGCCATATTGCAGATGTGGAGTTGCTCTTTGCAAAAAATGTTTTTGGGGATTCTTCCGTATCGGTGACGGCTAAAACCGTTATTGCAAAAAAAGACACGGGAGAATGGACCGACCTTGATACAATAAAAAGCTACGCTTCGTCTGCGTTTGAAACGCTGCGCTCAATTTTGCGGCAACAAACCGATGCCGATTGGGAAACCGGTATTCGTACCCAGGAGTTTGGCGCAAAAACCAAGGCAGAAGCATTGGGTAGAATTACCTCTCATACCGCCTACCACGCCGGACAACTTGCAATTGCTGTAAAATACGGACGTATACCGGAATAAAACGACTCCAACCACTAGTTTTATACGCCATTCTTGGGTATATTTCGACGCAGTTTGACCGGCAACAAGGTACGATTTACCGGCGATTTTTGAAACTTTGTCATCGAATGCGCCGATTTTTACCCCCGGTTTTAGCCCATTGACCGATTGATGCATCTCGTTCACCGAATAATTTCCTCGGGCTGGAATCGATATGTTACTTTTATATCATAAAATTTTTCAACCGGGAAATCCGGAGCAGGAAGCGCCTTCGTAGGTTCTTCCAGTCGAAACAGCAAATTAAAACAGCATACAATGGGACAGTTCAGGTTATTGAGTTTCAGCGCAGGATTTCAAAAAAATCAGGAAAACAGCTTCCTGTTGACCCAGGCCGAGTCAAGGGAATTATTGGAAGAAGTTAGGCAGTGCTGCGACCTGTCCGAAGCATTGGTCGTGTCTACCCCCGAGAGAACCGAAATCCTTTACTACAGTGCCGGGCCACAGGAGGACGAGATATACGCGGCCCTTCGAAAAATAAAAACCGGCCTATACCTTCCGGAAAAAAATGTTTTTCAGCAAAACTGCAACGAGGAAAGCGCGCTTACCCATCTTTCTGAGTTGTGCTTTGGCGTTCAGGCCACCACGTATGGCGCCTTACCGCTATATCCTCAGTTTTTAGAGGCATTTGACCTCTCCGGGCAAGCAGGATTAAAAGGCACGCTTCTAAGCGAATGGGAAGGCTTTTTGCAGCGCACCGACGCCTACTTAAGCAAAGAGGTGAGTTACCAGGCACCGTCGTTTTCGGTTTCTTTCACGGTAGCGGACATGGTCGCCGAATTGGTGAAAAAAATCAAACAGCCCAAAATCGCAATTCTCGGTTTCAACGCCATGGGCAAAAAGGTTTACCAAAACCTACGAAGCCGGGGATTTGAACGAATCGTGATTGTAGAAAAAAGCATTCAGCCATTTGGTAACCTTCGGGGCTCGGAATTGAAGCAATTTATTTACGAGCCCTTTGAGCAACTGTCAAATGTAATCCGGGAAAATGATATTTTAATTTCCACGCTGGAGAATGGTGAAGACCTAATCGTTACCGACTATTTCAATACCAGTTTTTCCTCCGTGAAAATACTTATTGACCTGGCGGTAAAAAGCGAATTGATCCATTCGCTGCAATCGCATTCTCAAGTGGTCTTTTTTGAACTTGCGGACATCTATCAGGTGATCGAAGGCAAAATGGAAATAAACAAAAGCTGGTTGAAAAAAGTAAAGCCGCTGCTTGTACAGCAAAGCAAACACTTTTTCCACTGGCTGGATAAAAAAAAAGCGGAAGAAATTCTCGAGGAGGCAAAGGCTCTCCTGATGCCGGGCGAGGAGTTGGAGCCCCCCTTTCCTAAGGTGATAACCGTCCAAAAACCTCGGGTAAAAAAGGAAATCCTCTCGGATCAGGGGTATAAACAGGTGTTGGAAAAATCGATTGATAAAATCCGAAACCACACCCCTTACAAGGATCTTGTCAGTTACCAGCGTCTTGTTAATGAGTTTTTTCTGTACAATTAACTTTTTATAGATGCGGGAATAATACGAATAATTTTTTGGTTAGGTTGGTTTATTGATAGAGAGGCTCCGGTTGGAGCCTCTTTTTTGCGTTAGTAATCCCGTTTTTATTTTGCTTGTTGGCGATCGCTCATTAAATTTGCATCGTTATGAAAATCTCCGGGAGCAATTGCCATACCTATTCATTTTTCCACGCAGCAACTGCTTGTTGGCATCATGCAGGGCATCATTCCGCTTAAATCCCGGATGCGATCTTTTTAGAAGGATCGTGCCAGTCGATCGATTCGCCTCTCTAAAAAATTTATTCACCAGTGTATCAGTAATCCATGGAAAATAGTATTCGAATAGCTGTTCAGAAAAGCGGGCGGTTAAGTGAGGAATCGCTTAAACTAATCAAAGAGTGTGGAATAAAATTTTACAACGGCACGGGAAAACTGAAATCCACCGCCACCAACTTTCCTATTGAGTTTCTTTTTTTGAGAGACGATGACATTCCTGGCTACGTAGCAGACGGCGTTGCCGATTTGGGTATTGTGGGAGAAAACGAGCTGGTAGAAAAAGACAAGGACGTGACCGTTTTGAAAAAGCTAGGCTTTTCCAAATGCCGGCTATCCCTGGCCATTCCCAAGAGTGAAACCTACCCCGGGATCCAGTATTTTGAGGGAAAAAACATTGCCACCTCCTACCCGAAAATACTGGGGGACTACCTCAAGACCCAGCAGGTACAGGCAGAAATTCACGAGATAAGTGGATCGGTGGAAATCGCCCCGAGCATCGGCCTGGCCGAAGGCATTTGCGACATCGTAAGTTCCGGCTCTACCCTGATGATGAATGGACTAAAGGAAGTAGAGGAAATTTTCCAATCCGAGGCTGTATTGATCAGCAACCGGGGCCTGTCCGGGGAAAAGCAACAAATCGTACAAAAACTACTGTTTCGCATGGACGCGGTACAGAAAGGAAAGAAAAACAAGTACGTGCTGCTGAATGCTCCGAACCACTCCCTGGATACGATTGTTTCACTGATTCCCGGAATGCGCAGTCCGACCATTCTACCCCTGGCGGAAGCGGGATGGTCTTCCGTACACTCGGTTATTAGCGAGGATCAATTTTGGGAAAACATTGAAGAATTACGGGCGGCGGGCGCTCAGGGAATCCTGGTAGTGCCCATTGAAAAAATGGTCATTTGATCTGGAAAAAAATTCGGCCTTATTTGTGAATAGTTTCATCGAATCAGTCAACCTGCTTCACATTAGTTTTAGGGAAATTTAACGCATGCATCATGAAAATCCTGATCAATCCCGATACGAAAACCTGGAATAAAGAGCTGGCCCGGCCCGTTCATAAAATGAAGGAAATCGAAAAGATCGTTAAACCAATCATGAAGAAGGTCAAACGTCAGGGGGACAAAGCCCTTAAGAAGTTTGCCCTGGAATACGATCATGTGGAAATTGACTCCTTGTTGGTAGAAGATGCCGAAAGAAATGCTGCCGGCGCAAAACTGCGTACCGAACTGAAAGATGCCATCCAAACGGCCCGGTATAACATCGAAAAATTTCACAAGCTGCAGGAAATGCCCGCAATAAGTTCGGAAATCATGCAGGGAGTCACCTGCATGAGACGAAGTGTCGCCATACAAAAAGTGGGCTTGTATATCCCCGGCGGCACCGCCCCCCTGTTTTCCACCGTATTGATGTTGGGCATTCCGGCAAAGTTGGCCGGATGTCAGGAAATTGTTTTGTGCACCCCCCCCGACCCCCAGGGAGCGGTTCACCCCGCCATCCTCTATACGGCTTCCCTAATTGGAATAACGAAAATAGTCAAGGCTGGCGGAGCCCAGGCCATTGCTGCCATGTGCTATGGAACTGCCTCGGTACCCCAGGTGGACAAAATTTTCGGTCCGGGCAACCAATACGTCACCGCTGCAAAGCAGCTGGCTACCCGACAGGGAGTAGCCATCGACATGCCGGCGGGACCCTCAGAGGTACTGGTCTATGCCGATGATACTGCTATCCCGGATTTTGTCGCTGCCGACCTGCTCTCGCAGGCCGAACACGGGGTTGATAGTCAGGTGGTCCTGGTATGTCCAAGTGAAAAGTTTGCAAAAAAAGTACTGGCGGCTGTGGAGGAGCAACTCAAAGAACTTCCTCGACAAAAAATTGCCAAAAAGGCATTGGAAAACAGCGTCGCAATCGTCATGGAAAAGATGACAGATGCCCTTGACCTGATCAATGCCTACGCACCCGAACACCTCATTTTAGCGGTGAAAGAAGAGGAACGAGCCGTGCAGGGAATCGTGAATGCCGGATCGGTGTTTATCGGAAATTACACCCCCGAAGCGGCGGGAGATTACGCATCGGGCACCAATCATACCCTGCCTACCAACGGGTACGCGCGAAGTTATTCCGGCGTCTCGCTGGATAGTTTTGTGAAGAAAATCACGTACCAGAAAATCACCGCCGAAGGAATTCGGTCCCTGGGTCCCGCCATCGAAGTAATGGCGCAACACGAAAACCTGGAAGCCCATAAGCGTGCCGTTACCGTCCGTTTAGATTACCTCGCCAACCGCAAGTAACAATGAGTTTTGATCTGCAACAGCTTTTGCGTCCCCACATCGCCGCACTGAAACCCTACTCCTCTGCCCGCGACGAATACAGTGGAAACGAGGGTATTTTCCTGGATGCCAACGAAAACCCTCTGGGATCCATCACCGGCCAGGCATATAACCGGTACCCAGACCCCTATCAATCCCAGCTCAAACAAAAACTCGCCGACATAAAAAACGTATCCAGCGAACGCATTTTTCTTGGAAATGGCAGCGATGAAGCCATTGATCTCTTGTTCCGCGCCTTCTGCAGACCGGGTATTGACAACGTAATCATCATGCCTCCCACCTATGGCATGTATGAAGTAAGTGCCGGTATCAACGATGTGCCTGTCAGGAAAGTACCGCTGACACCGGATTTTCAACTGAACCCGGAGGAGGTTTTAGCAGCCGTAACGGCAGCTACCAAAATCATCTTTATCTGCTCACCCAATAATCCCAGCGGAAATAAACTGTTGCGGGAGTCCATTCTGACCGTACTGCGGGGATTTCAAGGCCTGGTGGTCGTAGACGAGGCCTACATCGATTTTAGTGACGAGCCCAGCTTTATTCACGCTTTGGATGAATTTCCCAACCTGTTGGTCATGCAAACCCTATCCAAAGCCTGGGGATTGGCAGCACTTCGATTGGGGATGGCATTCGCCTCCAGGGAAATTATCGCCATTCTCAACAAAATCAAGCCGCCCTATAACATCAGCGGACTAACTCAAGCCACCGTCATCAAGGCACTCGGCAATACCGACAAATTGGAGCAGATGATCGAAGAGATTCGGGTGCAGAAGGAACAACTTCGGCTGCAGCTGGAGAAAACGGCGGGTGTAGAAAAAGTCTATCCCTCACATGCCAATTTCTTTTTGGTAAAAGTTCCCCATGCAAAATCGGTATACCAGCAGTTGATTACTAAGAAAATCATCGTTCGTGATCGCTCTGGCGTATACCACTGCGGTGATTGCCTGCGAATTACCGTGGGAAACAAGGCAGAAAACGAGCAATTTATCCGTGCTCTGCAGGAAATACTCGCCACACCCATTGCATCCGGTTTAGAAAACTAACGATTAGGCATGAAGAAAAAGGTTCTATTTATTGACCGGGATGGCACCATCATCAAGGAGCCTCCGACGGATTTTCAGGTAGATAGCCTGGAAAAGCTCGAGTTTATTCCCCGGGCGATTACTAATTTGAGTAAGCTTGCCGAAGAGGGAGCCTTCGAGTTGGTACTCGTAAGTAATCAAGACGGCCTGGGTACTTCCTCTTTTCCAGAGGAGACTTTTTGGCCGGCACAGTACAAAATGCTCAAAACCCTGGAACAGGAGGGGGTTGTTTTTTCCGCGATTCACATTGACAAAACATTTCCGCATGAAAACGCTCCCACCCGCAAACCCGGAACGGGCATGCTCCTCTCCTACCTGAATGGCGACTACGATTTAGCGAATTCGTACGTGATTGGAGACCGACAAACGGACGTTCAACTAGCCAAAAACCTGGGCTGCAAATCCATCTACTTTAACGAGGAGCCATACGCTGAAGCCGACCTATGCCTGGCGTCCTGGGACGAGTTGTACGCTTTTCTGAAAGTGCCTGCAAGAAAAGCCAGCGTGACCCGGACTACCGCAGAAACGCAAATAGCCATCGAGCTAAACCTGGATGGTACGGGAAAGAGCTGCATTCATACCGGTCTGCCGTTTTTTGATCACATGTTGGACCAATTGGCCAAACACGGAAGTACCGACCTGGATATACAGGTAGTGGGTGACCTGCACATCGACGAGCACCATACCATCGAGGACACGGCACTTGCACTCGGAGAAGCGTATCTTCGGGCGATGGGCGACAAAAAGGGAATCTACCGCTACGGGTTTTTACTACCTATGGACGATTGCCTGGCTCAGGTAGCGGTGGATTTTGGCGGCAGACCCTGGCTGCTTTGGGAGGCAACCTTCAGGCGCGAAAAAATCGGTGATATGCCGACGGAAATGTTTTACCATTTCTTCAAGTCCTTCAGCGATACCGCCAAATGCAACCTGAATATCAAAGCCGAAGGCGAAAACGAACACCACAAGATCGAAGCCATTTTTAAAGGGTTCGCCAGAGCTATCAAAATGGCCGTGCGCCAAGACCTTCAAGCCCTGGATCAGCTTCCCAGTACCAAGGGATCGTTGTAAAAAAAGGGCTATCCTCACTGTTTCTGGATAGCCCTTTACAAAAAATAGCCGTTTTTTATCGTATTGCTTCTTTTCCGTAAACGTGTGTTGGGAAGCCACATTCGGCCGCGAAGCCAGGCAGCTAAGCGCAGCATTATCCCGAGCGTCTCTCGGTTGGTAGATACGAAGTGGCTGCTTATCTGGATCAAATTCCATTGATTTTTTGTTGGAAAAGGAATAATTGGTATATTTAAAACTAATTAATTAATGACAACATGTCCCGTTCCGCCGCATTTCCGACCATATTAGGTATCTTACTAGTGATTTCGAGTTGCATCGGAAACTACCGGGATGCAGAGAATTTGTACCTGAATGGCCAATACGAACGGGCCATTGACGAGTTTAACAAGGTGCTTTTTATCAGCGGGACTGACCTCAAAGCCCTGCATCTTCGGGCCAGGTCTTACGAAGAATTGGGCAACTACCCGGAGGCATTGGCCGATTACCGGAAAATTTTGGCGCTAAGTCCCACACACGCCCAGGCCTATGCCGGAATTGGGAAAATTGCCTGGGAGCAAAATGATCTGAAAACAGCTGAAAAAAACCTCTTATTGGCTGCCATGCACGATCCCAAAGACTACGATATACTGCTGCTGCTTTCTCGCTCAATGATCAAAAACGGCCGTTACAAAAGTGCCGTGGAGTTTTTGGAAGAAACGATTCGTCTGAAGCCGGAGGAACCCATGCCGCATTTTTATATGGGCATTGCCATGGCCTATTCGGGTGATGGACTAGGTACCATCGTTTCATTTAATAAATACCTGGAAATCGAGCCCGATAACCTTACCGCCCATTATAATCGGGGTTTTGCCCTGATGAAACTAGGGTACAGGGAATGGGCCGTGGAGGATTTTGACCGGGTATTGGAAGAAAACCCCAGGCACTACGAAGCGCTTGCGCGAAGGGCTCTCTGCCTGATTGAAAAAAATCCCAGACAAGCCTGCTTCGATTTGGAAACAGCTGCTCTGAATGGAAATCCCTTGGCCAAAGCAAACCTCCAACGTTGCGCGGCTACGCGATAGTTCGGTGGATATTTTCCGGAAAACTTTTCCATTTGCATTTTTTAACTTCCGATTTGGATCAGTAATTTCTTTAACCCAAAGAAAATACCGTTTTTAATTCTACTTTTGTTGTCTGAATTCTGAATGATGAATAATTCCAAGCTAGTCATTATCCCAACCTACAATGAAATGGAGAATATCCAGGACATTATCCGCGAAGTTTTGTCTTTGCCGGATAATTTTGATGTGTTGGTCATCGATGACGGGTCTCCGGATGGAACAGCGGACCTGGTACGGGACATGCAAAAAATGTATTCCGGAAAGGTCTTTTTGAAAGAAAGAACCGGGAAACTGGGCTTGGGAACGGCTTACCTGGAAGGGTTTGCTTATGCCCTGGAGAAGGGCTATGCATTTATTTTTGAAATGGACGCGGACTTTTCCCACAACCCGCAGGATCTGAGCCGTCTGTATGCAGCAGCCAGCGAAAAAGGCCACGACCTGGTGATTGGCTCTCGGTACGTTTCCGGGGTCAATGTGGTCAATTGGCCAATGGGCCGCGTTTTGATGTCGTTTTTCGCCAGCAAATACGTGCAGTTTATCACCGGTATTCCCGTACGGGATACCACGGCCGGTTTTGTTTGTTACCGCAGGAGGGTTTTGGAAGCCATTGATTTAACCAACGTCCGGTTTATTGGGTACGCGTTTCAGATAGAGATGAAATTTACCGCATGGAAACTGGGGTTTTCCATCCACGAGGTCCCGATCATTTTTACCGACCGGACCAAAGGAGAATCCAAGATGTCGAAGCACATCTTTCGGGAAGCGATTTTTGGAGTAATCTACATGAAGCTCAAAAGCATGGTGAAAAAATACCGCCCAGTCAATCAAACTTGATCGATTTAATCGGATTGATGTTACTGATGATCATCGCGGGTAAAAACAGCACCGTGGTGGTGACCAACAAGACCAACAGATTGAGGCCCAGAATGGTGGACCAATCCCAAAAAACGGGTACGTAACTCATGTAATAATTTTCTGGATTTAGGCTTACCCAATGCGTTTTGTCCTGGATGAATCCGAAACCCAGACCGATTAGGTTTCCCAATAGCAAGCCCCTGCCGATAATCCGAATACCATTCCAAATGAAAATATTCCGGATTTGGGCATTTTTCGCACCCAAGGCCTTCAGCAGCCCGACCATGGGCGTTCGTTCCATAATCAGAATAAATAGAATGGATACCATGTTGAAGGCTGCAACAAAAAGAATCAAGGATAAGAACACGTACACGTTGTTGTTTAGCAACTCGAGCCAGTCAAATAGTTGCATAAACTTGTCGGTAGCTTTCACCAGGCGCAAATCGTAATCGATGTAGTCGTAGAGGGCGGCTTCGTAGGTGTCGATTAGTGCTGGATCCTTCAAAAAAACTTCAAAGCCTCCGACCTGGTCTTCGTCCCAATCGTTAAGCACGCGTATCAGTTGAATGTCGCCGATGACAATTTTATCGTCAAAATCCTCAAGAAAGGTCTCGTAGATCCCCACTACCTTCAACCGCCTAAAACGGGGTGGATCCTGCACAAAATACATCGTAACCTGATCACCCACGGAAAGGAGCATTTTCCGGGCAATTTTTGCACTGAGAATGATTTCATTCGAAGGGTTGCCAGTCGGCGAAAATTGCAGGAACCTACCATCTATCAACGAGGCCTTGAAGGACAAGCTGTCAAATTCGGGGCCCACTCCTTTCATCATGACGCCTTCAACTTCGTCCGTTCCTTTAATAAGGCCCGCCTTATTGGCATAGGACTGAACGTGCCGGATGTAATCCAGGGAGGCGAAATTGGTATAAAAACTACTGGAAGTACTGGTCGGAGAATCGTCAAGCGCCTGACTCATGACAAACCGATTGACCTGGTAATGACCTGTAAACGAAAAAACCTTGTCGGCAATGACCGTCTGAAAGCCTTCCAAAATCAAAAAGGACACGATCATGATGGAAAGCCCCAACGCTATGCTGGCTACGGCAATCCGGTGAATGGTACCGGTGAAACCTCCCGTCTTTTTAAAACTGATTCTTTTTGCAATGAAGTAGGAAAGGTTCAATGAAGTCGTTTATTTTGTTAACTGAAATGCAAATTAACATGAAGCACGTAAAATTAATACTTCTCCCGGTATTTTTGTTTGGTAGCCTGACATTTTGCACAAGCAAAACCGATTCGAATGACGACAGGAAAGAGCCCCTGCCCTCCCAAAACGATACCGAAATCATGCCTGGCGCCGATCGCCCATCGGTCTACCTACCCAAGCTGAGAAACAAGCGCGTGGCCTTGGCGGTCAACCAAACGAGTGTGTTAACCCAGCGCGAATCCAAACACCTGGTTGATTTTCTCCTGGAGGAGGGCATATCCGTACAAAAGGTATTTGTGCCGGAACACGGTTTCCGGGGAAATGCCGACGCCGGAGAGAAGGTAGAAAACCAGGTGGATCCGAAAACAGGGCTTCCGCTGGTATCGCTCTATGGAGATTCAAAAAAACCGTCGCAGGAAGCCCTGGCGGATGTAGATGTGGTGATTTTCGACATACAGGACGTGGGCGTTCGTTTCTATACGTTTATCAGCACCCTTCATTACCTCATGGAAGCCTGCGCGGAACAGGGCAAGCCCTTGATGATCATGGATCGCCCAAATCCCAATGGAGATTACGTCGACGGACCCGTGCTTCAGCCCGGTTTTGAAAGTTTTGTGGGCATGCACCCCATACCGGTAGTCCATGGGCTTACCGTAGGCGAGTTGGCCCAAATGATCAACGGAGAGGGGTGGCTAAAAGGCGGAATCAACGCAGAAATCGATATTATCACCATCAAAAACTGGCAGCATTCGGACGCCTATTCACTTCCTGTAAAACCCTCCCCAAACCTTCCCAACGACCTTTCCATCCGGCTTTACCCTTCCCTTTGCTTTTTTGAAGGCACAGACATCAGCCTGGGTAGAGGCACCTTGTTTCCCTTTCAGGTATATGGGTATCCCGATCCGAAATTTGGGGAATTCACCTTTACTCCGGTAAGCATCGAGGGCATGTCCAAAAACCCTCCGCAGCAAGATAAGGTTTGTTATGGAAAAGACCTCCGATCGGAGCCCTTGAGCCATCGGTTTACGCTGGACTACCTGCTGGAGGCCTATCGAATAGCCGATACGGGTACCGGATTCTTCAATGCTTTTTTTGACAAGCTCGCTGGAAGCGACCAATTGAGAAAAGCCATTTTAGACGGAGCTTCGGCGACAGAAATCAGGGAATCCTGGGAAGAAGATTTGGACAACTACCGACGAATCCGGGCTAACTACCTGATTTATGATTAATTGATTATGAAAAAAAAATTGCGAATCCTTTTTATGGGCACCCCTGATTTTGCCGTTGCCTCCCTGAAACTGCTGGTACAGGAAGGATGGAACGTTGTGGCAGTAGTCACCGCCCAGGACAAACCACAAGGCAGGGGAAGAAAGCCCAAACCCTCACCGG
The DNA here is from genome assembly GCF_009467825.1 of Cyclobacterium xiamenense. Taxonomy (GTDB): domain Bacteria; phylum Bacteroidota; class Bacteroidia; order Cytophagales; family Cyclobacteriaceae; genus Cyclobacterium; species Cyclobacterium xiamenense. The sequence continues at coordinate 62,406 of NZ_WIOK01000011.1, read as the reverse complement.
TAAAAGCATTTGCAACGGAGCATCAATTACCGGTATTGCAACCTCCCAACCTGAAAAGCCAGGAATTTTTGGAGACCTTACGTGGATTCAGGGCAGACCTGCAGGTAATAGTGGCATTCCGAATGCTTCCGGAGGTCGTTTGGTCCATGCCGAAAATGGGGACCTTTAACCTACACGCGTCCCTTTTACCGGATTACCGGGGAGCTGCCCCGATAAATTGGGTATTGATAAACGGTGAAACAAAAACAGGGCTGACCACCTTTTTTCTCCAACAGGAAATCGATACGGGAAACATCCTGTTTCAGGAGGAAGAACCGATAGTACCCGAAGACAACGCGGGCACGCTTCACGACCGACTCATGCACAAAGGAGCCGCCCTGGTACGCAAGACGGTAGAAGCCATAGCCGAGGGCTCCGTTCACCCAAAAGCCCAGGATCCATCAAAAGCCGTGCACCAGGCACCAAAAATTCACAAGGAAACCTGCGAAGTCGACTGGAAAACCCCCGCTGTGCAGCTTCACAACCTGATTAGGGGACTATCGCCCTATCCCGCGGCCTGGTGTTGGTTCGGTTCCCGGATCTGTAAACTCTACCGAAGCCAACTCGTGGACCAAAGCAAACAGGGGCTGCAACCCGGTGAATTTACCACCGATTACCAAACTTACCTGCACGTTCAAACCGGCGAAGGCATGTTGGCGATAATGGAACTCCAGTTGGCAGGCAAAAAGCGTATGGAAATCTCGGATTTTTTGCGGGGAAATACAGCCACGCTAAAAGAAATCGGTCTTCCATGAGAAACCATACTTTGCACAAGGTAGCGACAGCCGGGACAAGCCCCACGTGCGCGCCCAGGTTGACCCCGTACCCAGGGAAGCAGCGATTCTTTTTGCACCAGCGATTAAACCTTTGCGGGTTTACCCGGTCTAAGTTCCCGAATGGTACCCCTAATTGACGCAAAACTTTTAGAGCTAATTAAAGACCCCGAAACCCGAGAAAAGGGCTTTCGCGTGTTCGTGGAGACCTACCAGAAACGGGTCTACGGGATGGTGAGAAAAATGGTAATCATACACGAGGATGCAGATGATATCGTGCAAAATACCTTTATCAAGGCTTACAAAAACATTGACTCCTTCCATGGGAAATCCACATTATTCACCTGGATATACCGGATCGCTGTCAACGAAAGCCTTAATTTTTTAGAAAAGAAAAAGCGGAGAAATTTCTTCTCCATGGAGGACCATCACGAGGTGATGTTGGGATACCTGGACCGCTCCTCCCTTATTGATGGGGACGAAGTACAGCGTAAATTGCAAAAGGCAATCATCCGCTTACCGGAAAAACAACGTTTGGTCTTTAATTTGAGGTACTTCGAAGATCTACCGTACGAGGAAATTAGCAAAATGACCCAAACCACTGTGGGCGGATTGAAAGCGGGCTATCACCATGCGGTAAAAAAAATTGAAGAAATTCTGAAGGAAGAGTAAACCTTTGTTAAAATTACCTGTCTAATCAATCGTATGAACAAATTTCCAAAAGAATCGATCTTTAAAACTCCGGAAAACTATTTTGATAGCCTGCCGGATAGAATCCTGAGGAAAAGAAAGCAGCGGATTCGGCAGTTGTACCTCACTGGAGTGGCAGCCGCAGTGGTCTTCGTGGTTGGTTTTGCCCTTGTGTTGGTTCCGCGTGTAGAAAGCGACGCTACCAATTTTCAAACGGCCATTAATGAAGAGGTGGATTATTACATTACTGCCGGTACCTGGGATGAGGTCGATGTATTGCTGCTGGCAGATAATCCAAACGAACTCCTGGATGCGATAACGGCAGCGGAGTGGCGATCTGAATTGGGAGCGGAAGACGAGGAGTTGTTGTTGAACGAAATTTTGTTTTGATATGAAAAATTGGATCGTAATCGGGCTTTTGTTCGCTTGCTCCCTTACTGGCTACGGGCAACGGGAAAAGCGGGTAGACCGGGAAAAATTGGAAGCGGCACGGGTGGCTTTCATTACCAATCGGCTATCGCTTAGCCCGGAACAGGCAGAAAAATTCTGGCCGCTGTATAACGAACACGAGGATAGCCGCAAAGAACTAATGCGAGAGCTGTACCGTATTTCCAAAAAAGCAAAGGAAGATGGGCTTACCCAGTCGGTAGCACAGGAATTGATGGAAGAGCGTTTCGACCTCCAACAAGCACTTTTACAGCAGGAAAAGGAATTCCTCGGCAAGGTCTCCGAAACATTGACGCCCGTACAAGCTTTGCGACTCAACGAGACCAATAGGGATTTTGCCCGCCACATTTACCGCATGCAGGGACGAGAGCGGGAAAAAGAACGCGAACGACAGCCGGAAAACTAACGAAAGTAAGCAAACTAAACCAATCTTATTCTGTTCTTTTCAAAACGAAAATGGAACGGCTACCACAAAACCGGCAAAGAGCCGGTTTTTTTGGTTTAGACACGGTAATTTTTTGTTTATTTGTGGTATGCAACAGGCCATCACTTTAGCAGCACTCAACGAACAGATCAAGCAAACCCTGGATGCCAACCTATTGCCCAGCTACTGGGTAATCGCGGAAATCGGCGAGCTCAGGGATTCCGTAAAAGGACATGCCTACCTGGACCTTGTTGAGAAAGCTTCTTCGGGGATCGTGGCAAAAATGCGGGGCAATATTTGGTCCTACACCTACCAGACGATCCGGAGAAAATTCGAATCGGTGACGGGTACGCCCTTGCAAAGCGGGATGAATATTCTGGCACTTGTTACGGTTCAATTTCATGAACTATACGGCATTAGTCTGGTGATCAAGGACATCGACGCTAATTTCACCCTGGGGGAGCGTGCAAGAAAGCGTCAGGAAATCATCGATCGACTGAAAGCAGAAGGACTTTTCGACCAAAACAAACAGTTTGTACTCCCAAAGGTAAGTCAAAAAATTGCCCTCATTAGTTCGGTGACAGCGGCCGGATACGGTGATTTTGTCAATCAATTGACGGAAAATCCCTATGGCTATCGGGTACATGTGCGGTTTTTCCAGGCCTCCATGCAGGGAAACAATGCGGTATCCGAAATAATTGGGGCCATTGACCGGGTCGAAGAACTTCAATTGACGGAGGGATTTGACATGGTGGTACTTATTCGGGGAGGCGGTGCCCAAACGGACCTGGATTGCTTCGATGCCTATGAGTTGGCAAAAACCATCGCCAATGCCGCTCTCCCGGTTGTCACGGGAATCGGTCACGAGCGGGACGAATCCATCGCCGACCTGGTGGCCCATACCCGGCTAAAAACCCCGACAGCTGTGGCTAGCTTTATTCTTTCCGGATTTCAAGAATACGAAGATTCCCTGCGGCGACAGATGGTCTACGTAGAACGGTACACCCAAAAAAAACTAAAACTGGCCTCGGAAAGACTGCTCGGAAACGTTCACCTGCTTAAAAACCTTTTTTACGGAAAAGTGAGTGGTGAAAAAAACAAGTTGGACAGCTCCGCACAAAAAACCCTGCGACTATCCCAGCATAAACTAGAAAAAAAACGCATCCAGGTAACCAACTTGCAGTTTTACCTAAAAAAGTCCAGCAGCATTCGTTTGCAACAGTCCCTTCTGAAGCTTGAACAATACGAGAAAACCATACGGCGTTCCGATCCGGTCTACCTTCTATCCAAAGGGTATACGCGCACGGAAAAAGACGGGGTTCCGCTGCACAAAACCAGAATTCAATCCGGAGACACGATCGTTACGTACAGTCCGAATAAGAAAATCACTTCCCAAATTAAAAAAATTGATCCCGCATGACAAAACCCACAAAAAGTCTTTCGTATGACGAGGCACTCAAGCGATTGGAAACCATTGTTTCTCAATTGGAAGAGCAGGACCAGGGCATGGACGAGCTTACCCAATTGGTCAGGGAAGCCAGTACACTGGTAAAAACCTGCAAGATGAAATTGAAAATGACCGAAGAGGAAATAAAGAATTCCTTTATCGAGGAAGATGGCTCACTGGACTAAATCCCCAGGAAAAATGAGCGAAACTTCCTCGAATTACAGCTGGGGTACATGGTATATGAACCAAAAATACTACATTTGAAAGAGGATATGTGGACTTTTTTTCAATGAACAAACCAAGCAAAGAAGAGGCGGAAAAACAAATCGCAGAATTGACAAAAACCATCAATTACCACAATCACTTGTATTACCAGGAAGACAGGTCCGAAATAAGTGATTTTGCGTTTGATCAGTTGTTGGACAAACTAATGGTTTTGGAAGATTTCTATCCGGAGTTAAGGGAGCCGGATAGTCCCACGCAACGCGTAGGCGGAACGATTACCAAGAGTTTCGAAACAGCTACCCACGCAGTTCGCATGCTTTCGTTGGGCAACACCTACTCCAGAGAGGAATTGAACGCTTTTGACGAGCGGGTAGAAAGAGGGCTGGGCCACCGGGATTTTGAATACCTCTGTGAGTTGAAGTTTGATGGGGTAGCCATTAGTCTGGTTTACGAAAATGGACATTTAATCCGTGCCGTCACCAGGGGAGATGGATACAAAGGAGATGTGGTTACCGAAAACGTCAAAACCATTCGCACCATTCCACTGGTTATTCGGGGAGACAAATCCCTTCCCAGCTATTTTGAAGTACGCGGCGAAATTTTTCTTTCGCGAAGAGAATTCGAGAAGATCAACGAGGAGCGGATAAATCGGGGTGAAATGCCCTTGGCAAACCCTCGCAATGCCGCTTCGGGAACCCTAAAAATGCAAGATTCGGCAGTTGTCGCCAAAAGAAGACTGAATTGTTACCTGTATCAATTGATCGCCGACGAGCTACCCATGGACAAGCACGACGAGGCGATCGATCGGCTAAAATCCTGGGGCTTCAATATCTCCCCCACCTTCAAAAAATGTAGTGACGTAAATGAAGTACTGGCCTATATTGAGGAATGGCGGGAAAAACGCCACCAATTGCCGGTGGAAACGGATGGTGTGGTCGTAAAAATAAACGATTACCAGCAGCAAGAGGAGCTGGGTTATACCGCTAAAATCCCCAGATGGGCCATTGCATTTAAATACCAGGCAGAAAGCGCCACGGCCACCTTACTCTCGGTAACCTACCAGGTGGGCCGAACCGGCGCTATTACACCTGTCGCTAACCTCACTCCTGTTTCCCTCGCAGGAACGACTGTCAAGCGGGCCTCCTTGCACAATGCCAACGAAATTTTACGGCTAGACTTGCACGAAGGGGACGTGGTACGCGTGGAAAAAGGAGGAGAAATTATCCCAAAGATAACCGAGGTAGTTCGTGAAAAAAGAGACAACGACAGCGAACCGATCCGCTTCATCGCCACCTGTCCGGAATGTGGCAGCCCACTGGAACGAAAAGAGGGTGAAGCCAAACACTTTTGCCCCAACGAGGCCGGTTGTCCGCCCCAAATACTGGGGAGAATGGAGCATTTTGTCTCCAAGAGAGCGATGGATATTGATTCGCTGGGTACCGAACGGCTGCGCAGCTTGATTGAACAAGGCTACCTAAGTAATCCGGCGGATATTTACGACCTTCCGGAAAAAAGGGAATCCTTGCTAGGCCTGGAGGTTTCGGACGATCACTACACAAAAAGCAGCGAGGGCTACTTGCTGGTCGGAATAAAAAAAGCCTTATACGCCCTTACCCAACAGGTAAGGCTGAAAGAGATTGAAACCTTTTTGGAAAGTCAGCAATCGACCGGCTTACTTAAAAAAATCAGCATTTTTGCCGACCAATTGGCTGAAATTTCTGGAAAAAAGGCAGAAAATCCGGCCCGTCTGCGATGCCTTATTGACCTTCTCGAAAATCAGGACTTCGATGCAGTGGAAGATTTTGTTCCCGTGGCCAGTGTTTTGGCATGCATTCTACCGGAAGGAAGGGAAAACCTGGGGCAGTTGACCGCACTATCCAAAAATAAAAGCACCTTGCATGACCTATTGATCCGGGGTGGGCTGCGGATAGAGGGGGGCTACATGGACCAGGTAAATAAACTTAAAGGAGGCACGTTTCAGGAGGGGGTCATCCAAAACATGATGGAAGGGATTCGACAGTCCATCGCTCAACCCTTTCCAAAAGTATTGTTTGCCCTGGGAATCCGCAATATTGGTGAAAATACGGCGATTTTACTGGCCCGGCACTTCAAAACTATCGACCATTTAATAGGCGCCACAGACGAGGAATTGCTGGAGATCAACGGCGTCGGGGAAACCCTGGTCCAAAGTATTCGCTACTTTTTTTCCGACCCAAAAAACCTGGCCCTTATTGACCGGCTAAAGAAACAGGGGCTTCGGTTCGCTATAGAAGAGGACGATACAAAACTCACCAGCCGGGCATTAGAAGGCAAGAAAATTCTTGCCTCCGGGCGATTAAATCATTTTAAACGAGACGAGATTGTGGCCTTTATCGAGTCGCATGGAGGCACCTATGCAAAATCCGTCTCAAAAAATCTGGATTTTATCGTAGAGGGCGAGGAAATGGGGCCTAGCAAGAAGGAAAAGGCCATAAAATTGGGAATTCCCCTCGTGTCTGAGCAGGAATTCCTGGAAATTTGTAAAACCGTATAAAAAGATTAAACAACACACAATGAAGTGGATTAGGGAATATTTTGTAAAAAATGCTTTGGAGAAACCAAGGAAATTGAAGACCCAGAAGTCCATCTTATTGCACATAGAGAATATCAAAACCATCGCAATATTGGGCAACGATAAGGAGGAGATCGACCAGATAGCGGCGGTGGTGCATCGGGATCTCGGTGAAAAAATTGAAATCCTCGGAAATTACTACGACGAAAAATCTGTGGATGAACAGGCGTTTTCCTACAAAGATTTTACACTATTTGGTAAACCAGGAGAAAAACTAAACCAATTGCTTTCCGTTCGACCAGATTTGATTATTTTTACTTCTGAAAAGCTGAATTACTTTACCCTTTATCTGCTTCAATTACAAGCGTCATCGTACAGCATGGGTTTTTTTAGCGAAGAGCTAAAGCCTTATCTGGATTTGATGTTAAACAAGGAGGAAAAAGATATCCAATCGGGTACGGCATTATTGATTAAATATTTAAAGCAGATCAATTAGTAAAATGAAAAAATTCAAAGGTACCGGAGTGGCATTGGTTACCCCATTTCAAGCAAGTGGAGCGATTGATTACCCTGCATTGGAACGGGTAGTCGAGCATGTCATTCTGGGCAACGTCGATTACCTGGTAGTACAGGGTACCACGGGAGAGTCGGCTACGCTTTCGGAAACAGAAAAATTGGAAGTACTGGCATTCATAAAAAAAATCAACCGACAGCGACTTCCAATTGTATACGGATTGGGAGGAAACAATACCCAAGCGGTACTTGCTGCCATGGATGAAATCGATTTCTCGGAAATCGACGCTATCCTTTCCGTCAGTCCCTATTACAATAAACCCAGTCAAACCGGAATTATTGCCCATTACGAGGCCATTGCAGACCGCTGCCCGGTACCGGTAATCTTGTACAACGTGCCAGGCAGGACCATGTCCAACCTCAACCACCAAACCACCCTGCAGCTCGCCCAACATCCCAACATTATTGGTATCAAAGAGGCCAGTGGAAATCTGGACCAATGCATGCGGATTGCCCGGGACAAGCCGGATGATTTTTTATTGATTTCAGGAGACGACATGAGCACTACTCCGATGCGAAGCATCGGTGCGGTAGGCGTGATTTCGGTTATGGCAAATGCCTATCCAGAAATCATCGGATCCATCATTCATGGGAATGACACGTATTCAAAAAAAGGAACATTTAGTTTACTGGACATCAACCCACTGATGTACGAAGAAAGTAACCCGGTGGGGGTAAAATGCCTGATGCAAATTTTGGGACTATGCGACGATTTTGTCAGACTACCCCTTGTGAGCGCATCGGAAGACCTAAAAAACAGAATTAAAGCAACGGCAGCTGCCGTGAACACGCGACTTTTTTATTCGCCGCATCTGGAATAAAACAAAAAAAAAAGGGAACATTAAAATGGTTCCCTTTTTTTACGGATTAAGAATTCTTGATGTCTTGAACTTCTTTTCGGATATCCTGAGCCAAATTTTTCAAATCCTGCATGCCTTTTCTTACCCTTGTGCCAGCTGCCTGATTTTTCTTATCGTAGAATTTTTCAAAATCAGCTTCCAGCGACATGATAAGATCCTTGATTTCACTAAATCTGTTCATAATTAAAAGTTAATTTAGGTTGATGATGAGATTAATTTTTGATTCAATATAGTTAAAATGTTTATAAAACTACAGTTTGACCCGTTTTTTCTACCATTATTCACCAAATGAGGTTGCAAGCTCCGTGGTTTTGTAAAAACCACTGCTCAACTTACCCTTGATGGCTTCGAATGCGGCAATGGTTTCCTTTACGTCTTCCAATGAATGAACTGCGGTTGGAATAAGGCGCAATATAATCATTCCTTTCGGAACCACAGGGTAAATGACTACTGAACAGAAAATATTGTAATTTTCTCGCAAATCCTTGCTCAGTGTCGCCGCCTCACCCACCGTACCATTTAGCACTACCGGCGTGACCGGGGAATTGGTGGTACCGATACTGAAGCCTTTTTCTTTCAATCCGTTCTGCAGCGCATTTACTACTTTCCACAAATTTTCTCGAAATTCGGGCCTGCTACGCAGCATTTCCAGCCGCTTCAAACCTCCTTCTACCATTATTAACGGCAACGCCTTCGCAAATATTTGCGATCGCATGTTGTATTTTAAATAATGAATCACCCGGGTATCCCCTGCAATGAAGGCACCGATGCTGGCCATGGACTTAGCAAAGGTAGAAAAATAAAGATCGACCTGATCTTGCACCCCTTGTTCTTCGCCACTTCCTGCCCCGGTCTTGCCCATGGTACCAAAGCCGTGTGCATCGTCCACCAACAAGCGAAATTGAAAGGACTCCTTGTATTTCACAATTTCCTTCAAATTCCCCATATCTCCCGTCATTCCGAATACTCCTTCCGTGATGACCAGTATGCCTCCTCCGGTTTCTTTCGTAAGCCGCTCGGCACGCTTCAATTGCTTGCCGAGACTTTCCATATCGTTGTGAGGGAACACAAATCGCTTGCCCATGTGCATTCTCAATGCATCGATGATACAAGCATGGCATTCACCGTCGTACACGATTACGTCTTTTCGGTCAATAAGGGAGTCGATAACACTCATGATTCCCTGGTAACCATAGTTCAATAAATACGCTTTTTCTTTTCCTACAAAGGCTGCCAACTCATTTTCCAGCTGTTCGTGGAGATCGGTGTTTCCGGACATCATTCTGGCACCCATGGGATAGGCCGCACCCCATTTTTTTGCAGCCGCTTCATCGGCCTCGCGGACCTCCGGGTGGTTTCCAAGCCCCAGGTAATTGTTGAGACTCCAAGTCAATACCTCTTTCCCCTTAAACCGCATCCGGGGGGCAATCTCCCCTTCAAGTTTTGGAAACATAAAGTATCCTTCTGATAACTCGGAATGCTTTCCCAAGGGACCGAGATTGGTGTTTAGTTTTTCAAATATATCCAATGTGCAATTACTTTGATGTAAAACAACGCTACCTTTACTAAGGAATTTAAACCTCCAAAACTACTATATTTAACTGGTTTCCGCAAAATTAAGCCGACTTTTGGCTTTTATATTCTTTCCCAGCCGGGTCATGGATGCTTTCCTCCACAGAATTCCTACTTTTGTTTCCATTACCTCACTGCTACCACTAGCCGGTCCACCCTGGGCAGCTGATCTGCTCACCCGGATCGGTCGGACTACGTACTACTTATCACCAATATATGGAAATCATTAACAAAACCATCGTACTCGCTTCAAAATCACCGAGAAGGCAACAACTAGTAAAAGAGTTGGGTTTTTCTTTTTCTGTAAAAACCATGGATACAGACGAATCCTTTCCCGAGTCATTGGATAAAAACAAGGTGGCTACCTACCTCGCAGAAAAGAAAGCGGAAGCCTTTCTTCCCTACCTCTATGACGAGGAAGTTTTAATCACGGCAGATACAGTGGTCGTTTCCGGCGACAGGCTATTGAATAAGCCGGCGACCGAAAAGGAAGCAAGAGAGATGCTACAGGTCTTGCAAGGCAAATCCCATCAGGTGATTACCGGCGTATGCATTCGAGACTTGCAGCACAATATATTGATCTCAGACAGCACCGAGGTAACGTTCTCCGCACTGGATGATCAGGAAATCAATTACTACATCAAAACATTTCAGCCTTTTGATAAAGCCGGCGCCTACGGGATACAGGAATGGATCGGTTTGATCGGAATTACCGCCATACAGGGATCCTATTACACGGTAATGGGACTCCCGGTACACAGGGTATACCAGGTCATCAAGTCAACCTATGATCTACGGTATTAATCCCGGGAAAACCTTAGGTAGCAATGGTTTTTGAAAATGCCTTGAGGATTTTATCGACAGAGGTTTCCAGGTTTCTGCTTTTTTGCTGGGGCTTGTTTATTTCACCCACCGCGCTGATTCGCAAGACTACTTTGTCCTGCCGGGTATCGATAAAGTCAACCACCAACTCCCCCATATCGTAATTTTCCACCCGAAATCCCCCCATGTTTGGTCCATAGGGCATCATCCAGGGGCTATACATGCCCCAACCAAAGGGACTCATCATGGGCATGGTATTGATTTCCTTCTGTCTGTCGGTAAGATTGGTGTTGTACCGGACGATTAGATCCGGCTTTTCCATGTTCTGCTCAAAGCCAAACGATTCCATGCCGAGGGTAAGGCTGTTATGAAGATTATCCTCCAATACCGGGGATTCAAAGGCATCCTTGTCGTAATACTGGTTGATCACAAAAAATGTCCGGTAGTCTTCCACACTTGCCAATTCATTCTTCTCCAAAAATACCCGTACCGGACTGCAGGAAACCAATCCGATCAAAAGCGACGCCAACAATATGCTGCAGCTATATTTCATAAATTAATTCGTAATTTTTACCTTCAAGACGAAATTCAACGCCAGAATGTTGTAGGATGTCTAAAGAATTTAACTGCACGGTTGCTTTGACATACACCATCGAATACACCTGGGATAATCGCCAATCGTCATGCGTGAAGAAATAGTAATTAACTGTGATCTTGGAGAAGGCATGCCCTCCGATGCGGCCATGATGCCTTATTTGGGGAGTTGCAACATCGCCTGTGGCGAGCATGCCGGAGACGATGAAACCATCGCAGCGACCGTAAAACTGGCAGTGAAGCACGGAGTAAAGGTAGGCGCCCACCCCTCCTATCCCGATCGGAAAAATTTCGGTCGGCTACCACTTGATATTCCCTTTGAGGAACTGCAAAGCAGCCTTCGGAACCAAATTCACCGGGTAAAAGCGATTGCAACAACCCAAAAAGCTTCCCTGCATCATATCAAGCTGCATGGGGCCTTGTATCTGGAAAGCCTTTCCAACAGTTTCCTGGCGGAGAATCTGATCGATTTTTTGCAGCGTGAATTTCCCGAGCAGCAAATTTATGCGCCCTTTGGTTCGGCCATTGAGCGAGCGGCAAGCGCTAGAAGTGTCCGGATAGTCCATGAAGTTTTTGCGGATAGGCGTTACCTTTCGGCCAGCCAACTGCTCGAAAGAATTCACCCAGAGGCCGTTTTGACCAATCTGGCAGAAATCGGCGAGCAAGTGGCCTTATTTATTAACAAAAAGCAGGTGAAAACCGTAAAAGGTCGTTTTCATCCGATCAATGCCGAAACCATCTGCATCCATGGAGACCATCCGCAGGCAGTAGCGATCGCCAAATTGGTTGCCGGAATAACAAAGCCAATGCAAGGCCCATGAACCACCCCATTCAAATCGTGTCCATCGGACCGGACATCGTAGAAATACATTGGCCGGAAACGATTAGCGAGCCGATTCTTTTCGAACTGCTCACCGTCAAAAACTGGTTGGCCCGGCACTGGGCAGAGAAGATCCATCGGATGTACCAGGGCTACCAGGTGCTGGGCATGCAAGTCAACGCCGGCGTGGATACAGAATCCTGCGTCAGCGAGTTACGCGATCGGCTGCCCCGATCCCTCGAGCAAGAGGTCGATCGTCCTCAGGTTCGCTCCTGGAAGGTACCGGTTTGTTACGACCTACAGCTCGTTCCGGAGCTTACACGCTACCTGGAAGAAAAGTCACTCGCCCTGAGCCAGTTTATTGACGTGCATACCCGTACCACCTATCGGCTTTATTGCTATGGTTTTCTGCCGGGATTTATGTACCTGGGCGGTCTGGATGAATGCCTCCACATTCCCCGAAAAACAAACCCGGACCGAAAGATCGGTGCCGGCTCTGTAGCAATTGGAGGCAGCCAGACGGGTATTTATCCGATGGATAGCCCCGGCGGCTGGTACGTGGTGGGAAAAACGCCAGTAGTGTTTTTTAAACAAGGACGGCTAGAGGTTCCTTTCCGGCCAGGCGACTCCCTGCGTTTTGACCCGGTATCCCTGGCGTATTTTGACGAATTGCAGCAGAAAGAATCCCTTTCCTGGGAAGAATGGGAGGAGCATGGCTAGACTGTATATTGAAAAATCCGGATTGCAGACCTCGATGCAAGATTTGGGACGAATAGCTCATGCTGACCTGGGCGTACCCTTATCCGGGCCAATGGACGAAATGGCGTTTCGATTGGCCAACCACCTGATGCGCCGTTCCTCAAATGAAGCCTGCATCGAACTATACATGGGCAACGTAGTACTCCAGTTTGAAGCAGCCTGTCAACTCGTACTTACGGGCGCCGAGGTTGAGTGTCGTTGCGAAAACAAGTTGTACACAACAAATCAAATCATCGGGATACCCGAAGGAGGCCGGTTGATTATTCCCCGGTTTTCAAGCGGACAATGGGCCTATTTGGCGATGAACGGGGTCTTTTTTACCCAAACTTCCATGGGAAGCAAAAGCTTTTACCCGGGAATATCAGAAAAATCCAGGTTCACGCAGGGAAACGAGCTAGCGTACCAACCGGAACGAAAACCCATTCCCCCGTCCTTTTTAAAAATAAAATCTGGCAACTCCGGCAGCAGCCGGATGATTGATGCATTTCGAGGCCCGTCGTTTTACCTATTGGCGCAATTTCAGCAGGAAATGCTCCAAAACCAGCCCTTTACCCTTTCCAGGAACCAAAATAGAATGGGTATACAACTGGAGGAAAAAGTCCCTCATGCATTAGCGGAAATGATTTCTACCCCTACGTATCCCGGTACAGTACAGCTTACCCCCGCTGGGACACTGATTGTACTTATGAAAGATGCGCAAGTGACTGGTGGGTATCACCGGGTTTTGCAACTGCCGGTTTCGTCCATGTCTCAGCTTGCACAACTACGGCCCGGTGCCACGTTCCGTTTTCAACTTCACTAACAGGCTTGGGAAAACCCCATCATCGTAACAAGAATTCATTCTACAAATTTTGGCTGTGTTTTTTATCTCATTATTAATTTTTTTATAACGAAACGGAATCTATTAATTATTTTTTCACCCTATTTTTTGACTTTAAGTGAAATATTTGATAATATTGATTTGTATTTCAACCACGATTACAACCCAATTTTTCAATAAGCCCAGTCTAACAGCAGACAACCATCACTTTAACCACATTGACATGATTGAACACAGAAGGGACTTTATTCGAAAAGTCGGTATCGCTGCGTTGGGGGCAGCTGGTCTAAGCAATGGACTGTATGCGCAGTCCCTGAAAGCGCATGCAGATTTTGCTATTTTAAGCAAGACCCGATTGCCGCCAGTAAAAATCTCGGCATCTCGTGTGATCAAAGAAAGTGTAGGATTACGCCCGTTTCGTCGCTCAGGCCCCCGTATTGAGTCCCAAGAGCTCGGGAACAAACACATCATTCACAATTACGGCCATGGTGGAAGCGGCTGGTCCCTTTCCTGGGGTTCCGCCATGCTTGCTGCAGAACTACTACCGGAGGATGCCAGTTTGAAGAAAATTGCAGTCATGGGCTGCGGCGTTTTGGGATTATCTACCGCCCGAACCTTGCAGCAAAAGGGATACGAAGTCACCATCTACACGAAAGATGTGTATCCAAACGTCACTTCGGCCATGGCAACCGGCACCTGGTCGCCCTCGCACAAGCTAATCGAGCCGGATAAAGTGACAAATGAATTCCAGGAAAAATTTAAGCGGGCTTACTACCATTCGTACCATACGTACCAACGCATGTTGGGTCTGAATCAGGTGGTCGACTGGATGGATAACTACAGCATCAAAGGAGAAAATACCACTTCTTCGAATCCAAAAGAGGCAGAGCTGAAGACACGATTGATCACGAAGGAAATGGATTTTTATCCCAAAGGAGAGGCATTGTCCCGTCGGGAAAACCCCTTTAAGTTCAAACAGGTTACCAAAAACCCCACCACCATCTTCAACATCCCCTCCTACCTTAAAATGCTCACCAACGATTTTCTACTCGCCGGAGGAAAACTTGAAATAAAGGAATTTGGACGGCCGGAAGATGTGGATGCACTTCCGGAAAAATGCGTCGTTAATTGTACGGGCCTGGGTGCAATGAAGGTATTTGGCGACAACGACCTGGTGCCGGTTTCGGGACAACTTTGCTTTTTGATCCCTCAACCTGAGCTAACCTATCGGGCCAATATGTCGGGCGTTTATTTTATACCCCGCAGGGATGGGATCATGCTTGGAGGCAATCATATCGAGGGAAATTGGGATACCACTCCGGATCCGCTGGTAAAGGAAAAGTTTTTAACCACCGTGGAAACGATGATGGAGAACCTAAAAGGATAGAAAAAGAGGAAACTCCAGATTAGGACCGGAGCTTCCTCAGGTTGAACTTAGCCACTAACAACTAATTCATTGCAAATTTATGAAAAATTTATTGAAAAAACATTTTTTGAGACCGGTAAGGTTAGCAATTAACCGATTAAAAACGGAACTGTTGCGAATCCGGTTATTGATTTTGATACGGTATGAAGGATCCCAGCTGGGATTTCTCGACGCCAATTCTCTGGAGTAATTGCTAGTTGCCTGCTGTTGACCTATTTTTATAGCGTACTAACCCTAAACTCCATGAACGCATTTACGTATCCGATTCGCCTAGGATTTTTAATCTGCAGTAGTTTCTATTTCCAATTGGCTGTTGCACAAAACGTTTTCTCTCAATCTGAAAAAGCAACCTCCATTGCTGCGCTCACATCGGGAATGGAAAAAGTATCCGGCTTCATCGATCTGTATTGGGATGAAAAGACCGGTAATTTATTGATGGCTGTTCCGGCCGATGAAGAGGAAATGCTGTACTATCCCTCCCTAGCGGCCGGGCTGGGATCAAACGATATCGGGCTCGATAGAGGCAAATTGTATCCTTCGCAAATCGTACAATTCAAGGTCATCGGAAACAAATTGTTGATGGAAGCCCAAAATTACACCTACCGGGCCTCTTCGCAGCATACGCTGGAACAGCGTGCCGTGGAAGAATCCTTTGCGGCCTCGGTACTTTGGGGTTTCAAAATCCTCGCCCGGGAAGAAGACCGGATACTGGTGGATGGAACGGAGTTTTTTCTACAGGATGTCGTAAAAGCGAGCAGTACCATCAAAAGAACCGGACAGGGAACCTACAAAGTAGACCCCTCCCGATCGGCGATCTATCTTTCGCGGACGAAAAGCTTTCCGGAAAATACGGAAGTGGAAGCAAGTATTACCTATACAGGGGATCAACCTGGCAACTACATTCGAGATATTCTTCCCGAACCCAACGCCATACGGCTACGGCTTCACCATTCCTTTGTGAAGTTGCCACCGGAAGGTTTTGAAAGCCGGACCTTCGATCCCAGAGCGGGTGTAAATGCGCTAACCTATTTCGATTACTCCAGCAGCGTGGACCAAAGCCTGGAAATAAAAACCATGAGAAGGCACCGACTGGTGAAAAAAAATCCCGGAACCGCACCCAGTGAAGTCGAAAAGCCCATTGTTTACTACATCGATCCCGGTACGCCCGAACCGATTCGCACCGCATTAATGGAAGGGACCTCCTGGTGGGCCGAGGCATTTGAAGCAGCAGGTTTTAAAAACGCATTTCAGGTAAAACTTCTCCCGGAAGGTGCGGACCCTATGGATGTTCGGTACCATTTGGTACAATGGGTACATCGCTCCACCAGGGGCTGGTCCTATGGAGGAGGGGTAACCGATCCGAGAACAGGAGAAATCATTAAAGGCAAGGTAACGCTAGGATCGCTTCGCGTGCGGCAAGACTACCTCATCGCCCAGGCATTGGCTGGGGATTTCGATGCGCGCCTACCCGGACAAAAAGCCCTGATGGACCTGGCATTGGCCCGCATGCGTCAGTTGGCTGCCCACGAGGTGGGACACACGTTGGGTTTGCCTCATAATTACATTGCCAGCGCCAAAGGCAGGACCTCGGTAATGGACTACCCCCATCCCACGTTATCCCTTACAAAAGACGGTTCCATAGACCTGTCGGATGCCTACGCCGAAGGAATCGGCAGCTGGGATAAGGTAGCGATTAAAATGGCCTATGCGAGCATACCAGAGGGGCTTAGTGAACAGGAAGCCTTTGACCGATGGGTTCAGGAATACCGAAAAGAGGGCCTGGATTTCCTTTCGGATCAAGATGCCCGACCAGCGGGTTCTGCCCACCCGGAAACACACCTCTGGGACAATGGTGCAGACCCCGTTCGGGAGTTAGAAAACACCCTGGCAATCCGAAGCAAGGCATTGGCAAACTTCGGTCCCAAACTACTTCCAAAAGGAGTCCCTTTGGCAAAACTGGAAGAATTGTTGGTTCCGGTGTACCTGTTGCATCGGTACCAGGTAGAAGCGGCTGCAAAGGTCATTGGAGGGGTTGACTACGGATATGCATTGAAGGGAGACCGCAGGGAGGCTCACAAAGCGGTATCCCGTAACATTCAACTAAGCGCTCTGGATCAGCTACTCCAAACCCTGGATCCGGAAACGCTTGCCATTCCTGTACACGTTCTGGAGCAGTTACCTCCCAGGCCGTTCGGGTACAACCCAAATCCACGTGAAGTATTCAAGCGACATACCGGGCTGGTATTCGACCCCATAGCTCCGGCAGAAATTGCGGCCCATCACAGCCTAAGCTTCCTCTTTCATCCGGAAAGGGCAGCAAGGCTGGTCAGCCAAACGGCATTGGACCCGGCACAACTCCGGCTGGACGAATGCCTGGAAAGGATACTCCAGGGAACCTGGTACGCCCCGGCCCCATCCGGGTATCTCGCTGAAATAAAGCGATCCGTAGAGAAACTGGTACTGCAGCATTTGATGGAACTGGCCACGAATGCTTCCGCGCCGGCGCAGGTAAAGGCGCTTACCCTGGCAAAAATGGTGGATTTAAAAAGTTGGATGGGCGCGCAAAAACCAACGGAATTTGCCCAAAAAGCACACATAGCGTACTGCCTGGAGCAACTGGAGAAATTTAAACAAAATCCAACTGAAAAATTTGTACTACTGGAACCATTGCCCGCTCCGGCCGGAGCTCCGATCGGGCAGCTAACGGAATATGGGGCCGAACCCTGCCTCCTCTATTGATTGGTTTTTATTTATTAACTAGGGTTAATTTTTTAATCTTTAATAAGTTGGAAAGGAAAAGAGGAGGTAGGTTACCTCCTCCTTTTTTTTGTTTGGTCGATCACCAAGCACCGATTTCAGCCAATGATCTTTCGCCAATCCGGTCCAGAAAAGTAAGATACCCTCCATAAAAGCCATCAAAAATCTCCTTTTCCGGATCCGAAAGGCAGTTCCCCTCCTTACCGTACCTGAAAACAGGTCCAGCAAGTCCCTTGTTTTACAGGCAAATTTTCAGGGCTAGAAGGTTTAGGAATATCTCAAAAGAAACAGCTCGTACAGCAGCCCGCAGAAAATGGCCAGGCCAAAACTCAGCAAGGTACCGATCAGGATGTATTCGGTGAGTTTCCGATCCTTTGACTGGCGCAGGTCGCCAAAACGAAAAACGGATTTGGCTGCCACCAGAAAACCGATGGCCTCCCATCTTCCAGCCAGAATAAAGGCGAAAACAAACCATCGTTCCAAAATACCGATGTATTGACCCGCTTTATCCAGGGAAGCGCCTGTATCGTCAGGCAAGGGCGTCCATTTGGAAATAATGGTCTGAATAATTACCGAAGCGGGCATGGATAAAAAAAACCACAAGGTAAGCAACAGCCAATGGCGCTCGGACAAGAAAAACCCCGGGATCAGGCCGGGCTCGTAATAAATGGCTGCCAAGAGTAAAACCAGTCCGTGCGCGGATTGATCGATGAAAAACCAATACCTACGAGTGGTCGGCCTTTGTGCGAGAATTTTCACCATATCGATGATTCCGTGTGTTGCCACAATCCCGGCTATCATTGGCCAATAGCGCAGGTCCGCCAAAAGCACGAATAGCAAGGCACCGTGCACCAATAGGTGCAGGTAAAAGGGCACCGCGCGAAGTTTTTTGGATTCCTTGGCCCGAACCCAGCGCCCCGGCTGTAAAAGAAAATCGCCCAGCAAGTGGGCCAGCACTAATTTTATCAGCAAAATCATCCAACTTGCGTTTTTAGTCGTTTGGGAAAATATTCCAGAAAGGATTCAAGAATAGAAAAATTGGCCCGCGACAAGCGCGCACTTACCGCATGCTGGCTAATGTCTTCCATGGCCCCAAGCTCCGTTTGATTTTTATCTGGATGCTTGAAAACGAGGTGGATCATTCGGGCAGAACTCGCCGTCCAATGATCCATAAAAGTCAGACTCATTTTCAGCATAAGGTTAATCTCCTCGTCAAATTCCGAATTGGTCGTTTTAATGCGTATTTTCTGGCGGTATTCGGCCAGGCTATCAAAGGCCTCTCCCGAATGAATGTACGCGGTACCGTTGTTTTCCAGCAAACGCGTGGCCGTAAAATCCTCTGTCCCCACCCCTATTCCCATGCGGCAATCCAATCCGTTAATTGCGCGGAGTGCTGCCTTTAGCCGCACAGCCGCGAGTAGTCCCTCCTCCGGGTTTTTAATCTTTAGCTGAAAACTGTCCCCCCTGTAGATTTCCCAATCCTCACCGGCTTTGCCCCAGGTAGCCAATTCCTCCTTTAAGGTCTTCATCCACCGATCCGCCGCCACCTTCCGCGAATCCACGATGTCACCGGTTACAATTGCTACCATATCGGGTCCATTTATTGTACGTTTGTATGATATATCAATATATCAATTAATTAGATGATAATCAAATTTATCATGTATTTAATTGATAGAATCAGACGTTAATCAGAAAACGATCCACCACGCCAATAAGTCCAACAAGTACCAAACCGATCAAACCGGTCATGACCAGGTAGTACAGGGTAGGGAAAATGGTTTTTCTCAACACAATCCCCTCCTTTCCCAACAAGCCTACTGTAGCAGAGGCGGCCACCACGTTGTGGATGGCTATCATGTTACCGGCAGCGGCCCCCACTGCTTGCAAGGCCAGGATCCAGGTAGGTGCCATGCCTAAATTGGTCGCAACGCCGTATTGAAACAGACTAAACATCAGGTTACTAACGGTATTACTTCCGGCGATAAAAGCCCCCAACGCCCCTATCATCGGTGCAAAAAACGGATACACCATTCCCACTTTTCTCGCAGTCCATTCCGCCATCAACAGCGGCATGCTCACCAGCCCGGAAGCAGTTTCTCCCGAATTAATGTAAACCCGAACCATGGCAACGGCGAATAACAGCACCAGACCGGCCTTTACAATCATCCGGCCACTGTCCCCAAAAGCCGCGCGAACCTGCCGGCCGTTCATTCGATGCAAGAAATAAGTAAGCAAACAAACGACCAAAAGCAAGGTACCGGGAAGGTACAAAGGGTTACTGCTCGCAGAAATACCTGTACCCAGTATGTCTTCAACACCCACCGAAATTCCGGTTAGCCAACCTTTCAGTGGTAACTGGGGTAGCCGGCTAATAACCAATAAGCCGGCCAAAATCAGATAGGGCATCCAGGCCCGGTACATGGAAATCGCTGCTTTGGGTTCGGAGGAGTACCCGTTACCCGAACGGAGATCCATGCTGCCTTTCCAACTTTCCGGCCAATTCCCTTCGGCTTCGGTATCCCAGGTATTTTTGGGAAGCAAAAAACCCATTTTCGCCGCAGTCACTACCAGGCCCAGCCCCAGCAGGGAACCCACCAACGAGGGAAATTCCGGTCCCAAATACAGGCCTGTCAACAGGTAGGGAAAGGTAAAGGCGCAACCGGAAAACAAGGCAAAGGGGAAAACCTGCAAACCTTCCTTCCAGGATTTGTTTTTTCCGAAAAACCGACACAGCATCAGCACCATCCAAAACGGCATCAAGGTTCCAACTACTGCATGAATAATGGCTGCATTGGCCGTTACCTTTAGCAATACTTCAGAAAATTCCCAACCCAACAAAGTCAACCTTTCTGTCAACTCCGGATTCTCCAAGCCCCCTCTGATTCCGACCAGTATGGGTGTACCTACGGCTCCAAAAGTCACCGCCGTACTCTGTACCATCAATCCCAAAATCACCGCTGAAAGAGCCGGAAAGCCGAGTGCTACAAGTAAGGGAGCCACAATGGCCGCAGGCGTTCCAAATCCGGCAGCACCTTCAATAAAGGACCCAAATAACCAGACAATGATGATGACCTGTATGCGCTTGTCTCGGCTAATTCCCTGGAAACCATTTCGGATCGTGTCTACCCCACCGGAATAGCTTAGAAAATGAAGCAAGAGAATGGCAGCAAAAACAATGTAAAGGATGTCAAAGGTGATAAAGAAGCTCTGCAGAACAGCCGCAAAAATGGTAAGAAATGTTAACTCCCAGAAAACATGGGCAACTACTACTGTCAGCAGAAAGGTGATCGGCATGGCAGTGCTGGCAGGGATTCTAAAACCCACCAACAGCAATCCCGCCACCAATATGGGACAAATGGCAAGGAAAAACATCAGGTCTGGACTCATAGGCTCATTAGGTCAGAATCAAGCCGAAAAATCCAGATTTGCTGTAATCCGCTGACCTGTTTCTTTCAGGTGCTTCACATACAGCTTGATCCGCTTCTCCGCTTCTTTTTGGCTATAGTTGTTCAGGTTAATATTTAATAAGTCAATGAACCAGGGTATTTTGGTAGACTCTTTTACATATACTTCCACGATTCGTCTTGCAATGGGCAAGGTGGTGGTTTTGGACGAATCGTGTACATCTTTATCACTGGCATTCAGCAATTTATCGTACTCTTCTCGAAGTAATCGTTCAAATAATTCCAGGGTAAATACATCGCCTGCCTTGACGCCAGACTCCGGATCATTTTCCGTGATGACTGCTTTTTTATGTAACCACTCCCAAAGAATGCTCAGCCTAATTTCGCCCGTTGCCATGTCTTCCATCAGGTAGAGAACGTCGTCATTTCCGAAAAAATCCGCCGGCTTTAGCGCTGCCGCCTGCATCCCCTGACCAAATGCATTCCCATATTGCAAGCCCACACTGAGCAGATTCCTTGCTCCCCGTATGGTCCGTGGCGCCTCCTCCAGCAATACCAATCCGGCCGCATCTTCGGGCGAATAGCCCAGCGGTGGGAATTTCCTTCCCATTTGGTTTGGTTCGCCGACACGCTCCCAAACGGGGCGTACGATGTGCACCATTTTCCAATGAGCCACCCATTTTCCGCTGGCTCCTTCCCGCTGTTCTCTTCCTGCTCCGGCCAGTGCCTTTTCCATGCTGGACTGAACCCCCGCTTCAGATCCAACCGGGATATTCGGTTCCATTCCTCCCTGCCATAAGGCGTAGTTTCCTTGCCTATCGGGCGTATTTACAGCCCTCCGTACCCTATCTTCGTAATTTCGCATGTACCCATAGGTCATGCCTATGGATTCTATATTGGGATTGATAAACTCCTGATCCCAGGATAGGGCATCCGATACGCTATTGATATAATCCCAGCGGCCGGTGTTGTATCCCACAAAGTGCTTTCCCAAAACCGCCCGAATTTCCATCAACTGGAACGTAGCCTCCAATTGTTCCACCAAGACGTATACTTTCACCGTACCAATCGGCAATCCCAGGTGTTCCTCCAGTGCGGTGATCAGGCGGTTCCACAATCCCGCCTCTTCAGCGGTTTGGATCTTTGGTAAATACAGGACCACCGATGACCCGGCATCCATTAGTGCCCGGTAGTTGTTGGTGACGTACAAGGTGAGGTCAGCTATAGCCGCCGAAAACGAATTCCCGCCTGCCAATTCAATGTGTCTATCATCCAAATGCAGCCCCCTTGCCCGGAAAATTTTGGTAGTAAAACCCAATTGGGATCGCCAATCCGTAATTTTTTCCTCGCCAAAAAACGCTTTGCTCCATGCATTCATTTGCCCGGCGACCCGTTCCGCCACCGAAAGAAATACCGGAGAACCATGGATGGCCAGTTTGAGGTTCCGCTGATTGTCCAGAGACATGGTCGTTACCTGGCCCAGGGCATCTTCTCCATCAAACATCCACCCATCGGCACCCGAAAGCAACGCATAGGCCACGTTTCGGATGCTACTTTCCAAGGAAGCGTTGGGTTTGGCACCCGGACCTGTTCCTTGTATCCACTGCCGCTGCAAATCACCGGGTATGACTGCACCCTCAAAATTACCCGCTCTGGCATCTTGTACCTTGATGTTGCTTCCGGGAATATTGGTCTCGGGGTTTAAGAAATCGATGCGTTTTCCATTTTGTGCACGCTCTTTGCGCCTTCTCAACCGAATTTCCATCAGTTTTTTTACCTCCTGGTTAAACGGAGCCAGGCCTCCCAGCGCTTCCAGTACCTCGTTCGTGTAGACATCTGCATACGTTTCCTTCAGTTGATCCCGAATGATAATTTCTTCTTTGCTCATAATGTGTTAAAAAGCGTTCGTATGTATGAATTGATTGGTGTTATTCTTGACTGATGGTTAGTTTTCTTCCGAGTCCAAATTGGTCCCCTGCCGCCTGTACCTCGCCATTAAGCAGATGCAACTCGATCATCTTTTCACTTGCCACGTAATTATGGTGCTCGTCCTGAAGCAAATGAAGGACTTTTCGTGTCTCCACATCAATGACTTCCCCGCTGGAAGGATAGGCGAAGCGGCCATCCAAGCTGAAGGTAATCCAACCAGGCATGTCCTGAAGCGGAATGGTCGTCAATTGCTGGTAGGGAGGAAAAGCCTGAAACAAATGCAGCCGCATGTTGTGCCCGTCGCAGATCCAAATCTCTGATTCATCTGGCGTTAGGCCAATTCCATGGGAGGGGTTTCCGTGGCGGCGTACGGGCCCCTTATCCCAGCCCTCCACCTGGATTTTTGCAAGCACTTCACCGGTCTGCAAATCTCCCACTTCGAATCCAAGCCGTTCGTTTACATTTACAAATACCAGCGATTCCTCGCTGTTGATGGTAAAAGGACGAATCCCATGAGAAAAAGGACCGATTTTACGGGTCACTTCATGCAAGCGGGTATCGGCTACATGGAGGTAAGGCGAATTGATATCGGCCAGGTAGGCGTAGAAACCCGATGGGCCGTAAATGGTATTGTGGGCCCGTTCGTGCACGGGAATGGTGGCAATTCGATCGCCCGTTTCGCAGTTAATTACATTCCAGAAATCCTTTTCCAGGGAAGGCAAATACATGGTCATTCCGTCCGGAGATATGGACATGCGGTCAGCCCCTCCTTCGTACGCCCGTTCCCAAACAAGTGTCTCCGTTTTCAGGTCCAAGCGTTGCACTCCTTCCAAGGTACTTATAAAAAGACTATTTAGGGGAATACTAACAGCAATTCCTTTCACATTGGAGGGTTTGCCATTCGCAGCGTACCCCCGCATAGGAATCCTCTTAACAAAGCGATGTCCTGACTCAATGTCAAAGACCAGCACCCCATGGCCGCCATAACCCAGGTAATTCCGAATTCCGGGGACGGCAACATATAGGTATTTCTTGGGTCTATCCAGTTCGGATGGTTTCTCCGCGAAACCAGTGTTGCCGGAGGAAGGGGTCGGGAATACGAAAAAAAAGATAGTAAACGCCAGGGCCAGACGAAGAAGAATGAATTTGTTGCTCATGGTGATTTTGGGTTATTTTTACTCAAGAAATCCAAGATAATTAAATTGGTAGAAGTATCCACAAAAAAAGGGATTCTCCCGAAAGAAAATCCCTGTTTCAAAACAATGAGCCCAATTATCCCGACATCGTATCTCCTGAAACTCCCTCCCATAATGGGACGGAAAACGAACGGTGCAGGTTAAGGCTCCATTTCCGGAGATCCAGCTGTCAGCAGTTACCAGTTTCTGTCCTTCAGGTAGGCGTCCAGTTCCTCCCGACTCATGGGAAGGTCCTGCTTGTTTTTCAGCCAATTCAGAAAATCTTCCTTAATGGTCTCGCTCCATCGGCTATCGATTTCTCCAGCAGTGTATTTTTGTTCCCGCAATCTGAGGTGTCCAAATTGATCCCTTAAGGCCGTGAATTCCGCATTGATAACCAGGTCGGCTACCAAATGTGCTGGAATAAAAATCACTCCCCATTTATTCGCAAGGACGGCATCCCCCGGTAACACCGTTGCCCTGCCGAGACGAATGGGATAATTGATGGTACTTAACATCATTTCCTGGATATAGGAGGGATCGTGTCCCTTTACCCAGGCGTTGAATCCGTCGATTTTGTCCAACCCAGCCATGTCCCGAACGGATCCATTAAAGATCACTCCGCGCTTTGAGTTGGCGTAAATGGCGTTCCCCAGGTTGTCTCCAATCAGTGTCCCGTCGACAATTTTGCCGTATCCATCGGCTACATAAATGTCGCCATCTACCAGTGCATCAATAGGCCAGGAGTTGGTGCCTCCGGA
Source organism: Cyclobacterium xiamenense (assembly GCF_009467825.1). Classification (GTDB taxonomy): domain Bacteria; phylum Bacteroidota; class Bacteroidia; order Cytophagales; family Cyclobacteriaceae; genus Cyclobacterium; species Cyclobacterium xiamenense. The sequence continues at coordinate 37,535 of NZ_WIOK01000011.1, read as the reverse complement.
TTGTGCACGTCCTTCTTCCTTACCAATTTCCTTTACCAGATTGTTTACATCATCCCGGAAGGGCATGTATTGCGCGGTAACGGCCCTGCCGGTCATTACCTGATCCTCGTGGAGTATAATCCAATCGTTTTCAAATTGATTATGATAGCCTTTGTTTCGCAGGATCCCCCAGGCCTCCTCCATCGAAATGGATTTTAGCCTTTCAAGCAATTGGTCAGAAACTTTTGGCCTTCCGTCAGCAAAACGTTCCCCATCCCATTCAGAGGTAAGTGCTCTGATTTGTTCGGGTGTGGGTGAAATCTGCTGCGCATTACCCTGTATGCTTCCCACCAGGAGCCAAACGAAACAAATAAATGCAATTTTCTTCATCATTTTAGGATTAAATGGTTAATTCATGTCAAATTGTGCAAAAGAACGTAATAATGCAACCTGTCTCCTACCTTATTTACAGGAAAGGTCCATGCTCCCCGCGGAAATCAACTCCACCAACGGTCGTTCGATCGGTCGGTGTCCCATTCGTCGGTGGGCGCAAAATACTCGGTACCTTCCACCAGGTGCTGCCGGATCACTTCTTCGTTGAGTTCGATACCCAAACCCGGTCCTTCCGGCACCTTTGCAAAACCGTCGATTACCAAGGGCTTGGGAATGTCCTTGACCATGTCTTCCCACCAAGGAATGTCGACCGAATGATGTTCCAGGGCCAGGAAATTTTCCGTTGCGGCCGCGCAGTGGATGTTTGCCATAAAGGAAACCGGCGTGCCCGCAAAATGCATGGCCATGGGAATTCCCTGCTCCTCGGCATAATCTCCGATTTTCTTTGTTTCCAAGATACCTCCAGAGGAGGCGAGGTCCGGTTGAATCATGTCGATTGCCCGGGCATCGATTAGTTTGATAAATTCTTCCTTCAAGAAAATATCCTCTCCTGTAAGCGTGGGCGTCTTGATCGCATCGGTGATTTGTTTCCATTTTTCCGTGTAGAACCAGGGGACCATGTCCTCCAGCCATGCCAAACGGTAGGGCTCCAGGGCTTCACCCAACCGGATACATTCCTTGTAATCAAAATGGCCAAAGTGATCCGCTGCCAGCGGAATGTCGTAGCCCACTTTGTTTCGGACTGCCGCCACGTAAGCGACCATTTCCTCGATTCCTTTATCTGTAAGCTGTATGCCGGTAAAAGGATGGGCCGTCCTTCCATAGCTTCCGTATTCGGAAGCCCAGGCATTTCCTTTATCAAAGGCCTTTGTGTTTACCACTGAGCCATCGTTGTTACGGACCATTTGTACGCCAAAGTCCATTTTTAGAAAAGTGTACCCTTTGTCTACCCTTCCTTTAAGTCGGTCGGCAAAAACTTCCGGGTCGTTGGATTGGGTAGTATCCGAATACAGCCGGATGGCATCCCGGTATTTTCCGCCCAACATCTGGTAGACGGGTACATTATACGCTTTCCCGGCAAGGTCCCATAACGCCATTTCTACAGCGCATACCCCACCCGCCTGCCGGGCGTGGTTACCAAACAACTTGATTTTTTTAAATAAGCGCTCAATCTGGCAGGGGTTCTCTCCCAAAATACGGCTTTTCAGGACCAGGGCGTACCGGGCACTGGCCCCATCCCTGACTTCTCCCAAACCGTAAATGCCCTGGTTGGTATCAATGCGGATAATGGGGCAACGCATGGGCGCCCCGGCTACCTCCGCTATTCGCAGATCGGTGATGCGCAACTCCGATGGATTGGAATACCGGTTTACTTTTTCTGTCGTATGGGCCAGCGTTTCTTCGATAGGCCGAAACATAAAGGCACCCAGAGCCAGTCCTCCGAGACCAGCCTTCTGCAAAAAATCCCGTCGTTGGGGGATTTTGTCGGGTACCTCCGCGGATGTTTCCTTTTTAGATACGTTTTCCTGAGCGGCCGGAACCTTAAAGAGGTCCTTAAATTTGGGGTTATCCATTGGTTTCATGATTTTTGGGTATATTGGTTGTGATTGGTTTATTCAAAAAAGGGAATTCCTTTTACCGCGTATTTTTTCATCCCCTCTTCGTTGATTTCCACCCCGATTCCGGGTTTTTCAGAAAGGGTAATGAATCCATTTTCCGTTCGCGGACCATCATAGGTAACGATATCCTTCCAAAGCTGATCCGTATCCATGTAGATTTGCCATTCCATGATTTGAAAGTTGGGAACCGAGGCACAAACGTGGCAGGCAGCCATGGCCCCCAAAAATGACGCCACCATGTGGGGGCTGAATGGCACGTAATAAAGATTTGACAGGTTGGCAATACGTTGGGCCTCTCCTAGTCCACCGGCTTTTTGGATATCCGGCATGATGATGTCTACGCCTCCCTGACTAAGCAGATTGACAAACCCGTAGGCCAGGTACACATTTTCCCCAGTACAGATGGGTGTTGAGGTTTGCTGCGTGAGGTTTTTGTACAAATCGGGATTATCTGCCGGAATGGGTTCTTCCAGCCACATTAAATCCAGATCTTCGTACATGCGGGCCATTTTCACGCCGGTGATGAAATCGTAGCGCCCGTGCATGTCCACACAAACATCAATTCCGGGGCCTACCTCTTGTCGGACTGCAGCGATGGCATCGTACATGCGGTCAATCTCCTTTGGACTGGCTGTCCAGTTAAAGCGATCGTATTTGTTGGGGTCCCTTCCGTCGTCCACGTCGAATTTAACGGCGGTGTAGCCCCGATCCACCGCTCCTCTGGCCGCCCTGGCGTAATCATCCGGGCTGGGATTGGTCGCAGTATACAAGGCCGTATCGCAGTAAACGCGTATTTTGTCTCGGAATTTTCCGCCCAACAGCTGGTACACCGGCACACCAAATACTTTACCGGTGATGTCCCAAAGTGCCGTTTCGATCGCCGTCAAGACGGCTACAAATACGCCGGATTGAGCGCCTCCGAAAAAAGCCCCCTTTCGCAGTTGTTCGGCCAGCCGATTGGGGTTCAAAGGATTTTCCCCCTTGAGTTGGTTTCCCAAGCGTTTGACCAGGTGATAGGTGCCATGGATGGCATCCACCGCTTCTCCACAGCCCCAAACGTCCTGGTTGGTGTATACTTTTACATAAAGTGCCCCTCTTACGTACCCACACTTAACGTCCGTGATTTTCAGGTCGGAGGGATTGGATGCCTGGGGCATATTTTCCACGGCGGCTGTAAGGCCTGAACCAAAATTGGAAAAAAAGGCGCTTCCCGTCAGCCCCGCCAATGCGGTTTTAGATAAAAAGGACCTTCTGTTGACTTTTTTTTTCATAAAAAGGGTTAGTTAAGGTTTTTGTTACCTGAACGAACGCATGCTGCCCAGAACCTTTTGGCGGGTAGCGTCGATTCGTTCTGGTTCTACCAGGTTCTGTTTTTCAGGATTTCCTGAATCTGCTCCCGTGGCACCGGTAAATCATCCATGCGATCGGTCAGCCATTGAGAAAAATCCTTTTCGATCTCGTCTGCCCACCGGGTATCGATCTGTCCGGCTGTGTAGACACCCTCCCGGATTCGCTGGTGCCCAAACATGTCCCGAAGCCGGACAATCTCAGAGGTGACGACCACTTTTTCCGCCAAATGAGGGGGGATAAAGGATACGGCGCCGTCTCTGCCCAAAACCACGTCGCCCGCCATGACCGTAACCTGTCTGATTTTGGTAGGCGTATTGATCCCCGTAAGCATCGTATTCAAGTCACCGGATTGGTTGTGGTGTGAGGGGTGGTAGCTGGTAAAATAGGAAGTAAAACCACCGATCTCCTTGAGCCCGTTGATATCCCGAACCGCTCCATCGTACACGATCCCGTTTCCCGAATTGGTGTATATCGCATTCCCTACATTATCGCCTATCGTGGGACCACCGATATGTAGCCCGAATTGATTGGCCACGTATACGTCTCCCGGCACCAACAAGTCCACGGGCCAGGCATTTTGTCCTTTTTTGCCCGCTTCCTTCCCACGCTTGTCGATGGCTCCGTGAATATCCGGCCTACCCGGCATAAACGTAGCTGTCAACGCCCTGCCCACCAGGACCGAATCCGGATTGATGGTTTCCCATCCTTCTGCGTACTGATACCGGTAGCCCTCGTTTTTCATCACTGCCCAGGCTTCCTCGTGGGTAACTTCTTTCATCCGTTCCAATACGTGATCCGGTACTCTGGGCCGCCCATCGTCAAATCGCTCCCCGGTCCATTCGGGTGTCAAAAAAAGCAGTTCCTCTTTACTGATTTGCTGGGCCTGAATCTGCTCCAGGCCTACACCGCCGAGGAGGGCAAGCGTAATCACCTGAAATAGAAGATACTTCTGCATGGCTAACGGATTATTTTTTGTAAAAATCATTTTCTTCGATTCTATTTACCCCTACTACTGCATTTTTTTTACATTACCAGCGGATTTTCTGAAAGGTCCAATCGGGATGCACTTTTTGCATTTCGACTTGATCATCCCGCTTCTTAAGGCCACATTTCAGATAATTCTGATGGAGCGTTTGCAGGGAATCTCTATCCAATTCCACACCCAGTCCGGGACCCGAAGGGACGTGCACCGCTCCATTATCGAACGCAAATCGACCACCGGTGATGATTTCTTCGGACTGCCAGGGGTAATGCGTATCCAGGGCGTAGCGTAGCCTTGGAAGCGCCGCACCCAAATGCACCATGGCCGCCAGGGAAATGCCCAGATGACTATTTGAGTGCATGGATAGATCCCTGCCAAATACATTACAAACCCGAGAAAGCTCCATGGACGCGCGCAACCCACCCCAAAAATGGTGGTCACTAAGGATAATGTCTTCCGAACCAAGACGGATGGACGAGGGTATTTCGTCAAACGAAGTCGTGCACATATTCGTTGCCAGGGGAGTTTTGATTTGTCCCCGGAGCCAGGCCATATTTTCCTGCCCCCTTACCGGATCCTCCAGGTACTCCAGGATGGGCTCCATTACTTTCCCATATTTCAAGCCGGTTTCTGGCTTCCAAATGGCGTTTGGGTCAAAACGCAATGGCATCGCGGGACCAAATTCCCGATAGAGCGCTTGCATACAGGCTACTTCTAACTCCGGTTCAAAGGCCCCCCCTTTCAGCTTGATGGACTGGAATCCATATTCCTTGCACATGGCAATGGCTTGGTTTACTATGCCCTGCGGATCAACCGCTGCCTCCTGCCGGGCAGCGTCCCATCCCCGGGCGCCGGGATCTTTTGAGAATCCCCAGTCCCCGCCGGCTCCTTCGTATTTGAAAAAAAGGTAGGCGGCAAAGGGGACCGAATCCCTCATTCTGCCTCCCAAAAGGTCTACTACCGGGCGATTGACCAATTTTCCGATACAATCCAGACAAGCCACTTCGAGGGCAGAAAACACGTGGACCAATTTTCGCTGATCCCAGGGCGCATCTCCCCTATCTGTTACCGAATCTTTACCAAAATAGGCTTCTAACTCCATTTGGAGTTTATTCAATTGGTATAAGTCCTTCCCGATTACTAGTCTGGAAGCTTCTTCCAATGCCTGATTCGTGGCTTCGTTTCCGGGAATCTCGCTGATGCCGATTACCCCATCTTCGGTCTCCAGTTCCACTACCGTCCGTAATGCAAAGGGTGCATGCAGTCCGGCCGCATTGAGCAAGGGGGGGTCCTGAATCGCAATGGGCGTAATCCGAACGGCACGAATCCGCGGACCACTGCCTGATTGTTCGTGAATCATTCCTGTATTTCTTCGATGCGAAAACTCATTCAATGCCACTCAGTTTCTCCATAAGCAGCGCAAGGGCACTGTGATCCTTTTCATCGAATCCCAAGGCCAGGGCAGCATCCATTTGGCTGGCAACCAGCCCGGATCCATACAAGGGTACGTTAAATTCCTTACCCGCCATCAAGGCAATATTCATATCCTTGCGGTGAAGTTTGATTTTAAAACCAGGTTCAAAATTCCGATCAATGATGCGCTGTCCGTGCAAGTCCAGGATACGGCTTTGGGCAAAGCCACCCAATAAGGCTTCCCGCATCTTTTCCAGATTCACTCCGGCTTTTTTCGCCAGCGAAAACGATTCAGCGACCGCCTGAATGGTAATTCCGACAATCATCTGATTGCAGGCCTTTGTCAGCTGTCCCGCACCTGCATCCCCTATCAAAACGGCACTTTTACCCATGACTTCAAAAAGCGGCTTTGCGACCTCGAATGCCTGTTCGGTTCCCCCAACCATGATGGAAAGATTGCCCGACTCGGCCCCTACCTGTCCTCCGGAAACGGGAGCGTCCAGCGCTTCCACGCCCTTTTCTTTCATGGCTGTGGCTACCTCACGGGCAGTAGAAGGTGCGATCGTAGACATGTCTACAAACACAGTCCCCGACCGAATTCCTGCAAGTACTCCATCCGGGCCAAATACCACTTCCGATACTTCCGGAGAATCCGGCAGCATGGTGATGACAATATCGGCATTCGCTGATAGCTCTTTAGAGGTGGAATAAGCCTTTGCTCCTTTCGCTGTTAGGGCTCCGGCTGCCTTACTACTTTCGAGTACCAGCAGTTCGTACCCGGCGTTCAATAAATTGATTGCCATGGGTTTTCCCATGATTCCCAACCCTATAAATCCTACTTTCTTCATAACAATTACTCGTTTATTGATCTTAAAATTAACTATTCAAGGGCAAACGAATCGATCTGGAATCCTTTCAGGCTTCGTCTTTCAGCGCCTGAAGAATCCCAATAATGTGTCCATAAGCAAAAGCGAAGGCCTGCAAACCTGCTCCTTCTGCTTCGTGCTGGGGCACGTGATCGGGCATGACCATGCCATCAAATTCTACATCCCGCAGCGCCCGCATCACCTGAAAGAAATTCATCTCTCCGTTATCCGGATAGACTTCCTGGAAATTATTATAATTCCCTTTTATGTTTCTCAGGTGCACGTTAAAGATCTGTTTTCGCTTTCCTACCCAATCGATTATGGGGAAAATTTCGTTTGCAGGATCCCTAAGGCCTTCGGCTATTGAACCGATACAGAAATTAAAGCCGTGGTACGGGCTGTCGTACAATTGGGCAAATCGCTTGATGCCTTCGAACACCTCCGGGCTGTTCCAGCGCATGATGCCGTTATAGGCATCTGGTACCGGCGGATCGGCGATATGATTGCCCAATTTGACTTTATACTCCTCGGCTACCGGTAGAATTCTGTCCAAAAGATAGGTAATTCTTTCGAAAACTTCATCCGCGTCTGCCCTGCCTGCCTTGGTCAACTGTTGTTCCCGTTGCAGGGCTTCCTGGTAATTCCAGGTGCTGTAGGAGGCGAATCCCCGGGTGGGGTCAATGGTTCTACCCGTTCGCAATACGGGCAGTATGGTCGTATTGTAATTCAATAACTTGACCCCCGTTTTCGCAGCCACTTCGATCATCTGTTGCACCATTTCGATTTCCCGGTCTCTTTCGGGACTCTTGCCCATCATGATGTGGGGAATGATCACCCGATCAATGCCAGCAGAAGTCAGGGGTAAGTGATAGGCATCCAGGTTGATACCGTATTTTTCGCAGGCCTCCCGCTTTTTCAGGGAGTCCTCCAGATCCCAACCCTTGCCCTCGATAAATTTGGGCATGCCTCCGTCCAGGTTGTACACCCCGTGTCGGGCCTTAAAGGCCAGATTCTCTTCGCTTGTCCCGCCGGATTGGCAGCCTACTTTCATCAATACTTTTTTCTTCGGAACCGCCGGATTGACGGGCTTTCGATCAGGTTTTGCCTGGGCCCCAAAAGCCATGGATCCGGTAGCAAATGCTCCGGCTGTTCCGGATGCAACTAGCTTGACAAATTTTCTACGCTGCTGATTTTTCAGGAAATTTTTCATCTTTTGAATGGGTTTATGTCATATATTTTATACCAAAGGGAGTATTTTTGCGGCAAGCATGATCGTGAGTAAGCCTACCAAGCCCATGATCGTCAATAAGGGGGAAAAGGTTTTGAGTGCCTCCTTTTCGGTCAGGTTACTCATCTTGCATACGATCCAAAAACCACTATCATTCATCCAGGGAATGAGTTTGGAGCCACAGGCAATGGATAGCCCCAGGTACAGGTGGTGGTAATCCAACCCCGCCGTCGACATGCCAGACAAGATGCCCGAAGCAGTAATCATGGCGACCGTAGCGGAACCCTGGGCCGTTCGTACCAATGCGGTGATAAAAAAAGCCAGGGGTATCAGGGCCATCTGGTATCCTTCCGTTAGACTGGCGATTTTCAAGCTGATTCCGGTTTGCTGCAACATGGCTCCAAAAGCGCCTCCGGCCGCTGTAATCAAAATGATCACCCCCCCGCTAGTCAGAGCGGCCTGTACAGCCCCCTTCATTCCTTTTTCCTGCTTGTTTCGTTGCAAAAATAGCGTGAGCAAGGCTGCCATCGCCCCCAGGATCAGCGCCATGTTCTTTTCGCCAAGAAAATGAATCAAGTCAAAAAAAACCGGAGAAGTTTGGCCGGGATCCATTCCCCAAAATGTGCTGATAAATGCACTTCCCGTGATGAGCAGCAGCGGAATAGCAATAGGGGAAGCCGCCAGGCCTAGCCCAGGCAATTGGGATTGCGGTTTGTCTGCGAGCGATTGGATTTCGCTCAACGGAGCATCCAGCGAATCGCGCAAGGGAATCGGATTTCGTTTGTTTGCCCAAACCGCAAAAACGTAGCCCGCCGCGATGGTAACCAGGCCGATCAAAAAGCCGCCTACCATCATCATGCCGATGGGAATGTCCATTTCTGCGATAAGAAAAAGAGGTCCAGGAGTGGGGGGTACCAGGGAATTGGCCATCGCTGCTCCCGCTGTAATGCAAAGGACCAGCAACAGGTAACTCTCCTTGAGCCGCATGGCCATCGCTTTGGCAAGTGGGATCATCAGGTAAAACACCGTGTCGAAAAACACCGGAATTCCCAGAAAAAAACTGCCACTCAAAAAAGCCAGCGGTGCGTTTTTCTCGCCCGTCTGTCCAAGGATGGAGCGTACGATCCGTTCTGCCGCTCCACTCATCAGCATGGATTTACCGATGATGGCGGCCATGGCAATCAATATTCCGATTTTGCCGACGGTACTTCCGAAGGCATCGGCTATTCGTTCGCCGATGGAACGCTGAGCAAGGGCCTCGGCAGCGGCCTGAGACTGCCCTTTGCTTAGCGCAAAATCCACAATGGCCGAAGCAGGTGTCATCCAGGCCACCACCAATGCCGCCAGAAGCAGGGCGATAAACGGATTTAATTTTCCCCCGATTATCCCCCCAACCACGATCAGCATTCCTACCAGTAAAATGAAAAAGGGATCCTGAATCATGAAGGGCTATTTTTAAACTGGCTTAGCGATTGATGCAATTCCCGGGCACCTGCTGCCACAAAGGTGGCATCCGAGCCGCAGGCGATCAATTGGATCCCCTGTCGCTGGTATTTTTCGAAATCCGCAGGATCGAAGATTAAAATTCCAACGGCTTTCGAAGCATTTTTGGCTGCTTTCACAATCCGGTCAACCGCTTCCAGAAACAGGGGATGATTTAAATCCCCGTCAATTCCCAAGGCAACGGTAAGATCTGCCGGTCCGATAAACAGCACATCAACACCGGGAGTTGTCGCAATTTCATCGAGATCATCCAGCGCCTCTTTGGTTTCTATTTGGATGATGCCCAGCAGGTTTTCGGCAGTGCCGGATTTGTAGCTGGCAAAATCCTTTCCAAAGCCAGTTGCCCGAACCATTTTTGCCACCCCCCGGATTCCAAGGGGCGGGTAATGCATGCCGCTGACGGCCAGGCGGGCTTCTGCTGCGGAATAAATCCGAGGGCACATGACCCCCTCGGCACCCAGGTCCAATACCCGGTGAATGCGTTCTTTTTGGTAACTCTCCACCCGCACAATGGCTGTGGATCGGGTATGTTCGAGTGCCTGAAGCTGGTGCAGCAAGTCTTTCGGCTCCCCTGCACCATGCTCCAAATCAATTAGCACCCAGTCAAATCCGGAGAGCCCTACGATCTCGGCTGTAACCGAACTTCCTAGATTCAACCAGCAACCGATTAAGGTTTCTCCGGATTGTAAGCGATTTTTTAGGTGTTTCATGCAATCAAATGGATTGGTTATTTGGTAAGAAGTACTAAAGTTAGAATTTTATGACTAAAATCCTACATTGACATCCCACCAAACCCGGGTATCCAAAATATCCGGACCCATTCGGCTGGTCGCTTCTTGCACGTTTTCAAAATTAACTGTTAGCTCCGAATCGGGATAGGTCAGTCTTCGGATAAAATCTTCTGATTGCAAATCGCTTCCCGGATACGGATTTGGGTTTACCACCGGGTACCCGCTCCTTCTAAAATTCGCCCAGGTTTCGGGCCCTATCAGAAAGGAAGATACCCAATATTGGGTGTTGATCAGTTCCAGTTCCTTGCCGGATTCCAGGGGATGCGCCTGAATGTATTCTTCGATCGCCTCCGAAGCGATTTCGGTATCGTTAGGCCAATACGCCATCTGTTCCATATGGGCACGAATCCCGTCGTGGTACAACTGTTCGGCATCTCCTTGCACCCAGCCTCTCGCCACCGCTTCTGCCCAAAGTAGCAAGGTTTGGGAATAGGTCACGAGAAAGTTAGGCGCTTCGGGATTTCCCAGACGCCTGCGGTCTAACTGACTGTAATCAAACAAACTGGCGAGCCCGGCTTCCTCCACCACCGGAATGATCGTGGTGTTGTCGTATCCCTGGGGCATCCCTACCTGCGCTTCTGGCGAGCGATCTGCATTTGCCTCCGTTTGTTCGCCCCCACTCATGGCACCGACATACCGAACGGCAATGGACTCCAACCGCGGGTCGTTGTTGCTTTTTAGAAAATTCACAAATTCCTGATCGAGGTAATAGAAAGGTGCCTGGCCTCCGTTTAGGTTGGTACCCACGTTGTTTCGGTAATCGGCATTGTGCCGCACCAGGGCGTTGTCTTCATTGGATTGCATCAGGCCTCCGTTGATTGCTTTGGTGGCAAATTCCTGTGCCCGAGAAGGGTTTACCTTCACCAAGCGCATGGCGGCACGCAGCAACAGCGAGTTGCCCAGTCTTCGCCATTGTCCGATATTGCCGCTGTACATGATCTCCTGGTTGATGGGGTCATTGGCTTCGTTCAATGTTTGCACCGCTGCTTCCAAATCGTTTAACAGGTCGGTGTAGATGGATTCCTGGGAATCGTAATTGGGGAATACGTTTCCTTCAATGTATCCCAAACCAGCCTCGGTATAGGGAATATCCCCGTAGGTATCCGTCAGCATCATGAATGCATGTGCTCTCCAAATACGCATAATGCTGAGTAGATTTGAGCGCTCGGGACTATCCCGAAGGTTTTCTATGCCGTCTACCAGGTTTTTTATGATGTTTCGGTAGCCATTTTGCCAGTTGCCCTGGGTGGCTGAACGGTTGTCCTGATTCAGGTTTCCGCCGGTACCCACTCCCTGGAAGGGGGTGATCATCTGCCTGACAATCGTAGTCTCATAGGTAAGGTTGTTGTACCCCGGAGAACTGGAAATTATGGCTTGATTCAATTGAAAGGTGGGATCAATGGAGGTAAGACGAACCGGATTGGTATTCATTTCGTCAAAGCCCTCGTCGCAGGAGCCGGAGAAAAAGGCTACCGCCAACCCCAAAAACACGTGTAGTATTGTTGACTTTTTCATTTCAGTTTCGTTTAATCGGATATAACAATGTTTCGTTGAAGCAATTCCTTCTTAAAATTTAACATTTAAGTTGAATCCAATGCTTCGGGTTACCGGCAATCCTGTGGCCTCCAGGCCTGCTCTATTGTCGGAGATAATCCCGTTTTGATCGGGGTGGATATGGGGCACCCACTGCTTCAGAACAGCGACATTATTGGAAACCAAATTCAGTCGCAAACCGCGTATAAAGTTGTTATCCGGAAGGTGCGGTGTAAAATCATACCCTACGGTCACTTGGCGTAGTTGCCAGGATCCGGCGTTGAAAACGGACTGCTCCGACATTCTTCCGGATCGGATGGTCTCGTAATACGTTTGAATGGGAGATTGTGCGGTATTGATTTCACCATTCGGATTTACTCCGTCACCCACGACGAATCCCTGATCCCTGCCTTCGAGGGTGGCCTTATCCAGACCGTGCCGGTAGGCGTTGGTATGCGTTCCGGAAATCATTTTGTGGCCCAGTTTATAGTCGATTAGGAAAGTAAAATTCAGGTTCTTGTAATTAAAACTGTTGGTGAAGCCACCGACCCAGATGGGAATGGCTGTTCCGAAGTTCAATTGCTCCGTCGAACGAAGTGGGCGGCCATTATTTGGGTCAAAGATCTGTCTCCCCTGTTCGTCCCTAAGGTAACCCCAGCCGTACAATTGAGCCATGGGCTTGCCTACTTCCTGCCGAACCTCACCGTGAAAATCCGCTTGGCCAACGGTAATAAACGTGCCTTCCACGTCGTCACCCAGACTCAATACTTCGGACTGGTTGTACGCAGCATTGGCACTGAAATTCCAGTTAAAATTAGGCCCGGTGATTGGGGAGATGGCTGCAAACATTTCTAGCCCCGTATTTTTACTCTCACCGACATTGATCAGCTGGTTGAGGTACCCCGACCCATCCGAAACCTGCGCCTGCAGGATCTGGTCGGAAGACAACTTATCGTAGTAGGAAACTTCAAACCGGAGGTTGTCAAATAACGTCATCTCCAACCCAATTTCCCGTTCGGAGACCCTCATGGGGCGAAGGTTATCGTTGGGAACCACCGATCCACTGATGGATCCTACCGGTTGCGCAATGCCATTGGAATTGGGGAATTGTTGCTGGTTTATATTATAGAACAGGTTATTTGCATAGGGTTGAACATCCGTATCGCTACCTACTTCCGCGTACGCTACCCGAAGTTTGCCAAATGAAATCCAATTGGGCAGGTTAGCGAAGGCCTGTGAAAACACAAAGCTACCGGTAATCGAAGGGTAAAGAATGCTTCGATTCGCCGGAGAAAGGGTAGAAAACCAATCGTTTCTGGCAGTTCCATTTACGTACAGGAATCCTTTGTAGGACAATTCGGTACTTGCATAGAGTGAATTAACCTGCCTTTCCGAAATGGTGTAATTGGTTGTGATTTTGCTGGAGTTACCAATGGTGTACAAGTCACGGGTATAGAAGTTTTCCCCGAGAAGCGTGTTTACATCTAGCCGCCGATACATTTGGTTTCCACCAAGGTTTACCAACAACCCGAAATCGCCAAACGTTTTATCCATCCCAATTAGAAAGTCAGCATTTACTTCCCGGAAGGTCCGCATGTCCTGCACAAATTGCCCGTTTACAAAGCCTGGAGGAGGCGCCGACTGCCGTCGCGAACCAGTGGGCAAATTGTATTCCGAATCCCTGGAGAAAAAATCCTGCCCGATTCTTCCCTGCGCGTACAGCCAATCCGTGATGTCGTACCTGGCGGTAATGTTGCCGTACACCCGGTCACGCACGTTGTTCTCAAATCGGGAAAGTGCAAAATAGGGATTGGTACGGTTCGTAAATCGGGAATACGGAAATTCATCCCCATTTTCATCGAAGGCATATTGCTCGAGCAAATCCATGGGCATGGAACTGGCCAAGGTGTAAATTACCACCGGACTAAAATCCTGCTCGGCGATGTTTGGAGGATTGATTCGGTCTTCTTTGGAGTAATTGATGTTTCCTGAAACGGTTAGCTTCTTGAAGTTTTGGGTGAAACCCATGTTGATTGTCTTCCGGTTATAGTTTGATCCCGGAAGGATGGCCTTGCTGTCCATATTGGATGCCGAAAGGCTGAACCCCCCGTTCTCTCCGCCAGATGAAATCGTAATGGTGTTTGTAAACGTGGATCCATTTCGGTAATAGTCACGGATTTTATTGGGTTGGGGCTCGTAGGGAACTTCTATGCCGTCAAACAAAATCTGTGTCATACCCGGCTGAAATCGCTCTCCAAAACTCCAGACACCGGATACCGGTCGGGGCGAATTGGGCCGTATGCCACCCTCTCCCTGACCGTATTCGTACTGGTAATCGGTAAAGTCAAGCGGCGTATCGTTCGTGTAATTGGTATTCAATTCCACCTGAATACCTGATCCACTGGCCCGGTTTCTGGTAGTAATCATGATTACCCCATCCTTTGCACGGGCTCCGTACAAAGCAGATGCCGCTGCTCCTTTCAAAACGGACATGGAGGTAATGTCATCCGGGTTAATACTACTCAGTCCATCTCCACTATCTGAGTTTCGATTACTACCAACTTCCGAAACATCCCCGCTGACACCAAAGTTGGTATTGTCGATGGGTACGCCGTTTACAACGATCAAGGGGGAATTATTTCCGCCAAAAGAGGATACGCCTCGGATTCTGACCTTGCTACTTCCTTGTGGTCCCGAACCCATGGACGTAATGTTTACCCCGGCGACCTTTCCCTGAAGTGAGTTCATGAAATTTGGTGTACGGTTGATGGTCATTTCTTCGGATTCCACCGTAGAGGTTGCGTACCCCAAACTTTTCGCTTCTCGTTTGATACCCAATGCCGTTACGACCACTTCTTCCAGTCCGGCGATGTCTTCCTGAAGGGTGATGTTGATAATTGATCTGGAATTGATCTCAATCCGTTGGGTGCTAAAGCCAATATAGGATACCTGCAAAACACCATCTTCCGGCGCAGTCAGGGTAAACTCGCCGTCGATATTGGTAATGGTACCGATGTTGGTACCGGATACCGATACGGCTACCCCAGGCAACGGCTCTCCGGAAGGATCCACCACCTTTCCTGAAACCTCGATATCCGCCACTTCCACAACGATTTCCAGCGCTTTTCGCGCGGTTTTTTCGGTAAGAAAACGCACACTGATGGTGTTATTTACCTGTTTGAAATGAAGGCGTTTTTCCCGAGCCAACTCTTTAAGTATATCCGCAACACTGCCCTTTACCTGGTTTAGTTTTAATATCTGCTCATCGTCGATACCATTATCGGTATAGAAAAACCGGTAATCAGTTTTGCTCTCAATGTGGTCCAGAATCTCCTGCAGGCTTCCCTGCCTGATATCCAGCTTGATCATTACTTCTTCGATACTCTTGACACTGTCAAAAGCATAGCCGGTATGTGCTACCAGAAAGCATAAAATTCCAAAGGCCAGCAATCTGACTTTCAGATTTTTAATCGGTTTTAATAAAACATGTTTCATGGGATTTTGGGTATTGGTTTAAACGCTTGTAATTTTTTAGAAAACTTAACTTGATATGGGATAAATGACCACATTTTTACCCTCAATATCGAAGGAAAAACGCACGGAGTGCGCCAAAACGGCAAGCACATCCGACAAATACGCCTGCTTTTCGAACGTTCCGGAGCATTTCACGTCCGGCACGGGTCCATTCACGGCGATTTCAACGCCGTACCAATTCTCCAGCTTATTCTTGACCAACACAAAGGGTTCTTTTTCAAAATGTAAAACGCCCTCGGTCCATAAGGGAATTTTCGCCGGATCTACAGTAAATTTTTTCATGGGTTGCTCTCCCCTGGAAACGAGACTGGCTTCACCCGGACGAAGAAGCATATCCTTACCGGTATAGTCATTTCGTATACTGATTTTACCGGTAGCCAAAGCAATTTCAGTGGATTCCAGGTAATCGGTGTTGATATTAAAAGAAGTACCTAAAACGGTGGTTGTTACGTGAGCAGTCTTTACGAGAAATGGCTGCTGCTTGTACTTTTTTACCTCAAAAAATGCTTCACCTCGCAACAGAACCTGACGGTTTTCCGTGAAATTACGCGGGTAGCTGAGTTCACTGCCAGCATTTAAAAAGACCAGAGAGCTATCTGGTAATAGAATTTTCGATTTCCTTCCCTTTGGATTGGATTTAATTACCCAAGCGGCCTGTTCTTTCTTGTCGGAACTGTTTTGTGTGTCTGCCGCTTCATTCATGAATCCAATTTCACGCAGCATCAGCAAAAAGAAAACCAGAGAGGCCGCATACCTAAGCCAGGTAGCAATGCGCCGGGGAGTTCTGCTTTGCTTCCGTTGCGATTCAGCCGATCGATCCAGCCGCTTACCCGGCTCCGGAGGTTCTGGTTTGCCTGGCAACCCCATGCCTTTCTGCCCTGCATTGGCCTCCGTCCCCCACACCATTTTCAACAATTGCTGAAAATCCCGATGCCCATCGGGACTATCCAGGTACGTAATAAATTCCCGCGCCTGGCTTTTTGAAAGTTTGCCTTCGTGAAAATCTTTCCAATTTTGATTAAAGCTTTTCATCTTCGCCTGCTAGGTTATACGGTATATATCCCCCAGACAGGATATTTACTTATGCGCAGCGCAATATTTCCATATTTTTTAAGGAAATACGCTTTTTTACTAAAATAAAAAAATAAAAAGGAGATTGAATTAGAAAAATAGCAAAAAGACGAAGAGATCGGAAGGAATCAAATCACTGGACGAAAACTCCTGTTTTAGCCTTTTGGTCGCTTTGTAGAGTTGATTCTCGACGGTTCGTTTGGAAAGCTGCAACCGTCCGGCAATTTCATCGGCTGTCAAGTGCTCGGTAAATTTCAATTTAAACACTTCCTGTTGTCCCTTAGGCAAGGCCGCGATGGCTTTTTCCGAAAAATGCTTTAACTCTTCGTACTCCAATTCCAGTTCTACACTCCCCGTTTCGCGCTCTCCATAATTCAGCTGGTATTTCTGGTATGCGATTTCAAGTGCTTGTTTGCGTGAACGTTTAAAAATGGAAGAGCGCATCATCGTAAGAAGATAGGCATTAAAGGACAGGGTACAGTCCAAGCCTTGCCTTTTTTCCCAAACCTTCAAAAACACTTCTTGAACGACCTCCTCTGCATCTTCATGGGTCAGGTACATTTTTTTGCAGGTACAAAGGATCTTGGTAGCAAATAGCTCGTAAAGCTGATGAAAGGCATCACGGTCCCCCTCCTTTAAACAGCTTACCAGTTCAGGAACCGAATTGATATTTTCAGTTGACATCGGTTATATAATGACATTACCAGGTACAAGTAATGTATTTTTCCCAAAAATCACAATTTTTTACTTCATTTAAATTTTTTTATAAAATTATCGTTTGAATTTCGAATTATTTATTTTAGTTAGCGCTAGAGTTTATTAAATTTGGCGTTAACCCAAAATATTACATTATTTTTTCGTATTTTTCCCTAATAAAAATCCTTAATTTAAGCTTAATTAAAAGAATTACGATTTATTTTTCTTTATCCGATTTGGGAGATTCGGTAGAAGGGATGAGGAATTGTACCGCACAGGTCACCGCATAGTAGAAATTTAGCGTGCCGGTATTTCCATACAGAATAACCGGCCTATTTTCGCGGTTAATCAAATTCGATTATGTAAATTTAACCATCCTAATAAAACCAAATAAACCAGCTATGGAAATTCTTCTATTCGGAATTTCAAAGGAGATTATCGGGGAGCAAATCTTGCAGGTACCCCAAGAAGCACGCATCACATCGGTAAAAAGTCTGAAGCAATGGATTTTGGCATCTTATCCGGAGATGGGAAATCTCTCAAGTTTTGCCATTGCGGTAGATCAGGAGTACGCAACTGACGAACGGCTTCTAGCGGAAAACCAAGAGATCGCCCTATTACCACCCGTAAGTGGAGGTTGAAATGAAGCAAATAAAACTGGTCAGTCAGATCAATCTACCTGAAGTGTATTCCTGGCTTCAGCACCCGGAGGCGGGGGGTATCGACCTATTCATCGGAAGTGTCCGAAACCATGCCCATGGAAAAACGGTCGTTCAACTCAAGTTTGAAGGATACGAACCCATGGCCATTCGCCAAATGGAGGAAATCGCCGCAGAGGCGATGGAACGGTGGCCAATAAAGAAATTGCTGATGGTGCATGTGCTTGGAAATAAGAAAGTAGGTGATCCCGTGGTGGTTATTGGTACCGCTACCGCCCATAGAAACGATGCCTTTGAAGCCAGCCGATACCTGATTGACGAATTGAAAAATAGGGTTCCTATTTGGAAAAAAGAGTATTTTACGGATAATACGGTTTGGGTAAATGCCCATCCTTAATGAATATTAAGAATACGCCAATTGTATGAGAGGAACGCTGACAGATAGTTACGGAAGAACACTGGATTACCTGCGGTTGTCGGTCACGGATCGTTGCAACTTCAGGTGTTACTACTGCATGCCAGAGGAAGGCATCGACTTTGTTCAACGAAAAGATCTGCTCAGTTACGAGGAACTGGATTACTTGTGCACGCTTTTTCTATCGTTGGGGGTCAAAAAAATTCGTATCACGGGAGGCGAGCCATTTGTCCGAAAGGGCATCATGGACTTTTTGACTCAACTTTCCCGGCACCCGGAACTAAAAGAAATCACCCTCACCAGCAATGGGTCGATCTCCAATTCCCAAATTAAACAGTTGGCAACGTTGGGCATTCGGAAAATCAACATTTCGCTGGATTCACTGGATCGACAGCGGTTTTACCAAATCACACGCAGGGATCGCTTCGAAGAGGTATTTGCCTGTATTCTGAAGTTAGTAGAAGAAGGGTTTCTTGTCAAATTGAATTGTGTGGTCGACGGGAATAAGAATACGGAAGACATCCTACCCTTTGTGAAATTGACCGAAACCCAACCCATATCCGTCCGCTTTTTGGAAGAAATGCCCTTTAACGGTACCGGTTCGTTTGTGCCACCCACCTGGAACCATATTGCCTTGTTTGACTACATAAAGGGACATTTCCCTGACCTTGTGAAGGTCCCCGATGAAAAAAACAGCACTTCGGTCAACTACCGGGTTCCGGGTTACGCAGGTAGCTTCGGGATTATTCCCGCGTTTAGTCGAACCTTTTGCGGCACTTGCAACAGAATTCGACTTTCTGCCACCGGCGAATTGCGAACCTGCCTGTATGGACCACCGGTCGCCAATCTTCGCGACGTCCTTCGAAGCGGGGTGACTGAGGCCCTTCTTGTCGAAGAAATCGTACAGGCAGTAGCCAGAAAAGCGAAAGATGGGTTTGAAGCAGAAGCCCAAAGCAAAAAAATTCCGAAAAAGTCCATGTCCTTTTTGGGGGGATAATCCCCCGAATTGCACCGACAACCTCCTTCCGCATGATATCCGTACACGAAGCCAAGGAAATACTTTCAACCAACCCCTTATCCCTACCGGACACGTCGCTACCGTTTCAACAAAGCCTGCACCATACCCTCGCTGCCGATGTATTTGCGGACAGGGATGCGCCGCCGTTTCACCGGGTAACCATGGACGGCATTGCCATTCAGGCTGCATCGCTGAAAACCAACAAACGATACCGTATCGAAGGCATTCAGGCAGCCGGTCAGCCCCAACGTAGCCTATCCAATTCCAACCATTGTCTGGAAGTAATGACCGGGGCAATGCTACCAAAAAATACCGACTGTGTGATTCCCTACGAGAAAATTCGCCTGCTGGATGGAATGGCTGAAGTAGACAGCGCACAGTATTCGCCGTATCAAAACGTACATCTTCAAGGAACGGATGCGAAGAAGGGAGACCGAATTTTGGAAAAAGGAAATTGGATCCACGCGGGAAAATTAAGCGTACTCGCCAGCCTTGGCCATGCACAGGTAAGCGTTCGTCAACTTCCCAGGGTACTCGTGTGTGCCACTGGAGACGAACTGGTGCCGGTGGAGCAGCCACCTCTCCCCCATCAGATTCGAAGCTCCAATGTGTACATGCTCGAGTCGGCCCTAAAAGACCTCGGGATCAACGCCAAAACGGCCCATTTGGCAGATGAACGGCAGGAACTTAAAGACGGAATTGAAAAAGCGCTGAAGGAATACCAGGTGCTGCTGTTTTCCGGAGCCGTATCCAAGGGAAAATTCGACTTTCTTCCGGAAGTGTTCCGTGAACTGGGGGTGGATACGCTTATTCATGGAGTCAAACAAAAACCCGGAAAACCGTTTTTGTTTGGCCGAAAAGGTGATTGTTTTGTTTTCGGATTTCCGGGAAACCCAGCCTCTACCCTGGTTTGTTTTCACACCTATTTCAAAACCTGGTTGTCCAATTCCCTGCAACGGGACACCGAAACCCCTTCCGCTATTCTGGCGGAAGAGGTCGTTTTTAACCGACCGGTAACCTACCACCTATTGGTGAAAACAACCATACGGGAAGGTAAAATCTGGGCAGTGCCGATCAAAAATTCGGGTTCCGGGGACTGGGTGCACCTATCGGAAGCCGATGCATTTCTTAGCCTACCCGCGGATGCCACCGTTTTTAAGAAAAACGAAGTCTTTCCAATAACCTATTTTCACAAGGATAACTTCTAGCAACCAATGAAAGAAATAAAATCCATTGTAAAAGCCTACGAAATGGCTGTTCAAAACGGAGAGGCTTCTGCATTGGCTACGGTAGTAAAAGTGGATGGATCTTCTTATCGGAGGCCGGGCGCTCGAATGCTGGTCACTGAAAACGGTCAGCTGACAGGCGCTATTTCCGGCGGATGTCTGGAAGGAGATGCGCTAAAAAAGGCCCAAATGGTCATTTTTAGTGAGAAATCCATGCTCGTTACCTACGATACTACTGATGAAGACGACGCAAAGTTTGGCGTTGGCCTGGGCTGCAATGGTATCATTCATATTCTTATCGAACCCATCCTGCCGAATACGGAAAACAATCCCATTGCCTTATTGAAACAAACCCTTGAAAACAGGGAGGATAAGGTGATTGTCACGTTCTTTGATACTCAAAAAAAACGAGCCCCACAGACTGGTACCTGCATGCTGTTTCACGGAAACGGATTCCTAACCAATGCCAACCTGGATTCTTTACAGCAACCCTCCATCGAATTTGTTCGAAAAAAGGCGGAAAAAGTCCTGGATCAGCGGCAGTCCCTGATCGTTCCTGCGGAAGCGACCGATACCCTGCAAGCCTTTGTGGAATTCATTGCGGCTCCGGTACAGTTGCTTGTCGTCGGCGCTGGAAACGACGTGATACCCTTGACGCAACTGGCCTCGGTCATGGGATGGGAATTGATTCTCGTGGATGGACGGTCTGATTACGCCACAAAATCCCGATTTCCCATGGCCGCTCAATTACTGGTTGGGAAAGCCGCAGAAATACTTCCCGAATTGCGCCCGGACAGACGAACAGCCGTATTGTTGATGACGCATAATTTCACGTATGACCTTGCCATCATGAGTGGCCTGCACCCCTATCAATTCCCGTATTTAGGCGTGTTGGGACCAAAGAAAAAACTGGAAAAATTGATTGAGAACCTGGAAAAGGAAGGGATCCACCTTTCATCCGGGGATCTACAACGAATCTACGGACCCATGGGGCTGAACATCGGTGCGGAAAGCCCCGAGGAGATTGCCCTATCCGTCATTTCTGAGGTCAGCGCCGTATTGTCCAGCCAGGAACCGATGCACCTAAGAAGCAAACCAGGCCCCATACACGCCGACGAAAATTTACCGGGATAGCAGCAGGTATGGTAAACGCATTTTTTTGGATCACAGCATCCTTGCCTGGATGGTCGCAAGCAGTAGTGGTTCATTGCACTGTTGGCTTTTGAATGACTGAATACAGGCTTTTGAAACCGGGAAACCTTGCTTCCAGCGGCAAATCCTCCGAATAGCTGATGCCTTATATCCCGGACCAAATCAGATCAATTAATGGTCGCTTTAGCTACCAAAGGAGAAACACGACTAACTTTCCTAGTCGCCCTCGCTACGTACGCTATCAACGATTCAGGGACCAAAAGGCACCTATCATCCCCATCCCGGAAGGATGAAACGGGTCGGGTGCTAATGACCCGGTTCATAAATCAAGCGTAAAAATGAACTAAACCGCTCATTTTCTCTACTCAGCGGAATCCCAGTTACGATTCCAACCAGTAGGTTTTCCGCAACTCCAAGGCGCATTTGTGGCCGCATGACCGCAGTGAATACCCCATTGGTCACTTCCTTATTGAATTCAATGCCAATAAAGTTTCGGGTCCCGCTAATCATGTAGTGGAAGTTTGTGTTTACCTGCCAACTGACCGTCAGTCCCGAAGTATCGAAATGATCCTGAATAAAGGGGCCTGTATAAACCAACGTGTGGTAATTCCTGCCCCAGCGCTTCGCTGCAATGAAAAATGGGTTGTACGCATTTCCAGAAAAAATACGGCCTTCTTTGTAGCGGGAGAATTGGTTTAGTTCAAATTCGTGTATATAGCCAATAGCCATTGAGGTTTTGTGTTTTTCGGAAACAAAAAAAGAATATTGACCGGCAAGTTTCAGACTGTTTAACCTGCTCCCGGGAGCCGACTCGCTTCCATTAATCGGGTAGTAAAACGAAAAGGGCAATTCCACCTCCAATCCCAATCGGTCCATAGGCGCCCATTCGTATTCCACCAGAGCCAGGTATTCGTCGTACCGCTCTCGATCGGCTAGTCCCAGTCCTACATTCCATTCTTTTTCCCCTTTACGCGCCCCCAAGTCTCGAATCAGGTCAATGTACAAGGGCTCTGCGTGGAGTACTTTTGCAGGATTTTCCCGATCCTCAATATCGGAGATGTACATGCTGTCAAGCATTTCCTTGGGGCTATCGGATTCTGTTTGGGCGTATGCACGCCAATACATTCCGATCAGCATATAACTGATCAAAGCTATTCGATTCATCATTTGTTAACATTTAGACGTAAAAAACAAGCTCCTGAAGTGTGAGGAGCGATACATTATCCGGAAAACCTATCAGGTAAAATCCGGAGGCGGGGAAGGTATTTCAAAAAATCCTGGCCGAATCCCTCCCAAATTGTTCAATGAAAAATCAGATTGAATACAGGAAATGAACCTCAACCTTATATGCGAACTATCAAAAAAGAGCAGCAAATCAAATGAAAAGGGTTTTTTTAAAGAGTTTTCCTGGTCTGCGTCGGCATCCTCTTGTTCGGGAATGGCATCTTCCATTCCAAGACCCACTTCCAAAATCAGTTCCACGATGCTTTCCTGATCGTTTATTTGAAGGTCCTCGGGAACGTGATCGGCGTGTTCGTCAGGCATGTCCACACTACAGTTGAGCACATAAATAGCCATGAAGGTCCAAAAATTCCTTAGAAACCAACTTTTACGAATTCGACGCATACCATTACAAAGGTATACAATTAATTAAATGGTTCTTCAAGGGTGGCCAGGAAACTTACCAAGTCCCTGATTTCCCTTCGGGTGAGGTATTCCTTCATATCGGGCATGCTGGACGGGGCATCCCGACGTGTCACAATATGTGATTTCTGAATCAGCGTATCGGGTTGGTTCCCCATTTTTAGTGTAATGCTGTTGGCATCCTCGTCCACTTTTATCCCGGCAAGGGTCTTTTCGGAATCCAACGTCAAGGTAACCACCCCAAAGCCTGGTGCCAATCGTTTGCTGGGATCGATCAAGGCTTCCAGTAACTGTTGTCTGTTAAGGGTCTTCCCTATTCCATTAAGCTTTGGCCCCGCATTTCCGCCAAAATCGTCGTATGCATGGCATTTGATACACTGCCCGGTCGCATGCTGGAAAAAGATTCTCCTCCCCTTTGCCACATCGCCACCATACATACTTCCCCCATAACTGGCGAGCAGATCGTCTTCCGACATTTCCGCCTTAATTTCTTCATAGCGGCTTAGCAGATCTCCCGTTTCCATCGCTTCCATGGCCTCAAAAAACTCCAATTCGATAGCCGGAGGCAACTGCCCACTTTCCAGCTGATCCAGTAACTGTTCCATGACGGGAAGAGAGGCTTTTTCGTCCAGCTTTGCCAGGGCTGTGACCGCCGCCTGTTGCTCTTCAACGGTTCTTTTTTGAATCACCTCCTCCAATAAGGATGCTTTCGTACCATCGTTGATGTCCTGCTGTTCCAGTAGCGCCAATCCTGCCACACGTACCAATTTTTCTTTATCGGCCAGGGCAATTTCTATCGCCTCACCAACGGGAGCATTCGGGATTGTTGCCAGGGCCCGAAGACAGGCTTCCCGCACTTCGGCAGCCGGGTCGCTCGCTAACAGACGCAACAAATTCCCGGAAGATTCGCCGATTCCCACCGAACCTAGCGCCTGAACAGCTGCTTTACGGATTTCCGGACTACTGCTCGCGGTCAACCGCTGTAAGGTTTCGGAGCTAGTCGCCTGAAGTTGGTTCCTATCTCGCTCGATTTCTCCCCGGTACCAGCCGTCTACCCGATCAAGTACGGAGGGAGATGCCCAGCTGCTAAGGGTGGCAATGGCTTCCATGCGCATGGCTTCGGGTGCGTCGGAGCGCATACTGTAGTTCAAAAGATTGGACAGGGCCTGTTCCGAACCCCACCTGAGATTGGCGTTGATGGCTCTTCGGATCAAGGGCTCTGAATTAAATTTACCACTCACTAGAAGATTGCCAAGTGCCGGTAAAGCTGCCGGAATGGAAAAATCGTCGTTTATTGCCCGAGCGGCTTCGGCAACAATGTATTCGCTCTCATCCGCCAAAAACTGCTGGACACCTTCGTGTCTGAGTCTCCTAAGCGCCAGGACGGCTCCCAATCGCACGGAAACTGATGAATGCTCCGCCAAGCCGATCAAAAATTCGGGCTCGGCAACACGGGATAAAGCAAGACTGGCAGCGTGGCGGATATATAGATCTTCGTCCTGATTTTGTACCAAAAGGTCTACCAGTGCTTCCGCGCCCTCGCGGTGTCCGATCCTACCGATTGCTTCGGCAGCGAAAAACTGAACCCGGGCATGGGGATCATTGAGTAAGGGAACCAAAGCCGTTGCTGCTTCGGTATACCGTAGGTCACCCAGCCATTTGGCGGCCTGGGCGCGAATCTCATCATCGCCTGCGGACAGAAGCGGCAGCAATGCGGCTGCCTTTTCGGTATCCTTCCGTGCCAGCTGGGAAATCCCCCAGATCGAGTGAATGCGCGCGAATTGATTTCCGTTCTCGCTCAATAGGGCCTGAAAGATCTCAAATCCTTCCTCACCGC
The DNA here is from genome assembly GCF_009467825.1 of Cyclobacterium xiamenense. Classification (GTDB taxonomy): domain Bacteria; phylum Bacteroidota; class Bacteroidia; order Cytophagales; family Cyclobacteriaceae; genus Cyclobacterium; species Cyclobacterium xiamenense. The sequence continues at coordinate 12,626 of NZ_WIOK01000011.1, read as the reverse complement.
GTTTTGCCAGTTCAAACTGGGCTTTTTGGCGTACGCGCTGATCTTCGTAGGAGAGAAGATTACCCAATTCCTCCAGGGAGCGCTCTCCAAAATCCGCCGCTAAATGGGCAGCAGTCGATCGAAAATAATCGGCAGGAGCTGTAGTATCGGTCAATTTCCAAATTCTTCCGTATCCTTTATTGACCCAACCATCAATCCAGTCAGAAAAATACAGGGAGCCGTCGGGACCGAAATCCATTCCCGTAGCAAGAATACCTCCCACGAGCTGTTCGGTCTCTCCCATTTCAAATCCAGCCCCTTTGGGTATCAGATCAAATGCATGAATGCCGGAGCGTGCGGGATTTCCAGCAAATTCGGCAACAAAAAATTTATTCTTCCATTCGGGGCCCAGGGCTGTTCCGGGATTATAAACCATTCCGGTAGGCCCATTGATGTAATTGGCAATTGTGGGTATAAAATAGGCCGCCTGCCCTTCGGTTCTGGGCAAGTGCATGTTTTCGTCCATCCAGACTTTGTAGGAATTGTTCTTGGGATCACGGTATTTACCAAATTGCCAATTGATCCGCCAGCCGGTATCCGACCCCTCTACCAGGTAGACAATCCGCTCCCTTTCCCCACGGTGATCGCCGTCATTATCCACGCTAATCAGGTTGCCGTATCCGTCAAAATCAAATTCATGGGTATTTCGGACCCCATAGGCAAAAATCTCGAAGTCACTGCCATCGGGATTGGCCCGGGCGATTACTCCACAATTGGGATACACATGTTCATTGCCCTCCTTATCTACGCCGTTAAACCCAATATCTCCAATACCCCAATAAATCTTGCCTTCCGGCCCCACCTTCAGTCCGGACATGTTGTGTCCTCCAAAGCCGATATGCACGCCAAAGCCATGCACCAGGGACTCCTTCTCGTCCAAGATCCCATCTCCGTTGCTGTCACGCAATTTCCAAAGATCTGGTGCCACGCCAACAAACAATTCACCCTCGTGGTACAAAACCGCACCAGCCACATCCGAAATTTCCTCATGAAAATCACGAACAATCAGTTGAGACCGATCCGCACGTCCATCTCCATCCGTATCTTCTAATCGAAAGACATTTTCCTTCTCTACCGTCAAATCCTTCCAATCATGAGATCCGTCTCCATTTATATCAGGTAGCCATTCGTTAGTTGCACTGTTTTCGGGCGCCAGTTCCTTCCGGATAAAGGCCCTTCTATCGTCTACATGCCGCATTTTCTGAGATGCTATTTCCCAATCTTGGTGACTTCGTATATCAAATTCAGAGATCTTCCTCCGGTTGGTCTTCGAGTAAAAAACTGTTCCGTCATCGTCCATTTGCATAGAAATCGGGTCTGCTACCAAGGAATCTACCGCCCAAATATCCAAGGCCATGTTCGGATGAAATTCCGGCTTTACCAGGTTCAGAATTGCAGCTGCCTGCTGACTTACTTCCTCCTGGCTTAGTTCGCGGCTTTCGAATACTTCTTCCGGCTTTTGCGAACAGGTAACGAAGGCCGATAGGGATAACGCCAACAAAAAATATTTTCTAAAAAATCCGCTTACGCACATTAAATGAATACCTTTAACCATAAGATGTAAACCAATTATTTTCCTTCTTGTTATTTCGTTTGTGTATTAAATACGCGCGGGCATCACCAATTACCATTCCTCGGTCAAGGTAACCAAAAAACTGACCAAATCGCGCATCTCCCGCTTGCTCAGTAAGCCTTTCATGTCGGGCATCGAGGATTGGGCATTTGTCCGTTCCTTGATTTGCTTTTTTGCCACGGTCTTTTCCGGATCGTTTCCAATTTTTAGAAAAACCGCATCCTCGTTCTCTTCTACCAATATGCCCGTTACAGTTTCACCGTCCGCCAATTTCAGCGTTACCATTCCATAGCCGGGGGCTACGCGCTTGCCTGGATCAATAAGGGCTTCCAATAATTGCTCGCGATTCAGGACGGCTCCGATTCCATTCAGCCTCGGTCCCGCCGTTCCACCGTAGTCGTCGTAGGCGTGGCAGCGGATGCATTGACCGGTTTGGTGCTGAAAGAAAATTCTCCTTCCGGAATTTTCATCCCCTCCATAGAGGCTTCCTGCGTACGTGGCCAACAAATCATCGGTGGCCAAAGCGGTCTGCAGGGAAGCAAATCGTATCTCAAGGGATTCATTATCAAGTAATTCAATTGCCTCACCCAACTCCAAAACCAATCCCGGATGGAGTTTTCCCGCCTCCCATTGATCGAGAAGCGATTGGATAACAGGCGCAGCGTGGGATGCTTCCACTTTCGTCAACGCCAGGAGGGCAGCTTGCTTTTCTTCGATTTCCTGCTTTTCTATCACGTCTTTCAGCAAATCCGCCAACAGGTTTCCGGGAAAATCCATGGTATCCATCAGATCAAGACCAGCGATGCGTACATTTTTTTCCGGATCGCGTGTGGCGCGTTCCAGCGCCCGATCCATTCCTTCCCACTGAATACCGGCCAGCGCACGAAGTGCGGCTTCCCGCACGGCTGCATTTGAGTCGCTTGTAAGTCGTAGAAAGAGTCGATCGGAAGTCTCCGCTAACCCAATCTTTCCGCAGGCTTGAACCGCCGATAAACGCAACTCAGCCTTGGGATGGTCAAGCAAGGGGCCCAGGATCGCGTCCGCCCGTGACCGAAGAGCAGATGGGTCCCGCACTACCACTCCCCGGTACCTACCGTCTACCCTATCCAATACCGAAGGTGCTGCCCAGGTGGATAGCGCTTCCAATGCCTCCTGGCGCATGGAGACCGGTGCGGTTTCGTTGGAAACATAGGCAAGCAAATTGGCTAGGGCCGCGTCTGTACCTACCCTGAGGTTGGCATTGATGGCCCGGCGGAGTAGTGGCTCCGATTGAAGTCCACTTTTTTGGGTTAAGTCTCCCAGAGCAGGCAATGCCTCCGGTATGGAAAAGTCATCGTTGATGGCACGGGCCGCTTCTGCAACGATGTATTCCGAGGAGTCCTGTAAAAATACCTGAATCGAAGGGTCCTGCATTCTCCGCAAGGCAATCACGGCGGCTAAACGAACTGCAGCAGATGCATGGGTGTGCAAGGCAGCCACCTCAGCGGCCTTTCCAATTCTCGCCAAAGCCAGGCTTCCGGCGTGTCGCAGGTAAAGATCCGTGTCCTGATTTTCCTCCAACATAGCGACGATGGGTTGTAGGGCGGGTTCGTGCGCAATTCTACCCAGCGCTTCAGCCGAAAAGAACCGTGCCCGGGCATATGGATCCTTTAGCAGCGGAATCAATGCCTCACCAGCCTTTTCATACCGAATATCGCCCAACCAACGTGCAGCCTGTGCCCGGATTTCCGGGTCCTCGTCGGTGAGGTAGGTCATCAATAATGGACCGCCCATTACTGAATCACCCGCTCGCTCCATCTGGGCAATCCCCCAAATGGAATGAATACGGGCGAGTTGCACCGATGTCTGACGCAGCTGTTTTTCAAATACATCAAACCCCTGCTTCCCTCTTTTTACCAACTCAAATTGTGCTTTTTGCCGGATTCGTTGATCTGCATGTTCCAATAGGGTTCCCAACTCCGAAAGTTCCTTCGCTCCAAAGTCCGCTTTCATAAGGCTTTCGGTTTCCTTGCGGATGGGACTATTTTTACCGGAAACGTCATCCAGTTTCCAAACCCTACCATTATCTTTTGTTCCCCAACCGTCGATCCAATCGGAAAAATACAAGGCTCCATCCGGTCCAAAATCCATACCGGTGGCCAAAATTCCCCCCATGATTTTTTTGGTTTCTTTCAGGGAAAACCCGGCTCCCCTGGGTTCCAGCGTAAAGGCATGTATGCCTGAGCGCGCGGGGTTTCCGACAAATTCAGCGACAAAAAATGTGTTTTTCCAGTCTTCCCCCAGTGCGGTGCCTGGGTTGTACAACATCCCGGTTGGGCCATTGATGTAATTGGTGATGGGGGGAATAAAGTACGCCGCCTGCCCTTCGTGCCGGGGTAGGTACATACCTTCGTCCATCCATACCTTATAGGAATTGTTTTTGGGGTCCCGGTACTTACCAAATTGCCAGTTGATTCTCCAACCGGTATCGGAGCCGTCTACCAGGTACACCAGACGTTCGCTTTCGCCCCGGTGATCGCCGTCGTTATCCACGCTTATCAGATTACCATAGGCATCGAAAACGAATTCATGCGTATTTCGTACGCCCATGGCGAAAATTTCAAAACCCGTCCCATCCGGATTGGATCGGGCGATGACACCCCGGTTTGGGTAATTGTAGGTGTTTCCCTCCTGATCGGTTCCCTGAAAGCCAATATCTCCAATTCCCCAGTAAACCCGGCCATCGGGCCCCATCTCTGCACCGGACATCCCGTGCCCTCCAAAGCCGATGTGTACGCCATAGCCATGGGAAATAGACATTTTTTCTTCAACCAAACCGGTACGATTGTCTTCTCGCATGCGCCACATGTCTGGACCGGCGCCTACGAAAAGATCATCCCCGTACTTCATGACCGCACCGGCCACATCGGTAACCTCTTCGTTTAACCCCTCAAATACAAGCTGGTATTGATCTGCCAGACCATCGCCATCGGTATCCGACAGTCGGTAGATATGCTCTTTTTCAACGGTCATATCTCTCCAATCGCGCACGCCGTCTTGGTTCACATCAGCGAGAAATTGGTTTTTATCGCTGTTTTCTGCCGATAATTCTTCCCGAAGAAAAGCCCGCTTATCATCGATGGATTGCAGGCCAATTGACCTGATTTCCCAATCCTGGTGGCCACGAATATCAAACTCGGAATTTTTTTGTCGGTTGGTGCGGCTGTAATAAAGGGCTCCATCATCATCAAAATCAATGGATATGGGATCAAAAACCAGGGAATCGGATGCCCATAGGCGAATTTCCAGGCCCTCTTCGAGTTCCGGCTGAACCTGATTTTCCAGCATCTTCGCCATTTCGGTTGCTGTCTCGCTATCAATGCGCTTGATCTTCAATGCTTCGGGAGAAGGATTGCAAGAAAATGCAACGACCAGTCCCAGTAGACTGAACAGGGGCAACCGCATTTTGATGCCGGTGCCTTTTGGAATAGTTGGATTCATTGTTCGTTTGTATGATTTGTCTTTCATCAACGCCATGAAAAAACAAATAGGATTACTTTTGGGCGGTTAATATAAGGAAAAGTTAGGCAGTGGAAAATCGAAATTTTATGAACGCCGAAATCCATGTCCTTTTTCAATGATCACCCGTATTAATGGTAAGGGCTAAGTGGGTCGGATCGCGAAGCTTCCGGTCACAATTAGTAAGGGAGCGAAAATTATGATAGGCCGTTTTCCAAACATGCCCTTTCCTTTCCCGCTTCATTTCCGGCTGCTTATCCAAGCCACCGGAGTACCACTCACCATGCTCGTGGTCGATCAGGTAGGATTGGATGTATTCCCATTGTTTTTTAAACTTGTCAAAATAGCGATTCGAATCGTCCGGATACAGGTCTGCCATGATCAGCAGGGTGTTTAATCCCTCGGCCTGTGCCCACCAATTTTTCGTATCTTTCACCGTTTCGGGCGCATCCTCACCGGGAAAATAATAGCCTCCATCATAAAAGCCACCCACACCATCATCCCAACCAAATTTGAGCGCATGGTCTACCATTTTTTTCCCAACTTCCCAGGTCTTGTAATCGTTTTTTAATCCCAACACATGAGAAGCCTCCATCATCAGGTAGGCTGTTTCTACATCATGGCCGTAGGAAACGTGGTCGATGGAATGGTGCTTTTCAATCGCTTCCCTACCTTGATCCTGGAAACTAACCGGCGTCCAATCTGGATGCAGAAACAACTGCAAATATCCTTGCTCCTGTACAATTTTGTCCCGAATCAGCACCAGAAGTGCCTCGGTACGCGTTTTCAGCAAGGGATCTTTCCACGCCTGATACAATTCGGTAAATGCTTCCAGCAAATGAATGGAGCTGTTTTGATCTTTGTAGCCTACCGTGGAAGTAGAGGGTGTGTCTGGCGTCCGCGGCAGCGGGTTCCCGTCCCGGGAAAGGGACTGGTAATACCCTCCATAGACCGGGTCGTAACTGTGCGCTTCCAGCCAGTGGAACGCCTTTTTGGCCAAATCCAAGGCTTCCTGATCGCCGGTTTCCCGGTAATAAGCGGCCAGGCCATAAATCCCAAAGGCATTGCCATAGGCCGTCTTTTCGCCATTACTGCCGCCCGGCAAATCTCCAGCTCGGTTAAGCAGCGTAAAAAACCCACCATAGGTCGCATCCCAAAACGAATCCCGCAAAAACTCAAAACCAATTTTTGCACCCCGCTCGTAATGGTCCACTTGCGGGTACCGCTCCATGAGTTTGGATAGCGTCCAAAGATGCCTGGCTTGAGATACAATCATTTTTTGCTGATTTTCGGAAAGCGAAAAATCGTACTCAAAGCTACTTAGGTAGCCGCCGTATTGGCTGTCGTAGGCTTTGGGATACCATAGGTTGACCATTTCGTGTTCGATGGAGTAGGCGATTTCATCGGCAATTTCGATGCGCAACTCCTCCTGTGCGACGGTCCTGTGTGCAAACAGAACGAGTAGGTAAAACCAAAGGAATGTAAAACGGGTCATGAATTTCGGGTTTTATTCAGTTAATTGACAGGCTTCGGTCGGCGCCCAATCGGCAGGTTAAAAATACGGTACTTCCGGGTAACCTGCATTATTTTTTGCGTTTTTTCCAAAACCGATACAACACAATGACAAATATGGGCAATAGCACAATTGGCCAATAATCGAGAAAAGGAAGGCTTTCTCCGGAATTACCGTCCTGCGCCTGCATCAGTACTGGGAAACTAAAAAGGAGTAAAAGAGATAAATAAGCAGTTTGCATACGTTGGTACAATTTATTTGTTCGGTTGTCTTAACGAACATCCATCGGGATTGAACCAAAGGGCTGTCCGGGAATTCGCTATTTTTTTGATTATGTTTTGAAATTTAATTAAAAAAATGGTTTTAGCTTTTATTTTGCGAAACTTTTGAAAGGGATTACTGTAAAATCCCTAAAAAAGTGCTTTTTTTGCACTGCCAAATTACCTTGGCCACCTTAACCTACAAGTACTGGCAACCTCTGGAAAAGGAATTGTTTTGAATCAATCAATTAACCACCAATATGATTTTAGGAATTTTAAAAGAACCTTCGCCGGAAACCAGGGTTTCCCTGCACCCGGAAGCAGTAAAGGTACTAACCGGATCGGGCAATCAGGTGTTGATCGAAACGGGGGCGGGAGATTCCTCCTTCCTATCGGATGCGGTATATCAGGAAGCGGGAGCAACCGTCAAATCTCGGGTAGAAGTACTGGAAACAGCAGAGATGATTTTCCAGATTACACCCCTTGATGCGGAAGATCAAAAAAAATTGTCTCGTGGCAAATACCTGGTTGGCGTATACCAGCCCCTTGTAGCTAGAGAACTGATGAAATCCCTCGCCGAGACGGGTGTCACCTTGCTAAGCATGGATTCCATTCCGCGTATCACCCGGGCACAAAGCATGGACGTACTGTCTTCGATGAGCACCGTATCGGGTTACAAAGCCGTATTACTTGCAGCCGCCAATTTACCGCGCTTTTTCCCCATGTTGATGACCGCCGCCGGAACCATTGCCCCAGCCAAAGTGCTAATCATCGGGGCCGGAGTGGCGGGACTACAGGCAATCGCTACCGCCAAACGGTTGGGAGCCGTGGTCGAAGCCTTTGATACCCGACCTTCGGTCAAAGAGCAAGTAGAAAGCCTCGGAGGAAAATTTGTGGAAGTGCCAGGTGCGGTTGAGGATAAAGGAGCAGGAGGATATGCCGTAGAACAATCCGAGGAATACAAGCAGAAGCAATCGGAAATGCTCGAAAAATCAATCATCAAATCGGATGTAGTCATCACCACGGCCCTTATCCCCGGCAGAAAAGCACCCATTTTGATTACCAGAAGCATGTTGGAGAAAATGAAAGCAGGTGCGGTAGTGGTAGATTTAGCCGCGGCCAACGGAGGAAATTGCGAAGGAACAGAAAACAACAAAACGGTCACGTTATCGGGTGTTACCATTATTGGGAATTCAGCCCTGCCAGCAAGCATGCCGGAAGACGCGAGTAAAATGTACAGCAAAAACGTGCAAAACTTATTGAAGTTATTGCTAAACGAAGATAAAATCAACCTCAATTTCGAGGACGAGATCATCAAAGGAACCTGCATTACTCACGATGGTGCGATTATTTATGAACCTTTATTAAAGTAAAATGGAAGCAATCATCAACTACATATCTGTCAATCAACAGGAATTTTACATTTTTATCCTGGCGGTGTTTGTGGGGATAGAAGTCATCTCTAAAGTCCCGACGGTGTTGCACACGCCCCTGATGTCCGGGTCAAATGCCCTCTCCGGCGTGGTGATCGTGGGATCCATCATCGTCCTGGGAAAAACCGACCCGGCCAATTACCTGGCGCTGACGTTGGGATTTCTGGCCGTACTTCTCGCCACGTTGAATGTGGTAGGAGGCTTTGCCGTTACCAACCGCATGTTAGAAATGTTTAAAAAGAAACCCGGTAAAAAATAAACGTCATGATTTTACAATTAATCGATATAGGCTATCTGGTCGCGGTAGTGCTTTTTATTCTGGGAATAAAATTGATGAGTCATCCGGAATCGGCAAGAAAAGGGAACAGCATCGCACTGGCTGGAATGATTCTGGCCATTGTAGTTTCCTTTTTTACCCCCGGATTGGATAATATAGTCCTTATTCTAATTGCCATTGCCCTCGGTACAGTAGGCGGCCTATATTCGGCCAAAACGGTACAAATGACCGCCATGCCCCAGCTGGTCTCGTTTTTCAACGGAATGGGTGGTGCGGCAGCAGCGTTGATCGGACTGGTAGAATATGGAGACCTCGCGATAGACGATATTGGAAAAGGCAGTGTCCTGATGGCGAGCTTGATCATCGGTTCCGTTTCCTTCTCCGGATCCATGATTGCCATGGGTAAGCTACAGGGTGTCATAAAAGATATCCGCGTTAACAAGATTCTCGCATTTTTGGTGTTGGGCCTGGCCATTGCCCTGGCGGTATACGTACTTATGGCCGCTGAGCCAAAACCCCTGTTTGTTTACGGACTGGTTGCGCTGGCATTGATCTACGGATTGCTATTCGTTTACCCCATCGGGGGTGCCGATATGCCGGTTGTCATCTCTCTGCTCAACTCCCTAACGGGTGTGACCGCAGCTACCACGGGTTTGCTGTACGATAACAAGGTGATGCTCATGGGTGGAATTCTGGTAGGCTCTGCGGGCCTTTTGCTGACCTTGCTGATGGCCAAAGCGATGAACCGCTCTGTAAGTAATATTTTATTCACCTCTTTCGGTTCGGCGGCCGGCACCGCTGCAGCCGGGCAAGACGGAGATCAGGTGGCCAAGGAAATCAATACCTACGACAGTGCAATCCTATTGGCTTACGCCAAACGGGTAGTGGTCGTTCCCGGATACGGGCTGGCTGTAGCACAGGCACAGCATGCGGTACACGACCTGGAAAAAATTCTGGAAGAAAAAGGCGTGGAAGTAACCTATGGTATCCATCCCGTTGCGGGTAGGATGCCCGGACACATGAACGTGTTGTTGGCGGAATCGGATGTTTCCTACGACAAATTAATCGAAATGGACGACATGAACGAACAGCTACCCAATACGGACGTGGTCATGGTCATCGGCGCAAACGATGTTGTCAACCCCGCTGCCAACGATGATCCTTCAAGCCCGATCTATGGCATGCCCATTTTGGAAGTAAATCGAGCTACCAACGTCATAGTGATCAAGCGAAGCATGAGCTCCGGCTATGCCGGCATTCAGAACGCGCTCTTTTTCGATCCAAAAACGCGCATGCTGTTCGGAGATGCGAAAAAAGTACTAAACGGACTTGTAAGTGAGGTGAAAAACATGTAACCACCAAACGTACACCCGTATAAAAAAGCTGCCTGAGCCTACAGGTAGCTTTTTTTTTGATTGAGGATAAAACATACCTTTCTAGAGGCAGTTTGTTCTCTGTCTCGTACAGAAACAGAAAGAAGTTCGAAAGGACTAGCGAAAGCGTCCGCTTCACTTCATTTCCCCAGCGAAAAAATCTGCTCCATTCGAACCCATTTTTCACCCGGCGCGGCCCAAGCCAGGGATTTTTGAAGGCTCCCCATCAACTTTTCCCACGCTTGCACTTGTTGATTGGCAGCATCCATCTCCGCCTTTCGTTCAAAGGAAAACTCCTCTCCCACTTCCATGATCATAAAAAGCCGATTGCCCGTGAGATAAATATCCATCACTTGTATGCCTGCCTCTCGGATGCTATCTTCAATGGCAGCAGGAACCTGCTGGTGATGCGCCTTGTAACGCGCGATAGCCGCCGGGTCATCCTGTAGATCCAATGCGAAACAATACCGTCTCATTTTTTTTTATTTAGTCAAAGTCTGTAAAACTGTCGGGCATTTTCGTACCAGATTTTCTCCTGCAAAGCTATTGATTGCTCCTTCAAGTACTCCTCCAGCACCCCAACGACCTGCCCATAGGTAGCGGCGAGCCCGCAAACCGGCCAATCCGACCCAAACAACAACCTATCCTCGCCAAAAGCTTCGACCACCACGTCCAGGTAAGGAAAAAAATCATCCTTTTTCCAATTTGTCCAGTCGGCTTCCGTCACCATTCCGGATACCTTGCAACAAACCTGCGGATGCCCGGCGAGTTCCTCAATCTGCACCTTCCAATCAGCAATCGCCCCCTGTTTAATTTTTGGCTTTGCCAGGTGGTCCAGTACAAACCTACCCTCGGGAAAATTGGCCACTGTTTGTATGGCGCCGTCCAATTGATGCGGAAGTACCAACAAGTCGTAGCTGTAGCCAGCCTCGAAAATCAGTTGCAGTCCCTGCTGAAAGGAAGGCTGCAAGATAAAATCGGGATCTTTTTCGTCCTGCAGTAGGTGCCGAAAGCCTTTTAGCTTGCTAAAAGGCTGATAGGCATGCAAGGTATCCTGCAGGCCGCTCGACCGAAGGTCCACCCAGCCAACCACGCCAAGCAAAAAGGGGTATTCCTCTGCCAAATGAAGTAGAAAGTGGGTTTCCGATTCTTCGGAAACGGCCTGTACGGCTACCGTACCCGCTACCTCATGGGCTTGAAGGTGTGGGTGCAGCGTAGCCGGTAAAAAGTCTCTGGCAATGGTCTCCATGCCGTTCCCAATCCAGGGGTACCGCTCGGGGTCGTATTGCCAAAAATGCTGGTGTGAATCTATCTTTTTCATGGGAAGCATGGTTTCATTCGGGATGTCGGTAGACCATAACGTTGATGTTCATGCCGGCGCCCACCGACGCAAACAATGCGTATTCGCCAGGAACAAAGCGGTGGTGACCCAACTTACCTTTAGCAACCAAATCGTATAAGATTGGGACGGTCGCAACCGAGTTATTTCCCAATTTCTGAATACTCATGGGCATGAGGTCTTCCGGTACTCGGTCTTGTTCGTACAAGTGAAACAGCCGCTCCAGAATGTTGTGGTCCATCTTCGCATTTGCCTGGTGAATCAATACTTTTTTAATATGGTCAAGTGGCAGTCCGGCCCGATCGATACAGGCTTTTACGGTCGGAGGGACGGTTTTTATGGCGTATTCGTACAGTTTCCTTCCATTCATCTTTAAAAAGAGCGTATCGTCGGGAAAATCCGGATTGTATGAGGGGCCCATGGTAAGCAAATGGGCGTGATTCAGGGTGTCCGACCGGGTTATATGGGTAATGATTCCCACCTTTTCTTCTGTTTCACAGGCTTCCAAAATAACCGCACCGGCACCGTCGGAAAAAATCATGCTATCCATGTCGTGTGGATCCGATATTCTGGATAGGTTTTCCGCACCGATCACCATCACACGCTTGGCATCTCCGGATCGGATGTAGTAATTGGCCTGAATCATGCCCTGAACCCAACCGGGGCAGCCAAAAGGTAGGTCATAGGCTACGGTGTAGGGATTAGCGATCCCTAATTTATGCTTAACCCTGGCTGCAAGGGTCGGACAGGTATCGATCCGTATGTTGTCTTTCCGAATATCTCCGAAATTATGGGCGACGATGATGTAATCAAGGGATTCCCCATCGATGGACGCATCGTTTAAGGCATCTCGTGCGGCCAAATACCCCATATCGGAAGTCATCAAATCGTCTTCGAGGTACCTCCTTTCGCTGATCTCGGTAATCTTCTGCAGGGTAGCCACAATGTCTGGGTTCGGTTTAGCCAGTCTTTCTCCGTTGGCTCCGTAAAAATCTCTGGATAAAAAATGGTCGTTAGGAATTCGAATGGTCGGCAAGTAACTCCCTGACCCAATTATGATGCTTTGTATCATGTCCTTTTGTGTATGTGATCCGTTTGTAGGAAACCTAAAAATCCTAAAGTAAGAAATTTTCGCTTACGGGATAATAAAAATAAAAAATGATTGGCTTTGGGTTACCAAATTTGAAGGGAACAGTACCTTACAAACAGCAAGGTATAAAAAGAGGCTGTCCGAAAAGGGCAGCCTTTTTTATGCGGCTATTTTTCCCGAATATTCGGAAAAGTTTGAATCTCCACTATTTGGTGGCACTGATAAACTAAA
>NZ_WIOK01000010.1 GCF_009467825.1 Cyclobacterium xiamenense | reverse complement strand
ATAAAATGAAAGAAGGGATTTTTGAAAATCTAATACAAAGGATGGTGGCGAAGCCACCGTATCCGTACAAAGCCTTTATTTGATAAGTGCCTTATTCAAAAAAATAAATTTGTTCATGATCAGGGATTAAGTAAGTAACATAAAAAAAAATATTTTTTAAAAGGGGATTTTAGTCTGCTTTTGTTCACTATTTTCTTTTTTAATGATTTCACAAAATTCCGGCAGGGAATAATTCAATAGATCCGCCTTGAAATTTCTTCAGTTTATCAATTAAACCTTATATTTAGGATATAAATAAGCTTCCAACATGGAAATCAAGTTTCAAACCAAAGAAGAAAGCAACCGGGAGCAACGGGAAGTATTTCTTCGATTGGAACCGAAAGATCGATTTTATCACTTTTTGGACCTTTGCGAAAATCTGAAGAAACTTCCCGTCAAAACACCCAGAAAAGCTCCTTTGGACAATTTTATAATTGGAATCAAAACCCATGACAAAAATCTGGAAGGAGAACATTGATGCCTTTTTAAGGGAAGCATCAAAGGAAGGGGTTAAAATGCTTTTGGATGGGGGTGGTGCAGTCAATTTTCATGGCTATCAACGGCACTCTGCAGATGTGCATTTTTGGATAGATACGTCTGAAGAAAATTTCTCCAAGCTACTCCAGGTTTTTCAACGAATGGGATATGAGATCGACAGCTTTCCTGATAAAGTTAAAACCAAGCAACAAAATATATCCGTTAAATTTTCTCCTGCTGATCTAAACCTGCAATTGATTACCAATTTTCAGATTGGAAAAAGCTTTGATGAGGCCTTTGCAGAAAGCGAATAAGTAGAAATTAGGGATAATGGAGTATTTAAATGGAATGTCCTTAATTTAAATGACCTGCTTGAAAGTAAAAGAAGAGCCGCCAGACCTAAAGATTTGTTAGATATCTTAGAGCTGAAATCAATTCATGGGATGAAATGATTTAGTTTTCAATGAGCGATACCCCCTCCGAAGGGAATGTTCGTCTCCCCAGGTCCATCGACAGTCTTGCAAAACCCACTTCGTCTTCCACATTTACAAACATCCAGATCTTTCCGTCCTTGACAAAGTGCTTCTGGGGCGGCATGCCGATGTCTGCCACCCTGGTCTCTGCCAACATGTCCAGGTTTTCGTCAAACAGGGTCAGAAAGACCTCAGCAGAAGTGGCTGAGGGCCACTGAAAGCTTTCCGTATTCGGTTCTTCCAATACTTCTTTGTGCGAAAACCGGTAGTACACTTTATTCTGTTCGTCCCAAACAGGAGCGGAAAAATTGATTTCTCCCCTCACTTGCCGGATGGCCTCCAAAAAACCTTCCTGGGTATCAAACTCCCTGGCCCCGGGAACCGTCTTTTCGTTTTCGGTAAGCTGACTATGGTAGGTGAATACCCGTAGGCTATCCGTCTCAGGCAGGTACTGGTAGAGTTCGTTTCTGAGATTACTTCCCAGCAAGATTTTGCCTCCCTCTCGAATCAGATAGGTCTGAGGGCCAGATACCATATAGCCCTTTCCATCTGTAAATTGCAACTCAAAATTCTTAAGATTTTCAAATTGCGGAATGGACATTTTTTTGGTACTGCCTTCGTTTAAATCAACCCGCATGAGTTCCGTCGATTTTGCTTCGAAGCTTCTTAGAAAACCCAGGTACTGGTTTTCCTGATCCGGAAGATTCATCTCCACCAGAAAGGCCTGTCTATCGTCGGTTTCAGCACCATCAGTGATTAATTCCTGAAATTTCAGTTCCTTCAACTTCTTACCATTCAGGTCGAAAATTAGCGGATTCGGAAAGGTGACGATCAGCACATGATCATTGTCCATGAGAAAAAAAGACCTGAAAAAATCACCCGTGCCGTTAGGGCCTTCCTTTTCAAAGGGCCGCTTCCGGACAAGCTTTTTTTCATCCAGATCAATCTGTTCGAAGCTATGATCATGCTGATTGTAATTGTACAAATACTTTCCGTCCGGGGAAAGGTCCGAATTGTACAACCTTCCCGCCACAAAAAGCAACTCCTCTCCGGGATCAATGAGTACCGTGTCCAGGGAATAATCCAGGGAGGTACTGCCACTCAGGTTTTCCATTCGGTTTTCGCTGGTACAGGCTATCTGAATTAGAAAGAATACCAATAAGGGAAAAATCTTTGCCATAACTTTATACGTTTAGAACTATAAATTTAAAAATTATGATTCAAAAACCTATTAAAAAGTTAATTTTAAATCAATAAAATTAATACGGACTAACGTTATTATCAGATCAATATGTCTATTTTTGGGGCAATCCTTTAATTAATTATTTCTCCAAGACTCGATAGTTTTATGAAATTTGTTTTCCACCATTACCTGAAAGTATATTTTTTGATTAGCTGGGTGCTTTTAGGGATATCTCCTGCCGATGCCCAAAACAGCTCCACTTTTACTACCGGCCTCTATCTGGAAAATATTCACCGCTATGGCAGGGAGGTGATCTTTACGGATCCTGTCGCGTTCCAGTTGGCTGAAGGGACTTTCCAGAAGCCGCAGGAAGGACAGGGAATTTCCGCCGATATTGATGGTGTTTGGAAAACCATCCAGCCCGCAGAGGACGGTAAATTCAAAGGGCGGATACGAAGTGGGTACCTGTACCTTACCTATGATTCGGAGAAAAAGCAAAATACCCTATTAAAAGTAAGTGGAAGTAGTATGCTTTATGTCAATGGTGTTCCGAGAGCAGGGGATATCTACGGGGACGGCTGGCTTTACCTTCCCATTACCCTGGAAAAAGGTGAAAATGAAATTTTAGCCAGATTTAACGGGCTTTGGTCGGGATTGCTGCAGAACTACTGCTGGATCAAAAACCTTCCCTTCTAAAAGTAGAAGATGCTACCCTGCCGGACATTGTCCTGGGACAGGACAATAGAGCCCTGTTGGGAGCCGTGGTAGTCATCAACAATACCTCCAAGCCCATTAGAAATGCCAACATGGAAGCCCGGCTAAACGAAAAAGTGGTAAGGACTCCACTTCCCACCATTCCAGCCATGAGCATTCGGAAGGTAGGCTTTGAAATAAATGCCGGTGATATTTTGGAAACGGGAGCATATACTTGTTCACTTGATTTTTTGCTGGGAAACAAAGTAGTCGATAATCAAACGCTAAGCCTGGATGCAAGAGAAGGCACAACCCATTACAAGCAGACATTTGTCAGCGAAATAGATGGCAGCATTCAATATTATGGAGTGGCCCCGCAGATGGACGGTGGAAGTCCTGGTTCGGCCTTATTTTTATCCGTACATGGTGCAGGCGTGGAAGCCATAGGGCAGGCAAGGGCGTATCAACAAAAAGACTGGGGAACCTTGGTAGCCCCTACCAATCGTCGGCCCAGGGGATTCAACTGGGAAGACTGGGGCAGGATAGATGCCATGGAAGTCCTGGACCTGGCCATGGAAAAATTCCAACCCGATCCCTCCCGGATCTACCTGACCGGGCATTCCATGGGTGGATACGGCACCTGGTATTTGGGAGCCACCTTTGCCGGAAAGTGGGCAGCCATCGCTCCCTGTGCCGGATACCCCACCCTGATGGGCTATGGCTCTGCAGACGGAAAAATCCCGGAAAACCCGGATAGTGAACTGGAAAAAACCCTGTTAAGGGCCAGCAATCCCAGCAACGTACTTGAACTAGCGAAAAACTATGCTGCGGTAGGGGTCTACATTCACCATGGCGACAATGACCGGGTGGTTTCGGTCAACTATGCCAGACAAATGCGGGGCATCCTGGCAGCATTTCATCCGGACTTCAGCTATTACGAATATCCGGGAGGAAGCCATTGGTTTGGCAGTGAAAGTGTAGACTGGGCTCCTTTATTCGATTATTTTAAATGGCATGAGCGTAGCCCCGACAGCCTGACCCATACCATTGACTTTTCTACGGCCAATACCGCCGTTTCCTCCAGCAACAAATGGCTGCATATCCTGCAACAGGAACAATCCCTGGCCTACAGTCGGGCCCGCCTGGAACGCGATAGGGAAGCGTTGAAAATCAGCGGGACAACAGAGAATATTGCTGTATTGGGCATCGATACGCGGGATTTTTATGGCGGTACCAGGATCTCGTTGGAAATCGATGGACAAGAGTTGGCATGAGAAAATGAAAATGCCTCCATGCTCTACCTTCACAAAAACAACAACAGCTGGCTACCCGGACCAAAACCCGATGCTTCCGCCAAGGGCGTCCTTCGCAATGGTACGTTCAAAGAACCCTTTAACCACCGGATGATTTTCGTGTACGGCACCTCGGGTACCAAAGCCGAGAATGAATGGGCTTACAATAAGGCGCGTTTTGATGCAGAAAGCTGGTATTACCGGGGCAATGGTGCCGTTGATATCGTTTCGGACAGGGAGTTTGAGTTGAATAAATACGCTGACCGTGGCATCATCATCTACGGCAACGCCGACACCAACCGGGCTTGGAAGCCTCTCCTCGGCCACAGTCCCATACAAGTTACCCGCAATGCCGTCACAATGGGAAGCGAAATGCTGAGTAAGGATGATTTGGGAACCTATTTTATGGTTCCCCGTAAGGACAACAACAAGCTCGGTGTCGCGGTGGTCAGTGGTACAGGATTGAAAGGTCTGCATACAGCAAATGCCAACCAATACTTTGCCGGTGGAAGCGGGTTCCCGGATTTCGTGGTTTTTACCTCCGAGCTGCCGGTAAAAGGTGTTGAAGCCATCAAGGCTGCCGGGTTTTATAACAATGACTGGACTTTGCCCGTCGGTGAATAAAGAAATAATAAGTTCTTTTCTCATGCGTAAGTGGTCATATAACCAAATTCCACTTTTCCAAAGGAAAAATGTCTAGGATCACATTTTTTCAAAGGAATAATTGAGATAATTTACATTTTATTAAACCAAAAAATAATCGCGCTGACGGGTGAATGCATTACCTATCGGTTAATGGAGGTGTCAAAAGGAACAAAATCAGGTATTCAGGCTTAACATGCTATTGTTCAACTGGTTCCACAAAATCCCTGAAATTCTCCTTTGAAATAACCTCAACACTGGTATTGTATGTGTTTACGAATATTGCCGGAATATTCACTCTGGCTTTTGGATTCCATTTGAATTCAAATGCTGTAATCTTTCCATCTGACTCCTCCACGTAGTCAATTTCCTGTTGGTACCTGGTCCGCCAAAAATAGGTATTGCAGTACCTTTTGTAATAATGGTTTCGCTTAAGCCTCTCTGACATTAGGAAATTTTCCCATAGAATGCCTGTATCATTTCGCAATCCAACCGGGTTAAAATTTTGAATGATTGCATTTCTGACGCCATTGTCGTAGAAATAAATCTTCCGGTTGGTTTTGATCTCGTTGCGAAGGTTACGGCTAAATGAAGTTATCGGAAAAACAATGTAGGACAGTTCCAGTAAATGAATATACCTTGAAACCGTGTTCTTATCCACCCCAGTTAGCTGAGCCACTTCATTGTAGCTCACTTCACTACCGACCTGAAAGGCCAGCGCCTGCAGAATTTTTTCCAGTGCTTCTGGCTTTTTGATATCGCCCAAAGAGAGAATATCTTTAAACAAATAACTTTGGGTAATCTCATTAAGGATTTCCCTTTCCTCCCCTCTATTATTAAGAACATCAGGATAATATCCGTATATCAAGCGATTCTCCAGGTCTCTCAGGGCATCCAAATATCCGAGCGATTTCTCATATTCTTCGTAGGAGATTGGATACAGGAAAAATTCGAATTTTCGTCCTGTCAGCGGTTCATTGGTGTAATTTCGTAGCTCAAAAGCCGATGAACCGCTCACAATCAACTGAACGTTCTTGAATTGGTCGTGAATAATTTTTGCAGTAATCCCAATATGCTCTATCCGTTGTGCCTCATCTATAAAAATGATCCTTGAATTTCCTATTATGGTTTCAATCTCTTTGGTGTTTGGATTGGTCAGCCTCTGCCTTACCAATGGGTCATCTCCATCCAGAAAAAGAAACTCTCTTCCCTGTAAAACGGATCGGATAAGTGTCGTTTTGCCAACCTGTCTCGCACCGATCAGGATAATGGTTTTCCCCTTGAATAGCTTTTGGGATATCTGACGTTGCAGGCTTCTTTCAATCATGGCAATTTTTTTTGTATTCACCAAAATTACCGATTTTTGGTGATTTTATTCACTAAAAATACCGCTTTTTGGTGATTTAAAGAATTAATAGGCTGGCGAATTATTTGACTTCTTTCCGTATTAGCAAACTCCTTCCCCATGCCGAAGCCTGAAGGGCTGAAATCGCAATAACCCCGGGAGAAACCCGATGGGGGACTGCGGGTACCCTGCCTTCACTCAACCCCGGCAGGGGTTGAACATGATCCTGCCTACCGCCTGTCCTGGGGGTGTACAGCCGCTCCTGCTCTTCTCCGGTCTAAGGGAAGCCGTCAGCTCAAGGACAATTGGTCTTGTGAAAGTGTCTACATTAGGTTCAACCCCTACCGGGGTTGGTTATAATCGGTAGTCCGGGAGCCGTGGGCTGCACCCACGGTTATTGTTGTTCAGGCCCTTCAGGCCTATGCTCATTGAGATAATCATTAACCGCCGTGAAGAGTCCTAAAGGAATTAATTTTACCTGAACCCTGCCCTAACAAAACAGGTCTCAAATCACTTCTGCCAAAAGGTACCAATTGGACTCCGAAGCCTGAAGGGCTTCAACAATAATAACCCCGGGCGAAACCCGGGGTCTACCGAAATCCAGTCTTCACCCAACCCCGGCAGGGGTTGGTGATGAGCGGTAGTCCGGTAGCCGTGGGCTGTACCCACGGTTATTGCTGTTCAGGCCCTTCAGGCCTGGGATACATTGGGAAGTCAGTAGGAGCAGAATAGGAAATCAAAAGTGTTTTATCTGATTCCAGCTCAATTATTCTGACTGAAAATCTAAATTTACTTTCGAATCAGGTTCTAGCTAGTGGATTCATTTGAGTTCTTACCCAATTATTGAAGATCTTCTCGGAGCAGAAGCCTGAAGGGCTTCAACAATAATAACCCCGGGCGAAACCCGGGGGGCGGCGAGAACCCAACCTTCACCCAACCCCGGCAGGGGGTTGAACATGGGCTTACCAACCTACTGGCCTACCCGAAAATAATGTCTCCACTACAGTCCTCGGATCGAAAAACAACACTGTACGCACGACAATAGTTAATCCCAAAATAGCAGCTAGACCTAAAGATTTGTTGGACATCTAAGAATTGAAATCAATCCATAAGTTGGAATAATTCACATTTTAAAAGGAATCATTAGTTTTCCCTGTGACATTACTTTTTAAGAGCTTCACAAAATTCCAACAAAGAATAATTCCTCACCCCTCCCTTCAGCGGGTAACCTTCTTTAACCCGGGAAATAACCGCCCCCTTAGCGGCCTTCGTATCCTCCATGCTTATTAAAAAGCCTTTACTGATTTTGGGTGAAAGGGTATTTTTGATTTCGATCGCCCATTCAACTCTTCCAGATTTTACCAATAACAAATCACACTCCGCACCCTGATGGGTACGGTAGAAGTAATAGTGGTAATCCGGTCCAAGCAGATTGATTATCTGCTCGATGACAAAGGTCTCCCAGGAAGCGCCAATCAACAACTGATTGATCAATTCATCATACGACTTTACACCAACCAACGTATGCAGCAGTCCTGTATCCCGGATATATACCTTGGGAGATTTGACCAACCTCTTTTTAACATTTCGGTGATAGGGCTGAAGGATCCGGACCATAAATGACCCTTCCAGGAATTCCAGGTAACGGGTTACTGTAGGCCGGGTTATCCCAAGTGCCCGAGCAAAATTATCTCCGTTCCACAAACTCCCCTGCACATGGGCCAACATCATCCAAAATCGTTCAACCAGCTTTGGATCTGTATTCAACCCCAATAAGCCAAGGTCTCTTTCAATATAGGTTTTGATGAAATTTTCCCGCCACAAATAACTCACCCGCTTAGTGGATGCCAGGAATGACAGGGGATAACCTCCCCGCATCCAAAGACGCTCCATTTCCTCAATTAATATTTCTTTCAGCGTAAAAGGAGTGAGCTCAATATATCCTATCCTCCCCGCCAAGGAATCCGCACTACTACGAATAAGGTCGGGTGATGCTGAGCCCAAAAGGATAAACCTTCCCGGCCTTCTGTCTTCATCAATGGAACTGCGAAGCTCTGCGAAGAGCTCAGGCATTAATTGAATTTCATCGAGAATAACGGTATTACCTTTATGGTTCGTTAGAAACAATTCCACATCACTCAGTTTAGCCCTATCACTGGCCTTTTCAAGATCCAGGTAAATTTTATTTTTTCCCCAGGAAAGATTCTTGACCAAGGTAGTTTTTCCAACCTGTCGTGGACCCACAATCCCTACTGCCGGGAATATTTCCATATATTCTTCAAACAGTGCCTGTATATACCTTTGCTTAACCATGGATTGAAACAGATTCCATGTAAATATAAGTGAAAAAGTGAATCTTCAAAACCAACTTACCATGAAAATCGAACATAATATTTTCGATTTTCATGGTAAATTTATTCTTCACAAATCGAAAAGATAGTGTTAGATACAAAAATAGTTGATCTTCTAAAGGCAGTTACGCTAGATTCAACCCCTACCAGAGTCGGCGATAATCGGCAGTCTATCAGCCGTGGATTACACCCACGGTTATTGTTGTTCAGGCCCTTCAGGCCTATGCTCATTGAGATAATCATTAACCGCCGTGAAGGGTCCTAAAGGAATTAATTTTAGCTGAACCCTACCCTAACAAAACAGGTCTCAAATCACTTCTGCCAAAAGGTACCAATTGGACTCCGAAGCCTGAAGGGCTTTAACTACAATAACCCCGGCAGGGGTTGAACATGTTCCTACCAATCAACTGTCCTATTTGGAAATTACGTTTGCTCTCCAACCTCGGTGGGATATAATGGTGTATTAACCATTCACCCACTTTCGGCATTTGAAATAGCGAACCCAGATAAACAGGGTTTGCAACCCTGCCGTCGCATTTAATCGTAATTAAAGGCATTATTGAACCGACCTATCCATCAAAGTAATCCTAAGAGAAATTTTGAATCAAGACAAAAAAATCCTTCCTCCCGCCATCCTGCCGCGCCCCTCGGTTTTTTGTCGGCCTAACGCTCTTTTCATACATCAATAATATTCCCTTTTGATTTTTAGTCTCTTCAATACAAATGAGACTCGAGTAAAAAAACCATCCAACATAAATACCCACCTGGTAATATTAATGGAATAGGAATAGAATTACTATAAACTTCTTCGAACAGATATCACAGCTACCAAGACTGGATTTGTGGAAATATATCCTTGAATCACCTATAATACCCCTTATATGACCTCCTATGCCTTATATGGTTCCCTGTTACTTCAATCATATAGGTACCTATATAATGTCCGATAAAAAATTCATCCCCAGGGTGGTGGTGAAATCGGAAAATCAGCAACCATCATTCCTTCCGCCGTATCACATAATTCTTAATGGGACTGTGCATGCTGACCTCCTGCAATTTGCCATTCTCGTATTGGTAGTTGTTTTCGTTTCCTTCCACATAGGTATCGTAGGCCCCGTTTCCTTTGGAGGTAATGCTGGCAAACTGGCCGTGGTTTTCGGTAATCATTCTTTTTTTACCTTTCGGTTCCTCAAAAAACAAGCGCACCGCACTGTAGTCGATTTTTTCACTGACCTGATCATTGAATTCATACTTATAGGAATTGGCCCGGACCTCATAGACCCCGTCTTCCAGCCAAATCCTGGACAGAAAATCCCCTCGGTTGGTCTTTTTTTCTACGGATGATTCGATAAACTGCCCCTGATGGTATTTTACTTTGGTGGTATAATCCAGGTTGATCCGCCCAAAAAACCAAAAGCTCACCTCACTTCTCAGCAAAAAATACGTTGTATCGGCTTTGGTTTCTTTGGTGGCTACCATGTCCCCAATGTTGATCCCCAGAATGGAAATCTCATATTCATGCCTTTCCTGGGCTTGGAGCAGCATGGGTGAATAGAGTAAAATCAAAACAACAGCACTTGTAAGCGTATTTTTTAACATTAATTTATCAATTTGAAGGCTAATCTTACTAATAGCAAACTTCAGTCCGATTTAAAACAGAAGAGACATAAATATAAACTTACCAAAAAAACCTCAAAGGTTGATGATTGCAGATTTGGGATTGGAAAGTAGCGCATGTACATGTGAGATTGATCCACCAGCCTGGTCCACAAAACACTAATAAGACATAGACACTTACCCTTTTGAAATAATGGTAAGATTACCGTATAACCGGTAATAATCCTACGTAAAAAGTTTGATTGGAAAATACCTTGAGATATGGTCAAAGTCTCTATCTGCATGATAGAAAGTAACATCAAATGCCAATGCGTAGGATGCAATTAGGCAGTCCATGCTTTTGCGGACGGTGACACCCTTTTTTCTTAAATTAAAGTATAATTTAGCGGCATTCACGGCCATCATCTTAGGGTCAGCTTCCAAAAACCGGAGGCTAATCAATTGATCGGCTAGCTTATCAAATGTTGCAAGATCTCTTACTCCCTGTAGAATTTCCTGAAGTATCGGAGGGCAAATACAAACCTCATTGCTGAGAATATGTTTCCGGACTATCCGAACCAGTTTTTCATCCTCTCCCCTGAAAAATTCTATCCAGATGCTGGTATCAATCAAAAGAACCATTTTTTAATCCGTTCTCATTCGTTCCAAATTTTCCACCCAATCAATTTTACCGGCCATACCTGCCAGTTCCTCCCGCTTCAATTTTTGAAGAAAGTCTTTTAGTGCTGCATGAACGATTTCTCTTTTGGTTTTCAAGGAGGTTTTGTTCAGGATTTCATCCATCAACTTATCATCGATCTCGATATTGGTTCTCATCCTATTTTAATTATACACCAATATAATAAGTTTTTTACACATTCCTATCCTTTTCCTGAAATCATAAATCAATCGACATGCGCACAAATCCCATCTCATCCTCCAGGTTGACAAACAGCCAAAGCATCCCATCTTTAACAAAATGCCGTAAAGGTTTCTCGGTTAAAAAGGGAAGCTCGACCTCCCTTATCAGGTTCAACTCCTCATCGTACAAAGCCAGGTAAACATTGGCTCCGGCAGGTTGGGGAAAAAGTCCTTCCTTTATTTCGCTTTCATAATAATTCTCGTAAAATAACCGCCAATACCGCTTGTTCTGCCCATCGTAAACAGGCAATAAATAATGAGGTCCTTCCATGAATTGCTGAAAGTACCTGGAAAACTCACTTGCAGCAGCAAAATCACGCCCTTTTGCCATATTTTCCGACTCCATCCACTCACTATTGGAGGAAACCACCTTGATGGTATCGGCTTTCGGATCGTAAAGGTAAAATTCACTTCCGATCTCCGCCCCAAACAAGACGCCACTGTCTACTATTTCCAGGTACGTTTCTACTTCGTGATAGGCATAGTTTTCCCCATCATTTAAGGAAGCGGTGTAATTCCCTAACTTATCCAATAAAGGTAACGAATAGCGGTGGATTTGATGTTGGTCCAGATCCAACCTGACAAACGAAGCCAGCTCATTTCGGAAAGCTTTTGCAAGGCCATATGCTTCCCCCTCACCGGAAGGATCAACCTGGATTCCGATCAGGGATTCCTTGTCGCTGAGAACATCCCCGGAAAATCCCTTCGGATCCAGCTCCCAGGAATGGTCAAGCTTGCCACTTTGGTCAAAGACCTTTACCCCATTCCATGTGCTGAAGAAAATAGCTCCTCTCTCCCATCCCCTGAGGGAATGGAAACCCCTTAGTCCATCGGGACCTTCTTTTTCAAAGGGAATTTTTCGGTCCAGAACCAGGCAATCCAGGTCGATTTTTTCGAGTTGGTGTTGCTCCAGGTCAAAATTGTACAGGTATCGACGATCCGCACTCAGTCCGGAAAGCTCAAGCCCCCACTTGAGAAACAACAGTTCCTCTCTCGGATCAATCTGTACGGTATCCACGCTGATTGTGAGTTCCTGAATCTCCTTTTCCGCCGGAGAACCGCAAGACGCCAGCATAAAAATCAAACCAAATACAAAGCATAAAATGTCAAGCGGATTTTTCATTTGAACTTAAATTAGAAGTCGGGTAGATATCAGATGTAAAATGGGGTAAATCATATATTCGAATTCACAAATCAATATTGAGACGGACAAAGCCCAGCTCATCCTCCAGATTGACAAACAGCCAAAGCATGCCGTCCTTGACAAAATGGAATCCGGGTGGTTTCGTTAAATCTTCAACAAGGGATTCTGCAATCACGTTAAAATCAGCATCAAATACCGTCAGGTATACGGATGATTTATACACTTCCTCCTTAATAGCAGGGCTTGCAATGTTGACAGCTTTATGGGAAAACCGGTAGAATCGATTGTTTTTTTCATCCCAAACGGGAGCCATAAAACTGATTTCTTGTTGTACGCTTTGGGTTTCTATCTTAAATTCCTCCTCTGTTTCTGTTACCTGGTTGTATTTGCCTTTTTTCCTATCTTCCGTAAGCATAGGCTGATAGTTGATTTTTTTTAAAGTATCTAAATCGGCATCGTAAAGCAGGATTGTATTATTTACCTCATTGGTAATGACGTAATTGCCTTTGTGCTTAGAAATATTGGCTGAGGGAAAGGACATTTGTACTCTAGAAGGACTACTTAGCACAAATCGAAAGTTCTCCGGTGCATCCAAAGGAATCGGAGTCTTCTTCAAATGTCTGAAACCGGAATCCAACACTCCCAAGGAAAAGGATTTTTCCCTGGCATTTCTAATCAAGCCCACCATCTTCTGCGGATCAAACATATAGGTATTCAGAAATTCAAAACGTTCGCCCTTAATCAACCGGTCCCCGTCGAAATCTATCTCCGCAATGGGGAATTCAGCCACCTTTCTCCCTTTCAAATCAAAAATACCGACTTTTACGTAACCTAAAAACGCCACCAATTCGTCTGATATCAGATCCATTCTATATACCATATCTCCAACTCCATCAGGACCTTCCTTTTCGAATGCCAGTTTATCTTCAAGCTTCCTACTGTTTAAATTGATTTTCTCAATGGTGTGGTCGGAAAGGTTGAAATTATAGAGATAGTCTCTTTCGGCCTCCAGCGAAGCCATCCGAAGCCCTGCATTTAAATACAGCAGTTCATTTCCCGGATCAATCATTACTGTATCCAGAGAAAACTCCAGGTTAGTTATCCCCTGATTTCCAAACTTCTCTTTTTCGCCACAACCTATAAGGCAGCTGCATAAATAAATTACCAAAAACTTTCTCATTTTATAGCTAATTTCTTGGGAGGATGGTGAATTTATGATTTCCGATTGGGTAAATCCGAAATCGACATACGTACAAACCCCATCTCATCGTCTATATTTTCAAAAATCCAGATTTTGCCGTCTTTGACAAAAGAAAAGTAGGGTACATAATCAAGCTGAGACGCGGACGTTTCATGAAGTAAGTTAAGTTCATTATCCAATACCATCAGGTAGACTGCGGTGGAAACAGGTCTTGGAAATCCACCCGGAGGAAGCTCATCCGGATAGGAGTACTCATAATAAAAACGAAAAAAACGTTCATTTTCAACATCCCATATTAAAGGACCGAATGATACCTCCTCATACAATTCTACGTATGCCCTTTGAAAATCAGCCTCATCCTCGGTTGCTAGCCTGTAAACCCCCTTTTTCTCATTTGCTGTCAGGGTAAGATTGTATTCCTTCTTTTCTAATTGCCCGCTTTCAGGGTCGAAAATAAACAAGCTGCTGGACACCGGACTGCCCACTACCAGCTTATTTTCACCATAGGCCTGCATGATGAAACCTGGCGCATACCGTCGCCGGGAATTACCTTCCCTGTGCTCCAAGTTAAAGTCCCCATGTCTGAATTCCTCTGCCAAAGGAATGGTTGAAAATTCATCCCTGCTGCGGTTAAAATATCCCACTTCACTGGTGTTGGCCGCATTGTCAACTATCAGGCCATAAACCTGATCTCCTACTGCCTTAAAAGGCTGAAAAGCCTTTTTGTCAGCATTCGTCAGTGAAGTTCCCTCCAGCAAGGGGTCAAATTCCCCGAGTTTATTCCCCTCCCAATCAAAAATACCCGCCTGATTACTCGTTTGTATGAGCAATTTTCCGGAGTCCAGGTGTACCATGTAATCCACATATTCCCCGGTGCCGTTAGGCCCTTCCTTTTCAAAGGGATACTTTCCAGCAAACTCAAGTTTTTCCAGGTCAATTTTTTCAACCGAATGATCGAAATCATTGAAGTTAAACAGAAAGCGGTTATTATCCGTAAAAAAACTCCTTGATGCGGCTAAATATGGAAAAACAAGCTGTTCTCCCCCATCAATCATAACCGTATCCAGGCTAAAACCCAGGCGTACCTCACCGGTTTTTTCCCGATGATCAACGCTCCCACAGCCAATAAGTAAACTGGCGAAGAAAAGAATAACGAAAAGCCTCATGTGTTTATGATTTGATTTAGACTAAAAAATTAAGAATTTTCCGGGCAAATTAAAATAAATAGGTGTTAAAAAAAGGGTAAATAATCCACACATTTAATTTTGGCCTCTAAATATCCCATATTTTGTAACATGTTACCCTGTATATCTTACATTTTTTGTATTTATTTACCCTGTAAATATGACATTTTATCTAATGAACCTACCCTATTTCCTGGGTGGTAAACTGCCGGAATACCTAGACTGGTTTGTGGCTAACTACCCCAAAAACAAACGTTACACCAAATTGGTCAGCGATTTAGGATTAAAAATTAAACACGGCAAGGAATAATTTTACCATTAGAAGATATATCTCAAATACGCCCAGAATTACAATAAAAACCCCTTATATGTCCTTCTATGCCTTATATGGTTAACATTTGTTCAATCGACCTACAAACCATCCGAAATCACAAATCAAAACTCAACCTTACAAAACCCATTTCATCCTCCAAATTCTCAAAGATCCAAATCTTACCATCTTTGACAAAGTGGTAGGCCGGCGGCTGGTTCAATTCAGGAACGGCAGTCTCTCTCAGCAAATTAAAATCGGCATCGTAGATCGTGAGGTACACGCTAGCGCCCGTAGGTTTGGGGAAAAGACCATCCGAAGGACCGGTGTTTGCAACGCCGTATTCCTGCTTGTAGGAAAACCGGAAATAAACCTTTCGACTTTCATCCCAAATGGGCTTATTATAGGAAATTTCCTCCGTCGCTTTCTTATACAATTCTTGAAACAAGGCCCTATCGTTTATTTTTTCCGGAAAGGTGGTCTCCTTTTCCCGGGGAATCCAACCGTTTTCGAAGGTCTTTTTATAAAATTCCTCTTGTCCCGGTTCACGTATACAAAGATCTGAACTTCCGTTTAGGCCCAACAAAACCCTATCATTTACCACTTCGAGGTATTCCCCACCGCTTATAAACATAGCCGTGGTCCCATCGTCAAAGTCCGTTTGGTACTGTATGGATCTCTCCAGCAGGGGGTTCCTTACTTTCCGATACGTTTGTTCTTCCGTATCCCAGAACATTAGCTGCGGTTCCCGTTCTCCGGGAATGATACATACCCCAGCATAAGCAGACCGGGTCTCCGGCAATCGCACCGGAAACAGCACGTTCCCTGCTTCCGTTTCCGAGGCAAAGGAAGGGATTGTTTCCGGGCCTACATCGGCCAGTTTTTTGCCGTTGCTGTCAAACAGGGCATGATTGCCGTAACCGGATAGCAAAAACCGATCCCCGTCTACCAGCCTTATTCCCATGGAATATCCCCCAATGCCATCCGGCCCTTCTTTTTCAAACGGTAGCAAGGTCTCCAGTGCCAAGGTAGTTAAATCGATTTTTTCGATGGTATAGGCCTGGCGATTCAGGTTATACAGGTAGTGCTTGTCATCGGTAAGGACCGCAGAACGCAAGCCGTTATTCAGGAAAAGGATTTCTCCCCGGGCATCAATCTGAACCGTGTCCAGTGTAAAATTCAAGTCTGGTCCTCGACCGTTCTCAACGGACGAATTGCCGGATCCGCAAGCTGCCAAAAACAGAAAAACCAAGGAGAACAACAATTGCTTCATGAGCGGTAAGATGATTGAATTAGAAAAAATACGAAAAAAATGGCGGGCTTAAAAATTCCTCGTCGACAATAAAAATCCTGTGTAATGGAGTCATTGCCAGAGATCTTACGAAATGAATCCGTCGAGGTTATAAACATTGACCCTTGGGGTTTCCCCAACCCCGAGGGTCTTTCCGCAGAACGTAAACGAATAAAACCGTTGAGGCCTCGAAGACCTCAACGGTTATGGACATCGACCTTTGGGGTTTTCCCAACCCCGAAGGTCTTTTCGAAGAACGTACACGAATAATAAAACCGTCGAGGTCCCAAAGACCTCAACGGTTGTGGACATAGACCTTTGGGGTTTTCCCAACCCCGTATTCTTTTCGAAGAACGTACACGAAAAAAACCCTCGAGGTCTCGAAGACCTCAAGGGTTTTAGACGATTCCGGTTTTCCGACCCCGCCTTTCCAAGAGTGGGAAGAAAGTATCAAATCCCCTTTCCTACCTTGGCCAGGGCCTTTTGGTCAAACTGTCCTTCCAACTCAATCACGAGGTATTCGGCATCCTCGTTGGAACGAATTAGCAGCACCAGACCCTTCATGCTGCGCTGACCCAGCGCATAAATGGATACGCCACTGTCTTTTTCTTCCGCTTCCATCATCAGTTCGTAGTTTTCCCGCTCAAGTCCCTGCGCCAGCTTTCTGAAATCGGCTCGTGCCTGGTTACCACTTACCGGCAGCTTGAAGAGTTTGACCCGTTCGATGCTCTCCGTGATGGCCGACAGGTTGGCTTCTTCGATGTCAATGTCCCAGCCCTTCGCAAAATCCAGGAAATTACCCGCCAAATCCAGGTGGAAAAAAGATTCTTCGCCTTTGTATTGATTGTAAAGCCGGTCCACGCTTTTGCTCTGGCCAAAGAGGCTTAGCGGTAGGCAAAAGAACAGGGAAAGGAAAACAAGGTTTAGTGCATTCTTCATAATTTTGTCGTTAAATGAATAGTCAATACGTTAATTTTTCAAAACTTATTCTTTATTGCCCTGCCCGTATTCCTTCATGCCCGGCAGGTTGGTTTTTTCGGCTAGCAGGTTTAGATCGGCGTAGGTAAAATCCCCCAACATACTCATAAGGGTAAATTCTTCCTTTGTCCCCGAAACCATCAGCAATTCTTTGATCCGGCCCGCTTCTTCCCGTACCAAAAACTTTAAGGAACTGCTTTTGTCCTTGATGTCCATCAGCTCTTCGTACTTGCTTTCCAAATAAAATGATTGGTTGTAGTTAAGGAGTTCAATAGCCTCGTCAAACATATCCAACCCATTGACCTGCTCGCCGGACAAAATCCGAATCCCCTTCACTTTAGCGATAAGCGACAGCAGCTGCCCGGCCTCTTCATCCCCTTCCACGCTGTTGGAATTCAGAAAACCGCCGGCCATCTGCATCATTTTGGGACTGATAAAGACGCGGGAAAAACGCTCGTCCTCCACGTATTTGGAATAAAATTTTTCAATGGCACTTTCCTGCGCCTGTAGACCGCCAAGTACCAACATCAGCGGACCCAGTAAAGCAATGAATTTCTTAGTCATTTTTCCGTTCGTTTAGGTTGAATAGTTGATGGGGTGCATGCAGGTATTTGAGGTCCTGCATGACCTCAAGCTGCCTTTCTCCCTTATGCAAATTCTGCTGGATTAAGCCAAATGCCTCCATGACCTCAAAATAGGCACGTTCCTGAGCTTTTTTTTCTTGCCAAACCTGGTATTGACGTACCAAGACCCCCATACCGACAAGCAAAATCAGCGTCGCCGCCAGCTTCATCCAGTCCCTGACAAATCCACCGTCTGTTGGCCTGCTCATCTTGCGAAAACCCGAATTTTCCGGAAGTTCAGATTTCATGCGTTTGATCTCACGCAGGCCCAGGAAAAAGGTCTTTTCCTGCGCATACCCCGGTACACGCTCCAACAGTGCTTTCATCTCCTCCTCCTCTACAGGTGAACTGGTCCCCTGCCAGTACTTCTCCAGTAATTGATCCAATCTATCGTTCATCTTCCTTGCATTTCAGTAAAAATTCCTTGAGTCTCTTTCTGGCCCGGTGCAGGTTTACCTTCACCTGCTCGACCGAAATTTCCAGGTACCCGGCAATTTCTTCGTAAGTCAGTCCTTCCACTTCCCGCAGTTCAAAGACCTCCCGCTGCTTTTGGGGCAGGTCGTCCAAAAAGCAAAACACCCGTTTCACCGATTGACTCGCTGCCTGGGATTCGGCCGGCTCTTCCTGTATTGCTTCGCCCTGGTTTTCTAAGGGTTCCATCCTGCTTGCGGTACGAAACTGCTGCAGCACTTGATTTTTGAGGGTCTTCACCATCCATCCTTCCGGATTTTCCATCCGCTCCAGGCTTTCCCGGTGTACCCATGCGTTGGAAAAGGACTCCTGAACGGCATCGTTCGCTGCATCCCGGTCTTTCGTTCGGAGATACGCCATACGGTACAGTTTATTTCGTAGCGGCCATATCGTTGCTTCAAAAAAAGTGCTCATGCAGGTATAGGATGAAGTTGTCGCGCGAATGTTACACTTTTTGTCAAATTTTTTTGACGGCAATGCATTCCCTTTGCATTTTCGCGGAGGGAAAGACCCGAATTTTGGAACAACTGGGCCTTCCAGGGGTTGTTTAATGCGGTAATGATAGCATGCATCCGTACTATTTAGTAATTTGCCGGGGAAATGATACAAAGCAACAGCATCAACAATCGCTTCGGATATAAAAAAAAGGCAAAAAAAAAGCCCTGGTCGAAACCAGGGCCAGTGGTGATGAGTGGGCTCGAACCACCGACTCACGGATTTTCAGTCCGATGCTCTACCAACTGAGCTACATCACCGCTGAAAGTGTTGCAAAGGTAGGTATTTGTTACTTTTGTACAAACGATTTGAATAAAAAAATAGAGGCCTAAGAGTAATACATTCACTATGAGCAGCTTACCGCAAATCCTATTTTTATTGGTTCTGGGTGCGTCAGGATATATTTTATACAAGCGAATTAGCTATTTACGACAGACCATTCTGTTGGGAAAACCACTGGCCCGAAACGACCGCCCCAGGGAACGGTGGAAGACGATGGCGTTGGTTGCGTTTGGCCAAAAGAAAATGTTCAAACGCGTGGGACCCGCCCTGCTACACCTGATCATTTACGTTTCTTTTGTGGTCATCAACCTGGAAGTGCTGGAGTTTATCATCGATGGCCTGGCCGGTACCCACCGGATTTTCGCCCCGTTTCTCGCCGGTTTCTACACCCTGGCCATGAACGTGTTTGAAGTTCTCGCATTGGGCGTATTGATTTCCTGTGTTGCATTTTTGGTTCGCCGCAACGGCATGAAGGTCCCACGGCTTTCCTCAGCCGAGCTAAAAGGCTGGCCCAAGCTGGATGCCAACCTCATTTTATGGATTGAAATCGTGCTGATGCTTGCCATCCTGACCATGAATGCTTCCGATCAATTATTGGCCTATCGAGGTGTGGAAGGGTACATCCCCCTGGGTGGGCTCTGGATTAGCAGCAGCCTGCAGGGACTTTTTGACGGGTTGAGCAGCAGCACCCTGCTGCTTGTGGAACGCGGTGCCTGGTGGTTTCACATCCTGGGCATCCTGGGCTTTGCCATCTACGTGACCTATTCGAAGCACCTGCACATATTTCTGGCCTTTCCCAACACCTGGTACGCCAACCTGGAGCCTCAGGGAAAAATACCCAACATGGAAGTAGTGACGCAGGAAGTGAAATCCATGCTGGGTCTGCAAGCGACT
Organism: Cyclobacterium xiamenense; assembly: GCF_009467825.1. GTDB lineage: Bacteria > Bacteroidota > Bacteroidia > Cytophagales > Cyclobacteriaceae > Cyclobacterium > Cyclobacterium xiamenense. Next base: position 181,686 of record NZ_WIOK01000010.1, on the reverse strand, counting down.
CCCGAGCCAACGGATCAGGCTGATATCGGCCGGTTTGGTGCAAAAGATGTCCCGGACCTTTCCTGGGTTCAGGTCATGAATGCCTTTTCCTGTACCGAGTGCGGTCGCTGCACGGCCGAATGCCCGGCCAACCTCACCGGAAAAAAACTATCGCCACGCAAAATCATGATGGATACCCGGGACCGGGCCGAAGAAATCAGCCGTGCCAATGCGGCCGGGAAAGACGGAGTGAACGATGGCAAATCCCTGCTGGGCGATTACATCAGCCAGGAAGAAATCAACGCCTGTACCAGTTGCAATGCCTGCGTGGAAGCCTGTCCGGTAAATATTGACCCGTTATCCATCATCTTAGAGCTGCGGCGATACACCGCGATGGAGGAAAGCGGCAGTCCGGCCCAGTGGAACGCCATGTTTCAAAACATCGAAACCAGCTTTGCCCCCTGGAAATTTCCCCCGACCGATCGGTTTAACTGGGCAGCCAAAGTAAATCAGGAAGATACGAAACCAACTACAAATGAGTAATACCTATCAAGTCCCCACCATGGCCCAAAAGGCAGCTGCAGGAGAGACACCCGAAGTGCTTTTTTGGGTGGGCTGCGCGGGCTCCTTTGACGAACGCTACCAGGCCGTCACGCTGGCCTTTACAAAAATACTGACCAAAGTCGGGATCAATTTTGCGGTACTGGGCGAGGAAGAAACCTGTACCGGAGACCCTGCCCGTAGAGCGGGAAACGAGTTTTTATTTCAAATGCAGGCCATCAGCAACATACAGGTGCTGGACGGGTATGGGATCAAAAAGATTGTCACAGCCTGCCCGCATTGCTTCAACACGCTGAAAAACGAATACCCTGCCCTGGGAGGCAATTACGAGGTAATGCACCACTCCCAGTTTCTACAGGGACTGATCCAGGAAGGAAAAATCGTCATGAAAGGTGGAGGCGAATACAAAGGAAAACGAATTACCTTTCACGACAGCTGCTACCTGGGAAGAGCCAACAACGTCTATGAAGCTCCACGAGAGATCATCAAAGCCCTGGATATGGAATTGGTGGAAATGAAAAGGTGCCGCAGCAAGGGACTTTGCTGCGGAGCCGGAGGCGCGCAAATGTTCAAAGAACCCGAAAAAGGCAACAAAGACATCAACGTAGAACGAACCGAAGAAGCCCTGCAGACGGGAGCAAAAACCATCGCCGTGGGATGTCCGTTTTGCCTCACCATGATGTCCGACGGGGTAAAAAACAAAGAACAGGAAAAACAGGTGCAGGTCCTGGACCTGGCCGAACTCATCGCCCGGGACCAGGGTTTGTCCGGCTGAGTAGACCTACCGTCTACGGGATTAAGGCAACATTCTTTTGGTTTATTGCGTTTTTTAGTGGATCTTAATCCCTATTTTGCATCATAATAAACTCAATTTACGTTTACTAGTATACGTGTAATCGCTCGGGCGATGAACAGACAGCAAACGTAAACTACCATACTAAACCAGAATCAGGCATGTACGTACCATTTGAACAAATGTCCGAAGAGGCCAGAATATGGGTCTACCAGGCTGATAGACCGTTTAAAGAGGAAGAGAAGACCTGGATCATTTCCAAATTGGTAAGTTTCTGCAATCAGTGGAACACCCACGGAACGCAGCTTCCCACTTCGTTTGACATCAAATACGATCAATTTATTGTACTCGCCGTGGACGAAGGACCCCTTGGGGCCAGCGGTTGTTCGATCGATAGTTCGGTCCGGGCATTGCGGGAAATCGAAACCCAGCTTTCCATCAATCTGTTGGATAGCGGAAAAGTCTCCTACCTGGATGAAGAAGGAGTGAACGTGGCTTTTTTACCGGAAATAAAAATGCACGTTCAGGAAGGTTATTTGCAGCCGAAAAGCAAAGTCTTCAATCCGGGTGTCAATAAAATCGCCGATTTAAAAAACCAATGGCTAATACCTGCTGAATCGAGTTGGTTGAAAAAATATTTTGCCCACTAAATTCGAAAGGGAATCTATTTCGTATGAAAAAAGCAACGCATTCCATCCGTTTCGCTGCCCTTTGGCTCCCCCTCCTTGTGCTCTTGCTTCAGGCTTCCTGTACCAGTCTCCAACAGAAAGCGCAGAACCAATTTAGCTCTGGAGAGTACCAGATGGCGATTAGTTCTTACTCCAGATTGCTGGAGAAAGACCCGGATAACAGCGAGGCCAACTTGTTCATTGCCGAAAGCTTTCGCCTTTCCAATCGCATTGAAAATGCCGCAAGCTATTACGAAAAGGTCTCCGAGTCGGACGCCACGTTTGAAAGCGCCTACTACAAAGGCAAAAGCCTGAAAGGAAAAGGTGAATACGATTCGGCAAAAGTAGCTTTCGAAACCGCCCAAACCCTGACCATGGACGACCAAAAAATCGCCCTGGCAGAAAAGGAAATACAAAATATCGAAGCGCTTTCCGAAGTCGAACCCATTTGGCCAAACCACGAACTGGAAAATTACGAGTTGTTGAATACCACCGGCATCGACTATGCGCCGGTCCTGAGTGAAAATTACCTGTACTTTACGAGTTCCAGGGGGGCAGGAGGGTTGTATCCGGCTACCGGACAAGGCTACACCCGCCTGTTCCGGGCCCGGGCGGAAGGCATCAACGTGGACGTACAAAACGTGCAGACCCTTCCGGAGTTTCAAAACGAAACTGGCTTGAACCAGGGAGCCATTGCCATCAGCCCCGACGGAAATACCATTATCTACGCCCGTGGAAATGCCAACGCCAAAAACGACCTTCCAGAGGTGAGCCTTTTTGCCTCGTATTTCCGTGGTGGAGGATTTACCGAACCGATCTTCATGCCCGTAAACGGCGAACCGGAATATTGGAATTCTACGCCAGCCTTTAGTGCAGATGGGGATACGCTGTACTTTGCTTCCAATCGGCCCGGTGGCCTCGGTGGGATTGACCTGTACCGCTCCACCCGGCTTGCCAATGGTGATTTCGGCAATGTGGTAAACGTGGGAGCGCCTATCAATACACCCGGAAACGAACTGTTCCCCAGACCACTACCAAATGGGGATTTTTACTTTTCTTCCGACGGACATCCCGGATACGGTAAGTTGGACCTCTTCCTGGCCCAAAAAGAAAACGGCGGGATCCGTGTAAAGAACCTCGGCGCCAATATCAACTCCATTGGTGATGATTTCGGAATATTCTTTACCGATTATCCGAAGGAGGGCTACCTTACCTCCAACCGACCCGGAGGCAAAGGGGACGACGATATTTATTATTTCAAAGACATGACCCCTCCGCCTAAGGTTGTCAATGTATTGCTGAACGTGGTCACCAAAGAACGGTTGGAAAACGGACAGGAACAGGTACTTCCGCAGACCCGGGTGGTTCTCTACGACGCCAACAACCAAACCATCGACGGCAATTTTTCCAGCCAAAGCGGGAGATTACGCTTTCCTTTAGAGCCGGAGAAGACCTATACCATGATCGCTTCGAAAACCGGATATTTTTCCCAAAGTGTGCCGTATAGTACCATCGGAAAAACACCGGCTCCCGAGGAACTGATCCAGGACGTAACCAATGTGACCCTGGATACCACGATCGTATTGGAGCAATTGGTATTGGAGCGGGCGATCGTACTGGAAAACATCTATTATGACCTGGACAAAGCCGAAATTCGACCCGATGCGGCTCAGGAGTTGGACAAACTGGTCAAGATTCTCAAGGACAACCCCGGTATCCGTATCGAACTTAGCAGCCACACCGATGCCCGAGCTAGCGATGCCTACAACCAAGACCTGTCGCAGCGAAGGGCGGAATCCGCAGTCGAATACATCGTTTCGCAAGGAATCGATGCTTCCCGCCTGGAAGCCCGCGGCTATGGAGAACAGCAACTGCTAATCGAAAATGCCCAAACGGAAGAAGAACACCAGGTCAACCGGCGCACCGAGTTTAAGGTAATAGAAATCACCGAGTAAAATCCGTATATTTGCCGCCTGTTTGTTTTTTTCAAAGCCAAGGTTATGAACGAAAGGTATATGCAACGCGGGGTATCGGCCTCCAAGGAAGACGTACACGAAGCCATCTCCAAATTGGATAAGGGACTCTACCCCAGGGCTTTTTGTAAAATCGTACCCGATATCCTGGGAAATGACCCCGCCTATTGCAATATCATGCATGCCGACGGCGCCGGTACCAAATCCTCCCTGGCCTATCTGTATTGGAAAGCCACCGGTGATCTCTCTGTCTGGAAAGGTATCGCACAGGACGCCATTATCATGAACATCGACGACCTGCTTTGTGTGGGTGCGGTCGATAATATTCTGGTCTCCTCCACCATCGGCCGAAATAAAAACCTGATTCCCGGAGAAGTCATATCCGCTATCATCAACGGCACCGAAGAGGTCCTCCAATTGCTGCGGGACCACGGGGTTTACGCCCTGCTTACCGGAGGGGAGACCGCCGATGTGGGCGACCTCGTGCGCACGATTATTGTAGACAGCACGGTCACCTGCCGGATGAAACGGGAAGATGTCATTTCCAACGACCGCATTGCCGCCGGCGACCTGATCGTCGGATTGGCCTCATTTGGACAAGCCCGGTACGAGACTGCCTACAATGGCGGCATGGGTAGCAATGGGCTGACCTCCGCCCGACACGACGTTTTTCACCACCGCCTCTCCGAGTCCTTTCCCGAGAGTTTTGACCCCCTCCTGCCTAAAGAATTGGTTTATTCGGGCAGTTTTGGCCTGACGGACCCAGCTCCTGGTACTCCCCTTGACATGGGCAAACTAGTCCTTTCCCCGACCCGTACCTATGCGCCGATCATCGCCTCCCTCTTGAAGTCCTTCCGTTCTGAAATCCACGGCCTGGTTCATTGCAGCGGCGGGGCGCAGACCAAGGTCCTGCATTTCATCGAAAACCTACACGTCATCAAAGACAACCTGTTTGATACCCCTCCCCTGTTTACTTTCATTCAACAGGAAAGCGGAACGGATTGGAAAGAAATGTACAAGGTTTTTAACATGGGACACCGGATGGAGGTGTATCTGGATGAAAAACGAGCGGAAGAGGTGATTCAACTGGCCTCGGAGTTTGGAGTAGCGGCCCAAATTATCGGGCGCGTCACCGATCACCCGGGTAAAAAGGTGACTGTAAGCGGGCAACACGGAACATTTACCTACGAAGGCTAGCCCATGCCGCTGTTCCGACTTCCGATAAACCGATGGCTTGCTTATTTGCTTTACCTGGCAGGGTTTCTACTTCTCGTGGTTTTAGCAACCCTGACCACCGTAGACTGGACCCCGTATCGCGAAAAAAGCTACTACAAAAAAACCATGGCAGCCCTGGACAGCCTTTCCGTACAGGGCGCTGACCAGGGATTTTTGCTGGGTGGTTGGGCAAGCGCCAACATGACACCCGAAGAACCCGTCCCGTTAGTCGCCTACCGCCCCAGAGGCAACTATGAATTTGTACAGGACAGCAGTTTCGTCAAGGCAATGGTAGTAGGCAATGGTGATTTTACCCTTGCTTTTTTAAATTACGAACTGCTCCTTGTTCATCCCAAACTGGCAACGGCCCTGAAAAAAGAAATCGAAGCGCAGGAAATCCCGGTGGATCGGGTATATTTCACGGCTACCCATACCCATAGCGGTATGGGTGGAACCATTCCCGGACCGGTAGGGAGCCTGGCCCTGGGGGGGTGGAATCAGCCGCTGGTGGATCGCATTGCTGCCGGCACGGTGCAGGCCCTGCGGGGGGCAATTACGCGTATGGATACCGTCCGGCTGAGCTATAAAAAAAGCAATGCCGGAAATTTTGTTAGCAACCGACTGGTTGCCGGAGATCCGGTAGACCCCTTTATCCGTCAATTTAGTCTGGAAAACACCGCAGGAAAGCGCGCCAGCCTGGTCACCTTTAGCGCGCATGCCACCTGTTTGAGTAGCCGGTTTATGGGGCTCTCGGGCGATTATCCCTTCTATTTTTCGAAAGGCCTCGAGGCCAAGCAGGAGTTGGTGCTGTTCGCAGCCGGAGCCGTCGGCAGCCACCGTCCCACAATCCCGGGAAACGATATCGAAAATGTGAGGAAGTATGCCGCAGAGCTGGGTACCATCGTGACGGAAACTCCGGAAGGGAGCAGCGGCGAACAAACCGAAACAACACTGATCGCAGCAAAGCTTCCCCTGTACCTGCGCGAGCCCCATTACCGCATCAGCAACGACTGGCGGATCCGTCCCTGGCTATTCGATTGGGCCATTGGCGACTACCCGGCCCATTTTGATCTGGTAAAGATCGGCAATACCCTCTTTATTTCCTCCTCTGGAGAGGTATCAGGGGTGTTTTATGAATCCTGGGAAAAGAAAGCGGCGGCCTTAGGAATGAACCTGATGATCACCACATTTAACGGGGGATACATCGGCTACATCACGCCGGACGAATACTATAAGGAAAGCTACTACGAGGTACGAGACATGAATTTTTATGGTCCCTACAACGGGGCCTATTTTAACGAGGTAATCGGTAAATTGATCGATTTGGGGGCGGGCTTGTAGCAAATCGCCTGAAAAAAGCCTCCTTGAAAAGTCGCGCTATCCACCTGTTTCCATCCCCACTTTTGAAAATAGGAGTGGTACTCCGGAAGGTCCTTCCGGGGGTGCCGGGTGAGCAACCGAAACAGGTAAATCATGGCGAAAAGCAACCATTCTCGGTCCGCTTTTGGAAAAAAATCAGCGAAAATCCAGCGGGTTTCCGAATGAATCCGGGGCTGTATTTCCCGAAATAGGCGATCGATATCTCTGTCGGACAACACGTCCAGTAGGTAGTGGGAGATGATCGCGTCCACCTTCAACGCCGGCAAATCGCTTACCTGTGAGGAATGGATCCATTCTACCTGCGCTGTGGCAGATGGTTCCAATTGCTGCCGGCTACGGCGAAGCATTTCCCTGGAGGTCTCCATGTAAAGAATGCGACCACTGGTTCCGCACCGGTTGACCAATTGGGGAAGAATGGACCCGGTACCCCCACCCAGCACCAATACCGTATTGCCCGGTTGAATTCGATCCAAAAAAGCGGTTTTGCTTCGCTGAAAATCCCTTCCAAACACCAGGTGTGAGAAAAACTCATAGACTGGAGCGATCAGGCAATAGGGGTCCGTCGCTATCCTTTTACGCAAACCAATCATACCAGCAATAAAAGTAGGGGAAGGGAAAAGCTTGCTTCAAGACGCCTGCGGACGACCGCGATATTCTCCGGCCTTTCCACGAAGCTGATTACATGAATGAGTAGCATGAGCGCCCATACCAGAGTAAAGCGGTGGTAGTAGGAGGACAGGTAGGAAAACAAAAAAACTGTGTAGCCCAGGCCTAGCAGACCCATTACCCAAAGTAGCTTTCGCGTTTTATTTTTACCCAGAACCGTCGCGATGGAATGATGTCCTTCTGCCCGATCCAGTGCCCCGTCCAGGTAGGACAAATACACCAAATTATACCAGGCTAGGAGAAAATAGGCCAGCAAATAGAAGAGCCAGGGATTGGGGGCAAAGTCAAAGTCATGGCGCAAAGCGGGAGCCAGTACAATCCCGAGCACATAAAACCCAGCGATTGCGAATTCCTTGGCAACGGCTGTTTTTTCACCACCCCAGTGCAAGGTCAGCATGATGAGGATAATCAATGCGAATACGAGCAAACCGGCTTCCAGTAGTGGGGAAGATCGCAGGTAGCGAAAAGCGAGCAGCAGCCCCGCGATCCCCACGGCGCCCAGTGCGCCTGCCAGGCGACCGAAATGCTGCTGATGAAAGCGGCGTCTTTTGGTAAGCGCATGGCGGTAGACCTTGCGGGCGTCCAACAGGTGGTCGAAGGTATAAATGGCCCAAACCGCCATTCCCAGCAGCAGGTAGTAATACCAGAAAAGCGAAATGCGCATCATGTCGGAAAAAAAATACATACCCGCACAGGCTCCAGACACCACATCCAGCGAGAGTACGTTAAATTTTTCGAAGAATTTCCTGATTTTTTGGTTCAATAAGCCCACGAGTATGCGATTCGGTGCAAATTAATAAATAGAAGTCCCGTTTTCACGGAAATAGTATGTAATTCCCCATTTGTTTGATCTTCGTCGTAATGAAAAAAATTATTTGCGCGCTCTTGTTGCTTTGGAGCCAGGAAGGCAGTGCCCAGCAGCCTGCGGTTAAAATCGCCTGCGTCGGAAACAGCATCACGGAAGGGCCCGGAAGAAACCATCCGGATAGTTATCCCCTTCAGCTACAAAAGATACTCGGGAAGGCCTATCAGGTAAAAAACTTCGGCGTAAGTGCCCGTACGCTTCTAAAGAAAGGAGATTTCCCGTACTGGAACGAACCCCAGTTTGAGCAGGTACAAGCATATGCACCCGATATCCTGATTCTGCTGTTGGGAACCAATGATTCAAAGCCGCAGAATTGGGCCTACAAAGACTCCTTTCTCGAGGATTATGTGGAAATGATTTCGGCAATCAAACGCCACATGCCCGAACAGGGGAAGATTTTCCTCTGCCTTCCAGTGCCGGTGTTTGAAGATAACTGGGGCATTACAGAAAAGGTAATTGTCGAGGAAATGACCCCGCTTATTCGGGAAGCAGCCAAAAGAACGGGGGCGGTGGTGATTGACCTGCACCTTCCCCTCGAACCGCACGGCAGGCATTTTCCGGACGGGGTACACCCAAACAAGGCTGGCGCGAAAATAATGGCCCAAAGCCTGGCGAAGGCCATCCGTTAGCTCTTCCCTACCTGTATCGGGAAAAAGGCATTGGTTTCTTTGCTTCGGGTTTTCAATTTCGTTTTTCCCTTTGTAAATTGTTGGAAGCATGGGAGAACATCGTGTAACTAAAGCAATCAAATTACCCGAGAGGAAAAAGTTTCTCAAAAACCTGATCCGGGATATCGAAGCGTTGGATCAAATGATCCAAGAGGGGCTCATCGAAAAAGACGTGCAACGTATCGGTGCGGAGCAGGAGTTTGCGCTCATCAACCGGCATAACAAGCCTTCCAAAAATGGCCCCTTGATTTTGAGCAAACTGGCCGATGCCCATTTTACTTCCGAGCTGGCCATGTACAACCTGGAGCTAAACCTGGATCCCCTGGAATTAAAGGCGGGAGCCTTTCCCCTGATGGAAAAGCAGCTCCGGAAATACCTGCGAAAAGCCGAGCAAGTGGCCGCCACCTTTGGTGACGAGGTCGTACTAACGGGCATTTTGCCCTCCATTGATCTGCGCTCGGGACAAATGGACTACATGACCCCGAATCCCCGGTACCAAGCCCTGGACGAGATCATCAAACAGCTAAGGGGACAGGATTTCGAACTAAATATTTCCGGGGTGGACGAGTTGATTTTAGCCCATACCAATATTCTATTTGAGGCCTGCAATACGAGCTTTCAGTGCCACCTGCAGGTAACCGCCGAGGAGTTTGTGGACCAATACAATTGGGCCCAGCTGATTTCGGGCCCCGTTCTCGCGGTCTGCACCAACTCCCCCTTGCTATTTGGCCGGGAGCTATGGTCCGAAACCCGTATTCCGCTTTTTCAGCAAAGCATTGATATTCGTAGCAAGGGCTACCACCTGAAGGAAAAAGAACAGCGGGTATCCTTTGGCAACCATTGGGCCCGGGATACCACCGAGATTTATAAAGAAAACATCGCTCGATTTCCCTTAATCCTCACCCACAAGTCCACAGCCGACTCCTTGCAAGACTTGCAAAAAGGAAAAATCCCCGATCTACAGGCCTTAAAATTACACAACGGTACCATCTGGCGCTGGAACAGGCCCTGTTTCGGTACGGGAGGTGGAATTCCCCACCTGCGAATCGAAAACCGGTACCTGCCATCCGGACCTACTGTTATCGATGAAATGGCAAACTTTGTACTTTGGGTAGGCTTGATGAAAGCCATGCCCGAATCGTACCAAAAATCCTGGCACCGAAGGTCGTTTGAGGATACAAAGGGAAATTTTTACCGGGCGGCAACCTCCGGTATCTACAGCAACATGGCCTGGGAAAACCGCATGGTTCCGGCACAAAAACTGCTGTTGGATGAATTAATTCCCATGGCAGAAAAAGGATTGCTGTCCGTGGGTATTTCCAGCGAAGAGGCGAACGGATACCTGGGAATTATCCGCAAGCGGGTCAAAACCGGCCAAACCGGCAGCAGCTGGATGATTAAAAGCTACCGGGCGATAAAAAAGCACATGAGCAGAGACGAGGCAATGGTGACCCTAACCGAAGCAATACAAACACGAAGAAAATCCGAATTGCCCATCAGCGAATGGAAAGCTGCCAGCTACTCGGAGCTCAAATCCATACCCATCCAATACGATTGGATTGGAAACATCATGACCACCGATTTGATCACCGTACAGGAAGACGACCTGGTCGCGTTGGTGAAGAAAATCATGCTTTGGAAAAACATCCACCACATCCCCGTAGAAAACAAAGCTGGAAAACTAACGGGATTGATTACCCGATCCACCCTGGAAAAACTCGGAGAAACCGAAAACGAGCTTGAAATTGCCAAAAACATCATGGTATCCGATCTGGTCACGGTGGGGCCAGAAACCGACATCAAATATGCCATGCTGCTGATGGTAAATAAAAAAATCAGCTGCCTGCCGGTAGTAGACGGGGATCAGTTGATAGGCCTGGTCACGGATACGGATGCACAAGGAATCTGGGACAAGTTGTATGCGAAGAATAATGTCTGATCCGCTTCTCACCACAGACAATCCCCGTATTCTGTTTGCCCACCATGGGGACCCCCAACTTCCAACCCTGGTGATTATTGCCGGAATCCACGGCAACGAGCCGGCTTCGGTGATGGCCATGGAATCCCTATTTGGAAGCCCGCCGGGCGGCAACTTCACGCTTCAGGGCAATGTATTGGTTCTCAAAGGAAACAACCAGGCACTCAAACGCAAGCTAAGGTATATCGAAAAGGATCTGAACCGAATCTGGACGGCTGATAACCTACATTTGGTACGCATGAAAAATTCCGAACAGGACCGCTTCAGCTACCCCGAATTGGAGGAATTAGCCGCTTTGGACCGGCTCATCACGACCATCATTGCCCGGTACGGGCGGGGCAGAATCTTGTTTGCAGATCTGCACACCACCTCCTCAGAAAGTTGCGCCTTCCTTCCCTTTAATGACACGCTGGTCAATCGTGCCGTGGCAAAACAGTTCCCCGTGCCCCTCATACTGGGCATAGAAGAATACCTGGAAGGCCCACTGATGAGCCACATTAACGATCTGGGATTGCCAGCGTTAGGCTTCGAAGCGGGAAGGCATGAGGATCCGGGAAGTATCCGAAGGCATCAGGCTTTTGTCAAACTGTGCATGAATTACCTGGGAATTATCCACTTGCCCGCCACGGATATAGCCTCAGAGGAGGACCATTTGAAAAACAATCAAGACATCCGTCCGGGCTTTTACGAAATCCTTTGCCGCTATCCGCTTCGGCCCAAACAACAGTTTGAGATGAAACCTGGCTTTTTCAATTTCAACCCCATCCAAAAAGGGCTCGTGTTGGCTAGCAGTGACGGGAAGCCAGTCATTAGTCCCTACAAGGGCATGGTTTTCCTTCCCCTGTACCAGCAGATGGGTCAGGAAGGATTTTTTATCGTGCGGCCGGTTTCCCGATTTTGGCTCTGGCTATCCGAGGTCCTTAGAAAAACGTTTTTACCGGAAATACTCCCGCTTCTGCCAGGCATTTCCAGAAAAGCCCCCCAAGCAAACCGCTACGTGGTTAATCCTAGAATCGCCCGGTTTCTAAATAATGAAATCTTTCACGTTCTGGGCTTCCAGATCGTTCGGAAAGATCCGGCTACCCATTGGGAATTGGTAAAAAGGGATTGATTCGGTCTATGTTAACAGAATTTTACGTATTTTTCGCCGGTGCTAAACCTTACTGCCCACTTCGCTGTTTAAAAGTCTGATGCTTCACTACACCACGTATACACGGAACGCCGAGGCCCCCTGGGTTACTTTTGTCCACGGGGCGGGGGGCAGCAGTGCCATCTGGTTTCGCCAGATTCGGGATTTTAAAAAATCCTTCAATGTATTGTTGGTGGATTTACGGGGGCATGGGAAATCAAAAAGTCAGGTTTACGAAAAAATAAAGCACTATTCTTTCGATATCATCGGTGACGAGGTAATCGAGGTGCTGGACCATTTGAACATTAGGAAATCTCATTTTGTGGGAATTTCCCTGGGGACCATCGTCATTCGGGAAATCACGGAAAGGCATCCGGACCGGGTCAGCAGCATGATTCTCGCCGGAGCGATCATGAAGCTAAACGTCCGGGGTCAAGTACTGATGCGTTTGGGTATCTTGTTAAAGTCGGTAATTCCTTACCTGCTGCTTTACAAGCTGTTTGCTTTTATCATCATGCCCAGAAAAAACCACAAGGCTTCCAGGTACCTCTTTGTGCAGGAAGCAAAAAAATTATACCAAAAAGAATTTATCCGCTGGTTCTCGCTGGCCGCCAAAGTAAATCCCCTTTTGGCTTTCTTCCGAATCAAAGAAACGCCCATTCCAACATTGTATGTCATGGGGGAAGAAGACTACATGTTTTTGCCCTCCATTACCAAACTGGTTGAAAATCACCGTTCTGCCAAATTGGTAGTCGTCCCCGCCTGCGGGCACGTGGTGAACGTAGAAAAGCCGGAAGATTTTAACCGAATCGCCATGGACTTTCTGGCCAGGTAGATTTTACTTCATCCCCTGACTGCTGCATCATCCGGGAGCAAGGTGTCTCGGCATGGAATCCAAAAGCCCAGGCATACCGCCCTTTCCTTACCTACATTCCTCTATGCACCCCCTCCTACCCGAACCGAAAAAGGCTCGCTCAGGTAGCAAGTACGAACGGTCAGCTAATCCAGCAAAATGCTTCGCAAACACCCCTGGAACCGCACGGATAACGGTGGGTTGAAAAAACGCCCTTGTGCAGACGATGCGGCTATGCTTTCGTGCAAAAAACGTCCTATTCGGTGCTAAAAGGAAATAAGAGCCGGGCCAGGAAAAACAGTTTACCCATTGTCGCTAGCTCAGCGGCTGTCGATAGGCAATCGACCGCAAAAATGAGTAGCAAAGCCGCTGAGCTAGCGGCCCCCGGAGCCGGGCGGCAGCCACTGTTTGTGAGACCGGGAGAAGAGGGGGTATGAGAAAAAAATTACCTTTTTTCAAGAAAATTTGCACAATTTTTATGCATTTAGCTGATAAGCAATCGGTTGCGATTGGTAAACGGGTTTTTCCTTTACATAAAGGACATATTTATCAGTATCAAAATTATAAACACCTTATTTAATGTATTTCAAAATAAATAAAATATTTTGTGCATTTTTTCAGTAATTTATTTTATTCAAAATTCGGATTATTCCGATTTCTATGCTAAGTTTCGGATGTTAAAGAAATGAAAAAAGGCCTGGGAAGCCAAAAGGGATTAAAGGAAATTGTTAGTTGGTTATTTTTTAATGTAGGGTTTGCCCGGGGTCTTATGGAAGCATAAGGCTCCGGCATTTTTTTTTGTCGCCACGGCAACCTTTCTACTACCCCGTCGACCCCTACCTGTATAAACCACTGCGATGCGCCGCGGCCCTTCACACGAACCGAACGCTGCTCTAAACCCTGCTACCTCATTCACATTCAAGCGTTTCCATGTCCACAGGTATCCCGCAGGCGGCCAATATACAAATAGGCTTTTTACCGGTATTTACTAGATTTTTTTTAGGTATTTGCCGACAATAATCCGTAAGAATTGCCACAAACGTGATTTTTTTCTAGACAAAAGACATAAATATCCCTATTACCATTTCCCATACGCAATTTTATGTATTTCAAAATATTTAAAACATTTTGTACATTTTTTCAAATAATTATTTCATTTTTTATTCGGATTTATTCTTTTCATATGGTAAGTTTCGGGTGTTAAAGAGATGGGATACGGATAGGAGAGACAGAGGAAGTTGGAAATCCGTAGTGATCGTTGGTTATTTTTTTAATGTAGGGTTTGTCCGGGGTCTTATGGGAACATAAGGCTCCGGCATTTTTTTTTGCAAATTCGCCGCAGAAGGTAGTAAGTACAGCCCTTCACTCCGTTATACGTGCAGACGAATGTTCCTAACCTTTTTCAAGATGAAATCCTATACCACCTGCTTGCTATTGATCGGGCTAAATTCCTGGTTTTTTCCGAACGATACGGAGGCTCAGGAAACGGCCCATGGTCGGATATACCTGGACCAAAATAAAAACGGTCGATTCGATGCGGAAGAACCGGGGATTCCTTCTGTGCTGGTCTCCAATGGAGAGGAGGTAGTGGCAAGTAGATCCGATGGCAGCTGGCAGTTGCCGGTCCGGGCCGGTCAGCCACTATTTGTCATCAAACCAAGTGGCTACCAATCGCCCCTTACGGAAAATCAACTTCCCTACTACTACTATTGGCACCAGCCCCAGGGCTCGCCCGACACCGAGATACCGGGTCTTGCGCCGACCGGACCCTTGCCAGGCCGCATCAATTTTCCCTTATATTGGCAGGAAGAGCCAGAGCGATTTGAGGTACTGCTATTTGCCGACCCACAGGCGAGGGGAATGAAGGAGGTAAACTATGTCAGTCACGATGTACTTGAAGAATGTATGGGTACCGATGCAGCTTTTGGCATTACCCTTGGCGATATTGTGGCAGACGATCCCGCTCTTTTTAAAGAAATCAGCGAAAGTACGGCCACCATCGGCATTCCCTGGTACTACGTGTTTGGTAATCATGACCACAACCGGGATGTATCGGAGGACGAATTCCGGGACGAAACCTTTAATCGGTTCTTTGGTCCCAGCACCTATGCCTTTGAGTACGGAAAAGTGGTCTTCCTCGTGTTGCGGGATATCCACTATTCCGAAAACGGACGCTATACCTCGCGGTATACCGAAAGCCAACTGCGGTTCGTGAAAAACTACCTGGAAAAGGTCCCCCTGGAAAAGCGGGTGGTGATTTTACAACATGCGCCAATCGTACGTACAGAAGGCCGTGAGGAACTGTTTCGGCTTTTGGAGGAACGGCCACATACACTTTCCTTCGCCGGCCACACCCATACCATGCGGCACGTCTTCCTCGGCCCGGAGCATGGTTGGCAAGGAGACAGCCCGCACCATCATTTTATCAACGCGACGGTAAGTGGTAGCTGGTGGGTCGGATTAAAAGACGAAACCGGCATCCCTCATGCGACAATGAATGACGGAGCGCCCAATGGCTACAGCCTGGTAACCTTTGATGGCACCGACTACCGAATCCGGTTCAAGGCGGCCCGCAGGCCTTCTTCCTACCAGATGAACATTCATTTGCCGGGCGATATTCCTGCAAGGCAGCTCAAAAACACCTTGGTGATCGCAAACGTATTTGCGGGATCGGAAAAATCCAGTGTAAGCATGCGCATTGGTACTGCAGGTTCCTGGATACCCATGACGTTTGATCCGCGGGAGGACCCACTGAATACCTGGATGCACAGTCTGGATGCGTATCTGGAACAGACCTTACCAGACGGCACCCGGCTGGACGAAGGCCTGGGCTGGAAGATGGACCCTCCCCAGGTGTCTGGACATACCTGGTCTGCGCTGCTGCCTGCCAATCTTGCCATCGGGACCTATCGCCTCGAGGTGTTTACGCGCGACCAGTTTGGGCAGGAATACCGTTCCTACCGGATATTCCGCGTTCGCGAATAGGCCTCTTCAAATGATAAACTCGGTCAAAATAGCCAGCCCGGAGGCAACTAAAATAATCAGAAGTTTGTGCAATTGAAACCGGTGCTGGGGAGAGCTTTCAAAAA
This sequence comes from Cyclobacterium xiamenense, assembly GCF_009467825.1. GTDB lineage: Bacteria > Bacteroidota > Bacteroidia > Cytophagales > Cyclobacteriaceae > Cyclobacterium > Cyclobacterium xiamenense. Next base: position 165,869 of record NZ_WIOK01000010.1, on the reverse strand, counting down.
AGATTATGGTGGAGATGTGCAAGAAGCCACCCGCCACCAGTCCGAATAAGATGTTGAGGGTACCCCTGCCAATAAGTTGTTGGTCAAAAAGCAAATCGGTAGAAACCATACCCAAGGGAGATGCCAGCGAAAACAGGGCCAGTAACAATAAAATTCCAGGTTTTTTCATACGAGTCATCAACACGGCCACCAATGCAAATGCCTCCGGCATCTTGTGCAAAATAATCCCTATTAATAGCGTCTCACTACCGTGCTGATGTCCGGCCAGCATGGGTTGTTTGGAAAGCAGGGTGCCTTCGAGAAAGGCGTGTAAAAACAGCCCAATCATCAGGGTCCATACGCTGTTTCCCCTGCCATGCATGCCGTGATCGTGAATGTGTCCGTGTTCGATACCGGATGACATAAAATCCAATACCTGCTGCAATAAGAACCCCAACAGGATATACAAGCCCATATAGTAGGCAGAACCCTGATCCGCAAAAAGCTCCGGCAATATGTGCAAAATGGTGATGGCGAAAAGATAGGCCCCCGCAAAAATCAATCCCAATTTAAAGCTCTTTTCCTTCCAACCGGGAACCAGCAGGGCTAGCAAACCCGCACCAAAGGCGGCCAAAAAAAGTAAAAGAAATGGTAGCATGATCCTATTTTGGGTTAGTTGACTTCCTTTTCATCCACCGTGGTAAGCAGGGGGGCCAGGCCCTCGCTGACGTGGAATTGCATCTGCCCCCGCTCATCCGTAAAGATAAGAAAGATCTCCAGGCCTTCTGTAGCGGCTTGTATTTCAAGGGATTTTTCGACTCCCAGCACCATAAAGGCTGTAGCGAATGCATCGGCAGTCATGCAATCTGCGGCCACCACGGTGGCACTCAACAGGCGGTGCTCTACCGGATAGCCTGTAAACGGGCTGATGGTGTGCGAATATTTTACAGAATCCTTCACGTAAAAATTACGGTAGTTTCCAGACGTGGCCATGCCCCTGTTATCCAAAGCGATGATCGAATACAAATCGTTGGCCAGGCCGTCTTCGCTGGGTCGCGTGACACCCACTTTCCAGAGTTCTCCCTTTTCGTTTCGTCCACGGGCCACCAGTTCTCCACCGATCTCCACCAAAAAATGTTGAATGCCCCTACCTTCTAAAAAGGTGCCCACCAGATCCACTCCGTAGCCTTTGGCGATTGCACTCAAGTCGAGGTACGTATCTGAATTTGTCTTCTTCAGAACCGATTCATCAAAATACAGCTGCTCAAAGCCGACCTGCTCCAACAGCTGCCGTATGGCCACACTGTCTTTTAGTGATGCCCCTTCCGGACCAAATCCCCACGCATTTACGAGTGGCCCCACAGTGGGATCAAATGCTCCGGAGGTTGCCCGATACACCTCACCGCTTGCTTTCAGTACCGGATACAAATACGGCGAATCAAACACGATCGAATCGGTTTGATTAAACCTGCTGATCTCAGAATCCGGCATATAGGTAGACAAGGACCGGTTGATATCCAGGAGTAGCGAATCGATTTCTTCCTGAAAGTCCCTCCTCCCCGGATCTAAGTAAACGATTCGGTAGCTGGTGCCCATGGTAGGTCCGGTAAGGACAATTTTGGGATCATCCGGCGCATGAGTAGCTGGGGTGTTCTTATTTTGCCGGTACAGATACACCATAAATACCACCAACAACAACAAAATGCTGTAAATGATATTTTTTTTGGCTGATTTTCGCATAAAACGATGCCTGTTTTATTTTTCCGAAAGTTAATTCTTATTTTCCAATTGCGCCTACTATTTCCCCAATATCCCCCGGTCGGGGCGGGAGGTATCCGCAGCCGGCAGCTAAAAAACGCATCATTTTATTTATATTTGTACCTATTAGCGAGCGACTATGAGAGAAGACTATCTGCGTGGTGACCAAAACAGCCTCAGCCCCGGGGACAAAGAGATTGAAAAAGCCCTGCGGCCCTTGAGTTTCGAAGACTTTACCGGTCAGCACAAAACCGTGGAAAATATCAAAATCTTTGTTTTGGCCGCAAAGAAACGAGGAGAGTCTCTGGATCACGTCTTGCTTCATGGCCCTCCTGGCTTGGGAAAAACCACCTTAAGCCACATCATTGCCAATGAACTGGAATCCAGCCTGAAGATCACCTCCGGACCCGTACTGGACAAACCCTCGGACCTGGCCGGCCTGTTGACCAATCTCGAAGATGGAGATGTCCTTTTCATTGATGAAATTCATCGGCTCAATCCCATCGTGGAAGAATACCTGTATTCGGCGATGGAGGATTTCCGAATTGACATCATGCTGGATTCGGGTCCCAACGCCCGATCGGTGCAGATCAGCCTGAATCCCTTTACGCTGGTGGGAGCGACCACCCGGTCCGGGCTGCTTACTTCTCCATTGAGAGCCCGATTTGGGATCAACGCCCGACTGGAGTACTACGACGCAGCGCTTCTCTGCACCATCGTCAAACGGTCAGCGTCCATTTTGGGCACGCCTCTCGATGAGGAGGCAGCCTTCGAAATCGCGCGAAGGAGCCGGGGCACCCCACGTATTGCCAATACCTTGCTACGTAGAACGCGGGACTTTGCAGAAATAAAAGGAGACGGAAGGATCAGCATGGAGATCGCAAAAATTGCCCTCAACGCGTTGGACGTGGATGAAAATGGTCTGGACGAAATGGATAACCGCATCCTGACCACCATCATAAAGAAATTCAGCGGAGGCCCGGTAGGCCTCTCCACCATTGCTACTGCCTGCGGAGAGGAAGCAGAAACCATTGAGGAGGTATACGAGCCCTTTCTGATTCAGGAAGGGTACCTCAAACGAACCAGCCGGGGAAGAACCGCCACCGAACTGGCCTACCAACATTTGAAGCTAAAACCGGATTTTGGTGGGCAGTCCGGAAGCCTTTTTGATGTATAGCCTCCTCTTGAGATGTTGACGCCATGCAAAACAGGGAAAAGAACAGCCAGCTAATCAAAGATGCTGCCCGGAAATTGGGATTTGATTTTTGCGGCATCGCAAAGGCGGAATTTCTCGAGGCAGAAGCACCAAAGCTAGAATCCTGGCTAAACAATAATTACCACGGAAAAATGGCCTACATGGCCAACCATTTTGACAAACGCCTGGATCCCCGCAAGCTTGTGGACGATGCCCAGTCGGTGATCAGCCTAATGTACAATTATTATCCTCCAAACCGCCTCCCGGAAGGCAGGGAGGACTTAAAAATCGCCAAATACGCCTACGGAAAGGATTACCATTTTGTCATCAAAGACAAATTGAAGGATCTCCTTTCCCTCCTACGCGAAGAAATCGGGGAAATCAACGGCCGGGTATTTGTAGACAGCGCACCGGTAATGGAACGACAATGGGCCCAAAAGGCCGGTTTGGGCTGGACGGGCAAAAACAGTTTACTACTGAATCAACAAAAGGGGAGTTTCTTTTTTTTGGCAGAATTGATCATTGATTTACCTCTGCACTACGACACGCCCGTTACCAAAGATTATTGCGGGACCTGTACCCGATGCATTGATGCCTGTCCTACGGATGCGATTCTTCAGCCCAACCTGCTGGATGCCTCCAAATGCATTTCTTACCTGACGATCGAGCTAAAAGAAGAAATCCCATCCGAATTTAAGGGAAAGATGGAAAACTGGGCCTTTGGCTGTGATATCTGCCAGGATGTATGTCCCTGGAATCGTTTCTCCAAACCTCATCAGGAATCGGAATTTTTACCCCATCCGGAGCTGAAATCCCTTGACTGGGAGGAAATGACCAAAGAAACCTTCGACCGGATTTTTAAAAAGTCGGCGTTGAAACGCAGCAAGTGGGAAGGGCTGCAACGAACGATAAAATTCATCCGCAGCAGCCTTTCGTAAAGATCCGCTTTCTTTTTTTCCTTTGCCTGCCATTTTTTTCAGAAAAAAACGAAACTCCGCCATTATTTTGAACGTTCTTTCACCTTTAACTGAATAGGCCAAACCGAATCTACAGTAATTTTCACCACCGATGGAAACAATTTCATATTCTTTTGGCTTTAGTTAGCTAAAACATGTTGGGCCTCCTACCACAATAATTCAAAACAAAATGAATAGTTTTGTCGAAATTCCAAGAACAACTAACTAATTATTACTTGTAAAAGAAAAAACCCGGATTGCCTAAAACGTATTAACCTTAATCTAAACTTAATTCTATGCGTAACATTTACCGATTTTCATTGGTCATGTTCCTATCCCTACTCAGTATGGGCTGGACACATGCACAGTACAGCGTGTCGGGCGTAGTCACCGATGAGCGGACGGGAGACCCCATGATTGGGGCCAGTATCCTGGTCCAAAATACCACAAAAGGCACCGTCACCGACCTGGATGGCAGGTTTAACCTGAACTTTGATGACAATTCACCGGCCACGCTGATCATTTCTTCGCTCGGCTATCTCAGTCAGAATGTTGACGTAAGTCCAGGAAACAATACCTCGCTAGAAGTATCCCTAAAAGAAGACGCAACCAACCTGGAAGAGGTAGTTGTGACGGGCCTTGCTTCCACGGTCAAGCGTTCCAACCTCGCCAACGCCGTGTCCTCCGTCTCCTCCAGAGAACTAACGGGAACAACGACGATCCAAACCACAGATGGTGCGTTATATGGTAAAGTAGCAGGTGCCAATATCCGCTCCAACGGCGGTGCCCCAGGAGGGGGCCTTTCCATTCAGTTGCGGGGAATTTCCAGCTTGATCGGCGCTTCACAGCCACTGATCATTCTGGACGGGGTGTACATCAATAACTCCTTTCAACGTACCGGACGTGCGACGGTGACCGGTGCAGGGGGTTCCAATCAGGACGACGGCGCCAACCGACTTGCCGACCTGAATCCTGCGGATATCGAATCCATTGAAGTGCTGAAAGGTCCTTCCGCGGCAGCCATCTACGGAACCCGGGCTAACGCCGGTGTAATCATCATCACCACCAAAAGAGGATCCGAGGGTAGGACAAAGGTATCGCTGGCTCAGGACATTGGCTTTGCGCAACCTTTGCGTTTGCTCGGCGTGGATGGTTGGAGTGAAGAAAAAATCAACACCTTTTTCCCGGAAAACCGGCGACCTACCGAACTTCAACGGTTCAGGGAATCGACCGGCACCATCGATTACGAAGACTATTTTTACAACAATACCGCCGTCTTGAGCAATACCCGCCTTACCGTATCTGGTGGTGACGAGAAGACGAAGTTTTTCGTGTCCGGAAACATCAATTCAGAGGACGGAACCGTAAAAAATACCGGTTTCGATCGCTTTTCTTTGCGAGCCAACCTGGACCACAATATCACGGATAACATTAAATTGGGGGTGTCTTCCAATTACATCAAATCGAATACACAGCGGGGCTTCACCGGTAACCAAAACAACACAGGAGCAAGTATTGGCTACAACATTGCGTATGTACCGAACTATTTCGACCTGCGACCCGATGAAAATGGAAACTACCCGGTCAACCCGTATTTCGGCGAAAACCCAATAGCGGTAACTGATAATGCCGTCAACGACTCCGATGTGCAGCGATTTGTGCAGGCTTTCAACCTGGATGTGGACCTACTACGAACCAGCAATAGCTTCTTGCGGGCCAACGTGGCCGGAGGGTTTGATTTTTACCAAAACTCCACCTTGGTTTACCTGCCCGAGTTTTTGCAGTTTCAGCGAGGTCAGGCAAACCCTGGCGATGCCTTCTGGGGAAAGCAGGAAAGCTTCAACACCAACTTCCAGGCGGCCTTGGTTTACAATTTCAACTGGGGTAAAGTCAACATGAACTCCCAGGCGGGCATGGTTCGTTTGGATTTTACCAACAGTTCCCTATTTAACCGAGGCAGAGGCCTGGTACCCGGACAAACCAACTTGCGGCAAGCTTCGATCCAAGAGATCGTAGATCAATTCAATAGCGAGGTACAGGAAGCGGGTGTATTTGTCCAGCAAGAGGCTAATTTTGAAGACAAGATCATCGGTACCGTCGGGGTGCGTTGGGACAAATCTACCCTAAACGGCGATCCCAACCAGTACTATGCCTTTCCGCGCGCCTCGGTAGCATTTAACGTAGCCAATTTCGATTTCTGGAATTCCTCCGTACTTACTCAATTGAAACCTAGAATTGCCTATGGAGAGACTGCAGGACCAGTGGAATTTGGAAACACGTTTACCCGGCTTCAAGGGGCCAATATTGGCGGGCTGTTGGGTTCTGTAGTAGGCACGCAAATCGGAAACACCGAGATCCGGCCCGAAACAGCCACTGAATTGGAATTCGGTGTGGATCTTGGCTTGCTAAACAACCGATTCTCGCTGGAGGCCACCTATTACATCAAGAACACGCAAAATAACATTCAGAACCTCAACCTGGCGCCGTCTACCGGAGTAAATACCACTCCGAGTAACGAGGCGGAATTACAAAACAAGGGTTTGGAATTGAGCCTATCAGGTACGGTAGTGGATCGCGGGAATTTCAACTGGTTTTCCCGAATCATGTATTGGCAAAACCGGGTAAACATGACCCGTCTGGGCATCCCTCAGTATACCTTGGGCGGTTTTGGCCCCGCTCTGGGCACATTCTACTACGCGGAAGGCTTTGCCCCGACTACCATCGTCGGTACACCAGCCGATCCGAATCACCCAAGTGGATTTACGGTTTGGGGAAATGCCCAGCCTAAGTTCAATGCCTCCGCATACAATGTCCTACGGATTTACAACAACCTGGAGTTGTCCTTCCTGGTGGAATGGAGACAAGGGGGCGAAAACATCAACCTTACCTCCTTCCTCTCAGATGCCGGAGGAACGACCAATGGATGGTTTGGGGATGATAACGGAGACGGAATCCCCAACGGAAGGCAACGTCCGCCAGAGCCGTATAATAACGCCGGCCGATGGGTACAGGATGCTTCTTTCGTCAAAGTAAGGGAAATCGGCTTGTACTACACCCTACCAAAGGCTGCGTTGACGAATACGTTTGGAAATGCGCTGGAAGGGGTACGTTTCGGAATGTCTGTGAACAATGCTTTCCTATTTACGGATTACCAGGGATACGATCCGGAGACCTCCACCTTTGGTGCACAGTCGGTGGCCAATAACGTAGACATCGCTCCCTATCCAACGCCAAGAAGGATTTTCTTTCACGTAAATCTTGATTTTTAATCCTAAACTGATGAAAACAATGCATACCATTCAAAAATATATAGGATTGAGCGTTGTGGCCGGATTACTCCTTTTCAGCTGCAACCCTTTGGAACTGGATCAAATCGATGATCCCAACAACCCCTCCGTGGGGAGTGTGAGTGAAAACGCCAGCCGGTCCCAGATTCAGTTTTTGGTGACCGGGTTGGAATCCCGACACCGGGGCTATGTGGAAAACGTTTCTCGGGCCTGGAATACCTTCGGCCGGGAAATTTGGTACCTAAACGGATCCGATCCCCGCTTCCAAACCGACTGGCTCGGGCAGGCCGGTCGCGTGCCGGACCGAATCTACTTTGGCTTCGGTACCACGGGTGGAGGCTCTTGGGCAAACCCCTATCAGGCCATCCGGCAGGCGGAAACCCTGGTTTCGGCCACGTTGAACACGACCGTGTTGAGCACAGAAGAGCAGGCTGCTATCGTGGGATTTGCCCGAATGATCCAGGGCTACCAATTTATGATTCCCGCAAATTTTGTGTACGAAAATGGAATCCGGATCGATGTGGAAGACCCGCTCAATCCAGGCCCCTACGTTCCTTACGAGGATGCGATACGTCACGCGCAGTCCCTACTGCTAGAGGCAGACCAGTTGTTGGCATCTGCGGGATCGGGTGATTTTCCACTCACCCTTACTTCTGGCTTTGCCGACTTTACTTCGCTGGATCGTATCCGCGAAATAAACAACGCGATCCTGGCCAGGACCGATATTTACCTGGAAGACTGGCAGGGAGTGCTTGATGCACTGGATAACTCCTTCATGGATATGGACGGGGATTTGCAAGCCGGACCGGCACATCCTTATACCGGTGCTCCCGATTTGTTTAATCCGCTGTTTTATGTCCGGGATGCTGCCATCAATACCATTGTTGTGGTCCATCCTTCGGTATTGGCAGACGCTACACCGGGTGACGCACGGGTAGCGGCCAAGTTTTTCGAACGGGAGGAGCCGGTCATCGTTACCACAGATGCCACACCACTGGTGGGAACCCATCAAGACAACCGCTGGCCAACCAACACCACGCCCATTCCTTTTATCCGGAATGAAGAGCTGATTTTGTTGAAAGCCGAAGCGCATGCACAGCTGGGTCAGACCGATCTTGCCGTTGAGGCCATCAATGTAATCCGCAACGCCGCTGAAATTGGCGACTATACCGGAGCAACCGACCTGGAAAGCCTTATTGACGAGATCCTCTATCAACGACGGTATTCGCTCTGGGCGGAACCCTGGGGTCACCGATGGATCGATGCACGACGGTACGACCGATTGGACGAGATCAACACCTCATTTGATCAGGGAACCGTATTTCGTCAGTTTCCGCATCCACAGTCGGAAGTAAACTGGGATATCTACGCGGAGGACTAATCCGCGATAATTTTGAAAAAGAAACGCCATGCCCAAAACTGGGCATGGCGTTTTTTGTTTCTGCTAGCTTGGGAAACCCATCGCTGAAACCTCTCCTATCCGGGAAATGGTGGTAGCGCAAATAGACCGCTGTTCTGACCTTATTACGTATGCTAGTGTATTTACTCGGGAGACGTTTTTTTGGCAGACCAATACGATGGCCCTATTCAAGTACCCGGAAAAGATAAGCCAGGGAGAATTCCAATTGGGTAAAATTGATGTCAAAAATCCGTTCCTGCGATTCGGGCCGGCCAAATTCATACGAGTAGCGTACTTCACCCTGCAGGGTATGCTTTCCAAACAATTTTGAGAGGCCCACACCGGCCGTCAGGCCATACATAACTTTCCGGGGTCGATCATCGGGCTGCCCGTAGGTCGGGATAACCAACTCCCCCTCCACCACTCGGCTAACATCCCTGGCATCCAGCAGGTAGCCGATATGGGGGCCAAGTTTGATGTGAAACCTTCCGGAATTGCCCAGGTAAAAGTTGGAAAGAATCGGGATCTTTAGGTAATCAAATTGCGTTTCGTTTCCCGTATTGATGGTATCGGTGGCGGCGTAGCCCGTCGTCAGGAGTTGAAATTCTACTTGTGCGCCGGCGTTCTTCTCAAAAAACTGCTCGATGACCAGCGAATAGGTTGGTGCAGCTACCCCGGTAACGGTCCTGGGAAAACTGCCCAACGTGACCCTGTAGCTAGCGCTGGATTCGGTGTATCCCGCCCGGAAACCCACACTGGTTTGGGCCAGGAGACTGCCGGAGAGTAGAATAAAAAGGAACAGTACCGGCCAGAGGATTTTCATAGGAAAATTGGTTGAAACTCCTTCGTTAGTGATCTCCTTTGCTGGGATCCTTTTTGGAATCCTCCCGGTCTCTCAACTTTTTATCGTCGACATTTTTATTGAGAAACTCGTTGATTTTATCGATCGAAAAGGAACTGGAAATTTCACCAAACGAATTGATGTTCATGGTGAAGCCTTCCAGCTCTTCGTTTACCTTCGGTGTCTCCTTCTTTTTGCTTTTTTTAGCCATGGCTTTTTATCGTTTACTCCGATATCATTTCTTGGACGCGACAAAGATTAAGCCGCGTCTATCTTATTCAACGCAAATTCGATTCTTTTGATCAACTCCTCTTTACCTAATATCTCAAAAATTTGCATCAAGTCCGGCCCTGCGCCTACACCAGTGACGGCAAGGCGCACCGCTTGCATCACTTTGCCTAATTTGATGCCTTCGGCTTCGGCCGAAGATTCAAGGAGTGCCTTGGCCGATTCCGCTGTAAGTGGCGCTTCTGCTTCCTGCAGGTTTTTGCTGTAGGCGGATAGCACGGTGATTGCCTCCTGATTCCATTTTTTGGCGACTACCTGCCCGTCGAATTCTTCCGGTGCGAGCAGCATAAATCGTCCTTCGCTCCACAAATCGCTGGGAAACGTAGCTCGTTCCTTCATTACGGCAGCGATTTTTTCCGCTTTCTCCGCCGATACGGAAAGGTTCTCTTTTTGTAGGTCTTCCAACAAATACGCCGCAAGTTCCTTATCGGATTTTTTTCGCAGGTACTGCTCGTTATACCATTTGGCTTTATTGATATCAAATTTGGTGCCTGACTTGCCGATACGATCGATAGAAAAGGCGTCTACCAACGCTTCCACGGAGAACAGTTCCCGTTGATCCCCTGGGTTCCAACCCAAAAATGCCAGAAAATTCAGAAATGCATCCGGTAGGTAGCCAGCTTCCTTAAACCCTGCCACCCATTCTCCGGAATTGGGGTCCTTCCAGCTAAGCGGGAAGATGGGAAAGCCGTGTTTTTCGGCATCCCTTTTGGAAAGTTTGCCGTTGCCGTCCGGTTTCAATAGCAGGGGCAAATGGGCAAATTCGGGCATGCTGTCTTCCCATCCCAGGTACCTGTAAAGCAACACGTGCAAGGGTGCCGATGGCAGCCATTCTTCGCCCCGGATAACGTGCGTGATGCCCATTAAGTGATCGTCTACGATATTGGCCAGGTGATAGGTAGGCATTCCGTCCGACTTCATGAGTACCTTGTCATCCAGGGAATTGGAATGCACCATGACCCAGCCCCGTACCATGTCGTTTAATCTGACTTCCTCTTTTCGGGGTATTTTGATACGGATGACATAGGGCTCACCGGACTCCAACCGGGATTTCACCTCATCGGCCGGCAGCGTCAGTGAATTTTTCATCTGCGTTCGGGTAATCGAATTGTATTGGGGCGAAACCACACGCGCAGCTGTCAGCCGCTGCCGCATGGCTTCCAACTCTTCGGAAGTGTCAAACGCGTAATAGGCATGTCCCTTTTCAAGCAAGTACTCCGCGTACTCCCGGTACATGGACTTACGTTCCGATTGCCGGTAGGGTCCACAATCCCCCGGATTCCAGGGGCTCTCGTCGGGATTGATCCCGATCCAGTCCAGAGAATCCTTTATGTAATCCTCGGCTCCGGGAACGTATCGGTTTTGATCGGTATCTTCTATCCGTAACAAGAACTTGCCGCCGTGTTTCCGGGCAAAAAGGTAATTGTACAAGGCGGTTCTTACGCCACCTATATGCAATGCTCCTGTAGGAGAAGGAGCAAATCTTACGCGTACTTCGTTACTCATAAACAGCCGTCGATTTCGTTTAAGAGGGCAAAGATAGTCAATTAATAAGGAATTTGGCTCCTAAACCCTGGAAGACTTATTCGTTTTTCAGCTAAACCATCTTCGGCAAAATACGGTTACCAATAGCAAATCATGAAAAAAAGCGCAGCCAATACCGACCAAATGACCCGGGAAATGTACCGCCTCCTGAAGATCTTTGGCTCAATCTCCATCGGGCTGGTTTTGCTGCTTTCGTTTTTCAACGAGTACAGGGCCGACAATTCCGGGGAAGAAGCTGAATTTACCGCCTCCGACGCAGGGCTGATCTACTTTAAAAACATTCGCAAAATAGACTACCGTACGGCTCATTTGCCAGAGGCAATGATCGAACGCTATACCCACGAGGATTTTGATCCGGACAGCACAAAATCGGGTATTCAACTGGATCTGATCGTCCAAAAAAACAACAGGACAGTGGTCCCCTTCGTTCTGCCAAAAGGAAAGCTGGCAACCAACGCTCCCGTATTGCTACGGGCACACCAAGGCCTGGAAACCATCGCGGATTCGCTACGGATCCACTCAGGAGATCGGCAGACCCACCTGAAAGCTGCTAAAAAGCTCTACCAATGGCTACTGGCGGATATGGCCTCCATCGAAGCCAAAACGGAAAAAGGCTGGATCCCCGTATTTGACGACCCGAAAGCACGCAAAGCCTTTATTCAAACTTTCAAGGACTATGAAAAAATAACCTCCTCCAAATAAAGATCTTTCCTGTAAATGCCGATTCACCCGATAAAGACACGGTAGGGACGTCTATTGAAAAAACAAAAATAAATCCTAAATTGGAAGGTGCCGTAGCTATACTACCCAACGCTTCGGCAACTCACACCCAAAATAACGCTGTTATGGAGCTCAAGAGAATTGATAATCTCTGGCACTTTTTCGCCACCCAAAATCAATTGTTCTTAAAAAAAGAAGTTGGACGGGAGGTATGCTACACCCTCGTAAAAAATAAAATCCGACTCACTCATTCGTTCAACCCCCGTTTTACCGGCCAATCGGTGGTAACGATCGGTCCCGAGTCCTTCGAATTGGCAGTGGAAAGTCAGGCTGCTGGTAAAAAAAAGTTTGGACTGCCCGGTCCTGCAATCAAGGTGCATCAGCGGCTTTTTTTTCCCCGGGATTTGCTGCGGCTTACCGCCCATTTTTCCATAACCGTAGAGAAGGATCGCTTCCGGAATATTCGGGTGTCTCTGGAACCATTTGTACCTCAAACGATAAAAAAAACGTACCAGCCGGTCAACTTCATCAGCGAAATCCTTTGGGGATTTCGGTATTTTTCGGAAACCATAAAAAATTAATTCCCTCCCGAACCGGAGACCATCGGTGAACGTTACACAGCTGTCAACGACGAACTATGAAAAACCCTTCCAATCCCACAGAGTTCCCCCGGTTTACCATGCCGCACCGAGGTTTGCTTTTGCTTGCGGGTATTTATACCATCCTATGGGGCGCCTTTTTCCGCTGGTTTGGCCCCACCGTTCTGAATTGGCTGGCCATGGACGCGGGTTTGGAGGGCTGGTCCGGAACCCTTTTCTACGGAAGCCTGGGAATGATCGCCGGACTGTTAGTGTTTCTATCTGCTTTTTACCCCATCAGCTGGGTTTACCTGATGGGATTGGGAATTGTTATGAAAGTTGCTTCTCTGGTTAGTTTTCTGATCCTATACATGGGCGATATGGCGTGGAACAAACGCTTGGGTTTCCATTTGATTTTTAACGAAACGCTTTGGCTGATCCCCCTGACAATTATTTTGTGGAAAGCTTTGCAAGTAAAAAAGTATTTGAAAAGCCTGTCCGACCAATAGCGAACCGGAGTCTCAACCTTCGGATCGCGCGGATCAACAAACTTTCCGGACTGCCCCTTCCGCAGGTAAAGATGCTGGGGATTTATAAAAAACCAACGGAAGTTTGTCTGAAGGCCGAAAGGTAGGCGCGCCGATTCCCCCCGGGTTTAAAAAAAGCCTCAAAGCGATGTGCGGAAATACCGAAAAAAATGAAACCAACCACCCCCGACCCTTTTGGGGAAGTCGGGGGTGCCTGCAATTAGGTCAAAATAATGAGCAATAGCAGGATGACAATCAATGCACCTGCTGAAATGTAAACACCTCCGCCCAATTCTTTGGCCTCCTTGTTGATGTCCCTCAGTTCATTGCGGATTTCTTTTTTTTCTTCCTTATCCATCGATCGGAAATCCATGGCTTTTATTTCTTTTACCCGCTCATCCAATTGCTCCAAACGGGCCTGCTCTTCCGGGCTAGGCTCCTTTTCTGCCGGTTCGTTTTTTGCCATGGCTGCAGGCGCTATAGCGGTCAACCACATCAGGATGGATAAAAAGTATGCGATCTTTTTCATGTGAATAGGTATTTAAGGTGAAACATAGTAATACATTTTTTCAAGCTGAAATCAGAATCGAACGGATACGCGTCCGAAATATACCAATAATCCTACCAAAAAAACGGGGATCGGAACGAATGCGCACCAAAAGCAGCAAAATCAACCAAAAACTATCGATCCAGGAATGTGCCTTTTTGGCAAAGTTCGGGCTGCTTCGCTGCAAAGCCGATGCTACAAGAGCCATAAACACGATGCCCCACCAGATAGGGCCTGGCAATCTTTCCTCTTTACGAAGGTACCATTTGCTCAAATTCAGGAGTCAAAGGATAGACGACTGGTCGATGGTGGGATCTAATTTTTTTCAGACCGCAGCATTGCCCAAAATTCACTAACTTGTGCTGGATTTGGAGGAACTATGCTCCAGCAATCCCAAACGATATTTAAAAAAAACCGGATCAACAAATGGCTAAAGGCAGCAAAAAGCTTTTTCTACTGGATGCAATGGCATTGATATACCGGGCCCATTTTGCGTTCAGCAAAAACCCCCGGATCAATAGCAAAGGACTCAATACAGGCGTGATGTTGGGGTTTACCAATACTTTACTAGAGGTATTGGAAAAGGAAAAACCCACACACATCGCCGTGGTTTTTGATACCCATGCACCCACGTTTCGCCACGAGCAATTTGAGGCCTACAAAGCCAACCGTCAGGAACAACCCGAGGACATCGCCGTAGCCATTCCCTGGGTCAAAGAAATCGTGCAGGCGTTTAACATTCCCACGCTGGAGTTGGATGGATTCGAAGCGGACGATATTATCGGAACCCTGGCGAAGAAAGCCGAACGAACCAGCTTTACCGTGTACATGATGACCCCGGATAAGGACTACGGGCAATTGGTAGAAGACCATATCTACCTCTATAAACCGGCCTTTATGGGGAATGCCGTAGACATCATGGGGCCGAAAGAAATCTGCGACAAGTGGGATATTGAAAAGGTGGACCAGGTGCGGGACATACTGGGATTGATGGGTGACGCTGTCGATAACATACCCGGTATTCCAGGAATCGGGGCCAAAACTGCGGTCAAACTATTGAAACAATTTGGCTCAGTAGAAGAGTTGATCAAAAACACGGATCAATTGAAAGGAAAGCAAAAGGAAAACGTCGAAAAATTTGCTCAACAAGGGATATTATCCAAAGAATTGGCCACCATTATTCAGGATGTTCCCGTTGAATTTGACGAGAAAGCCCTTACCTACGAGCCCCCGAATGAGGAAAAACTCAAGGCTCTTTTCGCCGAACTGGAGTTCCGTACCCTGACCCGGCGGGTATTTGGAGAAGCCATCAAAAAACCAAGCATAAAAGTAGACGAACAGTTGGGGCTGTTTACGGGCAATGAGCCTGCAGTCGCCGCCGAGGAGGACCAAGAGCCGCCCATAGCCGTCCCCGATAGCCTGGATAGTATATTTACCCGAAACCACGATTACCACCTGGTAGCAGGAGCGGAGGCCATTCGGGAGCTCGTTCATTACTTACTGCTGCAGCAGGAAATTTGCTTCGATACAGAAACCACCTCCATCAATCCCAATCAGGCAGAACTGGTGGGCATTTCCTTTGCCTACCTGCCAGGAGAAGCGTATTACATCCCCTTTCCCGCAGAAAGAAAAGCGGCCGAGAAGATCCTGGCGCTTTTGGCTCCGGTCTTTTCTTCCCCCGAAATTCTAAAAATCGGGCAAAATATCAAATACGATATCCTGGTATTGATGAATTACGGCATTGCGGTAAAAGGAAAACTTTACGATACCATGTTGGCACATTACCTGATCGAACCGGAAGGGAAGCACTCCATGGACTGGATGGCCGAGCAATACCTGCGCTACAAGCCGGTTTCGATCGAAAGCCTCATCGGAAAAAAGGGAAAAAACCAGGGCAACATGCGGGATGTGGCCCCGGAGGAGGTAGCGCCCTATGCAGCCGAAGATGCCGACATCACGCTGTTATTGAAAAAAGAGTTGGACCCAATCGTCCGGGAAAACAAGCTGGAAAAGCTCCTGCACGAGGTAGAAAGTCCCCTGATCGAAGTTTTGGCTGCCATGGAATTTGAGGGGGTACGCATCGATACCGAAAGCCTGAAAGAAATGTCCGGCGAGCTGGAAACGGAAAGCCGGGTCATCGAAAAAAAGGTATACGAATTGGCCGGCGAGCAATTTAACCTGAGCTCTCCCAAGCAATTGGGCGAAATACTGTTTGTCAAACTGCAATTGGACCCCAAAGCAAAAAAGACCAAAACTGGTCAATATGCTACCGGGGAGGAGGTGCTCAGCAAACTTGCGGTGGAGCACGAAATTGCCCAGGCCATTCTGGATTTCCGGCAACTGGTCAAGCTAAAATCCACCTATGTGGACGCCCTCCCGGGATTGATCAATCCAAAAACCGGCCGCATCCACACCACCTACAACCAGTTTGTGGCAGCTACCGGCAGGCTCTCCTCCATTAACCCTAACCTGCAAAACATTCCTATCCGAACCGAACGAGGCCGGGAAATCCGAAAAGCCTTTGTCCCCAGGGATGCCGACCACCTGATCCTGGCAGCGGACTACAGCCAAATCGAACTGCGCATCATGGCTGCTTTTTCGGAAGACCAATCCATGATCGAGGCCTTCGAACAGGGACGCGACATCCATGCCACAACAGCCGCCAAAATATTTCAGGTGCCCCTGGAGGAGGTAAGCGGAGACATGCGAAGGAAAGCCAAAACGGCTAATTTTGGAATCATCTACGGCATCTCAGCCTTTGGACTGTCCCAACGATTGAAAATCCCCCGCTCAGAAGCAAAAGAGATCAT
Organism: Cyclobacterium xiamenense; assembly: GCF_009467825.1. GTDB lineage: Bacteria > Bacteroidota > Bacteroidia > Cytophagales > Cyclobacteriaceae > Cyclobacterium > Cyclobacterium xiamenense. The sequence continues at coordinate 149,439 of NZ_WIOK01000010.1, read as the reverse complement.
AGACGCCTATTTCAAGGAATTCCCGGCCGTAAAAGACTACATGGATCAAAGCATTGAAAAAGCCCGAAAGAACGAATTTGTCGAAACCATTCTGGGGCGCAGACGGTACCTGAGGGACATCAATAGCCGAAACGCTACCATGCGTGGTTTTGCGGAACGCAACGCCATCAATGCCCCCATACAGGGTTCTGCCGCAGACATGATCAAAGTGGCCATGATCCAGGTACACGAATGGATGGTTCGCGAGAAACTTCGTTCCAAAATGATCCTTCAGGTCCACGATGAATTGGTATTTGATGCACACAAAGACGAAGCGGATCTGCTGAAGGAGAAAATTCCTGCACTCATGTCCGGGGCGATCCGTTTTGCGGTACCCCTGGAAGCAGAAGTAGGGGTTGGCAATAATTGGCTGGAGGCTCACTAGCAATGCTTCAAATTCACCACCCAACTTCCCATTATCATCCATGGCCAAAATAAAAACTGCGTTTTTTTGTCAAAATTGTGGCGTAGAAAGCCCCAAGTGGGTAGGAAAATGTCCCTCCTGCGGGGAATGGAATACCTATGTGGAGGAAGTCATCCAAAAAGAGGTTAATCAGAAGGGCAGCTGGAAATCGGGTACCCTGGCCCCGAAAAAGAACAGTCAACCCAAACGGCTCAGGGAAATCGATTACGAGGCCCAAAGCCGCCTGATCACCGGGGATGTAGAACTGGATCGGGTACTGGGAGGCGGCATCGTACCGGGATCGTTGGTATTGATCGGCGGGGAACCGGGTATCGGCAAATCCACCCTGATGCTGCAAATTGCGCTCATGTTGGCCTCCACAAAGATCCTGTATGTCTCCGGGGAAGAGAGTGAAAACCAAATCAAAATGCGCAGCGAACGGATGGCCTACCAATCCGATAATTGCTACGTGCTCTCGGAAACGAATACGCAACAAATTTTCCAGCAGGTGGATTTGTTGAAACCCGAATTACTGATCATCGACTCCATCCAAACCCTGCATTCCCAATACGTGGAATCGGCTGCAGGATCGGTGAGTCAGGTACGGGAATGTACCGCCGAGCTGATGAAATTTGCCAAAGAAACCGGAACCCCCGTCTTTCTGATCGGCCATATCACCAAAGACGGAGCCATTGCCGGACCTAAAATCCTGGAGCACATGGTGGATACCGTCTTGCAATTTGAAGGCGACCGCCACCTGAGCTACCGGATCCTGCGTACCTCTAAAAACCGCTTCGGCTCCACCAATGAATTGGGGATTTACGAAATGCACGCTACGGGATTGAAGCCCGTGACCAATCCTTCCGAAATACTGATGACCCAGCGTGAGGAACAGCTAAATGGTGTGGCCATCGGTGCCATGCTGGAAGGAAACCGGCCGTTGCTCATTGAGATACAGTCGCTGGTCAGTCCCGCAACCTACGGCACACCGCAGCGAAGCAGTACCGGCCACGATGCCAAACGTCTCAACATGCTCCTGGCGGTACTCGAAAAAAGAGGCGGGATGCGGCTGGGACAACAGGATGTATTCCTAAATATCGCCGGTGGATTGCGAGTGGATGATCCGGGGCTGGACCTGGCGGTATGCGCCTCCCTGATATCCTCCTACGAAGACAGCCCCGTAGACCCCCGGATTTGTTTTGCTGGAGAAATCGGTCTGGGTGGAGAAATCCGGGCTGTCAATCGCATCGAAAGCCGAATCGCCGAAGCCGCAAAAATGGGATTTAAAAAAATCATGCTTTCCCGCTATGGGCTCAAATCCCTAAATACCGAGCAGTTTTCCCTGGAAATTGTACCCGTCACCAAACTGGAAGAAGTATACCGGCACCTCTTTTTATGAGCTGCTCAGTCGGCAACAGGCTTTTTGGCTTTCTTTCCGCCAAAAGCAGCAAAACAACAATTTTTATGCAATACCTCCAGCTGGGTAAAGCCTACTTGTGTCATCAATTCCAACTGAAAAGGCAAGGACCGGGGACTGTCTTCTTTTTCAATATAGGCGAATACTTTTCTGCGGTAGTCCAGCCCTCCGATAGACTCGAGGTAGCGACCGTACCTGTTCCACATCATTTCCTGGATCTTCGGATCGTCGTGAGCCACCAAATCCGATACCCAGAAGCTACCTCCCGGGGCTAGGAGCGAGTATATCTTCCCAAATACATTTTCCCAATCGGCGGTATCGCGTAAGTGATGCAGCACCGCCGCAGCCACGATGATATCGTAGGAATTATCGGCGAGTTGTGCCTCTCGTATGTCCGCCTGGATCGTCTGTACGTTACCGGTGGTGGCCCAGCTGACCCGGTCATGGGCCCTGTCCAACATGGGTCTACTCAGGTCCAATAAGTCACAATCCATCTGGGGCAGGTATTGCAAGATTTTTAACGAAAGATTGCCCGCACCCGAGCCAATGTCCAACATGGCCCTTGCTTGGGGGTTGGATACCACCGCTGCATTGGCGATCAACTCCATCGATAAGGGAGCATCCATGGTCGCTTCCTGTCCCGATTCCAAATTAGAAAACCGCTCCACATCCCGATCAAATCGGGCTCGAATCTCTTCCGTAGTAGATTTATCTCGCATTTTAGCTCGTGCGTTTAGACAAAAACAAATTTAATTTTACGAATTTTCCCATACAATTACAAAATGGAGGAGTTTATACCCGATTTTTCCACGAAAACTAGCAAACGGCCAGTGGCTTGCAAGGTACTTTTTCTAGTTGATCATTTGCCAAAACGGATCTACCTGCGGATTTTGCAGGTCAATTAAGTAGCCGTTTACGATCGCATACCGGTATTTTTGATCCTTGACGAGAAAAAAATTCGGGGCATTCTCCAGCGAAGGTTCCAAATTCGGGGGCGCATCTCCGCTAAAAATCAGCAGGGGTAGCTGGTGCAATTTCCCCGTATTTTCCGTCGAGGTCTTCACACCCAGATAACCGTCCCGAAGCAGGCCGATCGCTTCTTCTCTGCTGAGTTCCTCCAGAGGCTTCTCTTCTTCCCAGACCTTTCCCGGAATCGCCGTCAAGCCGGTAGCGTCCAGTTCTTCGTAGCCGTGGTATATCGAGAGGTCGCCCCAATCCGAAACCGTTCCCCGGTAATACCGGCGCTCCGCGGTATAACGAGCCGCCCTACGCAGGCCAATGTCGGTGGAATAGGAATGTCCGGCAGTAGTAACGGAAACATTTCGGATGAGTAGGTCCATCAAGCGGGAGGAATTATCCGGAATATTCAGGTAGTCGTCCATGGCAAATGCATCGTACGTTCCCGTCGCAATTTCGTACAGGGCATTCAGAACAATCATGAAATTCAGCTTTCGCACGTACTGCTTTTCGGGATCGTTGGGGAAGGCTCCCGATTCGATCAGGATGGTACTCGTTCCCCATTTTTGAAAATTATCCCCAAAAGCTCTGGACTCAAAGGTATCGTTGTATTTGCCCAGGTGATCTGGTACTTCCTCCTGCAGCACCCGACGCATGCCTGCGATCACTTTCATGGCTTTTTCCCTTCCCGGATTCACCTCCCTGGCCTCGTTATAGGCCGGTGCGAGCACCGAAATGGTCGCCGGATTGGTTGTTCCGGACACGTTGTAGTAGCTGTTTTGATCGTGTAAGTTAAAGCCAAACTCGGGTTCAAATTCATCCCGGGCCGTTTTCAAAATAATGGCCTCCGGACTACTTTGCCGGATGGCGTCCCGGTTTAGGTCTATGTGCAGGGCATTTCTTCGCTGAAATCGTTCCGCCCCATCGGGATTGACCATGGGAATGAACCGAACGCGCAATTCATTGCGGATCGCCTGCCGGATATCGGTAAAACCATCCGTTTCACTACCTTCCAAAAAATTGAACAGGTCAAACAGCGCCATGGTGGCTGTACTTTCGTCTCCGTGCATTTGCGACCAAAGCAGGACAGGCCTCGTGCCCGCTCCATAGGTTAGCGCGTGGATGGGCCTTCCCTCCACCGATTTTCCCAGGATCTGGTTTTCAAACATGGAAGACCGCGATTCAATCAACGGCACAATGGTTGCGTACCCAAATCGGCGCTCGGTAAGACCGGGCTCCCGGAACTGTTCGTATGCCTCAGCCAGCCGGGAAGTCTCCAGCACTTCCGCTTTCCGGGTGCAGGACTGCATGCATAGCAAACAAGTAAGGAAAAAAAGAAGGGGAATTCGAAGGTGGTTGCGGTTGGTATCCATGGTGTATCGTGGTTTTGGTGTAAATATGGGCAAATTTAATGAAATAGTGAGGGCAGAGTTTATACGAAATCCGGCGAAAGCGTACCTTTAGGTTCTGAAAACACCGGACCTGACGATATGAAGCTCGAACTACTCCCCTTTCAACTACCGCTCAAACATACCTTTACCATTGCCCACCAGAGCCGGGACATTCAGGATACCCTGATTGTCAAGCTGCTGGGACCGGATGGGCTTTATGGCCTGGGAGAATCCACCACCAACCCCTATTACGGCATAACGCTTGAAAACATGCAGGCATGCTTGACCAACGTGGCGGATGAGCTATTAGCGGGATTAGCACCCATGCACCCAGAAAAGCTATGGTCCATCACCCAACCCTATTTTAAAGACAATCCCTTTGCCCAATGTGCCTTGGATATCGCTGCCTGGGACCTGTATGCGAAAATGCAGGACAAAAAATTATACGAGCTGCTGGATTTAAACCCGGCGATCCTTCCGGTCACCAACTTCACCATTGGCATCGCCCCCATCCCCAAGATGATCGAAAAAATGAAAGAAGTGGACTGGCCGATTTACAAGATAAAATTGGGTACGGATCATGACCTGGACATCATCAAAACCCTGCGCAAACACACCGATGCGGTCTTCCGGATTGATGCCAATTGTGCCTGGACCGCTGATCAGGCCATTGCTTATTCCGGGGAACTGGCCAAACTTAATGTAGAATTCATGGAACAACCCCTGGCAAGGGAGGACGATGAAGGCATGAAAAAAGTCTTTCAATTCAGCGAACTACCAGTCATCGCCGATGAAAGTTGTATTTCGGAGCAAGACGTAGAAAGGTGCCACGACCTTTTCCATGGGATTAATGTGAAGCTCGTCAAGGCAGGGGGCCTTACCCCGGGTCTGAGAATGCTCCATCAAGCCAAGTCCCTGGGCATGAAGACCATGGTAGGCTGCATGACCGAATCTTCCGTGGGAATCGCTGCCATCGCTCACATCGCTCCCTTGCTGGACTACGTGGACATGGACGGTGCCATGCTCCTTTCCCGGGATATCGCCGAAGGCGTGAAAATAACCCCGGATAAGGTTCATTTCCCTGACCGGCCAGGAACCGGTGCGATCCTGATGTAAAGCCCGTTATCACAATGAGTCATACTTATCCTACTTCTCAGCTTGGAAGAACCATTACCTATCAGGGCAAAGACTACCTGCATTTTAGTGGTACCTCCTATTTGGGAATGGGTACCCTACCTGAGTTTAAGGAGCTTTTGATCCGGGGGATCCTTAAATATGGCCCCAATCATGGTTCCAGCCGGAATAGCAATGTGCAATTGTCCCTATATGAGGCATTTGAAGCCCAATTTGCGGCAGGCGCCGAAGCTGCTGAGGCGGTGCTCCTGAGTAGCGGATACATGGCAGGGCAACTTGCCGTTAACACGCTTAGACCACTTGCAGATCTGACCTGGACGGCTCCCGATACCCATCCGGCCATCACCTTCGAAAGTCAGCAGCCTATTGGCCTTACTCACAACCAATGGCAAGAAAAATGCATTGCCAAGTCTCAGGAACTAATGGGACAAAAAATCCTATTGCTATCCAATGCCGTAAATCCCCTTATTCCTGAGATTCATGATTTCGAATGGACCAAAAAGCTATCTCTTGCCAATAAATACTACCTGCTCATTGATGACAGCCATGCGTTTGGTCTGTTGGGGAAAGGTATTTTTGGTACCTATGCGCATTGGAAGCACCTTCCGGTCGAAGTAATGGTCTCGGGTTCGCTAGGCAAGGCACTGGCACTTCCGGCAGGCATCATCCTTGGAAACACCTCGCTGACACGTCTGGTCCGGGAAAACCCCATTTACCGCACCTCCTCTCCTCCTGCACCGGCATTTTTGAGCGCATTTTTGGACGGGCAGGGCTATTACCTCAAGCAGCAGCTGAAGCTAAAGGATAATTTGCAGTTTATGGCATCCGCACTGGAGGGACTGGAACGGTTAAAATTTCTGCCTACCTATCCGGTTATTTCCTTTGAAACGGAGTCCTGGGTGGAGCAATTGCATCAAAAAGGGTTTATTCTATCTTCTTTTCCTTACCCGCTGCCGGATAGCCCGGCAGTAAACCGAATTGTACTGTCTGCCTGGCACGAGCGGAAAGACCTGGCGGAATTGATTCAGACGTTGAAAAGTCTTTCTGATAGCCAAAGCTGAATAAGTGGCCCCCAGCCTACTTAGCGGGATTTTTCTACCGTTTTGGTTACGCTTCCTCCATAACAGGATTGTTTTTCCAGGTATTGGCTGGGCCTTGGGATAGCGTGAAATTCAGCCTGGTAAAAAAGTACCCCGATCTTGGATAGGCACAATACTTGTTCCTACGTCACAAAGTACAATCCTAAAAACACATAAATTAATGGTTCGATTATTCGTTTTACCCTTGACCATGTGTCTATTTTTAGTGGGCAGCCATTCCTGGGCTCAGGTCACAATAGATGTCGAGTCCGGACTGGCCTTCCCCGGATACAACGATGTACGAATTCCCAATAAAATGGGAACTTTATTTAGTTTTCAGGAAGATTTCGAAACGGAAGGACCCGTCATCCCATTAAGAATACGGTTGGGCTATCGCTTCAATGACAAGAACCATCTGTTTGCCCTTTATGCCCCTCTTGGGATCAATTATCATGGAAATGCCGCCAATGATATCAACTTCCAATCCAGTGTTTTTAGTCAGGGAGAGGCTTTGGATGGCTATTATCAATTCAATAGCTACAGATTGACCTACCGGAGAGACATTATTAGTTCAGGAAATTGGCTTGTTGGTGTTGGTTTTACTGCCAAAATCCGGGATGCGCGGGTCCGTCTCGCCAATGATCAGGGATTACGTGACAAAAAAGACGACCTCGGCTTTGTACCCCTATTGCATCTGTATACCTCCTATGATTTTGGAGGAGAAACGTTCCTTTACTTCGAAGGAGACGGACTGGCAGGAGGCCCGGGAAGAGCATTTGACCTGTTTCTAGGGACCCGATTACCTGTTACGGATCGTATGGACATTAAAGCCGGTTATCGTTTTCTGGAAGGAGGGGCCAATGTGGATGAAGTGTATAACTTTACGTTGGTTCAATTTGCTGTAGCTGGTATTTATATTCAACTATAGCCATGGTAAAGGTACTCACTCCACCTCGCCCGCCTGCTGGGTTTGCTTCTCATACAACTCGGCATAGGTACCTTTGGCCAGCATCAGGTCCTCATGGGTTCCGTTTTCTACCATCATTCCGTCGTTCAGCACGATGATCTGGTCGGCCAGCTTTGCAGAGGAAACCCGGTGGGAGATGATAATAGAGGTCCTGCCTTTCATGATTTTTTCGAGCGCATTCAGGATGGCATTTTCCGTTTTGGTGTCCACCGCGGACAAGCAATCATCCAGCAATAAAATTCTAGGTGACTTGGCAATGGCTCTGGCAATAGAGACCCGTTGTTTTTGCCCACCGGAAAGGGTGATTCCTCTTTCTCCCAGCCGGGTATCAAAGCCTTTTGGAAAGTCCACGATATTCTGGTAAACATCCGCATCTTTGGCAGCCTGCTCGATCCGAATGACATCCAGTTCTTTTCCGAGGCCAAAGCCTATATTGTTCGTAATGCTATCGCTAAAAAGGAAAACGTCCTGGGGAACGTATCCGATTTGTTCGCGGAGGTGGGCAATGTCGTACGCTCGGATATCGGTATCGTCAATTAAAATCCTCCCGGAGGTAGCGTCATACATACGCATCAGCAAGTTAGCGATGGTAGACTTGCCCGATCCGGTGGTGCCTATAATCGCCAGGGACTGACCGGCAGCGATGTCAAAACTTACGTCATCTAGTGCCCGTATTCCCGAATCCGGATAGACAAAGGAAAGGTTTTCCACCTTGATGCTTCCTTCGATGTCCCGAACGATATTTTCGGTACTGAGGATGTCGTTTTTCTGGTCCAAAAATTCGTTGATCCGCGTTTGGGAAGCTGCGGCGCGCTGCACGATGCTGGTCACCCAGCCCAGGGAAGTCACCGGCCAGGTGAGCATGTTGACATACAGGATAAACTCGGCAATTACGCCGTAGCCGATGGCTCCTTCGATTACCTGTATCCCTCCCACATAGACGGTGATAATGGTACTCAGACCAATCAGCGCCAAAATCAAGGGAAAAAACAGGGATTGCACGCGGGTGAGGGAAATGGATTTTTCCTTGTAGTCTTCACTGGCTTTTTCAAACTGCCGGGCACTGTCCGATTCCCTTACGAAAGATTTGATAACGCGGATACCCGAAAAAGCCTCCTGAACGAAGGTACTCAGCCCCGACATGCTCCGTTGAATTTTTTCGGAACGTTCGTTGATCATGTTGTTGACCAGGTAAATGCTGAGCGATAACACTGGAAGGGGCATCAGCGAGTACAAAGTCAGGGGTACGTTTACGGTAAACATGTACCCGATAACCATTGGAAACAAAATCAATAAATTGATCCCATACATGAGGGCCGGCCCAAGGTACATCCGGACTTTAGACACGTCTTCGGTGATTCGGGCCATGAGGTCCCCGGTGCTATTTTGCCGGAAAAAAGCCAGCGGAAGGCTTTGATAATGCCGGTATATTTCGTTTTTCAAGTCGTATTCAATAAGCCGGGACATGGCAATGATGGTTTGCCGAATCAAAAACAAAAACAAGCCCCGCAGCAAAGCCATCGCAAGAATTAGCAGCCCGAAAACAAGTATGTACTTCAAAAAAACCGACCGTGCCAGATCCCGGACCACGCTTCCTTCTTCGTACAGTTGGTAATAGGAAAAGCTTTCCACCACATAATCAATGGCAATTCGCACCAGTTGAGCCGGGATAATGACAAAGATGTTGGAAATGAATGTAAACAGTATTCCCCAAAAAAGGTACCACTTGTAGTTGTATAAGTGCTTATTTAATCTCCAAAGGGCCTTCACAAAATAAAAATGAATTTAAGTGGTGTATTCTTCCATGTTATTTCAGGTATTTCACATTTGACTGTTCCAAAATTGGATTAATTTTGTCTTTCCACAAAAATGCAAACCTGCGCTCAAAGATAACATTTTCCGAACGCCAAAGTTCAATGGTCGGAGGCAAAAGAATAGAAAACGGCTTCCTTTCCGGGTTTCCCTGAAAAGCGAAAGTCTGAGGCGTGAACAGGTGATTTGGTATCCGATGAATCCGCGACGCGGAAACCGTGCTGCGTCTTTATGCAAACCAACGCCTGAATAAGGTTTGGGCCTATTAAAATATACTGCCTGTCTGCCATTTGGGGATGGTGGGCGTTACGAAAAAGCTTACTTCCCGAAGCAGCACAGAATTGGGTCGTTGATTGCGTGCGCTTTCCGGCACCACTAAACTATGTACGCCCGTCCGAAAATTTATTTCCATACCGAATGAACCGATAAATTTGCCCGTTGCGGGGACATTTACTAATTTGCAGAAATTTTCATTTTAACAGGCATGCCTGCACCGGAGCATCATTTCAGGGGTCAACCCATCACGTTCTTTAATTTCGCTTAATGGTAAACAGAAGAATCCTAAGAGTCAAAGCATTTCAGACCTTGTATGCGTATCAACAGTGCAAGTACAGCAACGCAAACCTGGCTCAAGACTACATCCGGGAGGCCTTTTTGCCGGACCTCAACACAATGGAGGTTCAGGACAAGGGACAGTTAAAACGAGATGCGGAGCGGTGTGTGCAGCTTTTTTTGGCAAACCTGCAACAAGGTACCTGGCAAACGGGAGAAGAAAGCAGCGAGAAGATCAAGCACACGGCCATCAAGGCAATGGATCTTTTTCACAAGTACAACAAAAAAGACAAGGATTTTTTGAAGCAAAACATGCTTACTTCCGTGGAAAACATCCCGGGTCTGTACATATACGCCATTCATATGTTGGTTGATTTCGGCGCCCACGTTCGAAACGAGAAAGGCAAAAAAAGAAAATACGAGGCGCAGCCGCTGGTACAACCGGAGTCCGTACACAACCTTGGCGCAAACAAAGCCCTCCAAATCATCGGTGAAAACCACGGTTTTCGGCGGGAATGCAACCGGTTTCAGGTAAATGGGCAGGATCTGGAGCTCGAGATTAAGGAGTGGTTTCGGGAGTTGGTAAAGCCAAACGAGGACTACCAGCGATACATTGGTATCGAAAACCCTTCCTTTGAGGAGGACAAAGAAATTCTTCAATCTTTGTTAAAAAAGGTATTGTTCAAAAGCGAAGCGGTAATCAGTTTTTTTCAAGACAAGGACTTGAATTGGTCGGAAAATAAGTCCATAGTCAGAAGTTTGGCATCAAAAGTGATAAAAAATCTGACAGGGGACGAAGAGAATACGGATGAGATCCTACCGGAGTTGGCATTAAACTGGGAGGAGGATAAGGAATTCTTCCAAAATATATATAACTTGACCATAGCTTCCGAGGATGAATTCAGTTCCTTAATTGCCCAGAAAACCAAAAACTGGGATGTGGAAAGGATCGCATTGACGGATCGGGTAATACTGATCATGGCTTTAACGGAAATGGTTAATTTCCCCAGTATTCCGACGAAGGTTTCGATAAATGAATACATCGATATTTCCAAAACCTACAGTACGCCCAAAAGCAAGCAGTTTGTAAACGGGCTGCTCGACACCTTATCAAAAGAATTAACCGAAAAGGGAAAAATCCGTAAAAGTGGAAGAGGACTTATTGACAATAAATAACAGAGATAATGGGTAAAAAAAGTAATTCACTATTCGTTTTTGCTTTAGGGGCAGGATTGGGAGCAGTTATGGGCGTGCTTTTCGCACCTGATTCAGGCAATAATACCAGAGACAAGCTTTCCTATCGATTGGGAAAGTACCGCAACGAACTGGAGGATCTAATTGAAGATTTGATGGAGGGGAAGAACTTGCCGGATAATTTGGCAAAGTCTGAAGGAGACAAAGTCATCACCGAGGCGAAATCCAAGGCGGAAAATCTTCTCAATGATGTCAACAAGCTAATTGACCAAATCAATAAAGAAAACAACAATAACTAAATCAGTTAATCTTATGAATTATTCTAAAACCACGGTTTGGATACTGGGCATATCGCTATTACTTACCGGAGCCTGCAGCCAGGGAGGCGGGGATAAAGACGATCGAATCAAGGCGCTGGAACAGAAAATCTCCCAATTGGAGCAGAATCAGGTAGTCACACCTGCCAATGCGCAAAACATACAAGCGTCGGACCCATCGTCCATGGGAGCGTTTGCATTTGAGGAGGAAGTATTTGATTTTGGCACCATTCAGGAGGGAGAAGTCGTAGAAAAACTCTTTACCTTTGAAAATTCGGGACAGGCACCCCTGGTGATTTCCAACATACAGGCTTCCTGTGGTTGCACCAGCCCTGAGTGGACCAAGACGCCCATTAAGCCCGGAGAAGAAGGATTTGTGAAAGTCGTCTTTAATTCTACTGGAAAGTCAGGCGTTCAAAGCCCAACCGTCACCATACAGGCCAATACCTCTCCGAACGTGACCCGTTTGCGTTTAAAAGGTAATGTCACTAGAAAAACAGCTTCTGCATCATCCGGGCCTTCTGCAGGTCCTGTTAAACGATAAAAATGTACCATTCATTATTGCTTCAAATAGACGGTGCTGCCGGTAGCGGCATCATGGGTCAGGTATTTCTATTCGGAAGTATCATTTTGATCATGTATTTCTTCATGATCCGCCCCCAACAGAAAAAACAGAAAGAAACGACCAAGTTTATCTCCGAAATTAAGAAAGGAGATCAGGTAGTTACCGTCGGCGGAATCCATGGCAAAATTTACGCTGTGGAAGGGGATCAGGTACTCGTTGAACTGGACAAGGGGATGAAACTCAAAGTAGAAAAAACCGCTCTCTCGCTCGATTATACCAAAAAATTAACCAATGCCAATTAATTATCCGTACAGTTGAGTACTCTTGGTAATTATTTTAGGAAACTTAAACCTGAAAAATCATCCAATCTGAAGGTGGTAGTCCTCTGTGTGGTTACGGCTACCACCTTTTGGCTTTTAAACGCCCTGAACAAAGACAATTACACAACCACGGTAAAGCAACCCATACAGATACGGTACGACGAAGCGGATTACATGGCTGTTGAAGAAATCCCCCAGGAAGTGGGGATTCAAATCAACGGAAACGGATGGGATCTGCTCAAACGGCACTTCAAAATCAGTGTCACGCCTCTGGAAGTCTTTGTTGAAGACCCCTTCCAAAGACCCTACCTGCTTGCATCCGAACTGGAGCAGCAGATGGACGAATACCTTGCCTCCTCCAGTCTGGTAGACATCCTCCCCGACACACTTTTCTTTAAAATCGATAAAATCGTATCAAAAAAAATTCAATTGGTTCCGGATACCACTGCCAACACCCTTGCAGAAAACCATGCCTATGCCTCACCGATCACCATTGATCCAGAAACCGTAACGGTAACCGGCCCCATTTCTATCATTGAGCAAATGGAGGGCAAATTGCCGCTTGGGTTCGGTGAAGACAAAATCCGGGAAAACTTCTCCCGGCTTTTACCAATCAACCTAAGTAGGGAGCAGCGAGAATTTCTACGGTTGGATGAAGAAACGGCTCAAGTATCTTTCGAAGTAATTGCCTTCGTAGAAACTCAGCTAACCCTTCAAATACAGCAACGCTACTTTCCCGAAAACGTGACGATTGATGCCGCGATCACGGATATGGAAGTCCGCTTTTTGATTCAAGAGGACAAGCAAGAGATGCTAAACGAACTGGAACTAAGCGCTGTCTTGAACTACAACAACCGAAATCGGGAGGACAGCACGATCTCCGCTTCTCTAAACAAAACCCCTGACTACATCCGGGATATCGCCTTCGATCCGGAAACGTTCAAGCTGATCTATGAGTAGGAAAAAAACCCTGTTGGTAGGCATAACCGGGGGCATCGGTGCCGGAAAATCCCTTATTTCCAGGATTTTTTCCCTGCTTGGGGTTCCCATTTACAATGCCGACAATCGTGCCAAATGGCTCATGGCCCATAACGCCGCTTTGAAAAAACGTATCAAAGCGCAGTTTGGTGAATCGGCATACACAGCCACCGGCGAACTAAACAGCAGCTACCTGGCCGAAAAAGTGTTCGCCGATCCAACCCAAACAGAAAAAATAAACCAACTGGTTCATCCGGCAGTAGGCCAGGACTTTACCGACTGGGCAAACAGGCAAGTAGCTGACTACGTCCTGAAGGAGGCCGCCTTGTTGTTTGAAACCGGCACCTATCGGGAACTGGATGTTACCGTTCACGTGACAGCACCTCAAGAGATGCGGATTGATCGGGTTATGAAGCGAGATCGGCAGAGAAGCCGACAACAAATCCTTCAGATTATGGAAAAACAATGGGGGGACGCAAAAAAAAACAGCCTCGCAACGTACATCCTTCCCAACGACGAAAAAGAACTCGTCATCCCGAGAGTTCTGGAAATTCATGAGGAAATTAGCCGACGGGCAGCAAACTTCTCCGAATGAATCATATCTCGGTAAGGCTGATCTGATCGAGGTAAAACTTCATTCGGGAATGCCGCTGGTTTAAAAATTCAATTTTATCAATTCGGTCGTGTTTATGGTTGTAAAATACTTCCACGTATTCCCGGCCCAGCAAATATAGATTTACCTTATACGTGTAATACCGGATGGCTACCACGAATGTCCCTTCGGTGTATAATTTCTGTATCTTCTTTTGAAGGGTGAGCCTTCTAAAATCATCTTTACTCATGCTCCGTCAACGGGATTTGATTTCTTATTTGAACAGCAATACCTGCAAGGCTATTTCGGGTAATCGGCGTTACTTCAAGGAATAAAAGTAACCAATTCCGTCAAAAATTACACGGAGGACCCGAAGTAATTTAGCGGGGCCTTGCATCTTACCTGAACGGAACGTTGCTAGTTCGGTTCTGTTTTTCTATCATTGAACAAATGTTACATCCGCTATGCAAAACGGCATAAACAGAAACGTGTACCTGATTTTCGGCGTTGGATTGGCCGTGCTGCTCCTCAGCTCCTGCGGCACTACCCGGAAAATCCGGCAACAACACGTCGAAAAAGTTGTGGAAACGGCAAAAACGTTCCAGGGAACCCCGTACCGGTACGGAGGAACCACCCGGGCCGGCATGGACTGTTCCGCCCTGGTCTATCTTTCCTTCCGAAGTGTGGGCGTCAACTTGCCGCGGGTTTCCGAAGAGCAGAGTCGCGTTGGCAAGCGCGTGTCAAAGCGAAAGCTAAAAAAAGGGGATGTGGTCTTTTTTGCGACTGGGAAACGACGAAGGAAAGTGACCCATGCCGGCATTATTACCGAAAAGCGAAGCGGTACCGTTTATTTCATTCACTCCTCCACTTCCCTGGGAGTGACCGAGGACAATATCCAATCCCGCTATTGGTCCAGACGTTGGGTGCGGGCACGAAGGATGTTTTAGCGAGCCCCAAAAATCCACGAACGCTCAAAATGAAGAAATTTTTTGTATTAAAAATCTAGTCTTATAAAAATTTGAGGCAAAGTGCATTAATTTTTAAAACATCCTTTGGTATTCAGCAATATTAACTAATTTTGCACTCGAATTAAAAAAAGTATTGTTCCTATTCATCTTATAAATCAAACAATGGCGAATACTGGTAAGATAACTCAGGTAATTGGTCCTGTAGTGGATGTTTCCTTTGAGGGAAGTAAACTGCCAAATATCCTTGACGCACTAGAAATCACAAAAGAAAACGGCCAGACTGTAATTCTAGAGGTACAACAGCACCTTGGAGAAGATCGGGTACGAACCATCGCAATGGATTCTTCGGAAGGCATGGTACGGGGTATGGAGGTTTTGGACCTGGGAGCGCCCATTTCTGTACCTACCGGTGACAGCATCAAAGGAAGATTGTTTAACGTGGTCGGGGAAGCCATCGACGGATTGCCTCAACCCATTAACACGAACCGCTTACCCATACACCGGTCAGCGCCCAAATTTGAAGATCTTTCGACCTCTACCGAGGTATTGTATACAGGAATTAAAGTAATTGACTTGATCGAACCCTATGCCAAAGGCGGTAAAATCGGTCTCTTCGGTGGTGCCGGTGTAGGTAAAACTGTATTGATCCAGGAACTGATCAACAACATCGCTAAAGCCTATTCCGGTCTTTCCGTATTTGCAGGTGTGGGAGAGCGTACCCGTGAAGGAAATGACTTGTTGCGGGAAATGATCGAATCGGGCATCGTGACATACGGCGACGATTTTGTAACGTCACTGGAAGAAGAAGGCGGCTGGGATCTTTCCAAGGTAGACCTGGAAAAATTGCAGGAATCCAAAGCAACGTTTGTGTTCGGTCAGATGAACGAACCTCCGGGAGCCCGTGCACGTGTAGCCCTAACAGGCCTGACCCTGGCAGAATACTACCGGGATGGCGAAGGAGACGGTGCCGGTAAAGACATCCTGTTTTTTATCGATAATATTTTCCGTTTCACCCAGGCAGGATCGGAAGTGTCGGCACTTTTGGGAAGGATGCCTTCAGCTGTAGGCTACCAGCCTACCCTTGCCACCGAGATGGGGGCTATGCAAGAGCGGATTACCTCCACCAAAAATGGATCCATTACCTCCGTACAGGCCGTTTACGTACCTGCGGATGACCTGACCGATCCGGCTCCAGCCACTACCTTTGCCCACCTTGATGCAACGACCGTACTTTCCCGAAAAATTGCTGAATTGGGTATTTACCCTGCGGTGGATCCCCTGGATTCCACTTCCCGAATCCTCGAACCAGGTATCCTGGGAGACGAGCACTACGATTGTGCCACGCGGGTAAAAGAAATCCTGCAACGCTATAAGGAACTGCAGGATATTATTGCCATCCTGGGCATGGAAGAGCTTTCGGAAGAAGACAAGCTCGTCGTGCACCGCGCCAGAAGGGTACAGCGATTCCTATCGCAGCCTTTCCATGTGGCCGAACAGTTTACCGGACTAAAAGGTGTGCTGGTTGACATCAAAGACACCATCAAAGGATTCAACCGAATTATGGATGGAGAATTGGACCATTTGCCGGAAGCCGCGTTTAACCTGGTAGGGAGCATCGAAGATGCCATCGCCAAGGGAGAAAAGATGTTGGCCGAAGTCAAGTAATCCAGTTATTTCCCGAAGCAAAAATCAAATCGTTGCGTCATTTTATTCGTAGGTATGCATTTAGAAATCATCACACCCGATAAAAAAATATTTGAAGGAGAAGTTTCGGAAGCCACTTTTCCGGGAGCCGATGGTTCCTTTCAATTGTTAAAAAATCACGCGGCACTCGTTTCCGCCTTGGAAAAGGGGGCGCTTTCCTACACCACTTCCGAGGGTAAAAAATCGCTGATAGTGGACGGAGGCGTGGTGGAAGTAAGTGATAATAAAATTATCGTACTGGCCGAAAAGGTCATCGGCTGAGTACGTTTTGGGAACGAATAAAAAAAGGGAGGCAATCGTTATTGTCTCCCTTATTTTTTATTTACCAAGCGCATCCAATGCTTTCTTGACCGATCCGTTTTTGGTCAGAATCGCTTTTGCTTTGTCGTAATCCGTAAGGCCAGCCCGCTCCATCAACATCTTTACCGCCCGATCAATGATCTTGTCATTGATAAGCTGCACGTTGACCATTTTGTTGTCCTCTACCCGTCCCATCCGAATCATGCACGTGGTGGATATCATATCAAAAACCATTTTCTGGGCAGTTCCACATTTCATGCGGGTACTTCCGGAAACGAATTCGGGGCCGGTGATAATTTCTACCGGAAAATCCGCCGCCTCGGCGATAGGGGATTCCGGATTACTCACGATGCAACCGGTGCGAATCCCGTTTTCCCGGCAAGCCTGCAAAGCTGCCAATACAAATGGGGTGGTTCCGCTGGCAGAAATACCCAATACAAAATCCGCTGCGGAAACATGCTGATCCTGTAGGGCCTTCCAGCCTGCCTCCCGGTCGTCTTCCTCCTCTTCGCGCGCTTCGATCAGGTGCTGTATACCACCGGCCAGAATCACGTTTACCAAGCCCTTGGGTATGCCGTAGGTGGTTGGTAATTCGATGGCATCCAATACGGATAACCTGCCGCCGCTTCCGGCTCCAAGGTAAAACAGCCTGCCGCCTTGCTCAAGCTTGGATAGAATTCCCTCTATCAAGCGGTTGATCTGAGGGAGCGCTGCTTCGATAGCGAGGGCGACTTTCTTATCCTCCTTATTGATGTTTGCCGTAAGCTCCGCAACGGACATCTTCTCCAGATGCCGGTAAAGGGAAGGTTGTTCGGTAATCTTTGTCATGATGCTGAAGTTACACAAATCGTATAAAATAATTGTTGCACGCCCACTTGGTTTCACTGCCTGTTTTACCAGCAAGGCGGCCCCTCGGCAACCCCGCCCGGCAGTATGCGGAGTGGCAGAAATCGATGTTTACCGAATTACCTGCAAATAACGGCCCATCCAATACGGCAGCAACCATATATCCCCGGCACTGCTTTCCTGGTTTCCGTCCCGCCCACCATCCAGGACAAAGCGGTTGGCATTGTGCCGGCGTATGGGCAATTCGTCGGGCGGCAACACCTCCGCAGTGGACTGGCGGCGAAAATTCTCCTCGAGCAGGACGATGTCCTTTCGGTGACTGTTCTTTGTGGTCCAGTGGATCAGGTCCAGCGGATATTCCTGCAAATACCAGATTGCCTCCTCCAAATCAAAGTTGTCCGGTGAGACCATGGCCGTGAAGATGTTCCAAAGGCCGTCTTTTTCGGGTCGCTCGGCTTCCCAATGATCTACGATAGCAAGCTTGTACTTGCCTCTCAATTCATCGGTAAACGCGTACCGGTATAGCCCCCAGTAACCCAGAAAATACATTTCGTCGTCGGAGTGGTTCCAGGATTCGGAAAGCATGGCAGCCCACTCATCGCTACCTTCCTCTGCCCTGCCAATCTCTTCCATGGGGCGCATGAGGTTTTCGAGATACCCGTGGTTTTCCATGAGGTAATAGGCCTTTTCCTTGTAGATCTCCTTTCCGGTAAAATAATAGGCCGTTTGCAACATGGCCACAATGTTGGAAGAATTTAATTTCCTGTCCCCCACCATGGTAGCAAAACCATTCACGTACTCCGGATTCCACCGGCCCCAGGTGGTGGGCTCACCGTCGTAATCAATCAGGTACCAGTCGTTGTCTACAATGTGTTGCATCAATTCATCCAGCAAACGAATCGCTTTGCCGCGAATTGCTTCGTCCGGTATCAATTCGGCAATGACGCCAAAAACAAATACGTGACCGATGGCCTCATCGCTACTCGTGGTGGCCTTCCAATCCCATTCCGGATCCGAGGCATGCTGCCATCGCTCCGGGTCGGACAAAACATCAATGTACCCGCTTCGTTCGAACGAACGCGACGGAAAACCTGGTACCGGATTAATGGTGTACAAACGCTCCATGGCATCCAGAGATTCCCTCACATGCTGAAGGGCCTCGTCGGAACCCGTTACGGAATACCGAAATACTTCTCCGGCCAGGTACATAGAGGTCCATAACCCATCATTATCCGAATCGGCGAGATAGCCTGTCGACAGGTTGCCATCGCTCATGCCACTAAGTGTAGCATTGAAGCCATTTCTTAGGTGACGGAGGCGGACCTGCTTCTCGAAATAGTCCGCTTTCTCTGCCAGCGTCATCTCCGTAAAAACAATTTGCCCTAACCCCTTTTCTGTCAATACCAGCACGGAACCCTCCGGTCCCTCGGCTATATCCACCACCCGGTTGTCCGGAAGCCAACGTTTACCGTAATAGTAATGGTATCCCCCGTCACGACGAAGGGAAAATGCCCCTTCGGGCGTTCCAAACCAAATCTGTCCATTTACCTCCGCAACCGTTCGAATCTCCGTGACGGGTAGTTTTCTATGAATCTCACCCCCTGCTTTGTTGCTAAGATTGTTGAACTCAATGTATCCATTGGAGGTGCCAATGATGGTCCTGGTGCCGGAGGCCACCACGTCAAAAGCCGTGAAATCCGCCCCTTCAAAGACGAGTTTCAACTCCTCCGTTTCGGGGGAAAAGGTATGGAGCGAAACCGGGGTGAGTATCCAAAAGCGGTCGGTACCCGGTGCATACTTCAAATCCAATACCGGTCCGGAAATTTTGCTCCGCCAAAGCCTTTTGGAATCCTTTAGGTAACTTAACTCTCCCTCACCCGCCAGCAGAAAGTCGAAATCTTCCCCTCCGGCAAACATCCGGGCGCCAGACATTTGGTGCCTGGAAAACAATTCGCCAGCCCAGGCATTGCTAAGTACCGCTTCGTCGTCCAGGTACACCAACTGCTCCCGGTATACCTGAAGGTCCACAATCGCCTTTTCCGCAAGGAATCGATAGGTACCATCAACGGCCAATTCCCCGGGATACAGGAAGGCACCGGCATGGGGATGCAGCAAGCCTGCCGAGGACAGTACCTGTATTTTCCCATTTCGGTCGGTTACTACCTTTTTCAACGGTCTTTGTACATCTTCGTAGCTGTACTTGATACTAAAATCCTGAATAAAGGGGTTGTCCTTCCAATGGCTTTCTCCCTGCCGGGCGGATGCGGTAGAAAAGGAGACCTGCCCGGCTAAAGTCACCAGCAAAGCCAATCCGTAAAATCGCACTATTCTTTTCATAATCAAGATTAAATTATTCGTCTTTTTCGTTTTTTGTTCCAGTAGTTTGCGGCGCCAGAAATCCGCACCTTAATGCAACGGCGCGATCCTGCTCATTCGATATAGGAGCAGCTACCCATCGGCCGCGCTTTGTCCGGACGTACCGTTTTGTCAGGTCTCGTCCAGGATACAAAAGTTTTCATTCGTTCGACGGGCGGCAAAACCGATTCGGTCGTCTGAGCTCTTGGATTCTCTTCGAGACACCGGCCCTTTTTCCGGTGGTTAGTCGCTACATGCTACCGGATAAAATCCAAGGGATGCTGTGTCAGTACTCAACCTGCGTTCCATTTAGCGGTTTGCTTGCCGGGCTCCCACCAACCAAGCCAATATCCCTAGCCACACCCGTCTCGTGTACAGTTGTTCATGGGTGTCAGAGATTCTTTTTTGTGCGTATCACCCAGATCCGGGCAGTAAAAGAAAGAACCGTGTCGGAATGGGAATACGATCTACAGAGAATATCTGGCCATATTACCGGTTTGTAAACGCTGAGTTGCTTAAAAACCGGAACCTGTAAAATAAATTTGTCCGCCCTGCCCAGCGGACAGGAACGGACAAAACTTACCTAACCTAACTACTGAAGTCAAATCAATTCTACCAGTAACGGTTACCGATTTGCTCAATGGTAATACAGCAGACCGGTGAAATAGGGCTACCTTTGCTAGAATTTATTTGGATCGATTTTTAAATATTTTATGGATTTCCCTCCTTCCTGCAGGTGATAAGAATACGTGACATGGATTTGACCTTCGGTATCCTGGATCAGGGCAGGATAGGAAAATCCCCCAAATCCCTTTTTCTCGTCTTCCAGGTACATTTTACTCCGCCAGGTCCGGCCCTCATCGTCGGAAAAATACATGGCTAATTGATACCTGCCATCATCTACGTCGTTTCCCAAAAAAATCCAGCGTCCATCGTCCAGTACCAGCAATTCAACGCTGGCGGTATTGGGGATCGTCGACTTTTCACTGGCAGTCCAGGTCATCCCTTCATCGGAAGAGTAACTCCGCTGTAGGCGGTTCGGCGCGTCACCACTGTCCCGCATAAAGGCCACAATTTCTCCATCCTTCCGTTGCGCGAGGGCAGGCTGTATGGGACCCCTCCCGACGATGGGCTTACTTTCCGTCCAGGTTTCCCCGTCATCGTCCGAAATAGCCAATATGGAAAAATTAAATCCATCGGAATAAAGGGGCAACAACAATCGCCCCGAGGGTAAGGTCAGGGGCTTGATGCGAGTCATCCAACCAATACTGGTCTTTTTAGCATCCGTACTTGCCTCAATGATCATCTCGTCGTACAGGGGCGCATATTCTGACCAACCGGCCCCGGTCGCTGGCAGTTTCTTAAATTTCTTAACTACTTCCTGATGGAAGGAATCCCCGGGTTTCAACAAGATATTGTCCTGCCAGTCCCACATGGGCGCACCGGCATTATCGTAAGCGGTACTGGTTCGCAACCGGAGTATGGACTGCTCCCAGCGGTTTGCCTGCACGGCGATCCAGACCAGAAACAGCTTTCCTTCTTGATTTAAGAATAGTACCGGATTGCAATCGGGAAGACCGGGCGTATCTGCCATTAGAAATGGTGCGCCCCACTGGGTATCGCGTTTCCTCAGCCGGGCCCCCATGATGCGGACATCATCCGCGGTTCGCTCCCCGGACCCTTCAAACCAGGCTGCTAGCATATCTCCATTTGGTAAGGCGACGATACTGCTTCCATGCACGTGCTTTTCCTGAAGGGGAAAAATCAACTGCTCTTGCACCACCACCTTTTCTTTTGGAATGTATTGTGCTTGCAGGGGAAAACCCGCCAACATCAACCAAAGCACTATCCACCGCGTCTTTTTCATCGGGCCTTTTTCCTTCTATCCATGACTTCTTGCCAGGTAGTCAAAATTATTCCTTCCGCTTCAATGTACCGCTGCAGTTCCGGGTCGGTCATCGCAAGCATGTCTGCATACCGCGACCCTCCCGAGGAACTGATCCGATCAAAGACCTTTCGGTCACCGTTGCTGTGAACGATGATCATGGCCAACCCGGGTTCCATTTGAGACAGCACCTCTTTGAATTGCGCAACCTTGTACTTGCCCCATTCGGTATCTTCCACCGCTCCGTCTGGCTTCCAGTTACCACTTACCGTATGCAAATCGTCCAAAACCGGCAGGCCAGCCGACCAAATTTGGGCCCCCACTTCCGGGGCCTGTTCCAATAGTGGGTTTCCCGGGAGTTCCATTCCCTCCCGGTAGCTTCCTTCCTTTTTTAGTTGCTTGACGAGGTTGTCGTTCATGGAAAGCCTGAGCAGTTTGTTATTGCCCCCGGGAAACATCACCGGAATGCCGTAATCCACCCCTACCTTTATGTACCGCTCCAAAAACGGCGGATGGTAGAAGAGTGTGCCCATGTGGCTGTCCATATGCGTGGGACGGAGTCCCATCTCTAGAGCCCGATCTACCTGAGCCCGCAGCTCTCGTTCCACCTCATCCGCACTTGCATTCCGCACCACTTCCGCTACAGACGGCCAAAAGGCCCCTTCATTATCGACCAAACCGGGCACTGCATCTTTTCCCGAAAGTGGATGCCAGCGGTAATCTTTCCACTCGGATGTAAGCGTCAGGTGAATACCCGCATCCATGGGTTCCTGTAGCGCTACCTTTACAAAACTCGCTGCCCAGGGACAAGGCATCATGATGCTGCACGAAGTAGCCACTCCGGATTGAATGGATTGAATGGTTCCTTCATTGGACTCGTAAGACATGCCCGCATCGTCCACATGAAAAATCACTACTTTTGCACCCGATGGATACCCCAGTTTCTCGGCATACGTCGTTTCTTGTTGTCCTAGTACCAGCTGGCCGGCCAGTAGCATCAGGCAGCCGGAAATCACATACTTTTTCATCATTCGTTTATCAAATTCCTTCCAATTTTCCTTTCCAAAACGCTACCCGCTGCCTGTTCCAGGTGTAACAGGCCACCAAATGGCCGTCCTCGTAAAACATGGCTGGATAGGAAAGCTCATCCTCCTCTCCTACCCCTTTTTCAATATCAAATGTCTGACTCCAACTGTGCCCGTTGTCCAGCGATACCGCGACCGAAATGGGGTACCGCGCACCCCAGTTTTCGGACACCGGATTATAGATGACTGCAATCTTCTCGCCTCCCAAATGCGCCACGTCAATGCCGCTATTGTTGTTGGGTAAACTGGTTTCGGTAATTTTCGACCAGGTTTTTCCATAATCTTCGGAATCTGCCCGGCAAATATTTCCCGAACTGCTGCGCATCAACATGTGTACGTGCCCGGGTTTGGATTCCCAAAGGGCCGGCTGGATTACGCCCTCTCCCGTAATTTCGGAACGGTCCATGTCCAGCTTGTCGCTGGCCTCCCAAGTCTTGCCTCCATCTTCCGAACGGTCTACAAAGACCGTCCATACCTTGTTTTTTTCGTCCGATGACGGTGCCAGCCAGGTGCCGTCGGAAAGTACCAACATGTGGTTTCTGACCGGCCCCCTGCCCCCTTTATCTCCAGGCACCAATTCTCTGGCCTCCGACCAGGTCTCGCCGCCATCTTCGGAAACCTGCACCCAGGTTTCCCAAAAGTCGATTTCTTTCCCCACTTTAAAATACAAATAGACCTTGCCGTCGGGCGCATTGAATAGGACGGGGTTCCAGTGAGGGTCGTTACGAACCTTCACCAATAGCTGTGGTTCGGACCAATTCCCCGGTTTTCCTTTGGCGGTCCAAATACCCACATCGTCGTGCTTTTCGTGGGACCCTGCAAACCAGGCGACCAAATATTTTTCCTCACCCAGCGGAATCATTGTCGAAGCATGGCACTGTGCAAAAGGCCGGTCGTCGGTAAAAATATGTTCGTACGCAATGCTGCTTACCCCTACTTCCTTCATGGTCTCCTTTCCTTCGTACTCCCGCTCGGAAGCGTCTGACTCCGGGCCGCCGCAGGACAAGGAACCCAACAGGACTGACAGAACGCCAATGCCTCTTATAGAATGTTTCATAATTACGTATTTTTGGTATGTCGCTTGTTTGAATATTTTTGGTAAAAAGGGCTTCTTTCGCCGGCATATGTTGAAAGGCTGCAAAACGTTAACTCGACGAAAGGTGACGGATTTTCCGGACCTTTGGCCCGCTTTGTTTGCTTCTCCGGCGCCCGGACCCCGGCCACCAAAGACTCCCTTCTGCCAGTGAAGGGATATCTCTAGCCGGCGTAAGTCAACGCAGGCACCTGCGCCGCATCCAACATAAAATTGTGCAATTTATAGTTTTCGATGTAGGCGGGTAGGTTTTCACTCCCAGGCCCATACATAGCCAGTTCCACATGATCGGCAGAATGCCCGGTCCCTGCCCAACCTATTCCGGTATGCGCGTACTGTAGCTGCGCATACAGGTGATTCGGCACCTTGGTAGAACCGTACAGGCCGTCCGTACTGGTTCCCCGGTAACTTTTCATCAACGCGTCAATTTCTTCTTTCTTCAATTGAAGCCCCTGATAGGTTTCGATAAAATCCGCTACCTGTCCGGCCGTATTATCAGGTGATAACTGGCTCAACACCCATTCGTTGGAATGGGAGGTGGTATACAGCCTGGAGAATTTATCCGCCGCAAAAAGCCCCGGATTGGCATTCCCATGATCGGTTGTCATGATTACCAGAGTCTCTCCGTCCTTTGCAGCAAAATCCAAGGCTATACCCACGGCTTCATCAAAATCCAATTGGTCGTAAAGCAAGGCAGGTGCATCGTTGGCATGCGCAGCCCAATCCACCTTCCCTCCTTCGATTTGCATGGCAAAACCCTTCGGATTCTGAGAAAGAATTTCAATTGCTTTTCGGGACATTTCTGCCAAAGAAGGTACCTTCTTTTTTAACTCCGGGTCGTTCTCCCGGTCAATGGCGTACGGCATGCCCCCCTCACTGTAAACACCCAATACCGGCTTGTCTCCATTCAAGTCCATCATTTGGTCCCGATCCCTGACTACCGAAAAGCCAGCTTTTTGGAACGCTCCAAATAAGTCACGCTTGTCTTTCCGCATAGAAGCGTCAAAGACCTCCGCTCCTCCACCCATCATCAGGTCAAATTCGAGTTCAAGGTATTTCGCCGCGATTTCGGGCATGGCACTCCTGCTTTTCTCGTTTACGCAGAAGGATGCAGGAGTAGCATGGGTGATTTGGACCGAAGTCACGCAACCGACCGATTTTCCTGCATGCTTAAATTTTTGCAGAATCGGAACAGGAAGCTCCCCCTTGGGCCCTACATTCAGCGAACCGTTTGGTACCCGCATGCCTCCACCCCAGGAACTCCCGGCAGCAGCCGAATCCGTCACAAGGGAATTGGAAGAAGCCGTATCCATAAGTGCCCTTTTGGCAAATCCTCCCTGGTAGTAACTCATCCACCGGCTCTTTTTTCCTTCTTTCTGCCGCAACAGCAGGTCTGCCATCGTAAGTGTTCCGGTACTCATGCCGTCGCTTACGAGAAAAATAATGTTCTTTGCCTGTTTCCGAAAGGCCCGAACTGGGGGCTTACTTAACCCCAACGTTGGATTCAGGACACCAAATCCTATTGATGCCAACATACTTTTTGAAAAAAATTCCCGTCGTTTCATAGGTGTATCATTTGTTTTTTCGCGGCCATAGTAAATCTCCGCTTGTTTGATAATCGTTCCTTAGAGTCTCACCTGCCTCAGGCCCGTCTGCCTCAGGCAGGCTCAATTTGATGATTGATTTGTGGTCAACTGCTAGTTAATTGTTGCAAGACTTTTTTTTTGGGAAACCACATTCTCTCCCATCTTATTCCGGCTCCACTGGTAACAATACCCATTTTTTGTCAATTGTACTAGTAAAAAAAACATCGTTCCAAAAATAGTACATACCCATAAATCCAAGTATAACTGCTACACGGAATGGTGAACTTGCTAGTATTACTAACTGAAAACCAATTAGATGGAGTCGTGCACCGCACACACCCGAAGTCAGGTAGTGATTTGTAAAATAGGTAAATTAAAATATATTTGTTGTTTCTTTTTTATAAAAACTCACCCTAAGTAGCGAAATGAACATAGGAATAGATTTAGGAGGAACAAAAATCCAGGTAGGTATTGAGAAAGAGGGAAAGATTATCCACAAAACCAAGGCCTTACTGAAAGAAAAAGACGACCTCGAGTCAACCTTAAATCAGGTGAAGCAGTTCATTGAGCCACTGACCCAACATAAGGTAGACGGGATTGGCATTGGTGTCCCCTCGGTGGTGGATGTAGCAAAGGGTATCGTCTACAATGTCACCAATATTCCGTCCTGGAAGAAAGTGAGCCTAAAGGATATCCTGGAGGATGAATTCAAACTTCCCGTTTTTGTAAACAATGACGTCAATTGTTTTACGATCGGTGAGCACAAGTTTGGCCTGGGCAGAGATTATTCCTGCATGGTGGGCATGTCCATAGGTACGGGCCTGGGTTCAGGCATTATCATCGGAAACAAGCTATATGCCGGGACCAATTGCGGCGCTGGAGAAATTGGTTTACTTCCCTACAAAGATAAAAATATCGAATACTACGCAAGTGGGAATTTTTTTAGTGCGTTTCATCAAACCACCGCACTGGATGCGTTTAACCAGGCGGAGCGCGGCGATGAAAAGGCCTTGGAGCTTTGGGAAGCGTTTGGCTACCATTTTGGCGCTGCCGTACAAGTGGTCATGTATACCTATGACCCCGAAGCCATTGTGATTGGGGGCTCAGTCGCAAACGCCTTTCCCTATTTTGAGGCGAGTATGAAAGCGAGTTTTAGCGATTTTATTTATCCAGAGTCCATAAAAAAGTTGAAAATTCACCTAACAAAGAATGAGGACATCGCCCTGTTGGGAGCCGCAGCCCTGGTCGACTTATCCCTGGAGCATGCAAACGGACTGGTTTAGGTGACCGGTTTCGTGGTTGGCCTCAAGAACTCAGGACCGGTACCAATGCGTGCGGAACCAGGCCGATACAACCTCCCCGATCAAACCTATCATTCCCGAATTTAATGGCTACCTTCATCCTTTGAAATACCAACGCTATGAAAAAAAACAACCTGATCGTTGCGCTCATCCTACTTATATTTTTTGTGATCTCATTCCTCACCAACATCCTTGGACCGATCATTCCGGATATCATCGACAGCTTCACCCTTAGCATCGGATTGGCAGGATTTTTACCTTTTTCCTTTTTTGTTGCCTATGCGGTCATGTCCATTCCCTCGGGAATCCTGGTAGAAAAATACAAGGAAAAGAAAATGCTCGTGGTAGCCTTTGCATTGGCTTTTGCGGGGGCGCTGGTCTTCGCCTTGATTCCCAGTTTTAGTATTGCACTAACATCCCTGTTTATCATCGGCATTGGAATGGCCATTCTACAGGTAGTAATCAACCCGTTGCTTCGGACCGCCGGGGGAGAAGCACATTTCGCATTTAACTCGGTTTTGGGTCAATTGGCTTTTGGTGCCGCTTCATTTCTAAGCCCCATGCTTTACAGTTACCTGGTTACGCGTATCCATACCGGCGATCCCGGGGCCTTATTTTCATTTTTAGACGGGATGGTGCCTGAAAACCTCAAATGGGTTTCCCTCTATTGGGTGTTTGCAGCCATTTCTTTTGTAATGGTTATCGTGGTGTACCTGGCTCGCTTTCCCAAGGTGGAGTTAAAGGAAGACGAAAAAATCGATATTGGCGTGGCATTTAAGGAACTACTATCCAATAAATACGTCATTCTATATTTTCTGGGCATTTTCTCTTACGTGGGAACGGAGCAGGGAATCGCGAATTGGATATCCAAGTTTTTGCAAACCTATCATGGCGTAGATCCTGCCACCACGGGGGCTTCGGTAATCTCCTATTTTTGGGGATTGCTCACCATTGGCTGTTTGTTGGGGCTATTGCTGCTCAAATTTATGGATAGCCGCACCGTTTTGGTAGGATTTACCTCTGGGGCCATCATTGCCTTATTGGCGGCGTTATTCGGACCGGTTTCCTGGGCGCTGATTGCCTTCCCTTTAACCGGGTTCTTTGCATCGGTGATGTGGTCCGTCATTTTTTCCCTGGCTCTCAATTCTGTTTCACAGCATCACGGCACTTTTTCTGGCATTCTTTGCACCGGTATTGCCGGAGGAGCGGTGGTCCCATTAATTGTCGGGGGATTGGCAGAGCTGGTCGGACTTAAATTGGCCATGCTGTTTCTTTTGGTTACCTTAGGCTACATATTAAGCATAGGCCTATGGGCCAAACCACTGGTAAGCAATGCTACCAAAAGTATCAAAGACATCTTTAAGTAAAGCATGTACAAAATCATCCTTTTGCTGGACTTTGCCGAAGAATATAGTAAAAGCTTACTGAAAGGTATTTCCAAGTACTCAGCCGAACATGGCCCCTGGACCTACTGCCGGATGCCTTTGTATTACCGGGAGACGATTGGGATCAAAGGGATACTCGACTGGGCAAAAGAATGGGGAGCGCATGGCATCATCGGTCAGCTTTACAATGAGATGGACCTGAAACTGATCATTGATTCGAAAATTCCAGTGATTGCCCAGGATTTTAAGGAGCGGTTTAGCGAACTTCCCAATATTACCGGGGCCTACCACGAAGCGGGACAAATGGGTGCGGAATACTTCCTTAAAAAGGGCTTTAAAAACTTCGCCTTTTATGGATTCAACGATATCGTCTGGTCCCGGGAAAGGGCCGAAGGTTTTGAAAAGAAAATCAACTCGGTCGGTTTCAAGGTGAATTACTTCGAACACCGCAAATCCCGCTCCACCGATCTTTGGTACTACAAAAGTAACTCTCTGAGCAAATGGCTCATCTCCCTGCCCAAGCCCATCGCGCTCATGACCTGCGACGACAATCAGGGTCTGCACATTACCGAGGCCTGCAAGCAAAATAAAATCCGGATACCGGAAGAAGTGGCGGTACTGGGCGTGGACAACGACGAAATGCTATGCGATTTGTCCGACCCTCCCCTCTCGAGCATCGGCCTGGACATTGAAAAAGGAGGCTACGATACGGCCAAACTCATGGAAACCATGATCCAAAACGGGGCGGATCACTACTACGACATCCACGTAAAGCCCACCCAGATCATTACCCGGCAATCTACCGACATCTATGCCACGAATGACGATTACATCGCCTCCACGCTAAAGTACATCCATAAAAATATCGAAAAGAACCTACAAGTCGACGAGGTGGTCCGGCAGGTGCCGCTTTCGAGAAGAAGCCTGGAAAAGCGGTTTCACCAAATTACCGGATACCCGATTTATAAGTACATTTTTAACCTGCGCATTGAAAAATTTACACAGAAACTGCTGGAAACGGATCAGACCGTTTTTGAAATTGCACTGGATTTGGGCTTGAACGACAGCAAAAATATCGCCAGGCAATTCAAGCAAGTCAAGGGCTGCAACCCCATCGAATACCGAAAAAGGTACCTCGCTGGCAAGTGAATTGCTGATCAAGCCCTCCAAGCTGCGGTTTTATGAAGAAAACCGGCTGCGGGAATGGTACAATTACCTGCAAAGGGGTATTACATCAAAATAATCGATTACGTATACCATGCGGCAGGTAAATTTCCATCGGCAGGTAAACCGACTGGCGAACAAACGACTTATTTTGGTCGCCGTGCCGGCCATTGCGTCAGGTAATCCCTAGCGGTAGGAACCTGTGCTTCTACCTTGTGTAGATTCTCAGGTACAAGCAATTTTCGAAACATCACCACTATGAAACAGATGAACAAAAACACGGTCGTTTCCCTGCTGCTGGCAGGCATGGCACTCGGTACGGCATGGGCCATCCGGGGACAGTTTGGTCACGAGCAGGGTGCGGCCTGGGCAGGAGGTATCGGGAGCCTTTGCATCATTCTGCTGGCCAAAAACAAGTCCTGGTACAACAAAGCGATGAAAGCCGCTTTTGCGGGCGCCGTGGGTTGGGGATTGGGAGGCATGATGAGCTACGGGGCCGTAGTGGGTTATGGACGGGGGGTAGATTTCGTCAACGTCTACTATGGCTTAACAATGCTTTTTGTCATCGGGGGTCTCTATGGGCTAATAGGTGGGGGACTTTTCGGCTTGGTATTGGCCGATACACCCAAAAAGAAGGTCAAATGGCATCAGGTGATCATGGAAATGACCGTGGGTGGCATTATCTTTTACTATTTTATTATCGAGCAGCTGGGCATTGCCATGACGCCGCCCCGATCTGAAGCATGGGGCGTGTGTGCGGGCATGGGTCTTGCCTTGATGTATTACCTGGCACGCACGAAACAATACAGCGCCATCCGAGTGGCCATGTATGGCGGCTTGGGCGCGGGTTTTGGATTTGGTTTTGGGAATTTCCTTCAAGTCATGGGAAATGTCGCCGAAGTGCCCTTCAATATGTGGAACGTGATGGAATATTCCCTGGGATTTTTTGGTGGATTAGGCGTGGCTTACGGTACATTCACCGGCACCTGGCCGAAGGAAGAAGCTGCTCCCCACTATTCCTACAAGAACTTAACACTGCCCATGTTGGGATTCCTGTTATTTATCCCTTTTTTCGTTTGGCAGCAATCGTTTATCGAGCGGGATTTAGCACCCACCCTGGGCAAGCTGATTGAGGATCCGGAGATCTGGGTGAGTATGGTACGATGGGTCGCACTCGTTGCCTTTTTGGTACCTGCCGTCTATTGGATTACCCTTTTTTCAGAAAAGAAGGGGAAGCGTGGACAGGATTTTAATGAAAAAGAAGTGCTGGGAGTCTTTGTGACGTATTTTTCGGTCTACATTATCTTTACCATTTTGATCACGGGTTCTTTTCTGAGCTTCTACCGTATCGAACAATTTCTGTACATCCTCAACTTTCTGGTAATTCTATTTTTGCTTCAAAAGTTTAAACCGGAAATCGCCACCAACATGCCAAAACCCGCAAAATGGGGGTACAAATTAGTGGCTATTTTGCTGTTCCTGGCTCTGCTTAGCCTGATTGCTATCAGCATACATGGAGAAATGCCAGGCATGAACAAGCGCTTCGGCGCATAAAAAAAGCTGCAACAAGGGGACCCGGGCAGGAGGGAAAGGAGACCCCAACGGTTCCATTCCTCCTACCCGGGAAAACCTGATTCGCCGGGAGGGATTCTGTTCACTTTTTTATGGTCCCCATTGGGGACTGCCCGGCCCCGTTCCCCAGATACTACCCAACCACCCCTAAATTCCGCGCTGCCATAGGAACTATGCAGTAGGGGAAACAAGGGGACATATCCTCCTGAGAAAAAATCGCCTAGGTGTCGCTGTTACTCATTTTCCTGCCTTCCTAATTGGCTTCTTGGGATACCTTTCCCTGCCCGAGCAGCTGTTTGTGGGTTTCGGGGATTACTACCGCGGGTACAGCCACCCGCCTTTTTGAGATTGCTGCGGTTAGCCCTATGCAAAAAAAAACGTGCTTCCCCTTTTTACCAGAGAGAAGCACGTTGCAAAAAACTCTATAAATCTTAATAAGCTTAGAACGGTACGTTCGTTCCCTGATACAACCAGGGCTTCGACCACTGGCTATCCGCACCAAAGTTGCCGGAAAACGGCGTAATCTCGAGGCGGTCCAGCGCGCTGGTGATGTTATCGGGATTGTTGTTGTATTCGTCACTACCGTATTGGAAACGCAAGGCTACCTCTGGCTGAGGAGAAAGCGGTCCTGCTTCCAGTGCCGGAAATCCGGTCCTTCGGTAGTCTGCGAACGATTCCGCCGCAGCGGTCCAGCTAGCCACCCATTTTTGCGTGAGGATTTGTTCCAGGGAATTGCTAAAAGCGATTTCTGGCTGACTAATAAAATCTGCATAGGTACCGCCTCTTCCCCAGGTATCCAGCGACTGCTCAATGCCTTTGTTGTAGTGCGTTTCTGCATCTCCCACGTTCCATCCTTTTAGGGCGGCTTCCGCGAAAATAAAGCTTACCTCGGCAGCCGAGATGATTCGGGCCTTTAGGATATCTCCGGGAGCACCCGCGGTACTGTAAATAGGCGCCAACTGGGAGACGTGCTGATTTTGTGTACCCTGACCAGGAGATGGATTTCCATTGTAGGATTCGGGTACGGTGATCGCCGGCGGCAATCCTACATACAGGTCTGTATTATAATCCGCCATATTTGGATTAAACCTTCTGGTGAATTTAACGTCCGAATACAACTCCACAAAATCATCGTAGGGATAGGTAACCACTGACAGCGGCTCTCCGTTTGCCCGGATGAAATCTTCCGTGGCGGTGGTCAGTGATTCATCCGGTACCCATTGCACACGAACCGAATCAAACCATACGGTAAGGCGGGGATCCATGGTGCCGGTCAATTGGTCAATAAACGTTTGGCAGGCCTGGTACCGCTGGAAGCCATCCGGATCTAACCGAACGTGTCGGGATAGCCACTCATCGCTCGCACCACCGGTATAGTCCAGCGTCGCATCCTGAGAGGGATCCTGAATGTAAATTCCGCTGCTATAAATTGCCTCCACGCCGGCCCGCGCCACATCCGGCTTCTTTTCGGAAAGGCGCATGTAGTACCTTAGCAGCAGGGAATTGGCAAATCGCCTCCAGTTGCCTACGTCTCCATTGTAATACAGGTCGTTCCCGGCGTTCACTCCATTGGGAGAGGCGGATCCCAGCAACTGTACCGCTTGCTGAAGGTCGGAAATAATGCCGTCGTAAATCACTTCCTGGCTGTCAAACTTCGGGTACTGAAATTGTTCGCCTCCCTGATCTCCTTTGAGAGCATCGGTGTAAGGCGCATCTCCCCAAAGGTCGGTGATATTGCCAAAAACAAAGGACTTCATCGTAAGGCCCATGCCCTGAAAGAAATTATTTTCCAGGTCTTCGCCTCTTCTAATCATCAATTCGTTGGTACGCAAAATATCGTACCATCCTGCCCAGCTTCGGCTGCCCCAGTCGTAGAAATTATGTCCGGAATACCAGCCATTTTTCTGGGTGTGCTGTACCGCACCAGCCAGATCATTGTAGCCCATGTTAACGTAACTTTGAGCAGCTGAGGCCAGGACGGTAGGCATAAGCAAATTGGGATTTGCTTCAGATGGCTCTATTCCGAAGGGGTTGATGTTTATTTCATCCAGTTTTTCGTCGCAACCGGTGAACAAGACCAACCCAAACACGAACAGGGCTATTTTTCGAAAATCAAATATATGTTTCATGATTTGTATGGTATTAGCGATTTACAAATTGAAATTGAGTTTGAACCCTACAGGGGCACTCCAGGGCAGTACGTTCTGTCGCTCGATTCCCTGACGAAACTGCTGAGCAGTATTACCTTGGGTACCACCACTGGCCCAGAACGCTCTTTCGGGATCGACTCCAATATCCGCCTTGGTCCACAACATGATGTTTCTCGTGTAAATGGCAAAGGTGGCGTTTCGGAAGGCACCAAAGTTCGGTATTCTGTAGCCTATGGAAAGCTCCCGTAACTTGACAAACGAGGCATCGAAGGTGACCTGTTCGTTAAATCGCCAGGCATAGGTATTGGTGATGGGATATACGTTCGTTTCGGGGCCACCCAAGTGCTCCTCGTATACGTCGTCACTAAAGTCATTCGGGGTGTCCGCTCCCGCGGTTTGAATCACACCCGGTATGAATGCTCCATCGTGCCCGTTTTCGTCCAGTGGCAAACCGCCCGTCTCAGCCGTGTGTCCACCGACCCTTGGGAAATTCCCCGGACGTGGAATGATGTATTTATCCGGATCTGACTTTAGCAATTCTACCAATTCGGCATCCGAATACAAACCTCCCGGTATCAGGTTATCCAACTGTCGCTGTGACTTCCAGTCAGACTCCCCGTATCGATAGGTATGAGACATAAAATTACCTCCATGCCTCCAGTCCAAACTAAAGTTCAGAACAAATCGCTTGTAGCTCAAACTGGATTGCGCTCCAAGGATAAAATCCGGGTTAAAATTCCCGACATGGCGAAGCTCCTCGTCTACCCGTCGGAAAGCTTGCCAGGATCCCGTACTGGTCAAAATGGGCCACCTGTAGTAGGGAGAATTGGGATCCTCCACTTGGGCAAAGCCCGTGCTATACATGTCTCCGATGTCCTGTCCAAGGAAGGTAATGGCTCCTGCATCATTTTCCCCCCAAAGGATGATTCGGTCCAGGTTGTCACTCAGTTCCACCACTCGGGTGCGGTTTCTACTCCAGTTTAAGTTGATGTCCCAGTTCCAACCATTTCTGCTGACAGGTGTACCTCCGAGCGTGAATTCCCAGCCCCTACTTTGGATCAAACCGGCGTTGATCAAACGACTGCTAAACCCGGAAGAACGGGGTAGATTCACCGCAAATATCTGATTTCGGTTATCAATGGTGTAATAGGTACCTGTAAACCGCAATCTATTCTGAAACATGTTCAAATCAATCCCTGCCTCAATAGAGGTCGCCTCTTCAGGCTTTAGGTCCGGGTTCAACAAACCGGAAGGCATGGCTGCCGTATTGATACTGTTGTACAGGCCGGTGCTTAGATTCTGCACCAAGCGGTAAGGATCGGTATCGTTTCCTACCTGCGCCCATCCGATTCTACCTTTAAGCATGTCGATATTTTCTGGCAAATTAAAGGTATAATTGGCCAGCCAGCTCAAGGAGGCAGAGGGATAAAAATAGGAACGGTTCGCCGCAGGCAAGGTGGAAGACCAATCGTTTCGAGCAGTCAGATCCAGGTACAACTGGTCGGCATAGCCGAAGGATGCCAGGCCATAAACACTATAAATGGCACGTTTTGAAAAATTGCTGGATACCGAACGGTTATCTGCGGGGATATTTTGGACGTTGTAAATACCTGGTACTACCAGCCCATTATTTCGGTTTCCACCTACGCCAACGTTATTGCTGGATCCAAATCGGGTCATGATGTTACCACCAGCAGAGGCATTGAAATCCAGTTCGCCAAAATCCTTTTTGTAGCTAGCCAGGATGTCCGCGTTGGATTCCTGGGTCAACAGATCGGCTGTATAGTAGCCACCTCGGGCCATTCGGCTAAAGCTAAACGGGATTTTGGTCTCCCGGTTTTCGGCGGATCGGTCCAGGGAATACCTGGCCGTGATATTAAAATTATCATTGAACTTGTAATCAAGCGAGGTGTTACCGAAAATCCGGTCTCTACGGAATGCATTCTGGATCCCATAAGCGATGAAATAGGGGTTATCCCCTGCCGTCGTTCGCAGCTGCTGAATCTCTTCCTGACCTTCAACCCAAATATTCCGCATCTCGTCATAATTGACGTACGATGAGGCATACACGGCTTCCAAGGGGTTCGCCCGTCGGTCTCCTGTACTCGGCCGGTCATTGGAAAGGCTATTACTGTAGTTAAAGTTGGTACTAAAAGTCAACTTGTCCAACAGCTTATAGGATACCGACGTGGATAGGTTATTCCGGAATAAATCGGAATTTGGGATCATCCCTCTATGCAGCATGTTTGAGTAGGACACCCGATAGGTTGCGTTGTCGCTTCCACCACTCACCGCCAGGTTATTGGTAGAAGTTACCCCAGTCTGAAGGAAATCCCTCATGGCATTGGGATAGGATCGAAGTTCCGTAGGGATTCTGTTTCCATTTTCATCCACGGGGCTATTCCATTGGATGGCGGTATTGCCCACATCCAATTGGGGTCCTCCCCAATAGGCAGATCCTTCGTTAAATACTCCCTCCCGGTTGCCATTCGCATAGCGGTAGTGGAAATCCAGCAATCGGGTAGGTCGTTCGAATACGTTACTTGTAGAAAAGGATACACCCATGTTCTTGCTCTTGCTTCCGGATTTGGTGGTGATCAGTACCACACCGTTTCCTGCACGTGTACCGTAGAGCGCCGCGGCACTTGGTCCTTTCAGCACACTGATATTGGCGATGTCATCCGGGTTGATATCCGAAATGGCATTTCCGTAATCCACCTGGTTACCGTCCCCATTTTGGGAGATATTATTCAGGGAGTTGGACATCGGCACACCATCCACCACAAAAAGCGGCTGGTTATCGGTGGTCAGGGAAGTCGCTCCCCGAATCACCATACTCATGGACGAGCCTGGCCCACTTGTCTGATTGATGGTTACACCCGGCATACGGCCTGCCAGGGAACTCAATACGTTTTCTTGCGTAACCTGCGTCAAATCCTCCGCTTGCACACTGGAAACATCGTAGCCCAGCGAGCGCTGGTCCCGCTCAATTCCAAGAGCCGTTACCACCACTTCCGACATGGCGGACATGCTTTCTTCCAGACTCACATTCAAGGTGGTGCGGTTACCTACCGTGACTTCCTGGCTTTCAAAACCTACGTAAGAAAATACCAACACGGAATTTGGACCCGCCACATCAATGGTATAGACACCGTCAATGTCGGTGACCGTTCCGTTATTCGTTCCTTTTTCCAATACCGTCACTCCGGGAAGTCCGGAGTCATCCCCCGCAGAAGTAACGGTTCCCCTAATCGTGACAGCGATGCTTTCTTCCGTCATCGCTGAGGCATAGATTGGGTTGGCTACCAAGCGATTGCCCGTCTCAGCCAGCAAGGAGCTGGTTGAAACCAAACCAACCGATAGAAGTGGTACCATCCACCTCCACATTTTTTTAGTACGGCGTTTTTTCATAATTCAGTAATTTGATTTGTAGTTTTAATTTAGTTTTCTTAAACCTCATTGGAATCATTCTTCCAAACCTTGTCTCTTGTAGGGACCTCCATTTTTGACTTTATTTTTGTTGATTCGATTGCGTTATTTCTTTCCTTTTTTCAATACTCTTTTCCGCGTCTTCGTTTTGATTTTCCTCCTCGTATGCGTTCATTATTTTATCAAAATGGGCTCTCATACTCTCTTCCAAAAAACCAGCCATCTCCGTATCTTCCAGTCCACGCAGCAACTCCTCAAACTCTTCCCGTGAAATCTTATTTTCTATAAGTCGTTGAAGCAGCGCCTCTGATTTTTTCTTTTTCATATGTTTGCCCTCCATCGTATATACCACCCCCTTCAAAAAAGAGACTATCTCCTTCATTCCTTTTTTGTTATGAATAAATTGTGAACCCATTTAACATTAGGGTAAATAGCCCGATTTAAGCGAAAGGTGTATACTTACCTACTGACCATGCACGTTCGAATCAAAAACATCTGTAAAAAATTCTATGCGCTTATGAAAAAATTGCACCTACTTGTCGGCTGTATCTGGGTACTGGCTTTCGCTTGCGGCCCCCAACAAGACGCTGACAACGAACTGCTTTCCGTATCCGAAACCATGGACCGCATCGTTACCCGAATGTATGCGGAATGGGACAGTGAGACGCTCGATACCCTATCCCATGATTTTATTGAACAATCCCTTCGTCCGCTAGAAAAAGAATCGCTGGCCACGCAATACTGGAAATTCCAGGTAAACGTGCCCGTCACTGTATCGCTTATGCGAGACAAAGCGCAGAAAAAAATTCCCTTCTGGCTAGAATCTTCCGGATTTCGGCGCACACCGATGGAGGTCAAAAATGAGATTTACACCTACGAGGTATGGCAAAAAGATTTCAATTCCGGGGAAGTTCAGCTCGGGATCAACGGTTTTGGGAAGCACCGACCGGTATATTTTCTGGCACTTGCCCCGCAAAATCCATCGGATGAATTGACCGTATCTCCCGTATTTCCGCAAGAACAACACATCGAGCAATTCCGGGAAGGGGCTTTTACCTACCACGACTGGGACGGACTGGTACTTACGGAGGTTCCGGAGTCACTTCAGGGACAACAGTTACTGACCACCATCCGGGGAAGAGCCAGGGAGGCCCATTTGGTCGATGCCTTTCGCAGCACGGATTTTCCAAGTGGAGATAGGCCCGATCAGCTATTACTTACCTGGAGCGAGGATCCGGTCCGTTCCATCGATATCCAATGGAGAACCTCGGAAAACATTGCAAAAGGAATGGTCCACTACTGGAAAAAGGGCAGCACGGATACCATGCAGCTTGAAGTTGATCCCTACTTAATGGAGGATCGGCTCCTTCAAAACGACCGGTACATGCACCGGTTTACTGCCAAACTCCGTGGATTGGACCCAGGTAGCGCATACGGCTACCGCGTAGGCAGTACCTCTGGAGCATGGTCGGAAGTGCAGTCTTTTTCTACTGCCGCTTCACAAGCAGTCCCTTTTTCGTTTATTTGGTTCGGAGACGTCCATAATTCAGCGGTCTGGGGCAAGTTGATTCAAAAATCTGAACGCCAACACCCAGCCACCGAGTTTTATTTCATTGCGGGAGACCTGGTCGACACGGGGCTATATCGGGATGATTGGGACAAGCTCTTCACCTATGCAGGCGAAACCATTTCCCGGAAGCCCTTGTTGGCTGTTCCCGGCAATCACGACAGCCAGGACGGACTGGGTGCCTGGATGTACGAAAAGATGTTGAGTCTGCCGGCAGATAGTCCGGTCGGGATGGAG
This sequence comes from Cyclobacterium xiamenense, assembly GCF_009467825.1. Taxonomy (GTDB): domain Bacteria; phylum Bacteroidota; class Bacteroidia; order Cytophagales; family Cyclobacteriaceae; genus Cyclobacterium; species Cyclobacterium xiamenense. Next base: position 111,095 of record NZ_WIOK01000010.1, on the reverse strand, counting down.
GGGAGAAGCTATGCGTTTACCTACCAAAACACCCTTTTTCTAATGATGGATGTGACCCTGCCTCTTTCCGAGCAAACTGCATGGCTGGAAAAAAAACTGAGCGAATCCGAGGCTACCTGGAAAATCGCTGTTTTTCATTTTCCACCCTATAACGGGGTAGAACCCTATACCGACATCCAAGACCTTTGGGGGCCGATTTTTGATCGCTATCAGGTGGACCTGGTATTGGGAGGACACTTCCATTATTACATGCGTTCGGAGCCCATTCGAAATGGGCAGGTGCAGGCAGATCCCAAGGATGGCACCATTTATTGGATTTCGATTGGCACTACCGGAAAAAACAAGGATATTGAACGGGAGCCCTACGCCGCGGTTCAATTTCCAGCCGAGCACCTCTACCAATCCATTACCATCGATGGCAAGGAGCTACGCGCTGAGACCATTAATCTGGATGGCGAGCAGGTGGATCATTTTGTGTTAACAAAATAGCGGTTACCGGTACTTCTCCTGCATCGCACACCATCCGCGGACACCGGCAGGGACCAGTTTTTGGAAAGCCGCTGTACATAAACTGCTTAGCGCAGCCTACAGCGGCTTTCTCATTTATTTTTTCATAAATCTTGGCAGATCCCCCAGATTCCCTGTATTTTTAAATGAGAATAAGGAGCGGAAAAGCCACGGCTTGTATCGGAAGAAGCAGAAAAAATCGAACCCTTTTCGGACTGGGATTTAAACCGTTATTGGCTTCCAAAACGGAGAAGCGTGTTTCCATACGACGGCTGTTCCATCAATTGCTAAACAAAGCCGAAAACCGTAGGTTTCAGATTATAAACCCTGCCACTAACGAAGAGGCCGTTGGATGATATTTGTTTCTTGTTTTTTTGAAAAACTAACACCTTGTCGATGTACCTAGTATTTGATACCGAAACCACCGGATTACCCCGAAATTACAATGCCCCTATGTCCGACCTGGACAACTGGCCCCGTTTGGTACAATTGGCCTGGCAACTTCATGATGAGCGAGGCAAGCTACTTTCCCAGCACAATTTCATTGTCAAACCAGAGGGCTTTACCATCCCTTACAACGCCGAGAAGATTCACGGAATTTCTACGGAAAGGGCGGAAAAGGAAGGGCATGACCTCAAGCAGGTTTTACATGAATTTGAAGAGGACCTGAACAATTGCCGCTACCTGGTGGGGCACAACATAGGCTTTGATATCAATGTGGTTGGGGCTGAATTGCTACGTACCCAGCGCCAGGCTACCGCTTTGGAGAAAGAAAACCTGGACACCAAAGATCTTGGTACGGATTTTTGTGCCTTACCTGGAGGCAAGGGCGGCAAGTACAAATGGCCCACATTGCTGGAATTACATACCAAACTATTCGGAAATGGTTTTGGAGATGCCCATGATGCTGCCTATGACGTAGATGCTACGGCAAAATGTTTTTTTGGCTTGATAAAAGAAGGCGTACTGCCTCCGGCTGAAGGGGTAGCACTACCCGAGGTACGGTACGAAGCACCCGATCTGGAAGAAGCAAATTTTGCGGCAGCCAAAGATGCCAGTAAAGCTGCCGCCAAGGACGTACTAAAGGCCGCCGATGGGGCAGATATCTCGAATCTGGAAGCGGTTCCATTCAGTCATTTGCATGTGCATACCCAATTTTCCATTTTACAGGCTACCTCTGAGATTCCGGTTGCGGTAAAACGGGCACGGGAACTCGGCATGCCCGCGCTGGCCATGACCGATCACGGAAACATGATGGGTGCGTTCCATTTTGTCCGGGAAGCGTTTAACCAGGGAATCAAGCCCATCATCGGCTGCGAATTTAACCTTTGCCGAGACCGAAAAAACAAGTCCAATAAGGACGATGGCTTTCAGACCGTCTTGCTGGCAAAGAACAAGAAAGGCTACCACAACCTGGCTAAGTTAGCTTCCTATGCAAATATTGAGGGGTTTTATTACGTCCCCCGTATTGATCGGGAGCTGCTCGTGCAATACAAAGGAGACATCATCGCCAGCACCGGTGGCCTCTGGGGAGAAATACCGTACCTGATTCTGAACGTGGGGGAAACGCAGGCCGAAGAAGCGTTTGTCTGGTGGTTGGAACAGTTTGGAGAAGATTTTTACATCGAACTAAACCGACACGGCATTCCTGAAGAAGAAAAAGTAAACGAAGTCTTGCTGCAGTGGGCGGCAAAATACCAGGTTACGTATTTCGCGGCAAATAATTCCTACTACAACACGAAGACAGACGCAAAGGCGCACGACATCCTGCTATGCGTAAAGGACGGGGAACTGGTCGCAAAACCAAAAAAATACATTGGGAAAAGGGGCCGGGAATTCCGATACGGGTTTCCCAATGAAGAATTTTACCTCAAGAGCCCGGAAGAAATGAAGAAACTCTTCGCAGACCTTCCCGAAGCCATTGCCTGTACCAATGAGATCGTCGAGAAAATCGAACCTTTCAAACTGGCACGTGAAGTCTTGCTTCCAAAATTCGATATTCCGGAAGAATTCATCGATCCCCAGGACGAAGTCGATGGTGGAAACCGGGGCGAAAATGCTTTTCTGCGGCACCTTACCTACGAAGGAGCCAAAAAACGCTATCCTACCCTTACCGAAGAAATTAAGGAACGCCTGGATTTTGAGTTGGAAACCATCGAACGAACCGGATACCCGGGATATTTTCTGATTGTACAGGATTTTACGCGAGCGGCCAGAGAGATGGGCGTATCGGTAGGCCCGGGCAGGGGATCGGCCGCAGGATCGGCCGTGGCTTATTGCGTGGGAATTACCAATGTAGACCCGATTGCGTACGATCTCCTGTTTGAGAGATTCCTGAATCCTGACCGGGTTTCGCTTCCTGATATCGATATTGACTTTGACGACGAAGGGCGGCAGCGGGTCATCGACTACGTGATACAAAAATACGGTGCCAATCAGGTAGCTCAAATCATCACCTACGGAACCATGGCCGCTAAATCTGCGATTCGGGATACTGCCCGCGTCCTGGACCTTCCGCTCTCGGAAGCCGACCGACTGGCCAAATTGGTACCCGATATCAAGCTGAAAAATCTTTTTGAGTTGGCCAATGACCGCCCAAGGCTTTCGGCAAAGTTGAAAAACAACAACGAAAACCTGGACAAAGCCCTGGAATTGATTCGGATCTCAAAAGGAAACGACGATAACGCCAAAACCGTAAATCAGGCGATGGTGCTGGAAGGTTCCGTGCGAAACACCGGAATTCATGCTTGCGGCGTGATTATCACCCCGGATGACATCACCAATTTTGTCCCTGTGGCCCTGGCAAAGGACTCCGACATGGTTTGTACCCAATTTGACAACTCCGTGGTAGAGAGTGCAGGTCTATTGAAAATGGACTTTTTGGGATTAAAAACCCTCACCCTGATCAAAGATGCGGTACGAATCATCCAGGAACGACACGGAATCCAGCTGGACCCCGAAAACTTTCCGATCGATGACGAAAAAACCTACGAACTATTTCAGCGTGGCGAGACCGTGGGCATCTTCCAGTACGAATCTGCTGGCATGCAAAAATACATGCGCGAGCTTAAACCCACCGTTTTTGCAGACCTGATCGCCATGAATGCCTTGTACCGACCCGGACCCCTGGAATACATCCCGAGTTTTATCAAGCGAAAACATGGAGCAGAACCCATCACCTATGATCTGGAAGACATGAAGGAATACCTGGAAGAAACCTACGGTATTACCGTCTATCAGGAGCAGGTTATGCTTCTTTCCCAAAAGCTCGCCGGATTTACGAAAGGTGAAGCCGACGTACTCCGGAAAGCAATGGGCAAAAAACAAAAGGATGTCCTGGATAAGATGAAGCCCAAATTCATCGATCAGGCAGCTGCCAAGGGACATGATTCTAAAAAGCTGGAAAAAATATGGAAAGACTGGGAAGCCTTTGCCTCCTACGCATTTAACAAATCCCACTCTACCTGCTACGCCTGGATCGCCTACCAAACCGCCTACCTCAAAGCGCATTATCCCGCTGAATACATGGCTTCGGTGCTCAGTAATAACATGAATGACATCACGCAGGTAACGTTTTTTATGGAAGAGTGCAAGCGAATGGGCATACAGGTTTTGGGACCCGACGTCAACGAATCCAAAAGCGACTTCACGGTAAACATGGAAGGGCAAGTGCGCTTTGGCATGGCAGCCATCAAGGGCGCAGGAAATGCCGCTGTAAATGCCATTATCGAAGAGCGGGAAGCGGCCGGCACCTACAGCAACATCTTCGATTTTACGAAACGGGTAAACCTCCGGGCCGTCAATAAAAAAACCATGGAAGTGCTGGCCATGGCGGGAGGCTTCGACTGCTTCTCCGAATTTCACCGCAGGCAATACCTGGAGGCACCCGAGGGCGAAGCCAGTCTCCTGGAGAAAGCGGTGAAATATGCACAAAAGGTCATTCAGGAAGAAGAAAGCTCACAGGTGTCCCTATTTGGTGGGAGTAACGGTACCGACATACCGCTTCCTTCCGTCCCAAATCTGGAGCCATTCAGTCAGCTGCAGCAGCTGAACATTGAAAAAGAGGTGGTAGGTCTGTACATCTCAGGCCATCCATTGGACCAGTTTAAGGTAGAAATCGAAGCCTTTACGAACACGGGCCTGCCTGAATTAGCCGATCTCTCCCAGCTAAAGACCAAAGGAGAAATCAAGCTCGCCGGGGCCGTTACTTCTTTTGCCCACCGCACTACGAAAAATGGCAAGCCTTTTGGTACGCTTAGCCTGGAAGATTACCAGGGCGGACATACCTTCTTTCTCTTTGGCGAAGATTATGTCAAGTTTAAGCAGTATTTTATGACGGGATGGTTCTTGTATATTTCCGGCTCTGTCCACCCCAATAAATACAAACCCGGGGAATTTGAATTTAAAGTCAACCAAATCGTACTACTCAATGAAATCCGGGGCAGAATGATCAAGGGAGTTCGTGTACACATTGACCTGGATGACCTCAGTTTGGACCTGATGGAAAAACTGGAAGCAATCACCCAAAAATACCAGGGTGAGGCCAAACTCTACATCAACATCATCGACAATAAAGAAAACATCACCTTAGACCTGATGTCCTCCAAATACCGAATCGACCCCTCCAACGAATTAATCCAGGCGTTGGAGCAGTTGCCCGAGGTAGCTTATAAGATCATTTAGCCTCCCTTGCCCTAAAATTTGAACACAAGCGGGAACTAATCACCGGGGAATCGGATTAAGATATATATTTCAAAAAATAACTATAGGAAAATGGCAAAAGCAATTGAAATTACAGATACCAACTTTGAGGAAATCGTTAATTCGGATCAGCCGGTTTTGGTAGATTTTTGGGCCGAATGGTGTGGACCTTGTAAAATGATTGGGCCAATTGTGGAAGAACTCGCCGGTGACTACGACGGCAAAGCTACGATCGGAAAAGTAGACGTGGACACAAACCCAGACATTTCCCGGAAATTTGGAATACGAAGCATCCCTACCTTGCTGATATTCAAAGGCGGACAGGTAGTCGATAAAGTAATTGGAGCTGTACCAAAATCCGTGCTCTCAGAAAAATTAGAAGCGCAGATTTAAGCAATATACAAACAATCAAAAAAGAGGGGCTTGCATAAAAGCTCCTCTTTTTTGTTGAAACCTATCCTTTTTTTCGCGGTTCTATGCTGAAAGTAAATTTTCCTCAAGCTGAGCAATGTCCAAATCTGCATAAAACGGCAGACGCAGCAATCGGTCCTGATACTTTTCTGCGTGTACCAGCGCTGCACCCGTATGGCGGTTACTGACGTAGCGGCTGCGATGAAGGCAACGGTAGTGAGAAACCGATTGAATTCCCTTGGAATGCAAATACCGAATCAAGGCTTCGCGTTTTGCCAAACTCCCCTCAACCAGGTAAAAGGAGTGGTAATTTTGCTGTGAAAATGGAGGCACCGAGGGGAGTTCCCCATCAAAAGCAGGTAAGATTCGGCGCAAATTTGCCTGGTACCAATACCAGATTTCCTGCCGTTTTTTTTGAATTTGCTCCAACTTTTGTAGCTGAGCCCAAAGCCAGGCTGCATTGATTTCCGAAGGCCCAAAGGCAGAACCCAGGCTTACCCATTCGTAATGGGTAGAGCGTCCACGTTCAAAGTCCGAGCGGTTGGTTCCACGGTTCCACACCGTATCCGCTTTCGCTAGCAAATCCGGATCATTGACCACCAGCATGCCTCCTTCTCCACAAGCGATATTCTTTGTTTCGTGAAAGGAAAATGTAGCAAGGGTACCGAAGCTGCCCAAGGGCAGCCTTTTTCCATCACCATTCAGGTAAAACCCATTCAATGCCGCAGCTGCATCCTCTATCAGGTAAATTCCGTGGCGCTTACAAAGCGCGACAATGGGATCCATGTGACAGGCAATTCCAGCATAATGTACAATTACAAGTGCCTTGGTTCGACTGGTAATCAACTTTTCAATACCTACCTCGTCGATTCCCGGATAATCGAGCCGGCTATCCGCAAAAACCAACCTGCAGCCACGAAGCGCGAACGCATTGGCCGTACTTACATAGGCAAAGCTTGGAACAATTACCTCGTCGGCAGGACCAAGATCCAAAAGTAAGGCGGCCATTTCAAGCGCCTGGGTACAGGAATGGGTCAGGTAAACCTTGTTGAACCCAAACGTTGATTCAAAAAATTGCTGACATTTTTTCGTATAGCTACCGTTCGCAGAAAGTTTTCCCTGGGCAATCGCTTCTTGTATATGGACCCATTCGCTTCCGGTAACATGGGGTTGATTGAATGGGATGGCCTGCATATCAATGAACTTCTGCGGAAGAATCCAGCTCATTGCCGGCGGCTTTTTCCCGGTTTGGGTATTTGTAATAGTTCAATTGAGATACCCCACCGGAAACGATAAACTTCATGATTTCCGTACTGTTTACATTCTTTAATCGGGTAACGTTCATTTTAGGAACCAGAAAAAGGTTGCCACTGAAATTGTAGGAATGAGGAAAGTAAACCGCTACCAACTCTTCCTGACCGAGAACAGAAAGATCATCCTGTGTCATAAAACCCAAACGGGACATGTTATCCGACAATTTGACGATGATTGGCGTATTGAACTTTTTTTTATCGCCAACAAAAGCAGACATCAAATCTTTGATACTGGTGTACAGTATATTTACCAGTGGAATTTTAAACACAATCTTCTCTAATTCCTCAAAAATGGATTTCGTGATGAAAATACTCGTCAGGTAGCCCACCAGAGTAACGAATACCAACATCACCAAAATACCAAGCCCGGGAATATTTACCGGAATGATGTTATCCAGAAACTGAACAGTAAGAACGATGATGTACCCTGTTAAAAAAAAGGGAACGACAAAGAGCAATCCCCGAAGGAAATAGCCAAAAATACGTTTTGAAGTGAAGTCTGCCATGGCTGCTGTTACTGGTTGAAGCTGTAAAAGGACGTATAAAAAAACCCTGCTCGCTATAAAAGTGAACAGGGTCCTGCAATGTAAATCAAATTAAACAAATAATAAACCGAGAAATTACAAATCAATTCCCATAAAGGACATAAATGCAATTCCCATGAGCCCTGTAAGCAGCATGGTAATGCCCAGCCCTTTCAAACCATTTGGAACATTGGAATACTTAAGTTTTTCCCGAATTGCTGCCAGGGCAACAATTGCCAGAAAGAAACCCGTTCCCGATCCAAACCCGTAAACTGTCGCCTCAGCCAATGTGTAGTCGCGCTGCGCCATAAAAAGCGAACCTCCCAGAATGGCACAGTTTACCGCAATCAGCGGAAGGAATATCCCCAATGCTCCGTACAACGCGGGCGCAAATTTTTCAACGACCATTTCCACCAATTGTACCATCGCCGCGATGATCGCAATGAACATGATAAACCGAAGAAAGGTAAGGTCGATGGACGCAAAAGATGCTCCCAGGAAGGCCAATGCTCCCTCTTTTAGAATAAATTCGTTCAAAAGCCAGTTGAGGGGTACGGTAATAGTCAAAACGAAAATAACCGCTGCGCCAAGTCCGAGGGCAGTACTTACTCTTTTAGAAACTGCCAAAAACGAACACATTCCCAGGAAGTAGGCGAAAACCATGTTGTCGATAAAAATCGACCGTATTGCTAAGTTAAATAATTCCATTCGTTCAAACGTTTAATGTTCCACATACCCGGTCTTGGAACGCTGCACCCAAATGAGCAGACCAAGAATAATAAAAGCCCCTACCGGACTCACCATTAGCCCGTTCGTGGCCAATTGAAAATCAGGACCAAATAAACTGGAAATCCCGTCAAAGATTGGAATTCCAAATAGGGAGCCTGATCCCCAAAGTTCCCGGAAAAAGGCAACGGTAAGGATGATCCAGGAATATCCAAGCGCACTTCCGAATCCATCAAGGATGGAGTCGTAAGGCTTATTCCCCAGCGCATAGGCCTCCAATCTGCCCATCACGATACAATTGGTAATGATCAGCCCGACAAATACAGACAGTTCTTTATACATATCGTAGGCAAATGCTTTCAACACTTCGTTTACGAGTGTCACCAAGGAAGCCACAACCGCCAACTGCACAATGATCCGCACCCGGGTAGGGATTTTATTTCGTAGCAAGGAGATCGATAGGTTTGACATGACCATTACAAAGATAACCGACAAGGCCATGACCAACGTGGGTTGCATCTGTGTGGTAACGGCAAGTGCGGAACAAATGCCCAATACCTGAATAGTAATCGGGTTGTCGTCCACCAATGGGTCCGTGATCAGCTTTTTCCGTCTTTTCGAAAGAAGCGCTTCTGATTCTTTTACCGCTGCTTCTTTTTCAGCTACTTCTGTACTCATAGTATTTTCCGATTGAAATGTTTCAAATTAATTCAATGCCATGCTGGGAGCACCATCTTTTTTCTTTTCCATGTACGCCCTGTAGTGTTCCAGGTAGCTTTTCAACATTTTATTCACTCCCTCGGCGGTGATAGTAGCTCCGGAGAGCCCATCTACTTTGTGGGGATCACCGGAATAATCTTTTCCTTCCCCTTTTTGCATGACTACCGAAACCAACTCTCCGTCTTCGCTGTAAATCGATTTTTCCTTGTAGCGCTGCTGTACATCGCTTGATGTTATCCTCGCGCCAAGCCCTGGCGTTTCTCCCGCGTGGGAAAAGGTGATTCCCTCAATGGTCGCCATATCTGTCTGTAGGGCCAGGTAGCCCCATATATTGTCCCAAAGCCCGTTGCCATACACCGGAAAAATATACGAAATGGCAGCATCCGCGTCGCCTTCCTCGTGAAATACAAATACGGGATACAGGCGATCTTCCGGAGCTTTTTTGTAATTTTTACCCACATCTACGGTCTCTGCGGTGACCTGTACTCCGTCTTGTTCTTCCACTTCTTCTCCTTCGATATTGACCACCCTGGAAGAAATCCGACTTTCGTAGAACGCGTTGATTTCCTCGGGTTTCATCCCGGAAATCTCGTCGGCGGACATCACGGCTCCCAAGATTTGCTTTTTGGTATCCAACTCTTCCGCTTTTTTCTGAATCGGCTTTAGCACCTCAGAGGTACCTGAGAGCAAAAGACCCAAGACCACCGTAAGGATGATCGAGAATGTGATAATGTACGCATTAGACTGTTGCACGTTGTAACCTCCTTTTCTTATTAGCTTTTACTACATAATGATCTATCAATGGGGCAAATACATTCATAAACAGTACTGCCAACATGATTCCTTCGGGGTAAGCCGGGTTGGTCACGCGGATGATGATGGTCAATACACCAATCAATAAACCGTAGATCCACTTCCCGGATTCCGTTTGGGCCGCCGATACGGGATCGGTCGCCATAAAAACAATCCCAAAAGCAATACCTCCCATTACCAGATGGTAGTGGGCAGGCATGGCCATAAATTCGTTCACGGCCATTAGTTGCATCACCGCTGCCATGATGTACGCACCTCCAAATGCACTCAACATGATTTTCCAACTCGCAACGCCGGTAAACAGCAAAATGGCAGCTCCCAAAAGGACCATCAAGGTGGACGTCTCGCCGATGGATCCCGGAATAAACCCAAGGAACATGTTTGCAAAACCAAACATATCATCCATCACAGCCGCGTTATGGCTGGCCAGGTTAGAAACGGCATTCACTCCTTCTTGTCCGGACTGGTACGCCACAGCCAGTGCTGTGGCACCGGAGAAACCATCTACAGGCGTCTTATCTCCCAGATAGGTCCAAACCTGATCGCCGGATATTTGCGCCGGATAGGCGAAGTACAGAAAAGCCCTAGCCGTCATGGCCACGTTAAGAATGTTCATCCCCGTACCCCCGAAAACCTCCTTGGCAATCACTACGGCAAACACGGTAGCGAGGGCTACCTGCCACAGGGGCGTGGTTGCTGGTACCACCAATGGGATCAACATCCCCGTCACCAAAAAACCTTCGTTAATGGGGTGTTTTCGTACAACGGCAAAACCCGCCTCTACCAAACCGCCTGCTGCGTAAGCAACAATTACTATGGGCAATACCAGGGTTAATCCCAGGATAAATTTATCCCCAAAACTAGCCGCCTCACCGACTGCCAGGTAATGCATGTGGCCGGTATTGTAAATTCCAAACAACAAGCAAGGGATCATTGCAATCACCACGGTAATCATCATGCGCTTCAAATCGATGGCATCCTTTACCTGCGCGCCTCTTGCTGGCGTTGTATGCTTGGGCGAAAACAAGAATGTTTCACCGGCTTCATACAAGTAATAGAGGTTTTCTAATTTCCCTCCCTTTTGAAACAGGGGCTTCTGTTGGTCCAACAGATCACGTAAAAACTTCATATTGGTTAACTGTATTGAATGAGTTCTATACCTTTTCTAACGATTTCCTGAACCGGGTGTTTGGAGACATCCACAAATTCACACAAAGCCAGGTCTTCTTCAATTACTTCATAGATGCCGAGTTCTTCCATTTCGTCAAAATCCTCGGCCATAATGGCCTTGAGTAAGTAAACCGGATATATATCCATGGGCGTCACACTCTCAAATACGCCGGTTTGTACAAATGCCCGCTCCTCACCCCTGGCATTGGAATCCAGCGCATATTCTTTCTTTGGAAATAGAAAGGACAATAGCCCAAGCGCCTTGTGGTAGCTTAGCTTTTCGGCCGTTGGCTTCATCCAGCCGAGAAACTCGTAATAGTCGCCCTCAGGAATGACCGTAAGCTGATGTTGGTAAAAACCGAGGTAACCGTCGCGGTTGATTTTTTCTCCGGTAAGCACATTCCCGGAAATCACCCGAACGTGATCCGATTTGGTATTGCCCTCCACATAGGCATCCACGCAACTTCCAATATATGTCTGTGCATAAGCAGGAGATTTGATTTCGGAGCCGGTTATAGCGATCAACTTGGATGCGTCGTAGATTCCGTTGGTAAACAGCTTACCGATTTGCACCACCCCGTATGGGTTGATGGTCCACACAATTTCTCCTTTGTTGATTGGCGCAATGTGGTGGATTTGAACGCCTACATTCCCGGCAGGGTGTGGGCCGGAAAACTGATGCATTTCCACACCTTGTATGGTCGCCAATTCGGAAGACTTGTTTTCACCGGACAGTCCAAGGTAAATTTTTCCGCTGGTCAACTTTTTCAAAACAGAAACACCTGTCTGGAAGTAGCTGGATTGCCCTTTGAGCAGGTAATCGTAATCTGGGGCCAATGGATGTGTGTCAAAACCCGAAATAAACACCGCCTTGGGTTCGTCTTCCGGATTGGCCACTACGCCATAGGGACGTTGAATAAGTTGTGGCCATACGCCAGTAGCTGTCAGGTGATCGATTACCTTTTCTCTGCTGGCAGCGGAAATATCCGCTTCGGTGTAGGTGTCGAATTTCTCAAAATTGATCTCACTATCCGCTAGGATTTTTATCTCCAACAACTTCCTTTTCTCTCCTCGCTTGATTTCGACAATCTCTCCGGATACAGGTGCCACATACTGCACTTTTTCCATTTTCTTATCAAATAAAATGGGAGAACCTGCCTTTACCGTATCACCTTCTTTAACAATGACCTTGGGTCGTTGCATTCCGATGAAATCTGTAGGCTTGATGGCAAAGGTTTTGACAGGTTGAAATTCACCGATCTTTTTTTCGGCTTTACCAACCAGGCGTATATCAAACCCTTTTTTAAGCTTGATTTGTTTTGACATATTTGATTTTTGAAACTATATGGTCCTGTGAAAAACGTCTCAAATTTACTAAATTACATTAGTTATACGAAGCTAATTCGGCGATTATTTATCAAATTTTGAAGGATTAGCCCCTTTGATCGCATTCTTTTAAATTCCTGCTTCTACCGAACGAGTGTCCAGAGAAAGTAGATGATCGCGTACCTGCTCCATCAACCACATGGGGGTAGAGGTAGCTCCACAAATCCCTATCTTGTCATCCGCACGTATCCAATCCGATACGATCTCCTCTTCATTTTCTACAAAATAACTCCGTGGGTTTACGCCTTTGCACACTTGATACAGGGCTTTCCCATTCGAACTCTTTTTCCCGGAAACAAAGATTATCACGTCGTTTTCTTCAGAAAATTTCTGCAATTGAGGCTCCCGGTTGGAGACCTGTCTGCATATGGAGTCGTTTGCATTAAAATCTACCTCGTCCATATTTCCCTTTGCTTCCTCAATGCGCTTCTGAATTTTTTCCTTCAGGGCATAAAAACCACGGGTGCTCTTCGTCGTCTGACTAAACAAGGTAACCGGCTTGGAGAAATCAATTTGATTCAGGTCTTCGTCATCCATAACCACGATGGCTTTTTCCAGGGTTTGTCCCGTTAGTCCAATTACCTCGGCATGCCCCTTTTTGCCATAAATGACAATTTGCCCCTGCTGTTTCTCCATCTTATCAAAAGCTGTCTTTACCCGATGCTGTAGTTTGAGCACTACCGGGCAAGAAGCATCGATGAGTTCGATGTTATTTTCTATGGCCATCCGGTAGGTTTCCGGTGGTTCTCCGTGCGCCCGAATCAGTACCTTGCAATCGTGCAGGCAACGTAAATCCTCGCGATCGATCACCACAAGCCCCTTATTGCTCAAGCGCTTCACCTCCATGTCATTGTGAACAATATCACCCAAACAATACAATTTTTGGTCTTCAACCATCTCGTCCTCGGCCATTTTAATGGCATATTCCACGCCAAAACAATACCCTGAGTTTTTATCTATTGTTACGTCCATAACCTTAATTCATTCGCTCCTTTGCCAATTGTAGAATTCTGGACACCTGCTCGTCAAACTGCAGGTAACTGGTATCCAACTCCACAGCGTCTGCTGCCTTTTTTAGCGGACTGAGCTTCCTACCGCTATCCAACGCATCCCTGGATTCCAGGTTATCTTTCACTTTTTCCAAACTAATTTGTTGGCCTTTGTCCGCCAACTCCCGCTGCCGACGCAGTGCCCGGATTTCTGTGTTGGCTTTCATAAATACCTTCAACTCCGCATGTGGAAATACCACCGTACCAATATCCCTGCCATCCATGACGATCCCTTTTTCTTTTCCCAGTTCCCGCTGCTTTTTCACAAGTGCTGACCGAACTTCAGGTAGTTTGCTGATTTCACTTACCCGCGCCGATACCTCCATTCCCCGAATCTCTTCCTCTACATTAACTCCATTTAAGTAAACTTGTTGGGAACCGTCGGATGGATCCATGCGAAAGGAAATCTTCATGGTATTCAGACCAACGACCACCTCCTCGGCAATTGCGGTATTGATGCCATTTTTTAAAAAATACAGCGTTACGGCGCGATACATGGAACCCGAATCCAAGTAGGTGTAGCCCAATTTTTTGGCTACTGCCTTTGCTGTGGTACTCTTTCCGCAACCGGAATAACCATCAATGGCAATGATAATTTTTTTCATTAACGAAAAATGAATGGTACCTGCTTTCCTTTTCAAGCGCAAATATAGTATATTTATGACTATTCTGGGTAACGGGCCTTATTTGTATTGGTTTTTTATTACAATAAGGTAACCCAACCAACATTACTTGACTTAAGTATTCGTAACTTTTATACGGGGAATGGAAGCAGCTTTTAGTGTCAGGGGACAGTTTGTTGATATTGAAAAAAGAAAAATTTTTCCAGCAAAAATTGAGGTCAAACAGGGAAATATCCAATCCGTAGAGCCGATTCCTACTGCGCCTATGCGGTACTTGCTCCCGGGTTTTGTAGACGCACACGTGCATATCGAGTCTTCCCTGTTGATTCCTTCCAGTTTTGCCCGGCTTGCAGTCGTGCATGGAACCGTAGCTACCGTATCCGACCCGCATGAAATTGCGAATGTATGTGGGTTAACAGGAATCGATTTTATGATAGCCAATGGGAAAGCGTCGGGTTTTAAATTTTTCTTCGGAGCCCCCTCCTGCGTACCTGCCACGTCCTTTGAAACGGCCGGTGCCAGGATTACAGAGGACGAGATCGCCCGGCTGTTTTCCGATGGCAGCGTCCACTACCTGGCAGAAATGATGAATTGGCCCGGCGTACTGGCAAACGACCCGGAGGTCATCAGGAAAATCGAACTTGCAAAAAAGTACGGCATGCCCGTGGACGGGCATGCACCGGGGCTTCGTGGAACGGATGCAGCTCGGTACGCTGCAGCAGGGATAACTACCGACCACGAATGCGTCAATATGGAAGAAGGGCGAGAACGCATCCGTAACGGAATGAAGGTAGCCATACGCGAAGGCAGCGCTGCAAGAAATTTTGATGCACTCATAGACCTTTTAGACGAGGCACCCGATCAGATCCTTTTTTGCTCCGATGACAAACACCCCGACAGCTTGCTGGATGGGCATATCAATCAACTGGCTGCCCGGGCAATTTCCCGCGGGAAAAACCTTTTTGATGTGCTCCGCGCAGCTTGCCTCAATCCGGTAACCCACTATGGTTTGCCGGTGGGTCTGCTCCGCACAGGTGACCCTGCAGACTTTATCCTGGTAGAAGATCTCCGTGAATTCCGGGTTCTCGAAACCTATATCGATGGAAAATTGGTGGCAAAAGCAGGGCAATCGATGCTGGCACACCGGGGTTGCATACCTGTCAATAACTTTGCTGCGGAGAGATTGACCCAGGATGCTTTTGCTTTGACTCATGAAGGAGGACCCGGACGAGTCATTCAGGCGTTGGACCGACAATTGATCACCCGTGAACGGCTGCTGTCCCTGCCATCCAGAGAGGGAAAAGTAATCTCCAGTACGGAAGTTGACTGCTTAAAACTCGCCGTTATCAACCGGTATGAACGAAACGCGCCCCCCCAGGTCGCACTGATCAACGGGTTTGGATTCCTTCGAGGGGCCATTGCTTCCTCCGTCGCACACGACTCCCACAACATCCTGGTGGTCGGCGTGACGGATGAGGACATGGCCAGAGCAGTCAATCTCGTGATTGCCAACCAGGGTGGCCTATCGGCGGTGGATGGCAAACAGGAGCGGGTACTACCGCTGCAGGTAGCCGGACTCATGAGTTCCGACGATGCATTTGACGTGGCCCAACGCTACACCGAACTGGATAAAATGGCGAAAGGCATGGGTTCACCGCTCCAATCACCCTTCATGACGTTGAGCTTTATGGCATTGCTGGTAATTCCCTCTCTCAAATTGAGTGACAAAGGCCTTTTTAATGGAGATACCTTTCAATTTACCCGGGTGTTTGGTACGAATCTGACCGATAAACCTAAAAAAAACGAAGTATCGTGAGTTTTTGGAACAAAATAAAGATCCGGGCTATCCATTTTTTTATCTGGGAAAATAGCCAAGTCATGGAAAAAAAGATCTTCAACTCCACGCTGGTCATCGCCTTCAGTTTCATGGTTGCGATGCTGATCTACAACGCCATTTTCGGTACCCTGGTATTGATTGGATTAGTCCTTTTTGTGATCGTAGGTCTCGGTATTTGCTACTATTTACTTCGGAAGCGAAATCAGTTCAAACAAGCCTATTACCTATTCGGAGCCTTTACCTACCCCGTTTTAGCCATCAATTTTTTCAATAACGATGGTATCGATGGGCCTACCTTCTACATATTTTTGCTTTTTCACCTTATCATTTTAAGTATTTCCCCGATACGCGGATACCTTAGCTGGAGTTTGATCAATGGCGCCTCCTTTTTGCTCTTGTACTACATCGGCGTCTTTCACGAAGACCTAATCCCCCAAATTTATCCAAACAAAGGGGTAGTATTTCTGGACCATGCCATTACCTACCTGGCCTGCCTGACCGGTATTGGATTCATGGTAGCCACGTTAAAGGAGTTTTACAGGTCCGAGAAAAACAAGGTAAAGGAAAAAACCAACGAGCTAACGCGAATGAACCGAAGCCTGGCAAAGACCAGTTCCCAGAAAGATAAAATCATTACCATCATTTCCCACGATCTAAAAAATCCACTCCAATCCATCATGCAAACCCTGGAGCTCATTAATAAGGGGGACTTACCCCCGGAAGAAATGAAATTTATACACGAGGAGTTGCTAAAAATCACAACGAGAACCTACAATATGATGGAAAACATCCTGGATTGGTCCTCCTTCGAGCTGAAAAACAAATCCACCCGGGTGAAAGAAATTCGTTTGCAGGAACTTTTTGAAGACACCCTTGAAATCCTAAAGGTGATTGCCAAGCAAAAATCCATTTCCCTGCTTATCCAATTCAAGAAAAACCCCCTGGTGCGGATCGAAACGGATCGCTTGCTATTGATTCTTCGAAACCTGGTTCAGAATGCCATAAAATTTACCCCCACGGGAGGACAAGTTTCACTGGAAATTGACAGCCGTAACGAATGGGTGAGCATTTCCATTCGGGACAATGGCATCGGTATATCTCAGGACCGGCTTACCAAGATTTTTGAGCAGGACATCAAATCCACCTATGGAACCGAGAATGAAAAAGGAACGGGTATGGGATTACATTTGTGCTTCCAAAATGCCGAAAAACTGGGAGGAAACATCGATGTAGTAAGTGAAGAAGGTTCTGGTTCAAGTTTTACCTTAACCTTTCCCGATGGCCTAAGCATATAAATCATTACCGCTACTTCCCAGGATTTTTGGCTAAGGGGGATCTTGTTTCCCGCTATTGATTCGCCAAGCCCTGGCCAACATTGGCAGTTGGGCATAGCTTTTGACACCCGCTTTTATTCCCTGTGACTTTAGGTACAAGTCGTTGGATCTTCGACTTAGCTCCCGAAAATAGGGGAGGATTTCCAGGTTATGCTGTTGAATTTCCCGGATATCCATTCGAATGTCGGTTGCCATTGCGGCAATAAACTGCTCGTAGGCGTCCCGATCCATCCGGAACAAATCATTCAACTGATAGCGAAATAGTTTCAGCTCGCCGGCATACCGTGAGAATACATCCGAACTTTGGGAACAAACCAGCCAGGCAACAAAATTGGCCTCACCCTCGTCGGTGACCCCAAAACCATGGGCCAGTTCGTGGGCGAGCGTAAATACTTTTTCGATGGGGTGAAGCGAGGGATCCAGGTACCCCTCCCCTGTAAAGGGGAAGTAGATGCCAAAAATTCCCATCCTACGCATAAAACCGGCGGGATACAAGGGCTTGACAGTGGGATGACCCGGCATGGGGTAGTTCAACGCCGTAAGAACCGACTTCATTTCCATTTTCAGCCGATTTTCCCAGGTTCGGAAATTTTCGGAATACGCCAGCGGCATACTGTCCGCTGCAATTTCCGACCGAAGACTACGCAAACCGGATTCGGTCAATTTCATTTCTTCCAGCGTCAAGACAAGGCTCAACGGCTCTGGAGTCAACGACAGCTGGCTATAGAGAGGAATGCGGTAATAGTTAAATCCCCAAAGAAAAAAAAACGAGAATACAATCCATCCAAAGACATTGACGATACCCCGGAAAACCAGCAAAATGCTGCCTGGGATGCACTTTTTTTTGATCAATGCCTGCCGAACAACAAAAAAAAGTAGTCCGACAAGCCCTAACAAAAATACATACACCGTCGGAAACGGAAGCTGTAGCAGCGTACGATCCAGGAAGCCGCGAATAATAGGAAAAAGGCCGCTGGCATACCAAGTTTCGGCAAGCGCGGGTGAACTGCCCAATAGCCACCGAATCAGGATTGCCAACAGCCCCGCCATTCCCCCAATCCATTTTTTTAGGACCATGTACCGAAATAAGGCGATTTAAATTCCCTCTGCCTCCACTGATTTGACTTCGGGAAGCATGCCTTTCAATAGGTTTTCTATGCCTGCTTTCAAGGTAACCGTACTGGACGGACAGCCAGAACAAGCTCCCTGTAGCAGGACTTTCACGACCCCTTCCTGAAAACTGTGAAACACAATCGCTCCTCCATCCTGCTCCACTGCGGGACGGATGTATTCGTCCAATATGCCTTTGATTTTTTTAACGGTTTCGCTATCGTTTTCATCAAAGAGGGGATCGGCTTCAAACTGCGTGTTAACAGCCGGCTTACCGGTTTCCAGGTAGCTCTTGATTTGATCTCGGATATGGTCTTGAATGCTCTCCCAGGTAACGTCAGTTTTTTTGGTTACGGTCACGAAGTTTGCCGCAATAAATACCCGCTCCACCGCAGCGAAATTGAACAATGCCTTGGCCAGCGGGGAGTTTTCTGCGTGCTGCTCATCCGGGAAATCAAAACTTACGCCATCGTCCGCGAGCATGAAGTTAACCACAAATTTTAAAGAATTGGGGTTTGGGTTTGCCTCCAGGTACAGGTGAACGGGCTTTTTTTGTGCTTCTAGCATTGCAAATAATGGTTTATCTTTTAAAATCCTCAATTCGTTTCTGTAAAACGCCGGGAAGGTTCCGATGGTTCGAAATAAGGAAAATTCCTTTTTCCCAGTCGTTCTAGGAAACGGTAAGCGGGTTTGATTTTCGAATCAACCCATCCGGCAGTTCACCCTCTGTGGATGCCACCACGGTACAAACCATGGCATCACCCGTCACGTTTACAATCGTTCGAAACATATCAAGTATTCGGTCAGGTGCTAAAATCAGGGCAATCCCAGCCGCCGGAACGCCAATTGACTCCAATACGATGATCAGCATGATAATCCCTGCGCCCGGTACACCTGCTGTTCCGATGGATGCGAGGGTTGCGGTCATTACGATCAGCAATTGCTGGGTGAAACTCAGGTCCATCCCGAGTGCCTGCGCAATAAAAACGGCAGCAACACCCTGATACAGACTCGTACCATCCATATTGATGGTGGCTCCGAGGGGCAGGACAAAACTGCTTACTTCCTCGGAAACACCGATTTCTTCTTCCACTTGTTTCATGGTAACCGGAAGAGTGGCCGAACTGGAACTCGTCGTAAATGCCAACAGCTGAGCGGGCCGGATAGCCTTAAAAAAATCCAGGTAGGTCACCTTGGTAAACGATTTTAGGATCAACGGGTACACGACCAAAATCATGAAAAACAGGCCTCCCAATACTACCAGGCTATACTTCAGCAAGGCCAACAGCAACTCCAGCGCGGAGTCGGGATTATCCCCGGTAATTTCCACGATCAGGGAAGCCATCAGCGCAAACACACCATAGGGAGCAAGGATCATGATAAATCCCACGATTTGGATGATTACGTCATTCAATCCATCAAAAAAAGCGATTACCGGTTCTGCCTTGCTCTTAGGAATCTTGATGAGCGCAATTCCGACAATTATGGCAAAAAACACCACCTGCAACATGCTGGCATTGTCGGTAGCTGCTTGAAAGACATTTTCCGGGACCATATCTACCAGGGGCTGAAGGGGGCTTTGTTGCTTTAGCTCTTCTGCCTGTAAGGATCTACTTCCAACAGCATCGGTATACAGACTCATCAGGTTGTCCCTTGTTTCGATGGGAAGGCTTTTCCCCGGATTAAAGATGTTTACGATTAACAAGCCAATGGATACCGAAAGTGCCGTGGTAAAAATATAGGTCAGAATGGTCTTCCCGCCAATCCTGCTGAGTTTGGTAATATCCCCTAGATTGGAAACCCCCACGATTAAGGAAGCAAGCACCAGAGGAACTGCGATCATCTTTAGCCCATTGATAAAGATCGTACCGACGGGCTTGATGTAATTCATGGTGAAATCAGGAGCGATTCCTAATTTTACAATTCCCAAACCGACGATAAGTCCCAAGACCAAGCCTGCAATGATCTGGGTGTGAAGCGGTATTTTTTTTTTCATGTATGGTTAGTGGTTGGATGGTTAAATTTTACTTGAGCGATTTAATAGCAGGTAGTCGGCTAGAACCAGTGCACACATCGCTTCCACAATCGGTACGGCTCGCGGCACCACACACGGGTCGTGGCGACCTTTTCCGGATACGATTGCCGAATCTCCCTGGGTATCGACGCTTTCCTGATCCTGCATGATGGTGGCTACGGGCTTGAAAGCCACGCGAAAATAAATGTCTTCGCCGTTGGATATTCCTCCCTGTATTCCTCCGGAATGATTGGTCCGTGTTTTTATCGTATCTCCGTCCCGGTAAAAAGCGTCGTTGTGCTCGGAGCCCTTCATCCGAACCCCTTCAAACCCACTCCCGTATTCAAAACCTTTGACCGCATTGATACTGAGCATGGCGTGGCCCAGGGCAGCATGCAACCGGTCAAAAACCGGCTCTCCAAGACCCGTCGGCACTCCCTGGGCCACACAACTGACCACACCACCGATGGTATCCCGGTTTTTCCGGGTGTCATCTATCAAGGCAATCATCTGCTCGGCAGCATCGGCATCCGGACAACGAACGATATTCGTTTCCGTTTGGCTGAAATCCAGGTCTTGGTACGGCTTTTCGAGCTGAACATGTCCTGCCTGACTCACGTAGGCATGGATGCTGACCCCGTATTGGCCCAGCAATAATTTTGCAATGGCCCCCGCGGCTACCCTTGCCGCCGTTTCACGGGCACTACTTCTACCACCGCCCCGGTAATCCCGTACACCGAATTTCTCATGGTACGTGAAATCCGCATGCGACGGCCTGAATTTGTCCGCAATATGGGAGTAGTCTTTGCTCTTCTGATCGGTATTGTAGATGACGATGGCAATCGGAGTACCGGTACTTTTCCCTTCAAAAACTCCCGAGAGAATTTCGAAAGCATCTTCTTCCTTTCGCTGCGTGGTGATTTTGGATTGACCGGGCTTTCTTCGCTGAAGCTCATTGCCAATAAACCCTTCGTCGATGGCCACTCCGGCTGGACAGCCGTCGATGACCACTCCCAGCCCTTTTCCGTGAGACTCACCAAACGTGGTGATTGTAAAAACATTACCAAACGAGTTACGCATGAATTATTTCTTCTTAAGCATTAAAAACCCAAGGAAACCAACTGCCAAAATCAGCAGTCCGTTTATGAGTGCGGAAAAATAATATTTATATCCCTGGTTTAAAAGTTTATTGTCTTCTACTTCAATCAAGTCGTACAAACCACCCAACCGGGAGGAGGAGATGGCCTGGTTGATTTTGCTTTCGCCAGTTACGCGTACCAGCGCCTGAGGCCTAAGCGTATCGTAGGCAGCCCGTTCGGGATCAAAATAAATCCACTCAAAATGATCGCTCAGCTCCAGGTCTTGCTGCTCGTTGATTGTCATAAAATAGCTAAACTCCTTCATTCCCGTAACCTTGCCCCTACCCCTGTTAATCTGTACCTGTTCGTTGGGATCAAAGGTATTGAGCTTTTGACTTCGTTTGATCCTCGGTGGACGAATGGAACTGATATTACCCTCACCCGTGATCGTAAAGTCGTAGGTAAAGCCTTCCCCGGTACGGGCCTCTTTTTCCTCAAAGCTCTCCCTCAGGCGATAGATGCCTACACTTACCTCGTTTTTCAATGGGTGCGCGGGCAACGGCATTACCCGAATGGACCTGGGTTGCGAATAAAAGGTCTTGAAATCCTGAAGTCGGTTACTCCCAAAAAAACTTGGGTTTTTAGCAATTCGGTATTTGATCATCTCCCAGCCTACCGACGGAAAATCGACAGAACCTTCGTTAAACGGGAAAAAACTTGCTTCGTATACCTTGTATTTCGTCCATCTCTTTCCGCCAAATTCTACCCTTTCCGGCTGAATGCTGGTGATGTTGAAGTTTTCTTCCCAGGCGTTTCCCGGTTTGATTTCGTTGATGATACGCTCCAGTTGTTTGCCCGGCTCGTGGAAATTAAACGGCGCCTGGTTACTCTCGGACATGTAAAAGGCCAAACTTACATTGAATCCTTCCCCAACATACACCTCTTCCTTGTCTACGGACAGGGAAAAAAATGCGTCGTCCTCAACCTCAACGTATTCGGGTTCGTTCGAATTTCCCCTTCCAAATAGGTCATCAAAAGGATCGAGCGCACGGTTATTTCTACTGCTGGCCCGGGCATCCACCACTGTGATCGACTTACCGGGAGAGGAAATGCTCTCCCCGTTGACCGACAATGTGAACGCCGGCAAGGTAAACTGTCCCTTCCTCAATGGCTTGTAGTACTGAATGACGCTATTGGTACTACTCATTTGGCCATTGACGATATTCATTGATGAGCTTTGCGACACGCCCTGCTTTTGAAAGCCAGTAATTTCTGGCAATTGATCGTAGGAGCGTATCTTTTCGCCAGAAACGGTCACCTTGATGGTAAACGTTTCATTTAAGGCCACTTCGCTTTCACCCAATTCGATTTTGATATCCTGAGCCCAGGCCTGTAAAGAAAAAAGGATTAAAAGAAATACGAAAAGAAACCGGAAATTCGTTGAAGACATAGAAGACGCTTGTGGTACCTTACTTTATAACTACAAATAAACAAGGATATTTTATACGTAACAAATCAAATTTTAATCCGTATAAACTATTTAAATCAATCTTTTTAACAAACCTAACTTAAACTAACATGAGCCATGATGGAATATGTTAAAACCATTTTATTAAAGGTAAGTTTTGACAAAAAACTCTTCGAGAAAGAGTTACGAAAGGGACTGAATCTTCTGGTTCCCGCAGAGCTGGAAGAATTCAGGAAATGGTGTTACCGAACATTTTCCAAGATATACGAGCCGATTTTGAACAAATATTTTATCAAATTGGCCGGTTAGTCCTAGCTTAAATCGCCCCACCTGCACTGGGGCTTTTTTTATAGACAATGCGGGCATTTTATTTTTTTCTCAATCCATTTTTCTTCCAGTTTGTACCAAATTTTGCCTACTTTTAAATTCGTAACCAGGAATCGCCATGGAAAAGAAACGTTCAGGATTTGACGAAATTGAAAAAATGCTTCAGGAAATCGGAAGCAAAATCGATTTGCTCATAGAAAAGGGAACCAAGGCTACCGGTGAGGTCAGCGAGGAAATCGAGAAAAAAATCACCGAATTGCACCGCAAAAAAGAAAAACTCGAAAAGGAGCTACACGAAAAAAAATCCACGTTTGAAGAAAAATACCGTGGGAAGAAAGGAAATGCCCAGCCTTTTCTGGACGAATCTCTCAACCATTTCAAACAAAGCGTCCGGTCACTGATCAATGCCATCAACGAGTTTTTAAAGTAACTACCATTCAGCCAGAGTAATCGCAGCAGGGATTGGCAGAAATACCGCCTCTCCACCCCCGGGCTCTTGACTTCGCGTATCTGCGGCTGCTGTTTTTCCGCTCCCGTTTTTCCGAGATTCCCCAATCAGCGTTCGGGTCGCGTACATCCGCTTTCGGCGGTGAGTGGCAGTCCTACCACCGACTACTGTTTCCCACCGCCCAAATTTCCGAACGCCATTTACCCTTGCTCCTGGCCAAAGATTGAATTATCGAAAATACGGTTGTAATATTACGTCATGAATTACCTTTCCGTAGAAAATTTAAGTAAATCTTTTGGAGAACGGGTGTTGTTTTCCAAGATTTCTTTTGGCCTTGAGCGGGGCCAAAAAACCGCCCTTGTAGGAATAAACGGAGCGGGAAAGTCCACGCTGATGAAAATCATTATGGGGGAGGAGATCCCTGACGAAGGTCAGGTGGTCATAAATCAGGAGGCAAAAATTGCCTATGTTCACCAAAACCCGGTTTTTACGGGCGATAAGACCATCTATCAGACCGTATTTGACGACCCCGATAACGAGATCATTCAGGTAATTCAGGAATACCAGCAGGTGCTATTGCGAGCGGAACACGATACGGAGGGCCGGCTGCAATCGGTACTTGAAAAAATGGACCGGCTGCAAGCCTGGGACTTTGAATACCAAATCAACGAAGTGCTCGGCAAACTCGGTCTTCACGATACGGATATTCCCGTTTCTGCCCTGAGCGGCGGACAACGAAAACGGGTTGCCCAGGCCAAAGCTATCTTAAATTTCCCAGACCTGCTGCTGTTGGATGAGCCAACCAACCACCTGGACCTGGAAACCATCGAATGGCTGGAAGAATACCTGTCCAAGTCCAGTCTTTCCTTGCTTATGGTTACACACGACCGGTATTTTCTAGACCGGGTCACCAACCAGCTACTGGAACTGGAACACGGGAACCTGTACCGATATGGCGGAAACTATGCCTATTTTCTTGAAAAAAAGGCCGAACGAAAAGCCAATCAGGCTACCGAACAGGAAAAGGCCAAAAGCCTCTACAAAAAAGAATTGGACTGGATCCGGCGGCAACCCAAGGCCAGAGGTACCAAAGCCAAATACCGCATCGACGCCTTTGAAGAAACCAAGGAAAAAGCATTTCGTACGGACGAAGAGCGGGACATCAGTCTGGAAGTAACCGCTACCCGACTGGGCAAAAAAATCGTCGAGTTGGAAAAGGTACATAAAGCCTACGGAAACGTAACCCTGGTTGATGATTTCAGCTACGTGTTCAAAAAGGGCGATAAAATTGGTATCGTTGGGCCAAATGGCGTAGGAAAAACCACCTTTCTAAACATGCTAACCGGTGGTGCTACACCGGATAACGGTACGGTGACCATCGGCCAAACGACGGTTTTTGGGTACTACAAACAAGAAGAAAACAGCTTTGACGAAGAAAAACGACTCATCGATTGCGTCAAAGAGGTGGCCGAAGTCGTGACCGTCGCCGGAGGAAGTACCATTACGATCAGCCAGTTTCTGAACCAATTTGGTTTTCCTCCCAAGCAGCAGCATACGCCCATTGCCAAACTAAGCGGTGGGGAGCGGAGGAGACTTCAGCTGTTAATGGTGTTGGTGAAAAGCCCAAATTTCCTGATTCTCGATGAACCCACCAACGACCTGGACATCGTCACCCTTAATACACTGGAGGAGTTTTTGGAGAACTTTCCAGGCTGTCTGGTGATCGTTTCACACGACCGGTATTTTATGGACCGACTGGTCGATCACTTATTTGTCTTCGAAGGGCAAGGCCAAATCAGCGATTTCCCGGGCAACTACTCCGATTACCGCGAGACCCAAAAGCAATCCAAAACATCCGCCCCAAAAAAAGGAACGGAAAAATCCACCAAATCCCAGGAACAGCCAGCCAACTCTTCCCAGAAAGCCAGTTACAAAGAAAAAAAAGAATTCGAATCGATCGAAACTGAATTAAAGCAGCTTGCGGACCAAAAGAAAGCTTTGATGGAAAAGATCAGCGGGGGCACCGAAGACCATGAGCTATTGATCCAATGGTCTCAGGAAATCGAAGCAATCAACTCCAAAAACGAAGCTTTGGAAATGCGCTGGCTGGAACTCAGTGAACGGGAAGGAATCAACTAATCCGTATCCTGCGAGAAACGGCTCGTTCTTAAAAGTCGCTGTCCTCTCCATCAAATTCACGCCCCCCCTCTCTGCCGTTATTCCGGTCTTTAAATCCCCCAAACCGGTAGGTAAAGGAAAAGGTGCCGATCTGGGTTTCCCAGTTGAACAAACGGTCCTGCACGAAACGTGCGTCACTGTTATTAATTTTGAAAACCCTTGTGTTGAAAATATCACTCACATTTAGGCTAATTGTGCCCTTGTCGTTTAAGACGGCTTTGCGTATGCCCGCATTGATTGCCCAAAGGGGCTCAATTTCGCCCTGAGGAAAAACGATGGGGCCCCGATAATTCCCCTGTATTTGAATGGAAAACCAGTCGGGTATGACCATATTAGACAGCAGACTGATAGTCCAACTAAAGTTACTGTTGGAAAACCCCTCTTCGATGTTTTCGCCAAAAACTTCGGAATAGAAAAAATTAGCCGAAAGGGTAACGTCCCACCAGTCCAGCGGCTGTACCTGATTGATCACCTCCAAGCCGGTACTTTTCCTGAAATTGGCGTTTTCCCGCGTTTGTATTGCCAGGTTATCGTCTGTCAACCGGATTACCCGTGTCAACACGTTTGTGGAATACCGGTGGTAAACGGTAGCATTGAGCAGGAGCTTTTCCCAGCCATTCGCATAGCCCAACTCGTAGCTGTCGGTCAGTTCAGGCTGCAGGTAGGGATTGCCACTACTAAAATTCTGCATGTCCCTGACCCGATAAAAGGGTGACAAGGACCAAAGACTGGGCCGCGAAATCCTTCTGCTGTAATTAGCTGTGATTGATTTTTCCTCTCCCAGCTCGTAGCTCAAAAACAAGCTGGGAAACAAGTTGCCGTAGTTGTTCACCACGGTATTGGCCAGTCTTTCCTGATAGCTGATGGTTTCGGTGTATTCCCCACGGAGCCCAAATTGGTAGCCAAACTTATTTACCGAATTTCGGTAACTGGCATACAGGGCATATACGTCTTCCTTAAAATCGAAGCCGTCGCTGATCGAATCCACCCGAATGGGATCAAACCCGGAGGCTGCATCGCCCTGGCTAAATTCCTGCGCCCTGCTCCACTGGCTAAACGTACCCTTTACGCCAGCCTCAAATCGACCTCCGTCGTCAAAGGGCTTTTCGTAATCTACCTGCGCGATCCACAAATTGCTGGTTTGGGGTCTATCGTTAATCTGCGATAAAAAATTGCCCGGTACTTCCTGACTTGATTCGTCAAAATAGTCCTGCTGAAAAAACTCGGTCTGCGTTCGCTCGTCTCTGGAAAACGATAGCGAAGCGAACAGCCGCTGCCCGGCCGTGTCTATCCGGTAATCGTAACTAAGGCCTGTTTCCAAATTGGTGCTGATTCGCTGGTCTTCCTCGGTTCGGATCACCTGATTGCTCAGACTTTCATCCCCGTTTAGGTTTCGCTGATCCAACTCGTTGCCGGCCGTTCGGTCTCTGAAATTCCCCTGCATGTAAAAACTCAGCGTCTTCCTGTCCGATAAGGTATAATCTAGCCCCCCGCGAACCAGGTGGGTAGCGTCAAAGCTTTCTCCATAAGAATACTGATCAAGAATGGGACTCACCCCCGGGAGAAAATTCACTCGGTAGGCTTCCGACTCCCGAAACGTTCTCCGATCCTGGTAGCTGTAGGAGACAAAATAGTTGATTTTTTCGGCCCCGTAATTGAGGTTCAATCCGGCGTTGTATTTGTCACGTGTTCCTACAGCCACGTTCGCCTGCCCGTTAAAACCGGTCCGTTGGTTCTTTTTAAGGATAATATTAATAATTCCTCCTACGCCCGCGGCATCGTACCTGGAAGAAGGGTTGGTGATCAATTCCACACTTTTGATACTATTGGCCGGAAATTGGGCCAGGATGGATTCGGCATCGTCACCGGACAAGTTGGATGGACGCCCGTTGATG
Organism: Cyclobacterium xiamenense; assembly: GCF_009467825.1. Taxonomy (GTDB): domain Bacteria; phylum Bacteroidota; class Bacteroidia; order Cytophagales; family Cyclobacteriaceae; genus Cyclobacterium; species Cyclobacterium xiamenense. Next base: position 83,462 of record NZ_WIOK01000010.1, on the reverse strand, counting down.
TAGATCAGGACTTCCCCGCTTCCCCGCATGCTTATTCCCCCTTCCTCATCCACTTGTATGGAGGGTAAGGTTTCCAATAATTCGGTAGCGGTGGCTCCCTCCGCCACAATACTGTTTTCTACGTCATACCTACGTTTGTCAATATCCGTTTCAAACATGGAAGTAACTCCCTCCACGGTAACTTCGTCCAGGTTGGTCGCACCCGGTGCCAGGGAGATGGTACCCAGATTGACTGTCTTTCGGTCTTCCAGGTTTACCTCCTGGTAGTAATCCTCGTAACCGATAAAACCCACCCGAAGCAGGTAAGTCGATGCATCCCCTGTAAACTCGAAGGTTCCATCCAAATCAGACATTCCACCAAAAACGAGGGAAGAGTCTGCCGGTTCCAGCAAGGCTACGTTGGCAAATTCAAGGGGAGTCCGCTGTTCGCTATCCTGTATTTTCCCTTTTACCAAAACTTCCTGTGCAAAAGTTCCTGTCAGGCTTAAAAAAATCAGGCTTACAAGTAGTACGATCTGTTTCATGTTGGTTTCGTTTTTCTTCGTCCAAACGCAGGCTAAAACCTGCCAAAGCATTGACTTGGGTAGCATCAAAAACAGCATTTTGAGGGAGTTTGCTGTCAAAATCGGACCACAGCCAATACCTTATTTCAGATAACTAACTTATTTAGAATAATTTATGTTTGAAAATAAATGTCTATACAGGTATTTTAAACGGGCTTGGACCTCGATTTTTTCTATGAGCAGGATTATCTGTACGCTAGTGGGCGGGTGCATACAGGGATGGCCGTCCCTCGTCTCTAAATTTTTTCCAACGCCAGGGAAATCAACGATTCGATCAGTGCTTTCGGGTTTTTGGAAAAGCGCTTGGTTATGCGGTTGCCCACGATGGCGTTGAGGCTTAGCATGTCGTGCCCCAACAAACGCCCCATGGCATAGTAGCCGGCGGTTTCCATTTCGAAATTGGAAAATACGCCCGCCTCCACACGGATACTGCTGAGTTTCGACAAAATATCGGGTATCCCGGGAGCAAGCCGGATATGTCTTCCCTGCGGCCCATAAAAACCGGGACAGGTAACCGTAATGCCCTGTGGCAGGTCCCCAAACCGCGCGAGCAATTCCTCCGAACCTTTCACACAATACGGCAAAAACGGAAGGTCCAGGCGTTCCTTTGTATGCTGGGCAACGATGCGCTCCTCGGGATGCTGAGGCAAGGTATAAAAGGTCATTAGTGTATCCAGTCCCAGACCGTAGGAGGAAGCCAAAATGCTGTCTTCCGGAAGGGTGGGCAGCATGCTTCCCGAGGTGCCCAAACGCACGATGGTCAGGCGGGTGGCTGTTTCTTTTGGTAGCCGGGTCCGAAAATCCACATTGAACAAGGCATCCAATTCGGTCATGAAAATTTCCACATTGTCTGTACCCATGCCCGTGCTGATCACACTGAGCCGTTTTCCCTTATAGGTTCCGGTATGGGTGACAAATTCCCGTTTTTGAACCTGCACTTCCAGTGAATCAAAATGCCTCGAAATCTTCCCTACACGCTCGGGATCTCCGACTGCGATTACCGTCTCTGCTACTTGTCCGGGTAGAAGGTTGAGGTGATAAAGGCTACCATCCGCATTGAGGATAAATTCCGACTCAGGAAGGGGTTTTGCCATACAGGGCCGATTTGATTTTTTCTGCGTTGGGTTTTTGAAAAAGCCCTTTGTAGGGATTGTATCCGTTTGTATTTTTCTGGTAATAGCCGGTGCCGGTATACGCCCGCTTTTTGGGATGGGTTTTGCAGGTTTCCGAACAGGCACCCTCCAATTCCCGCCCACAGGAAGGGCAAATGGGTACATGCACGTTGCATTCCGGATTTGCGCAGTTGACCATTCGATCTGAAGCGGTACCACACACAAAACACGTGGAGATCACTTTTGGGTTTACCGTATTTACGTCAACTGCGAGACGGTTATCAAACACGTAACATTTCCCTTCAAAGTCTTCCCCTCCGGCCTCCATCCCGTATTTGATGATACCGCCATGCAGCTGGTACACGTCCGTGAAGCCCTGCTCCAACAAAAACGCAGAGGCCTTTTCACATTTGATGCCACCGGTACAGTAGGTGAGCACCCTTTTGTTTTTGAGGTGAGCAAGTTCTTTTACCTTTTCCGGAAAATCCCGAAAATTATCAATATCCAACCGGATCGCATTTTTGAAATGGCCCAATTCGTGTTCGTAATTGGAGCGCACATCAAGAATGACCACATCTTCTTCGTCCTTCAAGGCTTTGAATTCCTTTGGTTCCAGGTGTTTCCCGGTTTTTGTTCTCGGGTTGAGGTGTCGCAAGCCGGAATGGACGATTTCTTCCTTCGCGCGTACATGTATCTTTGCAAAGGCGTGCTCGTGGTGTATGTCCACCTTAAATTCCGTATCGGCAAACCTCGGATCGGAAGTGACATAGGCCATGTAGTTGTCACAATCCTCTTTCAGACCGGATACCGTGCCATTCAAACCTTCCGAAGAGACAATGATCCGCCCCCGGATGTTGTTTTCGACACAGAATAGGTGGTGTTCGTCCCGGTATGCCTCCAAGTCGCTGATCGGGGCATAACAATAATAGAGTAAAATTCGATAGTCCATAACCAAAGCCCTGTTTCAAGCAGGGTGTTATTTGTTATACTAGAGTTGTTTTTTCACTTTTCGATAACTTGAGCCGGATTTCCAAACACCGTTTGATTGGCTTCCACATCAGCGATGACCACCGAACCGGCGCCAATCCGGGCATTTTTGCCGACCGAAACGCCGGACACGATAATTACTCCCGAACCGAGAAACGTCCCGTCTCCGATCGTAGCTCCGGCATTTACTACTGCTCCAGCACCAATTTGTACAAAATCCCCCACCCTCGTGTTGTGTTCGATGGAGGCATTTGTATGAACGATGCAATGATTTCCGATACTGGCACCCGCACCAATGGTCACTTTTGCATTGATAAAATTCCCATGTCCGATGGCCGCGTCGGTTGAAATATAGGAAAGTCGATGCAGGGCATTTACCGGTTGCACCTTCCTCCTTTCGTTTAATAGTTTTACAATAGAAGCCCGGTATCGGGCATCGTCGATTGCGACAAAGGCTTCACATTTTTTGCCAATTAGCTTTAAAAATCCTTCGTCTTCCGGTCCGCCCAACACCGCTACATTGTTAATTTCCGTTTTTTGGAGGCGTTCATCCTCGTCCAAAAAACCATACACTACCAGATCATGGCTGTTGAAAATTTCCAGAGCCGGATGGGCTATGCCCTTGGCCCCAAAGATAATGATGGGTTTTTCCATGACGCGTCGTTTTGACAGGCAAAATTAACGGAAATTACCTCCCCGTGCAACGGTCACCTCAAATTGCCTCTGAGAAGGTTCTGCCCGATTTTGCAGGAAAGGCACCTCCTTTTCGAACAATAATCCCCATACAGTCCCAACATGCCCTGGCTGTCAAATGCCTGTAACGCCGGCCAACCGGCATCAGAAAAGATACTTATCAGGCTGTTTTTCTCGGCAGGAATTTCCTGAAGGAAATTAAAACACTTTTCCTGCCACTGATCCAGCCCGGCATAATGCCCATAGGCGTACCAAAGAGGCACCACAAAGTTTATGGCCAAAAGGTTAAGTAAACTATCGCTAAGTCTTCCAGTTGTTTTGGTTTTCATCGGTTTCCCAAAATCGTAATGTCGCTGCCAATAGTCGCTAACGCGAAGCGAAAAGGCACTACGAAAGGATGCGGGATCTTCCAACTGATACAACACCGTAGAAAACAAATTGGGGCTTGTGTTTAGCAGTGCCGCAAGCTGGGAAAGCCGGAAAGAAGGGAAATTACTGGGCCGCACTTTCATAAATTTCCACTCCGAACCAAAAACCACACGTTTCAGGCGGTATTTCTGCTTGAGGTAGGCGTATTCCTCGCTGAGCGTTTTCTCGTATCCTGTCTGGAAGGGCAGAACGGGCTGCAGCATGGCTGCCTGCCCAAAAATCAGGGCCTCTACCTGGCACAGCTCGCCCGCATTTTTTTTTAGTAATGCATACGGAAGGCTTTTGGCCAGCCGAAGCATGGGGCTGGCGTTGGTCTTAAAGCCAAACGAATAAAATAGCCATTGATAAGCGGTCTCTTCCCAATCCTGGTCGTTCGCTTCCAGCAATTGGGTGACCATCCGACTCTTACTGTGCAAGCGCTCTACCAGCGCTTTCTCGAGCATGGAAAATTTCAAAATTCCAGGAAGGTGAGACAGAGAATCGGTGCACAGCAGCTTTCGTGGAGAATACAGTAATCTCTCGTAATTCTTGATAACGTCCAGTGGGATTTTACCCAGTAGCGAGAGCGTCGGAATCGGTGTCCCATCTGCACGGACCGCCACCTCATCGTGTTCCCATACCACATGCAGCACCACGCTGTTGTAGGCGGGATCTTTGTGATGCTGGTGGGCTTTCCAATCCGAGGAACGGAGGTGAATTTCTACGTGGCCGTAGTGCGTGATCCCTGCGATCCTTATTTCTGACTCGTTGAAATCCGGTCCTTCGTGCTGGTTGTGAAATCCGATCTTTTGAACGATCAAAGGCAAGCCATCGGAAGTTTCCAGTCCTTTTTTGTCAAAATATTGGTATTTCCATACCATGTGAAGAAAATCTTCCTGAAACCGAATCATAAAAATGGGCGTTGGTATTCCCGATGAAGATACGAAATAAAGTGATTTTTTGATCGGCTTCTCTGCTATTTTTCAGGTTAAGTACCTGGATAGCAGCTCTTCCATAGCACCCTGAAGGGATTGTGCCTCTTTTTTTGCGGCCACGGCAAAATCCGAATCCGAAGAGGCGTACAGAATCCCCCGGGAAGAATTGACAAGCAATCCACATTGGGCGTTCATTCCGAATCGTGCGACTTCTTCCAAACTTCCTCCCTGCGCACCTACTCCGGGTACCAGCAGAAAATGGTCGGGAACCAGGGCCCTTACGGTCTCAATATGGGAACCCCTGGTAGCTCCTACCACGTACATCATATTTTGGGCGGTTCCCCAGGTTTTGCTTTTTTCCACCACTGACGCAAATAGAGGCGTTCCATCCGAATTATCAATCAGCTGAAAATCCTGGCTGCCCTGATTGGAGGTCAGGGCCAATACGATTGCCCATTTCTCGTCGAACGCAAGGAAGGGGCGGACGCTGTCTTCCCCCATGTACGGGGCGATGGTGATGGCATCGAAATCCATTTGTTCAAAAAAAGCTTTTGCATAGAGGGTAGAGGTATTCCCAATATCCCCTCTTTTGGCATCTGCGATGGTAAATACCTCAGAAGGTAGGTAGTCGAGTGTCTTTTGCAAGGTTTCCCAACCCCCGGGACCCAAGGCTTCGTAGAAAGCGAGATTGGGTTTGTAGGCTACAGCCTGATCAATGGTTGCATCGATGATGGCTTTGTTGAAACTGAAAACCGGGTCCTCTTCCCGCTGCAGCTGCCGGGGAATTTTCTCGATAACGGGATCCAGGCCCACACAGAGAAAGGAGTTCTTTTTTTGAATTTCTGCGAAAATATCCGATGAAGTCATGGCACAAAAATAGAAAAAATACGTTCACTTCCACCGAACGAGCCGATCCCTATCGCAGGTCGATGACCTCCACGTCGGGGTTTTCCTGGGTATTGAACACGAAATAGTCGTCCTTAATCTGTACGGAACTATCCACGTCCTTAAAGGTATACGTAAATTTTCCGCCAATATCGTCCTGGATTTCCCAGGCTAGTAATTCCGGCTTTGCCTTGTCAATGTACAGGGTAATGGACTCAAATTGAGCTTTTTCCTTCTCCGATGTCAGAAGGATTTCATGCACCGATTTCCCGTCAACTTGGTCACTCCCCTGCAGACTTGCCTGGTATCCTTTTTTGTAAATCGAATAGATATTGGAAGGAGTTAATTCTTCCGAGTCGTCCTCCACATCGTTTATGGTGACTTCCTTGTATTTACTCGATTTGATGAGCGTCCATACCGTATTACCGTCGTTAAAAATCTCCTGGTCATTTAGCGTAAGCCGGTATTTTTCACCCTTGACAGTGACCGCTCCTGTATTGGTTTGAATCAAGCCCTCGTCCTCGGTAGAATAAGTGTATTCAAAAGAGGCTGAAAAGCCATTTAAATTTTGGTAGTTTTCACTTACTTCCGCGAGTATTTCCACGGCTTTTGGGTCATTCTGGGCCATTATCACCTGGAAACTCCACAGGAAAGCAAGGCTTAAAGCGATCGTTTTTTTGCTTTTCATGGTAAACTATCTATCTGTTTTAAAGACTGTTCAATAACTGTTCCAAACTACTTTCATCCTGAATCAGCACTTCCCGTGCCTTACTCCCTTCAAACGCTCCCACTACGCCTGCTGCTTCCAGCTGATCGATGATTCGACCGGCACGGTTGTACCCCAACTTCAGCTTTCTCTGAATCAGTGAGGTACTGCCTTGCTGATGCAATACAATCAAGCGTGCTGCATCGTCAAATAACGGATCCCGTTCGGACAGGTCTACCTCTCCCATGCCCCCATCTCCTTCGTCCCCGACAAATTCGGGGAGCAGGTAGGCGTCCGGATACCCCCGTTGCTCGCCTATCCATTCGCAGATAGCATCTACTTCGGGCGTATCCAGAAAGGCACATTGCAGGCGGATGACGTCCGATCCCATAGACAGCAGCATGTCTCCCATACCGATTAGCTGTTCGGCTCCGCCGGCATCAAGAATGGTTCGGCTGTCAATTTTACTGGTTACCCGAAACGACAACCTGGCGGGGAAATTTGCTTTAATAATGCCTGTGATGACATTGACCGATGGGCGCTGCGTAGCCAATACCAGGTGAATCCCAATGGCCCTGGCCAATTGGGCTAACCTGGCGATCGGTCCCTCAATCTCCTTACCGGCAGTCATCATCAAATCTGCCAACTCATCGATCACCAGCACAATATAGGGCATAAACTGATGCCCTTTTTCCGGGTTCAACTTCCTTGCAACAAACTTGGTATTGTACTCCTTCAAATTTCTACACCCGGCGTCTTTCAATAAGTCGTACCGGTTATCCATTTCGATGCACAGCGAATTAAGCGTGTAGATCACCTTCTTGGTATCGGTAATGATCGCTTCTTCCGCATTGGGAAGCTTGGCTAGAAAATGCCGTTCAATCTTATTGAATAAGGTGAGCTCTACCTTTTTCGGATCTACCAATATAAGCTTAAGCTGAGAAGGATGTTTTTTATATATCAGCGAAGCAAGGATCATATTTAACCCAACGGATTTTCCCTGCCCTGTAGCCCCTGCCATGAGCAAATGGGGCATTTTGGCCAGATCTACCACAAATACTTCGTTGGATATGGTCTTGCCAAGTGCCACCGGGAGGTCTTTGTCACTTTTCATGAACTTTTCGGTCCCCAAAACCGAGCGGGCAGCGACCAATTCCCGATTTTTGTTTGGCACCTCGATGCCGATGGTACCCTTACCGGGTATGGGGGCAATGATGCGGATACCCAGGGCGGCAAGGCTCAACGCGATATCGTCTTCCAGGTTTTTTATCTTGCTGATTTTCACCCCCGGATCAGGGATGATTTCGTACAGCGTGACGGTGGGGCCGATGGTCGCCTTGATCTCCTGAATTCCTATTTTAAAATTTACGAGGGTTTCGACAATCTTATTCTTGTTTTCTTCCAGCTCCTGCCGAGTCACGGTTACTTTTTGCTGATCGTACTCATTCAGCAAGTCCAAGGTGGGAAATTTGTAGCTGGGCAAATCCAGCGTTGGGTCATAGGGGTCGGAATTGACTACCTGGTCGGCGGTCTTTTCTTCTTCCGATTGTTGTTCCACAAAAAAATTGTCGGTGGGTTCGGCTTCACCGCTTTCGGAAAGCTGGGTTCGGTCTTCTACATTGAAGGTTGGCTCAGTCGGGCCATTTTTCTCCGCTTTCCGAACGTCACTTTCTGCCAGTTTCCAGCTGTTTTCAGCATCTTCCACTCCACCATCTTCCACCAGGTCATCTTCGGCTTCGCCCATTTCCGGATCGAATGCCTCCTCCCTATCCCTTCGCGCCTGATTCCATCCAGCCTCTTCCTCAGAAGCATCTATTTTTTCGCTGGTGCCAAACAAATTAATTTGCTCCACATTGAAAAAAACAATGACAAATATTAGCAAGGACCCAAATATCAGGATAACGGTACCCCAGCCCAGTAAGTCATCCGACAAGACCGCTAGTTCGTAGCCAAAGCCACCGCTAAGAAAGCTCAGGTAATGGAACCCGTCGATCAAATGCACCAGATACCCAAGCAGTAAACCGAGCCAAACCAAAAAAAAGAGGGAAAAAGCGGCATACCTGCTGAGGGAAAACAAAGCGGATTTAAACGAAAGGCGGTATCCCCACACAAACAGAAAGGGAGGGAAAAGCAGTGCTGCCAAACCAAACCAGCGAAATATCATGTAATAGGCCATGACTGCGCCACTATAGCCAAGAAGGTTTTGGGTCTCCCCTGCCTTTGTCCGCAGGGGAATGCCCGACTCTCCCACCAGGCTCTGATCGGCCTGCCCGGCGAAAAGGTAACTCAAAAAAGCAAAGAACATGAAAACGGCAAACATCATCAAAAAGATTCCAAAGGACAAGCCCCAGCGCTTGTCTTTAAAGAGGGCCCAATTAACTGACCGCCTGGTTTTTGGGCTACCCCCTTCGGGTGCACCTTTCTTCTTGAAAGTATTTTTTTTATACGTATTTGCAGCCATGGTAATTCCTTTCCTCCACAATCGGGATGTAAGTTAATGCATGCTATAGAAATAAAAAAGACTCGCTACTCTGTTAGCCTTTTTGAGAGACCCTTTTTCAATCGCTTGACTAATGCGGGTCCTTCATAAATCATGCCCGTATACACTTGTACCAGACTGGCGCCGGCTTCCAGCTTTTCCTGCACGTCTGCATCCGTAAAAATTCCCCCCACGCCAATCACAGGAAACGCATTCCCGGATTTGCTCGTAAGGTAGCGGATCACTTCGGTACTCCGATCGGAAAGCACTTTACCGCTCAATCCGCCGGCTCCCATTTCTCCTACCTTTTCTGCGGAGGTTTTCAATCCGCCCCTGTCGATGGTGGTATTGGTGGCAACCACTCCGTCGATTCCGGTCCCGGTGACAATCGCAATGATATCGTCCAATTGCCCGTTTGTCAGGTCCGGGGCAATTTTTAGCAAGACCGGTCGGGCTTTCGGATAGCGATCCATGGCTTTTTTAATTGCGGTCAACAATTTCTCCAGCGGCTCCTTGTCCTGTAACCTTCGAAGGTCAGGGGTATTCGGCGAACTCACATTTACCACGAAATAGTCCACGTAAGGGTGCAGTGCATGAAGGCAGTACAAATAATCATCCAGCGCTTCCTCGTTCGGTGTGTCCTTGTTTTTACCAATATTTCCTCCGATTAAAACCCGGGACTTTCTCTTCTTGAGGCGCTCCACAGCCGCAGCAACCCCTCCATTATTGAAACCCATTCGGTTGATTAGCGCCTGGTCCTGAGGAAGTCGAAATAAACGAGGTTTGGGATTCCCCGCCTGGGGTCGGGGTGTGAGGGTCCCGATTTCGATAAACCCAAACCCAAGCAGGGACATTTCGTCGATAAGGCTGGCATCCTTGTCAAATCCGGCTGCCAGGCCGATGGGATTGCGAAACGTCAAGCCAAAAACCGTTCTTTCCAAGGCTTGGTGCTCGTACGCAAAGACAGACTTGATGAGCGGTTGCAGGATTGGCAGGTTAAAAAGCCTTTTGATCCAGGAAAAGGTAAAATGGTGGGCGGATTCCGGGTCTTTGAGAAATAAAAAGGGTTTGATGCTGTACTTATACACGTCGGATTCGTTTTTATGCTCCCAAAATTAAACCAATTCTCTGACTTCCCCCGCTATTCGTAGGATAAAGTAGCGGAATCACCCGGCGCTTAAATAGCAAGAACTAATCGGGTTTTGAACGATTGAGGCAAGGCTTTCATAGAAAATTGTGCTATTTTTAGCACATAAACCCAGACAGAAAATGCTTCACTCACCGAAAATTTTGCTCTCTTGCTTGCTTTCCTTTCTGCTCCTGCTACCGGGTGTCCGGGCACAGGACAGCCCCTTCCCCTGGCCGGAAGGAAAAAAAATGGCGTTAAGCCTAAGTTTTGACGATGCCCGGGCAAGTAACCCCAAAACAGGCATCCCCATTTTGAACAAGCACGATTTGCAGGCGACCTTTTTCGTCCTTCCAGAAGCGATTACAGCCGATTTAACGGGTTGGCAGATGGCGGTGGAGCAAGGGCACGAAATGGCAAATCATTCCTACGTTCATCCCTGTAGTGGTAACTTTACCTGGTCCAGGGATCGCGCCCTGGAAAATTACACCTTGGACCGCATGGAAACCGAATTGATGCGGGCAAACCAGGCTGTGTATGAGCGCCTGGGAGTGATGCCCTCGGTATATGCTTATCCCTGCGGGCAGAAGTTCATTGGACGCGGTACGCATACCCAGAGTTTGGTCCCGCTTATTTCTAAAAAATTCCTGGCGGGGCGTGGATGGTTGGACGAGGCAGCCGCCGACCCCTGGTATGCAGATCTGGCACAATTGCCCGGCGTAAAAATGGACGATACCGATTTTGAATCCCTGCTTCCCATGATTGAGCAAAGCGCGGCAAACGGACATTGGCTAATTCTGGCCGGCCACGAAACCGGAACTTCCGGCGCCCAAACGACCCGCCTGGATTTTTTGGAAGAGCTGGCACGGTATGTCAACGATCCGGCCAATGGAATTTGGGTGGCTCCCATCGGAACCATCGCCCAGTATGTCAAAGCCACCCGAGAAAGCCTGCTCGATACCATCAATCAACCCGGCCTGGTTCGATCAGACCAATACGGCCGTCTGCAGCTTACTGCTGAAACGGGAAAAGGGACCGGTCCAGATATCCAATACATGCCCGAGTGGAAAGCCTTTGGCTGGTTTACCGAGAAAGATCAGGTCACCTGGGAAATGGACGTGCCCGAAACAGCCATCTATCAGGTCTGGTTGGATTGGTCGGTTTCCGACGAAGAAGCCGGAAAGGAGTACCTGCTTTCGGTTTCCGGACAGCAATTGCGTGGCCGGGTAGAGCGATCAGGCTCCTGGGAAACCTTTCAGCAAAAAATGCTGGGCACCGTTCGCCTGAACAAGGGATACCAAACCCTTACCTTTCGGTCTGCCAATCCGGATGAAAAGGGTCCATTGCTTGATCTCCGAACCATCCGGCTCACGCCGGTAGACTAACGGGAAACGCATTCGTTTCCCCGCATCTCCGAGCCGGTGGATTGCCTGTTTAGAAAAAAGGCTGAACGTCTCTGGATTAGCCGAGATTAATGGGTTCTTTTTTTCCGGATGCCACGGCCTTGTAGATGGTATCGATGATGATTAGGTCTTTGAGTCCTTCCTCTCCGTCCACGGGTACCTTGGCACTTTTGCCCTCCAAAATGATTTCTGCCATGCGGTCCATTTGGACGGTTTGATGGGTGATGTGCGGATTGTCCAGGGGGCCCTTGTGGGTTTTCCCTTTGATAGGTCCGTAGCCCGTGGAAGGCTGCATTTCAGCAAAACCCTGCGTGCCGTTCAGAAAAAACCGATCCAGATTGCCCATACTGTACGTGGACAGGCAGGAGGCCACAATGCCCTCGGGAAATCCGAACTGAAATAAAATGGTTTCGTCGACGCCCTCCTTGAATTTAACCGGATCGGTCTTGGTTTCTTGGGCCGTAACCCAAATGGGCTCTTTGCCGACCATGTATCGGGCGCCGTTAACGGAGTAAATGCCTATATCCATCATTGCTCCACCACCAGCCAGCTCTTTGTTTAGTCGCCATTGGGTAGGGTCGCCGATTTTAAAACCACTCAACCCCTGAAAAAATTTGATGTCGCCGAATGCTCCTGCTTCCCGCATCCGAATCACCTCCTGCGTGTTCGCCTCAAAATGCATGCGGTATCCGACCAAAAGTTTTACCCCTGCTTTTTTGCAGGCAGCGACCATTTCTCTCCCTTCCCGGGCATTGAGGGCCATGGGTTTTTCGCAAATTACGTGTTTTCCCGCCGCAGCCACCCGCAAGGTCTGGGGATGATGAAGGGAGTTAGGCGTGATGATGTAGACCGCATCAATGTCCGGATTGTCCTTGATGGCATCGAAATTTTCGTAGTTGTAGCAGTTTTTCGCCGGTATGTTGTATTTGCTTTGCCAGGTAGTAATTTTGGACGGAGTGCCGCTGATCACGCCCACCAATTTTGCCTTTTTACTATCCTGCATGGCCTCAGCTACCCGCGTGCCGTAACTCCCAAGCCCCATGATGGCCACCCGCAATACCGTATCCCGCTTTACGTCTTTCCCCGCAGCAAATAAGGAATTGGTTTCAAATCGCGGAATAAGCGGTAGTGAAACGGCGGAAAGGGTCAGTTTTTGTAAAAAATTTCTTCTGCTCTTCATGGTTTGTAGGTTTTTGTTAACAATGATGGATTTACTAGTCGGTAAATGCAAGTTATTGGTTTTTCTCCATAAATTAAAAATAAAATTATGTTTACCTTTGACGAATAAAATAAACCATCGGAAGGCAATTCAAGAAGTGCAACCCATTACTTACCAGCAGGAAAACAAATTATCTGTTTTCGAATTTAAGGAACTACTCATCGCTTCCACCCTGGGAGAGCGACGGCCGATAGCCGATTTGGACAGATTGGAAACCATGCTTCGCGCGGCCAACCTGATGCTCACCGCCCGGGCAGAAGGGCGGCTGGTGGGCCTGGCACGATCCCTGACAGATAAAACTTTTTGTACCTATTTGTCGGATTTGGCAGTACATCAGGATTACCAAAACCAGGGAATAGGCAAAGCATTGATCCAACAGACCAAAGCTGCCTATCCCCTGGCCAAGCTTATCCTCTTATCGGCACCGAAAGCAATCGGCTACTACCCGAAAATCGGGATGCGAAGGCACGAACACTGTTTTTTCCTCGATGGATCCGCTGATGCGACCTGAAATTCGCCGCCCTACCAGACTCCTGCTGCTCCGACAGGCACGCTGAGGCCGGCTTAAACGGAATCCGGTGAGGGTAGGTCAAATTCCGCTCTTCTCGGATCGTACAGCAGGCGATTGGCCTCTACCGACCTTTCGCCGACGAAATGCTCCGCCTCGCCGTCAAATTCCAGCCAGGGTCCTACGACGTATTCCGCCTGGTCTACCGGTACACCCATTCCGTCCCGGGCAATTTCATGGATTTTCATAAATTCTTCGAAGGCCAATTGGTTGTCGCCAAAACGACCCGCTTTTGCATTGAAAGGCACCTTCTCACCCAATCGATACGAGATGTTCATCAAATGGCCCATGGTACAGCTGTAATGGGCATCGTACATATTTCCATTAGCCATCATGGGATCGTTCGCTTTACAGGCTGCCACAAAACTACCAAAGGCGCCTCCGGGGGTGATTTGTACGGGTTTGGCATCGACATTTCTCGGTTGACTTCCCTGGTGGGAGGTGTAGTCGCCTCCTTCCATCAGCCTTCCGCCGTCCTCAAAATAAAACCGGTTGGTTACTTCCCGCTGGTATCCTTCGTGGTTTACGTTTCTTACGTTGAAAAAAACGTACTGTCCGTTTGCAAACTCGGCAAGCGCAAACATGGTATTGGGTGTTTCTCCCTGATCATCCCATTTAAAACGACCGCCCAAGGCCATGACGCGCGTGGGATGCGTATTGGCCACCTCATCGTCCAGCGCCCAATAGGCCACGTCCAGCTGATGCGTCCCCTGATTGTTTAACTCTCCGTTGCCGACTTGCCAAAACCAATGCCAGTTGTAATGCACCAGATTTTCGTGGTACCCATCAATTACCGAAGGTCCTTTCCAAAGGTTCCAGTCCAGGTGTTCAGGGGGATTGGTGACAGGCTTGTAGCCAATCCCGGCCCTGGGCTTACATGCAAAGCCGTGGGAAACCTTCATTTTTCCGTATTTTCCCGATTTAATTTCACCAATTTGTTTGGCCCAGTTATCACTACTCCGTCGTTGGGTTCCATGCTGCACCACTATACCGTATTTCTGTGCGGCCGCCAAAGCTATCCGGCCTTCCTTAACGTCGTGGCTGGCAGGTTTTTCTACATAGCAATGCTTGCCTGCCTGCGCAGCCCACACCACCATCAGTGAATGCCAATTATTGGGAGTAGCCACACTGATCGCATCGATTTCCTTACTGTCAAGTACCCGGCGCACATCTTTTTCTCCCTTGGCCCGATTACTCGGGGTAGAACCGTCCCTAAGCCCCTGCAAACGCTCGTTTAATACATGGCTATCCGGATCGACCAGGTAGACGATTTCGGAGTCCTTGTGTTCCGAAAATTCGCGAATATGGGTTTTGCCCCGGCCATTTACACCACAAACGGCAACGCGTAACCGCTCGTTTGCGCCCATAATGGCCGCGTAAGATTTGGCATTAAATCCCATTGCGCCGATTGTCAAACCACCCGCGCCGAAAATTGATTTTTTAATAAAGTCCCTTCTTTGTTTCATTCTATGGGTTTATTTAATTGATAGGTAAAACTCGCCTGACCATAAATAAAAGAAAATTCCCTATGGAATCAAACAGCATTCGCCTAATTATCCACGAAAACAAGGGAAAAGCGGGACGTTGAGCCAACGGGTTTACAAGGAAAATGTTACCAGGCAACAGGCTTGTTTCGGTTTTTCATCGATGATGCCTGGATACTTTTTAAAAAAAACGCTACCAGAAAGATACACCTTTGTTCCGCCTGCCAAAAAATCAATGATCGCACAAGGCGCACTACACAAGCCAACCAATTCCCTTTTCACAAGCAATGAAATCCGAAAAAAAAATTCTGCCGGATGATTCTCCGACATATAAAACAGCTGTCACGGCACCACATCTACCAGCCATGAATGGCGCTATTCGGGCGCAAAAATATTGCCGAATAGTGGCAATAGCGGACACGGATAACCATCCGCGAGTTCCTAGGAGGCTTGCAACAGGGAGTTAATTAATTCAGATGGGGTTTGAATGCGGGCGATTTTCTCGTCCTCCAATTCCTTTTTCAATTCGTATTCCAACTCGAATATCAAGCCTGATACAAAAATTTTATCCATTCGAAGGTCGTTATAGAAATTCGCTGCCTTTTTTTTACCTGTCAGCGGGATGCCGTACGACTGAAACACCCCGATCGCTTTGCGCATGGCCGTGATCGTTTTCATAATATTAATTCAGGAATTAAGTTAAGTTGAAGACGAATTATCCTGTGATTTTGTTGTGCGAAGCGCCGAGTTTTTTTACTAAAATTTCTTAAATAACGGAAAGATCACAGCGAAACCCAATTTTAGTCTGAAAGTGTGGGCGTTAAAATCGCCCGATGGATTTTCCTTTCCTGCTGGCACCAACACGCTGTTTGGGGCTACCAATTACCTGGGAGCTGTATATGCCGGAATGACCGCTGAAAAGATAAGCCAATACACATGCCAGGCCAACGAATACCCCGGATTCGGCCCCAAACAACTCTATCCCCATCAAGGTACAGGCCAAAGGGGTGTTGGTAGCACCGGAAAAAACACCCACAAATCCCATTCCGGCCAGCAAGGCCACTGGCAGCGGAATGCCAGTCGATAGGGCATTTCCCAGCGTAGCGCCGATGTAAAATAGGGGGGTCACCTCTCCTCCCTTGAATCCGGAGCCCAGTGTGATAGCGGTTTTCATCAATTTGACCAAAAAATCATACCAAGGCAGACTTTCAGAAAAAGCCTCTACAATGGTAGGAATCCCCAATCCGATGTACTTGGTGGTACCCATCAGGTAAACCAAAACAGCAATCAGCAGCCCGCCAACTGCTGGACGAAGCGGAGGGTACGCTATACTCCGGGTAAACAACCCGGACCAGAAATGCGTGGCCTTCGCGAAAAGCCTGCCTGCAAGACCGAAACAGATTCCTGCCGGAATCACCCAAAGGAATGCAACAAAATCTGCCTCCGGAACGAGCGGTATCAGGTACTGGGTATGGGGAACTCCCCACAACCCCGTGCAGGCATAATCTGCCAGGTAAGCAGCAAAAAAAGCCGGCACGATAGCCTCGTACCTCAGCCTGCCGATCACCAACCATTCCAATGCAAAGATTGCGCCCGCCAATGGGGTGCCAAAAACAGAGGAAAACCCTGCCGCAACGCCAACGGTAAGAACAATTCTTCTGTCGGGGACCGGGAGTTTGAACCATTTGGTAAATTGATCCGCTATGGCCCCGCCCATTTGGACGGCTGTACCCTCCCGCCCCGCAGAACCTCCAAAAAAATGTGTCAAAACCGTGCCTCCGAGCACCAGTGGAGCCATGCGTAGGGGAATGACCTGCAACGGATTGTAAAATTCCTCCAATAGTTGGTTGTTTCCTTTGACAACAGCGGCTCCATACCGATGGTACACCCACCCAATAAAAAAACCGCCCAATGGGAGAAAGGCAATGAGCCATCGGTGGGTTTCCCGGTACTCCGTCGCCCAATCCAACAGTCGTAGGAAAAGAGCAGAAGCCGAACCTACCAGCAAGCCAATCACCACCGACAATACCAACCAGCGGAAGGTAAACTGCAGGCTCGGCAGCAATTCCTTACATATAAATTTCTTGAGCACCAGCAAACGACTATTCCTCTTCAACATAAAAGTAACTCAGTAAACCTTGGACATACATGATGCCTGTGACTGGCAGGCGATATGGTTGAAGCAGGAGTCATCAGCTGGCAAAAACAGCGGTTTGAAACGGGAAGTCTGACCAGTGACTTCGACAGTTTGGGTGGAACCCCATCACCCATGGCCACAAATATAAAGAAAGAATTTAATTATATTCGGGGCAGGTTTGCGCAAACGTTTTCCATGATCGAGCTCTCGACACCCTACGCCGGCCCCGGGTCCGGTAAACTCGCCCGGAGACGCAGGTACAAATTGGGAAGGGTTTTCCTGGAATCACGTAGCTGGAATGCTTTTTGATGGAAGATGCTTTCAGGTAATCTGAATTACAGAAAAAAAAAACGATGCAACACATACTGATTACCGGCGGATCCGGTTTGATAGGAAATTCCATCACGGAATTGCTTCAGGAGAAGGGAAAGGAAGTAGCATGGCTTAGCCGAAATCCCGAAAAATATTCCCAAAAATCCTTTTTTTGGGATCCGGACGAGGGCAAACTAGATCCGGATGCCCTCTATTGGGCAGACGCCATTATTCACCTCGCAGGTGCAGGGGTGGCCGACAAACGGTGGACCGACCGCCGGAAACAAGAAATCCTGGATAGCCGTGTAAATGGCAGCAATCTGCTTTTCCAGGAGCTTCAAAAAGTTCGGGACAAACCCAAGGCATTCATCAGCTCTAGTGCCGTGGGGTATTATGGCTTCGATACCGGGGATAGATTGGTTTTTGAAGGAGACCCTCCCGGCCGTGATTTCCTCGCCGAAGTCGTTCGAAAGTGGGAGGCCGCCACCGAAAAGATACAAGAGTTGAAAATCCGAACCGTGCTCTTGCGTGTAGGTATTGTTTTGGCAAAAGATGGCGGGGCACTTGCAGAACTTCTCAAACCGCCGGTAGCTGCTCCGTTGGGTTCGGGAAATCAGTACATGAGCTGGATCCATCTGAAAGATATCGCTCGAATGTTTGTGCATGCCCTGGAAAATCAGGGGATATCGGGGCTATACAATGCCGTTGGCCCCGTGCCCGTGACAAACAGCGTGCTGACAAGAAAGGCTGCCAGACTCAGCAGAAAGCCATTTCTAAACATTGGCGTGCCTGCTTTTGGTATAAAACTGGCCCTGGGAGAAATGGCACAAATGGTGCTGGGGGGTAACCGGGTCAGTTCCGAAAAAATGGAAGGAACCGGATTTGAGTTTACCTATGGCGACCTCCATCAGGCCCTAACCGACCTTTTTCAAAAGAAATGATAAGCGGTCTTCTTATTTTTATTTAAATCCATTATTTTCATTCGATTTTCGCCAATACCCCGAACCAATTATATCGCCATGAAACTCTTTTTATCAAGCATCCTTGTTTTCTTATCTTTTTCTCTCAGCTGGGCTCAGGAGGAAGTAAATCTCAACTACTATCTTCCAGAGACCTTTACCTATGATCCGGCCATACCCGAACCTTCGTCTATTCTGGGTTTTGAAGTCGGGGAATGGCACGCAAACCATTCCCAGGTGGTTCATTATTACCAGACCGTCGCCAACAGCTCGCCCCGTGCAACGCTTGTTGAATACGGACGTACCTATGAAAAGCGGCCCTTGCTGATGCTGGTGGTCTCCTCCCCGGAAAATATCCAAAAAATCGAGGAAATTAAATCCAGTCGGGCTGGATTAAGAAACGGCACCGCCAAGCTCGATCAAATGCCCGTCGTTATGTACATGGGACACTCGGTTCATGGAAACGAACCCTCTGGAGTAAATGCCTCGCTTTTGTCTGCCTATCACTTTACAGCAGCCAGAGAGATCGAAGAAGACCTGGAAAATATCGTCCTGCTGATTGACCCTGCCATTAATCCGGACGGCATAAATCGGTTTGCTTCCTGGGTCAACAGTCACAAAAGTTACCATCCAAACGGTGATCCTGCGAACCGGGAACTGAACGAAGCCTGGCCCAGAGGCCGGACCAATCATTACTGGTTTGATTTAAACCGGGATTGGCTACCGGTACAGCATCCAGAGTCAAGAGGAAGAATCACCCAAATACAGGCCTGGCTACCGAATATTGTACTGGATTTTCACGAAATGGGTACTGACAATACATTTTTCTTTCAGCCAGGAATTCCTAGCCGAAACAATCCACTTACTCCCGAAAAGAATTTTGAGTTGACCGAAAAAATCGCGCAGTACCATGCCAGGTTCCTGGACGAGATTGGGTCCCTGTATTACACGCGCGAGAGTTTTGACGATTACTACTATGGAAAAGGTTCCACCTACCCCGATGTTCAGGGAGCCATTGGCATTTTGTTTGAGCAGGCCTCTTCCCGGGGGCACCTCCAGGAAAATGCCTTCGGAGAGATCAGCTTCCCATTCACTATTCGGAACCAATTTACGACTGCGCTATCCTCTTTTAAGGCCGCCAGGGATATGCGGGTGGAACTCAACCAATACATGGTGGACTTTTACAACGAATCAAAATCCGCTTATGCCGAAGATGACGACAAGGCGTATATATTTGGAGCCAATGAAGACTATGCCCGATCGTATCACCTTGCAGATATCCTCTTGCAACACGATATTCAACTCTACAGCTTGCAAGAAGATATAAATCTGAACGGGGTACCTTTCTCCTCGGGAACCTCTTTCATCGTACCACTGGACCAGCCGCAATACAAACTAATCAAATCCATGTTTGAAACCCGCACGGAGTTTCAGGATAGCCTTTTTTACGATGTGTCCACCTGGAACATGCCCATGGCATTTAATCTGGACTACATGGCGCTCAGCAGTCGGATACTAAATCTCGCAAAAGTAGAGGATGTAAGCGAGGGCTTGACCTTCCAGCCGGGAAAAGTACTGGGTGCGGCCGGTGCGTATAGCTACGCCTTTGAATGGCAGGATTATTATGCACCGAAAGCCACGTACCAATTAATGGAAAAAGGATACCAGGTACGTGTTACCCACAAAACGTTCCAAAACCAACTTGGCAAACTATTCAACCGGGGCACCATTCTGGTGGAGAAAGGCAATTCAACCGCCTCCGATGAGGCGTTTTACGAAGACTTACAAGAGATAGCCTCTGCCAATGGGATCAGCATTCATGCCTTATCTACCGGTTATACCTCCGGCATTAACCTGGGCTCGCCAAGTATCGATGTACTTAAGCAGCCGTCCATCGCTTTGCTGGTTGACGAGGGGGTTGGGAGTGCAGACGCAGGGGAAATTTGGCACCTATTTGACCAGCGAATGGAAATACCGATCACGTTGATGTCGGCAAGCAGCCTATCCTCAGCAAATCTCAACAGGTATTCCGTTCTGATCATGCCAACTGGTAATTATTCCCGTGTTGGAAAAACCGGTGTCAGAAAACTAAACGAATGGCTGGAAAACGGAGGAACCCTCATCGCCCGTGGGACTGCCCTAAACTGGCTGGCCGGCAATGAACTGGCTGCCTTTTCGTTCCTGACACCAGAAAAGACGACGGAGTCGACTCAAAAACCTTACGCAGCCCTGACAAACGACCGGGGGGCCAGAGTGACTGGGGGAGCAATTTTTAACACCAATCTGGATACCACCCACCCACTTGGATACGGATACCTTTCGGGTGACCTGCGTGTTTTTAAATCGGGCAATCAATTTCTAAAACCGTCGGATAACCCCTATGCCAATCCCTTGATGTATACGGATGATCCGCTGGCAAGCGGATACATACATCCAGAAAACCTGGAACTGATGAAGAAAAAAAGCGTAATACAGGTTTCCGCCAAAGGACAGGGACGAATTATTGGATTTGTTGACAATCCAAATTTTCGGGCCTTTTGGTTTGGAACCAATAAACTTTTTCTCAACGCCGTATTTTTTGGGCAGACCATCACGGGTGCCTCGGCGAGGTAATGCAGAAGGACGAAGTAGCATCATTGCTTCGTCCTCCACTTTTCCTTGTATGATGTCCATTTTTAAAGGCTTTTCCCGCGGCATGGACCGTATCTTTTGTAGACGTGATTTACAAAATCCATTAGTTTTATATAAATTGCGGGCAGATAGGTAAACTATGGCCAAAAAGCTTTTCCCGTTAGATAAAAACTATATTCTGCAACAAGCACAAGCTGCAATGGAGGCGGAGATGATGGCATTCATGGTGGAAGAAATTAAAAATTCGTTCACCTGCCTTTTTAACCCCCTTCAATTGCACGACGATACGTATCTTCAGATCCTTCAACAGCCCAATTTTCCAGCCACACACCTGCAGGTTATTTACAGACAACTGTCTGGAATTTATCGGTTCCGCTATGGATCCAATCAACTGGAACTGTTATTTGATGGAAAAAGCCATTTCGAAAAATACCAGGAAGACTGGTCGGCGTGCTTAAAGAGCTGGCTACGAAAGTTAGGAACGGATGAGGGCTTTGTAAAAGCCATGCTGCGAATTACGTTGCTATACGATAGCCCTACCCGGGCGCAATTTGCAGAAAACAGGTGCAAAACGCTGATTAATGATTATTTTGGGCTATTGATCATCAAACGGAAAGGAACGCTTTTGCTAAAAACCGGTTCCTGACTGGTCGGCCGCTAATCTACGGATTCCAGAACAGAACGAAAGGAGACAAACTGACTCCCGAATTTTTCTTTTAACATATCCCACAAAGTAGCACTGTATTTTTTCTGGTAAAACTCGAGGTCTTCCATACTTTCTGCAAAAAATTGAGCGGAAAAATTTATTCCATCTCCATTGTCCTCCTGCAAAAGCCTGAAAAATCGTTTTTCAAAAAACAATCCGGTCTGCATCACGCGTGGTAGGTACTCATACTTCATCCATTCCACAAATTCTGCTTCCCGCTCGTTGTCAATATTAATCGTAATCGTATACAGTATCATGGATTTATTTGTTTTTTATTAGATTTGCCCGGCACGATCCGTTTTTGCATATCCGTTTCGTAAACGAAACAAAAATATGAAAAAAATCATTAGTAAAGGATCGTACCAAAATTGTACCGAAAATGAAATCGATGACCACAAGCACGCCTCAAAATGCAGCGGATTTAATAAAGAAAAATAGGGTAACCGTCGCAAAAACTGTCGTATTGATTTTGCATCTGGTGGGTATTGGTGGCCTTTACTGGGAAGTAAGCCGGCCGCTGTTTCAGTTGGTTACTCCCCTGCATCTGCTGCTGGTTACAGGGCTATTACTCGCCTTCCACGGGGGATACAATCGGCATTTTCTGCTATTTGCGTTCAGTGCTTTTGCGATCGGCATGGTGACCGAAATTATTGGCGTCAACACCGGCCTGATTTTTGGAGAATATTCTTACGGATCGGTACTTGGTCCAAAAATTTTGGGCGTCCCGCTGATGATTGGCGTCAATTGGTTTCTAATGGTCTACGTAACTGCCGGGGTTTGGCACCAAATCATTGGAAACGATTTTTTAGCGGCCCTGGCCGGCGCCGCACTGATGGTAGCGATGGATTTCAACCTGGAGCCAGTGGCCATCAAATTGGATTTCTGGCAGTGGGAATCAGAAACGATACCAATTTCTAACTATTTAAGTTGGTTTTTGATCGCCTTTGTGATCCAGATGCTCTACAGAAAGCTGGCCTTTGCCAAGGAGAATAAACTAACCTTCTTCGTGTTTCTTAATTTACTGCTGTTTTTTTTCCTGCTTGCAATTATTCTTTGATAAAAAAAACATTTTAATCGCATTAAAGTTACCTCAATGATGATCTATGCATTATTTTATATAGCGGCTGGGTTTTTATCCATGGAATTATCCGGGTGGTTCATTCACAAGTACCTTATGCACGGTCCATTGTGGGGGATTCACAAAACCCATCACGTTCACACCAAAGGCTATTTTGAGTGGAACGACCTGTTTTCACTGCTTTTTGGAAGCGTAGCTGTTATTTTGATTTTTCTGGGAGTGGAAACGCTCGATTACCGATTTTGGATGGGCATCGGAATTAGTCTGTACGGAATGAGTTATTTTTTTTTACACGATGTGCTAATACACCGGAGGATGAAGTTCTTCAGAAAACCAAAAAAAGGGTACCTGGCGGGGATTTTTAAAGCGCACCAAGCGCATCACGCTACCCGGGAACGGGACGGATCGGTTGCGTTCGGATTGTTTATTGTTCCGTTTAAATACTTTAAAGAAAGATCGAAATGAGTAATTATTCCATAAAGGACCTGGAACAGCTGTCGGGGATCAAGGCGCATACCTTGCGTATTTGGGAGCAACGCTACAACCTTCTCAAACCCAAACGGACAGAGACCAATATTCGGTTTTACGACGACGAGGACCTGAAGCTCATTCTTAATGTGGCCTTGTTGAACGACAATGGCTTCAAAATAAGCAAAATTGCGAAGATGAATTTTGAGGACATGAAGACAGAAGTCCTCAAACTCACCGATCGGTCCTTTGCCTACGACGATCAGATTCATTCTCTGATTATCGCCATGGTGGAATTGGACGAAGACCGATTTGAAAAGATCATCTCCACAAACATTTTGAAAATCGGCTTCGAAATGTCCATGCTAAATATCATCTATCCTTTTTTATCGAAAATTGGTGTTTTGTGGCAAACCGGAAGCATTCATCCTGGACAGGAACACTTTATCAGCAACCTGGTCAGGCAAAAACTTATTGTTGCCATTGACGGACAGTTGTATACAGGGGGAGGAAAAAAATTTCTCCTCTTCCTTCCGGAAGGAGAGCTCCATGAAATCTCCTTGCTCTTTTCCTGTTACCTCTTAAAATCAAGCGGTCATAAAGTGATCTACCTGGGACAAAACACACCTAGAGAGGATTTGAATAGCGTTTATTCCGTCCATAAACCGGACTACCTCGTGACCGTCATTACCACGTCACCTTCCGGCCCTCAGGTGCAGGACTACCTGGACTACCTATCGAAGAAGTTTCAGGAATCAGAAATTCTGGTTTCCGGATACCAAATTATCGGGCAGGACCTGGAAATACCGGCTAATGTACACGTGATGCATTATTTAAAGGATATCAAAGAATACTTGCTATCTCTGACACACGTGGCTTGATGCCCGTTTTCTAACAAGAGGAATATTTATCTGGCAATCACGTCGTACCGCGAGCATGTACTCCATGCGTTCGTTGTGAACTACTTGCCATTTCTGGCAGGTTCCATCCACTTACGTAATTTTTTTACAGGATTGCGTACTAAATTAATGTAAATTTTACGAATTCCACTTAACTTACTCTCCTGAAATCACATTCACCCGGAATAAACCAGGCTCCGATTCCTGGGCTGATCGCCACGGAAAAGGGCTGGAATAAATACGAAACGAGGCATCCCGGCAGGAAGAAAGGCCCCGAAGGCAAGCGTCCAACCCATCGCGGTTGGTTTCGCTGCGTGTGGTTTTCTATCGTCACACCAAAACATAAACAATCGTACCTCATTTGATTTGATCACAATGAAAGGAACAGTGAATTTCAAAAAACTTTCAAGTCCATGCGTACTCCTTTGGACGCTATTTGTTATCAGCAGCGCTTGCGATCCGGGCAGCAGCCTCCCCAAAGGCGACCCGGATAACGGTGGCCTTTTCCTTCCGGAGGGTTTTGAAGCTCTGGTGGTTGTCGATAGCATTGGGCGGGCACGGCACCTGACGGTAAACGACAATGGAGACATCTACGTAAAGCTTCGGGTACCAAACGAGCAGGGGCAGGGCATCGTGGCGCTTCGGGACACCGATGCCAATGGAAAAGCCGATGTGATAGAAACGTTTGGCGATTACCCGGATACCGGCAATTACGGAACCGGGATGGAAATTTACAACGGATACCTGTACTTCAGTACCGCGGGTGAGGTGTACCGCACCCGCCTGGACCCGGAAAAATTGGTGCCTACGGGAGAGGTAGAGTTGATCATGAAAGACGATTATAAGAATGCCGAGCATGGCTACGAACACATCGCTAAACCCATTGCATTTGATGGGGAGGGAAACATGTACGTTCCGTTTGGCTCTCCCGGAGACGTCTGCCAGGAGTTTAATCGTCGACCCGGCGCCCCCGGCATGGAGCCTTGTCCGCAGCTGGAATGGCACGGAGGGATCTGGCGGTTCGATGCGAACAAACCGAACCAAACCCAGCAAGACGGATACCGGTACGCGACGGGGATACGTAGTGTAGTGGCCATGGATTGGAATAAGGAAGAAAACAGTTTGTATGTCGTTCAGCACGGCAGGGATAACCTACACCGGACTTGGCCGGAAATGTATTCCCGTTGGGAGTCGGCCCTGCTTCCATCCGAGGAGTTTTTCAAAGTGGAAGACGGTACCGATGGCGGCTGGCCGTACTATTACTACGACCACATGCGCGAAAAAAAATTACTGAATCCCGAATACGGTGGTGACAAAGAAAAAGACACGGGAGCCGAAAATGTGGAATGGCCCCTGGTGGGTTTCCCCGGCCATTTTGCGCCAAATGACCTGTACTTTTACCGGGGCGATCAGTTTCCGGAAAGGTACAAAAACGGCGCCTTTGTTGCCTTCCACGGCAGTACCATCCGCGGTCCCTACCCGCAGGGAGGGTATTTTGTGGGGTTTGTGCCCTTCGAAGATGGAAAACCCTCCGGGCCATGGGAGGTCTTTGCCGATGGGTTCGCCCAATTGGACACAATCGTCAATACCGGTGATGCAGCAGCCCGGCCAATGGGGATTTCCATGGGACCCGACGGTTCTTTGTACGTTACCGAAAGCGTGCAGGGAAAGGTCTGGAGAATCGTCTATTCCGGAGACAAGTCGGAATTTGGAGACGCTGCGCTAGCGAAGCTGGAAGAGCGGAAAAAAACCAGAACCAATATCAAAGACCCCGACGAAGAATTGGACAATCTTGAAAAAGGGCTGTTGGAAACCGGTGCCCAAACGTATAATATCTACTGTGCTACCTGCCATCAGGCAAACGGGAAGGGTGATGGAACCCGCTTCCCACCCCTGTCCGAAACGGATTGGGTAACCGGAAACCGCGGTGATAGTAAGCGAAAGTTAATCGAATTGCTTCTGAATGGTCTGGAAGGCCAAATCGAGGTAAATGGAGTGGCCTATAACGGCATTATGCCGGCCCATTCCTTTTTGAGTGATGCGGAAGTGGCGGGCGTACTAACCTATATTCGAAAAAGCTTTGGCAACAATGCCTCAAGTATTTCTGCCACTGAGGTAGCCCAGGTTCGCAGAGAATTAAAATAATTTGTGTTGGAAGCTTCTATTACTTAATTTCATGACACGATGAACCCGATATACTTCCTGTTTCTTTTGGCTTTTGCTCCCATTCAAAATCCCAATCCAAAACCCATGTTCCAACCCGGACCCGCTCCTTCCGAATACCTCGTTAAACCTGTCAAAAAACCGATTCCCATTGACGGAAATTGGGAAAAAGAAGTTTGGCAAGAAGTACCGGCAGCGGAAATTGCCTTGCATATGGGTGAAAACCCGCCGTTCTCTCCGACCACCCAGGTAAAATTACGCTACGACAAACGTCATATTTACGGGATATTTAAGGTGGAAGACCAGTACGTTCGCTGCCTGGTGGAGGAAATCAACGGTCCGGTTTCGACGGATTCCTGCGTAGAATTTTTCTTCGCGCCGGACAGCAATGCCCCCCTCGAGTACTTTAACCTGGAAATCAACTGCTCGGGCGTACCGCTGTTTCATTACGTGACTGCTCCCCGAAAGGAATACGAGGTCGTGGATGCAGAGAAGATCGAAAAGATCGAAATCGCGCATTCGCTCTCGGGAAAGATCGACCCGGAAATCCAGGAACCTGTCACCTGGTACATCGAATTCAAACTGCCGCTAAAAATTCTCAAGTCCTACCGTGACATCACGCCGCCAGGTCCCGGTGTGCGCTGGAAAGCCAATTTTTACAAAACAGGCAGCAAAACCAGTAATCCGCACTACTTCACCTGGAACGAAGTCATCAATCACCGGCCGGATTTTCACCTGCCGCACTATTTTGGAAACCTTATCTTTGAATAAGCCATGAAGAGATTCCCACTATCTTTCGCGATTTTTCTCTGCAGCCTGTTGGTTCTCCAGGCGCAGGAGTTTGATATTTTGATCAGAAATGGCCATGTAATTGACCCGAAAAATCAGCGGGATGAAGTGTTAGACATCGCCATCAAGGACAAAAAAATCGCCCGAGTAGCAAAAGATATCGATGCCAGCGCAGCAAAGAAAACGATCGATGCCACAGGCATGATTGTCAGTCCGGGTTTGATAGACATTCATGGCCACCACTTCTTTGGAACGGTTCCTCACCGCTACCTGAGCAATAGTTATTCCGCACTTCCTCCCGACGGGTTTACCTTCCGGGCCGGAGTGACCACCGTGGCAGATGCAGGTGGAGCGGGATGGAAGAATTTCCGCACGTTTAAGGAACAGGTAATCGATCGATCCCGAACAAGGGTCCTCGCCTTTATCAATATCGTGGGAGATGGCATGAGCGGGGTGGTCCCCAACGAACAGGACCAAAGCGACATGGATCCAAAGATGACCGCGATGGTAGCCCGCCAATTTCCAGAAATAATCGGTGTGAAAATCGCCCACTTCAGGGGACACGAATGGGCTCCCTATCACAAAGCCGCAGAAGCCGGCAGGTCCGCAGGTATTCCAGTCATGGTAGACCTGGGCGGAGCCGACCCCGCACTGCCTTTATCCACGTTATTTCTGGAAATCCTCCAACCGGGCGATATACTCACACACATGTATGGGCGCAATTACTCCGGACATGGGCCGAAAGAAGCGGTTTTGGATGAAAATGGCACCGTCCGCCCGCATTGGAAAGAAGCTCGGGAAAAGGGATTGATCTTTGATGTAGGGCATGGTGGTGGCTCCTTTTACTACGACATCGCCGTGCCAGCGACGCAGCAGGGATTTTGGCCCAACACCATCAGCACAGATCTGCATACCGGAAGTATGAATGGCGGCATGAAAGATATGCTAAATGTGGTATCCAAAATGATGAACTTGGGAATGAGCCTCCAAGAGGCCATTGCTGCCTCTACTTGGAAACCTGCGCAGGTCATCCAACGGGAAGAACTGGGCCACCTCTCCGAAGGTGCCGAGGCCGATATCGCTGTCTTTTCCCTTCACACCGGAGCGTATGGATTCCTGGATTCCTCGGGAGCTGCTGCCACCGGGACGCAGAAGCTCGAAGCAGAACTGACCTTACGGGCAGGGGCCATTGTCTGGGACCTTAATGGGCTAGGGAGCAAAGCCTGGAACGACTGAGGTACTGAACTAAAGCTAACCACCCTTTTCACGAACGCCAACACTTAAATAACTAGTATCATGCAAAAACCACTACACTACATGCTATTACTGGGACTTATGACCCTCTCCGTGATGGGCTATTCCCAACAAGACCCGGAGCAAAAATTAAAAGCCATGGGCATCACCCTTAGGGAACCTGCCCCTCCAACGGCCAACTTTGTCCGAGCTGTCCGTACCGGCAATTTGGTGTTTCTCTCCGGACACGGTCCTAGCCGGGGCGATGGCACCAGCGTTCAGGGAAAAGTAGGTACTGAGCTAACCATAACGGAAGGCCAGGAAGCGGCACGCCTCACGGGCATTGCCCTGCTTTCTACCTTGAAAGCTGAAATTGGGGATTTGAATAAAGTAAAACGCATTGTAAAAGTCCTCGGTATGGTAAATGCAAGTACGGATTTTACCCAACAGCCCCGCGTCATGAACGGGTTTTCGGACTTTATGGTGGAAGTTTTTGGAGAGAAAGGAAAACATGCCCGCTCCGCGGTTGGCATGGGTTCCCTACCCAATAATATTGCGGTGGAAATTGAAATGATTGTAGAAATAGAAGACTAAGGCCTTCAGCAGAGCCTGCCATTTACCGGCCCTGATCGTATAAAAAGACAAAGCAAATGTTAAGTAGAAGAAAATTATTAAAAAGACTGGGAACACTTCCCTTGATTGGAGGAGTAATGGGTAGTGGAATCCCGCTATCCGGTGCACTGGCTGCGGAAACCTCTGCGGCCCCAAAACGAGATCTGGTCAAGGAACTCGGCCTCCGTAGCTTTATTAATGCAGCCGGGACCTATACCGCAATGACCGCTTCTCTGATGCCCAAAGAAGTCATGGAAGCGATTAATTTCTCTTCCGACCACTACATCATGCTGGACGAGGTTCAGGATAAAGTAGGAGAAAAGATCGCCGCCATCTGCCACGCAGAGGCTGCTACCGTCACGGCTGGCTGCTGGTCTGCCATGGTTTTGGGAACCGCCGGAGTTTTGACGGGAAAAGATCGGGATAAGATCCGACAGCTTCCCAACCTGGAGGGGATGAAGTCCGAAGTCATCGTTCAAAAATCCCATAACGTGGGGTACGTACATGCGATTACCAACACCGGAGTTTCGGTGGTAGAGGTAGAGACGGCCGCCGACGTGGACCGTGCAGTTAACGACAAAACGGCAATGCTGTGGTTTTTGAATTACCAGGCCCCGGCCGGTAAAATAACCCACGAAGAGTGGGTTGCACTCGGTAAAAAACACGGAATTCCGACCATGATTGACATGGCTGCCGATGTGCCTCCAGTCGAAAACCTCTGGAAGTACAACGACATGGGATTTGACCTGGTCTGTATTTCGGGTGGAAAGGCCATCAAGGGTCCCCAAAGCGCCGGCATACTGATGGGCAGAAAAGACCTCATTGAGGCCGCCCGGCTAAGTGCTCCCCCTCGTGGAGGCACCATCGGCCGTGGAATGAAAGTAAACAAAGAAGAAATTCTAGGGATGTACGTCGCACTGGACGAATACGTCAAAAAAGACCATGCGAAAGAGTGGAAGGAATGGGAAGACAAAGTGGCTTATGTTGCCGCGGAAGTAGAAAAAATCAGTGGCGTCACCACCGAAGTTTCTGTTCCTCCCATTGCCAACCATACGCCCTACCTAAAAATTTCCTGGGACCCCGCTACGATAAAGCTTACCCGGGAACAAATGCAGGAGAAACTTCGGATGGGGCAACCATCCATTGAAGTGATTAGTGGAGGCGATCATGCGATTAGCATGACCGTGTTTATGCTCCGACCCAAAGAGGAAAAAATTGTGGCAAAACGAATTGCCGAAGAATTACAAATCGCTAAAGTGTAACCCATGAAAGTAAGAATCCCTGGCATGCTGCTGATACTGATGCTTATCAGTAGCCTGGTTTCCGCCCAAACGTATGACCTTCTTATCAAAGGAGGCCGATTAATCGATCCGAAAAACAACGTTGATGGCCTGATGGACGTCGCCATCACGGATGGAAAAGTAGCCAAAGTGGCCGCATCCATACCGGCAAAGGATGCCAAAAAAGTGATCCCGGCTGAAGGTTTGGTGGTTACCCCCGGACTGATCGACATGCATGGCCACGTTTTTCACGGCACCCAGCCCAACCACTACCTGAGTGATGGGCTGCTTGCGGTACCACCGGATGGATTTACCTTTCGCGTCGGCGTCACCACCATCGTCGATTGCGGAGGACCCGGATGGAAAAACTTCGACACCTTTAAAAAGAACATCATTGAACCCAGCAAAACTCGGGTGCTTGCTTTCATGAACATCGTGGGGGAAGGAATGCGGGGCGGTGCCTGGGAACAAAATACCGGGGACATGGATGCCAAGCTAAGTGCCATGGTAGCCCAACAAAACCGACAACACGTGGTTGGCTTTAAAGTCGCTCATTACGGCAGCCGGGATTGGATCCCCATTGACCGGGCCGTGGAAGCGGGAAGGATTGCTGACATACCCGTGATTGTGGACTTCGGCGGTTCTACCCAATTTGAACCGCTTTCCATTCGTGAACTCTTTTTCGAACGATTGAGACCGGGCGATATCTACACCCACACCTATGCCGAATTAAATGGCTCGCGGGAGACGGTAGTGAACCGGGAAACGCGCCAATTCGAACCCTTTGTACTGGAGGCACAGAAAAGAGGCATCGTTTTCGACGTAGGATACGGTGGAGCCAGCTTTGAGTTCAAACAAGCCATTCCTGCCCTTGCTGCCGGGCTCTATCCCAATACGATTAGTACGGATCTTCATACCGGCAGTATGAATGCCGCGATGAAAGATATGCTAAACGTCATGACCACATTTATGGCCATGGGCATGGAATTACCCCATGTAATTGAAGCAAGTACCTGGGAACCTGCCAAAGTAATCAAGCGGACCGAACTGGGTCACCTTTCGGAAGGCGCCATTGCGGACATTGCCTTGCTACACATTCGGGAAGGTGAATTTGGCGTCTGGGACCGTACCGGACAGAAATTGGCAACGAATCAGCGACTGGAATGCGAAATGACCATCAAAGGAGGCCAGGTGGTGTATGACTTTAATGGACGGGCTGCACAAGACCTGATCCAGTAGACGCGTTTTTGCTTGTCTTTTTAAAAAGCTTTCCCGGTAGATGGGAAAGCTTTTTTTATGGGAAAAAATGATTGGCGTGGGCAGATTACAACGCCGAAATAACGAAAAAGTCTGCGAGCGGGGGCTACCATGGGGTATTGCCTAAGCCAGACGTTGCGATTATGTATGCTACTCCGGCTGCGTACAATCCGCCGTAGAACGCTCTCCCTTCCCGCAAAATTTACCCTTCGTTTTTTTCTTTGAGGCTTACCTTATCGGTCTTGTTTACGATATCACGGATGATCTCATCCAACTCTTCGGCCGAGTCCAGTATCATTTTACGAAAATTATCCCTGCCAAAATCATTTTCCAAACTTTCCATAGCCATCACCAAACTCATCAGTCTGGCAAGGGGAGCCCTGACCACATGGGATTGCATCCAGGCTATTTCCTGCAGGCGTTTGTTCTGATCCTCTATTGCGTGGATGTACTTCATCCGGTCAGTAATGTCATTGGCAAGCACCACTTCTGCCCGGATTCCCTGGTAATCGATTACGTTACTCTTTATTTCTACGGTGATGATCTCTCCGTTCTTCTTCCGGTGCCTAAAAATCTTCGGTCCGGGAAAGGCCGGTTTGCCGTCCCGGATGCCGGCTATAACCCGTTCCAATCGGGAGACTTCCTCCTTCGGACGAATTTCCCGCAGCGTCATGGTCAAAAACTCCTGCTTGGAATATCCATAATGATCAATTGCCGCCTTATTTACGTCCAAAAATTCCAGAGTATCGAGACTATACAAATACATCGGTTGCGGGCTTAAGTGAAAAAGCTCCTTATAACGCCTCTCAGAATCCTTTAACTGCCTGGAGATTTTATACCGTCCTATGCTGTAGATGATGCTTTTGTAGAGGGAAGCGGGCGACAACTCGTCCTTAAGTAAATAATCCGAGACACCAATAGCCAGGGATTTCATCCCGAATTCGATGTTCGAATAACCCGTCAGCACCAAGAGACTTACATCACCTGCCAATTCCTTTATTTTTAGAATTAGCGCCTGCCCTTGTAGATCAGGCAGCGTAAGATCCAGAATGATCGCGTCCAGAGCAATGCCCGGCTCCTCCAATTTCGTCTTAGCTTCTTCAAACGTATTGGCTACCGTTAATTCCAGGTTGAGTATTTTTTCGTGAAGGTACTCCTCGATCAATAGTACGTCTCCCAGGTTATCTTCAACCAATAAAATATGATATCCTTCCTGATCCTTTACCATTCTATTCTGAAAAAAAACGACGCAGGAGAGATGGCTATTTCCACGCTAATTGCCTGCCTTACTTATTGCTGTATGTGTAACGTAGTCCGTTTGTTGAACGGCTTTGTTAAAAACAATTTAATTAACTCAATATTACAATTAAATCCTATAATTAAATAATTTTTCTAAGATTTATCTAGGGTATAATCGGCTGGTGTCGGAACTTTTTGCTTAAATCCATTCACTGAATGGTTTTTGGAACGGTGAAATAAAAGGTACTTCCCTTTCCAACCTCGGAGTGAAAACCGATCGTTCCTCCGATATTTTCAATGATCTTTTTACTCATAGCCAGTCCAATCCCCGAACCAGAAAATTGATCCTTCGCATGCAGTCGGGTGAATAATTGAAAAACCCGATCCTGAACTCCACGCGGAATCCCAATTCCATTATCACGAACATAAAACTCCCAAAAATTCTCCCTTTCTTCCGCTCCCACCAGGATTTTAGGTACTTTTCCCGAATCCTGGTATTTGAGCGCATTGCTGATGAGGTTCTGAAATACTTGCTGAATGGGAGCAACTGGTACGCGAAGCACTGGAAATGTACCCACCGTCACCTCTGCCCGTTTCTGCTTAATAAGTTCCTTGTGAAGCCTCAAAATATTGGTGATCACTTCGGCTATCGCCAACTCTTTCACCTTTTCCTCGATACGACCTACCCTGGAATACGCCAAAAGGTCCATGATGATGTTTTTCATCCGGCTGGCCCCATCTACGGCATAAAAAATAAATTCCTTCCCCTTTTCGTCCAAAACGGATTCGTAGCGTTTTTCCAAAAGGCCCAAAAAACCAGTAATCATTCCAAGGGGCTCCTGCAAATCGTGCGAAGCGATGTAAGCAAATTGCTCTAGTTCCTGATTGGAGCGTTCCAGCGCCCGCGCTTTACTCTCCAATTCCTCGTTTAAGCGATTGAGGTTTTCTTCCCTGATTTTTCTGTCGGTTACATCTCGGGACATGCCAACCAAACCCACCACCTTTCCTTTTGCATCTTTTAAGGGAACCTTGTTGGTAAGCAACCAGACCTGTTTTCCCTCCCGGTCGTAATAAAACTCTTCCACGTTCATTACCGGTACACCCTCTTCAACAATCTTTCGATCATACGCATCCATGCCTGCAGCAATCTCCTCGGGAAAATAATCGAAAACCGTCTTGCCTAGCGTCTCCCATTCGGATTTCGCGCCCAAGAGATCTTCGTACTGGTACTTGTTGTTTATGATGTGCCTACCGGCGGCATCTTTTACATATATCTGAATGGGCAAATTGTCAATAATTGCCCGCAGCAAAGACCGCTCTTTTGCCAGCGCCTCGTCTCCACGCTTTTTCTGGGTGATGTCGTAGCCCACCCAAATGTATTGATACACCCGAGCCTGATTGTCACGAAACGGAATCACCACGGTATCCGCCCAAAAACTACCGCCCCTTCGCTTTCTCCCGCGAAGTTCCCCTCTCCAAATGTTTCCCGCCATCACGGTATCCCAGCAGCTGGCAATCAGTTCCCGATCACTTTCTTGATACAAAATCTTGAGCGAAGCCTGTTCGATGCTCTCCTTATCAAAGCCGGAAATCTTCTGAAATTTCTGGTTGAGGTAGACCACCTGCTTGTCCTTATCCAGGATCATCACCAGACAAGCGGCATCCAGGGCAAATCGGTAATCGGATAGCTCCTTCAGGCTCTCCAGCAGTTGCTCCTCCGCCTCCAGGCGTCCCGTAATGTCTTGAATCAAAACCATGGAGCATTTTTTTCCCGCGAGGTCTACCCGGTGACCGGTGACTTTCACCAACAGGTGATCGCCCGCTTTGTTTCGATGCCTCCAGACCTTTCGTTCCTGATCGCCAAGTGTATCAACACTCCCTGCATCCACTTTTAGTACTGAAAAATCCTCAGGATATCCGATATCTCGCAGATTCAACTGCAAAAACTCTTCACGGCTATAACCATACTTTAGCAAGGCTTGCCGATTGCAGTCGATCATGTTTAGGGTCTCATTTTCCCAAATAAACATGGGCATGGGGGCATCCCGAAATAAATACCGGTAAAGATCCCCCGAATCCGCGGAAAACTGAATGCAAGACTCTTGTGCAAAACGGCTTACCAATTCCAGGCTTCCGCAAAAACGATACAATTTCTGCTGCCCTTGCTGGCATACCGCCCTTCCCCTGATCTGCACCCAATTGCCAGAAAGTAAGGATAGCGTTTCTTCAAATTCTTGCTTACTGTCCACCAACAATTCGACATTTCTGGCAAAAATCCGGTCGAATGGAGAAGCGAACAACCTTTTTGCCGCGTATAATGGAACGGATCGAGCGCTGGAAATCTCAAGTATTTCGGCACAAATAGCGCTAACATGCAACGACTGCTGACTTGGATCAACTTCCCACGCGCCAATTTGGCAATCGTTTAGGACCTTCGACCACCGGTAGTTTTCATCGGCTTGAGCAGTCATTTGTGTCGGGTTAATTGTAAAAATGCAGGTAGCGTGCTACCTACCAAATGACCTTCCGGGCTTTTCTACCCGGAACCAGTCAATATTTCCATTGTCTTGCAGGGTCACGTAAGCTGTCTTTCCATCGGGCCCACCAAATGCGATATTGGAGGGCTTTTTACCCGAAACAGTAATCTCCTCCAACAAGTCTCCGTCGGGCGATAATTTAGCCACCGTTCCTTTCCCGTGTCGGGTAACGTACAGGTTTCCGTCGGTATCTACCCGCATGCCGTCCATACCAAAATCATCAAACTGATGAATCAGCCGCTTGTTTGAAAGCTCTCCCGCCTCGCTTAAATCGTATGCCCAAACCGTACGCTGAACGGATTCATTGACGTACAGGGTACGGTTATCCGGGCTTACCTCGATGCCATTGGTAGTCCCCATACCGGATTCCAGCAGGACAAATTTTCCATCCAGCCCTACCCGCCAGATTTGACCGGTGCTCTCTTTCCAATTGGGATCACTGGCGAATACAATGTCGTTGTCCATAATAGCCAGATCGTTGGGCTGATTTAATCCTTCATGGTGTGCATAGACGGATATCTCCTGCGTAGCCATATCCACCCGGAGCACGTTATGACCCGTGTAATCTGCTATGAGCATCTCACCTTTGGAGGTAAAACGGATACCGTTACCGGTGCTTCCCTCGGGAAGCGTCACAAATAAGGAAACCTTGCCCTCCGGAGTAACCTTACCTATGGTACCTCCCTTTTCAAAATTAACCACATACAGGTTTCCTTCCCTATCCACTGCCGGCCCTTCAATACCGGAAGTGAACTCATTTCCAGTGGTAAAAGGCTTGCTTTGGTAGACAACTTCTTTTTCTTCCATGACGGTCGTTTCTTCTACGTTTTTGTTTGGACTACAGGCCACTACGGCTACCGAAATTAAAAGGGAGTACCAGCGGACACTATTCGTAACTGATCGGAACATAACCATAAATAAATCAAACAATTGGGTTTGCAGGGAACATCCTGGCTAGCCAGCTACTGGCGCCTATGGATTCCAAACGAAAGTACACAAAAATTAAGGAAAAATGGTAGGAAATACGAGAATTTCACGCGCGTACGGGGACCCTATTGGGATCTGCAATCTTTTTAGCCGAAATAGCTTCCGCTTACAGGACTGCTTGAATTCTTGTCCGGGAAGCATTTGGAGAAAAAAATTAATTGGTATATATTCCAAGGTTTTATTGCGTACACAAAAATCAATCCCCATATTCAATCATGGAAAAACTGAAACGAAGAACTACCCTGAAAAAATTATTTGCCTCGCTTGCCGGACTTGCAGGCATCGGAACCGTAGCTCACGCGAAGTCAGACGCCACTCCGGAAAAGGAAGCGTTTAGCATCACAGAGGAGCAGGATGTACCCTTGTTTTCAGGAGCAACCAAACTCGGCAATACAGTATATATCGCCGGAAAAGGCGCGCACTTTGAAGGCGATATCAAAGCACATACCGACCATGTACTCAAAGAATTAGAAAAGGAATTGGTCAAGGCTGGAAGTTCCATGGAAAAGGTGTTGAAAGTGAACGTTTACCTGCACGACCTGGCCGACTACAAGGGAATGAACGAGGTGTTTCGAGGAAGGTTTGGAAGCAAGCCACCGGTACGAACCACCGTTGCCACCTACGGAGGGGTTCCTGGAGATTCCTTGGTAGAAATGGACTGCATTGCCTATATCTAATACCAAAACGTTCTCCTGAAACAACCCAAAAACCCAGAGTCCCTTGAAAAAAGAACGCATTTTTACCTACCTGATTGGAGCAGGATTACTTTGCCTGCTCGTGGTTTTTATCCTTCTTTTGTCAGGAAAAATAGCGACCGCTGGACCGTTATTGATTCTTTTCTTCGCCTTACTAGGCATTGGGTTTCGTGGGTTTTCACAACTTAAAGGGTTCACCTATACCACCATGATCTTTGCCGGGGTGACGGCGGCTATGTATTATCCGGACTATTTCGTGTCCTACAAGGGGTATGCCTACAGCAATCTGATCACTCCCCTTATACAGATTATCATGTTTGGTATGGGGACCTCCATGTCGGTCAAGGATTTTGCCGGGGTGGTCAAAATGCCCAAGGGTGTATTTGTGGGATTGCTTTCGCAATTTACCATCATGCCTGTATTGGGGTTCATCCTCGCGACGCTCAGCAATTTCCCTCCAGAGATTGCTGCCGGCCTGATCCTCATTGGCTGCTCCCCAAGCGGACTGGCCTCGAACGTCATGAGTTACCTGGCAAAAGCAAATCTCGCCCTGTCCATCACCATTACGGCGATTTCTACCTTGTTGGCACCGTTTATGACGCCTTTGCTGATGAAGGTGCTGGCCGGGGAATTCGTTGAAATCGATGTGCTGGACATGATGTGGAGCATCATCAAAATGGTCATTATCCCCATAGGAGCTGGCCTTGTATTCAATCGCTTCCTAAGCGGCAAAGCTAAATGGCTGGACGACGCCATGCCCCTCGTATCCATGATCGGCATCGGCGTGATCATCGTGATCATTACTGCTGCCGGAAGAGACAGCCTGCTCGATATTGGCGGCCTTTTGATTGTCCTGGTATTTATCCACAACATCATGGGTTACAACCTGGGTTTCTGGTTTAGCAAGTGGCTTGGTCTCTCCGAAAGGGATGCACGTACCGTAGCGCTCGAGGTAGGGATGCAAAACGGGGGACTGGCCTCGGGCTTGGCGAAAGAAATGGGTAAAATCGCGACCATCGGGTTGGCACCGGCTGTTTTTGGACCGTTGATGAACATCACCGGATCGGTGCTCGCCTCCTACTGGCATCGAAAACCACCCAAAGAAGATTCGCCGAGCTGATCCGTGGAGCTTCCGTCATTGCCCCCCAAAAAAGTCGCTCACATCCTACTGGCGCTATCTAGTTTCGGGTTTGGTATTGCTGCGTACCTTTTTTCCACCGGAAACACAGGTGCTGCACAGGTATTGCTCTTGTCCTCCCTGGTACTGACCGGCCTGGGTTTTTACCTCCACCCCTTGCTAAAAGGATACCTCTACACATGGATGATCCTGACGGCAGCCGCGCTCGCCCTACTCTACCCGCAGCCTTTTGTATCCTATCGGGGTTACCCACTTAGCCAGCTAATCATTCCTCTGCTTCAGTTTATCATGTTTGGTATGGGCAGCTCGATGACTGTGAAGGATTTTGCCGGGGTAATCAAGATGCCCAAAGGCGTATTTATCGGCTTGGGTTGCCAGCTTACCATCATGCCGCTGTCAGGGCTACTAATCGCCCAATGGAGCGGCTTACCGACAGAAATCGCCGCTGGAATAATTTTGGTCGGTTGTTCTCCAAGTGGGGTAGCGTCCAATGTTATCAGCTTTTTGGCACGGGCAAATTTGGCATTGTCCATCACCATTACCGCGGTATCCACGCTATTGGCTCCACTCACCACCCCGCTGCTGATGAGTTGGCTGGCTGGCTCCTATATTGAAATCAACGTGTGGGATATGGTATGGAGCATCCTGAAACTGGTGCTATTCCCTATAGCTGGCGGCTTGCTCTTCAACCAGCTATTGCACGACAGGGCCCAGTGGCTTCAGCGCGTTATGCCTACCGCATCCATGCTCGTCATCGCCCTTGTAATAGTCCTCATCACCGCATCCGGAAGAGATAATTTGTTGGATATCGGCGGATGGTTGGTGATCGTCGTGCTTTTCCACAACCTGCTGGGGTACAGTTTAGGCTTTTGGGCGGCCCGATTATTTGGACTGGACGAGCGGGATAGCCGAACCATTGCCCTGGAAGTAGGCCTGCAGAACGGAGGAATGGCCGGAGGAC
Organism: Cyclobacterium xiamenense; assembly: GCF_009467825.1. Taxonomy (GTDB): domain Bacteria; phylum Bacteroidota; class Bacteroidia; order Cytophagales; family Cyclobacteriaceae; genus Cyclobacterium; species Cyclobacterium xiamenense. Next base: position 44,813 of record NZ_WIOK01000010.1, on the reverse strand, counting down.
TCGCCAAGGAAATGGGCAAATTGGCCAGCCTTGGTCTGGCACCAGCCGTGTTCAGCGTCTTGCAAAACATTACCGGGTCCATCCTGGCTTCATTTTGGCACAAAAACCCGCCCCCAGCTAAAAGGAATAGACCTGCACGTTTCCATTATTGAGCGAATACACTACGTAGGGATCACCCTGTATGCGCAGCAGCTGTATGTCGCGAACATCCCCGCGAATAAAAATACCGGTAACCGCAGGATCAGCAGTTTTGAAGCCACCCATTCCATCTCCCAGTAATACATACCCATTATTGGCGTCCTGTTGCCCAAAGCTCACCCGTGTTTTTGTCAGGTTACCTCCGGTCAGTAGATCAAGGTGCCCATCCCCATTGATATCCATCAGTTCCGTGGCGTACATGGGTGCAAACTGCGCTTCGCGTGGAAAAGGAACAAAACGAAAAGCGGCGTTTCCATCATTTTCAAAATACCCTGATTGCAATGTACTCGTGAGCAAGGTATCCGCTCCCTGAATTTGTTCACTCGTGAAAAACTCGCCAACTGGCGTTTTTGCAAAGCTTCGGTAATCCGAAAACACCCCCTTAAACGAGGGAAGTTGCCCCAGGAATTCGTCCCTGCTGAATGCAAAGGCGTTGGTGTCTGCCATGTAATAGGTAAAGAGGGGATCTACAGATCCGTTTCCATCAAAATCTTTGAACACCAGCCGCATCGGCTGATCTTCGCTGCTACCAAAGGGATTGTTTTCACCCTGATTTCCCACGATCAGATCCAGGTCCCCATCCGCATCCAGGTCAGCCACCGAAAGGTGCTTCCACCAGCCCGATAGGCCTTCGGGAATGGCGTCCTCTTTGCGCTCCATCGAGCTGCCTCCCTGATTCAGGTATACCTGCGGAGACATCCACTCCCCAACGAGCACGAGGTCAAGAAGGTTGTCCCCGTTTAGGTCCAATAATTGGGCATCGGATAACAGGCCCGGATGCAACAGGTCGGCGCAAAAACGCTCGGTCATATCAACAAAGGTTCCATCCCCCGCATTGCGGAGTATATAGCTCCTCGGAGCCCTCGGGAAACTCCCCGGGACGTAGCGACCCCCCACAAACAGATCTGCCAACCCATCATTATCCAGGTCGCCTACCTGCACGATACTCCCACTCACCTGCATATCTGGAAGGGCAGCGGTACTACGTACAAAATTACCCTTGCCGTCATTCAGGTAAAGGCGATCCAGATACCGTTCGTCTCCTGCCGGATAATCGTTACCTCCACTCACCACGTACAGGTCCAGGTGACCGTTGCCGGTGACATCGATAAAGGCTGCATCGGTATCCACCGGAGCCCGATCCTCTTCAAAAGCAGGCTGAGGAACGTTCCGAAAAGATCCATTCGGTAGCTGCACATAAAGCTGCCCCGGCTGATCCGTTCCTCCACCCACATACAGGTCCTCCAAACCGTCACCCGTAACATCGCCAACCGTTAGTTTAGGCCCAAGAGCGGACATGGTATTTGGCATAAGCCGATCTTGAATGAAATCGAGAAAGGGGCTTTCACGATGGGTAAAATCCAGGCCCAATGCATCTTCGACGGGTACAAACAACGACTTTGTTTCCGACCCCACGGGCGGTTGATCTCCTGCATTCCGTTGATCCAAATACAAGGTTTGGTTTATGGAAAGGTCCTGCAAGGCCTGGTAGTCTCCACCGGGCCAAAACACTTCCAGACTGTCGATTCGTTCGATGCTACCCAGACCAAAAACCAACTCGTGGTCCACCGAAGACTGATAGCCCCGGGTAGGTATCAATTCCTGTTGCCAATGCTTTGCTTCTCCATAGACCCGTACCTTGGCTCCGATTCCGCTGGTATTTTGCTCCTTTCCGCGAAGCCTTACTTTCAGAAACGCCCGGTCAAAAAGCCGCTCACTGTTGTTGCGGTAAATACTCACAGGCTCATTCGTATGGCAGACAATGAGGTCCAGGTCCCCGTCTCCATCCAGGTCGGCATACGCCGCCGCATTGGACACTGTCTCACGTTGCAGGCCCCACTCCGATGCTTTGTTGACAAAGCTCAGGTCACCCTGATTGTGGTACAGGTAATTCTGTACATATATGGGCGGCATCTTATCGATCAGGTCAATCAAGGCTTCCTCCTTTTCGCTTTGATTGGACTTCATCCGTTCGCTTACCATGTAGTTCAAAAAGTCCATGTCCAGGTAATTTCTGGCGTACCCATTGCTAACAAAAATATCCTTCCAGCCGTCGTTATCGAAGTCAGCAGCCAAAACCGCCCAACTCCAGTCGGTATGAGCGATGCCGGCGTACTGCCCGATTTCCGCGAACTTGCCGGCACCCTGATTGAGATGAAACATGTTGCGCATGGTTTGGGCGTGAAAGCCCTTGGCTAGTAGCTCGCGGTATTTGTCGTAATTTTCCGGACCCAGTATGGATTTCTGGGTAAAATTAAATTCCGGCATCATGTCCATGGTCAGGAAATCCGGAAGCAGGTCATTGTTCATATCGGCAGCATCTGCTCCCATGGAAAAAAGCGATACATGCCCCATGTACTCCCGCACACTTTCCTTAAACGTGCCGTCCTGTTGATTCACATACAGGTAGTCTTCTTCGTTGTAATCGTTACTGACGTAGATATCCAGCCAGCCGTCATCGTTGAAATCAGTTACCGTCACCGCCAATCCGAATCCCAAGACGTTGCCGATGATGCCACTTTCCCGGCTTACATCGACAAATTTTCCCGAATCGTTGCGATACAATTTGTCACCTAAAAAATTACCGGTTTTTCGTTTAAAAGAACCATCTATCCTGCTGAATCCAGCATATTCCTGCGTGGAATGATTCAGCAGGAACAAATCCAGATCGCCGTCATTATCGTAGTCAAAAAATGAGGCCTGGGTGGCATATCCGGGATCATCCAACCCGTAGGCAGCGCCTTGCTCCAGGAAAGTCAGGTCGCCTTGATTGATAAAAAGCAAATTTCTCCGGTTATTGGGATCGTTTGCCGCCGACCGGCAAATATAAATATCCAGCAAACCGTCTCCGTTCACATCCGCCATCGTGGTTCCGGTATTCCAAAGACCTGCCGCAGCTACCCCTGCCGACTCGGTGATGTCCTCAAAAGAAAAATCCCCTTTGTTCAGGTACAGTTTACTGGCCATCATGTTGCCCGTAAAATAGATATCGGGCAAGCTATCCCCGTTGATATCCCCAACGGCTACTCCTCCTCCCTGGTAAAAATAACCGTAGGTCAACACGTTAAATGCATCCGACTCGCGTACCAGGTTTTTGAAAATGATGCCAGTTTTGCTGGATGGCAGCTCCGTAAAAATGGCATTGGGATCCTCGTTGGTACATGAAACACTTGCAAGTACTAGTAGTCCCCCATATAAAAACCGAAATCGCTTCGTCATAATCTGTCTCGTCGAATGGAAAGTAAAAAAGTGCCACGAGTTGCGGCACTTTTTTTAACTAGTATACGTCTTTTACTCGCTTGATTACCAAGGCTTGTTCTGCTTCGCATCCCACCACAGTCGGGTGGCATTGGTGTCGCCGCCTCTGGAAGTCAACTCCGGAAGTTGCGTAGCTGCTTCAACTGCCTCGCGATTGGAGTTGTACTCGCCCTCTACGAAAATCAACCGCGCCATAATTTCATCCCTCGGTACGTCTACGTTATCCGAAGCAACGCGGGGATAAGGATCAGGATAACCGGTTCTTCTAAGTTCGGTCCAGGCTTCCCAGCCATCTGGATAGATCGCAATCCATTTCTGCGTGATGATTTGCTCAAGCTGGCTTTCCATGTCGCCATTCTCAAGAAAAGCAACCGGAATGTCTGAAGATCCGGGCAGGTTCCAGGCAGAGTTTTCCGGATACACAACCGGAGCTGGCATGCTCATGCTCGCCGTATAGGCTGCGACTTGTTCCGGCGTAGCCGCAATGCGCTCTTCGGTCATGGACATCTCGATTCCTTTCTCGTAGAGTTCTTTTGCGGTACCGCCCATTGCCCAACCTTCCAGCGCACCTTCGGCACGTAGGAAGTACACTTCGGCCGCGCACATCATGCGGAATTCAGGACCGGCGGCGCTTCCACCTCTTACTTCATTTAGCCAGCGAACGCCCATATCGGAGAAGGCCCGGTTAAGTGCTCCCTGGTCCAGGTCTGCACGCGGTAGCCCATTTCTAAGCCCGCGGTAGGGCTTCCCTTCTCCAGAAGTAGTAAAGTCGTCCGTTTGACTGAAATAGATTTGCAGGCGGGGGTCTTCGTACCCGGAAAGGATACTCTCCATCAAGGCGCTCATTCGAAACTCACCCCAGTTGGTAATTGTCCAGTAGGGGTGTCGGGAAAACGGTGTGGTCAACACAGCGGCATTGTCAGCATTGCTCATCATCACCCCATCGGCTACGGCCTTTTCGGCTTCTGCTTTCGCCAAGGCTGGATCTACGTATTTCACCCGCATCGCTACCCGAAGGCGTAGGGAATTCGCAAAGGTAAGCCATTGATCGGCATTGCCTGCGTAGACCTGATCGTGGCCTACAAAAGCCCTTGCTCCCGGATTTGCCTTCAGTGCATTCACTGCGATATCCAACTGGTTGAAAAAATCTCGGTACACAGATTCCTGCGTATCGTAGTTTACACTGGTCTCTCCATTACCAAATTCGGAGTAAATGATCGGTCCCCAATAGTCGGTGTGACGTTGGTACGCATGCACCTTTAAAACGCGTCCAATGGCATTCTCAACCTCCATTCCATTCTCTTCGGTGAAGTCCACTACAAACTGAAGCAAAGGAGCAGCCTGCTGGTAGAAATAATTCCACACACCATTTGACCAGCCACCTACCTGGATGTGCCGATCGGAATCAAAGTTTGTTGCGGTATTGGCGAAATACTGAGAATAGATGTCTGCAAACAAACTTTGTGCAAGCTGAAAACCACCTGCTCCTCCACCCGGCGCACCTCTCATGGACCTCATTTGGGCGTTGGCAAATGCTTGCCCCAACAGTCCTGCGTCTACATTCGACGCGATAATCGCATTAGGGGGCGTATTGATTTCCTCAAAATCTTCGGTACAGGACACAAAGACCGCGATAGAGAAAACTATCCCTAAAGATATTTTAAATATTTTCATAGTCTTGAAATTAATGTTTTTAGAGTCCAATATTAAGATTGAAGCCATACGACCTTGCAGTTGGAGGACCAAAGGAATCAAATCCTTCTGCAGCAGCTCCGGTTCCAACGGTCACATCGGGATCAATGTTCCCAGCCTCGTTCAAGAAGAAGAACAAGTTTCGGGCAACAAAGTTAATACCCAGCGAACGAATGGGCAGATTACCCAGTTTGCTCGAAGGAATGGTATAACCGATTACGGCCTCTCTCATCCGTATGTTGGTGGCAGAATAAGAGAAAACCTCGCCGATAGGGGCATTTCGACCGCCCATGTTTACCCAGAACTGCTCTGCAGTGATAGGAATATTGTTGGGTTCTCCCGATTCAAGCACTGCAGTCTCGTGAGTCATGAAATTCTCACCAAATATCAAACCTCCTTCTCTTCCTTCAAGCGTCTCCTCGGTCACACCGTCTGCATAGATGATCGCATTGGTAAGTGAGGCAATGCTTCCACCTTCCCGGAAGTCAATCGTAAAGTTAGCCCGGAAGTTTTTGTAGGTAAATGAATTTTGAATTCCTCCCAGCCATCTTGGATTGTAGTTGGCTACATTAACCGTAAATCCTGGGGTCGTTCTTGGAACGCCATTCGCACCAACAATAACCCTACCCTGCTCATCCCTGAGGTAGCCTCTGGAATACACTTCACCAAAAGGTCGCCCTTCTTCTACACGATACCGACGAAGGAAATCACCTCCGATTTGAACGCTTGGACGGTCATCATTGATCTCTACCACCAACGGGATGTTTCTGGCAAAATTCATCGAGATATCCCAGTTGAAATCCGATTTGCGAACCGGAGTCAATGTCAGGACGGTCTCTACACCGGTATTCTGTACGTTTCCTCCGTTGGTGAAAAACTGGGAAGCCCCAGAACCTACCGGCAGCGCAACGGTAAACAGCTGATTAAAGGAATTCGTCCTGTAGTAGGTGAAGTCCAGCCCGATTCGGTTGTCGAGGAAACGCATATCAGCCCCAATCTCTATCGACTGTGTGGTTTCAGGCAACAGGTTCTCGTTGGGAAGCGTGGTGCTCAACGACAGGTATCCACCCAATCCACCGGCAGCCAGAGAAGCCGTACGCTGCAATTGATAAGGGCTTGTATCGTTACCCACTTCTGCGAAGGAACCTCTTACTTTAGCAAAGGTGAACCACTCTGGGAATACTATCAGGTCAGAAAGGACCGCGTTCAAACCAACAGAGGGATAGAAGAAGGACCAGTTGGCACGAGGTAAGGTGGATGACCAGTCATTTCTGGCAGTAATATCCAAAAAGATGGAGTTTTTCCACGCCAACTGGCCAAAACCATACAGGGAATTCACATTCCTTGGAGCACCTACGTTGTGCGTAGAAAGCACTTGCTGCGTATTGCTCAACGCAAAGAAGTTGGGAATCGTTAACTGAGGACCGGTGTTGGAATTAAGCCCGGAATTTCGGTTGATTCGCGCGTTTCCTCCAGCATTGACGTTGAAATACCAATCCTGATTGAGTGACTTCTCATAGGTAATCAAGAAATCTGTGTTGATCTCCATGCTCTCAGAAAAGCCTACAGAGTACCTTCCGCCCTGAGCGATGATGTACGAATCTGCCCACAACTTTTCCTCGCTATCTCCAGTAGATCGATCTAAGGCTGCCCGAGCAAGCACGTTCAGGCCCTCTGCCAGTTCATAGTTCAACGAAGTAAATGCGATGATTCTATCCAGGGTATTTCTACGCAAATTGCGATTTGCCGCCCAATAAGGGTTGGCACCACCGTTGGAGCCTGGATTGAAATAGTTTTGTCGCAACAGTCCTGCCTCGTTTACGAATTCGAAGTTGGAAATGTCTTCGGTGCGAATATTTCGCGGGAGTCGTAGAATATGCCGGGTGGGGTTGGAGTAATTTTCACCCTGGGTTAACTGATTATCGATGTCTTGTTTGATATAGTTTATCTTCGAATCCAAGGTCAACCGATCCGTCAGCTTGTTTGTAAGTCGTAAGTTAACACTATGCCTTCCGAGCGCATTTCCCGGAACAACGCCGGCAGCATCATTAAAGGTGTAGGAAAAATACGTCTGATTCTTTTCATTTCCTCCACTGACGGTTAGCGTGGTAGCAAAGTTGTGACCGGTTTGGTAGAAATCACTCACGTTATTTGGCTGTGGAGAGAACGGATAGTTATCAATTCCGCTATTGGGGTCAGGCGACCAAAACGGCACGGAAGATCCGTCCATTCTGGGTCCCCAGGAAAACTCCGACGCTGGCGAGTATACGCCTCCACTTCCTTGTCCAAATTCGTTTTGGAAATTAGTAAGCAATATGGGCGTGTCGAACATGTACGAAGTGTTCACATTGACTTGAAACCCACCTTCACGTCCACGTTTGGTGTTTACCACAATCGCGCCGTTGTTGGCACGGCTACCGTACAAGGCAGCTGCGTTTGGTCCTTTCAGTACGTTGATGCTCTCAATATCGTCTGGATTCAGATTTTCGATCCCGGCGGCAGGCACACCGTCCACAATGTAGAGCGGCTGGCTGTTACCGGTTATCGACCGATTTCCTCTTAGAATAACACGTGTAGGAGATCCTACACCACTACCGGATCGGTTGATGGACAAACCTGCTACCTTCCCGGAAAGTGAGTTCATTACGTTCAATTCCCGAGCTTGAGACAGCTCCTCTGTTTTAACGTCCTGCACCGTGTAGGTAAGCGCTTTCTTTTCTCTTTCCAGACCAAATGCCGTCACCACCACCTCGGATAGCGCTGACTCTTCTGCTGCCAGAGAAACATTGATCTCGCTGTTGTTTCCAACCGCTCGTTCCTGTTGCCCGTATCCCAAATAAGAAAAGACCAGCGTGGCCGATGAACCAGGTACACTGATGCTGTATTGCCCATCAATATCCGTGATGGTACCTGTATTGGTCCCTTTGATCAATATGCTGACTCCCGGCAAGGGGGCGTCCGCATCTGCATCGGTCACGGTTCCCGTGACCGTTCGTTCCTGAGCCATGCCTTGAAAGGCAAACAAGGCCAGAAATAAAACTAGTAAACTTCTTTTCATAAGTAAATAAACAATTGATTGAATTGGATGTTGGAATGTGTTCCAATAGTTTAACTGTAACCGTCACTGTCGGAAATCGACAGTACCCTTCCGGAAACGCTCCGAAAACAAATACCTTTTAATTTGTAGTTTTTTGTATCATTCTTATTCTTGAGAATTTGATTTTCACACAAATCTTACACAATAAGGTCTGATAGGCTGGCTAGCTCGGGGTGATTTTGGGGCTAATATTAAGTAAAATTTAATTAACAAGCAACCGAATCACCTTTGAAATAATTTTTTTAATCTTTGTGCACACTTCATTTGAAAAACCAGTCAAAGCAATCGCCTAACTCTTTAACTATTTTCATTAAGTCAAGTCACTTTTAAGAGATATTATAGGCGATTTTTTCAGTAAAACCTTGCATTTTATTTCGATACTAAAACCGAATAGCCATTCAAAAACGCCCCGTATTTATTGGATTATTCCAATTTTTAGCATTTCGCATAACCTTCTATTGTATTCCTGCGCATTTTTTACTAATTATCCCCAAAAATTTGCTACGAAGCTATGAATCACTCACTTTCCAGTTGTTATTGTTTTTTCTTCAGCCTGGCACTCCTTACTTTTTGTGTTTCCTCCTGCCAGGCCCCGCTTCCAATCGCAGATGCGGACAATGGCGGACTTACGCTTCCGGAAGGATTTGGCGCCCTGGTCGTAGTAGATAGCATCGGGCGGGGGAGGCATCTTGCTGTCAATGATAATGGGGACATTTATGTAAAACTGCGGTATGCAAAAGAGACCGGTAGCAACGTGGCACTTCGGGATACCACCGGAGACGGAAAAGCAGATATCATCCGCTATTTCGGTGCATACAAAGACGAAGGGAGCCTGGCCAACGGCATGCGAATTCACGAGGGCTACCTCTACTACAGCGCCGCAAGGGTGGTGTACCGCAGCCGACTTGAGCCTGGAAAACTGGTTCCGGATAGCCCCATGGAGGTGGTGCTGACCGATGACCACGAACACGGGATTCACTGGCACATCACCAAACCGATGTCCTTTGACAACGAAGGCAACTTATACGTTCCCTTCGGCAGCCCCTCCAATGCCTGCCAGGACCTGGTGAATAAACCGGGGGGCATACCGGGCTCCGAGGGCCTGGACCCCTGCCCCGAACTAATCGAACACGGCGGGGTATGGAAGTTTCCGAAAGACAAACTGGGTATGACCCAAAAGGATGGTGAATTGTATGCGACCGGTATTCGCAGCGTAGTAGCCATGGATTACCATCCCGAAGACGAAGAACTGTACCTGCTCATGCATGGCCGGGACAACCTGCACCTGTTGTATCCCGAAACATTTACCCCCTGGGAGAGCGCAATTTTGCCGTCGGAGGAATTTATCCGGGTACGAGAAGGGGGAGATTACGGCTGGCCCTATTGCTATTACGACCATATACAAGGGAAAAAAGTGCTGGCTCCCGAATACGGGGGGGATGGAAAAATAACCGGGAGGTGTGAAGGGATGGACGATCCGGTGATGGGTTTTCCGGGTCACTGGGCTCCCAACGATTTGCTGTTTTATAAAGGCGATCAGTTTCCGGAACGGTACAAGGGAGGGGCTTTTGTCGCCTTCCACGGGTCCACCAACAGAGCCCCCTATCCACAGTCCGGCTATTTTGTGGCCTTTGTCCCTTTTGAAAACGGACAAGCCACCGGGGAATGGGAAGTTTTCGCCAATGGATTTGCAGGAACCGACCCCATCGTCAACGTAAGTGATGCCGAATTTCGCCCCATGGGACTCGCCGAAGGCCCGGACGGCTCGCTCTACATTTCGGATTCCAACAAGGGACGAATCTGGCGCATTCTGTACACCGGAGATAAAACCAATTTTGGGGATGCGCAACTCGCCGCCATGGAGGAGCAAAAACTACTGCCAAATGTACGCAGACCCGATCCGGAAAAAGACAACCTCGACCGAGGGCAACAGCCAACCGGAAATAAAGTCTACTCCACCTATTGCGCACCCTGTCACCAGCGGGATGGAAAAGGAGCCAGCGGAAGAATACCTGGACTCCACCAGACCGACTGGGTCTCGGGTGACAAAGAACGCCTGATTCGGATCGTACTTCAGGGATTGGATGGGGAAATAGAAGTGAACGGCGAACGATACGACAACGTCATGCCAGCCCATGGATTCCTCGACGATACACAAATTGCAAGTGTACTCACCTTTATCCGGGAGAATTTCGGCAATCAGGCCGGTGCAGTCCTGCCCGAAGAGGTAGCCGCGCTGCGCTCCGATACTCCGTAGAAACTGGGAATTACCCCCTGACCAATTCCATCAAGGCCAAATACCCCGTGTAGGAAATGATGCAGGCAAAAACCAAAGATGCTACCAGGCCCAGATTGAGCCAGATGCCTGCGCGATGGGTGCCCATCAGCTGTTTTTGATTGATAAGGTAAAGCATGCAGGCAATCACCAGCGGCAATACGAATACCGCCGCCACCTGTGTTACTATTTGGGCAAAAATTGGATTTGCTCCCAAGATAGGAACCGTTAGCCCAACCAGGCAGGCAAACCCCGTCAATATTTTGAATCGGCGGGAACGCGTATCCAGTTCTCCCTCTTTGTAATCAGCCACCAACAGCGGGGCCACCATCAAGATCGGAAAAACAGACGAGAGACCGGCACTCAGTGCTCCGGTCATAAAGAGGGCCACGGCAAATTTCCCTGCCACCGGCTCCAGGGTGTACACCATGTCCATCACTTTTTCGATGGTCTTACCTTCCGCATACAGCGCCCCGGTGGCAGCTGCCATGATCGACAAGTTAATAACCAGCATAAGCAATGCGCTTATCCAGGCATCTTTGGATTGTTCGGCCGTATGGCTAGGGCCCCAGCCTTTTCCCTTCATCAACAAGGGCCGTACAACGAAGGTAGGAGCTGCCATGGTAGTCCCCACGAAAGCCGCTACCAGGAGTTTTCCGCCCGCCACATCTGGAACAGAGGGGACAAGTCCAGCAAGCATTTGCCCCGGGTCCGGCAATACCACAAACATGGAAATGATGAACGAAATCCCCATGACCGTCACAAACACGATCAATACCTTTTCGAAAAACGAATACTGGCCCACCAACAGCAAGGCATACATTAAGACGATCAACCCAATGGCAATGCCCAGCACCGGCCAATAGGAATCTCCCGAAACGCCCGGAAAAAACAACACAACCATCTCGTAAATAGCATTGGCACTCAAACCCAGGATACCGGAAAGGGAGTTCCACTGCGCCAAAATGATGCCTCCCACCACCAGGATAGAAATCCATTTCCCTCCCTTTAGTTTGGTTTTGAAGCTATAAATGGACGTTTGGCCGGTGATAACGGCGTACCTTCCATAGGCTTCCATCAGCACCCAGGAAAACACGCAGCTGAGCACCAATACCCAGAGCAACTGCATCCCAAATTGGCTGCCAGCCTTGGCCATGGATGTGACGCTACCGGTACCAATCGTGTAGCCAATGCAGAAAATTCCAGGCCCAATTCCAAGCATCCAAAGCCAAACTTTTTGCAGAAGGTTCTTTTTGGGTGTATTATTTGCTGTGTTCATAGCAGGACGGGATATAATTCGGTTTGCAAGCCGTTAATTTGACTATTTTTATCCTCAATAAAAAGCGAAAGTCCTTTTTGCCTGTCTATTTATAAAATAGGGCTTTGTTAAAACATTTTTTTTTGCAATATTTCCGTACTTCTCGTTAGAAATTCCACCGTTAACTGCTTGTTACACCCAAAATCCATTTCTCCTTGAACGCACTCCTCTTCTCTATCGATACCCTGCGCCGCAGCCTGCAAGTGCTTGTCGTATTGCTGCTGTTTTTATCGACATCGGTCCTTGCACAGGACATTGACCTGCTGCTAAAAGGTGGTCACGTACTGGATCCCAAAAATGGGATTAACGAACCCATGGACCTGGGCATCACTGGCAAGACGATCGTAAAAGTCGAAAAAAACATTCCTGCCAGTGCAGCAAAAAAAGTCCTGGACATTAAAGGACTGTACCTTACGCCGGGGCTGGTAGACATGCACGTACACGTATTTCACGGGGCCGATACGGATTCCTACATTGCCAATGGTCTAACCAGCCTTCCGCCAGATGGGTTCACCTTCCGCTCCGGCGTTACCACCGTGGTCGATGCCGGGTCTTCCGGATGGCGAAATTTCCGCCAGTTCAAAAAACAAACCATCGACCGGGCGCAAACCCGGGTACTGGCTTTTTTAAACATCGTTGGCACCGGCATGTACGGAAGGTATGAAGAGCAAGATGTGATGGACATGAATCCGACCATGACGGCGAACATGATTCGCCGCTTGTATCCGGACATCCTGGTCGGTATTAAATCCGCTCATTACTGGGGAGATTTTACCCAGGTAGACATCGCCGTAGAAGCGGGAAAGCTGGCCCAGGTACCTGTGATGGTTGATTTTGGCGAGCACCAACCCCCTAATTCCATTGAATCCTTATTTATGGAACACCTGCGGCCGGGCGATATTTTTACCCATACCTTTTCCTACGGACCCGCCAACCGGGAGACCATAGTAGATGAGCAGCTAAAACTAAAACCCTTTATTCTTCAGGCGCAGGAGAAAGGAATTCGCTTCGATGTGGGCCATGGAGGCGGTGCCTTTTCTTTTCGGCAAGCCATTCCCGCCATCGAGCAGGGCTTTTTGCCGGATGTGATCAGTTCAGACCTGCACAAAGACAGCATGAATGGAGGCTTTAAAGACATGGCCAACCTATTGTCCAAATTTATGAATATGGGACTGAGCCTGGAAGAGGTGATCGAACGAGCCACCTGGATGCCCGCACAGGTAATCAATCGAAAGGATTTGGGAAACCTGGACGTAGGGTCCGAAGCAGACATTGCGGTATTTCGCCTGGTGGAAGGAAACTTTGGCTTTCAGGACATCCGGCGAACAAAAATCGATGGAGATAAGCGATTGGAAACCGAACTCACCTTGCGGGCAGGCAGAATTGTCTGGGATCTAAATGGTATGAGCGCACCCTACTGGGAATCCGAACTTAGCAACCGATAACCCACTACGAATGAAACATTGCGTTCTGTTTTTCCTTGGGATGACCCTTGGTATCCCCCTTTTCGGTCAGGAATTTGACCTATTGATCCAGAACGCGTACCTGATCGATGCCAGAAATGCCCGGCAGGATACCCTGGATCTGGGGATAGCGAACGGAAAAATTGCGCAGGTTGCCCCCTCCATCGGTTCCGATCGGGCAAAGAAAGTGATTGATGCTTCCGGGCTGATTCTATGTCCAGGCCTCATCGATACGCACACCCACGTATTTGTAGGCAGTAAGGCGCGTACCTTTGCGGATGGTTTTTCCAGCGTTTCGCCGGATGACTTTTCGTTTCGCTCGGGTGTCACCACGGTAGTGGATGCCGGTACTTCCGGGTGGAGAAACTTTGAGACCTTCAAAAAAAACGTCATTGACGCCTCCCAAACCCGGGTATTGGCCTTCTTAAACATTGCCGGTTCGGGCATGAGCGGCAATCCCAGCCAGGAAAACCTGGAAGACATGGATGCCGAAATGGCTGTGAAAATGATCCAGAAGTATCCGGATCATTTGGTTGGCATAAAAATAGGCCACTACACAGGTGAGGAATGGTTACCCTTTGACCGGGCGCTGCTGGCTGCAGAAACGGCCAAAAAACCGCTATTGGTGGAATGCCATTTACCGCAGTACACCCTGGCCAAGCAGCTCGAAAAAATGCGGCCAGGAGATATCCTGACCCACAGTTTTGAGGAGATTGACGAGCGCATGCCCATCGTCGATGAAAAAGGCCGCTTGCGACCCTTCGTACAAACGGCCTACGAGCGGGGAATCATCTTCGATGTGGGGCATGGCGGAGCCGGGTTCTGGTTTAGTCAGGCCATTCCTGCCCTGCGGCAAGGCCTTGTCCCCCATACTTTCGGCACAGACCTGCACCGGTTTAGCATGAACGCGGGAATGAAAAATATCCTGAATGTGATGTCCAAATTCATTGCCATGGGTATGGAAACAGAAGAAGTCATCAAACGGGCTTCCTGGCAGGCAGCCCAAGCCATACAACGACCAGACCTGGGGCATTTGAGCGAAGGAGCGGTAGCGGATTTGGCCCTACTGAAACTGCACGAAGGCGAATTCGGCTTCGTTGACGCTGCCGGAAACCGGATTGCCGGAAAATACAAATTGGAAGCAGAGCTGACCATGAAAGGTGGCAAGGTCGTGTACGACCTGAATGGTCTGACAGCAAAAACGTATAACGAAAACATGTTATGGATAGACGAGAAATGATTAAAAACCTGGCCATACTGCCTGTAGGTGGAAGCCTAATGGGCATGTCGCCCTTACTGGAAAAGCGAAAAAAGCCTATCGGCCCACTGGCCCTTGACGAAAACATTTACCGCTCCCTGGGTGTGGAGCCCATCATCAACTGCCGGGGCACCTTTACCATCATCGGTGGCTCCATCGAGCGACCCGAGGTGCATCAGGCCATGGCGGCGGCGGGAAAAAACTTTGTACAATACGATGAATTGGCCTTTGCAATCGGAGAAAGGCTGGCGGAAATCACCAAGGCGGAATTTGGCATCATCACCGCTGGCTGTGCAGCAGCCATGAAACACGCCACCGCAGCCTGCGTCACAGGAGGTAATCCGGAAAAACTCCTGCGTATCCCGGATCTCTCCGGAATGGAGAAAACCGAAGTGATCGTTCCCCGACACTCGCGTAACGTCTACGACCACGCGGTGCGAAACGTCGGAGTGACCATCGTGGAAGTCAATAGCCCCGAGGAGTTGGAACGTGCCATTAATCCCAAAACGGCAATGATCTACCTGATCTCGGGGAGAGGAGCGGCTACCGGACAGCCGTTGTCACTTGAGAACATTGCCCGAATCGCCAAAGACCAAGAGGTACCCATACTAATGGATGCCGCTGCCGAAAATCTGACGATTCCCTGTGTTCACTTTGAAAGAGGCGCTACCATGGTGGCATACAGCGGAGGAAAGGCCATTTGCGGACCGCAGTGTGCCGGACTGTTATTGGGAAGAAAAGACCTGATGCTTTCTGCCTGGCAGGCCAGCTCCCCTCATCATGGGCCAGGGCGAGACAATAAAGTGGGCAAGGAAGAAATGCTGGGCATGCTTGCCGCTGTGGAAGCCTGGACCACCCGTGACCACGAAAAAGAATGGGATACCTGGATGGAATGGCTCAATCAGATCGCCGACCGCGCAACCAAGGTCAAGGGGGTCAGCTTTCAGATCAACCAGCCCTTCGACCTAAACAACCGAGCTCCCATGCTGCAAATCTTGTGGGATCCGGAGCAGCTGCGGATAACGGGCGAAGAAGTGGCCGAGCGCTTTGGTCGCACCCCTCCACGCATAGCCGTGGGAAGTCGTAATCAGGACGGGCTTACCTCCATCACCATCAGCCCCAACCAAATGCAGGCGGGAGAAGCCAAAGTAGTCGCCGACCGGATTCACCAAACACTATCGGAAAAACGAAAAGCTCCGGACAAGTCGCTGATCCCGCCGGTTGGAGATCTCAGTGGCAGTTGGGAAGTGGAAATGACTTTCTTTAGCAGCAAAAGTACCCATCAGTGGGTCTTGAGTCAGGACGAGAACTGGCTAAACGGCACACACATGAGTGATTTCGCCAAGCAGGACATCTACGGAAGTATCGAAGGAGACAAGGTTATCCTTCGAAGCAATTTCCGAAAACCGGGCGACTCGGTGGTCTTCATGTTTACCGGCAAGCTTCAGGGAGAAAGCCTGGAGGGAGAAGTATTCATGGGAGAGTACCTAACCGCTCGTTTCAACGCCAAAAAGTCCGGAACGCAGCCAAGAAGAGAACGAATCATGGTTCCGTCTGGCCCTCCACTGGCCACGTAAGCAGCATGAAAGAAACGAACCATCCACCCAAAATGACCGGATTTCACCACCTTTAAAACCAGTAATTGTATGAAAAACTATGCATTATTCCTGTCATTGTCAATCCTGACACTCTTTTCCTGCACGCAACCGACCTCTGAGGTACAGGAAGACCCCGCTCCTACGCAACAGAAGAGTGACGGCCTGGACGCCGAACAACGCCTTCGCGATCTGGGCATCGAGCTGATCCTGCCCAACCCGCCCACGGCCAATTACCTCAAGGCCAAGACCGTTGGGAATTTGGTGTACCTGGCCGGACATGGACCGGATCGACCCGATGGCAGTCAGGTAATCGGCAAATTGGGCTCGGAATTGGAATTGGAAGAAGGGATCGAAGCTGCGCGGTTTACCGGTATCTCCCTGCTTTCTTCTCTAAAGGCCGAAATAGGCGACCTCAACCGCGTGAAGAATATCGTACGCGCGCAAGGGATGGTCAATGCCGATCCGTCATTTAAGCAACACTCCCAGGTAATCAACGGTTTTTCAGACCTGATGGTAGAGATTTTTGGCGAAAAGGGCAAGCATGCGCGGGCCGCAATCGGCATGAGTTCACTACCCAACAATATCGCGGTGGAAATCGACATGATCGTCGAACTTTATGAGTAATTGATTTCGTATTCTAACGAAGGGTACTAAATTTAAGCCTTCCTAAAAACAAATCAGGCGGGGAGCACGCATACGTTCCCGCCTGGCTTTGGTTTGGGTAAATCCGTAACAGCTACCAAAAACCTCAGTCATTGTATGCCAATGAAACCCATCCAAACGGAATCCACCTTACAAACCCTCCTTCGGCAATTTCAAGACTGTCGGCACCAAACGGAGCAAATCTGCGCTCCCCTAACACCGGAAGACCATGTACCCCAGCCCATGGTCGATGTCTCTCCTCCAAAATGGCATCTGGCACACACCACCTGGTTTTTTGAGCAGTTTCTTCTGGGTCCCTTCAATCCGGATTACCGGGTTTACGATACCGATTTCGCGTACCTATTCAACAGCTACTACAACAATGCCGGGAAGCGCATCCTGCGGCCCAACAGGGGCCTGATGAGCCGTCCTCCCGTACAGGAAGTCTTGAACTACCGTTCGCACGTAACCCAGGCAGTCACGGACTTTATTTCCTCCAGTAGCACAGCTGCCAGGGCCCTGGAGATCCTTACGCTGGGCATTCACCACGAGCAACAACACCAGGAACTACTGGTCTACGACATCAAATACATACTGGGCCACCAACCCACCTTTCCGGTTTACGGGGAGGCCTTCGGCCTACATGCGGAAAAACAGGAATTCAACTGGGTTCCCATGGAAGAAGGGATTTATTCGATCGGCTACCAGGGAGACGGCTTTTGCTACGACAACGAGTTGGCCCGGCACCGGGTCTTTCTGGAGCCCTACCGGATTGCCAACAAATTGGTAACCAATGGCGAATACATGGAGTTTATTGCATCCGGTGCCTATTCGGATTTTAATCTATGGCATGCCGATGGCTGGGATTTCTTGAAAGTCAATCAGCTGACAGCGCCGCTGTACTGGCACCAACAGGACGGACAATGGCTGCAATACACGTTGAACGGACTGGTTCCCGTAGATCCTACTGCCCCCGTCCAACACGTTAGTTTTTACGAGGCCTTTGCATTTGCGGAATGGCAGGGAAAAAGACTGCCTACCGAGTTTGAATGGGAAGCGGCTGCCGATCAATTTTCCTGGGGACAGGTCTGGGAATGGACCGGCAGTGCCTACCTCCCCTACCCCGGCTTTCATAAGGCTCCCGGCGCCTTGGGGGAATACAACGGCAAATTTATGGTAAACCAGCAGGTACTGAGGGGCGCATCCGTGGCCACCGCGGCGGACCATAGCCGGAACAGCTACCGAAACTTTTTTGCTCCTCCCTCCCGATGGATTTTTTCAGGTATCAGACTTGCCGATTCCCTATGAAGCCTACTGCATTCGAAAAAGACGTGGTCGAAGGACTCAACGCATCCCCGAAAAAACTGTTTTCCAAGTATTTCTACGATGAAAAAGGATCCGCGCTTTTTCAGCAAATCATGCAGCTACCCGAGTATTACCTCCCGGCCTGCGAAACCGCTATTTTAGAGCAAAAGTCCAGCGAACTCCTCAAAGAGCTACCACTAGCGAACTACGAGGTGGTCGAGTTGGGGGCAGGAGATGGCACCAAAACCGCGCTCTTTCTGGAAGCCCTTATTCGGACTGGAAAAACCATTCGCTACCTCCCATTGGACATTTCTCCTGACATTTTGGAATTCAACCGGGACTTTATGAAACAACGGATCCCGGAGCTGGCCGTAGAACCGATACCAGGGGACTACTTCCATACCCTGGAAAGCATAAAAACACGAAAAACTCCCAAAATCATTTTGTTTTTAGGCTCCAACATTGGAAATTTTGAAGGTGAAAAGGCCCTGGAATTTATTTCTTTTGTCAAAAAGTACCTAAACGAGGGAGACCACTTCCTGCTGGGTGTGGACCTGAAGAAAAACCCGCGAACCATTCTGGCCGCCTACGACGATGCAGCCGGCATTACCAAACAATTTAACCTAAACCTACTTGACCGGATCAACCGGGAACTGGCAGCAAACTTTACTCCCGCTAATTTTGACCACTATGCCAGCTACAATCCCGTCTCTGGAGCCACGACCAGTTATCTGATCAGCAAGCAGGCCCAACAGGTCCGGGTGGCGGGACACACCATCGATTTTAAGGCATTTGAACCCATTCACATGGAAGTGTCCCAGAAATACAGCTTGGATGACCTGGAAAACATCCGCGAGAACGCCGGCTTTCATTCCGTGCAGCATTTTACCGATAGCCGTGATTATTTCAGCATCAGCCTTTTTGTGGTATAAGCCTACTCATCGAATCCGGGCCTCACAAAAAGGTCCATATTTGGAAATGTCTGTGCCAATTGCTCCTGTACTTGCTGGAGAGCTGCCATTACCCTGAACAGGGCACTTTCCTCTTCTTCAAAAAAGCCCAGCAGCGTCGCCCAAGCCTGCAAGGAGCGTTCAATGGCTATCCGTGTTATTTTGGCAGTACCATTGTAACCCCGCTCCTTCTCGGGAAGCTGCTTGTCATAGTCTCCCTCTTTTCCCATCAATGCCCGATGGCTTTTTGCAACAATAAAATGTTGGTACCAGCGAATTACTTCCAGGCTTTCCCTTACCCGCAATATATCCCTTTCTCCTTCCTGCATCGTTCGTATCCCCAGCTCCACCTCCTTAAAAATCATATCCATGCAGCTCTTTACCTGTCCTTGTTCCAGCCATTGCCGCGAAAGATCCAAATAAGCCAGGGACTTTCTTGTCAAGGGATGCTTTTCAACCGCCGTTTTCTGTTCCGCCCGCTCTTTCTCAAATCCCGGATCCGTTTTTGTCAGGTCAATGCCCTTTTCCCTGGCCATTTTATTTAGCAGTTTTAGGGCCTCTTGCAGGGTCTTGGTAATAGGTTCCAGAGATGTTTCCCATTTCGGATCACTTTTGGCTACCTGCCGGTCTTCTCTATCCGTGGCAAAAACCCTGCACCTGTCGGTATAAACGCATCGTTCACACCAACGGTCACAATAATTGTGAATGCCTGAAATAAAATCATCCATGGTATTGTAAACTGTTCGCCGAGGAAGGTACAAATTTAAGTCAGATTCCTGAAATTGTTGGGCGGAAAGCTTATCTTTCGCATCCGTATGTTTGCCTAATACCTTCAAGATGATACCAGAAAACCCCTATTTATTGCTTACTCCCGGACCCTTGAGTACCAGCAGGACCGTGCGTGCGGCCATGAACCGCGACTGGTGTACCTGGGACTCCGACTACAATAGTCTCGTACAGAAAATTCGAGCCAGATTGGTGGAATTGAGCCAGGGGGGGACAGCGTATACCTCTGTGTTGATGCAGGGTAGTGGCACGTTTTCGGTGGAAGCCGTTCTTTGGACCTGTCTGAAACCGGACAGTTCGTTGTTGGTAATTTCAAATGGTGCCTATGGAAAGCGAATGGCGCAGATCGCTTCCCAAATGGGAGCCGGTTTGCGGGTTTTGAATTTCCCCGAGGGGAGCCAGCCGGACCCAAAGGTAGTGGAAAAAACCTTGCAGGAACATCCGGAAATCAGTCACCTGGGCATGGTGCATTGCGAAACCACCACGGGTATGCTGAACCGATACATCCCCATTGCAGATTTGGCAAGCAAGTGGGAAAAGGTCTTTATCCTGGATGCCATGAGCAGTTTTGGTGGCATCCCCCTGGATGTGCGTTCGCCAAAGATCGACTTTCTCATCAGCAGTGCCAATAAGTGCATACAGGGCGTTCCGGGATTTGGTTTTGTGCTCGCCGACCGCACCCGTCTCCAAGGTTGCGAAGGAAACTCAAAAAGCCATTCACTGGACCTGGTCGATCAATGGAAAACAATGGAGACGAACCAAGGCAAATGGCGGTTTACTTCCCCAACCCATACCGTTCGGGCGTTTTTGCAAGCCTTGTCAGAATTGGACGAAGAAGGCGGGGTAGAGGCCAGGTACCGACGCTACTGTGAAAACCACCGGCTTCTGGTGCAGGGAATGGAAGCCTTGGGAATCCAGGCCTTTTTGCCCCCTACGGACCAATCGCCCATTATCACCGCCTTCCGTGAACCGGATGCTCCAAACTTCTCGTTCGAAAAGCTCTACAACCTATTGAAATCGGAAGGATTTGTCATCTATCCGGGAAAGGTCTCACAGGCTCCAACGTTTCGTATTGGACACATTGGTCATGTATTTCCGGAGGACATTCGCCAGTTGCTAAACGCAGTGGAACGGATAAAATTTTGGTAAACAAAAAAGCGCCTGGAAATTCCCGATCAGGTCGTGGATTTTCCAGGCACTGGTTTCAACCGACAGGGACTCCGTTACTTTTTACCATAGGTGATTCCCTCCCAGTCGTCCGTTCGGAAAGGATTGGCAGGAAGCCCTTCCTCGTTGTACAGATTGACGTCGTCTGGATTGTCGGCCCAGCCGTATCGTACTGCTACCGGTTGCGCGATATCTCCGGTTTCCAAAACGACTTGATTTCCATCCTGGTATCCTTTCACCCAGTGAAATTGTTTATCAGAACCTGCCACCGCAAAGCCTTTCACATAGCCGTATTTGTCCTTCACCCATAAGCCGGACCCCAGGTGATCAAAACTGATCCGGATCCGATCGCCCTGGATCTCCATGGATTTGAAGGTAGGGCCGCTATAAACCAGATCCATGCCGTAGGCCACTTTTTTCGCCGCAAGGGCCAGCCTTTCGGCGACGGTCCATTTGTCCCTGGGGTGGATATCGTCTGCTTCGCCCTTGTCAATAATGACCGCTTGTGCGGTATTGGGAAGGGAAAGAGTCATGCTCTGGGCCTCCCGCAACTCCGCCCAATCGCTGTCTTCGGGATTTTCTTTGGGCTGCTTGAAATTTGCCAATTGCACCCAGATAAAAGGGAAATCTCCCTGTCCCCATTGTTGCCGCCAGTCTTGGATCATCAGCGGAAAGATCTCCCGGTATTGGTAGGCCCTGCCGGCATTGGACTCGCCCTGGTACCAAAGGGCACCTTTGATGGCAAAGGGAATCACCGGCTCCAGCATGCCATAATACAGGCTCGTGGGCCAGTTGTTCGGTCTTCGGACTTCGGGATCGGAGAAATCGCTGGGACCTTCCGCCTGGTTCGTAGCGATTAGCTGACTAAAGTCTTCATGGGAGGCCAGCGCTTCTGCGCTCGTCCAGGCTTCGGAAACGGTGCCTCCCCAATTGATATCCAACAAGCCGATAGGAACGTCCAAATCTGCCTGCATTCGCCGCGCAAAATAATACCCGATTGCAGAAAAATTTTCGACGGAAGCCGGCGTGCAAATGGACCATTTGGCTTCTGCCACGTCGTCGAGGGGTTGCAGGCTCATGTTTCGCCCCACCTCAAACAACCGGATGTTTGGGTAATTGGCTACCTTGATGCTGTCTTCTCCGTTATTGGTGTTTTTTAAGGCCCACTCCATGTTGGATTGTCCTCCCAGCAACCACACGTCACCCATCATCACGTTTTCGTAGGCAAGGGATTCTTTGGGCGTGCTCACCAATAGTGTGTAGGGGCCGCCTTTGGGAAGTGCATCCATTTTGAGCTCCCAGGCGCCGGCTTTATCCGCCCTTACCCGGTATTCCTTCCCTTGAAAGCTGACAATCACCCGTTGCCTGGGGTCTGCCGTACCCCAAACGGGAATCTCCTGCCCTCGTTGCAATACCATGTGATCGGCAAATACCCGCGGTAATTTCAGCTCGGCCTGTACCTGAAACATCCACAGGCAGAGCGCGATAAGCATCCCAATTTTTTTCATTGTTATCTGGATTTAGTTTAGTAGAAAAAACATCCGATAAGATACGTGTTTTTAATCAAAAAGTGCGTGTTATCCGGTAGGTAGCCAATTTTTTTAATGTAGGAAATGGCGTTTGGTACCATCCACCACATTCACTTCGTAGGCTTTAAGCTGTATGCCAAATCGATTTTGGTAGGCTGCCGAAATTTTTTCAGTAAAAAATTGACTGGCGGATTTTTTCACCAGGTTCAAGGTGCAGCCACCAAAGCCGCCTCCCATCATGCGGGACCCGGCAACCTCTGACAAGTCCCGGGTGAAATCAACCAGGAAGTCAAGTTCCGGGCAACTCACCTCGTAGTCCTGGGAAAGCCCCTCGTGTGACCGATACAGGTAGGCGCCAAAACGATCCAGGTCATTTTGTTCCAATGCCTCGCAGCTTTGAATTACTCGCTCGTTTTCCTGGATTACGTAGGAACAACGTCGAAAAACGGTACCCGGCAGTTGATCTTTGAGGAGTTTCAACTGCTCGGCATCCACATCGCGAAGACTACTGACGTTGGGGTGGTGTGCTTGCACCAACGCTACTCCCTGCCTGCATTCCTCGCGACGTTTGTTATACGCCGAATCGGCCAACGAATGGGAAACCCCGGAATCGCACAACAGCCACTGATAGTTTCCCAGGTCTACCGGAAAGTACGCAAAGTCCAACGAACGACAATCCAGCCGCAGGGCCTGCTCCTTTTTACCCATCATAGACGCGAACATGTCCATGATCCCGCACTTAACGCCCGCAAAATCGTGCTCCGCCTGTTGCGAATACCGGACCAGATCCAGCTTCTCGATGCGCAGCGCAAATAACTCCGACAATCCCAGTCCCACACCGTTTTCCAGCGCAGCGGAGGACGACAAGCCGGCACCGATCGGAATATCGCCTCCAAATACACAATCGAACCCCTCCAGTACGTACCCCGCTCCCACAAACTGGGCAGCCACTCCCATGACAAAGTTGATCCAGCCATTCCGGGGCTTCAATTCCTCCAGCGTAAAGATTTGCTCTTCTTCGAAATCCAGGGAATAAATCCGGCAACTCCCAGAAGCATTTTTTGCGAAACCCAGGTAAATGTATTTGTCAATGGCTGCTGGCAACACAAAGCCTTCGTTATAATCGGTATGTTCGCCGATGAGATTGATCCGTCCCGGAGATCGAATCAGCAAGGGCTCCGAACCGTATTTTTCAAGAAAGGTGCTGCGAATCAACTGGGGAAGGGACATAAAAATGGCGGGTTTCGGAAGGGTTAATCTTCCTGGTAAAGGGTAAACAAAATGGTTTGGCCTACCACCGAAAGGGTCTTTTTATCGATCAATTCCATGCTATCATCATGGGTGTGGTGGTAGTGGCCAAATCCAAAGTCCGGACTGTATTCGATGATATTGATCATGGGAATATTGGCATCCTGATTGACAAACAGGTGGTCATCCGTGATGGCTTCCGATCGCCGCATGGGGAAAAAATCACCATGGCCCAGGCGGTGCGCATAATTCCAAACGCGGTCCACCAGGTTTTTGGCATATTGCATGGAATAGCCTTCTTTGTAAAACCGCGCATTTCTTCCGCCTACCATGTCCAGCAATATTCCGTAATAGGCCGTGTATCCTTTTTGATGGGGATTTTTGGACCAATGCTGGGAGCCCAGACACCACCAGATCTGGCTGGTATCCCGAAAGTTTTGGTGTTCGGGCTCTCCGTCGTCTTCTCCGTCAAAAAACACGATATCCACCCCTACTGCTGGCTGTAGGCTATCGGTATGCAATACCCGGGCGATCTCCAGTAGCACGCCCACCCCGCTGCCGCCGTCATTTGCTCCATCGATGGGTTCATCAATCCGTTCGGTATCCTTGTCCGCAATCCGGCGGGTATCCCAATGAGCCGCCAACAAAATGCGCTTGGTCGCTTCGGGCCGGTAACTCCCGATGATGTTCGTCAGTTCCAGATTTTTGCCATCATAGGCCTGGGCAGTGAATTCCTGCTCCGTCACCGAAAAGCCATAACCCTCCAGTTTTTCGACCAACCAATCGCCGGTTTCCCGGTGGGCTGGGGTATTGGGAACCCGCGGCCCAAAGGCTACCTGCTGTTCAATAAACGCATAGGCGGAATCGGCATTAAAGGGTGGATAGGCTTTTGCCGTAAATTCCGTCGTTGATGTTTCTTCCGTGACTTGTCGATCTCCACAAGACCACAAAAGCAGTATCAGGAGCACCAGGCGCGTACTATTCTTCATATCCCCAATCGATTTTCTCTTTCATGTCTTTAATGATCAGGCCGGCGGCCTTTAGCCCAGCCCGGATTTGGTCCACTTTCTGGTAGTCACGGGCAGTTTTCGCACCGCCATACAAGTCCAATATGACCTGCAATAATTGCTCCTGATGGTCTCCTTTTTCTTCCTGCAACCCCAGAATGTCAGAAACAAACGTACAAAATGTCTGGATGAGCTCCTCAAATACCTTTTCACCCAACTGAGCGGCCTGCAACTGTCCGGTATACAGGCTGTTTATTTTTTTCAACAAATTAAACAAATGGCCGGTCGCCTGGGCGGTGTTAAAATCATCATCCATGGAGGCAAAGGCTGCGTCGATACTTTGCCGAATCTGTCCAACCTGCTTTTCGTCAGTGCTCATTGTGGCATCTTCCTGATATACCAGGCTTCTGGCAATCCGGTACCCATTGATGAGTTTTTTATACCCTTTTTGCGCAGCCTGCAACGCTTGATTGGAAAAGTCCAGGGTGGACCGGTAATGGGCGGTCAGTATAAAATACCGGACGGTCATGGGGCTGTAGGGCTGTTCCAGGCGCTCGTGGTTTCCCTGAAACAGCTGCTGCAGGGTAATAAAATTGCCGAGGGACTTGCCCATTTTCTGGCCGTTGATGGTGATCATGTTGTTGTGCAACCAATACTTGGCCGGATCGGTATGGTTGCAGGCGTTACCCTGAGCGATTTCACATTCGTGGTGGGGAAACATCAGGTCCATCCCGCCACCATGAATGTCAAATTGGCTTCCCAGGTATTTTGAACTCATGGCGGTGCATTCCAGATGCCATCCGGGAAACCCCAGGCTCCAGGGGGATTCCCATTTCATGAGGTGTTCCGGGCTTGCCTTCTTCCAAAGGGCAAAATCCAGCGGGTTTCGCTTTTCGGATTGGCCGTCCAGCTCCCGACTGCCACTCATGAGCTCTTCGACCACCCTTCCGGACAGCCGGCCGTACTTTTTGATTTCGTTGTAAGCTAGTACATCGAAGTATACGCTCCCATTCACCTCATAGGCCAGGCCTTCGTCGAGAATCTGCTCCACCAGCCGAATTTGTTCCGGGATATGTCCGGTGGCCCGGGGTTCGATGCTGGGGCGGATGGTGTTAAGCAGTTCCATATCCCGGTGATAAGAGGTGGCGTATTGTTGGGCCACTTCCATGGGTTCGAGCTGCTCCAGTTTGGCTTTTTTTGCAATTTTATCCTCACCTTCGTCGGCATCCGCCTCCAGATGCCCCACATCGGTGATATTTCGTACATAGCGTACCTTATAGCCCAGATAGCTCAGGTACCGGTAGACCACATCGAAAGTGATCGCAGCCCGAGCATGCCCCAGGTGCGCATCGCCATATACCGTGGGACCGCAGACGTACATGCCCACATGCGGCGGTTTGAGTGGCTCAAAAAAGACTTTGTTTCTGGATAGAGTATTGTATATTTTTAATTTTTTTGAATGCATGAGGCAAATTTATCAAACTTTCAATACTTTTTTTAGGAAAATAATTTTATTACATTTGTACTAGAATTCGTTAGTGATCACAGAGGGGACAGGCAGTCCCCTCTTTCATTATGAATCATTTTGGAGGGGAGCCCTTGGAGCAAGTAAGCAAAAAGATATGAATTTGAGGCAAACGATAGAGGAAATAGTGGAAAAACACCTTCCCGATGCCAGCCACTTTGTGGTGGACATCCAAATCGTGGAAAAAGGACCCAAAAAATCCTTGCATATCCTCATCGATGCGGATCAGGGTATCACGATTGAAACCTGCGCACTGGTCAGTAGAGCGGTAGGGGATGAAATCGAGGCCAAAGAGCTCATGGATTCAGCGTATGTCATGGAAGTCTCTTCTCCGGGAGTGGATTTTCCGTTGAGTTCGCGAAGGCAGTACCAAAAAAATATCGGGCGCACCTTGAAGATTACACGAGACAATGGCGAAACGCTTGAGGGGAAACTCAGCGAAGTAGACCAACGAGGTATTCAGCTCCTGGTAACGAAAAAAGTAAAAGGTAAAAAGGCGGTAGAAGAAGCGATTTTCCTCCCCTTTGACCAAATAAGGAAATCTATAGTAGTAGTCTCTTTCAAATAAAAACAATGGATGCTAAAGTTCTGATTGAATCATTTGCTGAGTTTGCAAGATCGAAAAATGTGGACCGACCAACAATGATCCGTATTCTGGAAGATGTTTTTCGGGCAATGATTCGCAAAAAGTACGAAACAGATGAAAATTTTGATGTGATCATCAATGCTGACAAAGGAGATCTGGAGATCGTTCGGATCAGAGAAATTGTAGACGATAACTCGGAAGATATCTGGGATTACGACAAAATTAGTTTGTCAGAGGCAAAGAAAATTGAACCCGATTTTGAAATCGGAGAAGAAACGTACGAAAAGGTGGAATTGGAGGATTTTGGAAGAAGAGCCGTCATGATGGCTCGCCAAACCCTCATCCAACGGATCAAGGATCTGGAAAAGGACTTGCTCTTTCAGCAGTACGAGGAATTAGTTGGGGAAATCATCAGTGCGGAAGTATACCAAATCCTGGGAAGAGAGATCCTATTAATGGATGGAGAGGGGAACGAGCTGATCATGCCCAAATCCGAGCAGATTCCGAAGGATCGCTTTCGGAAAGGAGACAGTGTACGGGCCATTGTACACAAGGTAGAAATGATCAATGGCAACCCACGGATCATTTTGTCCCGAACGTCTCCCATCTTTTTGGAGCGTCTGTTTGAAAACGAAGTGCCGGAAGTATACGACGGACTCATCACCATCAAGAAAATTGTTCGGGAGCCCGGCGAACGAGCAAAGGTGGCGGTGGAATCCTACGATGACCGAATTGATCCGGTTGGGGCTTGCGTTGGAATGAAAGGCAGCCGAATTCACGCCGTGGTACGGGAATTGCAGAATGAGAATATTGACGTCATTAACTACACGGATAACCTTGATCTGTACGTGTCCCGAGCCCTGAGCCCTGCAAAGGTGTCTTCCCTGCAAGTTAGCGAAGAGGACAAGCGGATATCGGTATACCTCAAACCCGATCAGGTGTCCCTGGCCATCGGCAAAGGCGGTTTCAACATTCGGCTTGCCAGCCGTCTGGTGGGCTATGAAATCGATGTTTTCAGAGAGTTATCCGATTACGAAGAAGAGGAAGATGTGGATTTGTCCGAATTTTCTGACGAAATTGAGGGTTGGGTAATAGACGAATTGAAAAAAACAGGGCTTGATACGGCAAAAAGCGTATTGGCCTTGACCAAAGAAGACCTATTGCGGCGAACCGAACTGGAAGAAGAAACGATTGACGATGTATTTAAAATATTAAAACAGGAATTTGAATAGCGAATAACGATAGATTATACGTTATCCCCTTTATATTTGCATTAGAATAAAATACAGGAATAGGTATTAGTATGTCAGAAGAAAAAATGATGCGATTAGGCCAGGTAGCCAGAAAGCTCAACGTAGGTGTAGCGACCATCGTGGAGTCCATGGCGAAGAAGGGCTTTGAAGTAGAAAGCAACCCAAACTCTAAAATAAGTATGGAGCATTTCAACATGCTTGCCAAAGAGTTTCGGTCTTCTGCTCAAGAGAAGGAAGAGGCCTCCCATCTTTCCATTGGCAAAAGACACAACGAAAACTTTACCATAAAGGCTGAATCCGAATCCGAACCGGAGAAGGAAATCAAAAAGCCGGAACCGGAAAAGCCAACTCCTAGCCCGCGCGAAGAAAAACCTTCGACAGAAAAAGATACCGAAAAAATTTCCACGGAAGCGCCCAAACTTCAAGGAATCAAAGTAGTGGGGAAAATTGATTTGGAAGGAAAGGCTGGTAAACCAGCCGAACCGAAGCCCGAAGTAGCCGCAAAAACACCCGAACCGAAAGCGGAAGTCCCCGCCAAAGAAACTCCCGAGACCAAAACGGAGAAAAAGGTAGAGAAGCCAGCGGCAGAAATAGAAAAACCCGCTGCCAGCAGTCCAGTAAAGGCAAAACCAGTGGAGCCGGAAAGCAAAACACCGGAAAGTACACCAAAAGCTTCGCATCCGAAAGAAGAAAAATCCACCCCTGAAACGCCCGCAAAAGCAGAAGAAAAACCAGCCGAACCGGAAAAACCGGCCGCTGAAACAATTAAACCAGCGGAAGTCTCCGACGAAAAGGACAAGGTGATTTCTGCAAAGGCAGACTCCCTGAAAGGACTGACCGTCCTGGGTAAGATCGAACTTCCAAAAGACAAGCCGAAAAAGAAAACCAAACCGGTGGCTTCTTCAGACGAACGAAACAAAGAGAAGAAAAAGCGGCCGAGAAAACGCATCGATAACCGACCCGCACGGGGCCCTGAGGGAGTCCGTCCAGCAGCGGGAGCTGCAGGAAAGGGTCCGGGAGCAGGTGCCCGAAAAGGCAATAACCGGGGACCAGCAGCAAGACCCGGTGCCAGAGGCACTGGAAATACCCGCTTCCAGAAAGAAGAACCTACCCAGAAAGAAATACAGGACCAGATCAAACAAACCCTGGCCCGGTTACAGGGCGGGGGAAAATCCGGCGGAAAGGGTAAAAACCGTAGAGACAAGCGGTCAGACCGATCCAAAGAAGTAAGTGATACGCCGGAAGAAAGCCGAGTACTGAAGGTAACCGAATTTATTTCTGCCAATGACCTGGCTTCCCTGATGGACGTTTCCGTCAATGAGGTCATTTCCGTGTGTATGGGATTGGGGATGTTTGTCTCCATCAACCAACGACTGGATGCAGAGGCCATCACCATTATCGCAGATGAATTCAACTACGATGTGGAATTTACTAAATCCGACGAAGAAGAAGCGGAGATAAAAGTAGAAGAGGATCCGGAGGAGTTGGTGGAACGAGCACCGATTGTCACCATCATGGGACACGTAGACCACGGTAAAACCTCCTTGCTGGACTTTATCCGAAGGGCCAAGGTGACGCACGGAGAAGCTGGGGGAATTACGCAGCATATCGGTGCCTACGATGTAGAAACCGATGACGGGCATAAAATTGCCTTCCTGGATACACCGGGACACGAGGCGTTTACTGCCATGCGGGCCCGGGGTGCCAAGATAACGGATGTGGCCATTATTGTGATCGCAGCAGACGATAACGTGATGCCTCAGACCAAGGAGGCGATTAATCACGCCCAGGTTGCAGGCGTACCGATGATTTTTGCTATCAACAAAGTGGACAAGCCCAATGCCAATCCGGATAAAATCAAAGAAGAACTTGCCAACATGAACTTGCTGGTGGAAGATTGGGGAGGTAAATACCAATCCCAGGAAATCTCCGCCAAGACCGGTCTGGGCATAGATGAGCTGCTCGAAAAGGTATTGCTCGAATCCGAAATCCTGGAACTCAAAGCCAATCCCAAAAAGAACGCAGTGGGTACGGTCGTGGAAGCGTCCCTGGACAAAGGAAGGGGTTACGTATCCACCGTCATGGTACAGGCTGGCACGCTACGGATAGGGGACACCATCCTCGCCGGACAGCATTACGGCCGGGTCAAGGCCATGTTTGACCACCTCGGTAAAAAAGTGGACGAAGCAGGGCCCTCCACTCCTGTACAGGTACTGGGTCTTGGAGGTGCACCGCAAGCCGGAGACGTGTTTAAAGTCTACGATTCGGAAAGAGAAGCACGGGAAATTGCCAATTCACGCGAGCAAATCCAACGAGAGCAGAGTCTGCGAACCAAAAAACACATCACCCTGGACGAAATCGGCAGGCGACTGGCGATTGGCAGCTTCAAGGAGCTTAACATCATCATCAAAGGAGACGTGGATGGATCTGTGGAAGCCCTGTCCGATTCCCTACTCAAACTGTCAAAAGACGAAGTAAAAGTAACGATTATCCATCAAGGTGTGGGACAAATATCCGAGTCGGATGTATTGCTTGCTTCTGCCTCCGATGCGATTATTCTTGGTTTCCAGGTACGCCCCTCTGCCAATGCCAAACGGCTGGCGGAACAAGAAGAGATTGAAATCAGGCACTACTCCATCATTTACGATGCCATTAACCAAATCAAAGATGCCATTGAAGGAATGTTGGAACCTGAATTTGAAGAGGTGATTACGGGCAATATCGAAGTTCGGGAAGTATTTAAGATTTCCAAAGTCGGTACTGTCGCCGGTTCCTACGTGACTGATGGCTACATTCACCGCAAGAATAAGATCCGAATCATTCGGGATGGAATCGTTATCCATGAGGGAGAAATTAGCGCCTTGAAACGCTTCAAAGACGACGTAAGCGAAGTGAAAAACGGCTACGAGTGTGGAGTTTCCATCAAAGGTTTCAACGATATCGAAGTGGGAGATACTTTTGAAGGGTATAAAATGGAGGAAATCAAACGGAAAAAATAATCCGCATGGAGATGTAATCCGAAAAGAAAGGCTGTCCCGTATACGCGACAGCCTTTTTTGCTGGAAAAATAGACGATCAACCTAGGATCCCGCTCATGGAAACGCTTTTCGCCAGTCTTACAATCCTTACCTTCCTGACAGGCATTGCGGTAGTGCTGGGCTTTATCCGGCCGGTTTGGGTGCTGTGGTTTCTGCACCGTAGCAACCGCCTGCTGGTCCTGAAATACTACGGAATCGCCTTCCTCTTGCTGCTATTTACCTGGCTTTTACTGGAGAACGTACGCTATTAGGCCGTTACCCCTACTTTCAGCCCTTCTGCGCGAATATACGCCGCAGCCAGGTCGTACTCTTCTTCGGAGCTCAGGTGCTCCATCATCAGGGGTATGTCCGCAAGCCGGCTTACTTCCTGCAAAAACACCTGGTAATCCAGCTGGCCCAGACCCGGTCGCACTTCGGAAAATTGCGGCATGTAATAATCCTGCCGGAGATCGATGTCCTTGGCGTGACAACTTCGGATATGAGCTCCCAGTTTTTTAAAGCACTCCCGTATCAGGTTGGCGTTGTCATAAAACAACCGGGGGCTTACGATCAGGTTCATGGGGTCCATGTGCACACCAAAGGCCTTGCGGTCAATGGCCCGGATCAGATCCAGGTAACTGTCTGCAGAGTCGGGAAAGGCCCAGGGCATGGGTTCCAGTGCAAAAAACGTTCGTTTCGGCTTCACTGCATCGATGATTTTTCGCGTTACTTCTACGATTTGATCGAAGGTATCCTGCGTGAGGTTATCGCGATGCGGCCCGGCCCAGTGAACCGCGTTTTTTGAGCCACTGATGTTTACGCAACAATTAGAACCAATACGTTCGGCCAGGTGCAGGGACTGGATGCACTTTTCCATGGCTTCCCGGGCCATGTTGGCGTCGGGGCTAATGGGATTGCTCCAGGCTCCCACTTCAGCGATAACAATGTCTGCTTTTTTAGCTGCACTTTCGTAGGCCTGAATCTCCACTGCACTTGCCGTAGTGGGAAGCGGGCAATAGGCAGCACGGAATCCTTTGGCCCTTACAGCCGCGGCCCATTCCTCCGGCCCCTGGGGTTTGGAAAAGATCGGTCCACCCAGACGTACAGCGGCTTTGGGACGTATCCTGGCAAAAGCGGGGGCTGCTACCATCGCCAGCCCCAGGGCAGACAGGCTGTTCCGTGTAAAGGTTCTTCGGTTCATGGTTGGGTTATTTGGTTTGGAAAGGGAATATAACGAAAAAAAGGAATAGCTTTATACGCCTGGTGTTGAAAGTAAATGGTCATTGCCGGCGAAGTTCCGAAGTCGACGCGGGGCTTTCGGTAATCCTTAAAATAGATAATTCGCTATGTTATGAATAGTTGGACCCATTTGTAGAGATTCAACACAAGGCTTTCTACATCTTCCTGAAAACTAACCAACCGCATAACGTCTACTTAACGATTCCACCACCATCTTTAAAAATGATTTAAACGGAATGGATCGCTCCCACCCAAATGAATTTGGAAATATTTTGAAAGAAATCATTAATCCCCTGTGTCAAATCAGAGAAAATTGGGTTTTTTCTATTGACTGTACGCTGTGGTTGACCATAGAAAATGTTCAATTGGTAGTGGATTAGGCGGCTTTCCAGACACCTCAAAAGCCAATCGTTAAAGCACCCGGGCTTGTGCCAAAATGGAAGAAATGCAAGGGCTTGTGCTTTTTGTTGGGTTCGGCAACCAACCCTATCAGATGGTCGATGGGTTGCTGATTTGCCCTCAATCATTAAAAAACCCACTATTCCAGGGAGTTGTAAGAGTTTCCTGTGAAAGGTGAATTTGGGCGATCCGAGGGGGAATAATTTGGCTGAAGCCCGTCATCCCGAGAATACCCCTATTGCCTATCGCTAGTAGGCAATTGATCGAAAAAAACATGGCCGAGTACCGCCAACAAAGCTGCAGGGAATTCGCAAAAACACCTATCCGTCTTTTTCAAATCCCCCGATCAGATCCTCACGCCATCAAACCATTCGGCACCGCCAAACCCCTGGTTTCCCATCTACTGCTGTGGCCGCAATTAAAAACTCCGTTCCCCCGTCCCGGAGACGGAATTTCTTTTTAAAGGCCTCCGCTTTAAGGGGATGGTTTTTGGAAATCACGTGCACCTTACCCTCCGGGTATCGCTTTTTCAGTACTTTCTTATCCAGACGAATTTGCTCCATCACCTCAAATACCCGTCCAGGCACTGCCTCCGGCAACTGATCCGTGGTATACACGTGGGTGTGTGGATGCAACTTGGCCAGTCCCTGCGCTACGGAAAAGCTTTTGAATGCCCCGGCTTTTAAAAGGGCGGCATACGGGATGATCAGGTATTTCCCAGGATAGGCAAATGTGGGACAAGCCAGGGCTTCCTCCTCCGGAGAAAACGAAAAGGAAAAGGTCTCTCCCTCCCGCATTTCCACAGCTACAATCCGCAGCGGTTTTCCGGAGCCGTCCGCCAGCAACAGCAGTTCCCTAACCTCGTTCTTTACTCCGAGTACGTGTACCTGGGTGATTCCCGATAATTCCCTGCAGGCCTCGCTGATATCCAGCATGGGAGAGGCCTTTACCATAATGACCCTGGCTTTTTGCTGCAATAGGTCCCAGTTACGCACCAGATCCGGCTCCAGGTCCCGAAGGCGATGTAATTTTTGATTGCCCATGCCCCTCCGCGCAGGATCTACGTAAAGCAGGTCGTACGTTTCCGGCGTTTCCCGCAGAAATTCAAGCGCATCCTGCTTCACAAAGGTACAGTGCTGGCTGTTCAAAAAGTGGGGCAGGTTTCGCCGGGCCAGGGCTACCAGCTCCTCCTGTCGCTCCACATAGGTCACCCGTTTGCTGTTTTCACCCAAATAGACGGTATCCACGCCAAAGCCCCCGGTCAGGTCCAGCAGGGTCGTTCCCTGCACCAAGCTGGCTTTGTACCTTGCCGTACGTTCCGACGAGCATTGCTCTACCGAAAGGGCAGGCGGAAAAATAAGGTGTGGATGGACAAACCAACTCGGCAACTTTTGCCTTGCCTTCTGCCGCAGGGCTATTTGGGCAGCGGCTGCCTTGAGGTCCAGTCCGGGAATTTCTTTTTGCTTTAAAAGCAATTGTGCAGGATCTTCATTCAGATGATCATGCACAAATTGCATCAGTTCGGCGGTATAGGTCGCTTCCAGATTCACTTAAGCCATGCTGTGTGCCAACAGGTATTCGGCTATTTGCACGGCATTGGTGGCCGCCCCCTTTCGAAGGTTATCTGCCACAATCCACATGTTAAGCGTATTGGGCTGGGTTTCATCCCGACGCAGTCGGCCAACAAACACCTCGTCCTTTTTGTGGGCATGCAGGGGCATGGGGTAGGTATTGGTGGCCGGATCGTCCTGCACCACCACACCGGGGGATTCTCCCAGCAGTTTCCGGACCTCTTCCAGATCAAAATCTTTTTTGAATTCCACATTGACGGATTCGGAGTGGCCTCCCATCACCGGAATTCGGACCGCAGTAGCCGTTACCTGAATGGAATCGTCGTCGAAGATCTTTTTGGTCTCATTGATCATCTTCATTTCCTCCTTGGTGTAGCCGTTTTCCTGAAACACATCGATATGGGGCAATACATTCAGATCGATTTTATACGGGTAGACCATGGTGGCTTCTTCCCCTTTTCGCTCCGCCATCAGTTGATCGACCGCATCTTTTCCCGTTCCGGTAACCGATTGGTAGGTAGATACCACAATTCGCTTGATGCCGTATTTCTGCCGCAAAGGGGCCAGCGCAAGCACCATCTGAATGGTGGAGCAGTTGGGATTGGCAATGATACGGTCGTCGATGCGCAACGCTTTCCCGTTAATTTCGGGGACAATAAGTTTTTTCGTTGGGTCCATTCTCCAGGCCGAAGAATTATCGATCACGATGGTACCGGCTTCGGCAAACCGAGGCGCCCACTCCAGAGAAGTACCTCCCCCTGCTGAAAATATTGCAATATCCGGCTTCGCTTCCACTGCCTGTTTCAGGCCAATTACCGTATATTCCTTTCCCTTAAACGCAATCTTTTTCCCCGCGGATCGCTCAGAGGCGACCAAAAGGAGTTCGTCGAATGCAAAATTGTGCTCGTCCAGCACTTCCAAAATTTCGGAGCCTACCAATCCGGTGGCTCCCACTACGGCTAACTTCATCTTGACTATTTTTTGACCGGTTTTCCTTTCCTGAGAAATGCACAGGAAAATTTTTTTCATTGAATTACGCGTGCTTTATACGGTATTTATTATATTCCATCTATGAAAGCCATCATTTTGATCGGATACTTCATTACTTT
This sequence comes from Cyclobacterium xiamenense, assembly GCF_009467825.1. GTDB lineage: Bacteria > Bacteroidota > Bacteroidia > Cytophagales > Cyclobacteriaceae > Cyclobacterium > Cyclobacterium xiamenense. Next base: position 9,323 of record NZ_WIOK01000010.1, on the reverse strand, counting down.
TTCCTTGCCAGGATTTGCTTTCCCTACCGTTTTAAACCCAACACAAACCCAGGATTTCGAAGAACGTTTTACGCTTGTCAACCATCCGGAGGAGTTTTTGCCTGGTTGGTCTGCCAACGAATTGCGTTCCGGAGCTTCCCGGGTATTTCAAGCCAGCGGGCAGGGTGTAAACCAGTCCAATGCCCTGGGATTGCAACCCATTGCAAGTTTCAGTGCGCAAATTTACATAAAAATAGCGACTGTTGGCCTAAACGATCCCAGAATTTCCTTTCAAGCCCGCACCGCAAAAAACGGCTCGGGTACCCGTCCGGCCCTGGTTTACCTGTCGTTTTCCAGCGATTTGGCGCAGGGATTTAGCGAACGTATTCCGCTGGGAGATATTGGGACCTTTCCCAACGAAGACCGTCCTTTTGCCGCGTACTCCCTCCCGGTTCCGGCAGAATTCGCACATACTGCCGCGGTAACCGTTCTCCTGGAAGTGGAATACGGACCAGGTTCGGGTACGGCCGCGCGACTTTTTCTGGACGATTTCTCTGTAGAAGGCGGGGCCGCGGCGGCGGGAGAACTGACCCTGACTGAGGCAAGCCTAGTGGCAGAAAACATCCTATCCCTGCAGTTCAACCAGCCCCTGCAGCTGCGGAAAGAAGGCGTACTACTGAATAACCGCTACGGAACACCGCTGTCAATCCGTCAGCCGGAAGCCGCGGAAATGCACCTGGAATTCGATCGCTCCTTGTATACGAACGAATACCGCATTCAATTTGAGCAGCTTGAGGTAAGGCAAACGGGGCAGCTCCTGGATGATTGGGCGTTCACATTTTCCATCCACAGGCCTACCCCTGTCGGTGCCCTGATCATCAATGAAGTCATGGCAGACCCCAATCCAAAAGGTAGGGTCCCTCCCGAACCGGTATTGCCTACCGCTGCCAATGCCGAATACATTGAATTGTACAACCGCCTGGACAGACCCCTCCTGCTACGTGAGTTTACCTACAACGGGGTGCCCATCGAAGAGCGGGTCATCGCGCCACTTTCCTACCTGATTCTTTGCTCGCCAGCTACAAAACCGCTTCTGGAAAGCTTCGGGCAGGTAGCTGTGGTCGACCCTTTTCGTACCTTGCCCAATGCATCGGGAACCATCCGCATCCGGGACGGTTTCTCAAACCTGATCGACAGCCTGACCTATTCCGAAGCATTCTACCGGGACCCCGAAAAAACCAATGGAGGCTGGGCCCTGGAGCGGATCAATCCCTTCCAGGCCTGCAGCGATCAATTCAACTGGCTGGCATCTACCGCTCCGACAGGAGGGAGCCCCGGAACGCAAAATGCCGTCTTTCGTGAAGAACCGGATACCCGGCCGTTTGCCATGGTAGCGGTACAGCCGCTCTCAGCGGAACGAATTCGCGTCAGTTTTTCCAAAGCATTGCCCCCGGAACCGGCCGAACCCCCCTCGTTCTCCATCTCCGGACTTCCCCTTCAGGTGTTGCAGTACAGGGCCCACAGCCTGGAACTGGGCCTCCCGGAACCCCTGATTTCGGAAACTACCTATTTGCTCGAATCGGGACCGATGATCGATTGCTTTGGGCAGCCCCTGGAATCCGACACCTTATCCTTTGTATTTGATGCGACCGCTCCCCGGCTTTTATCGGTGTGGGGGGTCTCAGAAAACAGGCTTTTGCTGGTCTTTGACGAAGCCCTGGAGCCGGCCTCGGCTTCTGAACCGGAAAATTACGGACTGGAAAACAGTACGCTCACTATAACCGCAGCTCAAATCCACGAAAGCGAGCCAAATCAAGTGCGCTTGCAGGTTGATGGGACCTTTCAACCGGGATCGGAATACACCCTGCAGGTAAATGGTATTGCCGACGGGTACGGCAATAGTCAATCGGAATCGGTCGCTTCGTTTGCCTGGGAAAATTTTCTGGACAGCCTGTTTTTCGATTCTCCAACCAGCCTTGGCCTGCAGTTTGCCGGTGCTGTAGCAGAAGGAACCGTACGGAATCCGGACAATTATTTCTTACTTCCGGCCGCTATTCGGCCCAGTAGGGTATTGCCGGCCGCAGGTGAAGCCGCTGGATTGGTCTTGGTTTTCGACCGCGAGCTTCCTCAAAACCAAGACTTCCAGCTGGAAATCACCGGTATCAGCGATGAGCAAGGAAAGGAGCGCTTTACTTTTCATGCACCGCTGCGGTGGGATACCCGTCCGATACAGCTTAGCCGCCTCGAAATCCCCTCCTCGCGCAGCCTGTTGATGGAATTCAACAAACCCCTGGATCCCAAATGGGCGGCCGTTCCCCAATTCTATGAAGTAAACGAGGGCATCGGATTGCCAGAAGAAATCTCGCTGCCCAGCCCCGACAGGGTACAGCTCGCCTTCGCTAACGATTTCATTCCTGGAAAAACCTACCGAATTCAACTACGCCATTTACGGGATCGGTTCGGAAAAGAAATGGCATCAAGCATCCACAGGTCCTTTACCTGGGACACGCTTGCCCCGCGGATTGACACCGCCTTTCTGCTGTCTCCCTATGAACTAAAACTGGATTGGAGCAAAGCCATCGAACTTCCGGATTCCATCCTGGTAAACCAGCGGTTAGAAACAATCTTTTCCCTGGATGCAACGGGCAAATACCTCAGCCTGCTTACACAACGCCCGCTGACGGACGAAGTACTTCGCCTCCGGGTTCCGCTCGTCCAGGCTCGGTCCGGAGAAATCAGCCGGAACCTGGAATACGCGCTGAACCATTCCCTCTTTGCTGTTAGTAGAACCAGCATTTGGGATCAACAAACCCTGGAAATCACCTTTACCGATTTTCCCGATCCGGGTAAGGTGCTATTTCCCGAGAGTTACCGAATTGGTAGCCGCCCACCCAAGGAGGTACACCTTTCGGAAAATGGATACCAGGTATCGTTATTATTGCAAGAAACGCTTGGCCTGGGGGATACGGTTTCGATCGCTGTTGCAGCAGTTAATACCTCCGAAGGAAAATCCAGCAGGCCGCACGAAGCATCCCTTGCCTACCACGACGGCATTCTGGATCTATGGATGGAACAGGGCCAATTGCTTCGCATCAAGCAGCAAGAGTCTCTGGACACTACCCAGCCCTGGATGGGTGATTTCCTGGTTTTGGAAGAGGAATTGCGGCCTGCGGCCCTTCTGAACCAAAGCAGGCCGGATCAAATTCAGGTAATTTTGGATGTGCCCATACCGGCGGGAACCGTTTGGACACTGCAAATTCCTCCAAGATTGACTGAAAACGGCACGCTGCTACCTGGGAGCCTGCGGAGCTTTTCCTGGAATCCATTGCCCCCGGAGTTACTTGAGGTAGAACCGCTACCCGCCAACCAACTTCTCCTACATTTTGACAAGGAACTCAATCCGGTTCTAGCCGTGGTCCCCGGCTTTTATTCGGTAAATGGGGAATCCCCCTCCTGGGTCTCGTTGGAAGGTCAGGGAGACCGGGTGTTGCTTACGTTTGAAGCGGGCTGGGAAGAGGGGCAGAATATCCGGCTGCGTATTGAGGCATTGGAGGACCTGGATGGGAACACAATTGCTCCCATAGAGCTGGCATTTCCCTACCAATCTCCACAAATTCCCGGGTTCAAGGAGCTAATCATTAACGAAGTGATGCCCGCTCCGCGTGCCGGAAACGTACTACCTGAAGCGGAATATCTGGAGTTATTCAATCCCACGGATCTAACTTTTCCTTTGGGCGGCATGGTGCTTTCCAATAGCCGTACCGAAACCACGCTTCCGCGTGCCAGTCTGGGTCCGGGACAATACCTCATCCTCTGTCCGGAGAGCATGACGGAAGCCTTCTCTCGCTTCGGATCCGTCCTTGGTATCAAGTCCTGGCCCACGTTGTTGAACAGCGGGGATGTGATCAGCCTGAAAAATACGCAGGGACTTCTGGTGGACCGCGTCTATTACAATCCCGGGATGCCCCTGGGCAGTGAAATCTCGACCAATGGCTTTAGTCTGGAAGTGATCAATCCATGGTATCCCTGCGAATCTGAAACCAACTATACCCCATCGATTAGCGAAAACAAGGGTACTCCCGGTCAGCCAAACGCGGTTTTCGATGACAGTCCCGACCGGACGGCACCCCGGCTGCTTTCCGCCATTCCGGAAGACAATTACCGGATCCTGCTACGATTTTCAAAACCGGTAGGCCCCCACAACGACGGAAGTTCCTTCCGATTGACTCCGGAGCGGGAAATACGGGCAGCTTACAGCGATTCCTTGGATCAATTCCAATGGGTATTGGTGTTGCAGGAACCCTTGCAGCAGAACCAGGCCTATTTGTTGACGGCAGAAAATTGGCGGGACTGTTCGGGCAATTCCCTTGATCCGGCGGCTGCTGAATTGTGGCTGAAAATACCCGGTGTCGCCGAAGAGGGTGATTTGCTGTTGAACGAAATTCTTTTCAATCCGGATACGGGCGTTCCAAAATTTGTAGAGATTTACAATAATTCTGAAAAGTACCTGAACCTGAAAAACTGGAAACTGGCCAATGCTACCGACAGAGAAATTAGTAACCGTCGGGTTATCAAAGGAGCCAATCTGATACTGGATCCGTTTGACTACCTGGTAGTGACGACCGATGCACAGCGACTGGCGGAACGGTACCCCCTCAATGACCGGGAAAAATTTGTGGAAATGAGCTTGCCCAGCTATCCGATTCGATCCGGAACCGTCATTCTGCTGGACCCCGATGAAAACTGGGTGGAACGACTGGACTATGACGAAGATTTTCACCATGCTTTCCTGCGGGATGTCAAGGGAATTTCCCTGGAAAGGTATTCGGTAGCTGCTCCGACGAACGACCGGGAAAACTGGCATTCGGCCGGTGCGCATGTTGGCCATGCCAGTCCCGGCGCCAAAAATTCCCAGGTATTCGTGCCGGGCAGTTCCGCAGTTGGCATTGCGGTCACTCCAGAGGTATTTGTTCCCATGGCTGCCGGTGAACAACCATTTACAACCATATCGTATACCATGCAAGCACCTGGATTTCAGGCCACCCTGCGCATCTTCACGCCTACCGGAGTTCCGGTGAAAGTTTTGTGTGAGAACGCTATCTGGGGATCCGAAGGGTTTTATACCTGGGATGGTAGTAACGAACGGGGAGAAAAGGTGAATGCAGGCTATTACATCCTTTCGGCAGAACTGGTTCATCCCAACGGGCAGGTACAGCATCTGAAAAAAACCGTGGTGGTGGGTGCTAAATTTTGAAAATAAAATGTCCTGGGCGAATAATTTTTGTACTTTGGGACGAATTACCATTGAATGAAACCCTTTTACCTGTTTGAGAGCCGTATCCATGAACCCAACATGCTGTTTTCAGGTATTTCTCCTCGCCTTTGCGCTCCAGCTGGCTGCCTGCCAGCCCAGGGAGGGAAAAAAGCCCGAGTTTGTTCTGCGTTTCGGTCACCTGGCCAATCGGGAACACGGCTGGCACAAAGCCAGTTTAAAATTTGCCGAAGAGGTAAAAACCCGATCCAACGGGAGAATCGAAGTAAACGTATATCCCAACGAACAGTTGGGGAAAGAGATGGATGTGCTTACGGGCCTTTTGGTAGGAAGTGCAGATATCATGATCACGGGAGAATCCCTGCAAAGCTGGAGCCTCCCCAAATCCATCTTGTGCGCCACCCCCTTCGCCATCCGGGATTCCGATCATCTCAAGAAAGTAGCCGGGGGACCCCTGGGAAAGGAGATCGAACAACACATTCTGGATATAGCCGGGTTTCGTCCCATCGCCTGGTTTGAGCGGGGAGCCCGAAACTTAACCGCTAACCGGCCGATCAGGCATCCGGATGAACTGCAGGGGATGATCCTTCGTGTCCCGGCGGTATCGCTGTATGTAGACACCTGGAGTGCACTGGGAGCAAAGCCTACTCCCATGGCGTTTTCGGAAGTATTTACCGCCTTGCAGCAATCCACCATCCATGGACAAGAAAACCCCTTCGCGCTGATCAAAGATGCGGGGCTATACGAGGTACAAAAATACTGCATGCTGACGGAGCACGTAAAAAGCTGGGCCTATGTGGTCATGAGCGATAAAAAGTACCGCATGTTACCACCGGATCTCCAGGAAGTCATTGACACGGCTGCCGGGATCATGCAGGAATACGAGCACGAATTATTTCTAATACAGGAGAAAAAAGACTACCAATTTCTGGTGGATAAAGGAATGGAGTTCATAGAGGTGGACAAGCAGGCATTTCAGGAAGCCGCTACAACGGCGGTGGTAAACTCTTTTAACGAGGATCAGATAGATTTGCTGAAACGAATTCAGGAGGTGCCATGAGAAAAACCGACTTTCCCCTACTCGACAAAATACTCGGGTATTTTGTGACTACAAGCTTTTTTCTGATGATTGGGGTGGTATTGCTGCAGGTAGTGGCCAGATACGCCCTGCCCTGGTCTCCAAACTGGACCGAGGAGCTGGCGAGGTTTAGTTTTATTTACCTGATCAGCGTGGGTGCCGCACTTTCCATAAAAGATGAGGGATACGTGCGTGTGAACACCTTTTTGGACAGGCTGGCCCCAAAAGCAAAGGCCCGCATGGAAGCGGTCGTGTTGCTTTTCGTGCTGATTCTGATGGGAACCCAATTCATCTTCAGCATACCACTCATGGAGATTGTCAGCCTGCAAAAGTCACCGGCGATGAACCTCAACATGGCCTTTATGTATGCGTCCATGGCCCTCATGGGTCTTTTTACCGGTTTGTACGCATTGTTGGAATTACTAAAAAAGCTAAAATGACCGCCCTCCTTTTTATTGTTTTTCTGCTGCTACTGATTCTTGGCTTTCCGATTGCCTTTTCGTTGGGAATCGCTGCATTTAGCTACCTGCTTTTCAGCGATATTCCGCTGATGGTCATTCCCCAAAAAATGTATGCCGGCATTGACGTATTCGTGCTGTTGTCCATCCCCGGTTTTATTTTGGCAGGCAACCTGATGAATGCCGGAGGGATCACCCAACGAATCATCCATTTTTGCAATGCTTTACTAGGCCATATTCGTGGTGGGCTGGGATTGGCAAATGTGGGGGCTTCCATGCTTTTTGGGGGCATATCCGGAACGGCCATAGCGGATACCGCCAGTATCGGCTCGGTCATGATCCCTGCAATGAAAAGGGAGGGCTACGATGCTCCCTTTTCCTGTGCAGTAACAGCTTCCTCTTCCACCATTGGCCCCATCATCCCTCCCAGCCTTCCCATGATTATTGCGGCCACCCTTACCGGCCTTTCCGTTGGTCGATTATTTGTCGCAGGCATTGTGCCTGGCTTGCTACTTGGGCTGGGATTTTTGCTCACCGCTTATTTGATCGCTGTGAAAAAAAATTACCCAAAAAGCGATCGGAAATCGATGGTTGTCATCGTCAAAAGTTTCTTTCAGGCATTCTGGGCACTGATGATGACCTTGATAATCCTTTTTGGCATTATCGGCGGTGTTTTCACTCCTACCGAGGCTTCCATCGTGGCCGTGATCTATGCCATGGGAATCGGACTGTGGGTTTACAAAGACCTGACCTTTAAACGCATACCGGAAATTCTACTGAACTCGGCCAAGACCACGGCCGCCCTGATGGTCCTCGTCGGCTTCGCAAACCTGTTTGCCTGGATCATGACGGTGGAAGAACTTCCCCAGCAAATTGCAAGTACCCTTCTGCAACTTACCGAGAATAAATGGCTACTCCTGCTATTGATCAACCTGCTGCTGATCGTGGTAGGGGCATTTATGGAAACCATTGCCGCACTGCTTATACTGTTTCCTGTCCTGTTAGGCGTTGCCGTTCAGGTTGGAGTAGACCCTGTCCAATTTGCCATTATCATGGTCTTTAATCTGGTAATCGGCCTTACCACTCCTCCCGTGGGGGTTTGCTTGTTTGTGGCCTCAAGTATTGGCGGTGTATCTCTTGAGAAAATTGCCCGTGCTGGCTTGCCCTTTTTGTTGGTCAGCCTGTTGGTGCTGGCACTGGTAACCTATGTTCCGGCCGTGAGCCTATGGCTTCCCGGACTTTTTTACGAATGAAACCGAGATAGACATGTTGTCATATAATGGCTATTTTTTTGTCATTTTGACGGACATCGCTTGCTACTAACTGCCGTATTGTCTTATTAATCAGTTATTTACCTAGTTTCCTGGAATGGCATCTGTTTTGAATTGGAGGGAATGTAATCGAAGTAGAAAACAAAAAACCAATAACGCCATGACATTAATGAAAGTAGCAAACAACGGAAAAAAATCTCAAGTACCTGCCTTTGACAATTTGTTTGACAGGTTATTCGACATGCCTTCGGCTTTTGATTTGGGTGCTCCCCTGAGCCGTTTCAAGGCCAGCGTACCGGCGGTAAATATCAAAGAAAATGAAAAGAATTACCTGCTTGAACTGGCCGTACCTGGATTGAAAAAAGAAGATTTCACGATCTCTTATGAAAACGAGCACTTGGTGATCGCCTCAGAGAAGAAAACCGAAGCGCAAGAAGAAAAAGATCAGGTAACCAGACGGGAATTCCACTACGCGTCCTTCCAAAGGTCATTTTTCCTACCTGAAGAGAAGGCGGACATTGACAACATCACTGCACAGTACAAGGATGGCATCCTGTTGGTAACCATCCCGAAAAAAGAGATCAAAAAACAGGTTAAGCAGATTACGGTGGGATAAATTAACATCCCGGGATTTGATCAGATAGCCTCTCTTGTTAGGGAGGCTATTTTATTTTCAATTATTTCGCTGAAGGATTCACCACAGATGAACCCAGATTTCCAAAGATTTTTTTCTTTGTGGTCTAAGCCTAATATGCCCTTATACCACTTATATGGTTTAAAAAAAAGGAACCATATAAGGAATAGAAGAACATATAAACCTGAGTTCGATTCTCGATAAGGTTTATAAAAATGTAAACCAAAAAATAAAGTAAAGAATCCAGATTGCACAAAATCCCCCTTAAAAAGGGGGCAGGGGGATTTTTTTGCGAACGCCACATTCCAGGGAGCGCTATAATTAATAGGTTTGAGTCATTATGTAATTACCATTTTTATGAAAGAATAGGTACTATAATTCATAAAGTTTTAAAATCGAACTCAGTTCATCAATGAGCGGAACTCCTATTATCTATTTTGATAACAAATGTCAGATTATCATGAAGATAGGCGTTTAGTTAGATGATAGGTTATAAGGGGTTTTTGCATTCATCCATAAACCCTATCTGTGAGAATCTGTGTAATCTGTGGTGAACATTTACTTCGCCCCAGGGCATAAAAAAAGCCCTTATGGGGTTAACCAAAGGGCTTTTGAATAAATGAGGCGGCGA
>NZ_WIOK01000098.1 GCF_009467825.1 Cyclobacterium xiamenense | reverse complement strand
GTACCCTTGGGAAATAAGACAACTAAGGAGGTAATATCAAATAAATGAGTTAACTTAACGACTGATACTTTTGGTCCAACATATGGGGAGTATTATAAAGCCCTATCTAAGAAATTCGCCTAAAATTCCTTTTCATTCCTCTTGTTCCGGACCCGGAGCATTTGGGTGTATAAGTTTGCCTTTAGGATCAAAGAGCAGGTATCGGGGGATAAACGCTACATCCAATTGATCCAGAAAGCTTGATTCACCTAGGTTCAGCACGATAAATGAACGGTTTGGGAAGGCTATGATTTTAAGTACATAAGTAATATGATACAAATACAGCTAGTCAAATTTAGCAATTCCAATAATTGGATTTAACTCCTGTTTTAATCCCTTTTCATACTGTGGCTGTTTGATATAATAGAATTGAATAAGGCACTTATCAAATAAAGGCTTTGTACGGATACGGTGGCTTCGCCACCATCCTTTGTATTAGATTTTCAAAAATCCCTTCTTTCATTTTA
>NZ_WIOK01000097.1 GCF_009467825.1 Cyclobacterium xiamenense | reverse complement strand
GTGGGTGCAACCCACGGATAAAGCAAGCAGGTACCTCCAACCCCGAATGGGGTTGAACCTAACGTGTACGGGCGACGCAAGAAGTATTCCTATAAAAATACCCTCCCCTGGTCGGCAATCGAAATAACCCTATCGATGGCGCACCGGCATTGCAGGGCCCTATTAAGCCATTCCAGGGCTTTTTTCAGTGGCGATAACGGATTTAAATAAAATGAGTCCTCAGGCAGCTCCCACAACTCGTTTATGAAGTTGGCCGGGGGGTCTTTCGAAAAGGGCGACAACGTAACGCCAGCAGCTAGCAGCTCGTTACCCTCGCTGGATTAGCATAGGTTCTTGGTTTTTACCCCTTGGATAATGCCAGCAGCCTTCCCCTTTCCGAGCTACAGACGAATGGTAATCTGCAAAAACCAAAAAAAACCTGCCAAAAGATCGGCAGGTTTTTTTGATTATTCCAATTCATTGCTTGTTTATTTCAAACGAATTAGCCGTCATACCCCGGGTTTTGGGTAATGTTCGGGTTTTGAGA
>NZ_WIOK01000096.1 GCF_009467825.1 Cyclobacterium xiamenense | reverse complement strand
TGTCACCGAAGATGTCCTTTCCAAGCTGGGGAAACAGGAAGTCACCGGAAGTGCCTTCTCACAGGCCCGCTACAAAATTGAATGGCAGTTTTTTTCTGATCTGTGCGCTATCAGTTCAGAGGATTACGACAGATTTTCCACTGCCAGATGGAAGGGGTACAGGGTCTTTGGCGGTGATGGAAGTACGTTAAACTTGCCGGCATCCAAGCAGATTAGAGGGTATTTTGGAGTGGAAACCAATAGTTTAAAGACCACTCTTGCAAGAATACTTCTTGTCTATGACGTACTTACCGGCCTTACCCTACAGGCAAGACTCGGAAGAATGAGTACGGGCGAATCCGGTTTACTCGATGACTGCCTGTTGGAAATTCCACCCAAGCCGGATGACCTGCTGGTGCTGGACAGGAACTTTGGCCACTTCCACATTGCGCACAGAATGACTAGTGAAGGAAGACCCTTCTGCATCCGGATGTCTACCGGGATATCCAATTTTGCAAAAGAGGTAATGGCTGACAGCAGGATGGATTTTATCACCGAATGGGT
>NZ_WIOK01000095.1 GCF_009467825.1 Cyclobacterium xiamenense | reverse complement strand
GCCTACCTACCAACGACCCACCTAAAGACCCCATTCACCCTTAACCACCACGGCTGACTCCAAGGCCTGCGATCCTGCCGCTTCGCCCATAAACACAACCCTGCCCGTACCGAACCCTATTAACCCTTAACCACCATGATCCTACATCATTAAAGAACTATTTCCAAAGATAGCCTACCTACCAACGACCCACCTAAAGACCCCATTCACCCTTAACCACTACGGCTGACTCCAAGGCCTGCGATCCTGCCGCTTCGCCCATAAACACAACCCAGCCCGTACCGAACCCTATTAACCCTTAACCACCATGATCCTATATCATTAAAGAACTATTTCCAAAGATGGCCTACCTACCAACGACCCACCTACCGAACCCATTCACCCTTAACCACCACGGCTGACTCCAAGGCCTGCGATCCTGCCGCTTCGCCCATAAACACAACCCTGCCCGTACCGAACCCTATTAACCCTTAACCACCATGATCCTACATCATTAAAGAACTATTTCCAAAGATAGCCTACCTACCAACGACCCACCTAAAGAC
>NZ_WIOK01000094.1 GCF_009467825.1 Cyclobacterium xiamenense | reverse complement strand
GTGGCCATCTGTGGTGAATTAGTAAAAAATTACCCCTTGAATGCCTCAAAAGTCTTCTCAAACCCTTGCCGAGCCGTCAGGGGAAGATCGGCGTCCAGGGCCTTTCGCAGCTTTTCATTGCTGACTTTATAGCTTTCGGTAAGTTTCTGCAGGCGCTCGCTGGTCAGCGGGAGGCGCAGACGGTCCCCTACCCTCGCTGCCGCTCTCAATAGCCCCGCGGGGATTTTCAACAACCGGGCGGATTTGCCCAGGGAGGCGGCCATCATTTCTATGAGCTCATTCGTGGAAAAAACGCCGGAATCGGCTACCTGATAAATGCCCGAGGGAATGTCCTTCTCCATTAGCCGGAGCATGACCCAGCAGAGATTATCCACGGAGAGAAAAGAGCGTTCGTTGGTAAAGGCGGCCAGGGGGTAGGGAAAGCCTTTTTTGGCAAAGGCATAGAGTAGGTTTAGGTTTCCCTTGTTTCCCGGACCATGGATCATGCAGGGACGCAGGATATAGACCCGCTTGCCGGGGGCCGGATGTGCCAACAGGTATTCCTCTGCTTTTCGCTTGGACTTG
>NZ_WIOK01000093.1 GCF_009467825.1 Cyclobacterium xiamenense | reverse complement strand
TTTTATAGGAATACTTCTTGCGTCGCCCGTACACGTTAGGTTCAACCCCATTCGGGGTTGGAGGTACCTGCTTGCTTTATCCGTGGGTTGCACCCACGGGTAGGATTGTTCAGGCCCTTCAGGCCTGGACCAAAGGAGCAGCTTACTACCGAAGCAGACTTTCCGCCATGCGCGGGATGGCTTGGGGCAGGTGTAATGTCCCGGATTTTGGTCCCATTACCGTTTGTTCCAGAATCTACCTAACCACTAAACAATTAAACCCTTAACCACCAAGATCCTACATCATTAAAGACCAAATGCCAAAGATGGCCTTCCTACCAACGAACCACCTACCGAACCCATTAACCCTTAACCACCAAGATCCTATATCATTAAAGAACTATTTCCAAAGATAGCCTACCTACCAACGACCCACCTAAAGACCCCATTCACCCTTAACCACCATGATCCTACATCATTAAAGAACTATTTCCAAAGATGGCCTACCTACCAACGACCCACCTAAAGACCCCATTCACCCTTAACCACCACGGCTGACTCCAAGGCCTGCGATCCTGCCGCTTCGCCCATAAACACAAC
>NZ_WIOK01000092.1 GCF_009467825.1 Cyclobacterium xiamenense | reverse complement strand
CGGAGCCCTTTTCTTGCTCGCTTTCACAAACTTCCTTAAATGTACTAAAATAATATTTTATCCGTAAACTGCCTGCTGCACCCAAGCTTGGGTTACAGGACGTGCGTTTCCGTGCGGTTTTTCCCGGTGGTGCCGGTCAAATTTATAAAACGTGAATGACCTCACTGTACGACCTGGACCGGATCTTTTCATCCTGTTCGGAACCCTTTCGGTTCCCTGGATGGCCGCTCCCCGGTGGATCAACACTTTCAGGGTTTTTCCGGCAGCTTCCCCATAGTGGTCCGGGCCCCCTCGTCTTCCTCTTAAAAGTCTTTTCCTTCCGGAGCCCTGCCGTCCGGCCTTACGCCTCAGCTGTACAGGACTGTGAGTTCCCAAAATTGGAACAGAAGACTTCCGGAAATCCTATCCTTTATCGGAAAAGGCCCGCCTTCAGTCCTGCATTTTACGCAGGCCACCTTCGGCTACGGAAAAAGTCCTTTGCCTTGGATGCCGGAAAAAAACCCGATCCGGTCCTTCGTGGACTTCGAGGTTACCGGATACTTGCTTCCGGAGCCTTACCAACATCCCCAACTTCACCTGCCTGTCCTGTAACG